>NZ_JBFWNP010000047.1:0-41579 GCF_050250995.1 Ramlibacter sp.
AGAGGAAGGCGATCTCGAGGTCGAACAGGATGAAGAGGATGGCGACGAGGTAGTAGCGCACGTCGAACTTCATGCGCGCGTCTTCGAAGGCCTCGAAGCCGCATTCGTACGGCGAGTTCTTCGCCGCGTCGGGCTTGTGGAAGCCCAGGAATTTGGAGGCGCCCCAGCCGATCACCTGCGGGGCGACACCGACGCCGATGCCGACAAGGATGAACAGGAGGACAGGGAGGTACTGGTCGAGGTTCATCGTTGGAGGCAGGGTCCGGTCCGCGCTGGACGCTCGCGGGTGCGTTGCCCGCGAGCCTGTTGTGTTGGTGCCGTCGGCGAGACTCGAACTCGCACAGCTTTCGCCACTACCCCCTCAAGATAGCGTGTCTACCAATTTCACCACGACGGCTATTTTTACCTTGCCCGGACAGGCGTGAGGACTGCGTTCCGGACAACCATGGAGTGTACTCCGATTCGCGACCGCTTCCTTCGCGGTCGCGTCCCGTGTCGCACTACCGCGCAGGGATTTGCGCGGCGCCCGAGGCGGCGCTGGCGGGCACGGCGGGCGCGGTCGGAATCGCGGCCGTCGCGGCGGACTGCGGCGCGGGGATCAGCGCGGCGCCCGACGCCGGGGCGGCGGGAACGGGCGGCACGGCCGACGCCGGCGCGCCCGCGCGATCGAGCACGCTGCCGCCGTCGACCGGACGCAGGTTGCCGAAGTAGGCGAGCGCGAGCGTGCAGGCGAAGAACACGGCCGCCAGCACGGCGGTCGTGCGGGAGAGAAAGTTCGCGCTGCCCGTCGCGCCGAACAGGCTGCCCGAGGAGCCGCTGCCGAAGGCCGCGCCCATGTCGGCGCCCTTGCCGTGCTGGATGAGGATGAGGCCGATCATGCCGAGGGCCGTGAGCATCTGCACGGCGAGCACGATGGTCAGGATTGCATTCATGGGGTTCGTAGCTCCGAGGGTGTGTGTGCTCAGCGTGACGCCGCGTTCGCCGCGGCCACGATCTGAAGGAAGTCCGCCGACTTGAGCGACGCGCCGCCGATGAGGCCGCCGTCGATGTCGGGCTGCGCGAGCAGCGTGGCGGCATTCGCCGCGTTCATGCTGCCGCCGTAAAGAATGTGGACGCGTTCGGCGTGTTCCGTCGCGGCCGCGAGCTGCTTGCGCAGCAGCGCATGCACCTGCTGCGCCTGCTCGGGCGTCGCGGTCTTGCCGGTGCCGATGGCCCAGACGGGTTCGTAGGCGACGACGATCTCGCTGATGCAGTGGCCGTTGACGTGGATCACCGCGGCCATCTGGCGCTTGACCACGTCCTCGGTCCGCCCGGCTTCGCGCTCGGCGAGGGTCTCGCCCACGCAGACGATGGGCGTGATGCCGCTGGCGAGCGCCGTCTTCGCCTTCTCGGCGACGAGCGCGTCGCTCTCGCCGTGGTATTGCCTGCGCTCGGAATGGCCGACGATCGCGTAACGCACGCCGAACTCGCGCAGCATGGCCGCGCTCACCTCGCCCGTGTAGGCCCCCTGGGCGTGCGGCGACACGTCCTGCGCGCCGAGCTCGAGGGGCGTACCCGCCTTGAGCATCTGCACCTGCGCGAGATACGGCGCGGGCACGCACACGGCCACGAGGCAGGAAGCATCCTTCACGCCCGCCGCGACGGCGCGCACGAGCGCGTCGTTGGCCTCCAGCGTGCCGTTCATCTTCCAGTTGCCGGCGACGAGTTTCTTCTTCATTGCCTCATTGCCTCACTGCCAAGTGAGCACGATCTTGCCGATGTGCTGGTTGGTTTCCATCAGCGCATGCGCCTGCGACGCATCGGCCGCGGCGAACTTGCTGTGAATGACCGGCTTGATCCGGCCGCCTTCGATCAGCGGCCAGACCTTCGCCTTCAGCGAAGAGGCGATGTCCGTCTTGAAGGCGACCGGGCGCGGACGCAGCGTCGAGCCCGTGATGGTCAGGCGCTTGCGCAGCACGAGGCCGGCATTGAATTCGCTCTTCGTGCCGCCCTGGATCGCGATGATCACGAGCCGCCCGTCTTCGCTCAGGCTCTCCACTTCGCGGGCAACGTACGCGCCCGCGACCATGTCGAGGATGACGTCGACGCCCTTGCCTTCGGTGATCGTCTTGATCTCGGCCGCGAAGTCCTGGGTCTTGTAGTTGATCGCCTTGTCTGCCCCCAGCGACAGGCACGCCTGGCATTTCTCGTCGCTGCCCGCGGTCGCGATGACCTTCGCGCCGAGCGCCTTGGCCATCTGGATCGCGGTGACGCCGATGCCGCTCGTGCCGCCCTGCACCATGAACCACTCGCCGGCCTGGAGGCGGCCGCGGTCGAACACGTTGCTCCAGACGGTGAAGAAGGTCTCGGGCAGCGTCGCGGCCTCGATGTCGCTCAGGCCGCCGGGCACCGGCAGGCACTGGCCCACCGGCGCGACGCAGAGCTCGGCATAACCGCCGCCCGCGACGAGCGCGCAGACACGGTCGCCCTTGCTGAAGCCGGCGGCCGCCATCGCCTGCTCGTCGCCGCCGACGATCTCGCCGGCGACTTCGAGGCCCGGGATGTCCGACGCGCCCGGCGGCACGGGGTAGTGCCCCATGCGCTGCAGCACGTCGGGCCGGTTCACGCCGCTTGCTGCGACGCGGATCAGCACCTCACCCGCCGAAGCGACGGGATCGGGCCGCTCGCCGATGCGCAGGACCTCGGGCTTGCCGTACTGGCCAATCTCGACGGCTTTCATGGCGCTCAGGCGTTGCTGCTGCCCGAGCCGCCCTGCGGCGGATACGGGTCGCGCGGCTGCTGCTGCGGCGGCTGCTGCGACGGTTCGCCGTCCTGCACCAGCGGCAGCTGGCCGCCGTCCTGCGGGCGGCGTTCGCCGCGCGTTTCGCCACGCGATTCGCCACGGAACTCGCCGCGATCGCCACGCGGCTCGCGGTCGCCACGGGGTTCGCCCCGGTCGCCACGCGGCTCGCCACGGTCGCCGCGAGGCTCACGGTCGCCGCGCGGGGGACGGTCGCCCCGGTCGCCGCCGCCGCGGTATTCGCCGCGCGGCTCGCGGTCGCCCCGGTACTCGCCGCGCGGCTCGCGACGCTCGCGCGGCGCTTCCTCGGGCATGCCTTCCGGACGATCGAGCAGCGCCTTCATGGACAGCTTCACGCGGCCCTTGTCGTCGGTCTCGAGCACCTTGACCTTGACCACCTGGCCTTCGCTCAGGAAGTCGGTCACCTTCTCCACGCGCTGGTGCGCGATCTGGCTGATGTGCAGCAGGCCGTCCTTACCGGGCAGCAGGTTCACGAGCGCGCCGAAGTCGAGGATCTTGGTGATCGGGCCCTCGTAGACCTTGCCGATCTCGACTTCCGCCGTGATCTGCTCGATGCGCTTCTTCGCCTCGGCGGCCTTGTCGGCGTCGGTCGAGGCGATGGTGATGGTGCCGTCCTCGCCGATGTCGATCTGCGTGCCGGTCTCCTCGGTCAGCGCGCGGATGACCGCGCCGCCCTTGCCGATCACGTCGCGGATCTTCTCGGGGTTGATCTTCATCGTGTAGAGGCGCGGCGCATAGTTGCTGACCTCGGTCTTGGCCTCGCCCATCGCCTCCTGCATCTTGCCGAGGATGTGCATGCGCGCTTCCTTGGCCTGCGCCAGCGCGACCTGCATGATCTCCTTGGTGATGCCCTGGATCTTGATGTCCATCTGCAGCGCGGTGATGCCGTTCGTGGTGCCGGCCACCTTGAAGTCCATGTCGCCCAGGTGATCCTCGTCGCCGAGGATGTCGGTCAGCACGGCGAAGCGGTTGCCGTCCTTGATCAGGCCCATGGCGATGCCCGCGACGTGCGCCTTCATCGGCACGCCCGCGTCCATCAGCGACAGGCAGCCGCCGCAGACCGAGGCCATCGACGAGGAGCCGTTCGACTCCGTGATCTCGGAGACCACGCGCATCGTGTACGGGAACTCTTCCTTCGACGGCAGGCACGGGATGAGCGCGCGCTTGGCCAGCCGGCCGTGGCCGACTTCGCGGCGCTTGGTGGAGCCCATGCGGCCGACTTCGCCGGTGGCGAAGGGAGGCATGTTGTAGTGGAACAGGAAGCGGTCGTGGAACTCGCCGGCGAGCGCGTCGATGCGCTGCGCGTCCTGCTCGGTGCCGAGGGTGGTGATCACGAGCGCCTGCGTCTCGCCGCGCGTGAAGAGCGCCGAGCCGTGGGTGCGGGGCAGCACGCCGGTGCGGATCTCGATGGGGCGCACGGTGCGCGTGTCGCGGCCGTCGATGCGGGGCTCGCCGGAGAGGATCTGGCTGCGCACGATGCGCGCCTCGACGTCGAACAGCAGGCCTTCGACCTTGACGGCGTCGAATTCGCCGCCCTCGGCCTTCAGCGAGGACAGCACGCCGGCGGTCGCTTCGCGAAGGGCTTGCGTGCGGGCCTGCTTGCTGCGGATCTGGTAGGCCGCGCGGATCGGGCCTTCGGCGAGTTGCGTGACCTTGGCGATGAACGCCTCGTCCTTCGCGGGCGGCTGCCAGTCCCACACCGGCTTGCCGGCTTCGCGCACGAGTTCGTGGATGGCGTTGATCGCGATGTTGCCCTGCTCGTGGCCGAAGACCACGGCGCCGAGCATCGCCTCTTCGGACAGCTGCGACGCCTCGGACTCGACCATCAGCACGGCGGCTTCGGTGCCGGCGACCACGAGGTCGAGGCTCGACGACTTGCGCTGCGTCTGGCCGGGGTTGAGCACGTACTCGCCGTTGATGTAGCCCACGCGCGCGGCGCCGATGGGGCCGGCGAAGGGGATGCCCGAGACGGCCAGCGCGGCGGACGTGCCGATCATGGCGGCGATGTCGGCGTCGACTTCCGGGTTCAGGGACACGGTATGGATCACCACGTGGACTTCGTTGAAGAAGCCCTCGGGGAACAGCGGACGGATCGGGCGGTCGATCAGGCGCGAGGTGAGCGTCTCGTGCTCGCTCGGCTTGGCTTCGCGCTTGAAGAAGCTGCCGGGGATCTTGCCGGCGGCGTAGGTCTTCTCGATGTAGTCGACGGTCAGCGGGAAGAAGTCCTGGCCCGGCTTGGCGGACTTGGAGGCGACGACGGTGGCGAGCACCACGGTGTCGTCGATGTTCACCAGCACCGCACCGCCGGCCTGGCGCGCGATTTCGCCGGTTTCCAGGGTGACGGTGTGGCTGCCCCACTGGAAGGTCTTGGTGACTTTGTTGAAGATGCTCATGTTCGCCTTTCGTTGGCTTTGGGGGGCGCCGGGGGCCGAACACGATGCCATTCCATCAGGAACCGGGGGTTCCTCATGGAATGACACAGCGCGCGTTGCAGTCCTCGGCTTCGGAGTGAAAAGTGAAAAACGCCTGAGCTAGAGGTCTCTAACCCAGGCGCTTTCCATGTGCGGTTCGCTTCGCGGTGCGCTTACTTACGCAGGCCGAGCTTGCCGATGAGGGCCGTGTAGCGCTCGGCGTCCGTCTTCTTCAGGTACGCGAGCAGGCTCTTGCGGCTGTTGACCATGCGCAGCAGTCCGCGGCGGCCGTGGTGGTCCTTGGCGTGCGTCTTGAAGTGCGGGGTGAGTTCGTTGATGCGTGCGGTGAGCAGCGCGACTTGAACTTCGGGGCTGCCGGTGTCGTTGGCGCCACGGGCGTGGGCCTTGACGACTTCGGCCTTGTTGAGGGCGGTCATGTCTGTCTTTCCTGGGGTGACTTGCGCCGTCGCGGGAATTCGCGGCGGCGTGCGCTCTGCGGGGAGCAAAGCCTTGGAATTATAACGCGCTGCCGCGAGTTCAGCCCAGCCATCGCCGAAGGCGCGCCACGCCCTCGACCAGCCGCGCCGGATCCTTGCTCGCGAAACACCAGCGCAGCCACCCCTGCGCCTCCGGCGCGAAGGCATTGCCGGGGGCGAGACCCAGGCCCGCTTCGGCCACCAGCCGCTTGGCGACGGCCAGGCTGTCGTCGAAACCGTCGAGCTGGAAAAAGGCATACATGCCGCCCCGGGCCGGCTGGACCCGGACCCGCGGCAACTGCTGCAGGAGCGGCACGAGCGTGTCGCGGCAAAGCTTGAGATGCGCCACCACGCGCGGCGTCACCTCGTCCGTGCGCTCGATGGCGACCTGCGCGGCGCGCTGCGTGAAAACGCTGGCGCACGAGGTGTTGAACTCGATGAGCTTGCCCATGTGATGCGTCAGCATCGTCGGCATCACGAGCCAGCCCAGCCGCCAGCCGGTCATGAGGAAACTCTTGGAGAAGCTGTGCGCGACGACGAGCCGGTCGTCGGCCGTTGCGAGGTCGAGAAAGCTCGGCGCGCAGCGGTTCGGCGTGTCCTCGTAGTACAGGCGTTCGTAAACCTCGTCCGCCAGGATCCACGTCCCCGTCTTGCGGCAGTGATCGAGGATCGCCTGCTGTTCCTCGCGCCCGAGCGTCCACCCCGTGGGGTTGTTCGGCGCATTGATCACGAGCAGCCGGGTGCCGGGCGTCACCGCGGCGAGCAGTTCGTCGACATCGAGCTTCCACTCCCCCTCGTGGGGCTTCAACGACACCCGCACCAGATCGGCGCCCAGGATGACCGGCTGCGCGGTGAGGTTCGGCCACACCGGCGTCACGCACACCACGCGGTCGCCCGCATCCACCAGCGCCTGGACCGCGAGCATCAGCGCATTCACGCCGCCGGAGGTGATGGCGATCCGCTCGCTCGCGACGGGCCCGTGCAGCTTCGTCGTGTATGCGGCCACCGCCTCGCGCAACTCGGGCAGGCCGAGGTTGTGCGCGTAGAAGGTCTCGCCCTTGCGGATCGATTCGATGGCGGCTTCGCGGATGAATTCCGGCGTGGCTTCGTCGCTCTCGCCGAACCAGAACGCGAGCACGTCCGCGCGGCCCATTCCCGCGTTGGCGACTTCGCGGATTTTCGATTCTTCTAGATTCTGGATGGCGGTGCGCATTCCTGGAGTTTCACCCAGGTCGGATCATCCTGCAGGTGTGGGGCATTTCGGCCTGGTTCGGCGCCACGCGGCGGACCACGCGAAAGCCATACCCCGACCCCTCCACGTCGAACTTCACGCCCGGCGTGCCCTGGCGGTCCATCACGCCGACGGCGAGCCCCTGCTGGAACTGGTGGTCCGCCGCGCGCATCGTGCCGGTCTGGCCCGCGAACGTCACCGAGACCCGCTCCAGCGCCGTCGCCACGGCGACCGCCTCCACCGTCCCCGCGCGGTCGATCGCCTGCGCGAGCGCCTCGATCATCAGCTGCATCCGCATGTGGACGTAATCGTCCGCAGGGCTGGGATAGCGCTGGCGGAAGGCGCGGTAGAACGCCTCGCTCTCCGCCGTGGGCACGTTGGGCAGCCAGTCGGCCACGGCGAACACGCGGCCGATGCCCGCCTCGCCCATCGCCGCCGGCGCACCCAGCGCATTGCCGTAGAAAGTGTAGAAGCGGCCGTCGAATCCGGCCTCGCGCGCGGCCTTCACGAGCAGCGTGAGGTCCGCACTGAAGTTGCCGGTGATCACCGCGTCGGCCCCGCTCGCCTTGATCTTCGATGCATACGGCGCGAAGTCCTTGATGCGCAGGAGCGGATGCAGCTCGTCGCCGACGATGGCCACGTCCGGCCGCTGCGCGCCCAGCTGCCGCCGCGCCTCCCGCAGCACGGCCTGGCCGAAGCTGTAGTCCTGCCCGAGCAGGTACACCGACTTCAGCGCCTTGTCCTCCTTCATCACGGACATCAGCGCGGCCATGCGCATGTCGGCGTGAGCGTCGAAGCGGAAATGCCAGAAGCTGCATTTCTCGTTCGTCAGGATAGGGTCGACCGCGGAGTAGTTGAGGAAGACCACCCTGCGCTGCGGCTCGCGTTCGTTGTGCTTGTTGATCGCATCGATCAGCGCGGCCGCCACCGACGACAGATTGCCCTGCACGATGAAGCGCGCGCCGTCGTCGATGGCCGACTTCAGCGCCGAGAGCGCCTCCTCGATCTGGCCCTTGCTGTCGTAGCGAACCAGCTCGAGCATGCGCGCGCCGTCGCGGGTCTTCACGCCGCCGCGCTGGTTGACGCGCTCCACGGCCCACACGAGGTTGCGGAAGACCGCCTCGCCGCCGTTGGCGTTTCCGCCGGAGAGGCCTTCGACCATGGCGATCCGGATCGTCTCGACGCGGGGCTGGGCGAACACGGCCGGCGTCAATAGGGTCAGGCCGGCGCTTTTCAAGAGCAGGCGGCGCGCAATTTTCATGGAAAAACTTTCTTGAAAAACTTCGAGATGCGCACACCTCTTGCGGTGCGGCGATTACTGTTGGCGCCGCAAAGTTTACGGGGGTAGCGGTACGAATCCGTGCCGAGCCACCCGCTTTCAACGCCAAGGAGACCTGCCATGTTCTACGCCCCTGTCCTTCGCACCCGCGGCTACGTTCCCGCTGCCCGCACGCTCGACCGCAGCTTCGACCGCTTCATCAACGACACCTTCTTCAGCCCCGCCCAGAGCGGCGTGCAGGTCACCCAGGACGACAGCGCCTGGACCGTGACGCTCGACCTGCCCGGCGTGGCGCGTGACCAGCTCACCGTCGACGTCGAAGGCGCCGCCGTCCGGATCGCCACGACCGAGACCGCGCAGCGCAAGTTCAAGGCTGCCTACGAGCTGCCGGAGGAGATCGATGTCGAGGCGACCGAAGCGAAGCTCGAGAACGGCGTCCTGACGCTGAAGCTCGGCAAGAAGAAGCCGGTGTCGAACGCGCGGTCGATCGAGGTGAAGTAACGTCGGACGTCATTCCCGCGAAGGCGGGGACGACGAATCAAACCTCCGCCAGAGGCCACCTCGGTTTCACGTCGAAAGCGTAGACCGTGGTGGCCTCCTGCATTCCGGCCTGCAGGCGCATGGCCGCGGCCATGGCGATCATCGCGCCGTTGTCGGTACACAGGTGCAGCTCCGGGTAGTGCACGCGCACCCCTCTCTTCGCGCAGGCGGCATTCAGCTGCTCGCGCAGCACGCGGTTGGCGCCCACGCCGCCCGCCACCACCAGACGCTTCTCCCCGGTGCGGTCCAGCGCCGCAAGGGACTTCTTCACCAGCACCTCGACGATGGCCGCCTCGGTCGACGCGGCGAGGTCCGCCGTGCGCGCACCAAGTTCGTCCCCCAGCTTCTTCGCCTGCGTGAGCACGGCGGTCTTGAGGCCCGCGAAGGAAAAATCCAGGTCGCCGCTGTGCAGCAGCGGGCGCGGCAGCTTGAACGCGGTGCCGCTGCCGCCCTGCGCCGTGCGCGACAAGGCCGGCCCGCCCGGGTAGCCGAGGCCGAGCAGCTTCGCCGACTTGTCGAAGGCTTCGCCCGCCGCGTCGTCGATGGTTTCTCCGAGGAGCTCGTAGCGGCCCACGCCCTCCACCCGCATCAACTGCGTATGCCCCCCGGAGACGAGCAGCGCGACGAAGGGAAAGGACGGCGGATCGGCGCTGAGGAACGGCGAGAGCAGATGCCCCTCGAGGTGATGCACGCCCAGAACCGGCTTGCCGAGCGACGCGCCGAGCGCGCAGGCCACGCCGGCGCCCACCAGCAGTGCGCCGGCCAGGCCCGGCCCGCGCGTGTAGGCCACCACGTCGACGTCCTCCACGGTCCAGCCCGCTTCGGCCAGCGCGTGACGCGCGAGCGGCAGCACGCGCCGGATGTGATCCCGGCTGGCGAGTTCGGGCACCACCCCGCCATAGGCCTGGTGCATTTCCACCTGGCTGTGGAGGGCCTGGCCGCGCAAAACGGGCAGCTGCGACCCCAGCGCCTCGACCAGCGCGACGCCCGTCTCGTCGCACGAGGACTCGATGCCCAGAACCTTCACGCAGCCTCCGCCCGATGGACCCCGGAGGGGATTGCAAAGCATGGAAAGGCCGACGGGAGCATCATCATGTTCCGCCCAGTTTAAGTGCGCGGCACGGTTGTTGCTGGTGCAAGGCCATCCATGAAGTCGGGACTGAGTTTTCTCCTCGCCGCTCGCGAATGCGAGATCGCCGAGCTCGAGCGCCTTGCGCAGACGAGCGAGCTCGTGAGCATGCTCGGCCGCTTCATCCACGCGGTGCAACGCGAACGAGGCATGTCGAACATCTACATCGCCTCCGGCGGCAAGCGGGCCTCCGGCGAGCGCGGGCTGCTCGCCCTGCAGACCGACGCCGGCCACCGCGAAGTGCTGGCGCAGTTCGACGCGCTCGACACCGAGCCGAGGCGCGCGCACAACGGCGCGCGCCTCTTCAGCCGCATCGCCGTGGTGCTGCACGGGCTCGAAGGCCTGCCCGAGCTGCGCGAACGCGTGAGCCAACTGGAGATTTCCAGCGCCGAGGCGACGGGCGCCTACTCCCGCATCGTGTCCAGCCTGCTCGCCGTCGTCTTCGAGGCCGCCGACAGCGCGGGCGACCCCGAGATCTCGCGCGCGCTGGTGGCGATGTTCAATTTCATCCAGGGCAAGGAGTTCGCGGGGCAGGAGCGCGCGGTGGGCGGCGGCGTCTTCGCCTCGGGGCGCGTCGACGCGACTGCGCGCCAGCAGTGGACGCACCTCATCGACCTGCAGCAGGGCTGCTTCCAGCTTTTCCTCGATTTCTCCGATCCCGGCGTGCTGGCCGTCGAGCATGCGAGCCACGACCTCGCCATCGACGCCGACATCGAGCGCATGCGCCGCCTCGCCACGTCCCCCTCGCCGCGCAAGGAGGTCGACACGGCCCTGACCGAGCGCTGGTACGAGGCCTGCACCCAGCGCCTCGATGCGATGCGCACCGTCGAGGACGCGCTCGCGCTGAACCTGCGCCGCGTCTGCGCGCGCCAGATCGAGCATGCGCGCGAGGAACTGCGCGACCAGCAGGCGCTGCTCGCCGAGCTGCTGCGCCCTCCGGGGGAGTTGGGGGAGTTGCCGGCCACGCTGCCATCGCGCTTCGGCCCCAATCTCGAGCGTTCGATCGTCGCGATGGTGCAGGACCAGTCGAAGCGGCTGCAGGCGGTGAGCAATGAACTCGACACCGTGAAGGCCGCGCTCAACGACCGCAAGGTGGTCGAGCGCGCGAAGGGCCTGCTGATGGCGCATCGCCAGCTCACAGAAGACGAGGCGCACCGCGTGCTGCGCACGATGGCGATGAACCAGAACCGGCGGCTGGTGGATGTGGCCGAGGCCATCCTGACGATGGCCGAGGTGCTGCCGGGGCGCACACACACATGATTTTGCAAAGCTGGCACGGTCCCTGCTAACTCTCCGTCAAGCCCGGGCCAACGTCGGCCCGGGCGCACCGGACAACGGCGTCCATCTCCCGCAGGCCTCCACTCGGCCAGGCGGTCGATGGGCGCCATTTTTTTTGGATTTTCTTTCTTCAAGCCACCAGGAGCCCGCCCATGAACGACGCATCTTCCTCCACTCCTCTGTCGCGCCGCACCCTGCTGCAAGGCGCCGGCGCCGCCGCCGTGGGCAGCCTGCTGCCGGTGGCAAGCGTGCGCGCGCAGGCCGCGCTGGAGACCAAAGCCGCGAAGCTGGGCTTCATCGCGCTCACCGACGCCGCGCCGCTCTTCGTGGCCGACGAGAAGGGCTTCTTCAAGAAGCACGGCATGACGGACGTCGAGGTGCTCAAGCAGGCGTCCTGGGGCACCACGCGCGACAACCTGGTGCTCGGCTCGAAGAACAACGGCATCGACGGCGCGCACATCCTCACGCCGATGCCCTACCTGATCACAACGGGCGCCGTGACGGCGAACAACGTGCAGGTGCCCATGAACATCCTCGCGCGCCTGAACCTCGGCGGCCAGTGCATCTCGGTGGCCGAGGAATACAAGGGCCTGAAGGTCGGCGTCGACACCAAGGAGTTCGGCAAGGCGCTGCTCGCCAAGCGCATCAAGACGGGCAAGCCCGTCAACGCCGCGATGACCTTCCCCGGCGGCACGCACGACATGTGGATTCGCTACTGGATGGCCGCGGGCGGCGTGGACCCCAACAAGGACATCAACACCATCGTCGTGCCGCCCGCGCAGATGGTGGCGAACATGAAGGTCGGCAGCATGGACAGCTTCTGCGTGTGCGAACCGTGGAACCTGCAGCTGATCAACCAGAAGATCGGCTACACCGCGCTCACGACCAGCGAGCTGTGGATGAACCATCCCGAGAAGGCGTTCGCGATGCGCGCCGACTGGGTGCAGGCGAACCCCAACTCGACCAAGGCGCTGCTCAAGGCGGTGATGGAAGCGCAGATGTGGTGCGAGGATCCGAAGAACCGCGCCGAGGTCGCCGAGATCTGCTCGCGCCGCCGCTGGATCAGCGCCCCCGTCGCCGACGTGCTGGATCGCGTGAAGGGCGACTTCGACTACGGCACCGGGCGCGTCGAGAAGAACAGCAAGTTCCAGATGCGCTACTGGAAGGACCAGGCGAGCTACCCCTTCCAGAGCCACGACCTGTGGTTCCTCACCGAGAACATCCGCTGGGGCTACCTGCCCGCGAACCTCGACACCAAGGCGCTCATCGCCAAGGTGAATCGCGAAGACATCTGGCGCGTCGCGGCGAAGGAACTCGGCGTCGCCGCCGCGGACATTCCCGCATCCACCTCGCGCGGCGTCGAGAAGTTCTTCGACGGCAAGGTGTTCGATCCGGCGAATCCGAAGAAGTACCTCGACTCGCTGTCGATCAAGTACCTGAAGAACGCAGCCTGAACGGAGTGATCCAATGACTGCCGAAACCATCGAATCCTTCCCGCTCGCGCAGCCGGCCGAGCCCGGCCCGCTGCGCGCCTTCCTGCTGCGCGCGATCCGCGGCTTCGTCACGCACGTGCTGCCGCCGCTCATCGTCATCGGCCTGCTCCTGCTCGTGTGGCAGATGCTCGGCTCGCGCCCGGGCTCGGGCCTGCCGGCGCCGAGCAAGGTGGTGCAGGAGACCTGGGAGCTCATCGTCAATCCGTTCTATGACCGCGGCGGCAACGACGTGGGCATCGGCTGGCAACTGCTCGCGAGCCTGAAGCGCGTGGCCTACGGCTACTCGCTCGCCGTCGTCGCGGGCGTGAGCCTCGGCGTGCTGGTCGGCCAGTCGACCTGGGCGCTGCGCGGCCTCGACCCCGTGTTCCAGGTGCTGCGCACCGTGCCGCCGCTCGCGTGGCTGCCGATCTCGCTCGCGGGCTTCCGCGACGGCCATCCGTCCGCGATCTTCGTGATCTTCATCACCTCGATCTGGCCGATCATCATCAACACGTCCATCGGCATCCGCAACATTCCGCAGGACTACACGAACGTGTCGAAGGTGATCCGGCTCAACGGCTTCGAGTACTTCGCCAAGATCATGCTGCCGGCCGCCGCGCCCTTCATCTTCTCGGGGTTGCGCATCGGCGTGGGCCTGTCCTGGCTCGCCATCGTCGCGGCGGAGATGCTGATCGGCGGCGTGGGCATCGGCTTCTTCATCTGGGACGCGTGGAACTCCTCGCGCATCAGCGACATCGTTCTGGCCCTGCTCTACGTCGGCCTGATCGGCTTCGCACTCGACCGCATCGTCGCCTTCATCGGCAAGAAGGTCACACGCGGCACCTCGGCCAGCTGACGGAGAAAACTCATGAGCAATCCCTACCTCACCCTCTCTCGCGTCGACATGACCTTCGGCGCGGGCGCCGCCGCCAACCCGGTGCTCAAGGGCATTGACCTCGAAGTCCAGCGCGGCGAGTTCATCTCGCTCATCGGGCACTCGGGCTGCGGCAAGTCCACGGTGCTCAACATCGTGGCCGGGCTGCTGAAGGCCACGTCGGGCGGCGTCATCCTCGACAGCCGGGAAGTGAACGCGCCCGGCCCCGACCGCGCCGTCGTGTTCCAGAACCATTCGCTGCTGCCCTGGCTCACCGTGTACCAGAACGTGGAGATCGCGGTCGAGAAGATCTTCCGCGACACGCGCACCAAGGCCGAGCGCAAGGAGTGGATCCTGCACAACCTGCGGATGGTGCATATGGAGCATGCGCTGCACCGCCTGCCCTCCGAGATCTCGGGCGGCATGAAGCAGCGCGTGGGCATCGCCCGGGCGCTGGCAATGGAGCCCAAGGTGCTGCTGCTCGACGAGCCCTTCGGCGCGCTCGACGCGCTGACGCGCGCGCATCTGCAGGACGAGGTGATCCGCATCCAGGCCGATCTCGGCAACACGGTGATGATGATCACGCACGACGTGGACGAGGCGGTGTTGCTGTCCGACCGCGTGGTGATGATGACGAACGGCCCCTCGGCGACCATCGGGCAGATCCTCGACATCGACCTGCCGCGGCCGCGCAACCGCATCGCGCTGGCCGAGAACGCGACCTACAACCATTGCCGCCAGGAGATCCTGAGCTTCCTGTACGAGAAGCAGCGCAAGGTGGAGCCCATCTCGGCGCGCGCGGCCAAGGCCGCACCGGCAAAGGAAACCGTGGCGCTGCGCGCCTGAGGACACCGGGATGGCCGCAGTACTGCCCCTGGATTCCGTCGCCGCGCCGGCAGGTCGCGTGCGCCAGCCGCGCGCGGCGTCCCGCGCCTTCGCCTTCGGCAAGTACCGCGAGATCATCGTCGCGGTCGCGTTCTTCCTGCTGTTCGACCTCGGCGTGCTGGTCCTGAACTTCTACACGTCGTTCAAGATCGACCAGGACACGGTGGCCATCAACCTCGCGGGGCGGCAGCGCTACACCTCGCAGCGCATCGCCCGGACCCTGCTCGAGCTCGACGCGGCGCGCGCGGCCGGTCAGGGCCATTCGGCCGCCACGCTCGCGGAGCTGCGCGGCGGCGTCCGCATCTTCGACATCTCGCAGACCGCGTTCAAGACCGGCAGCACGGTCCCCGGCGGCGACGGCAAGCCGGTGTTCCTGGAAGCCGTGACCTCGGAGCGCGGCCGCGCGCTCGAGGCGGACATCGATGCGGTGTGGAAACCCTACCTCGAGAAATTGCAGCCGCTGATGAAGGACGGCTTCACGAACGAGGAGCTTGCCGCCGCCCTCGCCTACAGCCAGGCGAACAACAGCAAGCTGCTTTCCATCGCGAACGACTTCGTGACCGAGACGCAGCAGCTCGGCGCGTCGCGGGCCAGCACGCTGCGCATGGTGCAGACGGGCGGCATCCTGCTCGCGCTGCTCAACTTCGCGTTCATCCTGTTCAAGTTCCTGCGGCGGCTGCAGACCTCGGACGCCGCGATCGAAGCGGCGAACGACGAGAACCGCGAAATCCTGCAGAGCGTGCGAGAAGGCCTCTTCCTCATCACGCCCGACTTCCGGCTCGGCTCGCAGCTCTCCAAATCGGCGCGCACGCTGTTCGGCCGCGAGATCGCGCCCGGCGACAACTTCTTCGCCCTGCTCGCGCCGCTCCTGAACGACAAGGCGCTGGTCGATGCGCGCGACTATGTGGAGCTGCTCTTCTCCCCGCACGTGAAGGAGGCCCTGGTGCAGGGCATCAACCCCCTGTCGGAAGTCGAGGCCGTCATCAAGAACCGCCTGGGCGTCGAAGTCACGCGCCACCTCTCGTTCCACTTCAACCGCGTCCAGGATGGCGGCGCGGTGCGCCACCTGCTCGTGACGGTGCAGGACATCTCGCAGCGCGTCGAGCTGGAGCAGAAGCTGAACACCGAGCGGCTGCGTTCGCAGAAGGAATTCGCGATGCTGCTGAAGGCGGTGGACGCCGACCCCGCGCTGCTGCGCCAGTTCGTCGCCCGCGCCGAGGCGCTGCTGCTCGAGGTCAACGACCTGCTGCGCTCGACCTCCGCCGCGCATGGCGAGGCCGCGATGCTCAAGCACGTCGACGAGGCGCGGCGCCGCGTGCACGCGATCAAGGGCGATGCGGCGACGCTCGGCCTCGAAACGCTGGCGAGCCAGGCGCACCAGTTCGAAAACGATCTCGAGCGCGTGCGGCAAGGCGGTGGCGACGTCGGCGCGGCGCTTCTCGCACTTCCCATGCCGCTGGAGGAACTGCTCAACAAGGTGGCCGCGCTCAAGAGCCTGGCCGGCATGAACCGCGCATCCGCGCCTGCCGCGGCCGACTTCGACGGGCTGCTTCGCCGCCTCGCCGGCGACGTCGCGCGGGATCACGGCAAGCAGGTCGAAGCCGAGGTGGACGTCTCGCTCGCCGCGCTGCCGCCGGCCGAGTCCGACCTCGTGCGCGAAGTCTCCGTTCAGTTGCTGCGCAACGCAGTGGTGCATGGCGTCGAGTCCCCGGCCTCGCGCCGCGCGGCCGGCAAGCCCGCGGCCGGCCAGGTCGCGGTACGCCTGCTGCGCGGCGAGGGGGAATGGACGCTCTCGGTGCGCGACGATGGCGCGGGCCTGTCGGCGCCGCGCATCCGCCGCAAGCTGATCGAACTCGGCTGGTACACGGCCGAACAGCTCGAGAACTTCAACGACCGCCAGGTCGTGGCGCACATCTTCAAGCCCGGCTTCTCCACGGCCGGCGCCGTCGACATGCATGCCGGCCGCGGCGTGGGCCTCGACGTCGTGCAGGCGAACGTGCAGCGCCTCGGCGCGCGCATCCAGCTCTCGTCCACGCCGGGCGAGTTCACCGAATTCAAGATCCGCTTCGCGGCCTAGGAGCATTCATGCGTCTCCTCATCGTCGACGACTCCAACATGATCCGCTCGCGCATCTCGCGCGTGGTGCAAAGCGGCGGCGTCTCCAACATCTCGCTGGTGGGCCTCGCGCGCAACGGCGCGGAGGCGCTGCGCATCGCCCGGGCCACCCAGCCCGACGTGGTGACGATGGACCTGACCATGCCCGAGATGGACGGCGTGGAATGCATCGGCGAGCTGATCCGGCTCTTCCCGAAGACGCACATCCTCGTGGTGAGCGCGCTGTCGGACAAGTCCACCGCCATCGCCGCGCTGAAGCTCGGCGCGCGCGGCTTCCTCGCCAAACCCTTCACCGACGACGAGCTCAAGATGGCGCTGCTCGACGTCGTCGCGACGCACTGAGGAGGATCGTCATGGACGCACTGAACGAATCCGAACTCAAGCTCTTCGTCGACTCCGTGCGGCGCTACTTCCAGGTGATCGCCAAGCAGGAGCCGCAGATCACCTCGGCCTACCTCGCCACGGGCGACCTCGACGCGCACGAGTTCAACGGCATCGTCGCGTTCTCGGGCACCTACAACGGCCACGTGATGGTGTCCATGCCCTCGCAACTGCTGAAGGAACTGCTCCTCCTGCAAGGCGAGACGGACGTCTCGGAGGGCAACCTGCTGGACGCGGTGGGCGAGATCGCCAACACGCTCGGCGGCAATGCCCGCAAGACGCTCGGCGCGGGCCTGCAGATTTCGGTGCCGGTCAAGCTGCGCGGCGTCTCGGGCATCACCGCGCGCGTGCGCAAGCACCCGTACGTGATCACGATGCGCTGGAACCACCAGCCGGCGCTCGTGTGCGTGGACATGAGCAAGCGCTGATGGCCGCCCTCCCCCCATTCCCCGGAGAAACGAAGTGAAGAAATCCAGGCTCGTCATGATCGGCAACGGCATGGCCGGCGTCCGCACGATCGAGGAGTTGCTGAAGATCCAGCCCGAGCTTCACGACATCACGGTATTCGGTGCGGAGCCGCATCCCAACTACAACCGCATCCTGCTGTCGCCCGTGCTCGCCGGCGAACAGACGGTCGACGAGATCGTGCTGAATTCATGGGAGTGGTATCGCGAGAACGGCATCACGCTGCATGCCGGCAAGAAGGTCGTGGAGGTCGACCGCGTGCGCCGCATCGTGCGCGCGGAGGACGGCACCGAGGCCGAATACGACCGCCTGCTGCTCGCGACCGGCTCCAACCCCTTCATCCTGCCCGTTCCCGGCAAGGACCTCGCGGGCGTGATCGCCTACCGGGACATCGCGGACACCGAGGCGATGATCGACGCGGCGCGGAAATTCAGCAAGGCCGTGGTCATCGGCGGCGGCCTGCTGGGCCTCGAGGCGGCCAACGGCCTGAAGCTGCGCGGCATGGATGTGACCGTCGTCCACGTCATGCCCTGGCTCATGGAGCGACAGCTCGACGACGTGGCGGGCAGGATGCTGCAGAAGTCGCTGGAGGACCGCGGCCTGAAGTTCCTGATCGGCGCGCAGACGCAGGAGCTCGTGGGCGGAGACGATGGCCGCGTGAAGAAGATCAGGTTCAAGGACGGCAGCGAGATCGACGCCGACCTCGTGGTCATGGCCGTGGGCATCCGCCCGAACACGGCGCTTGCCGAGGCGATGCGCATTCATTGCAACCGGGGCATCGTCGTCAACGACACGATGCAGACCGTGACCGATGCGCGCGTGTACGCGGTCGGCGAATGCGCGGCGCACCGCGGCATCGCCTACGGCCTGGTCGCGCCGCTGTTCGAGCAGGCGAAGGTCGCCGCGAATCACCTCGCGCAGTTCGGCATCGGCCGCTACAGCGGCTCGCTCACGTCCACCAAGCTCAAGGTCACGGGCATCGACCTCTTCTCGGCCGGCGAGTTCATGGGCGGCGAAGGGACCGAGGAAATCGTGATGTCCGACCCCTTCGGCGGCGTCTACAAGAAGCTCGTGATCAAGGACGACAAGCTCGTGGGCGCCTGCCTGTACGGCGACACGGTCGACGGCAGCTGGTATTTCAAGCTGCTGCGCGACGGACGCAGCGTGAGCGACCTGCGCGACAAGCTCATGTTCGGCGAGTCCAACATCGGCGACACGGGGCACGAGGGCCACAGCAAGGCGGCGACGATGCCCGACGACGCCGAGGTGTGCGGCTGCAATGGCGTGAACAAGGGCACGATCTGCAAGGCGATCAAGGAGAAGGGCTTGTTCACCCTCGACGAGGTGCGCAAGCAGACGAAGGCGAGCGCGTCCTGCGGCTCCTGCACCGGCCTCGTCGAGCAGATCCTGATGTTCACCGCGGGCGGCGACTACTCCGCCGCGCCGAAGAAGAAGGCGCTGTGCGGCTGCACGGACCACAGCCATCAGGACGTGCGCGAGGCGATCCGCGCGGGCAAGCTGCTGACCATCGCGAACACGATGAAGGCGCTGGACTGGCGCACGCCCAACGGCTGCGCGACCTGCCGCCCGGCGATCAACTACTACCTGATTTCCACCTGGCCGAAGGAGGCGCGGGACGATCCGCAGTCGCGCTACATCAACGAGCGCAGCCACGCGAACATCCAGAAGGACGGCACCTATTCGGTCATCCCGCGCATGTGGGGCGGCGAGACGACGGCGGCGGAACTGCGCCGCATCGCGGATGCGGTGGACAAGTACAAGATCCCGACCGTGAAGGTCACCGGCGGCCAGCGCATCGACCTGCTCGGCGTGAAGAAGGAGGACCTGCAGGGCGTGTGGCAGGACATCGGCATGCCCTCGGGCCATGCGTACGCCAAGGCGCTGCGCACCGTGAAGACCTGCGTGGGCAGCGAGTGGTGCCGCTTCGGCACGCAGGATTCCACGCAGATGGGCAAGGACCTCGAGCGGGCGCTCTGGCGCATGTACGCGCCGCACAAGGTGAAGCTCGCGGTGTCGGGCTGCCCGCGCAACTGCGCGGAGTCGGGCATCAAGGACGTCGGCGTGATCGGCGTCGACTCCGGCTGGGAGATCTACGTCGGCGGCAACGGGGGCATCAAGACGGAGGTGGCGCACTTCTTCGTGAAGCTCAAGACCGCCGAGGAAGTGCTGGAGTACAGCGGCGCCTTCCTGCAGTTGTATCGCGAGGAAGGCTGGTACCTCGAGCGCACGGTGCATTACATCGCGCGCGTGGGGCTCGACTACGTGAAGAAGAAGATCCTCGACGATGCCGAGGGCCGCAAGGCGCTGTGGGAGCGGCTGCAGTTCAGCCTGGACGGCGAGCCCGATCCGTGGTTCGAGCACGAGAAAGCGCGGGTCGACGTGAAGCAGTTCGATCGCATCGAGGTGGCGAAGGTATGAACATGGGCGAATGGACTTTGATCTGCCGCGTGGACGAGATTCCCGTGCTGGGGTCGCGCCGCGTCGGAAGGCCGCGTGGCATGGACGTCGCCGTGTTCCGCAACGACCAGGACCAGGTGTTCGCGCTGCTCGACCGCTGCCCGCACAAGGGCGGGCCGCTGTCGCAGGGCATCGTGTTCGGCACGAGCGTCGCCTGCCCGCTGCACAACTGGACGATCGGCCTCGCCGATGGCTGCGCGAAGTCGCCCGACGAAGGCTGCACGCCGAAGTTCGGCGTGAAGGTCGATCAGGGCGCGGTGTACCTGAGCGCGGTGGAACTCGCGAGCCTCGCCATCGATGCCGTGCCTCCGAAAGCGGGGCCTTGCGCGTCGTCGGGTGCGGTGGGCGACGCGACGCACGACGTGCAGGCGCCGCACACGGCATGAGGCATCGCGCTTGCCGACCATGAAGGAAACGCGTTCGACGTGCCCGTACTGCGGCGTCGGCTGCGGGGTGATCATCGCGTCCGACGGCGAGCAGATCACCGGCGTGCGCGGCGACCCGGACCACCCGGCGAACTTCGGCAAGCTGTGTACCAAGGGATCGACGCTGCACCTCACCGCGGCCGCGCCGGTGACGCGGCAGGCGCGGCTTCTGCATCCGATGCGGCGCGAACACCGCGGCGATGCCCCGAAGCGCGTCGATTGGGACCAAGCCCTCGACTTCGCCGCGGAGAGTTTCGCGCAGGTGATCCGCGAACACGGACCGGACGCCGTCGGCTTCTACATCTCGGGACAGCTGCTCACCGAGGACTACTACGTCTTCAACAAGCTCGCGAAGGGCCTGATCGGCACGAACAACGTCGACACGAACTCGCGCCTGTGCATGAGCAGCGCGGTGGCCGGCTACAAGCAGACGCTCGGCGCCGATGCGCCGCCCGCGTGCTACGACGACCTCGCGCTGGCCGACTGCCTCTTCATCGCCGGCAGCAACACCGCATGGGCGCATCCGATCCTCTTTCGCCGCATCGAAGAGGCACGCGCGCAGCGGCCCGGCATGAAGGTGATCGTGGTCGACCCGCGCCGCACCGACACCTGCGAGATCGCCGACCTGCATCTCGCCATCGCGCCGGGCACCGACGTGCTGCTGTTTCACGGCCTGCTGCACATCATGCTGTGGGAGGGCTGGACCCAGCCGGGCTATATCGCCGCGCACACGAGCGGCTTCGACGCGCTGAAGGCGCGCGTGCGCGAATGCACGCCGGACGTCGTGGCGCAGGCATGCGGCGTGCGCAAGGAGGACCTCTTCATGGCAGCGAAGTGGTTCGCCACGTCGCCCGCCACGCTGAGCCTGTACTGCCAGGGGCTGAACCAGTCGTCGAGCGGCACGGACAAGAACGCCGCGCTCATCAACCTGCACCTCGCCACCGCGCAGATCGGCCGTGCGGGCGCGGGTCCGTTCTCCCTCACGGGCCAGCCGAATGCGATGGGCGGACGCGAAGTCGGCGGTCTCGCGAACCTTCTCTCGGCGCATCGCGACCTGTCGAACGCGGCGCACCGCGCGGAGGTTGCCGCGCTCTGGGGGGTCGACGACGTGCCGGCGACGCCGGGCAAGACCGCCGTCGAGATGTTCGAGGCCGCGGCCGACGGCGAGATCAAGGCGCTGTGGATCGCCTGCACGAATCCCGCGCAATCGATGCCCGACCAGGCGACGGTGCGCCGCGCGCTCGACCGCGCCGAGTTCGTCGTCGTGCAGGAAGCGTTCTCGACGACCGCGACCTGCGACTACGCGGACCTGCTGCTGCCCGCCACGACGTGGGGCGAGAAGGACGGCACCGTCACGAACAGCGAGCGCCGCATCAGCCGCGTTCGCCCCGCCGTCGCTGCCCCGGGCAGCACGCGACATGACTGGCGGATCGCGGTCGATTTCGCCACGAGGCTCGAACGCCTGCTCGCTCGCCCCGGTGCCTCCCTCTTCCCCTATTCCCACCCCGAATCCATCTGGCTCGAACACCGCGAATCCACGCGCGGGCGCGACCTCGACATCACCGGCATGTCGTACGCGATGCTCGATCGCACCCCCTTGCAATGGCCGATGCCGCAAGGCGCGTCGGCGGGCAAGGCGCGGCTCTATGAAGACGGAATCTTTCCCACGCCGGATGGCAAGGCCCGCTTCGCGGACGTCGCCTATCGCCCCGTCGCCGAGCCGCGGGAGGCGCGCTACCCGTTTTCGCTCACGACCGGGCGGCTGCGCGACCAGTGGCACGGCATGAGCCGCAGCGGCACGCTCGGCCGCCTCTTCGGCCATGCGCCCGAGCCGGCGATGCAGATGAATCCGCAGGACATGGCGCGCCGCGGGCTCGCGGATGGCGAGCTCGTCCACGTCACCTCGCGGCGCGGCTCCATCGTGCTGCCGGTGGAGTCGAGCACCGACGTCGGTTACAGCCAGGCCTTCATCGCGATGCACTGGGGCTCCGAAGTCCTGGGCGGCTGTTCCGCCACCGGCCAGCCGCTCGGAGGCGTGAATGCGCTGACGCCGTCCGCCTGCTGTCCCACGTCGAAGCAGCCGGAGCTGAAGCACACGGCCGTGAAGATCCTGAAGGCTGAACTGCCCTGGTCGCTGGTCGCCGTGGCGTGGCTGCCCGACGAAGACGCGCTGCGCGTGCGCGAGCAGCTCAAGCCGATGATGGCCGGGTTCGGCTTCGCCAGCTGCGTGCCCTTCGGCCGCGAGCGCAGCGGCGTGCTGTTCCGCGCGGCGGCGTACGAGTCGCCGCCGGAAGCGGCGATCGCGCGCATCGAACACCTGCTGGGTCTCGACGGCGCGGAGACCTTGCGCTACGCCGACCGCAAGAAGGGACAGCGCCGCGCGATGAAGCTCGTGCGCGCGGGGGATGCCGCCCGGCTCGAAGCGTTCCTGCTCGCCGGCGACACGAGCGCCGAGGCGTGGATCAAGGCCCTCCTGCAGGACGAGCTGCCGGCGCAGACTTACGGACGCTTGCTGCTTGCGCCGGGCGCGAAGCCGCCTGTGGCGGTACAGGCTCGGGGGCGGCAGGTGTGTACTTGCTTCAACGTGAGCGAGCCTGAGATCGCGTCGCATCTGCAGGGCTGCGCGGGCAGCGACGACGAACGCCTGTCCTCGCTGCAATCGACACTGAAGTGCGGCACGAACTGCGGCTCGTGCCTGCCGGAGCTCAAACGACTCGTGCGTCAGGCGCTTCCTTTGAAGCAGGCCGCCTGATCGACCCGTCATTCCCGCGAAGGCGGGAATGACGAGCGACGCCCGGATGGCGGACCGCACATTCACCTAATACCCGAAAGTCATCAACCCTCTGGGACAATCCGGGCTCCCATGGGCATCAGTCACTACCTCAAGGAGATCGGCCGCGGCAAGCAAGGCGCGCGCGCGCTTTCGCGCGAGCAGGCCGCGGACCTTTTCGGGCAGGTGCTCGATGGAACGGTCACCGATCTCGAGGTCGGCGCGTTCTGCCTCGCCATGCGCATCAAGGGCGAGACGCCGCAGGAGATGGCGGGCTTCCTCGACGCGACCGCGGCGCGCATGAACCGTGTGGCGTCGGCCGACGGCCAGCCGGTCGTCGTGCTGCCCAGCTACAACGGCGCGCGCCGCCTCCCCGTCCTCACGCCCCTGCTCGCGCTGCTCGTGGCGCGCCGGGGCCTGCCCGTGCTGATCCACGGCGCCGCCACGGAGTCCACGCGCGTCTTCGTGGGCGAGGTGCTGCGGGCGCTCGACATCGAGCCGATGTCCACGCTCCATCCGCTGGCGGCGGGACATGCGTATTACGCCCCGACCGAATTGCTGCATCCCGGCCTGAAGCGCCTGCTCGACGTGCGCCGCGTGGTCGGCCTGCGCAACAGCGCGCACAGCCTCGTGAAGCTGATGAACCCGTGCGACGGCCCGGCCGTCATCGTGAGCAGCTACACACATCCCGAGTACGCGCTCTCGATGGCGGCGGTGTTCGAACTCATGCAGTCGACCGCGCTCCTGCTGCGCGGCACGGAGGGCGAAGCGGTCGCCGACGCACGCCGGCTGCCGCAGATGGACGGCTTCGTGGCGGGACGGCGCGTCGTGCTGCAGGAAGGTCAGCGGGGCACGCTCACCGACCTGCCCGACCTGCCGAAGGACACGGCCGCAGCGTCCACCGCCGCCTACATCCGCGACGTGCTCGCCGGCCGCCAGCCCGTGCCATCCTCGCTCGCGCTGCAGGTGGAACACATCTTGCGTCTCGCCTCCCCATCATGAACACAGGCAAAGTCACCCTCGTGGGCGCCGGCCCGGGCGATCCGGAACTGCTGACGCTGAAGGCGCTCAAGGCGATCCGGGCCGCGACGGTGCTGTTCGTCGACGACCTGGTGAGCGACGAGATCGTGGCGCATGCCTCGCCCACGGCACGCGTGGTCCACGTCGGCAAGCGCGGCGGCTGCAAGAGCACGCCGCAGGCCTTCATCCAGCGCCTGATGGTCACCGCGGCGCGCGAGGGCGAGAACGTCGTGCGCCTGAAGGGCGGCGACCCGTTCATCTTCGGCCGCGGCGGCGAGGAGGTGGAGCATCTGCGCGAATGCGGCATTTCGGTCGACGTCGTCAACGGCATCACCGCCGGCCTCGCCGCGGTCACGTCGCTGGGCGTGCCGCTCACCCATCGCGACCATGCGCACGGCGTGGTGTTCGTCACCGGCCACGCGCAGCCCGGCGCGAATGGACCCGACTGGCGGCTGCTCGCCGCCGCCGCGCGCGATGCGCGGCTCACGCTTGTGATCTACATGGGCGTGAGCGGGGCGGCGCGCATCCAGGACGAATTGCTGAGCGCCCTGCCGGCCGATACGCCGGTGGCGATCGTGCAGCACGCGTCGCTGCCGCAGCAGCGTCATGCGGTGACGACGCTCGGCCGCCTCGCATCGACCATCGAAGAACATGGCCTGGCGAGCCCGTCGGTCATCGTCGTCGGCGACGTGATTTCGGGCGTGGCCGCGGCGGAGAGCGACCTGCGCATCCAGCGCGCGTGACTTCGCTCCCTCTCTCTGGAAGAGGGAGAGGGAGCCCATACACTCCGCGGATGAATTTCGACGCCGTCATCGTCGGCGCGGGCGCCGCCGGCCTGTTCTGCGCGGGCATCGCCGGCCAGCGGGGCCTGAAGGTACTGCTCGTCGACCATTCCGCGAAGGTCGCCGAGAAGGTCCGCATCGCCGGCGGCGGCCGCTGCAATTTCACCAACCGCGACCTCGACCCGCGCGCGCCGCACAAGCACTTCCTCGGCGACAACCCGCAGTTCTGCCGCTCCGCGCTCGCACGCTACACGCCGGCCGACTTCATCGCGCTCGTGCAGAAGCACGGCATCCCCTTCCACGAAAAGCACAAGGGCCAGCTCTTCGGCGACCGTTCGTCCGAGGACTTCATCCGCATGCTGGTAGCCGAATGCGACGCCGGCGGCGTGACGCGCTGGCAGCCCTGCCCGGTGAAAGCCGTGCGCCATGGCGACGCCGGGTACGAACTCGACACCGACCGCGGCGCGGTGCGCGCGAAGTCCCTCGTCATCGCCACCGGCGGACTCTCGATCCCGCAGATCGGCGCGAGCGACTTCGGCTACGGCATCGCGAAGCAGTTCGGACTGCGCATCGTGCCCACGCGCCCCGCGCTCGTGCCGCTCACCTTCGACGGCGCGGCCTGGGCGCCGTTCGCCTCGCTGGCCGGCCTCTCCCTGCCGGTGCACATCGAGACCGGCGGCAAGAAGGACCGCATGGCCTTCGACGAAGACCTGCTTTTCACCCATCGCGGCCTGAGCGGGCCGGCGGTGCTGCAGATCTCCAGCTACTGGCGCGAAGGCGCACCCATCCGCGTGAACCTCGCGCCGGCCGCCGACATCGGGGAGGCGCTCACCGAAGCCAAGACGCGCTCGCGCAAGCTCATCGCCAACGAACTGGCCGCGTTCGTGCCCTCGCGCCTGGCCGATGCGTGGGTGCAGGCCGACGCCGCGTGGCAGCGACCCGTCAACGAAGCCGGCGACAAGGCGCTGCAGCAGCTTGCGCAGAAGCTCTCGCATTGGGAGCTCGTGCCCACCGGCACCGAGGGCTATCGCAAGGCCGAGGTCACGGCCGGTGGCGTCGACACGCGCGATCTCTCGTCGCAGACGATGGAGTCCCGGCAGCCCGGCCTGTATTTCATCGGCGAAGTCGTCGACGTCACGGGCTGGCTCGGCGGCTACAACTTCCAGTGGGCGTGGGCGAGCGGGTATGCGTGCGCCCATGCGCTGGGCGCCTGAGCGCCTCGGATTCGACGGGGCTCCCCCACGCGATTCATCCGGCTATAATGGCGGGCTCTGCCAGGCATCCCCCACCGGCCGCAAGACATTTCGAGGTGGGACAGAACCGGCGGGCGTCCTCGATCTACGCTCGCCACCTAAGAATTCAGAGTGTCATGACGACCATTCGTGTCAAGGAAAACGAGCCTTTCGACGTCGCGCTGCGCCGTTTCAAGCGCACCATCGAGAAGCTGGGCCTGCTCACCGAGCTGCGTGCCCGCGAGTTCTACGAAAAGCCCACCGCCGAGCGCAAGCGCAAGAAGGCGGCCGCGGTGAAGCGCCATTACAAGCGCGTGCGCAGCATGCAGCTGCCCAAGAAGCTGTACTGAGCCCGGGCCAGGAGCCCCGCACCGAAGCCCGCCCGGGAACACCCCGCGCGGGCTTTTTTCTTTTTACTTTCGTTTTGTATTTCGCCGAGGAGAAGCCGCAATGACGCTCAAGGAACGCATCACCGACGACATGAAGGCCGCCATGCGCGCCAAGGACGCCGAGCGCCTGGGCGCGATCCGCATGCTCACGGCCGCCATGAAGCAGAAGGAAGTCGACGAGCGCGTCGAGCTGGACGACGTGGCCGTCATCGCCATCGTCGACAAGCTCATCAAGCAGCGCAAGGACAGCATCGAGGCGTTCCGCAAGGCCAGCCGCCAGGACCTCGCCGACAAGGAAGAAGCCGAGCTGAAGGTCCTGTCGGCCTACCTGCCGGCCCGCCTGTCGGCCGAGGAGGTCGCCGCCGAGGTGAAGGCCATCGTTGCCGAGCTGGGCGCCAAGGGCCCTGGCGACATGGGCAAGGTCATGGGCGCGGTGAAGGCAAAGCTGGCCGGCAAGGCCGACATGGGGCAGGTGAGCGCCGCGGTGAAGGCGGCGCTGGCGGGCTGAGCTAGTTCCCGGCCACCTTCATCCGGTTCACAAGGATAGAGCCCACCGCCTTGGCGCCATAGTTGTAGACATCGGCGCCCACGGCGTCGATGCCCATCAGCATGTCCTTCAGGTTGCCGGCGATCGTGATTTCCTGCACCGGGAACGCGATTTCGCCGTTCTCGACCCAGAAGCCGCTCGCGCCCCGCGAGTAATCGCCGGTGACGTAGTTGACGCCCTGCCCCATGAGCTCGATCACGAAGAGGCCCGTGCCCAGCTTCTTCAGCATCTGCACGAGGTCGTCGCCCGGCTCGGTGAGCCGCGAGCTCAGCGCCAGATTGTGCGAACCGCCGGCATTGCCGGTCGTCTTCATTCCGAGCTTGCGCGCCGAATAGCTGCTGAGGAAATAGCCTTCCACCCGGCCGCCATCGACCACCTTGCGCGGCTTCGTGCGCACGCCCTCCTCGTCGAACGGGCCGCTGCCCTTGCCGCGCTTCACGAAGGGGTCTTCCAGCACATCGATGTGCGGCGCGAACACGGGCTTGCCGAGCGAGTCGAGCAGGAAGGTGCTGCGGCGGTAGAGCGCGCCGCCGCTCGTGGCCTGCACATACGCGCCCAGCAGCCCGGCGGCCAGCGGCGACTCGAACAGCACGGGGCATTCGCGCGTGGTGATCTTGCGCGACTTCAGGCGCGACAGGGCGCGTTCGGCCGCGTACCGGCCCACGGCCTCGGGCGAGGCCAGCTCGGTGGGGGAACGCATCGAGCTGTACCACGCATCGCGCTGCATGCCGTCGCCCCGGCCCGCGATGGGCGCGACCGAGAGCGAATGACGCGAACTCGCATAGCCGCCGCGAAACCCGTGCGTGTGGCCCGAGTAGAAATGACTTTGCTGCGCCGAGACGCCCGCGCCTTCGCTGTTGGTGATGCGCTTGTCCACCGCGAACGCCGCGGCCTCGCAGCGCAGGGCGAGCTCGGCCGCCTCGGCGCTGTCGATGTCCCAGGCATGGAAGAGGTCGAGATCGACATGCTCGTGCGCCGCGGCGATGTCCTCGCGGTCGGGAAGGCCCGCCACCGGATCCTCGGCCGTGAAGCGGGCGATGTCGTAGGCGGCCTGCACGGTCTGCTCGATCGCCTTGCGGGAGAAGTCCGACGTGCTCGCGTTGCCGCGCCGGTTGCCCGCGTAGACGGTGATGCCGAGCGACTTGTCGCGGTTGCGCTCGACGGTCTCGAGCTCGCCCTTGCGAACCGAGACGCTGAGGCCGCAGCCCTCGGACGCTTCCGCGCCGGCATCGGTGGCGCCGAGCTTCGCCGCATGCGCGAGCGCGTACTCGACGAGTTCCTCGAAGTCGGACCGCTTCCAGGCGAAGCCCGCTTCCTTGGTCGCCGCGGTGCCCCCGGATCGGGCGCGCGGGTTGTTGTCTTTCATGGCGGCTTATCATACTTGCCACATGTCCCGCAAACCCAAGAGAGGCTATTACGTTCGCGGCCAGTTCGTCGCCGAAGGGAGCGAGCTCGACCTCGAACTCCAGGCCGAACGCACCGGCGGCGAGCCGAGCCGCACCGAACTGAAGAAGGAGAGCGAGGATCTCCAGAAACTCGGAGAAGCGCTGCTCGACCTGCGCACGGGCCTGTTCGAGCGGCTCGATCTGCCCGAGAAGCTGGTCGACGCGCTCGCGGAGGTGCGCCGCATCACCAACTTCGAGGGCCGCCGGCGGCAGATGCAGTACGTCGGCAAGCTGATGCGCGGGCTCGACGAGGCGCAGCTCCAGGCCATCCGCGACGCCATCGACGAGCAGCAGGGCGGCTCGGCCGCCGAGACGCTCGCGCTGCACGAGGCCGAGCGCTGGCGCGACGACCTGATCGCGCGCGACGAGGCGCTGCACGACTGGATCGCGAAGCATCCCGAGACCGACGTGCAGCAGCTGCGCGCGCTGATCCGCCAGGCGCGCAAGGACACGCAACCCGACGCCGAATCGGTATCGAAGGGCCTCGTGCCGCGCCGCGGGCGCGCCTACCGCGAAATCTTCCAGCTCGTGAGGGAGCAGCAGGACCATGAATGACTTCGAGCCGGTGAAGATCGGCATCGTCTCCATCAGCGACCGCGCATCGACCGGCGTCTATGAGGACAAGGGGCTGCCCGCGCTGAAGGACTGGCTGGCGCGCGCGCTGAAAAATCCCATTGCCTTCGAGCCGCGCCTGATTCCCGATGAGCAGGACGTCATCTCGGCAGCCCTCGTCGAGCTCGTCGATGCCGGTTGCTCGCTCGTGCTCACCACGGGGGGCACCGGCCCCGCGCCGCGCGACGTGACACCGGAGGCTACGCTCGCCATCGCCGAGAAGGAAATGCCCGGCTTCGGCGAGCAGATGCGGCAGATCAGCCTGAAATTCGTGCCGACCGCGATCCTGTCGCGGCAGGTGGCGGTGATCCGCGGCAAGAGCCTGATCGTCAACCTGCCGGGGCAGCCGAAGGCGATCCAGGAAACGCTGGAAGGGCTGAAGGACGTCGCGCCGGGAATCTTCGCGGCCGTGCCGTACTGCATCGACCTGATCGGCGGACCCTACCTCGAGACGAACGACGAGGTGTGCAAGGCGTTCCGGCCGAAGAGCGCGATCCGGGCTCGCTGAACGCTACTTCCCCACCAGCTGCGTCAGCTTCTCGGCCTCGAAGCACTCCTTCGTCTGCGCGCCGAGCGGCACGCAGTCCTCTTTCGACTGCGTCGACAGTTTCTCGATGGCCTGCCACAGCAGAGTGATCTGGTGCTCCTGCGTGGTCGCGTTGTCGATCAGGCCCTTCATGGCCTGCGACAGCGGATCGTCCTCCAGCGTGATGCCGTAGGCCGCGAACTTGCCGGCGGTGCCCGTCACGTCCGCGCTCGTGCCTTCCTTCGAAGGAATGATGCGCGCCGGAATGCCCACGGCGGTCGCGCCGGCGGGCACGGGCTTGATGACGACCGCATTGCTGCCGATCTTCGCGCCGTCGCCGACCTCGAAGCCGCCGAGCACCTTCGCGCCCGCGCTCACGACGACGTCCCGCCCGAGCGTGGGGTGTCGCTTCGTGCCCTTGTAGAGCGAGGTGCCGCCCAATGTCACGCCCTGATAGATCGTGCAGCCGTCGCCGATGACGGCCGTCTCGCCCACGACGACGCCCATCGCATGGTCGAAGAACACGCGGTCGCCGATCACCGCGCCGGGATGGATCTCGATGCCGGTGAGCCAGCGCGTAAACATCGACAGGAAGCGGCCCGGCCACTTGAAGCCGTGCGTCCACAGCCAGTGCGCGCCGCGATGCAGGACGATCGCGTGCAACCCCGGATAACAGGTGAGCACCTCCCACTTGCTGCGCGCGGCAGGGTCGCGGTCGAGGATGCACTGGATGTCGGAGCGGAGGCGATGGAACATATTCAGGGCGCAGTCTAAGCTTTTCGCTTACCTGCAGCCTCCGACATCGCCTTGGCAACACCACGCAGGATGTGGATTTCCTCGGGCGTCGGTTGCGCGCGGTTGAAGAGCTGGTTGAGCCTCGGCATCAGCTTCCTGGGTGCCGCAGGGTCGAGGAAGCCGATGTCGACGAGCGACTGCTCCCAATGCTTGAGCATGCCCGCGACCGATTGCGCGTCGGCCGCGGGATGCGGCTCGTGGCTTGCCGCGCCCCGGGCGTCCAGGCAACTTCGCCATTCGTACGCGATGACCTGCATCGCCGCCGCGAGGTTCAGCGATCCGTAGTCGGGCGCCGTGGGGATCGACAGGGCGACATGGCAGCGATAAACGTCCTCGTTGCGCATGCCGTAGCGCTCGGACCCGAAAACGAAGGCGACGGACTGGCCGGTCGCGGCGAGCGCCGGCAAGTGCTCGCGCGGCGTTCGCGTGGGCGGGCCGAAGTCGCGCGGCGTCATCACGGTGGCGCAGGCGGTCTGCACGCCGTCGAGCGCCTCGTCGAGCGTCGCGACGACACGCGCCGTCTCCAGCACGTCGCCCGCGCCGCTGGCGCGTTCGATGGCTTCCGCGCGCGTGAGAACGTCGGGCCAGCGCGGCGCGACGAGCACGAGATCGTCGAAGCCCATCACCTTGATGGCGCGCGCCGCGGCGCCCACGTTGCCGGCGTGGCTGGTCTGGATCAGGATGAAACGAGTCGGCATCGTGCAAGCATCGGTACGCAATTGCCCGTAGGAGCGAGCCGTCAGCATCGACGACGGTCGCCGACAGGCCCGGGCGGTAAAATCGCGCTATTGTCCACTCGCCGCATCGCCGGACGAGTGTTCGCTTCCTCCCCGGAAGCTCCAGCTCTTGCACAACTCATGTCGTCCAACCAGCACCCCATGCTCAATGTGGCCGTCAAGGCCGCACGCGCCGCCGGCGCGATCATCAACCGCGCCGCGCTCGACGTCGAGTCGGTGCGCATCTCGCAGAAGCAGGTCAACGATTTCGTCACCGAGGTCGACCATGCGAGCGAGCGCGTCGTCATCGAGACCCTGCTCGGCGCGTATCCCACGCACGGCATCTGGGCCGAGGAGTCGGGCCGCGAACACGGCAATGCCGCGAGCGACCATGTGTGGCTGATCGACCCGCTGGACGGCACGACGAATTTCATCCACGGCTTTCCCGTCTACTGCGTCAGCATCGCGCTGCTCGTGAAGGGGCGCGTCGAGCAGGCCGTGATCTACGACCCCACCCGCAACGACCTCTTCACCGCCACGCGCGGCCGCGGCGCCTACGTCAACGACAGGCGCATCCGCGTGTCGAAGCGCACGCAGATGAAGGACTGCCTCGTCTCCACCGGCTTTCCCTTCCGCCCCGGCGACAACTTCAACCACTACCTGCGCATGATGTCCGACGTGATGCAGCGCACCGCCGGCCTGCGCCGTCCGGGCGCGGCCGCACTCGACCTGGCCTATGTTGCCGCGGGCTTCACCGACGGCTTCTTCGAGACCGGCTTGTCGCCCTGGGACGTCGCCGCGGGATCGCTGCTCGTGACCGAGGCCGGCGGCCTGATCGGCAACTTCACCGGCGAGGCGGACTTCCTCGAGCAGCGCGAATGCGTCGCGGGCAACCCGCGCATCTACGGGCAGCTCGTGAACATCCTGCAGAAGTACAGCAAGTTCGCCACCGTCGCCCAGAAGACGGACCTGGCGCGGACGACACCCAACATCGTCGACCCCGCGACCCGTCCCGGAACCCAGGTCGAAGACGACCCCGCTCCCGAGGCCACGCCCTGACGTCCGGCCCGGTGCGGGCGCGTCGGCCACGCCACTGCACATCGAATCCATGACCTTCTCGCAACTCGCGGCCCTTCTGCAGGGCCACCCCTGGACCCTCACCTTGCTGTTCGCCCTCGCGGCGGTGATCGCCGCGGGCGTTGCGCACCGCCTCGTCCACGCGGCGCTGCGGCGCGTGACGCGCGGGCGCGCCGTGCTGCGCGCGATCGTGGAGGCCACGCAGGGCGCCGCCGCCGCCGCGTGGCCGCTCGCGGCGCTGCAGTTCGTGTGGCTTTCCGCGCCGGATGACCTGCGCTACATCGCGCGCATCCAGCACCTGAGCGGCGTGCTTCTCATCGGCGCCCTCACGTGGCTGGTCGCCTGCGCGATTCGCGGCGTGGCCGACGGCATCGTCGAGCGCAACCCGCTGACCGTGGCCGACAACCTGCATGCGCGCCGAATCCGCACGCAGACCGAGGTGCTCGCGCGCACGGCCATGGTGATCGCGGTCATTGCCGGCACCGCGATCGCCCTGCTCACCTTTCCGGGGGCGCGGCAGGTCGGCGCGAGTCTGCTGGCCTCGGCCGGCGTGCTGGGCATCGTCGGCGGCCTGGCGGCGCGGCCCGTCTTCAGCAACCTGATCGCCGGGTTGCAGATCGCGCTCGCGCAGCCGATCCGGCTGGACGACGTCCTCATCGTCAATGGCGAGTGGGGCCGCGTCGAGGAGATCACCGGCACCTACGTCGTGCTCAGGATCTGGGACGAGCGTCGCCTCATCATCCCTCTGCAGTGGTTCATCGAGAACCCGTTCCAGAACTGGACGCGCAACACCTCGCAGATCCTCGGCACGATCTTCGTCCATGTCGACTACGCGACGCCGGTGGAGGCCGTGCGGGCCGAGGCGAAGCGGATCGCCGAAGCCTCGGACGAGTGGGACCGCCGTGCGTTCGCCGTGCAGGTCACCGACTTCACCGAACGCACGATGCAGCTGCGCGTGCTGGTGTCCGCAGGCGATGCGGGCAAGGCGTTCGACCTGCGGTGCAAGCTGCGGGAGGGCTTGATCGCATTCCTTGCGCGCGAGTATCCGGCGTGCCTGCCGCAGATGAAGGTGGCGCAGGTGAACGATCCGCGCTTGCCTGTCCAGGAAACGGCGCAGGGATGAGTTGCGATCTTCGCTTTCGGAGACCTTCGTAGAGGGCGTGGCTACCGGCCGTTACATCGTCACGCTTCACGCTGAGGACTTCGACTTCGCGCCACGCAGCCCCTTCGGGCTCTTCGCCGCTACGGCGCTTTCGCGCCGAGTCCTCGCGGATTTTCCAGGCGCCTTCTCGACGACAAGTCCACTTGCCGTACGGCGACTCCCTTCCGCAGTGCCCTTCTTCGGCGATTCCGACTGCCAAGGCCTGTAGTTCCTGAGCACGGCTCGCTCGCCACTCTCGGCGACCACGACGAGCTCCAGACGAAGTCCAAGGCTCTCGACGTAACGGTTCAGGGTGGAAAGCTGCACGTCGGATCGGGCTTCAAGCTGCGAAACAGCGTTCTGTCCAATTCCCATCAACTCTGCAACTTCGCTCTGCTTTTTCTTCGCGGCCTTGCGAACCTGATCCAGACGCGCAGCGTCTTCCATGGCCTTGAGATGCTCCCGCGAACGTCGTGTCACCTCCCTGCGCCCGGCGGGCGTCAGTTCCGCGATCAAATCCCTCAGCTTCACATTCATTTCGCGCTCCTATCCTGCTTGAGAGGCGTCCTGAGGCTGCGCAAGTGCGACTCGAGTCGCCGATTGGCCTTCTTCAACAACAACTCATAGAACCTGACCGATTCACGGCCCTGCTTCTCGCCCGCGACGAGAACGATCGCACGCTTCTGAGGGTCGAATGCAAAAGCCGCCCGCCAGACCTGCGAATTTTCGTGAGCGTTGTAGCGCAACTCCTTCATGTTCGGATGTTCCGGATTCCGCAGCGTCCCGACGAGCGGACGTCCTCCGGCTGGCCCCAACTTCTCCAACACGGCGACCGCCGCAAGAAGGGCCACCCGCTGCTCCTCGTCCATGCCTCGGAACTCCGCCACGAAGTCGGGATGGAACTCAACGTCCCACTTGCGCGATATTTCTCGCACCATAGCTCTCTCTCCAGCCCCATCCCCCATATCACTTTAACATGATTTTATGGGCATCGCTGCCTTGAACCGAGCAGGAATCGAAGCTCGCGTACCCCGACCCCGGATAATCGCGCCCAATGAGCCGCAATCCCGCCTCGCCCGACCTGAGCGCGCACACGCCCATGATGGCCCATGATTGGCGCGAACAAGCACCGGCGCGGCTTAGCGCGTGGTTTTGCGTGATTTGGCGGATTTTTGGTGGACACTTTTTCGCGCCTCGCTAGCTAGCCGCGCCAAGGCGGTTTCTAAACACCCTTCGCGCATAGACTTCCGGCACCGGCTCCGGACCAATCCCGAAAAATTGGCGGACACCCTCGCGAAGCGGCGGCATCAAACGCGACGCGGGCAGAGCCGGTCACCCGATGGGCATGCGCCCAAATTCGAGGGTTGTGGAGAGCTTGTGTCTCCAGGACGGACCCCGAATCACCGCGAGCGGCTGCCGCCGATCGCAGCCGCTAGGAGCGAGGTCGCTTCGAAACCGGCGTCCGAACGGCCAAGGACCAACGCCATGCGCGTGGGCCTTGGCTCCGTTCGGAGAGCCGAAAGTGAAGAAGACGCAGGCCGGCGCGGATCGCGCCACCCGTCCCGCCGAGGAGGTCGTCCCCGCCTCCACCGCCAACCAACGCGGCATCGTCGCCGCCACCCACCGGCTCGCCCGCATGCGATTCGGCAGCGAGATCGAATTCGAGGTCCGCGCGGCCCGAGTCGAGGGCGAGTGGATCGCTGAGCCCATCTGGGCCTGCCGCGATGCCTCGATACCTCTCGACGCGCGCCCGCTTAGCGCCTTGAAGAGCAAGCGTTTCGCGTCGCGCTCCGAAGCGATCGAGGCAGCGATGGACCGCGGCTTGCGCGCCATCCATGAGCAGCGGCACCGCGCCTCGGGCACGGAGGCTTGGGACGACAAGGTCCACCGGCTGACGTCGTGGATGGCCGACACCGTCAGGGAGCATCGCCAAACCGACGAGACCCTTCCGCTACGCGGCGTCACCTTCGTGGATCTCTTTGCGGGTGGCCACGGCGGCTTCTCGATGGCTCTGGCGAGCCTGGGAGCCTCTATCGAGCTCGCATGCGAGATCGACCCGGAGGCGCGCAGGGTGTTCCAGCGCAACGTGCAGCCGAAGAGGATGCACGACGACATCTGCACGCTCGACTGCTCGAAGATGAAGGTCGACGTCGTGACGATGGGCCTGCTCTGCCAGGCGTTCTCCGCGGCCGGCAAAGGCCTCGGCTTCGCCGATCCACAGCTCTCCGCCGCCTACGTCCACGCCATGCGAGTGGTGGCCGAGATCGACGCCAAGGTGGTGATCGTGGAGTGCGCTCGCCAGTTCATGACGCTCGACTACGGCAAGCACGCCGACGAGTTCGTCGACACGATGCTCCAAGCCGGTTACCGGGTGCAGCACCGCGCCCTCAACGCCAAGGGCTTCGGAGTGCCTCAGGACCGCGAGCGCTCGATCTTGGTGTGCTCCCGAGCGGGCCTCGATGTCGACGACATCCTGGGCGTTGCGTTCCCCGAGGAGGTGGCGCCCACGACATGCGTCGAGGACGTGTTGGAGCCGGGGCTCGACGCGTCGATCCCGGAGTCTGCGCTGACCGACGCAGTCGAGGAGCCGGAGTCGCGCGTCGGCCGCCTGTGCAAGGTCGCCTCGATCGACGGCCGTGCGTCCCAGGGCTATCGCGTCTACTCGCCCAAAGGGTTGGGCCCCGCCCTCACCGCCTCCGGCGGCGGCAAGGCCCGCTTCACCGGCGCGTTCCGAGTCCGGGGAGGCGCTCGCCCGCTCACGACGCGAGAAGCCGCCCGCATGCAGGGGATGCCGGAGTGGGCCAAGCAGCACGAAGTGCACCGGCATGCCATGCGGCACGCAGGCAATGCCATCGCCGTGCCGCTCGCGCGCGAACTCGCCCGGGGTTTGAAGGTTGCGCTCGGTGTGAAGTGACGTCAGGACTTCTTGGGCGCGGCCTTCCTCGTTGCCTTCGCGGCCGCTTTGGCAGGCTTCTTGCCCGGCGTCTTCGCTGGCTTCACGCCCCAGGCTTTCGAGAGCTCCTTCACGGCAGCCTTGGAGCCGTGGGCCACGAGCGCGCCCAATAGCTGATCGAGGTTGTAGGGGGGATCCTCCAAATCCGAGGCCGCTTTGCGAACAGCGTCGGCGGTTCGGTCGTCCTTGGCGAACTTGTCGATGAAGGCGCCAGGCGTCAGGACCTCGACGCCCAGCGCCTTCATCTGTTCGACGGCCAGGTGCCGCAAGTTGTTCGTCACCAAGCAAACTTCGCCAGACTCGCCCTCTTCGTCGAGCGCCGCGCGAAGTTGAAGCGCGGCAGCCGCCACGTGCTTGTCGTTGGCTTGCACCTCGGCGGGCACCTTCGAGAGGATCTCGGGCCTGAGGTGGCCCATGATCTCGTATTCCTCCGTCACTCCCCGGTAGCAGTCGAGCCGGTGTTGCGCGCCCTTCTTCAACTGGCGAGCGTCCACCGCTTGGTCTTTGACCACCACGCTGCCCCAGTTCCTGAGGAACTCCTTTTCAATCTCCTCCGACCAGCGAGCCTTGTAGAGGCCCGCTCCTTGAAGGTCGAAGAGAACGTCGGAGAGCCGCGGAGGCAGAAGCGCGTTGGCGTCCAACACGCCATAGACCTGGATCGGCGCGGTGGGCTTCTTAGCGGCCACGCTTGGCCGCCTCCACCCATTCCTCCTCGGGGATGTCGTAGATGCCCGCGGCTTTGCCTGCGGCGCGATAGTTCGCGTCGCGCTTCTTGGCAGCGTCACGTTCCTTCTTCAACGCGAGCACCGACGCTTCGGGCACGCGCCGGTGGCCGCCCTCAGTGCGCGTCGCGCCGGGCAGCCTGCCGGCGTCGATCAGCATCGCCACATGCGGGCGGCTGCAACCGAGCAGCTCCGCCGCCGCTTCCGTGGTCAGCGTCTTCTCTTCCATGGCTTCGATCGCGCGCGAGACGTCGACAACGTCTCGCGTCTCTTGCTCAACCAAGTGCGACATCAAATACACGCGCACGGTCCGCGAGTCGGGGCCGTCCAAAAGTCGGTGAAGCTCGCTAGCGAGCTCCGCCGGTGAAACTTTGAGGCGGGAGCTCACGCGATCGGCGATCAATTCAAGAGGGTCGGGCCTTGCGGTTCTGCGATGGGTGAGAGTGGCATTCATCTTTGGGCCTCGTTTCGATTTCACAGTCAGTCTAATCAAATTCGAAACGAAAACGCAATAAGACAAGGCCCTGGACAAACCTGTATATTCATACAGTATGAACGATCTGCACTCCCCTTCTCAGTGGATTGCGGCCTGCGCTGTCGAGCTAGCGGCAAGGTGGCGGACGGTGCCGCCGGCACTTTTGGAGGAGCTCGCTGTCGACCTGTGGCGCGACGAACGGCTTCGCATTCTGGATCCGGCGGCGGCGGCGCGGGCATGGCTCGCGCCGGTGGGCGCGGCTTGGCCTCACGTCTCCGAAGCCGCCGGGGAGCCGCCCGCTACGATGCAGCGATGAGCTCAATCCGCTTCGCCGTCCGGAGCCGCGCGCGATGCTAGGCAACCTCGTCCGCGTCGTCTTCGCCCTCACCGCAATCGCCCCGTTGTCGATATCGGTGGCCTATGTGTTCGCCGTGAAGGGGCAGAACCTGCGCTGGGCGTTCATCGCCTTCTGCTTCTGCCTGCTGCTGGGCGCGCTCGCGCTCTGGATCGTGGGCAACGCCAGCGCGCGCCTCGAACGGCTGCCGATCACCATCAAGAAGGCCAAGAGCGCCGACAAGGAGGTCATCGGCTTCTTCGTGGCCTACGCCCTGCCTCTCCTGTTCAAAGGCGAAGTCAGCGCGGACCTGGGAGCCTGGGGCTTGGCGGCCGCACTGCTTCTCTTTGTCCTTTGGACCACGCACGCCCTGCAAGTCAACCCAGTGCTTGGCATGTTCGGCTTCCACTTCTACGAGGTGGAGACCGCCGACGGCATCACGTTCCTGTTGATCACCAGGCGCAAGATCAACAACGCGCTGTCGATCACGCACGTGGTGCAGCTCAGCGAGTATGGAATACTCGAAGCGAAGAAGAGCTAGGGCATAGGAGAAGGACATGGGCCTGTTCGCGATCACCAACAACCCGGCCGCGCGCGTCGTGCGCTTCCCGCTGACCGCGGAGCTAGGCCAGGAGATCGACGCCGTGTTCCAGGAGCAGTTCGCTGACCATCAACGTCAGGAAGTAGTCGCAAGCGGATCGCCCTCATAGCGTTATCGCAAGGGGGCCGCGTCGAATTCGGCCACCCACTCCTTGTGCTCTTGCATCGCCGTGGCTTGGCGTTCAAGCCCCATGATGTATTCGGTGATGCGCTCGGCGTCCTTGGCGGCCGCGAAGATCGCGGACGGATCCTTCGAGAGCGCCTTGATCCAGGACTGCAAGTAGCCCGCGTGCGAGGCCATGTGCTTGGCCCGCTGCTCCCCGTTCATCTGGATGCCCATATCGGAGGCCATGATCGCGCTCGCGATCTCGGCCCGAAGCTCCTCCAAAGCGTAGGCCTCGTCGCCCCAGCGCTTGCCCAGAGCGTCTCGCCGGTCCAGGCGGTGCTTCGCAAGCGAGCTGTGCGCGCACTCGTGCAGCGCGACGGCATAGTAGTCGTAGACGCTCTTAAAGGCCTTCTTCGCGGGCAGCCGCACTTCGTCGAGCCCCGGCACGTAGCAGGCCTCGTTCCCCCCGTGCTTGATCTTCAAGCCAGTGCGCTCCTGCATCGCTTTGAGCACCGCCTCCGCCTTGTCGACGGGGTGGAAGTCGAGCTCGCCAGGCGGCTCGAGCTCCGGCATCCCCTCGATCTGGTGCGCGCCGAACACGTAGTAGCGCCGCAGGATCACGTTGCGCCGCGCGTTCGCATCCTTCGATGAGACGGGCTGTGCCGCGCCTTGCTCCTTGGCGGGGTCGAGCTCCACGACCTTGACGATCATCGCCCCCTTCTCGCCCTTCCGAACTTGCCATCCTTGGGCCTGCGCCTGGCGGTAGGTGACCCAGAGCCCGTTCCCGCCAGCGAGCGATAGCAGAATGCGGTTGATGCCCTTGTAGGCGTTGCCGGTGACGGGGTTGCGAGGCCGCATGGACTGCGAGCTCCACGGCTTCTGCCAAGGCGTCTCGCCCTTCTGCATCGCCTCGATGAGCGTCTTGGCGACGTCCGACTTCACGTCGCTCCAAGCGGGCTCCTTGGGCTGCTCGCGCGCCTGGTCTTTCGCCTCCTCGCCCTCGATCCGCTCCTTGGCAGCCATGTCGCCTCCCCTTGTTCTTCTTCTTTGCCGGGCTCAGACGGCGGTCGCCTTGGGCGAGTAAGCCACCGGCTTTCTCGCGTGCTGTCGCGCGTTCGGCGCAGCCGATCGCGCTTTGCGCTCCTGCGGGATGTCGGCTTGGCGCGGCAGCGGCCCGAGCGCCTGCTCGGACAGGCGGATCCACTCCTCCTCGGGCACCCTCGGTTGCATCCAGGGATCGGGCTCGGGCGCGGGCGTCCGCAGGAGGTCCGCGGCAGCGCGCGCGCGGTGGCGCAGCCAGGCGAGCCGGGTGGGCGGCTCCGGCGGCGGCAGGTCGCGCCAGTAGTCCGGGCGCTCCGACATGGAGCCGTCCGGGTCCATGTCAGCCCAGAACGAATCCGGGGTCTCCGTTCCTGGATCCAGCTGGTCTTCCTGACGGCGCCGCTTCGAACCCGTCGCTTCGCTTCGGCTCATGCGCCTTCTCCCGTTGATGTCTTCCTGGATGGGCCGGCAAGCGGATCGCGCTGGACGAGGAGCTGCCGACGCGCCGACAGGCGGGCGCGTTGCTCGCCGCGAGAACGCGCGGGAGAATGGATCTAGGAGGCGGCATTGGCGCGAATTCCACGCATAGAGCACGACCCACAGTCGGCGTCGGACCCGCGCCGCGTCGCGCTGCGGGCGACGTTGTCGCAAGCGGCAGCGAAGCTTCGCGGCTGGTGGCCGGAGGAGCCGAGCGCCGCAGCGACCATCCAAAATCGTGACCGGCGACAAAGTCGAGACTCGCACGACCGAATCGCGCGCCCCTGGCGGCTTTGGCTCAGTCGCGGTGGCTTTCGGGCTGGACGCCATGGCCTCGCCCGCGGCGGCGCACTTCTCGACGCTGGGCTACGACGACGTCTCAATTGCCACGTTGTTGCTTGCGCACGAGACGTTCCACTGCTCCGAATGGGCGCGCGCGCGGGAATGCGGCGCGCGCTTCGAGGTGCTGGGGTCCGGGTTCGCGCAGGGCATGGAGCCAGGCATGTCGCAGCCGTGGCGCGACTTGGCCAATCTGCTTGCGGCCACCTATCCCTCGCGGCAAGTAATGGTTCCGGAAGTCGCGCGAGCGGCGGACATCGTCAGCGAGCTGCGCGCCGACGTCAGATGCCTCGACGCGGCTCGCGCGCTCGGGTTGGGCTGGCCGGAGGTCGCCAGCGATCTGCTCGCGCTGCGATCGGACGACGAAGCGCGCTCCGGAGCAGACGCTTACTTGATCTCCGAGGCGATGAGGGAAGTCGTGGCGGCGCAGCTGGGAGAGATGGACGCGATCCCCCTGCTTTGGGCGCGCGCGGCTGACATCTTGCGGACCATGCGCCACGGGGACGAAGTCGACGAGGCGCTTAGCGCGGTCGCGGGTCAGCCGTTCCACGCGAAACAGCCGAAGCCGCGCATGTGATCAGCGGCTCGCGCGGACCTCGAACGATCCCAGCCAAGGGCCATGGAAGCGCAGCCAGAGCTTGCCTTCCTCGAGCGCCGCACGCGCGTGGCGGTGGGCGGCAAGGTCGAACGCGACGACTCGGCCGCCATCTTCGGCAGCCAAGAGCCATCCATCTTGCGACCAGATTCGGGCGGGAGGCTCGCCGAGCGCCTCGCCCGCGTCCACGAGCGTCCGCTGGGCCGAATGGTCCAGGATGCGGGGCAGCGACCACGCCTCCGTCGCGATGGACGGGCAACCGGCGGGGGGACGCCTCGCCTCGTCCAATGCGCGAGCGGCCAGCGGCCCATCTTCGCCATCGCGCCAGCCGCTGGGGACCGCCAGCCATTTGACGTCGAGGCCCAGTCCTCCCGAAGCGCCGGGCTTTCCATTCTGGCAAATCATCAGGGTTTCGACGCCGGCCAAACTGGGCGCTTCGAACTTCCAAATGCCCTCGGGCTGGCGCAGGTATATGCACGCCCCGTCGAAGCCCCACAGAGGCGTCGAGAAGCCAGGCAGCGGTTGAGAGAGCCAAACGTCCACCTGGGACTGGCCCGCTCCGGAGAGCGTGGTCAACGCAGGCAGCGCCTGGTCCGCCTCGGTGAGGAAAGGATGCGTCGCGCCACAAAGCGCTTCCCACCTGCCT
>NZ_JBFWNP010000048.1:0-40195 GCF_050250995.1 Ramlibacter sp.
GTGACGAGTCCGGCGCTGTGGATGTCCGAAGCCTTCTTCGCCGCCCAATGCGTCGCGTCGAGGCGCACGGCCCACACTTCGGCGTCGAACTTGAGCCCCGCATTCAGCCGGGACGGGTTGACGGAATTGACGGGCCGGCCGGTGTTCGTGTCCTTGCCGCTCGCGCGGCCGTAGGCGAACGGCGTCGACAGCTTTCCGCCGGCGAACGTGCCCCAGCGCGCATCGCCCTTGACCTCGAAGCCGGCGATGCGCACGTTGCCGATGTTCACGGTCTGGAAGATCGTGGGGTTGCCCGCCACGCCGGCGCCGGACACCTGCTGTTGCTCCTCGATGAAGTCGCGGTAGCGGCCGGCGAACGCGGCCACGTCGAGGTCGAACGAGGCCAGCCGCCCGCGCAGGCCGAGCTCGAAAGTGCGGCTCTTCTCCGGCTTGAGCTTGGGGTTCGGAATGGCCTTGTAGAAGAAGGTCGGGTTCTCGAAGAACGCGTTGACCTGGCCCGCGTTCGGCGCCTTGAAGCCGTGGGCGTAGTTGCCGAAGACGCTCCACATCGGCGTGACGCGGTACAGCACGCCGAGCTTGGGCGACGTCGCCGAGCCCGACAGCGATGCCGCGGGCGTCGTGGCCGGCGGCGAGAAGCCGTCCTGCGAGGCGTCGAGCGAGAACCGGTCGATGCGCACGCCGGGCGTGATCACCCAGTGGTCACTCATGATTTCGTCCTGCACGTACACGGCCGTGCTCGATTCGCGCGTATCGGGGAAGCGCTTCAGCGGAAACGTTTCGCCCGCGGCCGGTGTCAGCCCGGTCTGCAGGTTGCGCACGTCGGTGCGTGCGAGGTCGATGCCGTAGGTGAGCTTCTGCAGCCAGCCGCCGGACATGTTCCAGGTCTTCGACGCTTGCAGGTTCGCCTGCGCCGTGCGCTCGCGGTAGGTCGTGTCGCGGATGCGGTCGGGCGACGTGTTGCGGTCCTCGAAGCTGTACTCGCGCGCATCGGCGTCCTGCCAGCTCAGCACGGCCTGCAGGTCGTCGGCCAGCGCATGCGCGGGCTTCCATCGCCCGTCCCAAGTCCCACGTGTTCGTCGCTGATCGGTGAACGCATTCGCGGCGACCGTCGACGTGGCGGCCAGGGGCGGCTTGGCGATGTTGGACAGCAGGTTGTAGTCGGCGTGCTTGTCCACGTGTTCGAGAGTGAACGTGTGGCGCTGTCCGCCGCCGGGCGTCAGGAGGATCTTCCCGAGCAGCGAATGGTTGCGCGCGTTCTCGGGGTTGGGCGTCGTGCGGTCGACGTTCGCCGCGTCGTTCGTCCCCTGGTTATCGAGCGCGCTCGCGCGGCCGACCGTGGCACCCACCAGCCATTGCGCCGAGTCGCTGAAGCGCCCGGCGAGCGTCGCGCCCGTGCGCCAGCCGCCGTCGTCCCCGTCGTAGCCGACACTCGCAGTCCCGCCGAAGTCGCGTCCCCGCTGCAGCAGGTCGCCCGGTTGCGTGGTGATGAAGTTGACGAGGCCGCCCAGGCCGTCGGAGCCATACAGCGCGGACGCCGCGCCGCGCACCACTTCCACGCGCTGGATGAGACCGACATCGAGGTAGTCGCGTCCGAACGCGTTCGCCGAGAAGATGTAGCTGCGCGGCTGGCGGATGCCGTCGCTGAGGATCAGCACGCGGTTGCCGTCGAGGCCGCGGAGGTTGAAGCCTGCGTTGCGGTCGCGGCCGAAGGCGGGTTGCCCTGCCAGCGTGAACCGCGCGGGGCTGCGCTGGACCGTCATGTTGGGCACCTCGCGTGCCAGGTCGCGGATGTTGCGCACCTGGCGCTCCTCGAGTCGACGGCGCCCGATCACGTCGTTGCTGGCCGGCAAGTCGTCGGCTTCCTGTTCGCTGCGCGAGCCGCTGATCACGACCTCCTTGAGTCGCCCTCCCGTGACGGGCTCCTGCGTCTGCGCGGCAACCGGCAGGCAGGCGAAGGCTGCGGCGAGCGCCACGGCGCGAAGGGAATGGGAGGGCGCGCCCTTTCGGGCGGTGGAGCGTTTCGACACGATGCGAGCCTCGCGAGTGATGGATTTCAGAGCGCCGATGCGGTTTGGCCGGGGAATGGCCTCAGCGCTTCGGCGGGAAGCTGAGCATTTGAATGCGAATGAATCTTATTGTCAATGAGAATGATTCGCATTTATACTGAAATCCCGTTCTGCCACTCTCCGAACCCATGTCCGATCCGCTCGAATACCAGCTCCCCTGCACCGAGGCGCTCCTGGCCGGCACGCTCGCCCTCATGACGGGGCATGCCGAAGCCGCGTGCGACCACGCTCGTGAGGCCATGGCGAACAAGATCGTCGCGAACCTCGACGAGCTGCTCTCGCACGCCTGCCTGTCGTCGCAGTTCCAGCATGTCCTGCAGGTCCTGCAGTCGCATTGGCGCACCTTGCACGAGCGCGAGATCCCTGCCCAACGCGCCGACGACGAACTGGCGAGCGCGGCGCAGCGCCACCTGCACTGACCATGGCTGGTGTCCCCCCGATGGCCGTGCCGCTGGCCCATGCATCCGATTTGCGCACCTTGATCGATTTCTATCGACACACGCTCGGCTTCGAGCTCGTGCAATGCGTCCCGGCGTGGTGGCGTTCATGGGGCTGGGCTCGGCGCGAATTCAGCTATGGCAACGCGAAGGCTTGAAGGCCCGCAGCTGCCGTGTCGCGTTGCCGTGCGGCGAGAAAGAGGTGTTCGAACTGCACGCGCACATCGCACGCCGCGCGCGTTCGGCACTGGTCGAGGACGCTCCGGCGCTGCGCGCATGGGGCCAATGGGAATTCACCCTGTGCGACCCGCAGGGCAATCGCCTGGTGTTCTGCGAACCCGCGAGGGCCGCCGCGCCCTCCCCCCATGAGGCCGGCACGCAACGCCGGCCCGCTTCACCCTGAAAGGACTCCCATGTGCGACCATGACAACCCGAGATCGATTCCGGCGAACGCGGGTTCCCGGCGCCGCCGGCTGTGGGAACTTCCCTCGCACTCGCACTGCCCCGTCGTCGGCGCTTGTCTGCCGATCGGCACGCTGCGCAAGCTGGCCGCCAAGGCGCTCGGCGGCCAGCCGATCGGCGACGACTACGAACTCCATTGCAACGCGATTTCCGAATGCCGCCAGCGCGGTCCGGTGTCCGAGGCGATGCAGCGCGAGCTGGACGCGCGTTACGTGCTCCAGGTGAAGGCGTGCTCGGTCAACAAGACCGCGCAGGCGCTGACCGCGTGGTGGATCGCGAACCGCTCCGGCAGCGAGCTGGCCGGTACGCTCTGGGCCACGCTCACGCACGCCCGATGCGACGAAGCGGTGAGCGAGCTCGTGCTGCGCGACATCCACATGCTGCAGCACCAGGTTGGAAGCGCCAATCGCGCGAGCCTGCGGCAACTCGACGAGGTCGTGGAGGAAAATCTCGTGCTCGCGCGAGAACTGGCCGCCGTGCAGAGGCGCGCCACGGAAGCGCAGGCCGGATATCGGCGCACGCACGAAGCGGCGGAGGCCGAACTCCTGCAGGTGCGCGTCCAACTGATCCGTCGCGACACCGAATTCGCCTGCCAGGCCGAGGAGCTGCGCACGCTCGAAGCAGCGGTCCCGGACCTGCGCGAACGCGCCGAGCTGTCGCGCAACCTGGAGCGACAGGCCGCGCGCATCCATGAACTCGAGCGAAGCCTGCTGCGCAAACACCAGGAGGCCGAACGGGCCACTTCGCGCGCCGAGGCTGCGGAGCGCAACCTGCTGCGCTTGCGCGAAACCGCGGAGGCCGGCGACTTACCCCTGCCGAGGCTGCCGCGCCTGGACGATCGCGCCGTGCTCTGCGTGGGCGGACGGCAGGCGAGCGTGCCGGTCTATCGTCGGCTCATCGAAAGCATCGGCGCGCGCTTCCTGCATCACGACGGCGGCGAGGAAGAAAGCGCCACCCAGCTCGATGCGACACTGGAGACCGCCGACCTGGTGATCTGCCAGACCGGCTGCATCAGCCACGGCGCCTACTGGCGCGTGAAGGACCACTGCAAGCGCACGGGCAAGCAATGCGTGTTCGTTGAAAAGCCGAGCCGCGCCGGGCTGGAGCGTGCGCTGTCGGCATTCGCCTCGGACGCCAAGTCCCCGGTGACGATTCCGATCGCGAAGGCCGGTACGGACGCATAGTCTGCCGCCGCACCCGGGTTCCCGAATCGGCGCCGAAAAGGCCACGCCGACATGTTCGCCTTCCGGCGCGCGCCCGGTGCTCACGAGTCGCCGTGCCCCATCGCCGTCCGCTTGAGCTTCTTCGCCAGCGACCACTTGTGGACTTCGGTCGGGCCGTCGTAGATGCGGAAGGCGCGGATCTCGCGGAAGAACTGCTCGACCATCGTGCTTTTCGAGACGCCGGTGCCGCCCATCACCTGCACGCAGCGGTCGGCCACGCGGAACAGCGCATCGGACACGGCCACCTTGGCCATCGAACTCTCGACGTTGCCGAGCGAGCCGGTGTCGAGAACGCCCGCGCACCAGTCGATCATCAGCGCCGACTGCTGCAGGTCGATCGCGTTGTCGGCGAGCATGAAGCCCACGCCTTCGTGGTCGATGAGCGGCTTGCCGAACGCCTTGCGGGTGCATGCATAGGCGGTCGCCACCTCCTGGGCGCGCGTGGCGACGCCGAGCCAGCGCATGCAGTGCGACAGGCGCGCGGGCGCGAGGCGGATCTGCGCATAGCGGAAGCCCTCGTCGGCCTCGCCGAGTACCTGGTCGTCGTTCACGCGCAGGTTGTCGATCGCCACGAGCGAGTGGCCGCCGGGCATGCTCGAATCGATCGTGTCGAGCACCCGCTCGACGCGGATCGCGGGGTTCGGCAGGTCCACGAGGAACATCGTCGCCTTGTTCTTGCCCGCCTCGCCCGTGCGCGCCATGACGATGCCCACGCGGGCGCCCTGTGCGCCGGTGATGAAGGTCTTGCGGCCGTCGATGCGCCAGCCGCCGTCGATGCGCACCGCCGTGGTCATGAGCATGGACGGATCGGACCCTGCACCGCCTTCTTCCGCCGGTTCCGTCATGAAGAACGCGGAGCGCCCCTCGCCCGCGACGACGGGCTCGAGAAAGCGCGCCTTCTGCGCAGGCGTGCCGATGCGGCCCATGAGGAACATGTTGCCCTCGTCCGGCGCGGCGGTGTTGACGGCAATGGGGCCTAGCATCGACAGACCCGAGCGCTTGAGCACGGCGGCCGTCTCGAGCTGGCTCATGTGCTGGCCGTCTTCGAGAATGTGCGGCGTCAGGACGCCCGCGGCGCGCGCTTTGGCCCGCAGTTCGAGGACGAGTTCTTCGGTCGGACCGTGAGGCGTGCAGCGTGCGTCGGTCTCGTAGGGGATCACAACGTCGCGAACGAAGGCTTCAACCCGGTCGGCCATCGCCTGGCTGCGCGGTGTGGGGCAAGGTGTGTACATGTTCCGATTATGGTCCGCCTCAGCCCGCGCTCCCCCGCTGCACCCGCTCGTTCACCCGCTGACGCAGCCGCCAGCGCGCGGCGTCGGTCAGCATGCGCCCCGCCCAGCGGTACACGTTGAACTCGCGGACCGTGCTGCGCAGGCTTGCCATGCGCTCGCGCTGCTCCGCCGCCGACATCGTGATCGCCTGGTACAGCGCGTCCGCGGTCTCCTCCACGTGGTACGGGTTGACGATCAGCGCTTCGGGCAGCTCGCGCGCCGCGCCCGCGAAGCGCGAGAGGATCAGCACGCCGCGCTCGTCGTCGCGCGCGGCGACGAATTCCTTGCACACGAGGTTCATGCCGTCGTGCAGGCTCGTCACGAGGCAGACGTCGGCCGCGCGATAGAGCTGGTTGACCTGCTCGTGCTCGTGGTGCTGCGCGAGCAGCCGCACGACGTCGCCGCCCGCGCGCGCGAAGCGCGTGTTGACGCGCTGCGTGGCGGCCTGGATGCGCTCCTGGAACACGCGGTACTCGTCGAGTGCGCTGCGCGACGGCGCGGCGACCTGCACGAAGGTGAAGCGCTCCACCCACTCGGGGTGTTTCTCCAGCATGCGCTCGACGGCATTGATGCGCTCGAGGATGCCCTTGGTGTAGTCGAAGCGGTCGACGCCGACGGCGAGCCGGTGGTCCGCCGGAATGCCGAGGCGCGCATAGACCTCGCTGCGGCACGTCGCCGGGTCCGCCCAGGCCTGCTGCGTCTCGGCGCCCGGCCACTCGATCGAGATCGGATAGCTCTCCACCAGCGTCTGCTCGCCGCGGAAGCTGATGCTGGAGTGCTCGTGCTCGATGCGCGCCTCGAGGTAGCGGTCCACGCCTTCGATGAAGTTCTTGCAGTGGTAGCGCGTGTGGAAGCCGAGGATCGTGCTGCCGAGCATGCCCTCCAGGATCTCGGTGCGCCACGGACAGATGCCGAAGCTCTCGGGGTTGGGCCAGGGGATGTGCCAGAACGTGATGATGGTTGCGCGCGGCAGCCGCTCGCGCACCATCGCCGGCAGCAGCGCGAAGTGGTAGTCCTGCACCAGCACGACGGGGTCGTCGCTGCGCGCCTCGGCCACCACCGCATCGGCGAAGAGCCGGTTCACCTCGCGATAACGCTCCCAGTCCGACTCGCGGAACACCGGCCGCACGTGCGCCACGTGGCACAGGGGCCAGAGCCCTTCGTTGGCGAAGCCGTAGTAATAGCCCTGCTCCTGCTCGGGCGTGATCCAGATGCGCCGCAGCATGTAGTCGGCATCGCCGGGCGGCAGTGCCACGCGGTCCTGCGCGTCCACGGCCTCGCGGTCCGCCGTGCCGCTGCCATGCGCGATCCAGGTGCCGGAGCACGCACGCATCACCGGCTCGACCGCGGTGACGAGGCCGCTCGCGGGACGGCGCACGACGATGCCGCCGTCCGCGTCGCGCTCGTGCAGGTAGGGCTCGCGGTTGGACACCACGATCACCTCGTCGCCGCGCAGCTGGGTGCGCAGCAGCGATTGCAGCCGCTGCGGATTCCACTCCGCGTTCGGCCCCTGCGTCCGCCGGTATTCGTCGTCGAGGTCGCGCAGGCGTTCGCGCAATTCGGCGGCGAGCGGCTCCAGCTCGGGCGACGGCGGCACGAGCGGGCGCACGAGGCCCTCGCCGCGCAGCAGCGCGCGCGCGCCGGACACCCAGCCGCGCCAGCTGAGTTGCGCGACGATCACCGTCACCAGCGCGATCGCCGCGCCGAGGCCCGCGATCAGCACGATGAGGTACTGGCGCGTGTCCTGGCTGCGCCGCTCGATGAAGCTGAGGTCGTGCATGATCACCAGCGAGCCGGCCGGCCCGGCCTCGCCGGCGATCGGATGCACGGTGACGAGCACGGGCCCGCCCGCGATGCGCAGCGTCGGTTCCTTCCCGGCGGCGGTCGCGGACGCGGACCGGCAGTCGAGGCTGGCCGGAAACAGCGTCGTGCGCCGCACGATGACGTCTTGCGGCGAGCACCACCCGATCGCCACGAGGCGCTCGTCCTGCACCGCGCGGTCGAATAGCGTCTGCAGGCGCCGCCCGCGCGTCTCGGGCAGCGCGTCCGCGACGGAATCGGACAGCGCATTGGCCACGAGCGAGCCCCTCAACTGGAGGTCGCGCGCGAACCAGCGCAGCGTCAGCTTGTCCATGAGGGGCAGCGCGAGGTAGGCCGCGCCCACCAGTATGGCGATCAGCGGCACCAGGAAGCGCAGTTGCAGTCGTATGGTCCTCATCCGTTCGCGGATCCTTGGGCGTTGTTCATGTTCCGCAATGTAATTCACTGCGACTGTCGCGCTGCCGCGGCCGGGGCAACGGCCGCCCGCGCCGGCCACGCTACCTTTACGCTGCGGGCGAATCCGCGGCCGGCCCGTCGCGCGCGGCAAGCCGCAGGCGGAAGGTCGTTCCCCGGTCCTGCGCGGAATCCACGTCCACGCTGCCGCCGTGCGCGCGGGCGATCTCGCGCACGATGTAGAGGCCGAGGCCGACGCCGCGGCTGCCGGTCGCGGCGTCGCCGCGCACCATCGCCTCGAACAGGCGTGCGGCCTGTTCGGCCGGAATGGGCGGGCCTTCGTTGTGGACGGAAAGGGTGAAGCCGCCTTCGCCGCCCGCGGTGGTGACCGTGACCGGCCTCGACGGGTCGCCGTAGTTCACGGCATTGGCCACGAGGTTGCCCAGCGCCTGCGCGACGCGGTCCGCATCCGCGTGCCACTGCCCGGGCCCCTCGCCGCGATGCACGATCTCGCGCTCGGCGAAGGCCGCGCGCAGGTCGCCCACCGCATCCGCCGCGACCTGGTGCAGGTCGACCTCGGCGGGAGCGACCTTGATGCCGCCGCCCAGGCGCGCCTGCGTGAAATCGAGCAGGTCCGAGATCAGCCGCTCCGACCGCTGCACGGAGCGCGTGATTCGCGCAAGCACGGTGCGCTGCTGCTCGGTGAGCTGGCCCATGCCCAGCAGCGTCGCGCTCATCTGGATCGTCGAGAGCGGATTGCGCAGGTCGTGGCTCACGATGCCGACCATGTGCTCGGCGACCAGCGCCCGGTCTTCGGCTTGCGCGCGGGTCGCCGCCAGATCGAGCTGGTCGCGCTCGTGCTGCGCCAGCAGCTGTTCGGCGCGCTGGCGCTGCAGCAGCAGTTCCCGCTCGTACTTGTGCCGGTCCTCGGCGACGATCACGGCCGCATGCAGATAGAGCCGTCCCTCGTAGGCGGATTCGCGGATGTTCGCCATCACGGGCACGCTCGATCCGTCCTTGCGGCGCAGCTCCAGCTTCACTTCCGCCACGGAGCCCTGCATGCGCAGCAGCGGCGCAAGGTGCGTTTGGTGGAAGATGCGCCCGCCCATGGTTAGCAGGTCGGTGAAGCGCCGCTGGCCGACGAGCTCGTCGCACTCGTACTGGAGCAGCCGGCAGGCCGTGGCATTGGCATGGACGATGACGCCGTCGGCGCCGGCGAGCAGCAGGCCGCACGGCGCGGCGTCGTAGAGGAGTTGCGTCCCCGGCGGCGGGGTCGTATCCATCCGGGTCCTCAGTCCGAGCCGGCCGCGGCGAGGAATTCGTCGATGACGGCCACGCTCGCGCTCGGGGCGCTCAGGTGCGGACAGTGGCCCACGTTCTGGATGATGCGCAGCGTGCAGCGCGGAATGTGCTTCGCCATGTATTCGCCCACGGCCACCGGCGCGATCACGTCGTCGCTGCATTGCAGGACGAGCGTCGGCGCCTGCAGCCGGGCCAGGTCCGCGCGATGGTCAGACAGGAAGGTGACGCGGGCGAAATGCTTCGCGATCTCGGGATCGGTGCGGCAGAAGCTGTTGGCGAGCTCCTGCGCGAGCTCCGGCCGCTCGGGCGCGCCCATGATCACCGGCGCCATGTTGCTCGACCATCCGAGGTAATTGCTCTCCAGGGTTTCGAGCAGCGCCTCGATGTCGCTGCGCTCGAAGCCGCCGAAGTAGTCGCCGTCGTTCACGTAGCAGGGCGACGGCCCCACCATCACCTGGCTGCGGAAGAGCTCGGGCGCCTGCACGTTCGCGAGCAGCCCGATCATCGCGCTCACCGAATGGCCGACGCACACGGCCGGCTCGCCGCCGGCAACCTCGCGCAGCACCTCGCAGACGTCCTGCGCATGGCCCTGCAGCGTGGCGTGGCGCTTCCGGTCGTACGCGGCAAGGTCGGACTGCCCGCTGCCCGTCAGGTCGATCAGGATCGTGCGGTAGCGTTCCCGGTAGTGCGGCGCGAGCAACCGCCACATGTTCTGGTCGCATCCGAAACCATGGACGAAGATCATCGGAGGGCCGCTGCCCTCGACGTGGGCGTTGTTGCGCTGGACGGCGGTCATCGGAGAAGTATCGGGTCATCTCGCCCGCGGCCATGCAGGCCGATTCCTACAACCGGAAATAAACGCGCCGCACCGGGTGTGCCTTTGTCCGACAGCGGGCGAGGACGGTGAGCCGACTTCCCTTCGCGTCCCGGCCTCACAAGCCCGCGGTGGCGCGGTGAGCACCATAGCGTCATGAAAATCCTGAACCTGATCCATCTGACGTTCGCCCAGGCGTTCTACCGCTGGGCCCTGCGGGAGATCAATCCGCTGCACCCGGACGTCCCGCGCATTCTTCTGCGCCAGCAGGAACTCTCGGATCGGGCGCGTCGAATGGGCGCTGCCTGAGTTCGCGCGCAACGCGCGGTAGCGGCACTGCGCAGCAGGCGCGCGCGCCCGGCTTTCGCGCCCTGCTTTCGCGCCCCTCGAAGCCTGCGAAACAGGCTTGCCCGGCAACAGGGAGCACAATGCGGCACTTATGCCAAATTTCGCTACTCTGCTCAAAAACGAAATAGCTCGCCTTGCCCGGAAGGAAGTTCGCGGCGAGACCGAGTCCCTCAAGAAGGCAACCGCGCGATATCGCTCCGAGATCGCCAGCCTGAAGCGTGAGATCGCCACGCTGCAGCGCCAGGTGAAGTCGCTGGGCAAGCCTTCCCCCCGCCAGAACCCGGCGGAAGAGGAGCCGGCCGGCGAAGCCCGGCGCTTCAGCGCGAAGGGACTCGCATCCCACCGCAAGCGCCTGGGGCTCTCGGCCGAGGCTTTCGGAACGCTCGTCGGAGTGACGGGCCAATCGATCTACAAGTGGGAGACCGGCAAGGCGCGCCCGCGTGCGAGCCAGATGGCCGCGATCGCCGAGCTGCGCACCCTCGGCAAGCGCGAAGCGCAGGCCCGGCTCGATTCGGCGCGCGAAGCGGCCTGACGCGGCCTTTCCGCGCACGCCTACAGGCTGGCGCGCAACCGATGGCCTAGGATGGCTCCCACATCAGCAACACACAGGGAGCCCCTCACATGTCCATCATCGGAACCATCGTCATCGGATTCATCGTCGGCCTGATCGCGCGGGCGCTGAAACCCGGCAACGACCGCATGGGCCTCATCATGACGACGCTGCTCGGCATTGCCGGCGCGTTCCTCGCGCGCTTCGCCGGCCAGGCGATGGGTCTCTATACCGCCGGCGAAGCGGCCGGCTGGATCGCCTCGGTCATCGGCGCCATCGTGCTGCTCGTGATCTACGGCCTGGTGGCGGGCCGCCGCCGCGTCTGACGCGCAGCCCTTCAACGCACTTCGTCAGCTATCCGCCAGGACCCGCGCAGCGCGCGGGTCTTTCGCCATCCGGCGGCGCAACTCGGCCACTTTGGGGAAATCCTCGACGTCGATGCCGCCGGAGGCCAGCCAGCCCGAGATGGTGAAGACGTAGAAATCGCTCACCGTGAGCTGTTCGCCCATCACCCACGGCCCCTTCACCAGATCCTTCTCGATATAGGCGAAGAAGCTCGCCATGTTCGACGGCGCCTTCGCCCGCATCGCATCCTGCGCGGCCGCATCGTCGGCCCAGCGTTCAGGCCTCGTGCGATGGGCATGGCCGGGGTGCACCGTCGAGCACAGGTAGGCATTGAACTCGTTCATCTTCGCCAGCGCGTAAGGATCGTCCAGCGGCGCGAGCCCAGCGCCCGGATGGGTCTGCGCGATGTACAGCAGGATGGCCGGCGTCTCGGTGATGACGCCCCGGTCGGTCGCGAGCGCCGGCACGCGCCCCTTGGGATTGATCGCGAGGTAGGCGGGGGTGCGCTGCTCGTTGGTCTTCAGGTCGACCTTGACTTCGCGGAACTCGGCGCCGGCGAAGTCGAGGGCGAGACGCGACGCCTGGGAGCAGCTGATGGGGGAATGGTAGAGGGTAAGCATTCGGGCATGCTAGCGCGCAGCCCGGCCGTACAACCGCCGGGCGGCACAGGGCTTTCCCGCATGACCCTGCTGACAGTACGCTGGCAGGTAGCGGCGCGCTTCGGGCAGGAGAAGCGCCTATCCTTGTGTTCATGAAGCGCGAACCCGACTCTGCCGCCCTCCCCGTGCTGCCCCCGCAGGCGATCGGGCTGGACGTGCTGCGCGAGAAGTACCTCAAGGGCGCCGAAGCGTCCGAGCAGGACCTGTTTGCCCGCGTCGCGCGGGCGCTCGCGAGCGTCGAGCGCGAGAACGACCGCGCGCCCTGGGAGGCCCGTTTCCTCGCCAACCTGCAGGCCGGTGCGATCGGCGCGGGCCGGATCATGAGCGCCGCCGGCACGGGGCTCGACGCGACCCTCATCAACTGCTTCGTGCAGCCGGTGGGCGACAGCATCCAGGGTATCGACGACGAGGGCTATCCCGGCATCTACGAGGCCTTGCGCGAAGCGGCGGAAACCATGCGCCGCGGCGGCGGGGTGGGCTACGACTTCTCGCGCATCCGCCCGCGCGGCGCGGAAGTACGGGCGACCGCGTCGCTGGCTTCGGGGCCGTGCAGCTACATGGACGTGTTCGACCGCTCCTGCGCCACGGTCGAGAGCGCGGGCGCGCGGCGGGGCGCGCAGATGGGCGTGCTGCGCATCGACCATCCCGACGTGCTGGAGTTCATCACGGCCAAGCGCACGCCGGGCCGCTGGAACAACTTCAACGTGTCGGTGGCGGTGCCCGACGAGTTCATGCGCGTGCTGCAGGCGGGCGGCGAATGGTCGCTGACCCACCGCGCCGAGCCGGGCGCGGCGCTCAAGGACAAGGGCGCGCACCGCCGTGCCGATGGGATCTGGATCTACCGCACGCTGCCGGCCTCGGAGGTGTGGGACGCCGTCATGCGCTCCGCCTACGACTTCGCGGAGCCGGGCGTGGTGTTCATCGACACGGTCAACCGCGACAACAACCTGCGGTATGCTGAGCGCGTCGCGGCGATGAATCCTTGCGGCGAACAGCCCCTGCCGCCCTATGGCTGCTGCGACCTCGGCCCGGTCATCCTCACGCGCTTCGTGCGGCACGCCTTCGACACGGGCGGCACGGCCACATTCGACTTCGACGGTTTCGCACGCGCCGTGTCGGTGCAGGTCCGCGCGCTCGACAACGTGCTCGAGCTCACGCACTGGCCGCTTCCGCAGCAGCGGCAGGAGGCCATGGCCAAGCGGCGCATCGGCGTGGGCTTCACGGGGCTCGGCGACGCGCTGGTGATGCTCGGCTTGCGCTACGACGCGCCCGAAGGACGCGAGGCCGCCGCGCGCATCGCGCGGTGCATGCGCGATGCCGCCTATGCCGCATCGGTGGAACTCGCGCGCGAGAAGGGGCCGTTTCCGGTGTTCGACGCGGCGCGCTTCCTCGAACCCGGCACCTTTGCGAGCCGGCTCGACGAGCCACTGAAGGATGCCATCCGCGAGCACGGCATCCGCAACAGCCACCTGCTGTCCATCGCGCCCACGGGCACGGTGAGCCTCGCCTTCGCCGACAACGCGTCGAACGGCATCGAGCCCGCGTTCGCCTGGACCTACCGGCGACGCAAGCGCGAAGCCGATGGCGGCATGGCCGAGTACGAGGTCGAGGACGCGGCGTACCGCCTCTATCGCGCGCTGGGCGGGGACGTCACGAAGCTGCCGCCGGCCTTCGTCTCCGCGCTCGACATGCGTGCCTCGGACCACCTGGCGATGATGCAGGCGGTGCAGCCCTTCGTCGACTCGGCCATCTCCAAGACGGTCAACGTGCCCGAGTCGTATCCGTACGACGACTTCAAGGGGCTCTACACCGAAGCCTGGCAGGCGGGGCTGAAGGGCCTCGCGACGTACCGGCCCAACGACATTCTCGGCGCGGTGCTCGAGGCGCCGGCTTTGGCAGCGAGCGCCAGTCCCGAGGGCGCTAGCGCGAGCGACGGCGCGGCCGATGCCATGCGCTCGGTCATCGAGCGCCGCCCGCAGGGCAGCCTGCCCGCCGTCGTCGAGAAGATCGAATACTGGACGCAGCAGGGGCGCCAGGGCCTCTACCTGGTCGTGTCCTTCCTGCCGCTGCCCGACGGACGCGAACGCGCCATCGAATTCTTCATGCCGGTGGGGCAGAGCCACGAGTCGCAGCAGTGGATCACGTCGAGCATGCGGCTCCTTTCGCTCGCCGCGCGAGGCGGCTTCCTGGAACGCGCGCTGGCCGACATGCGCAAGGTCGCCTGGGATCGCGGGCCGGTCCGGCTGGGCACGTACACGCGGCCCGATGGCCAGGATGTCCCGCTCTGGCACGACTCGGAAGTCGCCGCGATGGCCTATGCCATCCAGAACATCATCGCGCGCCGCGGCGGCGAGGCGGCGATCTCGCTGGCGACGCCGGCCGCGCCGACGTCGTCGGCCATGTCGGGGCGCAAGTGTCCCGAATGCGGCGCGCACGCGCTGATCCGCCGCGACGGGTGCGAGTTCTGCACCCACTGCGGCCACGTGGGAGCCTGTGGATGAAAAACGCGAACTTCGACCAGCCTTTCGACATGATGGAAGCCTGCCACGAGCGGCTGCAGCGCATGCTCGCCCTGATCGGCAAGCTGCGGGCGCACATGGCCGGCCACGGCGCCGACGAGCAGGCACAGCAGGCCGCGCGCGACGTCATGCGCTACTTCGACCAGGCGGCGCCGCAGCATCACGAGGACGAGGAAAAACACGTCTTCCCGCCGCTGCTCGCGCGCGGCGAGGCGGTGGACGTCGTGCGGCGACTGCAGCGCGATCACGTGTGGATGGAAGAAGGCTGGCGCGAGGCGCGCGCCGTGCTCGACGACGTGGCGCACGGCGAAGTCGCGGCGCTGTCGCCGTCGCAGGAAGCCACGCTGCAGGACTTCGCGGAACTGTACGCCGACCACATCCTCGCCGAGGAACAGATCGCGTATCCGGCCGCGCAGCGGACGATGGACGACGCCGGCGTCGCCGAAATGGGCCGGGAGATGGCGGCGCGGCGGGGGGCTGCGACGCCACGCTGAAAGGTCACGGCACGCCGTGCCCTCACGGCAGGTCGAACAATCCCTTGTGCTGCTCCCGCAGCAGGTTCTTCTGCACCTTGCCCATCGCATTGCGCGGCAGCTCGTCGACGACGAAGCAGCGTTTCGGAATCTTGAAGTTCGCGAGCTGCGACTTCAGCACGCCGACGATCTTGTCGCCATCCACCTGCGTGCCTGGCTTCGCAATGACAACCGCCACGCCGACCTCGCCGAAGTCCGGATGCGGCACGCCGACGACCGCGCTCTCGGCGACGCCGGGCATGTCGTTGATGTAGCCCTCGATCTCGGCCGGGTAGACGTTGTAGCCGCCGCTGATGATGAGGTCCTTGCTGCGACCCACGATCGTGACGTAGCCGCGCTCGTCGATCTTGCCGACGTCGCCCGTCCTGAACCAGCCGTCCGCGGTGAATTCGTCCTTCGTCTTCTCCGGCATGCGCCAGTAGCCCTTGAACACGTTGGGGCCGCGCACCTCGATGCCTCCGATCTCGCCGGTGGCGACCGCCTGGCCCGCATCGTCGCGCACCCGCAGGCCGACGCCCGGCAGGGGGAAGCCCACCGTGCCGCCGCGCCGCTCGCCGGCTTCCGCGCGATACGGGTTGGAGGTGAGCATGGCCGTCTCGCTCATGCCGTAGCGCTCGAGGATCGTGTGCCCGGTGCGCTCCTGCCATTCGCGGAAGGTCTCGACCAGCAGCGGCGCCGAGCCGGCAATGAACAAACGCATGTTCCGGACCGCCTCGCGATCGAGCGTCGGCTCGGCCAGCAGGCGGACATAGAGCGTCGGCACCCCCATGAACACGGTGGCGCGCGGCATCGCCTCGATCACCGTCTTCGGGTCGAACTTCCCGAGCCAGATCATCTTGCTGCCATTGAGCAGCGCGCCGTGCAGCGCGACGAAGAGACCATGCACGTGGAAGATCGGCAGCGCGTGGATCAGCACGTCGCCGGGCTGCCAGCCCCAGTAGTCCTTGAGCACCTGCGCGTTCGACAACAGGTTGCCGTGCGTGAGCATCGCGCCCTTGCTGCGCCCGGTGGTGCCGCTCGTGTACAGGATGGCCGCGAGGTCGTCCTCCCTCCTCTCGACCACCGCATGCACGTCGCTGCAATGCGCCGCGCGCTCCAGGAGCGACCCCGTGCGGTCGTCGCCGAGCGTGAACACGTTGCGCGTGCCGCACTTGAACGCGATCTTGCTCACCCAGCCGAAGTTCTTCGGCGTGCAGACGACCACCGCGGGCTCGGCGTTGCCGACGAAGTATTCGATCTCGGCCTTCTGGTAGGCCGTGTTGAGCGGCAGGAACACATGCCCCGCGCGCAGCGTCGCGAGGTAGAGCATCGCCGCCTCCACCGACTTTTCGACCTGCACCGCGATGCGCGACTGCGCCGGCAACGCGAGCGACTCGAGCAGGTTGGCGAGCATCGCCGTGCCGCGCTCGAGATCGCCCCAGCGGTAGTGAAGGTGGTTGTCGGTCTCGATGGCGACGGCCGACAGGTCGGACGGAAACGCGGCGCGCAGCGCCGCGAAAAGGTTCTCGTTGCTCATCAATCCAGTTTCGCGCCGGAGGCCTTGACCACGCCGCCCCATTTCTGGATCTCTTCGTGGATGAAGCTCGCGAACTGCTGCTGCGTGAAGTTGGGGAATTCGGCGCCCTGGCTCGCCCAGATCGCCTTGAGCTCGTCGGTCTGGATCGCCTTGCGGATTTCCTCGGCGACCCGCGCCTGCAGGTCGGCGGGCGTGCCCCGGGGCGCCCACACGCCGTACCACGTGGTCACGTTGTACTGCGGCAGGCCGACCTCGGCGGCGCACGGCACGTCGGGCAAGGCCGGGTTGCGCTTCTGGCCCGCGACCATCAGCGCGCGGATGCGGCCGCCCTTGATGTGCGCGGCCGACGAACCGAGCCCGTCGAACATCATGTCGACGTTGCCCGCGATCAGGTCCTGCAGCGCCGGCCCCGCCCCGCGGTACGGGATGTGCGTGATGAAGGTCTTCGTCTGCTGCTTGAACAGCTCGCCCGCGAGGTGGTGCGAGGTGCCGCTGCCGGCGGAGCCGTAGTTGTACTTGCCGGGGCTGCGCGTCATGAGCGCGCGGAAGTCCTTGAAGTTCGCCGCCTCGATCCGGCGCGGGTTCACCACCACGACCTGGGGCACCATCGCCACGAGCGAAATCGGGATCAGGTCCTTTTCGAGGTCGTAGTCGAGCTTCGGATACATCGAAGGCGCGATCGTGTGGTGGACCGCGCCCATGAACAGGTTGTAGCCGTCGGGGGCCAGCTTGGCCGCGATGCTCGCGCCCACCGTGCCGCCGGCGCCGCCGCGGTTGTCGATGACGAGCTGCCGGCCGGTCTGCTTGGCGAACTGCGCGGCAAGCGGGCGGCCGAATGCGTCGGTGCCGCCGCCTGCCGGAAAGGGCACGACGATCATGACGGGCTTGGAGGGCCAGGCCTGCGCGCGGGCGAACGGCGCGACGGAGGTCGCCCCGGCGGCGGCGGACGCGCGCAGGACGGCGCGGCGGGTGAAACCATTCGACTTCATGTTGTTGTCTCCTTTGGGGAAGTGCGCCCACCGTAACCGCTGGCGGGCGTCGTGGAATCGGGATTTCTCCCTGCGCTCTACCTCGTTGCGGGACGCGACGCCGGATCGTTGCGCGTCGCGGCCCAGGCCCACAGCACCGCGCCGCCCAGGATCATGGGCACGCACAGCCACTGTCCCATGCTCATGTTGAAGGCCAGCAGGCCGAGGTGGCTGTCGGGTTCGCGGAAGTACTCGGCGATGAAGCGGAAGGTGCCGTAGCCGAGGAGGAACACGGCGGACACCTCCGCCCGCTTGCGCTCCTTCCGCGCGTACAGCCACAGGATCACGAACAGCAGCAGGCCTTCGAGCAGGAACTGGTAGACCTGCGAGGGGTGCCGCGGGATCATCGAGCCGCTTTGCGGAAAGATCATCGCCCACGGCAGCGACGGGTCGGCCTGGCGGCCCCACAGCTCGCCGTTGATGAAATTGCCCACGCGCCCGGCCGCGAGGCCCGTCGGCACGCAGGGCGCAACGAAATCGAGCACCTCCCACGCGGACTTGGCGCGCATCCTCGCAAAGACCCACTGCGACGCGATCACCCCGAGCATGCCGCCATGGAAGCTCATCCCGCCCTGCCAGATGTAGAAAATCTGCAGCGGATTCGCAAGGTAGTACTCCGGCTTGTAGAACAGGCAGTAGCCGATGCGCCCCCCCACGACCGTGCCGAGCACGCCGTAGAACAGCATGTCTTCCACGTCCTTGCGCGTCCAGGCGGCGGCGCCCGTCATCCGCGAATAAGGCGGGTGCTTCAGGCGCAGATGCGCGAGCAGCAGGAAGAGCCCGAAGGCCGCGAGGTACGTGAGGCCGTACCAATGAATCGCGAGGGGTCCGATCTGGAGCGCGACCGGATCGATCTGGGGATAGTTCAAGGCCATGGATGCGGATTCTGGCGCATGCCGGGGGCCGGGAGACCCCACGGCCGCGCTCGTGCAATACTTCTGCGCCATGGACAAGAAAATCATCCCGCTGCGCAGCGCCAACATCACCGAGGGCAAGTCCCGCGCGCCCAACCGCTCCATGTACTACGGCATGGGCTACAAGGAGACCGACTTCGGCAAGCCGATGGTGGGCGTGGCCAACGGCCACAGCACCATCACGCCGTGCAACAGCGGCCTGCAGAAGCTCGCCGACGCCGCGGTGAAGGGCATCGAGGAGGCCGGCGGCAACCCGCAGATCTTCGGCACGCCCACCATCTCCGACGGCATGGCCATGGGCACGGAGGGCATGAAGTATTCGCTGGTGAGCCGCGAAGTCATTTCCGACTGCATCGAGACCTGCGTGCAGGGCCAGTGGATGGACGGCGTGGTCGTGGTCGGCGGCTGCGACAAGAACATGCCCGGCGGCCTCATGGGCATGCTGCGCGCGAACGTGCCCGCGATCTACGTCTACGGCGGCACCATCCTGCCGGGCAAGTGGAAAGGCGAGGACCTGAACATCGTGAGCGTGTTCGAAGCCGTGGGCCAGAACGCCGCCGGCAAGATCGACGACGCGGAGCTGAAGAACATCGAGCAGAACGCGATCCCCGGCACGGGCTCCTGCGGCGGCATGTACACGGCCAACACGATGTCGTCCGCGTTCGAGGCGCTCGGCATCTCGCTGCCCTACTCCTCGACCATGGCGAACCCGCACGACGAGAAGATGAATTCCGCCAAGGAATCCGCCCGCGTGCTGGTCGAGGCGATCCGAAAAGACATCAAGCCCCGCGACATCGTCACGCGCAAGGCGATCGAGAACGCCGTCGCGGTGATCATGGCCACCGGCGGCTCGACCAACGCGGTGCTGCACTTCCTCGCCATCGCGCATGCGGCCGAGGTCGAGTGGACCATCGACGACTTCGAGCGCGTCCGCAAGCGCACGCCGGTGCTGTGCGACCTGAAGCCGAGCGGCAAGTACCTCGCCGTCGACCTGCACCGCGCGGGCGGCATTCCGCAGGTGATGAAGATGCTGCTGAATGCCGGCCTGCTGCACGGCGACTGCATCACGATCACCGGCCAGACCATCGCCGAGGTCCTGAAGGACGTGCCCGACGAGCCGCGCAAGGACCAGGACGTGATCCGTCCCATTTCGGACCCGATGTACAAGGAAGGCCACCTCGCCATCCTCAAGGGCAACCTGTCGCCCGAAGGCGCCGTCGCGAAGATCACCGGCCTGAAGAACCCCGTCATCACCGGGCCGGCGCGCGTGTTCGACGACGAGCAGTCGGCGCTGGCGGCGATCCTCGCCGGCAAGATCAAGGCCGGCGACGTGATGGTGCTGCGCTATCTCGGTCCCAAGGGCGGCCCGGGCATGCCCGAGATGCTCGCGCCGACCGGCGCGCTGATCGGCGCCGGCTTGGGCGAAAGCGTCGGACTCATCACCGACGGCCGTTTCTCCGGCGGCACCTGGGGCATGGTGGTCGGCCACGTCGCGCCGGAAGCGGCAGCGGGCGGCACGATCGCGTTCGTGAACGAGGGCGATTCGATCACCATCGACGCGCACCAGCTCGTGCTCGAACTCAACGTGCCCGAGGCCGAGATCGCGAAGCGGCGCGCGGCGTGGACCGCCCCGAAGCCCCGCTACACCCGCGGCGTACAGGCGAAGTTCGCGTTCAATGCGGCCAGCGCGAGCAAGGGCGCGGTGCTGGACAACTACTAGAGGCACGCCCGCGTTTCGCCGCCGGGCCGCCCCGGGGCGAAACAGCCCCATCGGAGGAGCGTGGGGCTATTTCCTCTTCTTCGGCCCCATCCCCATCGCCTCGCGGCTCTTGTCGATGCGGGCCTGCTTGCGCTCGTTCTCGCGCTTCACGGCTTTTTTCTTGGTGTACCCCGACATATCGGCCCAGGCCCACCACGCCGCGGCCAGGCCGAACGGGGCCAGCACGACGTACCAGGGCCACAGCGCGACCGGACCGAACTCGAGCAGCTTGAGCGCGAGCAGGACGATGCCGATGAGAAGAAATAGCACGTTCGGGTCTCCAGGGATTGGCCGGGCGTCAGGTTCGCGGTCAACCCGCGTCCGTACAATGACGTTGAAGAATGTAACGCAACCGCAATGATCGAGGAATGATGATGAAACGAGCGATGTTCGTGCTCGCGGCCCTGGCAGCGGTCTCCTTGCCCGCCCTGGCGGACGCGGACCTGGCGAAGGCCAGGAACTGCATGTCCTGCCACGCGGTCGACAAGAAGCTCGTCGGCCCCTCGTACAAGGAAGTCGCCACCAAGTACGCCGGCCAGAAGGACGCGGCCGACAAGCTGGCGGCCAAGATGATCAAGGGCGGCTCGGGCGTCTGGGGCCCCATCCCCATGCCGGCCAACCCGCAGCTCAACGATGCGGACGCGAAGAAGCTCGCGGCGTGGGTGCTGGGGCAGAAGTAGCTCCACCGGCAGCCCCACGAAGCCCGCAGCAGTGCGGGCTTTTTTTTTGTCCGGGCTTAGTTCGTCTGCGCCAGTTGTTCGAGGATCGCAGGGTTTTCCAGCGTCGACGTGTCCTGCGTCAGCGCCTCCCCCTTCGCGATGCCGCGCAGGAGTCGCCGCATGATCTTGCCGCTGCGCGTCTTGGGCAGGTTGTCGCCGAAGCGGATGTCCCGGGGCTTGGCGATGGGGCCGATCTCCTTGCCCACCCAGGCCCGCAGTTCGTCGGCGATCTTCTTCGCCTCCTCGCCCGTCGGGCGCGAGCGCTTGAGCACGACGAAGGCACAGATCGCCTCGCCCGTCAGGTCGTCGGGGCGGCCCACCACCGCCGCTTCGGCCACGAGGTCGGTCTTCGACACCAGCGCCGACTCGATCTCCATCGTGCCGAGCCGGTGGCCCGACACGTTCAGCACGTCGTCGATGCGGCCCGTGATGCGGAAATAGGCGGTCTTCGCATCGCGCACCGCGCCGTCGCCGGCGAGGTACAGCTTGCCGCCCATCTCCGGCGGGAAATAACTCTTCTTGAAGCGCTCGGGGTCGCCCCAGATCGTGCGGATCATCGAGGGCCACGGCCGCTTCACGACGAGCATGCCGCCGGCGCCGTTGGGCATGTCGTGCCCCGTCTCGTCGACGATGGCGGCCATGATGCCCGGCAGCGGCAGGGTGCAGGAGCCCGGCACCGTGGGCGTGGCGCCCGGCAGCGGCGTGATCATGTGGCCGCCGGTCTCGGTCTGCCAGAAGGTGTCGACGATGGGGCAGCGCTCGCCGCCCACGTTCCGGTGGTACCACATCCACGCCTCGGGGTTGATCGGCTCGCCGACCGTGCCCAGGATGCGCAGCGACGTCAGGTCCCAGTTCTTCGGATGCACCTTCGCGTCGGTCTCCGATGCCTTGATCAGCGAGCGGATCGCGGTGGGCGCGGTGTAGAACACCGTGACCTTGTGCTTCTCGATGGTCTGCCAGAAGCGGCCCGCGTGCGGATACACCGGCACGCCTTCGAAGATGACCTGCGTCGCGCCCGCGGCGAGCGGGCCGTAGGCCACGTAGGTGTGGCCCGTCACCCAGCCGATGTCGGCGGTACACCAGAACACGTCTTCGGGCCGGATGTCGAAGGTCCACTGCATCGTGAGGTTCGCCCACAGCAGGTAGCCGCCGGTCGAATGCTGCACGCCCTTGGGCTTGCCCGTGGAGCCCGAGGTGTAGAGGATGAAGAGCGGGTGCTCCGCGCCCACCGGCTCCGGCGCGCATTCGCTCGACTGGCCTTTCAGCACTTCGTCGAAGGACTTGTCGCGGCCGGCGACCATGTTGCAGGCCGTCGCCGTGCGCATGTAGACCAGCACGCTCCTGATCGACTCGCAGCCGCCCATGGCGAGCGCCTCGTCGACGATCGACTTCAGCCCCATCTCCTTGCCGCCGCGCATCTGGAAGTTGGCGGTGATGACCGCCACCGCGCCGGCGTCGATGATGCGCTCCTGCAGGCTCTTGGCCGAGAAGCCGCCGAACACCACGCTGTGCGTCGCGCCGATGCGCGCGCAGGCCTGCATGGCGATCACGCCCTCCACCGTCATCGGCATGTAGACGACCACGCGGTCGCCCTTCTTGATGCCCTGCGCCTTGAGCGCGTTGGCGAACTGGCTCACCCGGGAGAGGAGTTCGCGGTAGGTGACCTTCGTCACGGCGCCGTCATCGGCTTCGAAGACGATCGCGGTCTTGTTCTCGACCGGGGTGCCCAGGTGCTTGTCCAGGCAGTTCGCGGAGGCATTGAGCTCGCCGTCCTCGAACCACTTGTAGAAGGGCGCGTTGCTCTCGTCGAGCGTCTTCGTGAACGGTTTCGTCCACACGACGTTCTCGCGGGCGAGGCGGGCCCAGAAGCCTTCGAAGTCCCGGTCGGCTTCGGCGCACAGGGCCACGTAGGCTTTCATGCCCGAGATGCGCGCGCCTTTCACGGCGGCTTCGGACGGGGGAAAGACGCGGTTTTCGACCAGGACCGACTCGATGGCACTCATGTTCTGTCTCCGAAAGGTGAACGCGGCGAAATGTCGGCGGTAATGTCGGCGGCGCAACTGACGAGCCACTGACTGACGCCAATCTTGCAAATTTAACCCGGTCCGGGCTCGAATCTACAATGGCCCTCCCGAGCAGTCTTCGTCTTTTTCAGACCTTCCCATGCAAGAACAACCCGGCGTCGCCCGCGGCTCGCCGCTGCGCCCCCTGCCCAACCTGATTTTCGCGAGCCGCTGGCTGCAGCTGCCGCTGTACCTGGGCCTCATCGCGGCGCAGGCCGTCTACGTGGTCCACTTTCTCCTGGAGCTGTGGCACCTGATCGAGGCGGCGGCAGGAAGCCAGGCGGCGCTGCAGCAGCTGATCGCGAGCATCGGCTACAAGCCCACGGGTCCGGTCACGGCGCTGAACGAAACCATCATCATGCTGGTGGTGCTGGCGCTCATCGACGTGGTCATGATCTCCAACCTGCTGATCATGGTGATCGTGGGCGGCTACGAAACCTTCGTGAGCCGCATGGGCCTGCAAGGCCACCGCGACCAACCGGAGTGGCTCAGTCACGTCAACGCGTCGGTGCTGAAGGTGAAGCTGGCCACCGCCATCATCGGGATCTCGTCGATCCACCTGCTGAAGACCTTCATCAACGCGGACAACTACACCGACCGCGTGCTCATCGCGCAGACGGCCATCCACATCACCTTCCTGCTCTCGGCCATGGCCATCGCCTACACCGACAAGCTCATGTCGGCGTCGGGAAGCGCCAAGCACTGAGGCACTCTCCTCAGCGGCCGTCGGTCATGACGCGGGAGCGGGCGTCAAGGGCAAGGGAGGGCGCACCGGAGACGCTCGTCTGATTGCCGGCGCGCTCCGCGTGCGAGAGAGTTCGACGATTCGAGATCGCACGAACGCACATGGCAAACATCCAACCCGCCCGCCCGGCGCCGCTCCAGTTTCCCGGAACGCCGTCTCGCCCCGAGCAACCGAGGGCGCAGGCGCCGGATCGAGGCGCGCCGGAGCCCGAGCCGGTGCCGCCGAGCGATGCGCAGTTGCTGCTGGACGCATTCGCCGCGAAGGAACGCGACCACATCGCCAAGGGCGAACGGCTGCAGAATCTCCTCAACCACAGCACGACGGACGAGGAAGTGACTGCGGCCATGGCGCTGATCCAGGATTGGTCCATCGAGGACCTCGCCCTGACAAGCGAGCTGCTCACGCTTCCGAGGACGCAGGGCGACTATGTCTTGCGGCACGCCGACATCGGCGGCGTCCTGGAGGACATGGGGCTCGACCGGCAATTTTCGGGCAGCAGGGAATTCGAGCGAGCGATCGTCGCGGAAGTGAAGCTTCAGGCATCGTCGGAACCTGCACGACCGCTCGCCGACAACCTGCACGACCTGCTCGCGGGCCGTCGGCGCGAGGATGCCGTCGCACTGCTGCAGCGGGCGAGCGAAAGCGTGGCAGGAGGCGGCGCGAATGCGGCGCCGGCGCGCCCGCGGGAGGACGGCAGGGAGGAAGTTCCCCTGACTCGCAGGAGCGTGCTCGCCTTCCTGAAGGTCGAGGGCTTTCAGGAACTCCTGAACGCATTTCCCGGGATGGACAAGCGACTGGCCGATCGGATCCGACATCTCGCGCCCGACAGCCGTGCGCCTTCGGACGCCCCCTTGCACCACCTGCTGCTCGAAAGAACGCCTGCGCAGGCTCACGATCTGTTGCGTCGGGCGCTCCAGCACGTCGCCGGTGCGGAAGAGATGCAGCGCTTTCAGGACTGCCTGGCGGTCGGACGCGCCGCCGCCTAAACCATCCCGTCCGCCCTCACCCACGCATCGAACTGCTCCCCCGTCACGTGGCCCAGCGCGAGCGCCGCCTCGCGCAGGCTCGTCCCTTCCTTGTGCGCCTTCTTCGCGATCTGCGCGGACTTGTCGTAGCCGATGTGCGGGTTGAGCGCGGTCACGAGCATCAGCGAGCGTGAGACCAGCTCCGCGATACGCTCGCGGTTCGGCTCGATGCCCACGGCGCAGTGGTCGTTGAAACTCTTCATGCCGTCAGCCAGCAGGCGCACGCTCTGCATGAAGTTGTGCGCGATCATCGGGCGAAACACGTTCAGCTCGAAGTTGCCCGAGGCCCCGCCGAAGTTGATGGCAACGTCGTTGCCGAAGACCTGGCAGCACAGCATCGTCACCGCCTCGCTCTGCGTGGGATTCACCTTGCCGGGCATGATCGACGAGCCCGGCTCGTTCTCGGGAATGGAGATCTCGCCCAGGCCGCTGCGCGGTCCGCTCGCGAGCCACCGCACGTCGTTCGCGATCTTCATCAGGCTGGCCGCCAGCGTCTTCAGCGCGCCATGCGCATGCACCAGCGCGTCGGCCGCGGCCATCACCTCGAACTTGTTGTTCGCCGTCACGAGTGGCAGGCCGGTGAGCCGCGCGAGCTCCGCGGCCACCTGCTCGGCGTAGCCCTTCGGCGCGTTCAGTCCCGTTCCCACGGCCGTGCCCCCGAGCGCGAGTTCGCACAAGTGCGGCAGCGACGCGTGCAGGTGCCGGTCGGCCTGCTCCAGCTGGGCCACGTACCCCGAGAACTCCTGCCCCAGCGTGAGCGGCGTCGCATCCTGCAGATGCGTGCGGCCGATCTTCACGATGTCCTTGAAGTCGGCGGACTTCGCCGCGAGCGTGCCGCGCAGGCGCGCGAGCGAGGGCATGAGCTTGTTCCTGATTCCCTCGACTGCGGCGATGTGCATTGCCGCGGGATAGACGTCGTTGGACGACTGGCTCTTGTTCACGTCGTCGTTGGGGTGGACCTTGCGCCCTTCGCCACGCTGGCCGCCCAGCAGCTCGCTCGCGCGATTGGCCAGCACTTCGTTCACGTTCATGTTCGTCTGCGTGCCCGATCCGGTCTGCCACACCACGAGCGGAAACTCGTCCACGTGCTGTCCCGCCAGCACCTCGTCGGCCGCCGCCACGATGGCCGCGGCCTTCTGCTGGTCGAGCAGGCCGAGCAGGTGGTTCACGACGGCCGACGAGCGCTTGATCTGGACGAGGGCTCGGACGATTTCGCGCGGCTGGCGTTCGCCGGAGATGTCGAAGTTGGCGAGCGAGCGCTGTGTCTGGGCGCCCCAGAGGCGCTCTGCCGGCACCTTGACGGGGCCGAAGGTGTCGTGTTCGATGCGGGTGGACATGGTGCGTGACGGTCGAGTTGAGGTGGGCGAGCGCGCAGGGGCGACGGGCCCGGTGAATCCACCGTAACACCAATGCGCACCGCCGTGGCCCTATGGCGCGGGCGCTTCGCTTAAGCTACGCGGCAATGAGCCTCATCCTGCTGCAACGCGACTTCGGCACGCATCTCTGGGTGCGGGTGAAGGGCGCGCCCTCGCTCGACGATCTGCTGAGCCTCGTGGATGAGGTTGCGCAGACCACGCGCGAGCGCGGCCTGCGCCGTCTGCTCGTCGACCTGAGCCTCGTGGAATCGGTGCCCGACGGCGAAGGGCAGACCGCGCTGGGGCGGCATGTGGCGAAGCAGATGGCGCATCTCGAGCGCATGGCGTCCGTGGTGCCTTCGGACAAGCGCACCGGGAATTCGGAGCGGGCGGCGCGGGCGGAGGGGATGCAATTGCAGGTGTTCGTAGACGAAGAGGAAGCGCGGGGCTGGTTGCTGGAGGATTGATTCGCGGCCGGCCGCCTGCGGACCAGGCCGGCGGGTCGCGAGACGAGCGTCTTGCATGCGCAGGCGCGGCACGCGGATTGCGTTATCGGATCTCATCCTTCAATACGCACAACGATGGATCCGATCCACGGAAACCCCCTCCTCCCTTCCCCTGTCCTGCGCCGGATCGTTGCCTCAACGGCACTGCCGACCGAGCTCGCACGGGAAGTCGAACGCTACCTGGTCCCACCTCCACCCGATGCGCTCCGGCACGCGCCTGCCCAGCCCGCGCAGATTTCCAGATACGTCGACCGCCTTCTGAAGATCGCGGCTCCGCTGCGCCCCCCGATCGCACTCGTCGGCTCGAGGGGCGAGCGCGGGCCCACGTATCGTGCGTGGATCGTGGAACGCGCCGGTGCGCAGGTGACGGTGGCGCTTCGACTCGAGGATCGCGGGGTGCGCGCCGCCCTGGGCGAAGAAGCGATCGCGGGCGAGCGACACTTCGCCTTCGATCTCGACGCCGGGCACCTCGATCTCAGGATCGACCTGCGCGATCTCTCGGCGGAGTCGATGGCTGCGTACAACCGCGTTTTGCAGGGCGAACTGCCGCCGCGCGACCGGCCGCGACCCCGGTGGTGAGCGGCGCGCCCCGCAGGCCCGAAGGCCCGAAGGGAACTGTGGGGGCATCGGCAAGTCGAACCCGCCATGAAATGCCCTCATTGCGCCGAAGCCACTCTCGTCATGTCCGAACGCCAGGGCATCGAGATCGACTATTGCCCTCAGTGCCGCGGTGTGTGGCTGGACCGGGGTGAACTCGACAAGCTGATCGAGCGCGCCGCCGCTCCGGTGAACCAGGTGCAGCCGCCTCCGCAGAGCGCGCCCCAGCGCCGGCCTGACTTCGTCGACTCCGACTACGGCCGCTCGCATCAGGGCGGGTACTACAAGAAGCGCAAATCCTGGCTGGGCGAGATTTTCGACTGAAGGCGGGTGGCGGATGTCGCGACGGGCAACGAAGCGACGACTCCGCACATCTGCCCGGCGTTCGCGCGCCGCCGAAGTCGCTTGTCCCGGAATCAGGGGAGTCGTTGCGTGCTGAGGAAGACGCTGTACAAGGCCTGGGGATATGCGGTCGATGCCTTCTGGATCCTTCCCGGGATCATGGTGTGCGCCGCCATCCTCTGCGCGATCGGCCTGATCGAAGTCGACAAGCGCGGCCTCCTGCCCGAAGCCCTGCTCCAGAGGGCCTGGCTCTATGACGGCGGAGGCACCGGCGCGCGCACCTTGCTCGGTGCGGTGGCGGCATCGGCCATCGGTGTGGCGGGGACGGTGTTCTCGATCACCATCGCGGCGCTGACGCTTGCCGCCGGCCAGATGGGCCCCCGGCTGCTGCGCAACTTCACCCACGATCGCGGCAACCAGCTGACGCTCGGCGCCTTCCTGGCCACCTTTTCCTACGCGCTGGTGGTCTTGCGTAGCGTCCGGACGCATGACGAAGGCAGCTTCGTTCCGCACCTTGCGTTGTCCGTCGGCATCCTGCTGGCCTTCGCCTGCGTCGGAATGCTCGTGTACTTCGTGGGGCACATGGCCAACCGGATCAACGTGGACACGGTGATCGAACTGGTGAGCGAGGATGTCAGATCCGCCATCCAGAGGCTGACCACCCAGGAACCCCAATCGCCTGCGCCAGCCGAGGCTTTCTGGGCGGATGCAACCCCCATCACCGACCCGCGACGCGGATACCTGCAGCACCTGGACGAGTCGGCGCTGTCGGACTGGGCTGCCGCGCATGCGACGTCGATCAGGCTCCTGGTCCGCCCTGGCAGCTATGTCTTCCCGGGCGCCCCGATTGCCCTGATCAAGGCGAACGACAGCAAGTCCGCCGGAGAAGACGCGAGCGAGGCCGTCCGACAGGCCACGGCCCTCGGGCGCGAGCGCATCAGTTCATCCGACCTGGAGTACTCGGTCCGCCAGCTGGTCGAAGTGGCGGTGCGGGCGCTGTCGCCCGGCATCAACGATCCGCACACCGCGATCAGCGTGCTCGACAGGCTGGGCTCATCCCTGTGCGACATCGTCGGCCGGAACTTGCCCAATGGCGTGTGGCCGGGAGAGAAGAACGTCTACCTCGTCGTCCCCGCGGTGGATTACGACGGCCTCACGGACGCGATGTTCCACATGATCCGCCAGAATGCCGCCGGCAGCCCGGCGGTGTTGATTCGCATGATGGAGGTGCTGGTCGCCGTGGCCTCCTGCGAGCCGCGCGGCGATCGCCGCGCCACCTTGGCGCGGCACGCGCGCCTGGTCTTCGAGGATGCCCGGCGCACCTTCGGCAACCCGTCCGACCTGGGCGACCTGGAGCAATCCCTGGCGCGCTTCCTGGATCCTGCTTCCACGACGTGATTCCGGGCCCCGGACAGTTCTGCAGGCTGCGGCCTTCATCCGCGGGACCATGTATAGGCAGCTCCAATGTCGCGCATGAAGAATCCTGATGCGCAGAGGGCTTTCGCGGCGCATGATCCTTCAATTCAGGGCACGCGCAGCATTGCGCCCGCAGCCCGACACCCCAATCAAGGAGAGACAGAATGGACGCTTCGACCAAGACACCTGCCGGCGCCTGCCCCATGGGGCACGGCGAATCGCGCTCGCTGCTCGGACGCACCAACAAGGATTGGTGGCCCGAAATGCTGGCTACCGAGATCCTCAATCCCAACGGGCCCAGCAACCCGCTGGGCACCGAGTTCGACTACGCCGAAGCCTTCACCAAGCTGGACTACAAGGCCCTGAAGGCCGATCTCAAGGCGCTCATGACCGACAGCCAGCCCTGGTGGCCGGCCGACTACGGCCACTACGGGCCCTTCTTCATCCGCATGGCCTGGCACGCGGCCGGCACCTACCGCACCGCCGACGGCCGCGGCGGCGCCAACAGCGGGCAGCAGCGCTTCGCGCCGCTCGATAGCTGGCCCGACAACGGCAACCTCGACAAGGCACGCCGCCTGCTGTGGCCCATCAAGCAGAAGTACGGCCAGAACATCAGCTGGGCCGACCTGTTCATCCTGGCCGGCAACGTGGCGATCGAGGACATGGGCGGGCCCATCTTCGGCTTCGGCGGCGGCCGCCCCGACGTGTTCGAGCCGGAACGCGACATCTACTGGGGCGCCGAGGACAAGTGGGTCAACCAGGGCGTGCAGACCCGCATCTCGCCCGAGCACGGCATGCACGAGATCCAGGGCCCCCTCGCCGCGATCCAGATGGGCCTGATCTACGTCAACCCGGAAGGCCCGCAGGGCAACCCGCACGACGACGCCGGCATGGCGCGCGACATGAAGGAAACCTTCAAGCGCATGGCGATGGATGACGAGGAGACCGTGGCGCTCACCGCCGGCGGCCACACCTTCGGCAAGGCGCACGGCAACGGCGATGCCTCCACGCTGGGCGTGGCGCCCGCGGGCGGCAACCTGGCTGCGCAGGGTTTCGGCTGGGTCTCCAACCAGGCCCATGGCGGCATTGGCGAGCACACGGTCACCAGCGGCATCGAAGGCGCCTGGACCAACACGCCCGACAAGTGGAGTGAAAACTACTTCCGCCTGCTGCTCGATTACGACTATGAGCTGGTCAAGTCGCCGGCCGGCGCCCACCAGTGGCAACCGATCAACCCCAAGCCGGAAGACATGGCGCCGGCGGCCTGGGACCCGTCCAGGAAGGTCCCGACCATGATGACCACGGCCGACATGCAGCTCAAGCGCGATCCGGCCTACCGCAAGATCTCCGAGAAGTTCCGCAAGGACCACGCGGCCTTCAAGGACGCCTTCGCGCGGGCCTGGTTCAAGCTGACCCACCGCGACATGGGTCCCAAGGTGCGCTACCTCGGCCCCGAGGTGCCGAAGGAAGACCTGATCTGGCAGGACCCGATCCCGGCCGGCAAGATGCCCTCCGACGCCGACGTGGCCGCGGTCAAGAAGAGGATCGCGGCCAGCGGCCTCACGGTCGGCCAGTTGATCAAGACCGCCTGGGCCTCGGCCTCGACCTTCCGCAAGTCCGACTTCCGTGGCGGCGCCAACGGCGCGCGCGTGGCGCTCGCGCCGCAGAAGGACTGGGACGTCAACGAGCCCGCGGTGATCAAGAAGGTGGTCGACGCGCTCAACGGCCTGCGCGGCTCCATGAGCCTGGCCGACGCGATCGTCCTCGGCGGCGTGGTGGCGCTGGAGAAGGCCATCGAGGACGGCGGCGGGTCCTGCCCCGTGCCCTTCACAGGGGGCCGCGGCGACGCGACCCAGGAGCAGACCGACGTCGAGAGCTTCGCCGTGATGGAGCCCGAGGCCGATGCCTTCCGCAACTACGTGGGGAAGAAGAAGTTGGTGGTGAAGGTCGAGGAGATGATGCTCGACAAGGCCAGCCTGCTGGGCCTGTCGGTGCCCGAGATGACCGTGCTGGTCGGCGGCCTGCGGGTGCTGGGCGCCAACCACGGCGAGCGGGGCCACGGCCACCTGACCAAGCGTTCGGGCCAGCTCACCAACGACTTCTTCGTCAACCTGCTGGACATGACCCATGTCTGGAAGGCCACCGACGACAGCGACGCCGAGTACGTGGCCACCGACCGCAAGGGCGGCAAGGAAGTCTGGCGCGCCACCCGGGCCGACCTGATCTTCGGCTCCAATTCCGAACTGCGCGCGGTGTGCGAGGTGTATGCCCAGAAGGGCGGCGAGCAGAAGTTCGTGAAGGACTTCGTCGCCGCCTGGACCAAGGTCATGAACGCCGACCGGTTCGACCTGAGCTTCGCCAAGTACCACAAGTGAAAGGCCTCACTTGCATGGGGTGAGCCTTCAAGGCGGCGGGCCGGTCGCATCGGCCGGGTCCGTGGCGCTTTCCGGCGTTCGCACCGCACGCGGAAGGGACCTCAACAGCTTCTGGTCGCTCATCCGGCCGTACCCGCTGTGTACGACACAGCGTCGGTTTTCCACCGGATGGCGTTTGAGCACAAGTTCTCCGAGGCGGTTCATCTGCTTATGAACTTGGGAGCGTCCTGGGAGTTTTCATGAGGCGCAATTTCTTCGATACTTCGCGGTGATGCCTGTCCCTACCTACGACAATTTCATCGAGCCCATACTCCGCTTTCTCGTCAAACATCCTCAGGGAGCCGATGCAAAGGCCGCGCACGAGTCGGCAGCTTCGAGTCTCGGCTTGACGCCCGAGGATCGCGAGCAGCAGCTTCAAAGCAATGGACAGCTTGTCTACAAGAATCGGGCTGGGTGGGCACATGACCGCCTGAAAAGAGCCGGACTTTCGAGCAGTCCGAAGCGGGGGTGGTGGAAGGCTACTGACGAAGGTATCGCCTTTGCGATGCAACACCCTGCCCCGTTCAATACTGAACTTATCGAGAAGCTGGCCTTGGGTTTCCTGAGCGTGAAGCTCAAGCCGGAAAGTTCGTTCAGCACAGTTGGCCCCGATCCTGCCCCACCTCCTGCGGCACCGCCATCCGCAATGATCAGTCCGGATGATCGATTGAGTCAGGCCCTTACCGAACTGAGACAGTCCGCAGCATCCGAACTACTGGAGGTCCTGGGGCACGTCAGCCCCGGCTTCTTCGAGACCATCGTGTTGGACCTTCTGCACAGAATGGGGTACGGTGGAAGTCGATCGGACCTCCAGCAGGTCGGAGGCAGTGGCGATGCCGGCATCGATGGAATCATTTCACTCGACAAGCTCGGCCTTGAAAAGGTGTACGTGCAAGCCAAGAGGTGGCAGTCGTCGGTCGGTCGCCCAGACCTGCAAGCTTTCTACGGCGCGCTCGCGGGTCAGAAGGCAAGAAAGGGCGTTTTCATCACGACCTCTGCATTCACGGCACACGCCGCCGAATTTGCAAGGTCCGTGGACGGAATCGTCTTGATCGATGGCGTACGTCTGGCCGAGTTGATGATCGACCACGAAGTCGGCGTGACATCTCAAGCGGTCAAGATTCCGAAATTGGACAGTGACTACTTCGACGAAGAAGGGGTCTGAACTTTTATTCGCAGCCTTCCGTCAGGCTTTCAGGAAATTCAAGAACTCGGGCACCACACGGCCCATGACCTTCAGCGCGTATTCGACGTCGGGCTGCGTCGGTTCGACACCCTGATACTGCCCGTTCCGCAGATCGCGCATGGCATCGACCTCGTCGGCAAGGCCGACGGAAATGCCGGCGTAGGCGCATGCCGCCTCCAGGGCCTGCGCATGATGACCCTCCGCAGACGTGCAGCGCCACCCTTCCTTGCACAGTACGGCCAAACCTAGATTCAACACGCTGTCATAGGCAGCCCCCAGGCGAGTCGTCGCCGAATTGGCGGTGCGATGGGCATCGGCAGCTTTTCCCTCGGCGATTCGAATCCAGCCCTGAATCGCGCCAGTATTGACGGGCGCCTTGCGGAACACCCTGCTCCCGCTTCGTATGAAGTCCTCAGGTTTCTGCAGCACCCAATGCTCCCTTGATCAAGACGACGGGCTTGGACATGACGTCCATCACGAACGGATTCCGGTCCGCAAGTGCTCGATGCCATGCTCGAGCCGTGTACACAACGACGTTCACCGGCCTGCCCAACTCGCGGCCGGCTGCCTTGAAATGCGCCTGCGCCTTCAGCCGGGGAAGCGACGTCAGCAGCAACAGGTCCACATCGCTTTCCGCGTGCGTCGTTCCGCTCGCAGCGGAACCGAAGATCGCCGCCGCCGAAATCTGGTCGCCGAGTGCGTCGACCTGCACGCGGAGCACCTCGCTCATTCGACTGCTTTGTTGAAGCAACTGTGCCAGAGGCACAAGCGAGACGTCGTCCGACGCCTGAAAAACAGGCGCACCACGCTCCTCCCTGCGCTTCACCAGCCCGACCTCGCTCCACCGGCGAAGCCAGCGGGACACATTGCCCGGATCGACCCCCGCCTCCGCTGCCAGTTCGCGGGTGCCAAACGCTCGCTCCGGTTGCTCGTACAGACACCGCAACGCCTTGAAGCGCGACGGACCACCGAGTAGCTCCGACATCGTGGCCGCGTTGATCATTGCTGTAGATTCTACAGCGAATGTTGTGCATTCGACATCAGGTAGGGGAGGACCGGACCGCCTCTGGGATAATTCACCCCAGCCGTAAACCACCTGTCCTTCTCTCATGCCGACCGCCATCCGCTACGACGACCTCGTCGAATCCGTCACCGCCACCCTCCAATACATCAGCTAAATCTGAGCTTGGCGGAAGCGTCGGAGCCAGCGACTTCCGCCAACATGTTGCGCAGCGTGCACATGGCGTGCAGCAGCGTGGCATTCGAACTCAGATTCGCTTGGCTAGTCGCCAACAAGTTCGAAGTGGTCGCGGCGGCGGCCAGGACTTGCCGCCAGTCAGGTCAGCTTAGTCCAGCGATGGCCGCAGCCACCACACCTGTAGCCAGTTCTTCCCTCGCCCTCGCCTGTTGCATACCCCGTGCCATTGCACCGAAGGCAAGTGCTGGTCTTCTCGTTCGTCATGCTGCCTACTACCGCACCAAGCAGCCCACCAACAACAGCCCCGACGGGTCCGAGCAGGGCACCAACGGCGGCTCCAGCGGCGAGTCCTCCAAGCGGCTGTGCCGATGTTTGAATGTTCGGGCTGGTTCTCTTCACGACCTCGATGTCCAGCGCGCGAAGCTGCCCACGTTCGTTCACGCCATGCCGAAACGAGACACCGTCGCCCGAGATCAGCGCCTTGTATGTGCCTTTGATCTGATCACCGGCGAACCAGTAATCCTGCGAGCCAGGCGTTGTGATGAACCCATAACCTTTCTGAAGGTTGTAAAACTTCACCGTGCCTTCTAGTCGGCTCAGCGCCGCAACCGCCGCTGAAGCCTTGACCATCGCAGGTGATCGGCGCGTCACCTTTCCCACTGGCGACGCATAACGATCGGTGCCGCAGCCGTAGCAAGACGCTCTTTCTCCGGTGTTAAAGCGCTCGCACCTTGTGCAGATGAACTCGGACGATGGCGGCATATCGATGAGTCTAGCCCCAGATTTGCTGCGCTGATTGCAAGGCGGCCCGCTAAATTGCGACTAGAGCGTGTCCGGGGATACGGGGGCAAGACCACAACTATTTGTTGGCTCTGCGACGGACCGGCGAATCTCAAGGCGTGGTCGGCACTTTCGAAACTCGGGCTTCCAGCACGGTTCCGATCAACCACACTCCCGTCGCCGGCAGTATCCAGAGCACCAGCAGGACTGACAGCCATTGCACTGACGGCGCAGCGATGCATGCAGTTGCAAGGCATATCTCTAGAAGGACGATCCCAAACGCGTTGCCATGCTCTCGCAGGTGTCGGTAGGACTCGACATACTCACCGACTGTCTTGCTGGCGCCCGCCCTAGCTTCCGCCAGCCTTGAGTAGTAGTCAGACACCCGATGGAATCCGCTGAACAGCGCTTGCATGAAAAGGACAACTTGGAATGACAAGACGAACGCGACGATCACCATGGCCCAAAACTTTGCGCCCCACAGCGGCACACTTAAAGCGAGGTGGCCTGCACCAGCAAGCACAACGAAGGCAACGGCCACTGGCACCAAGGACGTAAGCAGGCCCTTATTGCTGGCAAGGTCCAACTGTCCTCGCAAAGCGTGCGCAGCCAGAATAGGAGCGCTGGCGACATAGCAGTACGCCAAGCCCAAAGCTGCAAGGACGACGAGATGTTCTGCCCCTGCCTCTTTGAAGCTGGAAAGCGTGGGGAGTATCTGGCCCTTGAGGGGCGACATCGAGTACTCGTTGAAGGCAACGATTGCTATCGCGCCGATGACCGTTCCAACGAAGTAGCGGACCGCGTAATACTCCCAAAATCTCGACGAGACCATCAGACTCCTCCCTGTCTTGTTGTTGCGCAAGATGCGTGACGACTTGCTGGCAGATAGGCACGCACGTGAAGCAGCCATTCTGGCCGTAGCTCCACCGTAGCGTCAAACGGCTGCGCGGTTTTGTGCTGATTTTGTACAGGTGCACAGCTTTCAGCAGCGTTGCCCTAAGCGTCCCAAGTGAAGCCGAAGCGTGGCGGAAGGGGCTCAACAGCGTCTGGGATAATGAAGGCAAGCCCCTTCATCACCGTTGTCCGAACCATGTCCACAACGATCAAAGCCGCCGACCTGATCGAATCCATCTCAGCCGCGCTGCAGTACATCAGCTACTACCACACCCCCGATTTCATCGCGCACATGGCGCGCGCCTACGAGCGCGAACAGAGCCCCGCCGCGAAGGACGCGATCGCGCAGATCCTCACCAACAGCAAGATGAGCGCGACGGGTCACCGCCCGATCTGCCAGGACACCGGCATCGTCAACGTGTTCCTCAAGGTCGGCATGGACGTGCGCTTCGATGGCTTTTCCGGCAGCTTCGAGGACGCCGTCAACGAAGGCGTGCGCCGCGGCTACAACAACGCCGACAACATGCTGCGCGCCTCGGTCGTCGCCGATCCTCAGTTCGCGCGCAAGAACACCCAGGACAACACGCCCGCCGTCATCAACGTGCAGCTCGTGCCCGGCAACAAGGTCGATGTGACCGTCGCGGCCAAGGGCGGCGGCAGCGAGAACAAGAGCAAGCTGGTCATGCTCAACCCGAGCGACTCCGTGGTGGACTGGGTGCTCAAGACCGTGCCGACGATGGGCGCGGGCTGGTGCCCGCCGGGCATGCTGGGCATCGGCATCGGCGGCACGGCCGAGAAGGCCATGCTACTCGCGAAGGAGTCGCTGATGGACGACCTCGACATGTACGAGCTGCAGGCCAAGGCCGCGCGCAAGGAGAAGCTCACGCAGGTCGAGGAGTTGCGCCTCGAGATCTTCGACAAGGTCAATGCGCTCGGCATCGGCGCGCAAGGCCTCGGCGGCCTCACGACCGTGCTCGACGTGAAGATCGCCATGTACCCCACGCACGCCGCCGGCAAGCCGGTCGCGATGATCCCCAACTGCGCCGCGACGCGCCACGCGCATTTCACGCTCGACGGGTCCGGCCCCTCGTACATCGATCCGCCCTCGCTCGACGTGTGGCCGAAGATCGACTGGATGCCCGACACGCAGAAGAGCCGCCGCGTGAATCTCGACACGCTCACGAAGGAAGAGATCGCCACCTGGAAGTCGGGCGAGACGCTGCTGCTCAACGGCAAGATGCTCACCGGCCGCGACGCCGCGCACAAGCGCATCCAGGACATGCTGGCCAAGGGAGAGAAGCTGCCCGTGGACTTCACCAACCGCGTGATCTACTACGTCGGCCCGGTCGATCCGGTGCGCGACGAAGCGGTCGGCCCCGCGGGTCCCACCACCGCCACGCGCATGGACAAGTTCACCGGCATGATGCTCGAGAAGACCGGCCTCATCGGCATGGTGGGCAAGTCGGAGCGCGGGCCGGAGGCCATCGAGGAAATCCGCAAGCACAAGGCGGTGTACCTCATGGCCGTGGGCGGCGCGGCCTACCTCGTGTCGAAGGCCATCAAGACCTCGCGCGTCCTCGGCTTCGAGGACCTGGGCATGGAGGCGATCTACGAATTCGACGTGGTCGACATGCCGGTGACGGTGGCGGTCGATGCCACGGGCGTCAGCGTCCACAACACCGGCCCCGCCGAGTGGAGCAAGCGCATCGCCACCGGCGAGTTCAAGAAGATTCCGCTGGCGGTGGCGTAACCGTCCTACTGTCCGGCCGCAGCGGTCGAGCTACAGTCTCGCCATGTCTGCGCAAGACCCGATCGGCGTGTTCGACAGCGGTGTCGGCGGCCTGAGCGTGCTCCGGGCGCTGCGCGCCGAGTTGCCGCGCGAGCATTTCGTGTACTTCGCGGACACCGGCCACGCGCCCTACGGCGAAAAAGGCGACCCGTTCGTGACGGAGCGCTCGCGCGCGATCCTCGACGAGTTGCTCGAGGCGCATCGCATCAAGGCGCTCGTGGTCGCGTGCAACACCGCGACGGCGGCGGGCATTCACCTGCTGCGCGAAGCGCATCCGAAGCTGCCCATCGTGGGCGTGGAGCCGGCGTTGAAGCCGGCTTCGGTGCTGACGTTGACCGGCAAGGTGGCCGTGTTCGCGACACGCGGCACGATCAACAGTCAACGCGTGGCAACGCTGCGCGATTCATTGCAGCATCTTGCGCAATTCGTGCTGCAGCCCTGCGATGGTCTGGCGGCGGCGATCGAGGCCCATGATCGGGAAGCGGTGCGCGATCTGTGCGAGAAGTACGTGCGTGAAGCGGGGACCTTCGGTTCAGGCGAGGGCGAGATCGACACGCTCGTGCTCGGCTGCACGCACTACCCGTTCGCGCGTGATGTGCTGCAGTCGCTGGTGGGTGCGGACGTTCGCCTGGTCGAGACCGGCGAGCCCGTCGCGCGGCAGACGCGCCGCATGCTGGATGCCGCCGGACTGCTGCGGCCGGCGCCGGGGCGCGGCGGATGCACGCTGCTCACGACGGGCTCCGACGATCATCTCGCCGCGGCAGCGCAGCGCTGGCTGGACGCTTGAAGGCCTATGACAAGGCCGCCGCACGCCCACGCGCCACGTTCACGCGCGTGAGCAGCACGAGCCCCGCCACGAACAACACCGTCGTCGAGATGATCGCGATGCGCTGGTTGCCGCCGGTCGCCCAGGTGATCGCACCGTAGGTCAGCGGACCGATGATCGATGCCAGGCGAATCGCGAAGGTCCACAGCCCGTAGAACTCGGCCAGCTGCTTCGGCGGTGCGAACAGGCCCGCCATCGCGCGCCCCGCGGACTGCGACGAACCCATGCACAGCCCCGCGATGGCGGCCGCCCACCAGAACTGGCCCTTCGTCGTCGAGAGCGCGGCGATGACGCAAGTGAGGATCCAGCCCACGAGCGTGCTGCCCAGCGCGAGCTTGTGTCCGATGCGGTCCTGAAGGTAGCCCCACGCGAACGCGCCGCCCGCGGCCGCGAGGTTCAGCACGAAAATCAGCACCATCGTTTCCTGCTGCTTGAAACCGATCACGCTCTCCGCGTAGATCGCGGCCAGCGTGATCGCCACCGCCACGCCGCCCTGGTAGAAGACCGCGCACGCCAGCAGCCACATGAAATCGCGGTAGCGCCGCGCCTGCGCGAAGGTCGCGCGCAGGCGTGCGAGCGATGCGCTCAAGCCCCCCTCCTGCGCGACGGATGCCGCGGGCTTCGCGCGCTCCTTCAGCAGCGCGAAGGTGGCGAGCGACGCCGCGCCGTAGATCACCGCCGTGATGACCATGGTCACTGGGACGAACGTACTCGCCGGCACGCCCTGCCCTTGCGCCCAGATGACGTAGCCCAGGCAGATGCCGAGCGCGAGCATGCCGCCGAAGTAGCCGAAGCTCCACCCCCAGCCGCTCACCTTGCCCATGGCATCCGGCTTCGCGAGTTCGGGCAGGAAGGCGGCGGTCAGCGACTCGCCGTAGGTGAAGAAGGTGTTGGAGACGATGACGAGAAGCACCGCGAGCGCGACGCTCCCCGGCCCGGCGAAAGCGAGCGCTGCAGTCGACAGCACGCACCCGACGGTGAAGATGGCGAGCAGGCGCTTCTTCGCCGCACGCAGGTCCGCGTAGGCGCCGATGCTCGGCATCGTGAGCATGACGATGGCATAGGACGCGGACAGCGCCGCGGTCCAGGCGAACGTCGCCCAGGCCGCCTTCTGTGCGATGCCCCCGACGAAGTACGCCGCGAACACCGCCGTGATGACGACCGTGGTGTAGCCCGAGTTGGCGAAGTCGTACATCGCCCAGCCGAACACCTCGCGCTTGCGCACGCCGGGGTTCAGCGCTTCGGAAGAAAACAGTGCCATCGACCTCTCCTCGAGGCCGATGCTACTTCAGGTCAATGCAGATGCCGGGGCCGGCGTCCGCCGTGGCCGCCGCTGCCGCCCGAGCCGCCGTTGCCGCCGCCGCGCGGGGGCTTGCCCAGCTCCAGCGAACTGACCAGCGCGTCGAAGCGCTGGGCGAACAGCTTGTCGACTTCGGCGACGACGCCATTGAGCTCGGACGCGTCGAAGTGGCGCTCCATGAGGTGGACCACATCCTCGACCAGGAGGTCGCGCTGCACCTGCATGATCGCGGCCGGCGTGGGACCGACGAAGAGCATAAGGAAGTCGTCGCGCGAGTCGTCCTCGGGCGGGGCCTCCTCCTCGTCGAACTCGGCGTCGTAGAACGTGACTTCGATGGCGGCGCCCTGCTCGGCGAGCTCGTTGAGGCTCATGCACATCTCGTCTAGCGACTGGCGGAAGTCTTCGTCGCCCGCGACCGTCCAGCACAACGTGAGCAGGTGTTCCTGCGCATCGAAACGGATGCCGGGCTCTTCCTCGTAGGCGCTTTCCGCGGCATCGGCCAGCGACTTGGCGCCCGCGTACTTCCACAGTGGCGCGAGCGCGTCCTGCAATTGCTCGTAGCTGACGTCGGCTCTGAGCGGCACGTCGCCATGGACGTGGATTTCGAAGGGGGCGTCGTAGTTGGACATGATGTTCCCGGCCGGTGCCAGATGGCCCCTATTGTGACCTCGAATCTCGCGACCCGAATGTCGCCGCCACGCCATGGGGCGGCTGGTGCCTCGAGCCGGACTCGAACCGGCACGCCTTGTGAAGGGCCGCGGATTTTAAGTCCGCTGTGTCTACCGATTTCACCATCGAGGCCGGTGAAGCGAAGAAGCGAAAGTGAGAAAGATTGGAGGCGCGTCCCGGAGTCGAACCGAGCTAAACGGATTTGCAATCCGCTGCATAACCGCTTTGCTAACGCGCCGTGGTCTTCAAAAAAAAGGGAAGCGTGAGCTTCCCTTTTTCAAAAGTGGAGCGGGAGACGAGACGTTTACTAGGCGCGTAAGTCGTTGTTTCCCAAACAATTTCTTCGCCGAGGTGACCAGCGAAGACCTCAATTGTAGCCTTGTTTTTCGTCCCCGGCAACAAGTTCGTCCA
>NZ_JBFWNP010000049.1:0-38204 GCF_050250995.1 Ramlibacter sp.
GCGAGTTTGCCAAGGCAAACACTCCGCTCAAACAGCATGGCGCAGCTAGAAGACGTACGCGCTTCTCGATACGCGCCTGCCGGCGCTCTCGTAGAAGCGCTGGGCCGCGAGGCCGCTCGGCGCGAGCGCCTGTGCTTTACTCGCGCCGCGGCCCGGCCGTGCGTGACGTTGCCGAGATCAAGTAGCGCACCAGCCGGTGGCGCGCCAACCCTCTCACTGCAAACCCGCGCGTGGGCAGGCTGCGACGCGAGTAAAGCACAGGCGCCTGCGGCGGCAGGTCATGCGGCCCAGCGCGGTGTACGAGAGCGCCGCAGGCGCGTATCGCACCGCGCGTACGTCTTCTAGCTGCGCCATGCTGTTTGAGCGGAGCGTTTGACGCTTGCGGCAAACGCGCAGCGAGTTCATGGCGCCGGGCCGCGTGACCTGACGGCGCAGGGGATCGCGTGTGGACGCGCAGCGTTCACGCGCGACGCCGTAGCCATCGCGTCGCAGCCTGCCCATGCGCGGGTTTGCCGCGAGGTTGTCGCAAGATGAACAGCGCGTGCAAAGCACTACACCACGAGAATCGCCCGAAAATCGTTCACGTTCGTGTGAGTAGGCCCGGTAACGACCAGGTCGTCGAGCAAGCGAAAGAACCCATACGCGTCATTGCGGGACAGGTAGTCGTCGACCTTCATCCCGAGGGACTGCGCGCGCAGCAAGGTCTCCGGCGCAACGAATGCCCCCGCGTTGTCCTCCATCCCGTCGATGCCGTCCGTGTCGGCGGCAAGCGCCCACACACCCGGCTGGCCTTGCAATGCCTGCGCAAGACCCAGGCAGAACTCGCCCGCACGACCGCCCCGGCCACGCGCGGCACCCTCGGGTGGCTTGCGCACGGTCACCGTCGTCTCCCCGCCCGAAAGAATCACGCACGGCGCGCGAAACGGCTGCCCGCGGCGCGCGACCGCTCGCGCCAGCGCCGCATGCACCTTGCCGACCTCGCGCGACTCACCTTCCATTTCGTCGGAGAGGATGTGCGCCTCGACCCCGTGCTCGCGCGCCGCTTCCGCCGCGGCTTCGAGCGACTGCTGCGGCGTGGCGATCATGTGGACCTCGTGGCCGGCGAACAGCGCATCGCCGGGCTTTGGCGTTTCGAGCACGCCCCGCTCCAGCATCGCCACGACCTCGGGCGAAACATCGATGCCGTAACGCCGAAGGATCGCCAGCGCATCGGCGCAGGTCGTGGCGTCGGCCACCGTCGGGCCGCTCGCGATCACCGAGGGGTCGTCGCCGGGCACGTCGCTGATCGTGAGCGTCACCACCTTCGCGGGCGCGCATGCGGCCGCGAGACGCCCGCCCTTGATGCGCGACAGGTGCTTGCGAACGCAGTTCATCTCGCCGATGTTCGCGCCCGACTCGAGCAGCGCGCGGTTGATGCGCTGCTTCTCTTCGAGCGTCAGTCCGTCCGCCGGCAACGTGAGCAGCGCCGAGCCGCCGCCGGAGATGAGACATAGCACGAGATCGTCGGCCGTGAGCCCCTGCGTCAGCGCGAGGATGCGCTGTGCGGCCGCGAGTCCGGCCGCGTCGGGAACCGGGTGCGACGCCTCCACGACTTCGATGCGCTGCGCGAGGCCGGAGGGCCGCTCGGGCGTGTGCCCGTAGCGCGTGACGACGAGTCCCGACAAAGGGGCATTCGCGGGCCACAGCGCCTCGACCGCGTGCGCCATCGCGCCGCCCGCCTTGCCGGCGCCCAGCACCACGGTGCGGCTGCGCGGCGGCGGCGGCGGAAGGAAGGCGCCGGTGTTGTGCAGAGGAAGCGCGCGGCGCACGGCTGCGCGGTAAAGATGTTCGAGGAACTGGCGCGGGTGTTCGCGAAGGTCGGTCGGGGTCATGACGCCTTCATTGTGACGGGCCGCGCTGTCAATCCACCTTCGCGCCCGCCCGGAACCAGCGCGCGATCAGGTCGCGCTCGGCGTCGGTCATGCCGGTGCTGTTGTTCATGGGCATGGTCTTCGCCACCACCGCCTGCTGATGCACCGCCGCCGCGTGCTGCTTCAGCGCCTCGGGCGAATCGAGCCGCACGTTCTTCATCTGCACCTGCGCGCCGTGGCAGAGCGCGCAGCGCTGCTCGATCACCGGCTTCAGCGCGGCGTAGTTCGCGGGCGGCGGGGCCGACGCCGACGCCGACGCCGAGGACGAAGGCGACGCGGGCGCGAGCCACGCGATCACGCCGACGATCACGGCCGTCCCCACCACGGCATACGGCAGCGGATGCCGGTTGCGGCCCAGCTTCCAGCCGTGCCGCATCACGAAGAACTGCCGGATCGCGGCGCCCGCGAACATCAGCGCGACGAGCACGATCCAGTTGCGCGGGCCGGTCGAGAGAAAGCCGTAGTGGTTCGACAGCATGGCGAACACGACGGGTAGCGTGAAATAGGTGTTGTGCACGCTGCGCTGCTTGCCGCGCACGCCGTGGATCGGATCCACGGGCTGGCCCGCCGCGATGGCCTTCACCACCTTGCGCTGGCCGGGGATGATCCAGAACAGCACGTTCGCGCTCATCGCGGTCGCGATCATCGCACCGACCAGCAGGAAGGCGGCGCGGCCGGGGAACAGGCGGCAGGCGAGCCACGAGGCGACGACGACCAGCACCAGGACGAGCGCGCCGACGATCGCGTCGCCCCGCTCGCGCTCGCCGAAGAGGCGGCAGATGCCGTCGTAAAGCAGCCAGAACCCGGCGAAGAGGGCCAGCACCGTGCCCACGGCCGCGCCCGCGGACCAGTCGACGAGCGACTTGTCGACCAGGTACGCGTTCGCATTCCACAGGTACGACACGGTGAGCAGGGCGAAGCCGGAGAGCCAGGTGGAATAGCTTTCCCAGTAGAACCAGTGCAGGTGCGGCGGCAGCGCGGGCGGCGCCACCGCGTACTTCACCGGATGGTAGAAGCCGCCGCCATGCACCGCCCAGATTTCGCCCGTGGCGCCGTCCCGGCGCAGCTTGTCGTCGGCCGGCGGCGTGAGGCTGGAGTCGAGGAACACGAAGTAGAACGACGACCCGACCCAGGCGATCGCGGTGACGACGTGGACCCACCGCAGCAGCAGGTTGGCCCAGTCGAGGAAGTAACTTTCCATGAAGATGAGATCAGTTGCCGGCGGTCTGCAAGAGCTGTGCCGCGACGCTCGCGGCAATCACGCCCGGCTGCTTGCCCTTGATGTCCGGGAGGCCGATGGGGCAGGTCACCATCGCGAGCTCGGGCCGGGTGAAGCCCCGCTCCTCCAGCTTGCTGCGGAAGGTCGCCCACTTGGTCTTGCTGCCGATCAGGCCGATAAAGCGCACGTCGGACTCGTCGCGTTCGCGCCGCAGGCAGGCGGCGACGATGTCGAGGTCCTCCGCATGGCTGAAGCTCATGATGAGCACGTGGGAGTGCGGCGGCATCGCGTTCACCGCCTTGTGGACCGGATGCGAATGCTCGCAGCGCACGTTGTCCGGCAACTGCGCGGGAAAGACCTCGTCCCGGCTGTCGATCCACAGCACCGAGAACGGCAGGGCGCCGAGCGCTTGCACCAGGGCGCGCCCGACGTGGCCGCCGCCGAACAGCGTGACGGGGCGGCGCGCGGCCAGGTCGGCGTCGCGCAATTCGCGCAACAGCCCGGGCGTGGCGCGCGCATAGCGCAGCTGCACGGTGCCGCCGCAGCACTGCCCGAGGCTCGGGCCAAGCGCATACCGCATGACGGGCTCGCCCGCCGCGCCCGCGAGCCGGCGCCGCGCCTCCGCAATCGCCTCGTACTCCAGGTGGCCGCCGCCGATGGTCCCCTCCACTACATCGGCCGTGACGGCCATCCAGGCCCCTGGCTCGCGCGGGGCCGACCCCGCCGTCGCGTGAACCGTCACGACGACCGCATCCGTACTTCCGTTGCCTGTACTGCCTCCGCTCGTGATTTCCGTCATGGCCTTTTCCGTTCAACCTGTGCGCAATCGAAACAATTCTTTCCATGAATCCAGGCAGGTCATCGTGCGACTCGGCCGTGCCGTTGTAGAGTGTGCGCCGGCCCTCCAGCCTTGCACCACCCCGTTCAATCGCCACGGCATCCGCCAGGACACACGATGATCAAGTACTCCCTGCGCCTGCGCCATCTGCTGCCGGCCGTGCCGCCCACCGCGGCCGCCGCCCTGCTCGCCGCCTGCAGCTCGACCCCGCTGCCGCCGATGGCGCCCGCGACCGTCGTCCCCGCGCCTGCCCCGTCCTCCAGCCCCGCCCCCATGCCGGAGCAACAGGCCGCCCTGACGCCGCGCCCGGCCAACCGCCCGTCGAGCGCCGCCACGCCGCGCGCCTACCGGCAGGACGCCGCGTCGCACCTCTATGCCCTGAACCGGGAGCGCATCTTCAAGGGCCGGCTGCCCCCCATGCTCTACGCCATCGGCGTGCTGCAGGTCGAGGTCGACCGCCAGGGCCACGTCGAGCGCATGAACTGGATGCGCGCGCCGAAGCACGCACCGGAAGTGATCGCCGAAATCGAGCGCACGGTGCGCGCCGCCGCGCCCTTCCCCGTGCCGGCGCGCATGGGCAAGGTGGTCTACACGGACACGTGGCTGTGGCACCAGAGCGGCCGCTTCCAGCTCGATACCCTCACCGAAGGCCAAGACTGACCTCGCGCATTCAGCTGCCTCGGTACGTGGAGTAGCTCCACGGCGACACGAGCAGCGGCACGTGGTAGTGCTGACCCGGCTGCGCGATGCCGAAATCGAGCGTCACGCGGTCCAGGAAGGGCGGCTCGGGCAGGTCGACCCCGCGCGCACGGAAATAGGCCGCGACCTCGAACGCGAGGCGATATCTGCCCCGCTTCAGTGCGGCGTCGGCATACAGCGGGCCGTCGGGGCTGCGGCCATCGGCGTTCAGCACGAAGCGCTTCACGAGCGTCGCCGCGCCTGCCTCCCCTTCTTCCCCTGCCCCCACTTCGTACAGCGCCACGGTCATGCCGGCTGCCGGCGTGCCGTGCATCGTGTCCAGCACGTGCGTGCTCAAACCCATGCGCGTCTCCATTCGCTGATCCGTCCGGTGAGTGTATCGTTGCCATGTGACGTACGACAGCACCGCCGACTATCCACGCGACCTCCGAGGCCATGGGCGCCATCCGCCGCATGCACGGTGGCCGGGCAATGCACGCATCGCCGTGCAGTTCGTCCTGAACTACGAGGAAGGCGGAGAAAACGTGGTGCTGCACGGCGATGCGGGTTCCGAGCAGTTTCTCTCCGAGATGTTCAATCCGCCCTCGTTCCCGCAACGGCACATGTCGATGGAGAGCATCTACGAGTACGGCTCGCGCGCGGGCGTGTGGCGGCTGCTTCGCGAGTTCGAGCGGCGCGGCCTGCCGCTCACCGTGTTCGGCGTGGGCATGGCGCTCGCGCGGTACCCCGAGGTCGCGCGCGCCTTCGCCGAACTCGGTCACGAAGTCGCCTGCCACGGCTGGCGCTGGATCTCCTACCAGGACGTGGCCGAAGACGTCGAGCGTGAGCACATGCGCCTGGGCATGGACGCCATCGAGCGGCTCACCGGCGCGCGGCCCGTGGGCTGGTACACGGGCCGCGACAGTCCCAACACGCGCCGGCTCGTCGTCGACCACGGCGGCATCGAATACGACAGCGACTACTACGGCGACGACTTGCCGTTCTGGATGAAGGTCCGCCGAAGCGATGGCGGTGTCGTTCCGCACCTGGTGGTGCCCTATACCCTCGACTGCAACGACATGCGCTTCGCGCTGCCGCAGGGCTATTCGCACGCGGAGCCCTTCTTCGCGTACATGCGCGACACCTTCGATGCGCTGTACGCCGAGGGCGAAGACGCGCCGAAGATGATGAGCGTCGGCATGCACTGCCGCCTGCTCGGGCGGCCCGGGCGGATCGTCGCGCTGCAGCGGTTTCTGGATCACATCGCGAGGCACGACCGCGTGTGGGTCTGCCGCCGGATCGACATCGCGCGGCACTGGAAGGCCGTGCATCCCCATCAAGGCTGAGGACGACGATGGCATCGACACTGCAAGAGATCAACGACGCATCGCCCGCCGACGCCCTCGCATCGCTCGCCGGCGTGTACGAGCACTCGCCCTGGATCGCCGAGGCGGCGCTCGCGCAGCGGCCGTGGCGCTCGCTGGCGGACCTGAAGCACGCCATGGCGCGTGCCGTGCGCGAAGCGCCCGTTGAAAAGCAGCTCGCCTTGCTGCGCGCCCACCCGGAGCTCGCGGGCAAGGCCATGGTGGCCAACGCGCTCACCGCCGAATCGAAGGACGAGCAGGACCGCGCCGGCCTCACGCATTGCACGCCGGAGGAATTCGAACGCATCCGCCAGCTCAACGACGCCTACAACGCGAAATTCGGCTTTCCGTTCGTTCTTGCCGTGCGCGGCCCGCGCGGCGCCGGGCTCACGCGGCAGCAGATCATCGCGACGTTCGAGCGGCGGCTCGGCAACCCCGTCGACTTCGAGCGCGCGGAGGGCCTGCGCAACGTCCACCGCATCGCCGAGCTGCGGCTGAACGACAAGTTCGGCGCGCAGCCCGAGCTCGGCGAGCGCGTGTGGGACTGGCACGAGGATCTGGCGCAGGAGAGCGACACGGAATACAAGGACAAGGGGCAGCTCACGGTCACCTACCTCACCGAAGCGCACCGCAACTGCGCGGCGAAGCTCGTCGCGCGCATGAAGGAGTGCGGCTTCGACGAGGTCGAGATCGATGCGGTGGGCAACGTGGTCGGCCGCTATCGCGGCTCGCGCGACGGCCCCGCGCTCCTCACCGGCTCGCACTACGACACCGTGCGCAACGCGGGCCGCTACGACGGCCGGCTCGGCATCTTCACGCCGATGGAATGCGTCCGGGAGCTCGCGAACGTCGGCCGCAGGCTGCCCTTCGGCATCGAGGTCGTCGGTTTCTCCGAGGAAGAGGGCCAGCGCTACAAGGCGACCTTCCTGGGCTCCGGCGCGCTCACCGGCCACTTCGACCCGGTCTGGCTCGACCAGAAGGATGCGAATGGCGTCACGATGCGCGACGCGATGCGCGGCGCTGGCCTGCCCGGCACGGTGGAGGCGATCGGCAGCCTGAAGCGCGACCCGTCGCGCTACCTCGGCTTCGTCGAAATCCACATCGAGCAGGGGCCCGTGCTCAACGAGATCGACTTGCCGCTGGGCGTCGTCACCTCGATCAACGGCGGCGTGAGATTCATGTGCGAGATCGCGGGCATGGCGAGCCATGCGGGAACGACGCCCATGGACCGGCGGCGCGACGCGGTCGTGGCGCTCGCCGAACTCGCGCTCTACCTCGAACGGCGCGCGGCCGACGACGGCGACAGCGTCGGCACCATCGGCATGCTCGAGGTGCCGGGCGGCTCGATCAACGTCGTGCCGGGCCGCTGCCGCTTCAGCCTCGACCTGCGCGCGCCGACGGATGCGCAGCGCGACCGGCTGGTCGAGGACGTCCATGCGAAGCTGCGCGAGATCTGCGCGCGGCGCGGCGTGGCTTCGACCATCGAGGAGACGATGCGCGCCGCCGCCGCGCCGAGCGCGCCCGAATGGCAGCGCCGCTGGGAGGCCGCGGTCGATTCGCTGGGCCTGCACGTGCATCGCATGCCGAGCGGCGCGGGGCACGACGCGATGAAGCTGCACGAAATCATGCCGCAGGCCATGCTCTTCGTGCGCGGCGAGAACGCGGGCATCAGCCACAACCCGCTGGAGAGCACGACCGCCGACGACATCGATCTGGGCGTCCAGGCGTTCCGCGCGCTGCTCGAAGCCCTGGCCGAGGAATTGAAATGACTGCATTCGAGACGCTGGACGCCTGGGTCGATGCGCACTTCGACGAGGAGGTGGATTTCCTGCGGGAACTGATCCGCGTGCCCACCGACACGCCGCCGGGCAACAACGCGCCGCACGCCGAACGCACGGCGCAGTTGATGCAAGCCATGGGCCTGTCCGCGGAGAAGCATCCGGTGCCCGATGCGGAAGTGAAGGCGCAGGGCCTGCAGTCGATCACCAACCTGATCGTGCGCCGCCGTTACGGCCCGGGCCGCACGCTTGCCCTCAACGCGCACGGCGACGTCGTTCCGCCCGGCGAAGGCTGGACCTTCCCGCCCTACGGCGGCGAAGTCGCCGACGGCAGGATCTACGGCCGCGCGGCGGCGGTGAGCAAGAGCGACTTCGCCACCTACACCTTCGCGCTGCGGGCGCTCGAGGCGCTGCGCGTCCCCTTGAGCGGCAGCATCGAGCTGCACTTCACCTACGACGAGGAATTCGGCGGTGAACTCGGCCCCGGCTGGCTGCTGAAGCAGGGGCTGACGAAGCCGGACCTGCTGATCGCCGCCGGCTTCGGCCACGAAGTCGTCGTCGCCCACAACGGCTGCCTGCAGATGGAAGTGACGGTTCACGGAAAGATGGCGCACGCGGCCATCCCGCACACCGGCGTCGACGCCTTGCAGGCCGCTGTACGGATCCTCGGGGCGCTCTACGCGCAGAACACGCTCTACAAGAAGGTCAGTTCGGGCGTCGACGGCATCGACCATCCTTACCTGAACGTGGGGCGCATCGAAGGCGGCACCAACACCAACGTCGTTCCGGGCCAGGTCACGTTCAAGCTCGACCGCCGCATGATCCCCGAGGAAGACCCCGCCGAGGTCGAGGCGTCGGTGCGCCGCGTGATCGAAGAGACCGCCGCGACGGCGCCGGGCATCCGGGTCGAGATCCGCCGGCTGCTGCTCGCGCGTGCGCTGCTGCCGAATGCGGGCAACCGGCCCTTGGTCGATGCGATCCAGCGCCACGCGCGCGAAGTGTTCGGCGAGGCCATCCCCGCGAAGGGGACGCCGCTCTATACGGACGTGCGGCTCTATGGGGAAGCCGGCATTCCCGGCGTGATCTATGGCGCGGGCCCGCGCACCGTCCTCGAATCGCACGCCAAGCGCGCCGACGAGCGCCTGGAGCTCGAGGACCTGCGGCGCGCTACGAAGGTTGTGGCGCGGACGCTCTACGAGCTGGCGTGCGCGGAGCGATCCAGCTGACCTCGAACACCGAAGGCTTCAGCGCGGTCACGCGCATCGGGCGGAAGCGATCGGTGACGTAGCTGCCGCCTGCGGCCACGAAGACGTCCTTCTGGTCGCCGTCGTACGTGATCCACAGCTCGCCGCTCGCGCAATGCACTTCGAAGCGATGCGGCTGCGGCACCACCACTTCGCTGGCGCCGGCGGCAAGTTGGTAGGCCCGTCGGCGGCGCACTTCGGCGGTGGGAGCGGAGTGCCTGCCGGGCAGGTTGAAGGGCAGAAGGGAGGCGAGCAGCATGTCGTACATCGTGCCGTCCGGAGCCGCGCCGGATTCGTCGGACGCCGCCCCCTTCGCCCGTCGGCGGAAGCAGGCGGGCAAAGAAAAAGGCGCCCGGTGAGGAACGCCTTTGGAGAGCGGGCCCTGCGGCCCGCACCTGCATGATCTTGTCGTTTCGCGTCTTAGCGAACGCGGCCGCGACGGAACAGGTTCACGATCGCCAGCAGGATGATCGCGCCGATCAGCGACACGACGATCGAGCCGATGCTGATGCCGTCGTTGATGGTGCCCACGCCAACCAGCGGGGAGATGATGAGGCCGCCCAGGAACGCACCCACGATACCCACGACGACGTTCAGCAGCATGCCCTGCTGTCCATCCGTGCGCATCACGAGGCTGGCAAGCCAGCCGACGATACCGCCGACGATCAACCAAATCAGAAAGCCCATTTTTCACACTCCTTTGTTGCCGACAATGCGGCCTGTTGTTGATAGGGGGCCGAAGCCGTTCCGTTTCGGTTCCCCGGCCACCTGCCATCCCTTCCCGGACAGCCGGTAGAACTCACTATGGTTTCCCGCCGAAGTCAGCCGCGTAGTCGGCCGGTCAGGCGCGGGGTGCGCGCTTTCCCCCGCGCGTCGTCGGACAAACCCTACTGCAGCGGCAGCCCCTGCCCGGCCGTAGACGGCACAATCCGGGGTGCTCATCCTTCGCGGCACCGTTCTTGCATCGACACCCGCACCGAAGCCTTCCGTCCCGATGGAGTTCACCGAATGAAGAAACGCGCCCTCCTGAAATCCGCCCTGTTCGCGCTCACCGCCGCCCTCGGCAGCGCCGCGCAAGCCCAGAACACGCCCATCCGCTTCCAGCTCGACTGGCGCTTCGAAGGCCCCGCCGCCTTCTTCCTGCTGCCGGTCGCCAAGGGCTACTTCCGGGATGCGAAGCTCGATGTGAACGTCGACGCCGGCACCGGCTCCGGCGCCGCCGTGCAGCGCGTCGCCTCGGGCTCGTACGAGATGGGCTTCGCCGACCTCGCGGCGCTGATGGAGTTCCACGCCAACAACCCGGACACGCTCAACAAGCCGGTGGCCGTGATGATGGTCTACAACAACACGCCCGCGGCCGTGATGGCGCTGAAGAAGTCGGGCATCAGGACGCCGGCCGACCTCGCCGGCAAGAAGCTCGGCGCGCCCGTATTCGACGCCGGCCGCCGCGCCTTCCCGATCTTCCAGAAGGCCAACGCCATCCCCGGCGTGACCTGGGTGTCGATGGACCCGCCGCTGCGCGAAACGATGCTCGCGCGCGGCGACATCGACGCCATCACCGGCTTCTCGTTCACCTCTCTGCTCAACCTCGAAGCGCGCGGCGTGAAACTCGACGACGTGGTGACGCTGCCCTATCCGCAGCACGGCGTGAAGCTTTATGGCAACGTGATCATCGCGTCGCCGCGGCTCGTGCGCGAGAACCCGGCGGCGATCAAGGCCTTTCTCGCCGCCTTCACCCGGGGCGCGAAGGACGTGATGGCGAACCCGGATGCCGCCATCGATTCGGTGAAGGCACGCGACGGCATTGTCAACGTCGAGCTCGAGCGGCGGCGGCTGAAGATGGCGATCGCCGATGCGATCGCCAGCCCCGACGCGCGGGCCGAGGGCTTCGGCCAGGTGAATCCCGGACGGCTGTCGCTCATGGCGTCGCAGGTGTCGGACGCGTTCAGCACGAAAACCCGCGTCAGTCCCGAGGCGGTGTGGAACGGCACGTTCCTGCCGACGAAGGCGGAGCTGAACATCCTGCCGCCGGTCAAGAAATAGTGGCGTTCGTCGACTTCACGGATGTCTGGCTCGCGTACAACGCCGAGCTGCTCGCCGCGAACAACTTCGCGGTGGAGGCGATCGACCTCCAGGTGGCCGAGGGCGAGTTCATCGCCATCGTCGGCCCCTCGGGCTGCGGCAAGTCGACCTTCATGAAGCTCGCGACGGGCTTGCGCATGCCCTCGAAGGGACGCATCCGCATCGACGGGCAGCCGGTCACCGGGCCGCTGAAGATCTCCGGCATGGCATTCCAGGCACCTTCGCTGCTGCCCTGGCGCACCACGCTCGACAACGTGCTGCTGCCGCTGGAGATCGTGGAGCCCTATCGCAGCAACTTCAAGGCGAAGCGCGCCGAGTACGCGGACAAGGCGCGCGCGCTGCTGCGCAAGGTCGGCCTCGCCGGCTACGAAGACAAGTTTCCGTGGCAGCTGTCCGGCGGCATGCAGCAGCGCGCGAGCATCTGCCGCGCGCTGATCCACGAGCCCAAGATGCTGCTGCTCGACGAGCCCTTCGGCGCGCTCGACGCGTTCACGCGCGAGGAGCTGTGGTGTACCTTGCGCGACCTGTGGACCGAGCAGCGCTTCAACGTCATCCTGGTCACGCACGACCTGCGCGAATCGGTCTTCCTCGCCGACACGGTGTACGTGATGAGCCGCAGCCCGGGCCGCTTCGTCGTCCGAAAGGAAATCGAGCTGCCGCGCCCGCGCGACCTGGAGCTCACCTACACGCGCGAGTTCAGCGACATCGTGCACGAGCTGCGCGGCCACATCGGCGCGGTGCGCAACACGTTTTCGGAGGCTCCGAAATGACGCGCCCCTGGGTGCGGCGCCTCGCGCCGTGGCTGCTGCTCGCCGTCGTGGTGCTGGTCTGGCAGGTCTCGGTCGTCGCCTTCAAGGTGCCGGACTTCATCTTCCCCAGTCCCTGGCAGATCGCGAACGAGTTCATGGCGTTCACCGGGCCGATCATGCGCGCCGCCTGGAGCACGCTGTGGGTGACGATGGCCGGCTTCGGCCTCTCCATCGTCGTCGGCGTGCTGCTCGGCTTCCTCATCGGCTCGTCGCGCGTGGCGTACGACGCGATCTATCCGCTGATGGTCGGCTTCAACGCGATCCCGAAGGCGGCCATCGTGCCCATCCTCGTGGTGTGGTTCGGCATCGGCGTCGGCCCGGGCATCCTCACCGCGTTCCTCATCTCCTTCTTCCCGATCATGGTCAACATCGCAACCGGCCTCGCGACGCTGGAGCCGGAACTCGAGGACGTGCTGCGCGTGCTCGGGGCGAAGCGCTGGGACGTGCTGGTCAAGGTCGGCCTGCCGCGCGCGATGCCTTATTTCTACGGCTCGCTGAAAGTCGCCATCACCCTCGCCTTCGTCGGCACCGTGCTGGCCGAGATGACCGCCGGCGACTCCGGCATCGGCAACCTGATCCAGACCGCCGGCAGCCAGCAGCGCATGCCGCTGGCGTTTGCGGGGCTGGTCGTCATCAGCATCATGGCGATGGTGATGTACGAGCTCTTCAGCTGGGTGGAGAAGCGGACGACGGGCTGGGCGCACCGGGGGTCACAGAACGGCTGACGGTCGACGATCCATGCCCTGGCACGCCCGACTCGACCTCGACTACGCCGTGGAGGGTGGCCGCTCGGTCGCGCGCTACGCGCACGACGGGCCGCTGCGCATCCTGCAGAGCCTGTACCCGGAAGGCGGCGGCGTCTGCCACAACGTGCTCGTCCACCCCCCGGGTGGCCTGGTCGGCGGCGACACCCTCGCGCTCGACGTCGTCGCCCGCGAAGGCAGCCACGGGCTCGTCACCACGCCCGGCGCCGCGCGCTTCTATCGCAGCGAAGGCGCGCAGGCGCTGCAACACGCGCGCATTTCGGTGGCCGGGGGCGGGCGGCTGGAATGGGTGCCGCTGGAGGCGCTGTACTACAGCGGCTGCCTCGCGGAGAACTGGCTCGAAATGGACATCGCGCCCGGCGGCGAACTGATCGGCTGGGACGTGGCGGCGTTCGGGTTGCCGCAGGCGAACCAGCCCTTCCTGCGGGGCCATGTCCAGCAGCACCTGCAACTGCGCGGCGCGTGGCTGGAGCGTGGCTGCATCGACGCGCACGACACCCGCCTGATGGACGGGCCGCTGGGCCTCGCCGGCCACCGCTGCCTGGCCACGCTCTTTTTCGCCTGCGGCAGCGACATCGCCCGGGCGCGGCGCGACGCCGCGCTCGAAGCCGCACGGGCCGTGATCGACGCGCATCCGCTTGCCTCGACGGCCGGCGTGACCTCGCCCAATCCCCGTGTGCTCGTGGTGCGCGCGCTTGCGCCCCTGGTCGAGCCGGCCATGGGCCTCCTTCGCGCGGTGCGCCGCGCCTGGCGTCCGCTCCTGTGGAGCCTGCCCCCCTCGGAGCCGCGCGGCTGGGCGATCTGAGCGCGGCGAGCCCCGGCGAGGGTTGGGCCTGACGGCCCGGTCCTACGGCCGCATCGGCGCGCGGCGGTGGCGAACGAGGACTCCTCTCCGGCATTCCGAGGCCGGGTTCGCATCCACACTTGCTCCATCGAATCACCCGATTCCAGCTTTACACCGAATCTCCCAGGAGCCAGAACATGAAACGTACGGACGCCCGCTCGAGCAAGAGCCTCTTCTCCTTCTCCGCCATCGCCCTGCTCGCGCTCGGCGCCGCCACCGCGCAGGTCGCCACTGCCACGGGCATTGACGCCTCGGGCAGCTATCAGCAGGAAGTCAATGCCTGCATGACCGGCAAGACGCAGCAGGACCAGGCCGACTGCCTGAAGGAGGCCCGCAATGCGCAGGCCGACAAGCGCCGCGGCGTGCTCGAGCCGACCTCCGGCGACCTGGCGGCGAACGCCCTCGCCCGTTGCGACGTCATGACCGGCGCCGAAGACAAGGCGGCCTGCAAGGCGCGCATCATGGGCTACGGCAGCACCGAAGGCAGCGTGGCCGGCGGCGGGCTGATCCGCGAAGTCGAAACCGTCGTCGCACCGGCCGGCGTGAGCGAATTCCAGATCACGCCGAAGACCGACTCCGAGCCGGTCGTGCTGACGCCCTCAGGCACGCTGCGCTGAGCAGGGACGCTCGCGTCCTACCACCTTGAACCCGCCCCGGCCTGATGTTGGGGCGTTCAGTTTCCGGAAGTGCGCACATGAAGAAGACCGAGACGAAGAAGGAAGAGCTTGGGCGCCGGGCAAGCCCCGGCTATCGCAACGAGGTGAGTTGGGACGAAGGCAAGGGCAGCCAGCCCTATCAGAACCGGGGAGAAGAGGAGCAGCGTCAGGTGAACGGCGGCGACGAGTTCGCCGCGGGGGCCAGGGGTGACCTGTCGGGTCGAAACCTGGAACAGCTCGAGAAGGCGAAGGGCGTCCCGGGCGGTTCCGGGAGACTTAGTCGATTTTCGCGTGCGGCAGCAAGGTCTTCAGGATCAGCATGACGTTCTCATCGAGATCCTCATCGAGATCCAGCTCGAGATTTACCAGATTCTGAAGACGGCCAAAGTGGCCCACACCGTCAATCTTCAATCCGGCAATTCGCGCTTGCGCCTCCATGTCGTGGGGGTGCCGCATCGCATAGGCATAGTTCCTCAGATTCTTCGGGTCCGCCAGATCGCCCACCCTGGAAAGATCCAGATGCAGGTTATCTTCGTCGATGATGTGAAGATACGCGAGGCTCGTGGGCAGATTGGCGATGGTATCCAGATGAACACCCCCATCGAAGGTCAGCTCATCGAGTGCGGGGAGCCCTACAAGGGGCTCAAGGTCCGAACACTCCAGTTCCAAGAGCCCCTTCGGCAGCCATCGCACGCCTTCGTTGCTGATCGAGGAGACGACGAGGGTCTTCAGGGTGCTATCTCTGAAGAAAGAAATCTGCTGCTCATCGAATCCATCGCCACGGAGGATCAACGTATCCAGATTGGGTAGCCCGGCAACCTTCGACAGTTGTTCGGGAACCAGATTCCGGGTGTCCCCCAGATTCAGCTTTTCAAGTGCCGCGAACGCTTGAAACGGTGTCAGGTCAGGAACAGACCGTCCGCACAGGTTCACGTATTTCAAATGCTCGGGCCGCAGCGGCGCCAGGCACGCGGAAGTTGCGCCCGTATACGGGACGTGGAGTTCTTCCAGCTGGGTCGATTGTGAAAGCCAGGCGAGGCCTGCATCCGTCAGCGCCCCGTTGAAACCAAGGTCGAGATGCTTGAGTTGAAGCCCCTGCAGCGCCTTGGCTCCCGTATCGGTCAGCGCGCAATTATTCAACACCAGTCGATCCAGCTGCGGGAGACCGCGGGAAATGGCGTCGGCCAGCAGGTCGCCTCCACTCTTCAGGTTCAGCGCCAATGTACGAAGGTTCGGCAGGTCGAGCAGAGGGAGGAGGGACTCGGGCCCCGCACCGTCATTCCACTCGAACTGGAAGCTCTGCAGATTTGGGAACTTTTCACGAATTTCGAGCAGATGGGCCGCGGTCACTCCCCCACAGAACACCTGCAGGGAAGTCAACTGGCGCGTGTCTGCGCCGCCAGGACCCGCATTGCGCAGCAATTCTTCGAGTGAACTCGTCGATGCGATGACGTAGCGCGAAGAGCGGGCGGTCAGGTTCAAGGATGAAAAACGGCGGCTCACCCGCGAAAGCTCGGCCAGTTCCGGTGGTGTCAGGAAGGGACTGACGGTTGCTTTCAGAATCGGGACCGGCAAGTCGCGGAGGGGGAAGCCCGACGTTGTGTCTCTCCGTCGACGCTTCTTCGTGGCATGGCGACCCTCGGTCATTGAACTTTCCATCGACGCCATGCTTCGGGATGAGCCGGATTCGCCAATCCGCAACGGGGGAAGCTCCAGAAGACGGTCATCGGACAGCCCCATCATGTCGTCCTCCTCCATGGAGTCCCATGCGAGGGGATCGGCCGGCGCCCGAAACCATTCAGGGGAACCGTTCGAATGCACGTCCTGCGAATCTTCGGCGGAAACGTCGTCATTCGGCGGGGGGACGGCGACGGCGAAGGCATCTTCGCGAGGGTCGAAGATCGGGCTTGGAGGCCTCTGGGGCGGAGGAATGTTCATCGTTGCGCTGCAGATGCATGGCCTGCCCGGGATTGGTCAGGTGAACGCCGATTACGCTCCAAGCGCCGCGCGCAGACAACCATACGGGTGGGTCCCCGAAACGGTTTCAGAAGTCCACCGGCGCGATTTCCTCGACGGCGTCCCTCAGATCGCCACCAGCTGCCGCACCCCGTTCGCTTCCATGTCCTTGCCCGCGCCTTGCGAGATCACTTCGCCGCGCTCCATGACGACATAGCGGTCGGCGAGCTGTTCCGCGAAATCGTAATACTGCTCCACGAGCAGGATCGCCATGTCGCCGCGGTCGGCGAGCATACGGATCACGCGGCCGATGTCCTTGATGATGCTGGGCTGGATGCCCTCGGTCGGCTCGTCGAGCACCAGCAGCTTCGGCTTGGCCGCGAGCGCGCGCGCGATGGCAAGCTGCTGCTGCTGGCCACCGGACAGGTCGCCGCCGCGTCGATGAAGCATCTGCTTGAGCACGGGAAACAGCTCGAACAGCTCCGCCGGAATCGGCGTCGAGCCGCTCTTGTAGGCGAGCCCCATGCGCAGGTTCTCTTCCACCGTCAGCCGCATGAAGATCTCGCGGCCCTGCGGCACGAAGCCGATACCGGCCCGCGCGCGCTGATAGGGCGTGGCGTTGTGGATCGGCTTGCCGTCGAATTCGATGCTGCCGGTCTTGATCGGCACGAGCCCCATGAGCGACTTGAGCAGCGTGGTCTTGCCCACGCCGTTGCGACCGAGGATGACCGCGACCTTGCCGAGGCTCGCTTCGAGGCTCACGTCGCGCAGGATGTGCGAGCCGCCGTAGTACTGGTTGACGTTCTTGACTTGCAGCATGCTCATCGTCCCAGATAAACCTCGATCACACGCTCGTCCGCCTGCACCTGCTCCAGCGTGCCTTCGGCCAGCACCGATCCTTCGTGCAGCACCGTCACCTTCTCCGAGATAGTCTTGATGAAACTCATGTCGTGCTCCACCACCATGAGCGAGTGCCTGCCCTTGAGCGTGAGGAACAGTTCGGCCGTGCGCGCGGTTTCCTCGTCGGTCATGCCGGCCACGGGCTCGTCGAGCAGCAGCAGCTTCGGGTCCTGCATCAGCAGCATGCCGATCTCCAGCCACTGCTTCTGCCCGTGGCTCAGGTTGCCCGCGAGCCGGCCCACCGAATCGGCGAGGTGGATCGTGTGCAGGATGTCCGCGAGGCGATCGCTGTCGCCCGTGTCGAGGCGGAAGAACATCGACGCCTTCACGCCCTTGTCGGTCTTCAGCGCGAGCTCGAGGTTCTCGAACACCGTGAGCTGCTCGAACACGGTCGGCTTCTGGAACTTGCGCCCGATGCCCATCTGCGCGATCTCGGCTTCCTTGTAGCGCAGCAGGTCGATGGTCGAGCCGAAGTACACGGTGCCGGAGTCGGGCCGCGTCTTGCCGGTGATGATGTCCATCATCGTCGTCTTGCCCGCGCCGTTGGGTCCGATGATGCAGCGCAGTTCGCCCGGCGCGATGTCGAGCGACAGCCCGTTGATGGCCTTGAAGCCGTCGAAGCTCACGGTCACGTCCTCCAGGTAGAGGATGCGTCCGTGGCTCGTGTCCACCTCGCCCGCGACGAGCGGGCGGGCGAATCCGGCGGCGCGCCCGCCGGATTCGGTTTTTCCGGGGGCCACGGCAGCCAGTCGTGCCGCGGCGCGTCGCGCCCCCTCTTCCATCAGATCCGGCGTCATGCTTTTCTTCCTGCGAGCTTGCGCGCCAGACCCATCACCCCCTCGGGCAGGAACAATGTCACCGCGATGAACAGCGCACCGAGGAAGTACAGCCAGAACTCGGGCGCCACCACGGTCAGCCAGCTCTTCGCGCCGTTCACGATGAAGGCGCCGATGATCGGGCCGACGAGCGTCGCGCGGCCGCCCACCGCGGCCCAGATCGCGATCTCGATGGAGTTGGCCGGGCTCATCTCGCTCGGGTTGATGATGCCCACCTGCGGCACGTAGAGCGCGCCGGCCACGCCGCACATCATCGCGCTCAGCGTCCAGATCGCGAGCTTGAAGCCGATGGGGTTGTAGCCGGAGAACATGACGCGCGACTCCGCATCGCGAATGGCCTGCAGCACGCGGCCGAACTTGCTGCGCACCAGCCAGCGCGCCAGCAGGAAGAAGCCGAGCAGCGTGAGGCCCGTGATCACGAACAGCGTCATGCGCGCCTCCTGCGTCTGGATCGACGTGCCCAGGATGCGCTTGAAGTCGGTGAAGCCGTTGTTGCCGCCGAAGCCCGTTTCGTTGCGGAAGAACAGCAGCATGGCGGCGAAGGTGAGCGCCTGCGTGATGATCGAGAAGTACACGCCCTTGATGCGCGAGCGGAAGGCGAAGAAGCCGAAGACGAAGGCGATGACGCCCGGCACGGCCACGACCAGCAGGCAGGTCGCGAGGAAGCTGTCCGAGAACGTCCAGTGCCAGGGCAGCGTCTTCCAGTCGAGGAACACCATGAAGTCGGGCAGGTCGCTCTTGTAGTTGCCGTCGCGCCCGATCTGCCGCATGAGGTACATGCCCATCGCATAGCCGCCCAGCGCGAAGAAAAGGCCGTGGCCGAGCGAGAGGATGCCGGTGTAGCCCCAGATCAGGTCCATGGCGAGCGCGGCGATGGCGTAGCACATGATCTTGCCGACCAGCGCCACGGCGTAGTCGCTCATGTGGAACGCGCTGCCCTGCGGCACCACGAGATTCAGCAGGGGCGCGACGGCGCAGATCGTGACGAGCGCCACGAGAAAGCCCGTCCAGCCGGATTTCGTCAGCAGCGGCGCAGGCTGGGGCAGCGTGGCGCGAACGATCTGGGGTTCGATGTCGCGCATCATCATGCCTCCGCGCTGCGGCCCTTGACCGCGAACAGCCCTTGAGGACGCTTCTGGATGAACACCACGATGATGACCAGCACGGCGATCTTCGCGAGCACCGCGCCGGCCCAGCCCTCGAGGAACTTGTTGAGCACGCCCAGGCCGAGCGCCGCATACACCGTGCCGGCGAGCTGGCCGACGCCGCCGAGCACCACCACCATGAACGAATCGACGATGTACGCCTGGCCGAGGTCCGGCCCCACGTTGCCGATCTGGCTGAGCGCGCAACCCGCGAGCCCCGCGATGCCGGAGCCGAGCGCAAAGGCGTAGGTGTCGACCCGCGCAGTGTTCACGCCCATGCACGAGGCGATGGGCCGGTTCTGCGTGACGCCGCGAACGAACAGGCCGAGCCGCGTGCGAGAGATCAGGAACGCCATGCCGAACAGCACCAGCAGCGCGAAGCCGATGATCATGATGCGGTTCCACGGCAGCTGCAGGTTGCCCATGACGACGACGCCGCCGCTCATCCAGCTCGGGTTTTCCACGCCGACGTTCTGCGCGCCGAAGATCGTGCGCACCAGCTGCATCAGCATGAGGCTGATGCCCCAGGTGGCGAGCAGCGTCTCGAGCGGGCGGCCGTAGAGGAAGCGGATCACGCCGCGTTCGAGCACGGCGCCGACGATGGCCGAGGCGGCGAAGGCGACGGGAATCGCGGCGATGAGATACCAGTCGAACGCGCCCGGCAGGTACTGGCGGAACACGCCCTGCACGACGTAGGTGGCGTAGGCGCCGATCATCATCAGCTCGCCGTGCGCCATGTTGATGACGCCCATGAGGCCGTAGGTAATGGCGAGGCCGAGCGCGACCAGCAGCAGGATCGAGCCGAGGCTGAGGCCCGAGAAGATCGCGCCGAGGCGGTCGCCCCAGGCCAGCGATGCCTCCACCTGGCGCAGCGATCCTTCGATCGCCGCCTTCACGTCCGCCTCGGTCTCGATCTTGAAACGCTCAAGGAGGAGCGTCTTGGTCGCCGGGCTGCGGCTCGTCGCCAGGAGGCGCGCGGCCTCGAGGCGGCGCGTCTTGTCGCTGCTCGACAGGATCGTCGCGGCGCGCACCAGGCCGAGCTGCTCCTTGATCGCGGCGTTCTGTTCCGAGGCCAGCGCCTTTTCGATCAGCGGCAGCCGCGCTTCGTCCGGCTCCTTCTGGAGTTCCTTCACGGCGGCGGCGCGCAGCTTGTCGTCCTTCGAGAAGAGCTTCAATGCGGCGAGCGCGGTGTCGATCTCGCCTCGCATGCGGTTGTTGTTGACCACGTCCTCGGCATCGGCGGGCACGTCCACCGCCGATCCGGTCACGGGGTCGGTGCCCTTGCCGTCCCTCACCACGAACACCTTGCCGCCGGCCGTCTTCACCGCGTCGTCGGCCAGCGCCTGCAGGAAGGCCGCGGTCCTGTCGTCGGCGTTCGCCACCGCCTTGTTGAGGGCTTCGATGCGCGCATCGGACTCGCCGACGGCGAGCGCCCTGGCTTCGTCGGGCGTCAGCGCATGCGCATGGAGGGCGGCGAATGCCGCGAGCAGGAGAATGAGTCGCTTCATGAGAGAGGAACCTGTGCAATGGGCGGCACGCCGCCCATCACGCAAGCACCGTGGGTGCTTAGACCTTGGATTTGCCGTCCGGCTCGTCCTTCTTCTTGTCGTTGCCTTCGATGTAGGGCGACCACGGCTTGGCCTTCACCGGGCCGGGCGTCTTCCACACCACGTTGAACTGGCCGTCGGCCTTCACTTCGCCGATGAACACCGGCTTGTGCAGGTGATGGTTCTTCTCGTCCATCTTGGCCGTGAAGCCGCTCGGCGCCTTGAAGGTCTGGCCGGCCATCGCGGCGATGACCTTGTCGACGTCGGTGGTCTTCGCCTTCTCGACGGCCTGCTTCCACATGTACACGCCGATGTAGGTGGCTTCCATCGGGTCGTTGGTCAGCGGCTTGTCCTTGTGGCCGGCGATGCCCTTCTTCTTGGCGTAGGCGGCCCACTTCTTGGTGAACTCGTCGTTCGTCGGGTTCTTGACCGACATGAAGTAGTTCCACGCGGCGAGGTGGCCCACGAGCGGCTTCGTGTCGACGCCGCGCAGCTCCTCTTCGCCCACCGAGAACGCGACGACCGGCACGTCCTTGGCCTTCAGGCCGGCGTTGCCCAGCTCCTTGTAGAACGGCACGTTGGAGTCGCCGTTGATCGTGGAGATCACGGCCGTCTTGCCGCCCGCGCTGAACTTCTTGATGTCGGCGACGATGGTCTGGTAGTCGCTGTGGCCGAAGGGGGTGTACTTCTCGTCGATGTCGCTGTCCTTCACGCCCTTGGACTTCAGGAAGGCGCGCAGGATCTTGTTGGTGGTGCGGGGATAGACGTAGTCGGTGCCGAGCAGCACGAAGCGCTTGGCGGCGCCGCCTTCCTTGCTCATCAGGTATTCGACGGCGGGGATCGCCTGCTGGTTGGGCGCCGCGCCCGTGTAGAACACGTTCTTGGACAGCTCTTCGCCCTCGTACTGCACGGGGTAGAACAGCAGGCCGTTCATTTCCTCCACGACCGGCAGCACGGACTTGCGCGACACCGAGGTCCAGCAGCCGAACATGACGGCGACCTTGTCCTGGCCGAGGAGCTGCTTGGTCTTCTCGGCGAACAGCGGCCAGTTGGAGGCGGGGTCCACGACCACGGGCTCGAGCTTCTTGCCGAGCACGCCGCCCTTGGCGTTGATTTCCTCGATGGCCATCAGGGCCGTGTCCTTGAGCACGGTCTCCGAGATCGCCATGGTGCCGGAGAGCGAGTGCAGGATGCCGACCTTGATGGTGCCGCCGGACTGGGCGAATGCGGGCAGGCTCGCGGCGCCCGCCAGCGCGACGGCGGCGGTGAGGGCCTTGAGGGTGAAGCGACGTTGCATGGAGGAGCTCCTGAGGGGTGGGAAGTAGGAGCCCCGATTCTGGAAACGGACGAGCATTCGTGAAATACGCCGCATGGCGTACGGTCGGGTTCCGCGCCGCGCCGGATGCGCCGCCGTCCGACAAGGCGCAGCGCCGGGACGCGGCCCAATAGGGCCATGAATGCCTTCCTCCGACAGCTCGCGCCGAGCGTCACCAACCTGATCCGGCTGGACCACACGCAGGCGCTGGCCACGTTCCACCAGTACGACCCCACGGCCTCCGGTCGCTTCCGCCGCGGCATCGCCGACAACGTGTGCCTGCAGCTCGAGATCCATGCGCAACTGGAAGAGGAGATCTTCTACCCCGTGCTGCGCCTCGTGCTGGACGACGACGCCATGAAGAAAGCGCAGCCCGAGCACGACGAGCTGCGCACGCTCATCGCGCGCCTGAAGCAGATGGTCGTGACCGACCCGACCTTCGACCACACGTTCAACGAGCTGATGCGGCAGGTCATGCACCACGTGGCCGAGGAAGAAACGACGCTCCTGCCGGCGGCCGAGCGCCTGCTTCCGCAGCAGCTTACGGACCTCGGCGCGCAGATGGCGCGGCGACGCCTGCAGCTGACCGCGTCGCGCGGCGGCGAATTCGCGGGCAGCCTGGCGCGCTCGCTCAGCCTCGGCACCGTGCTAGCCTCGGCCAACACGCTGCTGAGCGGCGCGTCCCTGCTGACGCGCCGCGGCGACCCCACGAGGTCATGGACACGGCCCGGCCGGGCGTCGTCGTCGTCTTCGTCCGGGGCGGGATTCCCCACGCGTTGAAAAAGAAGGAACAAGGAAGAAGGAAAAAGCGATGAAGAGCATCACGACAATGATTCGCCACGACCACGCCGAGGTCATGGCCGCGTTCCACAAGTTTCGCCCGGACGCGTCGCCGCGCACGAAGAAGACCCTGGTCGACTCGATCTGCGCCGCGCTCGAACTGCATGCCAGGCTGGAGGAGGAAATCTTCTATCCGGCGCTGCGCGAAGTGAGCGCGAACGAGGCGCTGGCGAAGAGCGTGCCGGAGCACAACGAGATGCGCGCGCTGATCGCGCGCGTGCGCAGCATGGGCGCGGAGCATCGCGGCTACGACGACACCTTGTACGAGCTGATGAAGAACGTGATCCACCACGTGGCGGATGAGGAGACGATCCTGCTGCCGGAGGCCGAGCGCCTGCTCGCGCCGGAGCTCGGCGACCTGGGCGCGCGCATGGCGCGCCGGCGTGCGGAGCTGGCCGGGGACAAGTCGCCGAAAGTCGCGCGCGCCGCGCTGGGCGGCGGGCTGCTGCTCGCGCTGGGCGCCGTGATCGTGGGCGGGCTGTTCCTGGCGCGGCGCGACGAGCGCGTCGGCAGCGCGGTGCAGCACGCGCGCCGGCTGATGTGGGAGCGCCGCATGCTCTCGCGTGCGCGCTCGATCATGCCGGAGCCGGTGCGCGGCATGTTGCCGCATCCGGCGTCGCTGTTCGTGCCGAAGAAGGCGAAGTCCTGGTTGCGGTAGGGCCGGATGCCCCGCGGCGCGGGATGGTTGACGAGCGGGGTGAAGGCAGACTAGACTTGGTCTACTTTTCACCCTTCATGCAATCCGTCAACATCTACGATGCCAAGACCCGGCTCTCCCAGCTTGTCGACAAGGCAGCGGAAGGCGAGGACGTCGTCGTCAGCCGCAACGGCAAGCCGCTGGTGCGGATCACGAAGCTCCAAGTGGAGAAACGCAAGATCCGCTATGGGCTGCTCAAAGGCAAGGTGCAAATCCCCGACGATTTCGATGCACCGCTTCCCGAAAGCGAACTGAAGTTGTTCGAAGGCCGCTGATGCGTGTCCTGCTGGATACGCACATCTTCCTCTGGGCGGTTGCCGGATCGCGGAAGCTCCCGGTCGCCGCGCGTCGCCTCATGGACTCCGCCGACGAAGTCCATGTGTCGGCCGCGTCGATCTGGGAAATTGCTATCAAGGCCAATCTCGGCAAGCTCAAGGTCGACCCGCTTCAACTGGCGGAGTCGATCGAGGCAAGCGGCTTTCTCGAACTGCCGATCACTGCAGTCCATGCGGCGGCCGTGTCGCGGCTCGGGCAGCTGCATGGAGATCCATTCGATCGGCTGCTGATCGCACAAGCGACGATGGAGCCGCTCCGACTGATTACGGCGGACGAGCAACTGCCGCAGTACAGCGATCTCGTCGTTCTCGTCTGACGCCCTACCCCTCGAACTGCGGATGCAGCTGGCGAATGCGATTCATCGCCATCGCCGCCGCTGCAGTGCGCGTCTCCACGCCCAGCTTCGCAAAGACGCGCTCCAGGTGCTTCTTCACGGTCGCCGCGCTCGCGCCCAGGATGTCGCCGATGTCGCGGTTGATCTTGCCCTTGAGCACCCAGTAGAGCACCTCCGCCTCGCGCGCGGTGAGCTTGAAGGCGAGGCTCATCGACTCGATGATCACGGCGTCCGACACCTCTCGCATCACGATCAGCCAGTCGTCGTCGCCTGTTTGCTGATGCAGGCGGATCGTGAGGCGGCGCGCGCCGAGTTCGGCGGTGAGCTTCGGCGGCTCGATGTTGCGGGCGGCGTCCGGGAGGTGGCGGCGCAGCCACGCCAGGATCGGCGCGGGCGTCTCGGGCGCCGACGTGCCCCAGTACGCATGCAGCAGGTCGCGCGCGAGCGGCGTCTGCCACATCAGCTTGCCGTCGCTCGGGCGCACGGTGATGCTCGCGTAGCCGAACGCGTCGAGCGCATTGCGCGCCTGCCGCGCGAGCCGCGCGCTCTGCATGTGGACGCCCATGCGAGCGAGCACCTCCTTGGGCTTGATCGGCTTCGTGACGTAGTCGACGCCGCCCGCATCGAGCGCGGCGACGAGATGCTCGGTCTCCGTCAGGCCGGTCATAAAGATGATCGGGATGTGCGCGGTGGCCGGCGACGCCTTCAGCCGCTTCGCGACCTCGAAGCCGTCGATGCCCGGCATCATCGCGTCGAGCAGCACGATGTCGGGCAGGGCCTGCGACGCGCGGGCCAGCGCGGCCTCGCCGTCGGTGGCGACCAGCACGGTGTAGCCGGATTCGTCGAGCGCGTCGTGCAGCATGGAGATGTTGTCGGGCACGTCGTCGACGATGAGCACGACGTCGGTGTTGGCGCGGTCGAGCATGGCGTTCATCTGGCGGACTCCTCGGGAGCGTGCGCGAGCTCTCGCGCGATGGCCTCGAACTGGAACTGGCGCGCGAGGGCGCGCAGCGCGGCGGTGAATCCGGCGCAGTCGGGCTGCGCGGCATCGATCGCATCGAGCTGGTTCAGGATGCCGCGGTAGTAGCCGAGCTGCACGGCCTGCAGCAGCGGCTGGAGAAGCTCGCTGCGCGGCCACGCGCGCACGGATGCGGGCGCGGGGGTGGGTGCGCTGGCCGCCGGCTCCCCGGCCTCGTCGTGGACCCAGCGCAGACCCAGCTGCCGCTCGAGCCAGTCGAGCAGTTCGCTGTGCCGCACCGGCTTGAGGATGAAATCCTCGCTGCGAATGCCGGCGTCGTTCTCCAGTCCCTTGTCGAACGCGTTCGCGGACACGACCGCGATCTTCGACCCCAGGCGCGGCACGCGCCGCAAACGGCGGATCGTCTCCCATCCGTCGATGCCCGGCATCGCCAGGTCGACGAGCACGGCATCGGGCTGCAGTCCCGCGGCCACGAGGTCCAGCGCGTCGTGTCCGCTCGCGGCGGTGCGCAACTCGAAACCGAGCGGCTCCAGCAGATGCACGAGGAGTTCGCGGTCGGCTTCCTCGTTGTCGACGACGAGGATCCTGCGCCGCTCGCCTTCGTAGCCGCGCCGCGGCTTCGCGACGGTCACGACCGCCGGCGCCGCGCTGTGGACTTCGGGCAGGAAGAGTCGCACACGAAATACCGAGCCCTCGCCCGGCGCGCTCGTCGCGGTGAGCTGTCCGCCCATCAGGTCCGTGAGCATCTTCGCGATCGTGAGCCCCAGCCCCGCGCCGGGCGCGGACTGCGCGGCGCTCGTGCCTCGGGCAAAGGGCTCGAAGATCCGGTCGAGGTCCTGCGCCGACATGCCCGGCCCCGTGTCCTCGACCGAGATCATCGCCATCTCGCGCGCATGGCGGATGCGGAACACCACCTGCCCCTGCGACGTGAACTTGATCGCGTTGCCCAGGAGGTTGATGAGGATCTGGCGCACCCGCTTCTCGTCGGCGCGCACGACTTCCGGGATCGCGCCTTCCACCTCGAAGCGGAAGGCGAGCCCCTTCGCCGCCGCCTGCAACTCGAAGAGCCCCGCCATCTCGTGGACGCTGTCCGCGAATCGCATCGGCTTCACATTCAGCGTGAGCTTGCCGGACTCGATGCGGGCGATGTCGAGCGTGCCCTCGATCAGCGACAGCAGGTGTTCGCCGCCGCGCTTGATGACGTTGACGCCGTGCTTGCGGTGCGCGGGGATGCTCGCGTCCTCGCCCATGAGCTGCGCGTAGCCCAGGATGCTGTTGAGCGGCGTGCGCAGCTCGTGGCTGATGGCGGTGATGTAGCGGCTCTTCGCGGAGTTCGCGGCGTCGGCGATGCGCTTGGCCTCCTGCAGCGCCTCGTCGGTCTGCTTGTGCGACTCGATCTCGCGCATCAGCAGGTGCGTCTGCCGGTTGGACTCTTCCTGCGCCACCATGCGGCTCTTGTGCGCGAGCACGAGCCACCATGCGACGATGCCGGCCACCAGCAGCATCGCCATGTAGGCCTTGAGGAAGCCCGCGCGCTGCGTCACTTCGAGCAGCACGCCCAGCAGCGGCACCACGAAGGCCATGAGCATGATGAAGTGGCCCGCGCCCGTGTCGATGTACGGCCACAGCGCGCGCGGCAAAAGCCGGCGCAGCGCACCCGTCCACTGCGCCGACAGGCTCGCATGCGGCTTGCACAAGTCGCCGCAGCGCGCGTCGAGCGTGCAGCACAGCGAGCAGATGTGGCCCTGGTAGGCGGGGCAATGCGCCATGTCCGGCCCCTCGTACTCGCGCTCGCAGATGACGCATTGCCGGGTTTGCAGGGCGTCGGCCGCCGCGCCCTCGGGCTCGCGACGCGCGATGTAGTAACGTCCCTTTGTCCCCCAAGCGATCAGCGGGGCCGCAACAAAGGCCACGCCCATCGCGATCAGTGCCGAGAACGCCTGCGCGCCCGGCCCGAAGGCGCCGAGGTGCGCGCACATCGAGATGCCGGAGGCGAGCGCCATCGCGCCGACGCCGACGGGATTGATGTCGTACAGGTACGCACGCTTGAATTCGATGCCCTTGGGCGACAGGCCGAGCGGCTTGTTGACCACGAGGTCGGCGACCACGGCCATCATCCACGCGATGGCGATGTTGGAGTACAGGCCCAGCACGTCGCCCAGCGCCTGAAACACGTTCATCTCCATCAGCATGAAGGCGATGAGCGTGTTGAACACGACCCACACCACGCGGCCCGGGTGGCTGTGCGTCACGCGCGAGAAGAAGTTGGACCATGCGAGCGAGCCCGCATAGGCATTCGTCACGTTGATCTTCAGTTGCGAGATCACGACGAAGATCGCCGTGGCCGCGACGGCCCAGCCGAAGTTGGGAAAGACGTACTCGTAGGCCGCGAGGTACATCTGGTTCGGGTCCACCGCGCGGTCCGACGGGACCATGTGCGTGATCGCGAGGAAGGCGAGCAAGGCGCCGCCCAGCATCTTCAGCACCCCGAGCACGACCCAGCCCGGACCGCCCGCCAGAACGCCGGCCCACCACGACACGCGCCGCTCCTTCGAATACGCGGGCATGAAACGAAGGTAATCGGCCTGTTCCCCCATCTGGGTGATGAGCGCGATGCCGACCGTGAGCGCGGCACCGAACAAGTGCATGTCGAACATCGCGACTTCGCTTCTCTCACCAGCGAAGTGCGTTATTCCGTTAAATGCACCAGGGTTGCGCACAAGGACGTAGACGAAGGGCACCACGAGCATCACCAGCCAGATCGGCTGGGTCCACACCTGAAGGCGGCTGATGGCGGACACGCCGTGCGTCACCAGCGGAATGACCACCACCGCGCAGATCAGGTAGCCCCAGCTCGGCGGCACGCCCAGCGCGAGTTCCAGCGCGTAGGCCATCACGGCGGCCTCGAGCGCGAAGAAGATGAAGGTGAACGATGCGTAGATCAGCGACGTGATCGTCGAGCCGATGTAGCCGAAGCCCGCGCCCCGGGTGAGCAGGTCCATGTCCACGCCGTAGCGCGCGGCGTAATAACTAATGGGTAAGCCTGCAAGAAAAATGATGAGGCCCGTGACCACGATGGCCCAGAACGCATTCAGAAATCCGTACTGCACCAAGAGCGTCGCGCCCACGGCTTCGAGGATCAGGAACGAAGCCGCGCCGAACGCGGTGTTCGCCACGCGGAAGGTCGACCACTTGCGAAAGCGCTGCGGCGTGTAGCGCAGCGCGTAATCTTCCATCGTCTCGCTCGCCACCCAGCTGTTGTAGTCGCGCCGCACCTTGACGACGCGCTGCGGCGCATCGCCGCCGGGCGCGACGGGAACGATGGGAATGACGGTGTTCACGAGGGGAACATCGCAGTTTTCGTGCCGCATATGCGCCAAAGGGCGTATGTCGCCGGCGCGAGGGTTTGCACTAAGATGGTTCGTTACATATGGAACTCACCCCGCGCGAGAAAGACAAGCTGCTCCTGTTCACCGCCGCCCTCCTCGCGGAGCGGCGCAAGGCGCGGGGGCTGAAGCTCAATTACCCGGAAGCGGTGGCGCTCATTTCCGCCGCCGTCATGGAGGGCGCGCGCGATGGCCGCACGGTCGCGCAACTCATGAGCGAGGGACGCACGATCCTCACGCGCGCGGACGTCATGGACGGCGTCGCGGACATGATCCCCGACATCCAGGTCGAAGCGACCTTCCCCGACGGCACGAAGCTCGTGACCGTGCATCAACCCATCGTGTGAATCCCCTTCGAGGACCCGAATGAAGCGCATCGCCACCCTGCTCGCCGGCTTCGCCGCGCTCCCCGCCTTCGCGCATGGCGGACACGGCTCGGCCACCGACATCCATTGGCACGCGACGGACACCGCGGGGTTCGTCCTCGTCGGCGTGCTGGTCGCCCTGGCGATCTGGTTCTCGCGCGGGGACTGACGCGATGACGCCCGGCGAACTGATCACCGACGACGGCGACCATGCCTTGAACCCCGGGCGGCGGACGCTCACGGTCGCCGTGCAGAACGCCGCCGACCGGCCGATCCAGGTCGGCTCGCACTATCACTTCGCCGAGACGAACGCGGCGCTGCAGTTCGACCGCGCTGCGGCGCGCGGCATGCGGCTGAACATCGCATCGGGCACGGCGGTTCGCTTCGAACCCGGTCAACAACGCACCGTGGAACTCGTCGACTATTCCGGCGACCGCGTGGTCTACGGCTTCCGCGGCCTCGTGCAGGGAAAACTTTAAGTCATGGCAACCATCGGCCGCCGCGCCTATGCGGAAATGTTCGGCCCCACCATCGGCGACCGCGTGCGCCTGGCCGACACCGAACTCGTGATCGAGGTCGAGGACGACTTCACGCTGCGCGCCGGAGGCTACGGCGAAGAGGTGAAGTTCGGCGGCGGCAAGACCATTCGCGACGGCATGGCGCAGTCGCAGCGCACCCGCGCGCAGGGCGTGATGGACACCGTGCTGACCAACGCGCTGATCGTCGACCACTGGGGCATCGTGAAGGCCGACATCGGCCTGAAGGACGGGCGCATCGCCGCCATCGGGAAAGCGGGCAATCCGGACACGCAGCCGGGCGTCGACATCGTCATCGGCGCGGGCACCGAGATCATCAGTTGCGAAGGCAGCATCGTCACCGCGGGCGCCATCGATTCGCACATCCACTTCATCTGCCCGCAGCAGATCGACGAGGCGCTCGCCTCCGGCGTCACCACCATGTTCGGCGGCGGCACCGGGCCGGCCACCGGCACGTTCGCGACGACCTGCACGCCGGGCGCGTGGAACATGCAGCGAATGCTGCAGGCGGCCGACGCCTTCCCCATGAACCTCGGCTTCATGGGCAAGGGCAATGCGAGCCTGCCCGACGCGCTGCGCGAGCAGATCGACGCGGGCGCCATCGGCCTGAAGCTGCACGAAGACTGGGGCACGACACCGGCGGCCATCAGCAACTGCCTCGATGTCGCGGACGCCACCGACACGCAGGTCGCGATCCACAGCGACACCCTGAACGAATCCGGCTTCGTCGAGAACACCATCGCCGCGACGAAGGGCCGTGGCCTCTGCGCCTTCCATACCGAAGGCGCGGGCGGCGGGCACGCGCCGGACATCCTGCGCGTGGTGGGCGAGCAGAACTTCCTGCCCTCGTCGACCAACCCCACGATGCCCTACACCGTCAACACGCTCGACGAGCACGTCGACATGCTGATGGTGTGCCACCACCTCGACCCCGCGATCCCCGAAGACCTCGCGTTCGCCGAGAGCCGCATCCGCAAGGAGACCATCGCGGCCGAGGACATCCTGCACGACCTGGGCGCGATCAGCATGTTCTCGTCCGACTCGCAGGCCATGGGCCGCGTCGGCGAGATCGTCATCCGCTGCTGGCAGACCGCGCACAAGATGAAACTGCAGCGCGGCAAGCTGCCCGGCGACAGCGAGCGTCACGACAACTACCGTGCGAAGCGCTACGTCGCCAAGCTCACGATCAACCCGGCGATCGCGCACGGCATCGCGCACGAGGTGGGCAGCATCGAAGTCGGCAAGCTGGCCGACCTCGTGATCTGGAAGCCGGCCTTCTTCGGCGTGAAGCCGTCGCTCATCGTCAAGGGCGGCTTCATCGCGATGGCGGCGATGGGCGACCCGAATGCGTCGATCCCGACGCCGCAGCCGGTGCATTACCGGCCGATGTTCGGCGCCTTCGGTGGCGCGCTCGCGAAGGGCGCGATCACCTTCGTGTCGCAGGCTGCGCTGGCCGCGGGCGTGGCCGAGCGCTATGGGCTCGCGAAGAACGTGCGCGCGGTGAAGAACATCCGCGCCGTGCGCAAGCAGCATCTGATCCACAACGACTATGCGCCGAAGATGGAGATCGACGCGCAGACGTATGCGGTGCGCGCGGACGGGCAGCTGCTGACCTGCGAGCCGGCGAAGGTGCTGCCGATGGCGCAGAAGTACTTCCTGTTCTGAGCTGTAATACGCATCCATGTTGCGTATTACAATGTTGAGATGACTGTGACCGTTCGGCTCCCCGTTCCGCTCGAAAAGGCGCTGGCAGACTACAGCGCGATGAAGGGCGTCACCAAGACCTACATCGTCCAGGAAGCGCTGGTGGAGTACCTTGTTCGCCCCGAAAGGCAGGCCCAGCCTCGGTCCGAACCCGAGAGCTCGACCTTTGCGGCGTTCAAGCGCGCAGGTCTCGTCGGGAGCTTCAGGGGTGACGCGGTGAGCGCCACGAAGGAAGTGGTTCGTCAACGCATCCTCGGCAGTCCGGCGAAGAAGAAGCAGCGCTGAAGCGCCAGATCCGATGGACGACGTCCTGCTCGACACCGGCGTTCTCGTGGCGCTCCTGAATGCGGCCGACCCCAAGCACGAAGCCGCTTCGGGCTGGCTGTCTTCAGGCGAATACCGCCTGCACACGGTCGATGCGGTGCTGACCGAGACCTCGCATTTCCTGCCCGTGCATTTGCGCGCCAACCTGGCGGACGCAACGGCAGCAGGCACCCTACAGGTCCATCATCCGGATGGCCCCGCCTACAAGCGTGCTGCCGCCATTCTTCGCAAGTATGCGGACCTGCAGCCGGACTGGGCGGACGCAGCGCTGGTGTGTCTGGCCGAGAGGATCGGCATCCACCGCATCGCGACCCTCGACACACGAGACTTCTCGGCGTACCGCATTCACGGCCGTACGAAATTCATGTTGGAATCTCTCGCATGATCCATGTCAACAAGGTCCTCGCGCAGGGGCACGGCCTCGCAGCTGTGCTGCTCAAGCGCGCGGCCACCGTCGAACTCGACTGGGACGTGCGGCAGAAAAGCCGCTTCGATGCCACCGATTCGCAGGGACGTGCATTGGGCGTGTTCCTGCCGCGCGGCACCGTGGTGCGGGGCGGCGACGTGCTGGTGGCCGAGGACGGCTCGCTGGTGCGGGTCATCGCGGCGCCGCAGCCGGTCCTCGTCATCACGCAATGCGCCGAGCACGGGAGCGCGTTCGACCTGATGCGCGCCGCGTATCACCTCGGCAACCGCCATGTGCCGATCGAGCTGAAGCCCGACCACCTGAAGATCGAGCCCGATCACGTGCTGGCCGACATGCTTCGCGCGATGCATTTGATCGTGAACGAGGCGAATGCGGCGTTCGAGCCGGAGGGCGGTGCGTACGGAAGCGGGCACGGCGGGCATGGCGGGCATGGGCACGACCACGGCCACGACCACGATCACGGCACCCACTCGCATGGCCACGGCCACGACCACGGCGCTCACTGACGCCGCGCTGCTGCGGCTCGTCTGGCTCGCCTCGCCCGCGCTGCCCGTCGGCGGCTTCTCGTATTCCGAAGGGCTGGAGGCCGCCGTCGAAGCGGGGCGCGTCACCGACGAAGCGACCGCGGGCGAGTGGCTCACGCATCAACTGCACCTCGCACTCGCCCGCGCCGACCTCGCCGTCGTCGCCGCCGCCGTCAAGGCCTTCCGCACGAACGACGCGGAGGAAGTCGCCGTGCTCGACGAGTGGATCCTCCACACCCGCGAGACCGGCGAATTCCGCCAGCAGACCGAGCAGATGGGCCGCTCGCTCGGCGAGTGGCAGAAGTCGCTCGGCACGGACCCGGGCACGTCGCGCACCTACCCCGTCGCATTCGCGCGCGCCGCCTCGTCGACCGGCGCCGCCCCGCGCCAGATCCTGCTTGCCTTCGCCTTCGGCTGGGCCGAGAACATGATGCAGGCCGCCATCAAGTCGGTGCCGCTCGGCCAGGGCGCGGGCCAGCGCATCCTGCTGCGCCTGGCCGACGAGATCCCGGCCGCAGTCGACCACGCCATGACGCTCGACGAACCCCGCCGCCAGTCGTTCGCGCCGATGCTCGCCATCCTTTCCGCGCGCCACGAAGCGCAGTACTCACGCCTCTTCCGATCATGAGCGCCGTCCTCCACCACATCCCCCACCGCACCAAGAAACTCCCGCCGCTGCGCGTCGGCATCGGCGGGCCCGTCGGCTCCGGCAAGACGACCCTGCTCGAAATGCTGTGCAAGGCGATGCGCGCGAAATACGACCTCGTCGCCATCACCAACGACATCTACACCAAGGAGGACCAGCGCATCCTCACAGTGAGCGGCGCGCTGCCGGCCGAGCGGATCATGGGCGTCGAGACGGGCGGCTGTCCGCACACGGCCATCCGCGAGGATGCATCGATCAACCTCGAGGCCATCGACCGCATGCTGCGCGACTTCCCCGAGGCCGACGTCGTGTTCGTCGAGTCCGGCGGCGACAACCTCGCCGCGACCTTCAGCCCCGAGCTGAGCGACCTCACGATCTACGTGATCGACGTCGCGGCCGGCGAGAAGATTCCGCGCAAGGGCGGCCCCGGCATCACGAAGAGCGATCTCTTCGTCATCAACAAGACGGACCTCGCGCCCTATGTAGGCGCCGACCTCGGCGTGATGGAAGCCGACACGAGACGCATGCGGCGCGACAAGCCCTTCGTGATGACGAACCTCAAGACGAACACGGGGCTCGAGGAAGTGGTCGGGTTCATCGAGCGCAAGGGGATGCTCGGCGCCGGCGCTGGCGCGGGCGCCTGAGCGAAGCGACGCGGCGCTGCGTCCTCCCGAAGCAGCCGCTGCCTCGACGCGCTACTCCTGCGTGCTACTCCTGCGCGATCCCCGCCGCGCGCACCAGGTCGCGCCAGGTGGTCAACTGGTCACGCGTGAACGCCGCCGCCTGGTCCGGGTCCATGACCCGCGGCCCGATGCCGTAGTTGGCCAGTTGCGTCTGCACTTCCGGCGCGGCAAGCGTCTCGGCCACCGCGCGTGAAATCTTCGCCGACATGTCGCGCGGCATCTGCGCCGGCCCGTAGATCGCGGCCCAGCTCGTGAGCGACACACCCGGGTAGCTGGCCTCGGCCATCGTGGGAACCTCCGGCGCCACGACGAGCCGCGTGGGCGAGAGCGCGGCCAACGCGCGCACCGTGCCGGCGCGAATGTGCTGCATCGGCGCGCCGGGACTCGCCACCATCGCCTGCACGCGGCCGCTCAACAGGTCGGCGAACGCGGGCGCGTCGCCCTTGTACGGAATCAGCGCGAGCTGGATGCTGGCCTGCTGCTGCAACTGCGCATGCACGAGCATCGCGGTGCTGTGGGCGCTGGCGAAGTTCAGTTGTCCCGCGCGGGCGCGGGCGTACTCCACGAACTCGGCCATCGTCTTCACGGGCACGCTGCCGTGGACGAGGAAGAGCGTCTGCAAGGTCCCCACGCCCGCGATGGCCGTGAGTTCGGTGAGCGGATCGTAGGGCGGCTGCTTGCGCAATGCCGGCACCGCCACGATGGCGGTGTTGGTCGAGAACAGCAGCGTCTGGCCGTCCGGCTTCGCGCGGATCACGGCGGTCGCGGCGATGGCGCCGTCCGCGCCCGGCCGGTTGTCGACGACGACGGTCTGCCCCAGCTTCTCGGACATGCGCGGCACGAGCGTGCGCGCCGCGCCGTCCGTGGCGCCGCCGGGCGGCAGCGGCAGGATCAGCCGGATCGCGCCGCCGGGCTGCGCGTTCGCGGCCCAGGGCACGGCGAGCGACGCGCCGGCCCCCGCGGCCACCAGCAGCGTGCGCCGGCGCAGCGTGGCGCCCTTCGAATTCCTTGCGTTCACGAGGCGGACTCCCGTCGTTGACTGCGGACCACTATAAACATAGCATTAACCGATTGCAACGCAGATTATCGATTTTCTCACCATGAACCGAAGCCGGAGCGCCTGGCAGGGTCCGCAGCTTGCCGACCGCGAAGACGAGTGGATCCACCGCGTGCGCGACACCGACGTCGCCGAACTCGAGCGCGCGCACGATGCGCTGAAGTCGCGCGGCTTCGCGTCGCTGGACGACGTCGGGCGCGACGACTTCCCGCTGTCCGATTTCGCGCGGACGCTTGCGTCGCTCGGCGAGGAAGTCGAGGCCGGCCGCGGCTTCGCGTTCCTGCGCGGGCTGCCGGTGGACCGCTGGGGCATCGAGAAGTCGCGCGTCATCTACTGGGGCATTTCGTGCCACCTCGGCACGCCGCTGCGGCAGAACGCGCGGGCCGAGAAACTCGTGAAGGTCACCGACGTCGGCGCGGCCGAGAAGGCGACGTCGCGCGGCCCGTACGGCCGGGGCGACATGAACTTCCATTCGGACTTCGCCGACGTCGTGGGCCTGCTGTGCCTGCGCGCGTCGAAGACGGGCGGCGTGAGCCGCATCTGCAGCTCCCATGCGATCCTGGAGCGCATGGCCGTGGAGCATCCCGAATACCTCGACGTCTTCGAGCGCGGCTTCCGCTTCTTCCGCAAGGCGGAGGAAGCCGTCGGCGAGCCGCCCGTGAGCGCGCGCCGCCTGCCTATGCTCGACCGCTCGGGCGCGCTGCCGCGCTTCCTGTTCTGGCGCGCCTTCGCCGAGCAAGGTGCGCAGTTTTCCGGCGAACCGCTCACCGCCTTGGAGGCTGCCGCGCTCGCGTACGTGAACGACGTCGCGCGCGATCCCGCGCATCACCTCGACACGCATTTCCAGCCCGGCGACATCCAGTACCTCAACAACTACCGCATCCTGCATTCGCGCACGGAGTTCGAGGACTGGCCCGAGCCCGAGCGCAGGCGCTATCTCGAACGGGTGTGGCTGCGCACGTCGGACGCGCGTGTGAACCCCGAGGGCTTCGCGGACACGCACGGCCCGAATTCGATCGTGGACGGGTTTCCGCTGGTGCCGGCGGACGTTGTCGCGGCCCGCGAGCGTGCATTGGCGGCGCACGCGTAGACCCGTAGAATCGAGCCGCGGGAAGCGTGGCCGAGCGGTTGAAGGCACCGGTCTTGAAAACCGGCGACGTCGCAAGACGTTCGTGAGTTCGAATCTCACCGCTTCCGCCACTGACCCATTTCGGACATCAGCTTTTCGGTAGTTCGCAGCTCCTACCATTGCCCTACCCGTTGCTGCGCAGCCTGTAGTCAGGCGTCCACGCCCCACTAGCCAATGCTGAGCTGGCGTGCCACCATAGAGTCGTGGACGCCAAACGGACGAACAGCCAGCGGTCAGGTTGCCCACACACTCGATGGAGGGGGGAGTCATGGCAAGTGTCTCGGCTCAGACCGATCTGCGACAGGCTATCAACGCGATTTCTGACGTCATCCAGAATCGGCCGCTACCGCTTCGAGAATTCGATCAGATATACATGAAGGCTGGTGACATGGTCCTCCAGACCATGATCATTGCGCAGCGCTTCGCCAAACGAGACTTGGTATTCATTGGGGACGGTGACAGCATTAGTCTGTGTCTTGCCTACGCAATGCACAGGGGTGTAATTGAGGAGGGGCCCAACAAAATTCTCGTCCTCGATTTCGACGAGCGCATGGTGAATGCTATTGAGCGCTTTGCGGATAAAGAGCGCATCTCGGACAAAATTTCAGCGCGCCTCTACAACTGCATCGACCCCCTCCCCGACGATCTTTTGGGGGAGTTTTCCGCGTTTTACACGAATCCCCCCTGGGGTGCGAGCAACTTGGGCGAAAGCGTCAACGTCTTTGCTGAACGCGGGATGGAGGCTTGCGGTCCTGACGCTGTCGGAGTCGTTGTAATCGCGGACGACCCGAATGTTGACTGGTCCAAGCGTGTTCTCTTCGAAGTCCAAAAGTTTGCGCAGGAACAGCAGTTCTTCGTCCAAGAAATGCAGCCGATGCTCCATGCGTACCATCTAGACGATGCCCCGGACCTCAAGTCTTGCAATCTCTTCTTTCGCTCGCATCCGGATCGCAAGATTACAACCAGAAGCTATGAGTTGCACGGGAAGCGCCTCGAAAGCTTTTATGGACGGAATCAGCCGTTGAGGGTGAAGTACGTGCGAGAGAAAGTCCGAGTCGACTACGGAAAAGCCCCGTCCGAAACCTACGTTCTTGATCCGCTGGAGGGTGCAAATGGCTCTTGATATCGAACCTGGCGATCCGTTCATCTTTATGAAAGTCGGAGTGCATGCTAGTGAGCCGCTTGAAGCAATCATTCAGCGAAAGCGCGAAGAGATTGCCAAGGCTGGCGTCTCGTTCTGGGGATACGGCGGGGGCACTTGCCACCCGCTAACCGCCGTCCAACCGTTCGTGAAGGAGTACGTTGCCAATGGAGTGAACGTGCGCCTGCTGATGCAAGAGATCAATTCTCGTCACTACGCACAGCCAGTAAGAGCGGAAGAGTACAGCGCCGACGGTGTCCATTGGGAAAAGATTCACAAGGACATTCACGTCCTTGGGTCTCGATATGCCCTGGTGATCGAGAGCCTCGATATGGTTGAGATGACCATAGCTCTCGAAGACTCTGCGGTCGGAGTTGGGCGCATGCGAGGCGCGAAGGGCGACAAATACATCCAAGGCCACGTGGACAAAGCGTGCCTCGTATTTCAGCCGGGTGGCGCACCAGAACCAACTGGAAAGCAAGTAGCTCTGAAACTTGCCGCACGATTGCACGCTCCGTATGCCGTGCTCTTGAAGCAGAACTAGATGGACTTAAGCCAGCCGGGTGCCGGCTTCTCGATCTGCTCTTGAACCGCATAGTTCATCAGGTTAACGAAGACCCCCACGTCTTTGGACCCATAGTGCGTGTATGCCTTAGCTAGCGTCTCGTCCGCGGACGGGCAGGTCGTAACGGCGGTTCTCAGGCGCTGCATCCCGAACTTGCGGCATAGCTGACTAATTAACTGTTCGAAACAGATCAGCCGCTTACGGAGCACTAATAAGCTCTGCTCGATCTTTGCAATAGCAGGCATGCAACGAAGCGCCCTCTTGTCTCCCGTGGCAATTTCCGCGTGAAGCAGGTCAACCGCAACTGCCAGTAGGCCTACTTCGCCAGCGTCTAGGTCCATTTCGGCAAGGAGTGCCGTCCGCATGATGCTAGCCGCCCGCTTCTGCTGCTCCTGTGTCGGCTCTATCGCAGTAATAGTCGGAAGGATTTTGGCTAAGCGTTCAGCAGCGTCCGAGGTACCGGCAAGACGTAGCCGATCCGCTTCGCTGGTTAGGCCCATGTATCGAACCATGAAGCCAAGTGCGTATTCCACCCGATGACGGGCACGATTCCACGCTGATGGCGGGCGCTGTTCCAGCCGATGGCGGGCGGCGTTCCATGCGATCGCGGGCAGCGTTCCATGCTGATGGCGGGCACGATTCCATC
>NZ_JBFWNP010000050.1:0-37634 GCF_050250995.1 Ramlibacter sp.
AATGCTGGCTGTGAGTGGATTTCCGTGGCACTCGCTGGAATGAAAAAAGGAGCCGAAGCTCCTTTTTTCAACGACTTACAGACGCCAGTGGAAGTCTGTAGATCATATATTGGAGCGGGAAACGAGACTCGAACTCGCGACCTCAACCTTGGCAAGGTTGCGCTCTACCAACTGAGCTATTCCCGCGTGAGACAGAAATTATAGCAAGAAAAAATCGCCTTTCAGTGCGGCACGCGCGCAGTCGTGATCGAAGGCTGCGAAGTCGCGGGCGCCGCCGCCGGAATCGCGGCCGCGGAGGCGGCCTCTTCGTCCGTCAGCGGGGTGGGCAGCCGCTCGAGCGCGACTTCGAGCACCTTGTCGATCCACTTCACCGGCACGATCTCGAGGCCGCTCTTCACGTTCTCGGGAATCTCCTGCAGGTCCTTCGCGTTCTCTTCGGGGATCAGCACCGTCTTGATGCCGCCGCGCAGTGCCGCGAGCAGTTTCTCCTTCAGGCCGCCGATCGCGGTGACCTCGCCGCGCAGCGTGATCTCGCCGGTCATGGCAACGTCCGCGCGCACGGGGATGCCGGTCAGCGCGGACACCAGCGCCGTGGTCATCGCCGCACCCGCGCTCGGGCCGTCCTTGGGCGTCGCGCCGTCGGGCACGTGGATGTGGATGTCCTTCTTCTCGAAGACGTCGTCGCGGATGCCGAGCGAACGCGCGCGGCTGCGCACCACGGTGCGGGCGGCGTCGACCGACTCCTTCATCACGTCGCCGAGCGAGCCCGTGCGGTGGATGTTGCCCTTGCCGGGCATCAGCGCCGATTCGATCGTGAGCAGGTCGCCGCCGACTTCCGTCCACGCCAGGCCGACCACCTGGCCCACCTGGTTCTGCGCTTCGGCACGGCCGTAGCTGAACTTGCGCACGCCCAGGTATTCGTTCAGGTTTTCCGCATTGACTTCGACCTTGGGCTTGAGCTTCTTCAGCTGCAGGCCCTTGACCGTCTTGCGGCAGATCTTCGACAGCTCGCGCTCGAGCGAACGCACGCCGGCTTCGCGTGTGTAGTAGCGCACGATGTCGCGCACCGCGGCCTCGGTCACGTCGAGCTCGTTTTCCTTCACGCCGTTGTTCTTCATCTGCTTGGGCAGCAGGTAGCGCATGGCGATGTTGGTCTTCTCGTCCTCGGTGTAGCCCGAGAGGCGGATGACTTCCATGCGATCGAGCAGCGCCGCGGGTATGTTCATCGAATTCGACGTCGCCACGAACATCACGTCGGACAGGTCGAAGTCGACCTCGACGTAGTGGTCGCTGAACGTGTGGTTCTGCTCGGGGTCGAGCACTTCCAGCAGCGCCGAAGCCGGGTCACCGCGGAAGTCCTGGCCCAGCTTGTCGATCTCGTCGAGCAGGAACAGCGGATTGCGCGTGCCGACCTTCGACAGCGACTGCAGCAGCTTGCCCGGCAGCGCGCCGATGTAGGTGCGGCGGTGGCCGCGGATCTCCGCCTCGTCGCGCATGCCGCCGAGCGCCATGCGGACGTACTTGCGGCCCGTGGCCTTCGCCACCGACTGCCCCAGGGAGGTCTTGCCGACGCCCGGAGGGCCGACCAGGCACAGGATGGGCGCCTTCACCTTGTCGACGCGCTGCTGCACCGCGAGATATTCGAGGATGCGGTCCTTGACCTTCTCCAGGCCCCAGTGGTCCTCGTTCAGCACGTCTTCGGCGTACTGGAGGTCCTGCTTGATCTTGGTCTTCTTCGCCCACGGGAGGTTGGTGAGCACGTCGATGTAGTTGCGCACCACCGTCGCCTCGGCCGACATGGGCGACATGAGCTTGAGCTTCTTGAGTTCCGCGTCCGCCTTCTTCCTGGCGTCCTTGGGCATCTTCGCGGCCTTGATCTTCTTCTCGATCTCGTCGATGTCCGCGCCCTCTTCGCCCTCGCCCAGTTCCTTCTGGATGGCCTTGACCTGCTCGTTGAGGTAGAAGTCGCGCTGGTTCTTCTCCATCTGCCGCTTCACGCGGCCGCGGATGCGCTTGTCGACGTTGAGGATCTCGACCTCGCGCTCGATCTGCTCGAACAGGTTCTCCAGCCGCTCCTTGATCTCGGCCAGGTCGAGCACGATCTGCTTGTTGTCGAGCTTGAGCGGCAGGTGGGCGGCAATGGTGTCGGCGAGGCGCCCGGCATCGTCGATGCTCGCGATGGACGTGAGGATCTCGGGCGGGATCTTCTTGTTGAGCTTGACGTACTGGTCGAACTGCTGGAGCACCGCGCGGCGCAGGGCTTCGATCTCGGCGCCCTTTTCCTCGGTCTGCACGGGCACCACGGGCGAGACGGTGGCCACGAAATGCGTCGGGCCGTCCGCGATCTTGGCGACGCGGGCGCGCTGCTGGCCTTCGACCAGCACCTTCACGGTGCCGTCGGGCAGCTTGAGCATCTGCAGGATGGTCGAGATGCAGCCGACTTCGAACATGTCGGTGACGGCCGGCTCATCCTTGGCGGCGGCTTTCTGGGCCACGAGCATGATGCGCCGCTCGGCTTCCATGGCGGCCTCGAGGGCCTTGATGCTCTTGGGCCTGCCGACGAACAGCGGAATGACCATGTGCGGGAACACCACCACGTCGCGCAGGGGCAGCAGTGGCAGGTCGAGCGGGTCGGCAGGCAAGGGAGTGTGTCCGGACATGCAAATCCTTTTTATGGTGTCCAGCCCAATATGGCCGGCAATGACCCATTTTCAACCCGGCCGGACGGCCGTGGGGGCGATTCGCCCCGCCGGATCAAGCTTTTTTGGCCGCTTCGCGGTAGACCAGCAGCGGAGGCTTGTTTTCCTCGATGGTGGACTCGTCCACCACCACGCGCTCGACGTTCGAAATGTTCGGAAGCTCGAACATCGTGTCGATCAGCGACTGCTCCAGGATGGAGCGCAGGCCGCGCGCGCCGGTCTTGCGCGCCAGCGCCTTGCGCGCGATGGCCTTGAGCGCGCTCGAGCGCACTTCCAGGTCGACGCCCTCCATCGCCAGCAGCTTGGAATACTGCTTGACCATGGCGTTCTTGGGCTCGGTGAGGATCTGCACCAGGGCGTCTTCGCTGAGTTCGGCGAGCGTCGCGACCACCGGCAGGCGGCCGACCAGTTCGGGGATCAGGCCGAACTTGATCAGGTCCTCGGGCTCGACCTCGCGGAACATGTCCGTGAGGCTGCGTTCCTTCTTGCTCTTGACGTTGGCGCCGAAGCCGATGCCCGAGGCCTCGGTGCGCTGCTCGATCACCTTCTCGAGCCCGGCGAACGCCCCGCCGCAGATGAACAGGATGTTGGTCGTGTCGATCTGCAGGAAGTCCTGGTTGGGGTGCTTGCGCCCGCCCTGCGGCGGCACGCTCGCCATGGTGCCTTCGATCAGCTTCAGCAGCGCCTGCTGCACGCCCTCGCCCGACACGTCGCGCGTGATGCTGGGGTTGTCGGACTTGCGCGAGATCTTGTCGATCTCGTCGATGTAGACGATGCCGCGCTGCGCCCGCTCCACCTCGTAGTTGCAGTTCTGCAGCAGCTTCTGGATGATGTTCTCGACGTCCTCGCCCACGTAGCCGGCTTCGGTCAACGTGGTCGCGTCGGCCATGACGAAGGGCACGTCGAGCATGCGCGCGAGCGTCTGCGCCAGCAGCGTCTTGCCGCTGCCGGTGGGGCCGATCAGCAGGATGTTGCTCTTGGTGAGCTCGACCTCGTCCTTCTTGGACTTGTCCTTGTGGCGCAGGCGCTTGTAGTGGTTGTAGACCGCCACCGCGAGCGTGCGCTTCGCGGGCTCCTGGCCGATGACGTAGTTGTCGAGGTTCGCCTTGATTTCCGCCGGCGTGGGCAGGTCGCCGCGCGCTTCGCGCTGTTCATCGCCCTGGGGCAGTTCGTCGCGAATGATTTCGTTGCACAGGTCGATGCACTCGTCGCAGATGAACACCGACGGCCCGGCGATGAGCTTCTTCACCTCGTGCTGGCTCTTGCCGCAGAACGAGCAATAAAGAGTTTTCTCGCTGGATGAGCCTTTTCGGTCGGCCATGGGCAAACACCTTCTCTACGAACTTCAATGATAACCACATGGCCGGGCCCCGAACCCGGCGGGACCGTCAGGCTCTTTTCGCGATGACCTGGTCGACGATCCCGTAATCCTTGGCCTCGTCGGCCGTCAGGAAATAGTCGCGATCGGTGTCGCGCTCGATCTTCTCGAGCGACTGGCCGGTGCGGTCGGCCAGGATCTGGTTGAGCACGCCCTTCGTGCGCAGGATGTCCTTGGCGTGGATCTCGATGTCGGTCGCCTGGCCCTGCATGCCGCCGAGCGGCTGGTGGATCATGACCTTGGAGTGCGGCAATGCGAAGCGCTTGCCCTTTTCGCCGGCCGACAGGAGGAAGGCGCCCATGCTCGCGGCCATGCCGGTGCAGAGCGTCGAGACCTGCGGTTTCACGAAATTCATCGTGTCGTAGATCGCCATGCCGGCGCTCACGCTGCCGCCGGGGCTGTTGATGTACAGGTGGATGTCCTTGTCGGGGTTCTCGCTCTCCAGGAAGAGCAGCTGCGCCACGACGAGGTTGGCGGTCTGGTCGTTGACCGGGCCGACGAGGAAGATCACCCGTTCGCGCAGCAGGCGCGAATAGATGTCGTAGGACCGCTCGCCCCGGCCGGACTGCTCGATGACGATCGGCACCATGCCGAGGGCTTGGGTATCAAGTGCGCTCATGAAAGGGTGACTCCGGGCTATGCCTGACTTTATCTCGAACGCAGATGGGGCGGGGGCGGGATCTTGCAACCCCACCCCGGCCGGGGTCAGGCTTGCGCCTGCGGGCCCATCAGCTCGTCGAACGACACCGACTTTTCGGTGACCTTGGCCTTGGACAGGACGTAGTCGGTGACGTTGTTCTCGATGACGATGGCCTCGACCTCCGCCATGCGGCGGTTGTCGCCGTAGTACCAGCGCACGACCTCTTGCGGACGCTCGTAGCTCGCGGCGAGTTCCTCGATGTGCGACTTGATCTGCTCCGGCTTGGCGGCCAGCTCGCTCGTGCGGACGAGTTCGGCGACCACGAGGCCCAGGCGCACGCGGCGCTCGGCCTGCTCGCGGAAGATCTCCTCGGGGATCGGGGCCTTGTCGGCATCCTTCACGCCGCGCTGCTTCAGGTCGGCGCGCGCGCCCTCGACCATGCGGTCGATCTCGTTCTGGACGATGGACCGGGGCAGGTCCAGCTCGGCCTTGGACACCAGCGCGTCCATGACGGCCTGCTTGTTCTTCGCCAGCAGGCGGAACTTGACCTCGCGCTCGAGGTTCTTCTTGATGTCGGCGCGCAGGCCGTCGATGCTCGCATCGGCGATGCCGAGGGACTTGGCGAAGCCTTCGTCGACCTCGGGCAGGTTCGACGCCTCGATCTTCTTGACGGTGACCATGAAGTCGGCGGTCTTGCCCGCGACGTCCTTGCCGTGATAGTCCTCGGGGAAGGCGAGCTGGAAGGTCTTGCTCTCGCCGATCTTCATGCCGCGCACGGCTTCCTCGAACTCCTTGAGCATCTGGCCTTCGCCGACGTTGAACTGGAAGTCCTCGGCCTTGCCGCCCTGGAAGGGCTCGCCGTCGATCTTGCCCTCGAAGTCGACCGTGACGCGGTCGCCGTCCGACGCCGCGCCGTCCTGCGGGCGCTGCTGGAAGGTGCGGCGCTGCTTGCGCAGGATCTCGAGCGTCTTGTCGATGGCGGCGTCGCTCACCTCGGTGGAGAGCTTCTCGACTTCGGCCGTGGCGAGGTCGCCGATCTTCACTTCGGGATAGACCTCGAACACCGCGTCGAACTCGAGCTGGCCCTCGGCCGCGCCTTCCTTCTCGGTGATCTTGGGCTGGCCGGCGACGCGCAGCTTCGCCTCGTTGGCAGCCTGCGAGAAGGCCTCGCCGATCTTGTCGTTCATCACTTCGTAGTGAACGGAGTAGCCGTAGCGCTGCTGCACCACGGACATCGGCACCTTGCCGGGACGGAAGCCGTCCATCTTGACGGTGCGGGCCAGCTTCTTCAGCCGGGAATCGACTTCCGTCTGGATGACGCCGACAGGCAGCGACAGGACGATCTTGCGTTCCAGCTTCTCGAGGGTTTCAACGTTCACGGCCATGTTCATCTCTCTTGGGGTCTCTTCGTTGGTGCGCGGGGTCGGACTCGAACCGACACGCCCGTGAAGGCGTCAGGACCTAAACCTGGTGCGTCTACCAATTTCGCCACCCGCGCCTTGTCCTGATTGCTCTGATTGCTCTCAAAGTCAAAGCGGGCGCACCACGAGGCGGCCCGCTCGAATCCGGTCAGCCCTAGATTCTAAACCGCCTGACGTTTCACCCGGAACCACGCCGCGTACATCGCCGGCAAAGCGAGCAGCGTCAGCACCGTCGCCACGATCAGCCCGCCCATGATCGCCACGGCCATCGGACCCCAGAACACCGAGCGCGACAGCGGAATCATCGCGAGCACGGCCGCGGCCGCAGTCAGCACGATCGGCCGCAAGCGCCGCACGGCCGACTCCACGATCGCGTCCCACGCCGGCACGCCCCGCGCCCGGTCCTGCTCGATCTGGTCGATCAGGATCACGGAATTGCGCTGGATCATTCCCATCAGCGCGATCACGCCAAGCAGCGCGACGAAGCCGAAGGGCCGGTCGAGCACCAGGAGCGCCGCCGCGACACCGGCGATGCCGAGCGGCCCCGTGATGAACACGAGCAGCGCGCGGCTGAAGCTCTGCAGCTGGAGCATGAGCAGCGTGAAGACGAGGAACAGCATGATCGGGATGCCGGCGGAGATCGACGACGACCCCTTGCTGCTCTCCTCCACCGCGCCCGCCACGTTGAGCTTGTAGCCGGCGGGCCATTTCGCTTCGAGCGCCTTGAGTTTCGGCAGCAGCTCGCCGCTCACCGTCGCGCCCTGCATGCCGTCGACCACGTCGGATTGCACGGTGATCGCATACGTGCGTCCTTCGCGCCACATCACGCCGGGCTCCCATGTGAAGCTCGGCTTCGCAATCTGGGCCAGCGGAATCGACCGGCCGCTCGCCGTCGGCAGGTAGCCGTTCGCGATGTCGGTGATGGCATTTCGCTCGTCGGCCGGCTGGCGCAGCACGATGTCGATGAGCTTGTCGCCTTCGCGGAACTGGCCGATGGCCGAGCCCTGCAGATTCGTCCGGCTCGCCTGCGCGATCGACTGGCTGGTGACGCCGAGCGCGCGCGCCTTGGCCTGGTCGATCTCCAGCCGGAGCACTTTCACCGCCTCGTTCCAGTTGTCGTTGACGCCGCGCGTGTGGGGGCTCGCGCGCATCGCGGCCTTCACTTCGTCGGCGCGCTCGCGCAACACGGCGGGGTCGGGGCCGACCACGCGGAACATGACGGGGAACGGGACGGGCGGGCCGTTGGGCAGCAGCGTCACCCGGCCGCGCACTTCGGGGAATTCCTGCGCAAGCAGGCCGGGCAGCTTCCTGCGCAAGGTCTCGCGCGTCGCCAGGTCCTTCGGCATCACGATGAGTTGCGACACGTTGGTCTGCGGGAACACCTGGTCGAGCGGCAGGTAGAAGCGCGGCACGCCGGAGCCGATCCAGGTGCTGACGGCCGTCACGCCGGCTTCCTTCGCCAGCCGCTTCTCGACGCGCTTCGCGATGTCCTCGTTCGCGGCGAAGGACGTTCCTTCGGGCGACCACAGGGCCACCAGGACTTCGGGCCGGCTGGAGTCGGGAAAGAACTGCTGCTGCACTTTGCCCATGCCGACGATGCCGAGCGCGAACGTGGCGACCGTCGCGCCGATGGTGATCCAGCGATGCCGCACGCACCAGTCGACCGCGCGCCGGAAGCCCCGATAGAACGGCGTGTCGAAGTGCTCTTCGTGCTCGCCCGACACCGGCTTGGCTTTCAGCAGCAGCGTGCCGAGATAGGGCACGAAGTACACCGACACGAGCCACGACAGCACGAGCGCGATGACGGTCACCGCGAAGATCGCGTACGTGTATTCGCCGACGGTGGACTTCGCCATGCCGATCGGCAGGAAGCCCGCCGCCGTGATGAGCGTGCCGGTGAGCATGGGCATGGCCGTCACTTCGTAGGCGAAGGTGGCGGCGCGGACCTTGTCGTAGCCCTCTTCCATCTTCCGCACCATCATCTCGACCGCGATGATCGCGTCGTCCACCAGCAGGCCCAGCGCGATGATGAGCGAGCCGAGCGAGATCTTGTGCAGGCCGATGTTCCAGTAGTCCATCGCGAGGAAGGTCACCGCGAGCACGAGCGGGATCGTGATGCCGACGACCAGGCCCGGGCGCATGTCGATGGTCCAGCGCTTCCAGATCGGCAGCGACGCCGCATCGGGCCGCTTGTGGAAGCCGAGCGCAATGAAGCTCACCGCGAGCACGATTACCACGGCTTCGATCAGGACGCGCACGAATTCATTGACCGAGGTCGCGACCGCGCGCGGCTGGTCCTGGATCTGCACGAGGCGGATGCCGGCGGGCAGGCCGTCGTCGATGCGGTTCGTGGCCGCCTTCAGCGAGTGGCCGAGCCGGATGATGTCGCCGCCCTTGGCCATCGACACGCCGAGGCCGATGACCTCCTTCCCGCCGTGGCGCACCTTCACGAGCGGCGGGTCGACGTAGCCGCGCTTCACCTCGGCGAGGTCGCCCAGCGTCAGCTGGCTGCCCGTGCTGCCGCGGATCGGCATGGCGCGCAACTGCTCGATGGCCTGGAACTGCCCGCCCACGCGCACCTGCACGACGTCGAGCGGCGTCTGCACCGCGCCGGCGGATTCCACCGCGTTCTGCTGGCCGAGCTGCGCAATCACCTGGTTCATGTCCAGGCCGAGTTGCGACAGGCGCTTCTGCGAAATCTCGACGTAGAGCTTCTCGTCCTGCACGCCGAAGAGCTCCACTTTCGCGACGTCGGGCACGCGCAGCAGCTGCTGCCGCGCGTCGTCGGCGAAGGTCTTGACCTCGGCATAGCCGAAGCCCGCGTCGGCTTCGAGCGCGTAGATCACGCCGTACACGTCGCCGAATTCGTCGTTGAAGAACGGACCCTGGATGCCCTGCGGCAGGGTCAGGCGCATGTCGCCGATCTTCTTGCGCACCGTGTACCAGACGTTGGGCACCTCGGCGGCCTTCGACGAGTCCTTGATCTGGAAAATGATCTGCGACTCGCCCGGCTTGGAATAGCTGCGGATCACGTCCGCGTACGGCACTTCCTGCAGCGTGCGCTCGATCTTGTCGGTCACCTGCTCGGCGACTTGCTGCGCGGTCGCGCCGGGCCAGTAGGTGCGCACGACCATCGCGCGGAAGGTGAACGGCGGGTCTTCGTCCTGCCCGAGCTGGAAGTACGTGGCGATGCCCAGCACCATCAGCACGACCATCAGGTAGCGCGTGAGCGCCGGGTGCTCCAGCGCCCAGCGGGACAGATTGAAACGCTCGGCGCTCATGGGCGAACTCTCCGCGCGGCGCAGCGCCGGGATGCGGGCCGGCGGCTCATTGGGTCACCACGTTCACGGGGCCTTGCCAGAGCGTGACCTTCTGCCCGGGCGAGAGCACGTGCACGCCGGCCGACACCACCAGCATGCCGGGCGCCAGGCCGCCGCCGATGACCGCTTCGTTGCCGTCGGCGGTGGCGACCTGCACGGGCTGCAGCCTGACGGTCATCGTGCCCTTGTCGACCACCCAGACGGCGCTGCCCTTGCCTTCCTGCTTCAGCGCGCTCGTCGGCACCTTGATGACCTGCGGACCCGCGGCGCCTTGCGCCTGCGGCACGACCGTGACCGTTGCGCCGAGCGGCGGCTGCGCCTTCGCGTCGAGCGCAACCTTCACCGCGTACGTGCGCGTGACGGGGTCGGCGCTGGCCGCCACTTCGCGAATCTTGCCCGTGACCGTCTGGCCGGCCGCCCAGGCGCGTACCGTCACGTCGGTGCCCGTTCGCAGCGCAACCACCCGGTCCTCGGGCACCGAGAACACCACGTCGCGCACGCCGTCCTGCGCGATGCGCACGACCGTCGTGCCGGCATTCACCACCTGCCCGGGCTCGGCCTCGACCGCCGTGACGACGCCCGACACGTCGGCCACGAGGTTCGCGTAGCGCGCCTGGTTGCCTTGCGCGGCAAGCTGCGCCTGCGCCTGGTCGAGCTGCGCCTGCGCGGCCTTGAGCGTGCTCTCGCGGCGCTCGAGTTCGGCGCCGCTGATGAAGTTCTGCTCGCGCAGCGTGACGAAGCGCTTGTGGTCCGCCGCCGCGAGATCGCGGTTGGTCGAGGCCGCGGCCACCTGCGCGCGCGCCGCGTCCGTGGCGAGGCGCAGGTCCTGCGGATCGAGTTGCGCGAGCACCTGCCCGGCTTTGACGTGCTGGCCGGGCTCGGCCTGCCGCCGGATGATCTTGCCGCCGACGCGAAAGCCCAGCCGCGACTCGACGCGCGGGCGGACTTCGCCAGAGTATTCGTGGCTGGCCTGGACGCCGGACAGCCCGACGGTGAGCACCTTCACGGCACGGACCGGCTCCGGCGCGGGTTCGTGCTTCGCGCACCCGGCCAGCAGGAAAGCGGCGACAACAGCGCCGACGGGCAGCAAGGCCCTGTAGCTCGACATTTCTTTTTCCCTCCGCCAGTTCGTTAATGACTGACTGGTTAGTAATCTATGGGATCACCCGCGGGACTGTCAAGCGACAATCGAGCCCGTCCATGCCCGCCCATCCTTTTCGTGAATCCGCCGACGCGTTGCTGCGCGAGGTTTCGCGATCTTTCTACTTATCCGTTCGCATGCTTCCGCGCGCGTTGCGGGCACCTATCGGCCTGGCCTATCTGTTGGCTCGCGCGACGGACACCGTCGCGGACACGGCTTCGGCGCCTGTCGAGCGCCGCATCGAACTGCTGTCGAGCCTGGGTGAAGCGATCGCTTCCGGCCAGGGGTCGAATGCCCTCTTCGCCGACCTCGAAACATTCGCGGCCTCGCAATCGCATGCCGGCGAACGGCGCCTGATGCTGCGCGTGCGTGAGTGCCTATCGGCGCTCGATGCAACCGCCGAGGCCGATGCACACGACATCCGCGCCGTGCTCTCGCACATCGTTCACGGACAGTCGCTCGACCTCGAACGGCCGATCGTCCCCGATGCCGCCGCGCTGCGCGAGTACGCCTACCTCGTCGCGGGCTCGGTCGGCGAGTTCTGGACGGATCTGTGCGAACGCCACCTGGCCGATTTCGCGAACCGGCCGGCATGGCAGATGCGCGCGTTCGGCCGCTCGTTCGGCTGCGCATTGCAGCTCGTGAACATCGTGCGGGACGCGGGAGAGGACTTGCGCAACGGGCGCTGCTACTTTCCCGCGAGCGAACTCGCCGCGGCCGGCTTCGAGGCAGCGCACTTCGAGGTGGCGGCCGCCGTCCTCGCCGACACCCCGCGCTTCATGCCCGTCTGGTGGCACTGGCAGGACGAAGCCGCCGAAGGACTCGCCGACGGCCTGACCTATGCGCAGGCCGTCAACTCGCGCCGCGTGCGCGCGGCCGTCGCGCTGCCGGCGATCCTCGGCCAGCGCACGCTGTCGCGCGTCCGCGCTGCGGGCCCCTCGGCGCTGAACGTCAAGGTCAAGGTGCCGCGCAGCGAGGTACGCGCTCTCCTCTTTCGAATGCTGATCGGCCTGGCCGGCCGCTCGACCGTGAGGTCGCAAGGGTCGCAAGGGTCGCAATGGGACAATCGCGGCCGATGACGCCACAACAGTATGTCCAGGAGAAAGCGGCCGCGTCGGGCAGCAGCTTCTACTACGCGTTCCTCTTCCTGCCGCCGCCACGCCGCGCGGCGATCACCGCGTTCTATGCGTTCTGCCGCGAGGTCGACGACGTGGTGGACGAGACGAAGGAAGCCGACGTCGCGCAGCGCAAACTCGCGTGGTGGGACACGGAAGTCGATGCCGCCTTCACGGGCCAACCCACGCACCCGGTGATGCAGGCGCTCATGCCCTGCGCCGCCGAGTTCGGCATCGAGGCCGCGCACTTGCACGCCATCGTGCGTGGCTGCCGCATGGACCTGGAGCAGACGCGTTATCTCGACTACGCCGGCCTGCAGCGCTACTGCCACCTGGTCGCCGGCGTGGTGGGCGAGGTCTCGGCGCGCATCTTCGGCCAGACGCAATCGCGGACGACCGACTATGCACACAAGCTCGGCGAAGCGCTGCAGCTCACCAACATCATCCGCGACGTCGGCGAGGACGCGCGCCGAGGACGCATCTACCTGCCCGTCAACGAACTGCAGCAGTTCGACGTCAAGGCGCACGAGATCCTGAAGGGCGACTACTCGGATCGATTCGTCGCGCTGATGCGCTTCCAGGCGCAGCGCGCGCATGGCCTCTACGACGAGGCGCTGGCCCTGCTGCCCGCCGAAGACCGCCGCGCGCAGAAGCCGGGGCTCATGATGGCGAGCATCTATCGCACCCTGCTGCGGGAGATCGAAGGCGAGCAGTTCCGCGTGCTGCACCAGCGCATCAGCCTCACGCCGGTGCGCAAGCTGTGGCTGGCGTGGAAGGTGCAGGCGCTCGGCCGGATGTGATGCGCCGCGGGCGCGCGGCTACTTCAGCAGCTCGCACAACTCCGTGAGGTTCGCGAGCGTCGCATGGGGCTGCTGCTCGTGCGGCCACAGATGGTCGCTGCGGTTGATCCACGCCGCCTGCATGCCCGCGTTGAGCGCGCCCAGCGCATCGAGCGTCGCGTCGTCGCCCACGTGCAGCACGGCCTCCGGCATGACCTCGACCGCGCCTGCGGCCGCGTGGAAGATGCGCGGATCGGGCTTGCCCACGCCGAACTCGCGCGCGGTGATGGCGGCCACGAAGTGCGACGCGATGCCGACGCGATGCAGGTCGGCGTTGCCGTTCGACAGGCTCACCAGCGGATAACGCGCCGCCAGGAATTCGAGCGCGGGCAGCGCGTCGTCGAACAGCGTCACGCGCTGGCGTTCGGCGAAGAAGACCTCGAAGGCTTCGTCGGCCATCAGCGGATTCTCGCCCGCGCGGTACAGCGCGAGCCGGATCGACTCGCGGCGCAACGCGCTCAGGTCGTGCTTGAGCTCCGGCTTCGACGCATACATGTAGTCGCGAATTTCGCGCAGCGCGGCCGGGCTCGAAAACAGCGCCGCGGCCATCGGCGCGTGCTCGGTCAGCCAGTCGTGCAACGCCTTCTCGGCACGCTCGATCGTGGGCCAGATCGGCCACAGGGTGTCGTCGAGGTCGAGCGAGATGGCCCTGATTTTGGCGACGTCGAGCATGCGGCGAGAATAACCCAATGCCCTCGACTTCCACGACGGACGCTGTACGAAGCGCCGTTCTCTATTGCAATCTCGGCACGCCCGACGAACCCACGCCCGGCGCCGTGCGCCGCTACCTCGCCGAATTCCTCGCCGATCCTCGCGTGGTGGAAATTCCGCGAGCGCTGTGGTTGCCGCTGCTGTATGGCGTCATCCTTCCATTGCGCGCGTCGAAGTCCGCGGCCAAGTACCGAAGCATCTGGCTGCCCGAAGGCTCGCCGCTGCAGGTGTGGACCCAGCGGCAGGCGCTGCGTCTGCAAGGCTGGCTCGGTGAAAAGGGGCACCGCGTGAAGGTGGTTCATGCGATGCGCTACGGCAAACCGTCGATCGCATCGCAGCTCGATGCGCTGATGGCTTCGGGTGTGACGCGCATCGTCGTGCTGACCGCTTATCCGCAGTATTCGGCGACAACCGTCGCAAGCGTGATCGACGCGGTGTCCGACTGGACCGCGCGCCAACGCAAGCTCCCGGAGCTGCGCTTCGTGAACAGCTATCACGACGATCCGGGCTACATCGAGGCGCTGCAGCGCCGCATCGAACGGCATTGGCGCGAGAACGGCCGCGCCGAGCATCTCGTCATGAGTTTTCACGGCATCCCCGAGCGCTGCGTGAACCACGGCGACCCCTATCTCGACGAATGCAAGCGCACGGCGCAGAAGCTCGCGATGCGGCTGAACCTCGACGACGCCGCCTGGTCGATGACGTTCCAGTCGCGATTCGGCAAGGCGAAATGGCTCGAACCGTATACCGAGCCGACGGTGCAGCAGCTTGCAAGGCGCGGCGTGAAGCGGCTCGACATCGTGTGTCCCGGCTTCCCGGCGGATTGCCTGGAGACGCTGGAGGAGATCGCGATGGAAGTGCGCGATGCGTTCATCGCAGCGGGCGGGAAGGACTTCCGCTACATCCCCTGCCTGAACGACGACGCTGCGTGGATCGCGGCACTGGGCGGCATCGCGGCAGGCGCCCTTCCGCGCGGGGCCTGACCTAGACGAACGTCCGCTGGTCGGACGGCGCGACGTCGATGACGATGCGTTCATGTTCCGCATCGGGTTCCCCCTCTGGTCCGCCGCAGCCCTCGTCGCCGCGTCGACATCGGGCAACGGCATCGACGCTCGACTTGCACTCGCCGATTCGGCGACGGCCCCCCGCATGCCGCCGCCCGATGCGGCCCTGGACGAAGAGCCCCCCGCAGGCGCCATCGACCCGTTCCTCTCCGACGCCGTCGGGGACGCCATCGAGGACGGCGTCACGCACTTCTACTTCACCAGCCTTCATGGCGACTCGGAGAACCTGCCCATCATGGCGGAGCTGGCGCAGACCCTGAAAAGCCTGGGTCGCGAGTTCGTCGTCTGCCGGGAAATGTCTCCGAGCTATCCGCGATACTGGGACGTTCATGCCGGCAACATCGCCGCGCCGCATCTGCGCGCGGACGCGTCGCGCTGGATGGCGGAGTTGATTGCCGAATTCCCGGAGCTGATGGAGCCGACGGCGGCGGCCCGATTCCAGGAAGCGCTGGCCGGACCCGAAGCGACGCCGTGCGCCCTGCGCCTGCACGTGCCTTCTCAGGACATGGCACGCCTGATCGAAGGTCGGATGGTCGCGCCGGGAAGACCCGGCCAGGACGTGATCTATCTCGCCGATGTCGGCGCCAACCATGGCCTGGCCGTGCGCTTCGACCAGGAAACGTTCTGGCGACCCTGGCGCCCCGAGAACGGCAAGTCTCCGTACGCGCTCGAATCCAAGGACGGCGACTCTTTCAATGCCAACTACGATGCCTTCCGCCGACGCCACGCCGCGGCGCCCGGCAGCGTCGCGGTCATCGTGAGCAGCCAGTGCCTGTCCAATTCAAAATTCTCCGCCGACGAAGTCCTGCCCTATTTCGTGGAGGAAGGGTTTGCCGTCGCGCAGGGCCCTTTCAACCGGAACGCGAGCATCGCGCTGATCGTGCCCGAGACCAATGTGGCAAGACTGCAAGGCCTCGCCGCCCGTCGCGCCGGCGCAGTCGAACTCGATGGCGCCGGCTCCTCCGCAAAGGGATGTCCACCCGCCCGGTATCCGCGTGCGATTCGCCGCTTCGTCGGCTCGCTCGTGTCCGCGCAGGGCGTCGAGAAGATCTTCGTCGCGCGCCACGGCACCGCGCGGACCGTGCCGCTCGTGACCGAAGCCCTGCGGGGCGCCGTCGACACGCGGCCGGTCGGCAACGTGGCTTCGGTCGCCTTCTACTGCGCGCAAAGCGCCGACTTCGAAGCGACGTACGCGGGTTGGGCGTCGACGATCGACCGCCGTCTTTCGCTCACCCGTCGCCTGGCCTGGGAAATGCTGGATGGCGGCGTGCTCGACCCGTCGCAGGAACGGCGGTTCGGCCAGGCCATGGCGTTCCACAAGGTCGCACCGCAAAGCCTGCGATTCGCCTCCGACGGCGCGGACGATGTCGAAACCCTGTTGTCCGATTCACGGCTCGCCGTCGCGAGTTTCGGCCACGCGCTCGCCGTGGAAGCGTTCGCGCTCGCAAGCGCGCGCGGCGTGCCCGCGCTGCTGCTGCTCGAAGCGGACGACGTGCCGGCGTCGCTGCCGGCATGCGGCGACTGCAAGTACGTCGTTCTGCCCTTGATGGATTCCACGGCGCTGGCGATCTTCAATTCGCCGGCCGGCCGGACGCTTGCGCCGCTGGGCGCGTCTCCAGCCGCGGATCGCCCGGAGCTGTAGCCTCGGCGAAGGGTCAGGCCGCGGTCTTCTCGGCCGGCACGCGATCGCATCGCTCGATGAACGCGCTCACCAGTTCGAGTTGCTCCGGCACGTTCAACGCCGGCGCATGCCCGCAGCCGGCGATCTCGACGACGCGCGTCAGACCCAGTAACCCCGGCCCGCGCTGCATCATCTCCTCCACCGAATCCTTCAGCACGAGGTCGGATTCCGCACCGCGCAGCACGAGCACCGGCACGCGGATCGCGTCGTAGTCGTCCCACAGTTCGTAGTCGTCGGGATGGTCGACGAACTGCCGCACCATCGCGGGGTCGTAGTGCGGCGTGATGCGGCCGTCGGGGAGGCGCCGCGCCGACGTCTCCGCCATGCGCCGCCACTGCTGTTCGCTCAGCCAGCCGAAGGGCTTGTACACCTGCCGGAAGAACGCTTCGAGCTGCGCCATCGTGTCGAACGCCGGCGGATTGCCCGCGTAGGCGCGGATGCGGTCGATGGCCGCGGCTGCGAGCCGGGGCGAGTTGTCGTTCAGCACGAGGCTGAGGATGCGGCCCTTGAGCCGCGGCTCGACGAGGCCACCCGCGCACACGGTGCCGATCGACCCGCCCATCGAGGTGCCGACCCAGTGCGCCTGTCCGATGCCCAGCGCATCGAGCAGGTCCGCCGCGATGCGCGCATAGAACGAGAGCTGGTATTCGTTGCCCGGGTCGGGGCTCCACTGGCTGAAGCCGCGCCCGATCGTGTCGGGGCAGATCACCCGAAAGCCGCGGCGTGCGAGCCAGTCGCCGAGTTCGTCCATGTCGCGGCCCGTTCGCGCGAGGCCGTGCCACGCGACGACGGCGCGCCCGTTGGCCGCGCCCCACTCGGTGTAGTGGATTTCGCGCCCGGCGCAGGTGACGTAGTGGGATGCGGGGGACATGTCGATTGCCTTTTCCTTGCCTGCGGCGCGTCTAGCAACCGCGCGCGCGCAACTTCCCGACGATGCCCGTGGGAAAGTAGTAGACCGAGAGCACGAACAGCACGCCGAGCCACAGCAGCCATCGGTCCGGCGACAACAGCGCCGAGAGCCACGGCAGGCCCGACGCGGCTTCGCTGCCCAGCTTGAGCAGGTCCTGCAGATAGCTTTGTGCGACGAGAAAGAGCGCCGAGCCGATGACGGCGCCGTACATCGTTCCCATGCCGCCGATGACCACGATCAGCAGCACGTCGAGCATGATCTCGAACGAGAGCGAGGTGTCCGGGCCGTTGTACTTCAGCCAGACCGCCAGCATGGCGCCCGCGAGCGTGGCGAACAGCGCGGACAGGATGCTCGACGTCGTGCGGTACACGACGACGCGATAGCCGATGGCTTCGGCGCGGAACTCGTTCTCGCGGATCGCCTGGAGCACGCGGCCGAAGGGCGAGTTGACGATGCGCAGCATGGCGAGGAACAGCGCCATCGCCACGACGAACAGCAGGTAGTACGAGAGCAGCCGGCCGTCGAGCGACACGCCGAGGAAAGGCGTTTCGGAGAACTTGTGGCTGGGCGCGAGCAGCTCCGGCATCTTGAACGTCAGGCCGTCTTCTCCGCCCGTCACTTCGGACAACTGCGAGGCCAACGTCTGGAATGCCGCCGCGACGGCCAGCGTGATCATCGAGAAGAAGATCGCCCGCACCCGCAACGAAAAGAGGCCGATGGCGAGCGCGAGCACGAAAGACAGCGCCAGCGCGACGACGATGCCGACACCCAGCGCGCTCCAGCTCGCGCCCATGCGCGTCGATGCGACCGCCACGCCATAGGCCCCGATGCCAAAGAACATCGTGTGCGCGAAGCTCACGATGCCGGTGTACCCCAGCAGCAGGTCGAAGCTCGCGACCAGCACCACGAAGATCAGCACCTTGGCCGCGACGTTGAGCGCCTTCACGCCGGGAAAGATGAAGGGCGTGAACGCGAGGCCGACGAGGATGGCGACGAGCACCGCGGCCAGGACGCGGTTGCGCGGGTAGTCGCGCGAGAGCAGGCGGTCAGCGAGCGTCATTTCGACAAGGCATAGACGCCCTGCGGCCGCCACAGAAGAATGGCCATCATGAGCAGGATGTTGGAGAAGAGCGCCGCCTTCGGCACGAGGAAGCCGGTGTAGTTGGCCATCAGGCCCACGAGCAACGCGCCGATCAGCGCGCCCGTGGTCGAGCCCAGCCCGCCGATGATCAGCACGATGAAGATGAGCACGTTGACCTGCGCGCCGATCTGCGGAATGACGCTTTGCTGGTACAGGCCCCACATCACGCCGCCGAGCCCGGCCAGTGCGCTGCCGACGACGAACACGCCAACGAACAGCACCTTGATGCGGTAGCCGAGCGATTCGACCATCTCGCGGTCCTGGACGCCCGCGCGGATCAAGAGGCCGATCTTGGTGCGCGTCAAGGTCCACAGCAGCGCGCCGAACACGAGCGCGCCGACCACGACCGCGATGAGCCGGTACTTCTCGACGGCCGCGTCGCCGAACAGCAGCGTGCCGCGCATGCCCTCGGGCAGCGGCAGCGGAATCTGCTGCGGCCCCCAGATGACCTTGATCAGCTCTTCGCCGATGATCATGCCGCCCATGGTGATGAGGATCTGCTTCAGGTGGTTGCCGTACACCGGGCGCACGATGAATCGCTCGAAGGCCAGGCCGATCGCGCCCGCGATCAGCATGGCGACGACCATTGCGGGCAGCACCGCCAGCAGGTTCTTCCACAAGCTCGCGGACGCCGTGTAGTCGCCCATGCTGCCCAGCACGCTCGTCGCGACGAAAGCGCCGAGCGCGATGAACACGCCATGCCCGAAGTTCAGCACGTCCATCAGACCGAAGACGAGCGTGAGCCCCGACGCGATGATGAACACGATCATGCCCATCGCGAGGCCGGCGACGGTGAGCGTGAGCCAGGTGGACGGCGAGCCGATGAAGGGCAGCACGACCAGCGCCAGCACGGGCACCAGCGCCATCGGCTTCCAGTCGAAGTCGTCGAAGAAACTCATATCGCCAGCCCCAGCAGCGAGTGCTGCAGTTCCTCGTTCTCCGCCAGTTCGCGCATCGGTCCGGCGTGCACGACCTGCCCGTCGTCCATCACGGCCACCGTGTCGCCCAGGCGTTTGGCGAAATTGATGTTCTGTTCCACGAGCAGCAGCGTCACGCCGCTCGCCTTGAGCTCGCCGAAGGCGTCGATCATGTTGTTGATGATCGCGGGGGCGAGCCCTTTGCTCGGCTCGTCGACGATCAGCAGTTCGCGCGGCTCGACGATGGCGCGCGACACGGCAAGCATCTGCTTTTGCCCGCCCGAGAGCTTGCCGGCCGGGTGGTTCCAGAACTTTTCGACCGCGGGGAAAAGGCCGAAGATCCACTTCAGGCGCTTGTCGTCCATGTCGTCGACCGACTTCGCGCCGCGCGCGGCGAGCAGCATGTTCTCCTTGACCGTGAGGTCGGCGAAGATGCCCATGTTCTCGGGGACGTAGGCGATGCCGAGGCCGGCAATCTGCGGCGTGGGCATCTGCGTGATGTCCTTGTCGCCGAAGGCGATGCGGCCCTGCGAAGCGCGCCACAGGCCCATGATCGTGCGCAGCGTCGTCGTCTTGCCCGCGCCGTTGCGCCCGAGCAGCATCGTGAGCTGGCCGCGCGGCACGGACAGATCGACGCCATGGAGGATGTGATACGCGCCGATGTGCGTCTGCACACCCGACAGCGTGAGCAGATCGTTCATGGCTGTTCGCTCCTTCCCCCTGGAGGGGGAAGGCCGGGATGGGGGGGAGCGTCAACCTGCGCGGAGGCGTCCTGGGGCGCCAGCCCCAGGTAAGCCTCTTGCACGATCGGCGACGCGATGACCTCCGCAGGCTCGCCATCCGCCACCAGCGACCCGTTGTGCAGCACGATGATGCGATCCGCGAGCTCGCGCACGACGTCCATCTTGTGTTCGACGAGCAGGATCGTCTTCGACTTGTCCGCCTTGAGCTTTCGGATGAGGTTGAGGATGACCGGGGCCTCGGCCGCATTCATGCCGGCGGTCGGCTCGTCGAACATGTAGACCTTGGGGTTCAGCGCCATCAGCAGCGCCACCTCCAGCTTGCGCTGGTCGCCGTGCGGCAGGTTGGCGACGAACTCCTGCGCCTTGTCCTTCATCGCGACCGCATCGAGGATCTCGTCCGCGCGCTTCGTCAGCGCCACGTGGTCGCTCCAGATGCTCCAGAGGTTCAGCCCGTGACGGTGGTCGCCATCGGCCAGCGCCTGCACGGCGAGCCGCACGTTCTCCAGCACGGTCAGTCGCGGGAACAGGTTGGTGAGCTGGAACGCTCGGCCCAGGCCGGCGCGCGTGCGCTGCGACGCGGAGTGGCCCGAAAGATCCCTGCCCGCCAGCGTCACCGTGCCGGCGCTCGCCTTGAGCTGGCCGGAGATGAGGTTGAAGTACGTCGTCTTGCCTGCGCCGTTGGGGCCGACGATGGCGGTGAGCGTGCCGGGCTCGAACGAGCACGTGACGGCATTCACCGCGACGTGTCCGCCGAAGCGGATGGTGAGGTCTTGGGTCGCCAGGAGGCTCATGCGGTCCTCGAAGGGTGAGCGGTGCCCGCCCGCGCGGTGCGCGAGGAGCCTCGGGGAGGGCATGCGCCCTTCCCCGCGTTCGGGAGTTCAGCCGATCAGCGCTTGTTCTTGATCGGAACCGCCATGTCTTCCGGCTTGATCTCGCGCACGAGTTCCGGCACGCCCCAGGCGAAGGCCGGGTCGTTCTTGATCCGGAAGTGATACATGCTCTGCATGGCCTGGTGGTCTTCCTTGCGGAACCACATCTTTCCCTTCGGCGTGTCGAAGGACATGCCTTCCATGGCGGTGATCATCTTCTCGGTGCCCGTGTCGCCCGCGGTCTTCTTGAGCGCCGCGACGACGGCCATGGCGGCGGAGAAACCGCCGGCCGTGAAGAAATCCGGCGGCGCCTTGAACTGCCGGTAGTGGTTGGCGACCAGCCACTCGTTCACCGGATTCTTGGGGATTCCGAAGTAGTAGTAGGTCGCGCCTTCCATGCCGGGGAACTGCTTGTACGCGGCCATCGCGGGCAGGATGTTGCCGCCGCTCGCGACGTCGATGCCGAAGCGCGTCTTCAGGTTCTGCGCGGCCAGCGCGTTGAAGGGCGGCGTGGCGCCGGCCCACACGACGGCGATGAACTTGCGGCCTGGCTTGTCCTTGAGCTGATCGACGATGCGCTGGATGCCGGCGGTGAAGTCGGTCGTGTTCTGCGGGAGGTATTCCTCGTGCACGATCTTCGATTTCTTCAGCGACTCCTTGAACGCCTTGATGCCGTCTCGGCCGAACGCGTAGTCCTGCGCGAGCGTGGCGATGGAAACGTCGGGGAAGTCGGCGACGGCGGCGTTGCTCAGCGCGTCCTGCGAGCTGTTGCGGCCGGTGCGGAAGATGTAGCGGTTCCACTTGTCGCCGGTGATGGCGTCGGCCACCGCGGGCTCGACCATCAGCACCTTCTTGTATTCCTCGGCCACGGGCAGCATGGCGAGCGCGACGGCGCTGGAGGTCGGCCCGATGGCGAGGTCGACCTTGTCGTCGCTGTACGCGGTGGCCAGCAGGCTCTTGCCCACGTCGGGCTTGCCCTGGTCGTCTTTCTCGATGAGCACGATCTTGCGGCCGTTGACCGTCATCGTGCCGCCCGTGGCGTACTCCAGGCCCATCTGCAGGCCGACCTGGGTCTGCTTGCCGTAGGCTTCGAGCGGGCCGGTGCGGCTGTAGATGTGGGCGATCTTGATTTCCTTGCCCTGGGCGAGGACGAGGCTCGGTGCGATCGAGCTGCAGGCAAGCGCGGCGAGCGCCAGCCAGGTGCGACGGAACATGGATGTCTCCTGATATTTGGACTGCAAAGGCAGACCCGCTCATGCATGAGGTGTGCCATCACGCAAGTCGTTGATTTCCAAAGGATCGCAGAATATCGCGGGAAGAAATGCCTGAATCACAGACACTTCGAAGTGACTGAAATTCAGGCAGATGCTTTAAATTCAGACATTTCATCGAGCCGCTCGTAGAGCTTCGCCCGCGAGATTCCGAGCAGCTTGGCGGCCGCGACCTTGTTGCCTTGGGTTTTCGCCATGGCCGCGATGATGGCGCGCCGCTCCAGTTCGGCCACCTGTTCGGCGAGTGGCCGCAGGTCCGCATCGACAGGGCGATCCCCGCGCGGCAAGGGCGCGAGCGGCGGCGCGATGCGATCGGCGCCCGAGGCGCGCAGCACGGCGGTGAGGTCGTCGACGCCGAGGTGCGGCGAGTCGCTGCGGATCGCGGCCTGCTCCAGTACGTTGCGCAGTTCGCGAGTATTGCCGCGCCAGGGCTGCGCGACGAGCATCGCCATGGCGTCGGCCGTCACGTCGAACGGCGCGGCGCCACTGCGCAGCGCGATGTCTTCGGACAGCACTTCGACGAGCGCGGGAATGTCGTCGCGCCGCTCGCGCAGCGGCGGCACGCGGATCGGCAGCACGTTGAGGCGATAGTAGAGGTCTTCGCGGAACTTGCCCTCGCGCACCAGCGACGCCAGGTCGCGTGACGTGGCCGCGATCACGCGCGCGTCGAAGCGCACGAGCTTGTTGGAGCCGAGCGGCTCGATCTCGCCCTCCTGCAGCGCGCGCAGCAGCTTCGGCTGCAAGGTCGCGGGCATGTCGCCGATCTCGTCGAGGAACAGGGTGCCGCCATCGGCAAGCTTGAACTTGCCGTCGCGGCCCTTGCGGTCGGCGCCGGTGTACGCGCCGGGCGCGACGCCGAAGAACTCCGCCTCGAGGAGGGTGTCGGGCACGGCAGCGATGTTCACGTTGACGAGCGGTCCGCCCGAGCGCGACGACGCCGCGTGGATCGCATGCGCGAGCAGTTCCTTGCCGGTGCCGGTTTCGCCGAGCAGCAGCACGGGGCTGTTCGACGTGGCGGCGCGCCGCGCGTGCCGCTTCACTTCGGCGGCTGCCGGACTGCTGCCGATGAAGCTCGCCAGCGTGTACTTGTGGCGGCGCTGCGTGGCGAGTTCGCGTCGCGCGTCGTCGAGGTCGCGCTGCAGGGCCGCGAATTTGTGGATGAGCGGCTGCAGCGTCGTCTCGGGATGGTCGAACAGCACGATGCCGAGCGCGCCGATCACCTGTCCCGCCTCGTCGCGCAGCGGAATGCGGCTCACGACGAAAGTCCCTGCGCGGTTGGTGAGCAGGTCGATGAGGATCGGCTTGCCGCTCGCGATCACGCGGTCCATCTGCGTGTTCTGCACGACCTCGGAAACGGGGTGGCCGACGAAGTCTTCTTCCTTCGGAAAGCCGAGCGCGGGGAGAAAACGCCGGTACTGGTCGTTGATCCACACCACGCGCGCGTCGCGGTCGACGAGCAGCATGCCTTCGCTCGCGTTGGCGAACAGGTCGAACATCGAGCGCGCGGCCAGCTCCAGGATGCGCTGGCCGTCCAGCGGGAGGGAGCGGTCGGGGGTCATGGAGAAATGCTAACGCACGCGAAAGTGAATGGCGCAAGCAAATGGGGTCAGATCACGATTTCGCGCGAGGTCTTTGCACAACGCCACGGTCCGATTCGAAATCGTGCTCTGACCCCGTTTGCGCTCCCACCGGAGACTCATGCGGCAGCATCGCCCACAGCGGCACGGCCTCGACGCCCTCCCCAATCGGATAGCGATGCTCACCCGGATAGACCACGTACATCGCATCGAGCTTCAGGTCGTCGATGGCGATACGCATGCTGGGCGTGACCTTCGGCGCCAGGCTTCGCTTGAATTCGACGCCGATGCGCTGCGGGCCCCGAAACATCAGCAAGTCGAGCTCGGCGCCCTGATGCGTGGCCCAGAACCAGGCGTGGTCCGGCTTCGCCATGCGCAGCACCTGCTCGAGTGCGAAGCCCTCCCAGCTCGCGCCGGCCTTCGGGTGCGACAGAAGTTCGGTGAACGAGCGGATGCCCATCAGCGCATGGAGCAGGCCCGTGTCCCTGAAGTAGATCTTGGGCGCCTTCACCTGCCGCTTGCCGAGGTTCTCGTGCCACGGCTGCAACTGCCGAACCATCAGCGTCTGCGTGAGGATGTCGAGATAGCGGCGCACCGTCGGCTCGGAGACGCCGAGCGAGCGAGCCGGATCCGCCGCGGACCAGATCTGCCCGTGATAGTGGGCGAGCATCGCCCAGAAACGCAGCATGGTGGGCGCCGTGACGTCCAGGCCGAACTGGGGCATGTCGTTGCGCACGTGGAGCGAGACAGCGTCGTTGCGCCAGGCAAAGCTGTCTTCCTCCGATGTCGCAAGCCAGGAGCGGGGAAAGCCGCCCTGCGACCACAGCATGTCCGCGACGTCATTGCGCCAATGTCCGGCCTGCATCACTTCGCGCAGGTCGAATCCGCCCACTTCGACGACCTCGACGCGCCCGAGCAGCGACTCGCCCGCCTGCCGCGAAAGATCGGGGGACGCGCTGCCGAGCAGCAGGAATTGCCCCGGCGCGTCGGATCGATCCATCAGCACGCGCAGCAGCGGAAACAGCTCGGGGCGCCGCTGGACTTCGTCGATGACCACGAGACCTTGCAGGTTCTCCAGCACCGCGACGGGCTCGGCCAGGCGTTCGAAGCCGGGCTGATATTCGAGGTCGAAGTAGTTGGGAGAATTGCGGCTGAGGAACTGCTGCGCGATCGTGCTCTTGCCGGCCTGCCGAGGTCCGATGAGAACAACGCCCCGGGAGCGCCCCAACGCGCGCCGCAAGGCGAATTCGAGCTCGGGGCGGGGGATCATGGGCGCATGGTATCACCATGAAATTCGAAAGTCAGACTTTCGAATTTCATGGTTTTTGCTCCGCCCCTCGGTGACCTACGCCACCCTCTTCATCCGCCGATACACCCGCGGCAGCACCACCACCGCCACGATCACGACGATCAGCCCGATCGACATCGGACGCTCGACGAACACGCGGAAGCTGCCTTCGCCGATCGACACGGCGTTGCGCATCTGCGCTTCGGCGAGCGGGCCGAGGATCATGCCGACCACCACGGGCGCGGTCGGAAAGTCGAAGCGCCGCATCAGCAGCCCGAGCAGCCCGATGCCCCACAGCAGCGCGATGTCGAACGAACTCTGGCGCATGCCGTAGGCCCCGACGGTCGCGAAGATCAGGATGCCGGCATAGAGCTGCGGCTTGGGAATCTTCAGCAGCTGCACCCAGATCTTCACGAGCGGCAGGTTCAGGATCAGCAGCATCACGTTGCCGATGTAGAGCGAGGCGATCAGCGCCCAGACGAGCGCCGCCGACGTCGTGAAAAGCTGCGGCCCCGGCTGGATGCCGTAATTCTGGAACGCGCCGAGCAGCACCGCCGTCGTGTTGGACGTAGGAATGCCGAGCGTGAGCAGAGGGATCATCGCGGCGGTCACCGCGGCGTTGTTCGCGGCCTCGGGTCCGGCCACACCTTCGATGGCGCCCCTCGTGCCGAAGTCCTCGCGGTTCTCGCCCTTCGCCAGCTTCTTCTCGACGGCGTAGCTGAGGAAGGTGGGGATTTCGGTGCCGCCCGCGGGAATGCAGCCGAACGGCGCGCCGATGGCGGTGCCGCGCAGCCATGCGCCGATCGAACGCTTCCATTCACGCCCGGTCATGTAGACGCGGCTCATCGCGTTCTGCGTGTCGCTGACGCGGCCTTCGTAGATGCCGAAGTGCAGGACCTCGGCCACCGCGAACAGGCCCACCGCGACGAGCACGATCTCGATGCCGTCGAGCAGTTCGGGAATGCCCATGGTGTAGCGCGGCTGGCCCGAGATCTGGTCGAGGCCGATGCAGCCGATGCCGAGCCCAAGGAAGAGCGAGGTCATGCCGCGCACCGTGCTGTTGCCGAGCACCGCGCTCACGGTCGTGAACGCCAGCACCATGAGCAGGAAATATTCCGGCGGGCCGAGCTTGACCGCGTATTCGGCCACGATCGGCGCGAACAGCGTGACGAACACCGTGGCGACCGTGCCCGCGATGAACGAGCCGATGGCGGAGGTGGCGAGCGCCGCGCCGGCACGGCCGTTCTTCGCCATCTTGTTGCCTTCCATCGCCGTCACCATGCTCGCCGTCTCGCCGGGCGTGTTGAGCAGGATCGACGTGGTGGAGCCGCCGTACATGGCACCGTAGTAGATGCCCGAGAAGAAGATCATCGACGCGGTGATGTCGACCTTGGCCGTGATTGGCAGCAGCATCGCGACGGCCACGGCCGGGCCGATGCCGGGCAGCACGCCGACCGCCGTGCCGAGCACGCAGCCGATGAAGGCCCACACCAGGTTGGCGGGGCTGATGGCGGTGGCGAAGCCCTGGAGGAGCGAAGCAAAGATGTCCATGGCGCGCTCCTAGATCCAGCCCGTGGGGGTGAGCCCCGGCAGGTTGATGCCGAGGAACTGCGTGAACATCCAGAACACGGGCGCGGAGATGGCGAAGCCGGTGAACGCATCAATGGCCAGGGTGCGCGCGCTCGACACGCCCGCCTGCCCCTGCGAGCGCCGCATGCCCTGCACCGCGAGCAGGTAGCACAGCGTGCAGCTCAGGATGAATCCGATGACGGCGATCAGCGCGGCGTTGGACAGCAACCCGGCCGAAATCCAGGCAAGCGCGGGCCACCAGCCGCGTGCCGCCCCCGTCGGTTCCTCCAGCTTGCGAAAGCCGCCGGTGCGCGCCTCGCGGACGATCAGCGCGCCGCAGATGACGAGCACGATGGACACCACCCACGGCAGGAAGTTGGGGCCGACACCGCCGTAGCCGGCCACCGAAGGCACGACCGCCGCGCCAGCGCCGAGCGTGAGCCCCAGCAGCACGATGCCCGCGCCGACCAGCGTCTGCGCGAGCTTCGCGTCGCCGGGAAGTTGGCTTGTCTGCGTCATCTCGTTTTCTCCTCCAGGTGAAAGAACGCCCGGCAGGGGCCGGGCGTGTTTTGCATGCCGCGCGCGTGCGCGTCAGACCATCCCGGACTTCACCATCGTCGCGCGCAGGCTCGCGAACTCCCGCTCGACGAACTCGTCGAAGGCGGGGCCGGTCATCACCGCCGGCGTCCAGTCGTTCTTGGCCAGCGATTCCTGCCACGACTTCGTCTTGATGGCCGCCATCACCATGTCGGTCAGCGCCTTGCGCTGCGCGGCGCTGATGCCGGGCGCGCCGTAGACGCCGCGCCAGTTGCCGATTTCGACGTCGATGCCCTGCTCCTTGAGCGTCGGCACGTCGTTCAGGCGCTTCGGCGAGGTGACGGAAATCGGCTTCATCTTGCCGGCCTTGATGTACTCCGCGAACTCGCTGTAGCCGCTGCCGCCCACCGTGACGTTGCCGCCCAGGATGGCCGCGATGGCTTCGCCGCCGCCCCGGAAGGCGACGTAGTTGATCTTGGCGGGGTCGACGCCGACCGCGCGCGCGATCATGGCCGCCGCGATGTGCTCGGTCGATCCGCGCGAGCCGCCGCCCCACTTGACGCTGCCCGGGTCTTTCTTGAGCTGCGCGACCACGTCGGCCATCGTCTTGTGCGGCGAGTTGGCCGGCAGCACAAACACGTTGTATTCGCTCGTGAGCCGCGCGATCGGCGTGCAGGTCGACAGGTTCACCGGCGGCTTGCCGGTGATGATGCCGCCCAGCATGACGGCGCCCATCACCATCATCGCGTTGCCGTCGCCCTTGCTCGCGTTGACGAACTGCGCCAGGCCCAGCGCGCCCGCGGCGCCGCCCTTGTTCTCGAACTGCACGCTGTCGGCCGCCTTCGCTTCCTGCAGCGCCTTGCCAAGTGCGCGACCCGTCGTGTCCCAGCCGCCGCCGGGGTTGGCGGGAATCATCATCTTGACGGCGGTGGCGGCCTGCGCCGAGAGGGGCAGCGCGCCCGCCGCGGCCAATGCGGCCAGCGCCTTGAGGAATTCGTCGCGTTTCATGTTTGTGTCTCCATGAGAGGAAAGTTTTCCGACAGGAGCGATCATGCCCCCGCCGGCTTTCAATCGGCTGTCCGGCTCATCCGGGAAACTACTAAAGTCACGGCCAGATGAAAGTGCTGCTGGTCGAAGACGATGCCGCCATGCGCGAGACGCTCGAGCGGACGCTTGCGCGCCGCGGCATGACGCTCGCCTCTTGCGACGACGGGCGCAAGGCGCTCGCGCTGTGGCGCTCGACCGAGCCCGACGCCGTGCTGCTCGACCTCACCCTGCCGGGGCTGGACGGCCTGGAAGTGCTGGCCCAGGCCCGAGCCAGCGGCCTGCGAACGCCGGTGCTGCTGCTCACCGCGCGCGGGACCGTCGGCGACCGCGTGCTGGGCCTCAACGCGGGCGCGGACGACTACCTGCCGAAGCCCTTCGACCTCGACGAGCTCGAGGCGCGCCTGAAAGCGCTCGTGCGCCGCCACGCGGGCGCGTCGGCGCCTGCCACCTCGCGCTTCGTCGAATTCGGCGATTTGCGGCTCGACCCGGAGAGCGGCGCGGTCTACCGCCGCGACAGCGTGCTCGAACTCACTCCGCGCGAAGCCGCCTTCCTGCAGGCGCTGCTCGCGCGGCCCGGACAGGCCGTGGGCAAGGAGCGGCTTTTCAACGCCGTGTTTCCCGGCGAGCCCGAGGTGAACCCCGAGGCGGTGGAAGTCGTCGCCTACCGCCTGCGCAAGAAGCTCGCCGCCACGCGCGTGACCGTCGTGACCTTGCGCGGGCTGGGTTACCTGGCCAAGGCCACATGATTCAAGGCCTCTCGCTGCGCCGCCGCCTGCTGGTCGGCATCCTCGTGCCGGTCGTCGCGCTCACCGCGTTCAACGGCGCGAGCCTCTACCGCCAGGCGCTGGTCGCCGCGAACACGGCCTACGACCGCACCCTGCTCGCATCGGCCAAGGTCATCGGCGAGCAACTCGACGTCGAGGGCTACGACGAACTCGCGCAGCTGCACGCGACGGTGCCCTACTCCGCGCTCGAAGCCTTCGAGGCGGACAACCGCAGCCAGATGGTCTATCGCGTTTCCAACCTCCACGGCGAGATGATCTCGGGCTACGCGCAACTGCCGTTCTGGCGCGGCACGCTGCCGGCGCGGCCCCCCTATGCGGCCCTCGTCGATTTCTACGACGACACCTACGAAGGCCGCGAGGTGCGCGTCGCGGTGCTGCTGCAACCGGTGGCGAGTTCGCAGGGCCGCGGCATGGCGGTCGTGCAGGTCGCCGAAACACTGGAGCTGCGGCAGACGCTCGCGCGCGCCGTGCTGGTCGACACGCTGTGGCGCCAGGCGGTCCTCGTGCTCGTTCTCGCGGCGGTCGTCGTGCTCGTCGTGCAGCGGACGACGCGGCCGGTGCGCCAGCTCAGCGGCGAACTGCAGGCGCGGCCCGAAGGCGACCTCACGCCCATCTCGACGGCCGGCGCACCGCGCGAACTGCTGCCGCTGCTCGACGCGACCAACGACGTGATGACCCGGCTCGCGCAGTTGCTAGAGAACCAGAAGCGCTTCGTTCGCGACACCTCGCACCAGCTGCGCACGCCGCTCGCGGTGCTGAAGACGCAGGTGCAGTCGGCCCTGCGCCACGACGTAGAGCCCACGCAGGCCCTGCGCGAAATCAGCACGACGATCGACCGCGCGACGCAGCTCGCCAACCAGATGCTCGCACTCGCCAAGGTCGAGCAGTTGCGCCAACAGTCGCAGGCGGACGTGACCGACCTGGCGGAAGTCGTTCGCGCCGTATCGCTCGACCTCGCGCCGCTCGTGGCCGACAAGGAGATCGACTTCGGGCTGGAGACCGTGCCGGCGTCGGTGCGTGCGCACGAGTGGATGCTGCGCGAGCTGACACGCAACCTGTTGCACAACGCCATCCGGCACACGCCGGTCCACGGCATGCTCGACGTGCGCGTGGTGGCCGATGGCCGTGCCGTCGCGCTGGTCGTCGCGGACGGCGGGCCCGGCATCACGGCCGAGCTTCGCACGCGGCTTTTCCAGCCTTTCTCGGCAGGCGACAGCCTCACGGGCTCGGGCCTTGGTCTCGCGATCTGCGACGAGATCGTCCGGGCGCTCGGCGGTGCGATCACGCTCGAAAACCGCACGGCATCGGGGCGCGTCGTGGGTCTGGATGCCACGGTACGCCTGCCGCTGGCGGAGAATGGCGGCTGACGACGGAGACGAAGACACAGGGACCGAATGGAACGACTGCGCATCGACAAATGGCTGTGGGCCGCGAGGTTCTACAAGACCCGCTCGCTCGCGACCGAGGAAATCGGCAAGGGCCGCGTCGAGGTCAACGGGCAGGAAGCGAAACCCGCCCGCGAGGTGAAGGTGGGCGACACGGTGGCGGTGCGCCGAGACAGCATCGTGCGGACCGTGGTGGTGATGGGCCTGTCCAACATGCGGGGGCCGGCACCCGTCGCGCAGCAGCTCTACGAGGAGACGGTCGAGAGCCTGAAGCTGCGCGAGCAGGCGGCCGAGCAGCGGCGGCTTTCGCCGGAGCCCTCGCTCTCCATCGAGCACGGCCGTCCCACGAAACGCGACCGGCGCGAGATCGAGGAATCGCGCGAGCGCTGGGGCGACCGCTGGAGCGCGTCGCTCGACGACTCGGAGTGAGCAGCGCCTGTGCCTTGGCCTGGAAGCGGGTCAGACTTTCCACGCCAGGACCGCGGCCGCTGCGGATCCATCAGGGCCGCATTGCCGCGCGGCGGGACGCCGTAGCGCCCCCCCCGCGCCGCAATCCCTGCACGACCCACACCCCCGCGATCAGCAGCAGCGCCGGCAGGTAGAACCAATGCGGCGTGGGCCGGTCGCTCGGCACTTGCACCGAGGTGATCTCCCAGCCCGGCTCGAAGCCCGCCTTCTGGGCGCGGGAACCGAACTTCACGGCGCCCACCTGCATCTTCGAGCCGAGCCCCGCCACCTGCAGACCGGCCTGCGACAGCCTCCTGCGTCCATCCTCGGCCACCGGGCCCAGGTTGACCGCTACGGTCTTCACGATGTCCTTGCCCTCCAGGGACGTGCCCTGGATCACCAGCACCAGGCGCTCGTTCGCGGGGGCAGCGCGGGCCACCTCCATCAATTGCGAGGCCGGCGCCGCGCGGTACTCGGGCACGAAGCGGTCCATGAGGAAGTCGGGGCGAAACAACAGCGCGACGGCGATGGCGAGAAGCACGTTCTCCCACCAGCGGCTGCGGACCCGGAACCAGTTCATGGTGAGGGCGGCGAAGACCAGCATGGCCACCGTGCTCGCCGCGACCACGCGCACGAGTTCGCCGACGTCGCGCACGTCGATCAGCAGCAACTGCGGATTGAAGATCCAGATGAAGGGCAGGATCACCGTGCGCAGCGCGTAGAGCGCGCCCTGGATGCCGGTCTGGATCGCGTCCTCGCCGGAGATGGCCGCCGCCGCGAAGGTCGCGAGTCCCACGGGCGGCGTGATGTCGCCCATGATCCCGTAGTAGAAGACGAAAAGATGCACCGCGATCAGCGGAATGACCAGCCCGCCCTGCGCGCCGAGCTCCACCACCACGGGCGCCATGAGCGTCGCCACCAGAACGTAGTTGGCCGTGGTTGGAACACCCAGCCCCAGCACCAGGCAGACGAAGGCGATGAACAGCAGCATCGCCATCACGTTGCCCTGCGAGACGAACTCCACGAACTCCGTCATGCGCAGGCCGAGCCCCGTGAGCGTGATGCCGCCGACGATGATGCCCGCGGTGGCCGTCGCGATGGCGATGCCGATCATGTTGCGCGCGCCATCGTTGAAGCCATGCACCACCTCGCCGCAGCCCGCGCGCCAGGCGCCCTGCGCAGGCGCGCGCCGCAGCCACGCCACGAGCGGACGCTGAGTGAGCATGAGCGCCACGAGCGCCGCGATCGCCCAGAACGCGGAGAGCGACGGCGACATCTCTTCCACCATCAGGCACCAGATCAGCGTGCCGATGGGGATGAGGAAGTGCAGTCCGGCGCGCACGGTCGGCCAGGTGTCGAGCACCTGCGGGTTCTCGATGTCGATGTCCTGCGGGAGGTCGGGGCAGCGGGCCGCCTCGCGGATCGCGGCGACGTAAAGCGCCGCGACGACCACGGCGAGCACCCAGGGCGCGGCGGAGCCGAACGCCAGCTTCACCCCTTGAAGAAGGTAGTAAAGCGCGGCCACGACGACGATCGTTCCCGACAGGCCGAGCCCCCAGCGCAGGGCGGCGGCGCGCAGCGGACGGCCCGTGCGCCGCACGAGCGGCTCCATGCCCATCTTCAATGCTTCGAGATGGACGATGTAGAACAGGCCGATGTAAGACAGCAGCGCCGGCAGCAGCGCATGCTTCACGATCTCCGCGTACGGAATGCCGACGTACTCCACCATCAGGAAGGCCGCGGCCCCCATCACGGGCGGCATGATCTGGCCGTTGACCGAACTCATGGTCTCGATGGCGCCGGCCTTCACGCCGCCGTAGCCGGCCTTCTTCATCAAGGGGATGGTGAAGATTCCGCCCGACACGACGTTCGAGACGGAGGAGCCGGAGATCATGCCGTTCAGCGCGGACGACACCACCGCCACCTTCGCCGGGCCGCCACGCAGGTGGCCCAGCGCCGCGAAGCTCACCTGCATCATGTAGTTGCCGCCGCCCGCGCGGTCGAGCAGCGTGCCGAAAAGCACGTACACGAAGATGGCCCCGGTGGAAACGCCGAGTGCGATGCCGTAGACACCTTCGGTCGTCAGCCACATATGCGATACGAGCCGGTTGAGCGAGGCGCCCTTGTGCTGCAGCACCTCGGGCATCCAGGGGCCCGCCATCGCGTAGCCGATGAAGAGCACGGCGAGCACGGCCATCGGCCAGCCCACTGCGCGCCGCGTGGCTTCGAGCAGCAGGACCATGCCCACCGTCGCCGTGGCGACGTCCATCGGGGTCGGCTGGCCCGGCCGCGTGGCGAGCTGCGCGTAGAAGAGCAGCAGATAAGCGCCGGCGAAGGCGCCCGCGAACGCGAACACCCAGTCCAGCACGGGGACGCGATCCCGCGGCGACCTTCGGCCGGCCGGCCACGCGAGAAAGGCCAGGAAGAACGCGAAGGCCAGATGGACGGCGCGCGCCTCCGTGTCGTTGAGCACGCCGAAGCCCAGCACGAAGGGCAGCGGCGAGGCATACCAGACCTGGAAGAGCGCCCAGGCGAGCGCCACGCCGAAGATCAGGTACGCGACGCCGCCGCCCGGCGTGCGCGCGCCGGTGTCCGTGTCGGCCACCAGCTGCTGCAGCGCCTCGGGCGCCTTCTCGATGTCGGAAGCCATCGTGACGCCGCGCTACGCGGGGCGCCTAGCGGATCCAGCCCTTCTCGCGGTAGAAGCGCGCCGCGCCTTCGTGCAGCGGCGCGGACAGGCCGTCCTTCACCATGTTCTGCGGATTCAGGTGCGCGAGCGCCGGATGCAGCTTCTTGAATTCGTCGAAGTTGTCGAAGACGGCCTTCACGACCTGGTACACCGTGTCGGGCGGCGTCTTGGCGGAGGCAACCACCGTTGCGAGCACGCCGTAGGTGGTCGCAGCGTCCGGGTTGTTCGGATACAGGCCGCCGGGGATCGTCGCCTTGGCGTAGTACGGCTTGTCGGCAAGCAGCTTGTCGACGGCGGGACCGGTGACCGACACCAGTTTCGCGCCGCAGGTCGTCGTCGGGTCCTGGATGTTCGCGCTGGGGTGCCCGACACCGTAGAAGAAGCCGTCGATCTTGCCGTCGCACAGCGCGGGGCCGTGCTCGTCGGCCTTGAGTTCCGCGGCAAGCGAGAAGTCGCCCATCTTCCAGCCCATCGCGCCCATGAGTTCCTCCATCGACGCGCGCGTGCCCGAGCCGGGGTTTCCGATGTTGAAGCGCTTGCCCTTCAGGTCGGCGAGCGTCTTCGCGTTCACTTCCTTGCGGGCGAGCACGGTGAAGGGCTCCGGGTGAACCGAGAACACCGCGCGCAGGTCGCGGTAGGCGCCGGCGTCCTTGAAGTTGGCGATGCCCTTCGCGGCGTTGTATTGCACGTCGCTCTGCGTGAAACCAAGGTCGAGCTCGCCGGCCTTGATCGTGTTGACGTTGAAGACCGACCCGCCGGTGGACTCGACCGAGCAGCGGATGCCGTGCTTCGCACGGTCCTTGTTCACCAGGCGGCAGAGCGCGCCGCCCGCCGCGTAATACACGCCCGTGACGCCGCCCGTGCCGATGGTGATGAACTTCTGCTGCGCCGCCGCGGGCGCGCTGAAGAGCGAGGCCGAGAGCGCGGCTGCGCCGAGCAGCGACTGTGCAAGAGGGGAAAGACGCATGATGATGAACTCCGGTCGGGCTGGGTCACGAATGGGGTACGGCCGCCTGGATCGCGCCGTGCAGCCGCTCGGCGACGATCGCGAGATCGTCTTCCGAGGCGACGAAGGGCGGCGCCAGCAGGACGTGATCACCATAGCGGCCGTCCACCGTGCCGCCCATCGGGTAAACCATCAAGCCCCGCGCCATCGCTTCGCGCTTGATGCGCGCATGCAGTTTGTGTGCCGGATCGAAGGGCGTTTTGGTCGCGCGATCGCGCACGAGCTCCACGCCCCAGAAGAGGCCGCGGCCGCGGATGTCGCCGATGTGTTCGTGGCCGTCGAACGTTTCGTGAAGGACTTGAACGAGTTGCGTACCGCGTTCGCGCACCTTCGCGAGCAGTCCGTCGCGCTCGATCACCTTCTGCACTGCAAGCGAGGCCGCGCACGCCACCGGATGCCCCAGGTAGGTGTGCCCGTGCTGGAAGAAGCCCGAGCCCGCCGTCATCGCCTCCACGATGCGCCGCTGCGCGAGCACCGCGCCGATGGGTTGGTAGCCGCCGCCGAGTCCCTTGGCCACCACCAGCAGGTCGGGCGCGATTTCCTCCTGCTCGCACGCATGCAATGTGCCGGTGCGGCCCATGCCGCACATGACCTCGTCGAGGATCAGCAGCACGCCGTGGCGATCGCACACCTCGCGCACGGCCTTGAAGTAGCCGGGCACCGGAACGAGCACGCCCGCAGTGGCGCCGCCCACGGTCTCGGCGACGAAGGCGATGACCTTGTTGCGGCCGACGCGTTCGATGGCGGTCTCGAGTTCGTTCGCGAGTCGCTGGCCGTATTGCTCCGGCGTTTCGTCCTGCAGTTGCTCGCGGTAGGGGTAGCAAGGCGAGACATGCGTCGCCTCGACCAGGATCGGCGCGAAGGGCTCGCGCCGCCACGCATTGCCGCCGACCGCGAGCGCGCCGAGCGTGTTGCCGTGATAGCTCTGGCGGCGCGCGATGAAGTGCGTGCGCTCGGGCTGCCCGGTCTCGACGAAGTACTGGCGCGCCATCTTCAGCGCCGCCTCGACGGCCTCGGAGCCGCCGCTCACGAAGTAGACGTGGCTCGTGCCCTCGGGTCCGGTTGCGACGAGCCGATCCGCCAATTCCTCCGCCACCTCGGTCGTGAAGAAGCTCGTGTGCGCGTACGCGAGCTTGTCGATCTGCGCGTGCATCGCCGCGATCACGTCGGGATGGCCGTGGCCGAGACACGACACTGCGGCGCCGCCGGAGGCATCGAGATAGCGATGGCCCTGCGCGTCGGTGATCCACACCCCGTCGCCGGCCACCGCAACCGGCGGCAGTTGATGCAGGTGGCGATGAATCACGTGGGTGCTGCGCATCGGGGGTCTCCGGGAGTGAAAGAAGTCTAAGAGCTCCAGGCGTTTCCAGCTCAAGAAGATTTGTGGGCTCCGTCTTACAAATTGAAGCGAGAGGAACCGTCACGGCGCAGTCATCGAACGGTCCCACAATCCCGCGCTGAAGTCACACACAACAACAGGCATCCGGGGAACAACAATGAATCAGAACAAGACGGCCTCCATCCTCCAGCGCGTGCCCAGGATCCTCGCCGTCACGGCCGCGTCCTACGGCCTGTCGAAAGTCGAGCGCGAACGCGCAGGCCGCACGGCCCGCCCGGACAAGAGCGGCGATCGGCCGCAAGCCTCGCAGGGCGCACGCGAAGCGCGCCACTGAGCCGTCGAGCCGGCCTCACCGCGGCACGTAGTCCCGCCCGACGATCACGATGGACTGCGGCTGCGACGTGTCGTTGTGATACGCGAGCGCGTACTCGCCCGCACTCCGAATCTCGCATAGCCCCGGCGCCGCACGGTCGGCGCCCGCGCACGGCTCGGATGTGTAGTACCGGAAGCCGCGACCCGCGAGAAAGTTGGCCTGCTCCGACGTCGGGATCACATAGAACACGCCGCCGCTGTTGGCGCCGTCGATGATGACGCGGTAGTTCGCGCCGACGGTCACGGTCTGGACGAAGCGACTGCCCGCGCTCACCGACTGCGCCACGATGGGAAAGCGCGTGCCGTCGTACGCGAAGCCGGACACCGTCAACTGCCGCTGGAACTCGAAGCGCGTTGCATTCGAGCCGCGGTTGCGGTTGACGAGGCACAGGCCGTAGTTGCCGACCGGCATGGTGAAGGAGTTGAAGCCGTACTGCCCGCGGAACGACCAGTTGGGGTAGTAGTTGAAGCTGCCGCCGTTGACGCACGCGTTGACGCTGCCGGCGTCCATCACGTAGAGGTCGGCCGAGTACTGCGCGGCGAACACGACCTCGATGTCCATCGGCGCGCCGGTGACGTTGAAGGTCCAGCCCTTGCGTTCGTTCTCGCGCAGCGTCGGGCTTTCGTTGACCTGTTCGTCGGCGGAGTAGGACGAGGTCCAGTCGATGTTGGCGGGACGCGAGCCGCCGGTGGACGTGCCGCCGCTGCTGGTGCCGCCCGACGAGGTTCCTCCCGACGAGGTTCCTCCCGACGAAGTTCCGCCGGAGGACGTGCCGCCGCTCGTTCCACCCGATGACGTTCCACCCGACGACGTGCCGCCCGTGGAGCCGCCGGCAGGCGTTCCGGTGGACGTGATCGTGCCGCCCATTCCGATGTTGCCGACGTTGCTGCCCGCGGCCGAAGCGCCGAACGTGTTGGCCGCGGACGCGCTCGCCCCCTGGTCGCGCGCCGCCGCATAGGCGTCGCAGTAGGTCGTGGTGTAGAGCAGCGGCGTGCCGACGAAGCACTCGTTATACGCCGACGTGTAGGTCGAGGTTCTCACCGTCGCCGCCGACACCGCGCTCGCGCTGTGCGCGGCATTCGCGCTCACCTGCTGGTTGAACGAGCGCGCCGCGTTCGCGAACGAGGCGTCGGCCTCGAGTTCGATGAGCAGGTTGACCAGGTTCAGCACGATCTGGCCGCGCGCGGCCGGCCCGTAGGCGGCGAAGATCTGCCCCACCGCATCGCGCAACAGGGAGTACGAGACGGGATTGGTGCTGGCCGCGGTGATGCGCGTGTTGTCCAGGACGCGCTGCGCGAGCGCCGTGTCGCTCAGGCCTGCCGCATCGTTGGCGAAGCGATTCGACTGGGCGAGCGCGCCGCTGGCGGAGACGGTGGCCGCATAGGTGCGCATGTCGGTGTTCGACGGCGCGGTGCCGTACCACGCCTGGTGCAAGCGCAGCGCGACCGACGTTCCGTCCTGCGATTGCGCCTGCTGGGGCTCGTTGGCGCGCATCGCCTGCGCCACTGCCATGGAAGCAGGCGCTGCATTCGCGGCGCTCGCCTGCGGTGTCTCCCCTCCCCCTCCACAGCCCGCAACGAACAACGACACTGCAACGCAGGCGGCTAGCTTCTTCATCTTCGGCGGTCCTTCTTGCCTGTTCTTACTTCTTGTGCGCCGCGATCCTAGCAAATCGATTGCCCAAAACAAAACCCGCCTTGCGGCGGGTTTGTTCTTTGGCGGAGCGACAGGG
>NZ_JBFWNP010000051.1:0-36923 GCF_050250995.1 Ramlibacter sp.
ACCGCAACGGTTCTCGATGGGCTGGCGGTACCCGATGCGGCTTGGGGTTGAGCCGATGCGCTTTGCGCGCGGCGCCTGCCGCAACGGAAACGTCGACTGCTTTGAATGGCGCGCGTGCCGGCTGCGGCACTCGCGCCTTCAAGATTCGTGCGTTCACATGACACGGCAACTCGACCCCACCTCCCTGCGCGTGTTCGTCAGCGTTGTCGAGGAGGGCACGATCGCCGCCGCGGCGGCGCGCGAACACCTCGTCGCCGCGGCGGTGAGCAAGCGAATCAGCGAGATCGAAGGCCTCCTGAACACCCGGCTCCTGGTGCGAACCAACAAGGGTGTGGAGCCCACGGACGCCGGCGTGGCGCTGGCGCGACTGGCACGCAAGGCGCTCGCCGAGCTCGACCAGATTCCGCTCGCGCTGAAGGGCCACGCGAGCGGCGTCAGCGGCCTCGTGCGGGTCTGTGCGAGCCCCTCGGCCCTGGCGCAGTTCGTGCCCGCGGACATCAAGTCGTTCCTCGACAAGCACCCTGGCGTGCAGGTTGAACTCGAGGCGGTGACCAGCTGGGACGTCAACAAGGCCGTCGCCGACCATTCCGCGGATGTCGGGATCTTTACCAGCGCGCCGCTGCACGCCGGACTGGAGACCGCCGCTTACCGGCAGGACCGGCTGGTCCTTTGCACGTCGAAAGATCATTTTCTCGACGGCACACCGGTGTCGCTTCTCGATGTCCTGGACGAGGACTTCGTCGGCGTGCCGCCAGGCACCTCGATCGGAACGCTCCTCGCCCTGGGGGCCCGGGCTCGAAATCGTTCGCTGCAGGTTCGAATGGAGGCCGCAGGCTTCGATGCCTTGTGCGTGATGATCGGCTGCGGTCTCGGGGTCAGCGTGTTGCCCGAGGCCATCGCGAGCAGGAACGCGGCCGCGCTCGAATTGAAGACGATCCCCCTCACCGACGAATGGGCCGTGAGGAAGTTCTGGGTCTGCAAGCGCAAGGATGCGCAGCCGGTGGCGAGCCGACTGCTGTGGATGCATCTCCAGGAACAGGCAAAACTCGCGATGGGTTCGGAAGGGCCATGATCTCGCCGAATGACTTCCTTCCGAATAAGGAAGTCAATCGATGGTGATCTTCGACCGTTTGGCGATGCCACCCAGATACTCGAAATCCGTCCGCACGAGGCGGCCGAACGTTGCAGGGTCGGCGTACTCGCCATCGACGCCCTGTCCATCGAGCTTGGTGCGCAGTTCCTTGTCCTCCAGTGCCACCTGCACCGACCTGGACAGCGTGTCGATGACGTCGGCAGGCGTTCCCTTGGCCACGAAGAAGCCGAAACGATTGTTTGCCGTGAAGCCCTGGTAGCCAGCCTCGGCGAAGGTGGGGACGTCTGGAAGAAGCGAAATCCGCCGGGGAGCGACGACTGCCCGTATGCGCAGCTTGCCCGACCTGACGTGCGGCATGGCGTTGGGCGCACTCAGGAACATCAGGCTGGAATTTCCCGCGATGAGATCCACCAGTGCCTGTGCTCCACCCCGGTACGGCAGGTGCGTGGTTCGCACGCCCGCGAGTTGCTCGAAGAGTTCTCCCTCGAGGTGCGACATGCTGCCGATGCCCACCGACGCGTAGTTGTGCTTGCCCGGTTCCTTCTTGATCAGGGCGACCATTTCCGCGACGTTCCTGACCGGAAGCGAGGCGGGTACGACCATGATGTGCGGCGAGGTCGCGAGGTTGGCCACCGGTGCGAAGTCCTCCTGAAAATCGTGCGGCGGCGGCGTCTTGGACCCCGCTGCGAAGATCGCCGCATCGGCCACGGCGCCCAGCACCACCGTATGTCCATCTCTTGGTGCGCGCAGCGCAGCCGCCATCGCGACCATTTGCGTTCCTCCGGAACGATTCTCGATGACCACGGACTGTTTGAGCGTTACAGCCATGCGACGTCCGACTTCGCGAGCCAGAAGGTCCGTCGCTCCACCCACCGGGTACGGCACGATGATCGTGATGGGGCGGTCCGGGAAAGCGGCGGCGGCGCTCGTGCTGACTGCCGCGAGCACCATTGCGGCGCACACGGCGACAGCAGTCGTCAACCCGGAGAAGAGTGTGGAAATTCCACGGACGACATTCCGCAAGAATCGGTTCGAGAAAAGGGTCTGCATGGCGCGAGAACTCCTGACGTGAGTCGGTGAAGGGTTGGGGGTTCGATCAAGCTCGAGGGGCTAGTCACCGCAGCAAGACACATGCCGCCGACCGGCTTAAACACAAATTCGTCGATGTCATCGCATTGGAGAATTCCTCGGCAAGCACGCTGAAGGTGTTTATCGATGGTGATTTGCAGGAGTAAACGATTGGAGCCGGGCCTGCATGGTTGCGAGACTCTCACAGCCGAGCGGCGCGTCGCCACGCACTTCGCGAGGCTCGCGTCGCGAGTCGCGACGCGAGCCGGATCCTTGGGTCGCCCGATGCGAAAGCGCGATCTCTGAAGAGGAACCACCTTGTCGTGGCACGCGCGGTTCACAATGCGAAGCAACTGCTCGCCACTCCCGATTGTTCCGCCCGGAAGGCACCGATAAGCTGGGCCGGACCCACTCGAACGTCGGAGACCCTCGCCATGATCAGCCGCAGACAGTTCACGATTCTTCCGCTCGCCGGCACCGTCCTCGGAGCGCACGCGGACACCTACCCGTCGAGGCCGATCCGCGTGGTCGTTCCCCTCAGCCCGGCGACGGGCACCGATGCCATGGCGCGCTTCGTCGCGAATGCGATGGCCAAGCGGCTGAACGTCAACATGATCGTGGAGAACAAGCCGGGCGCCTCGATGACCATGGGCGCGGAGTCCGTGGCCCGATCGGCCCCCGACGGCTACACCGTGCTCTTCACGAGCGGCGGGCACCTGTCGATCCCTTCGGTGTATGGAGACAAGCTCACCTTCGACGCGCGCAACGACCTCACGGGCGTCGCGCAGGTCGCCGCGTCCGCGCTCATCGTCGGCGTGTCGGCCGAAGCGCCGTGGAAGACGCTGGGCGAGCTGCTCGCCGACGCGAAGGCGCGTCCGGACAAGATCACCTTCTCCTCATCGGGCGTGGGCTCCGCGGGCCACCTCACCGCCGCGCTGCTGTGGTCGCAGGCTGGCGTCCAACTGCGGCACGTGCCCTACAAGGTGGCTTCGCAAGCCGTCATGGACGCCGTCATCCGCGAGGTGGACGTATCGGTCAGCGGCATGTCCGGCATGTCGCCGCTCGTGAAGGCCGGCAAGCTGCGCGCGCTGGGCGTGACGAGCGCGAAGCGCTCGGAGCTGATGCCCGACGTACCGACGGTCGCCGAGGCGGGCCTGCGCGACTACGAGGTCATCAGCCCGATCTTCGCGATGGTGCGCACCGGCACGCCAGCGGCGATCGTCCAGACGCTTTCGTCCGCGATGATGGCGGTCGCCGCCACCCCGGAGTTCAAGGAGCAGTGCAAGACGCACGGGCTCGACGTGGCCCCGCGCAACGCGGCCGAGCTCCAGGCGGCGCTGCCGAAGGAGTACGACCGCTGGCGCCAGATGGCCCAGCTCACCGGGACGAAGACGAACTGAACCTGGCGGCTGCCTGTCGCAGGCGAGCTGCGGCAGGAGCACACGTTCGCTGCACCGCAGCAAACGTGAAATGGGCCGATCTCACCGCCTCATGATCCGCCGCGGCACGCCGCTTGCCTTGCGGTCGTCCAGAAAGTTGCGAATGAGGCGACGCACCATCTGCGACGGCGTGATGTCCTGGGTGCGGCAGACGTCCTCGAAATCGATCTTCGTTTTCGGATCGATCAGGATCGTGAGCCGTGCGGTTTTGGGCTCCATACGGTATTTTCTTTTTAATCCCCGAGTGCTTCATATTCTAGAAACACCCAGGGGATCTTCAGCCGCCGTCGTCCGCCGAATCCGGCGTCGGAGGATTCGCACCGGGCGGTGCGTGGCCGGGGGCACGGCGGCCCGAGCCGCGCACGTAATCGACGATCAGGTGCCGCAGCACCTCCGAAGGATTGGAGCCCAGTTCGCGGCAGGCGGCATCGAATTCCTGTTTTCGGCGCTCCTCGAGCACCACGGTCAGGCGTGCCTGTTTCTCGTTCGTCGGTAGCGCGGAACGGGTCCTTCGGATCATCTCGTCGGTCGGCAATATTGAGTTGTGGAAATCGGCCCGGTTGTAATTGGGAATTACTCGTTCTGTCTCAAGCGCCCGCCGATGAACGGCAGCACCTTGCGAGAAATAGGGCCGGTACGGTCATGTCATTGAGTTCAACCGCCGCCGGACGGGAACTTTCCGCCTCGAGACAGATAAAGGAAAACGCTGCGCGCCGCCGACTGCAGCAGCTCGATCTCGCTCGTCTTCGCGTCGCAGCTCTCGGTGTCCGTGTGATAGATCGCGCCCCACCGCCCGCCATCCGCGTCGTCGATGGGAACTCCGAAAAACGACACGACGCCGCTCGCGCGCATCCAGTCCATGTGCTGCTCGAGCCGGCCGTCGCGCACCGCCAGGGGCGCCCCGGTGCGTTCCATGTAGGCGCAGCAGGCGTCGGCGGGCGCGAAACCGGTTACGGTACGTTCGCCGGGAAACCACCGGTCGACCAGCGCGACCTGCTCGACACGGGACGGGGCGAAGCGGTGAACGCCGGTGAAGCGGTGCGGCGTGCGCAGGTTCAGAAAGCGCAGGGCCGCATGCAGGCCCCATTCGCGCAGGCGCCAGTCGAAGGCTTGGGAGGCGTCGGCGACGGGCTCGAACGGCGGCTCGCGGCCCATCACAGCGGCAGCCCGTGCCGGGAAGCGCGGGAGCGGGGGAGATGTCGGGTGAGGGCCATGCGTGCGTGGTCAACGGGATCGGGCGGCGCAAGCATAAGCAGGCCAGCCCATCCGTGCAATTGTGCTCACACTCGATTAACACGGGCTTAACATCGACCCCCCGAACGCCGACGCGGCGCGGCCGGTTCCATGATGTGGATCATCCCCTCCACCTCGCCATTGTGGCGCCGCCCATGCAGTGCTTATGCTGCGCGGACGGAGGACCGATCCGAATGAATGCATCCCTGCGACCCGCGCCGCTGCGCTACGCGTCGTCCCCGGCCGGCACGAGCGGCACCTACCCCAGCATCTGCCGGCAGTGCTCGGCGCTGTGCCCGATCGACGTCACCGTCGAAGCGGGCCGGGTGGTGAAGGTGGTTGGCAGCCGCGCCGACACGCCGTATGGCGGCTACTCCTGCCCCAAGGGCCGCGCGCTGCCGGAGCAGCACAACGACCCCGCGCGCCTGCTGCATCCGCAAAAGCGCGTCGACGGCGCGCTGGCCCGGATCACGAGCGCGCAGGCGGTCGACGAGGTGGCCCGCAAGATACGCGAGATCGTCGACACGCACGGCCCCTCGGCCGTGGCTTACTACATCGGCACGGGCGTGGTCTCGAGCGCCACCGGGCAGGCCATCTCGCGCTCGGTGTTCCGCGGGCTGGGCTCGCGCATGCTGTTCTCCGCCGGCGCGCTGGACAAGCCGGCCGCGCACACGTCGACCGCGCTGCACGGCAACTGGCACGCGGGGCCGCACCGCATCGAGGACGCGGACACGTGGCTGGTGATCGGGGCGAATCCGGTCATCTCCAATTCCAACGGCGCGCCGCCCAACAACCCGGCGCGCATTCTCAAGGAGCGGACCGAGGCGGGCATGAAGCTGCTCGTGATCGATCCGCGCCGCACCGAAACCGCGAAACGCGCGCACGTGCATCTGCAGATCCGGCCCGGCGAGGACCCCACCGTGCTGGCGGGCCTCATCCACGTCATCCTGCGCGAGAAGCTGTACGACGAGGCGTTCGTCGCGGCGCACACGGAGGGCTTCGACGAACTGAAGCGCGCGGTCGAGGCGTACACGCCGGAATACGTCGCGAATCGCGCGGGCGTCGCGGTCGACGACCTGCTCGAGATGGCGCGCACCTTCGGCCGGGGCCGCATCGGCAGCACCGTGTGTTCCACCGGCCCGAGCTTCGCGGGCCACAGCAATCTCACCTTCTACCTCGCGCTGTGTTTGAACACGCTCTGCGGCCGCTGGGCGAAGGCGGGCGAGAAGACGGCGCACCCGAACGTGCTGCTGCCGGCGTTCACCCCGAAGGCGCAGGCGTACCCGCCGTACCCGGTGTTCGGCAAGGGCGTGCTGTCCGCCACGGGCATGCGGCAGAACGCGAGCGGCATGCCCACGGCGGGCCTGTCCGACCAGATCCTCACCGACGGGCCCGACAAGATCCGCGCGCTGTTCGTCGTCGGCGGCAACCCGGTGCTGGCGTGGCCGGATCAGGCACGCACCGAACGCGCGATGGCCGAGCTCGACCTGCTCGTCGTCTTCGACTACAAGGAGACGGCGACGACCGACCATGCGCACTACGTGGTGCCGCCGCCGCTGTCGCTGGAGATTCCGGGCAACACGCAGATCGTCGAGTGGCTGAAGTACATCGGCGTCACGCGCGGCTATTCGGTGCCCTGGGCGCAGCACACCGACGCGATCGTGCCGCCGCCCGCGGGCTCGGACCTGATGGAGGACGGCGAGTTCTTCTTCCGCCTGGGGCAGCAGCTGGGCCTGCAGCTCAGCGTGCATTTCACCGCGGGCTTCGGGCCGCACGTGGAGACGCGCGGGCGCACCTTCGAGTTCGACATGAACGGGCCGCCGCCCAACATCGACATGCTCCTGGAGCAGGTGTGCGCGGGCTCGCGCGTGCCGCTGGACGAAGTTCGCAAGTACCCGCAGGGGCGGCTCTTCGAGGAGGTCGCGCAGGTCGTGCAGCCGGCCGATGCGGATTGCACCGCGCGCCTTCAGCTGGGCGACCCCATGATGATGGCGGATCTCGGCGAGGTGCTGGAGGAGGGCGCACGCGCAGCGCCGCAGGCGCAGGGCGAATTCAAGCTGATCACCCGCCGCGTCAACAACTTCATGAACTCGGTCGGGCAGGGCTTGCCGAGCCTGTCGAAAGGCAGGACCGCGCACCCGGTGCAGGCGCATCCCGACGACATGCGCGGCCTGTCGATCGCGGAGGGCGCGCCGGTGCGCTTGCGCTCGAAGAACGGCGAAGTGGTGACCACGGTCGAATACGACGACACCCTGCGCCGCGGCACGATGTCGCTCACGCACGGGTTCGCGCAGGCGTCGGTGCAGAAGCTGATCGACCTCGACCGCTGCGACCCGATCACGGGCATCCCGATCATGAGCGGGATCCCCGTGCGGGTCGAGCCGGTGGGTTGAAGCGTGGGTTGAAGCGTGGGTTGAAGCGGAGCCCTAGCGCCCCAGCTTCCCCGCCATGCGCAGGATGTCGTCCAGCGCGTTGCCATCGCCGTTCGCATCGAGAAGCGACCCGAGTCCGCCGCGCGATTGTCCGCCGCCGCCACCCAGGATTCCGCCGAGCATGCCGCCGAGCCCTCCGGCATCGCCTGAGCCCCCGCGAGCCTGACCCACGCCCTTCGCCGCCAGCCCGGTCACCAGCATCGCCAGCAGCGGCAGCATCTTCTTCAGCAGCGAAGGGTCGAGCCCGGTGCGCTGGGCCGCATCCTGCGCGACGGTGCGGCTCACGTCCTTGGAGCCGAAGATTTCTCCGAGCACGTCGTTGCCCGGTTCCGGGTCCGTCCTGCCGGGCGACAGCACCTGCTCGAGCAGGCCGCCACCCGCGCCGCCGAGCAGCCCGCCCAGCAAGCCGCCCAGGCCGCCCTGGTCACCTGCGTCGCCTGCGTCGGCGGGCGCGGCCTGTCCGCGCTTCTGGAAGCCGCCGAGAATCGCCGGCAGCAAGGCCTCGGCACCGCTCGCAGCCTGCGCCTCGTTCATGCCGAGCTCGCGCGCGATCGATTGCAGGCCGCCCGTCTGGGCCAGCAGGTCGGTGATCTGCATGGTGTGCGCCCTCAGTCGAGCAGTTCGGCGGGCACCTTCCCGCCGTTGGCCGCGACCTTCTGCATGACGGCCTTGTGCAGCCACATGTTCATCTGCGCCGAGTCGGCCATCTTGTCCGCCGGGCAGCCGAGTTCGGTGGCGAGTTCCTTGCGGGCCTGCAGGCTGCTGTCGATGTCGAGGAGCTTCAGCAGGTCGACGATCGACGTGCGCCAATTGAGCTTCTGCGAGTTGGCGGCGGCTTTCTGTTCAAGCAGCGCGGTCACGTCGACCGTCGCGGCGGGTTGCGCTGCCGTGCCCGGCGCGCCCGCCGCAGGGCCCGCGCCGGAGGCGGACGTCGTCATCGGCGGTGGGACCGGCGTGTTCAACATCGCATCGACCTTGCCCGCGCCGGCGTCGAAGCCGAGTTTGTCCAGAATCTTGCTGAAAAATCCCATGGTGTTTTCTCCGGTCCGTCACGGCGGGAATGCCGAGCGGGCATCTTAGCCCCGCAAGCGCGACTCGTGGGGCGCCAGCGCGCCGCGATCAGACGAAACCGGCGTCGGGGCGGTAGGCGCCGCCCGCGCGCAGCACCTTCGTGACGAAGGGCGTCGCGAAATGAATCGGCATCAGCAGCGCGTCGTTGTCGACGCAGTGGTCGAGCAGGCGGCGGCGCGTTTGGCGCGCGAGCACGGGGTCGATGCAGAAGCTCGTGTTCCAGTCGGGCTGGTAGAGCTGGATCGGATGGTGGATCGCATCGCCGCAGCACAGCGCCCGCTCGCCGTTCGATTCGATCTGCAGCACGATGTGGCCGGGCGTGTGGCCGGGGGCATGCTCCACGCGCAGTTCGTCGGCGAGGTGGTGCGACTCGGGGCCGAGCATGCGCGCCTGGCCCGACTCGATGACGGGCAGCACGCTGTCCTCGTACACGCCGCGCCGCCCGGGGTTGTCCTTCAGCACCGTGGCGATCTGCTGCTGCCAGAACCGGTTTTCCTCCTCCGTGAACACGTAGCGCGCATTCGGGAAGGTCGGCACCCACCGGCCGTTCTCCAGCCGCGTGTTCCAGCCGACGTGGTCCGCATGGAGGTGCGTACACATCACCACGTCGATCTGCTCCGGCGTGACGCCCGCGGCGGCGAGCCGCTCGATGAAGGGCGTCTCGAGCATGTGGAAGGCCGGATTGAACGGCCGGTACTTGTGGTTGCCGCTGCAGCTGTCCACGAGCATCGTGAACTTGCCGACGCGGACCAGCCACGAATGCGAGCTGATGATCAGCCGATCGTGCTCGCGCGAATAGTGCCGCGGCAGCAGCCAGTCGTAGTGGGATTCGAAGATCGCGCGGTCGAAGCCCGTGAAGAACTTGTCCGGCCCCATGGAGCCGGTTCGTTCGCTCTCTTCGATACGCGTGACTTCGACGTTACCGATCTTCCAGGTTTGCATTTCGCCACGATAGCCGAGTTCGCTGTCCGGTTCGGTAGCGCCCGATACATCGCCCGTGGCCGAAGCGGTCTCCTGCACGGACCGCGATCCGCGACGCGCTGCCGCGCGGGGCGGGCAACACGTGTCAGGCGAGGGTCGCGTCCTCGGTCGCGGCGGGCGCCCCGATGGGGTTCCACTGTTGCAGCACTTCGCGACGGTATTCGGTCATTTCGTCGGCGGCGGTGCGCAGCGCGTCGTACGGCTCCACGCCCTTGGCGACGAGGCGCACGTAGTCGCCGAGGCACACGCTGGAGAGCGCGAGGAACACGCCGGCCTCGACGGTGTCGCGGCCGCGGTCGGGCATCGTGTGGATCTGCGTGGCCAGCCAGTTGAGAGTCTCGACGGCCTCGGCGATTCGTGTGGCTTGCATCCCGGCTCCCTTTGCGCTTGCGGCGCGTGTTCGTTGTGGATGTACGAAGCTTAGGTGCCGGCCCGGCCGAATCCTGTAGGAGGGCCCGTCGGAGAGCTGTCAGTGCGCCTTGTCGTGCCGCGTGGGCCGGCCCCCGGCGTGCAGTGCCAGACTGAACGCCAGCCAGGCGCAGGCTTCGCCGAGCGCGCCCACCACGTCGCTCGGGTAGTGCACGCCGAGGTAGACGCGGCTGAAGGCGACGCACAGCACCATCGACGCCGCGCCAGCCACGAGCCAGGGCCGCAGCCGTCGCGGCAAGCCGTGCTCGAAGGCCAGTACGCACAACATGGCGTAGAAAAGGGCGGCGGCATTCGTATGGCCGCTCGGAAAGCTGTAGTAGGTGGCGTGGGCGAGCGCGCCCGCGGCATCGGGGCGGTCGCGTGCGTACGCCGCCTTCACCACGACGTTCAGCAGCATGCCGCCGCCTTGCGCGAGCACGAACGTCAGCAGCCAATCCCACGAGCGGCGCAGCGCAAGCACGGCCGCGACCACGGCCGCGGCCATCAGGATGGCGTCGGTGTCGTGCAGATCCGAGAGGACGCCGAGCGCCGACGTGAGTCCGGGCGAGCGATGCTGGGCCGCGAAGCCGGGCAGCCATGCGTCGAGGGCCGCCAGCGCGCCGGCGCCCGAGAGGGTGAGCACGAGGATCCCGGCGCCCGCTGCGACAAGGAGCGAGCGCTTCACCATTGCATTCGCATTACCGCATTACCACTCGTTGGCGTATGTCACGGCGAAGCCATGCGGCAAGAGCGCGATGCCGAAGTTCGGCGCGCGGCTCGTGAAGAAAAAGGCCGAGGCCATCCCGACGGCCGCGCCCGCGAACACGTCGCGCGCGAAATGATTGCGCGTGTGGACGCGCCGATAGCCGACGAAGGTCGCCAGTCCGTACATCGGCAGGGCCCATTGCAGGCCGTAGCGCTTGTGGACGAAGGCGGACGCGGCGAACGCAGTCGAGGCGTGGCCCGAGGGAAATCCATGGCCGCTGCCGTCCGGACGGCGCCGGTCGAGCGAAAACTTCAGCAAAGCCGTGCTGCCCTCGGAGAGCGCCAGCGTCAGGGTCAGCTGCCGCAGGCCCTCCGTGTCGTCCTGGGCCAAGGCGCCCGCGGCCGCGGCCAGCGGAAGGGCGATGCGCAGCACGTCGCCGACGCGGTCGGGACGCGCGACGTTCTGGGCGAGCAGCGGGGCGCTGCACAGGGTCAGGCCGGCGGCGCAAACGGCGATGAAGGGGAGTCGAGATCGATGAGTCACTGCCGCAGGTTCGTTCCGGTCCATTAAGCAAATCTTAAGGGTGGACCGGGATGTTGCGCGGCAGAGACGCCGTACCCACGCTCAGCCGCCTTCAGACGGATGTTCGGCCGCCGCGCGGCCCTCCCCGGTGACCAGCTTCACCTTCTCGGCGCCGTCCTGCGCCTTGCCGTACCACTTGCGCACGATTTCGGCGGCGGTGTCGCGGCCGCCCAGGCCGAAGGCGAGGCCGGCCGCCAGGGCGATGGCGCCCACGACGGCGGTGAAGAGCGTGTTCACCAGCGTGGTCGCGATGCCCAACTGGTTGATCGCGACCACGATGGCGAAGGCCCACACGACGATCGACGCGGTCTTGGCGAGGAAGTCGACGTTGGACAGCTCCGCTTCCGACGCGAAGCCCCGCACCAGGTTGCTCAGGCCGCGCGCGGCGAGTCCGCCGATCACGAGCACCACGAGCGCGACGACGACATTGGGCAGCCACAGCAGCAGCTGGCGCAGCACGTCCGACACGGCGGGCAGGCCCAGCGCATCGAATGCCACCACCAGCGCGATGAGGCGAACGAACCACTTCACCACCAGGCCGATCATGCCGGCCGAGTCGGTGTTCATGCCCATCTTCGCCACGAAGTCGGCGAAGCCGGAGCGCTGCGCGAGCTCGTTGAAGCGGATCGTGCGCAGCACGGTCGCGAGCGCCTTCTCGATCAGCGTGGCGATGAACCACCCGGCGATGACGATGACCGCGAAGCCGATGATCTTCGGGATGGCGGACAGGAAGAGCGCCATCGCGGCGGCGAACGACGTGAACATCGCGTCGCTCCAGTCGGTCATGGGCGTGGGCATGGTGGGGGCTCCCTGGTTGTATGGATGACCCACTGTGCCCGGCGACGGCGCGCCCTCGCGTCGGAAAGCCCCAGCCTGCGTTGTAGGAAGGGGGCCTACCTATAATCGAATGTTCAGCTGGATCGAGCGATGGCGCTGGATTCGCAACGCCCCATCTCCAATGACTCAGCCCCAATTCACCGTCGCCGACATCCGCCAGACCTTCCTCGATTTCTTCAAGGACAAGGGGCACGCCGTCGTCGCGTCCAGCCCGCTCGTGCCGGGCAACGACCCCACGCTCATGTTCACCAACTCGGGCATGGTGCAGTTCAAGGACGTCTTCCTCGGCACCGACAAGCGCAACTACGTGCGCGCGGCCTCCGTGCAGGCCTGCCTGCGCGCGGGGGGCAAGCACAACGACCTCGAGAACGTGGGCTACACGGCGCGGCACCACACCTTCTTCGAGATGCTGGGCAACTGGAGCTTCGGCGACTACTTCAAGCGCGACTCCCTGAAGTGGGGCTGGGAGCTGCTCACGCAGGTCTACAAGCTGCCTGCCGACCGGCTCTGGGCCACCGTCTACATCGACGACGACGAGGCGTTCGACATCTGGACGAAGGAAATCGGCCTGCCGCCCGAGCGCGTGGTCCGCATCGGCGACAACAAGGGCGCGAAGTACGCCTCGGACAACTTCTGGATGATGGCCGACACCGGCCCGTGCGGCCCGTGCTCCGAGATCTTCTTCGACCACGGCCCCGAGGTCGCGGGCGGCCCGCCCGGCTCGCCGGAGCAGGACGGCGACCGCTACATCGAGATCTGGAACCACGTGTTCATGCAGTTCGACATGCAGCCCGACGGCTCGCTGCGGAAGCTGCCCGCGCCCTGCGTCGACACGGGCATGGGGCTCGAGCGGCTCGCGGCCATCCTGCAGCACGTCCACAGCAACTACGAGATCGACATCTTCGCGAAGCTGATCGCGGCCGCGGGCCGCGAGACGCACGTCGCCGACCTGGCGACGCCGTCGCTGAAGGTGATCGCCGACCACATCCGCGCGACCTCCTTCCTCGTGGCCGACGGCGTGATTCCGTCGAACGAGGGCCGCGGCTACGTGCAGCGCCGCATCGTCCGCCGCGCCATCCGCCACGGCTACAAGCTCGGACAGAAGACGCCGTTCTTCCACAAGCTCGTGCCCGACCTCGTGGCGCTGATGGGCGACGCGTATCCGAGCCTGAAGGCGAACGAGAAGCGCGTGATGGAAGTGCTCAAGGCGGAAGAGGAGCGCTTCTACGAAACGCTCGCCAACGGCATGGAGATCCTCGACGCCGCGCTCGAAGGCGACAAGCAGGTGCTGCCCGGCGAGGTGGCCTTCAAGCTGCACGACACCTACGGCTTCCCGCTCGACCTGACCAACGACGTCTGCCGCGAGCGCAACGTCGCGGTGGACGAGGCCGGCTTCAACGCCGCGATGGAAAAGCAGAAGTCGCAGGCGCGCGCGGCCGGCAAGTTCAAGATGGACCGCGGCCTGGAGTACGGCGGCGCGGGCAACGTGTTCAGCGGCTACGAGAAGCTCGAGGAGCCGGCGAAGGTCGTCGCGCTCTACGCCGAGGGCGCGGCGGTGCAGCAGCTCGCGGCGGGACAGTCGGGGGTGGTCGTGCTCGACACGACGCCGTTCTATGCGGAGTCGGGCGGGCAGGTGGGCGACCTGGGCGCGATCGAGTCGGCGGGCGGCGCGAAGTTCGACGTCGCCGACACGCAGAAGATCAAGGCCGACGTGTTCGGCCACCACGGCATGCTTGCGAGCGGCGCGCTCAAGGTCGGCGACGCGGTGACGGCGAAGGTCGACATGGCGAAGCGCCACGCGACCATGCGCAACCACAGCGTCACGCACCTGATGCACAAGGCGCTGCGCGAAGTGCTCGGCGACCACGTGCAGCAGAAGGGCTCGCTCGTCGATGCCGACAAGACGCGCTTCGACTTCACGCACAACACGCCCGTGACCGACGAGCAGATCCGCGAGATCGAGGCGCGCGTGAACGCCGAGATCCTGGAGAACCACGCGACCCAGGCGCGGGTGATGGACATCGAGTCGGCGCAGAAGACGGGCGCGATGATGCTCTTCGGCGAGAAGTACGGCGACAGCGTGCGCGTGCTCGACATCGGATCGAGCCGCGAACTGTGCGGCGGCACGCACGTGAGCCGCACCGGCGACATCGGCCTGTTCAAGATCGTGAGCGAAAGCGGCGTGGCCGCGGGCATCCGCCGGGTCGAAGCCGTGACCGGCGCGAACGCGCTCGCCTACCTCCAGCAGCTGGAGAGCGCCGTCACGCGCGCCGCCGGCTCGCTGAAGGCTTCGCCCACCGAGCTGCAGTCGCGCATCGGCCAGGTGCTGGAGCAGGTGCGCTCGCTCGAGAAGGAAGTCGCCGCGCTCAAGGGCAAGCTGGCGTCGTCGCAGGGCGACGAGCTCGTGAGCCAGGCCGTCGATGTCAAGGGGCTGAAGGTGCTCGCCGCGCGGCTCGACGGTGCGGACGCGAAGACGCTGCGCGACACGATGGACAAGCTCAAGGACAAGCTGAAGACCGCGGCCATCGTGCTGGCGGCCGTCGACGGCGGCAAGGTGCAGATCGCCGCGGGCGTCACGGCCGACAGCATGGGCAAGGTCAAGGCGGGCGAGCTCGTGAACTTCGTCGCGCAGCAGGTCGGCGGCAAGGGCGGCGGCAAGGCCGACATGGCGATGGCCGGCGGCACCGATGCGAGCAAGCTGCCGGCGGCGCTGCAGTCGGTGCAGGGGTGGGTGGCCGGGAAGATCTAGGTCGGCTCCGAGGATGGGGCGCGGCGGAACACCACGTCCCACACCCCGTGCCCGAGGCGCAGGCCGCGGTTCTCGAATTTCGTGAGCGGGCGATAGTGCGGCTTCGGGGCATAAGCCGCGGACGTATTTCGCAGCAAGGGCTCGGCCGTGAGCACCTCCACCATCTGCTGCGCGTAGTTCTCCCAGTCCGTCGCGCAATGGATGTAGCCGCCCGGTGCGAGGGCGCGCGCGAGTCGTGCGACGAAGGCCGGCTGCACGAGGCGGCGCTTGTGGTGGCGCAGCTTGTGCCAGGGGTCGGGGAAGAAGATGTGGATGCCGGCGAGCGAGCCGGGCGGGATCATGTGGTCCACCACCTGCACGGCGTCGTGCTGCACGATGCGCACGTTCGACAGGCCGCGTTCCTCGATGCGCTTGAGCAGCGCGCCGACGCCGGGCGTGTGGACTTCGCAGCAGATGAAGTCGTGGTCCGGCAATACGCCCGCGATGTGCGCCGTGGCTTCGCCCATGCCGAAACCGATTTCGAGGACGACCGGCGCCTTGCGTCCGAAGGTCGATTCGACGTCGAGCGGCGCCTCGCGATAGGGCAGCACGTAGCGCGGGCCAAGTTGCTCCAGCGCGCGGCCCTGGCCAACGGTGGTTCGTCCGGTGCGCAGGACGAAGCTGCGGATGGGGCGATGGCGGGGGTCGGCCGATTCCCTGGATGCATCGGGAATTTCGGGGGCCTCGGGACTGTCGGGCGAGTTCTGCGTCTCGGTCATCCCGCTATTGTCTTCGCCCAGGCGGCGGTGGCCGCGGCCACGCATTCGCCGGCCGATGCGCCGGGTTCGATGCGAAGGCCGAGAACGCGGGCGGCATCGGCCAGCGCTTTCGGCGGATCGCGCAAGTCGAGCGCGCGCGCGCCGTTCTGCTTCGACAGCTTCTCTCCGTTGGCGCCCAGCACCAGCGGCGTGTGCAGGTACGACGGTGTCGGCAACCCCAGCGCGCGCTGCAGGAGAATCTGGCGCGGCGTGTTGTCCGCCAGGTCGGCGCCGCGCACGACGTGCGTGATGCCTTGCGCGGCGTCGTCGACGACCACGGCGAGTTGATACGCGAAGAGGCCATCGGCGCGCTTCAGCACGAAGTCGCCGACCTCGTGGGCAACGTCCTGCGAGTGCGGGCCGAGGCGGCGGTCTTCCCAGTCGGTTGCGCCTTCTGCCGTGCGGAAGCGCCAGGCGCGTGCGACGCGGCCGTTCAGCCCGTTTCGACACGTTCCCGGATAGACGAGCTCATCGTGCCGCCCGCGCGCCAGGCCGCGCGAAAGAAGCGCCTGCTCGATGTCCTTGCGCGAGCAGGCGCAAGGGTAGGCGCGGTCGGCCGCGACGAGTTCGCGCAGCGCCGCTTCGTAATGCGCGGTGCGGTCCGATTGCCACACCGGCGGTTCGTCCGGCACGAGTCCGCAGGCGGCGAGCTGCCGCAGGATTTCTTCGTCGGCGCCCGGCACGCAGCGCGGCGTGTCCACGTCCTCGATGCGCACGAGCCAGGTGCCGCCGTTCGCACGCGCGTCGAGCCAGCTTGCGAGGGCGGCGACCAGCGAGCCGGCATGCAGCGGGCCGGTCGGCGAGGGCGCGAATCGGCCGCGATACGGGCGGGGCGCTGACGGCGGAAAGCCCTGGATCCCCCCCTTCGCGGGGATGACGATGGCGCTCATGGCGTCCGGTGCCTCTCGAGCAAGGCCGTGCGCGTCGCCTTGCTCTCCAGCTGCTGCAACCACCATTGCAGGCCGCGCCCGAGCGCGGCGCGCCCCGACGACGCCCGCCACGCATAGCTCAGCCGCACCTGACGCGCGGGACGCTCCACCGCCTTGACCACCAGGCGGCCGGTTTCGACGTACGGACGCGCCATCGGCTCGGGCACGAAGCCGCCGCCCAGCCCGCGCAGCTGCGCGTCGAGCTTCGCGCGCATGGTCGGCACCGTCAGCACGTCCTGCCCCGCAAGCAGGCCGAGCGTGAGCCCGCCGCCGCGTCGCGTCGAATCGGCCACGGCCACCGCGCGGTGGCGTTGCAGCACCTCGTCGCGCAGCGGCTCCTTTTCCGCGGCGAGCGGATGGTGCGGCGCCACCGCGAACACGAAATGCAAGTCCCCGAGAAGGCGGCTCTGGATGCCGGCGTTCGTGCCCGGCTCCAGCCCCACACCGAGCGCGAGGTCGGCTTCGCCGCCCGCCACCGCCTCGTAGGTCCCGGACAGGGTCTCGTCGCGCAGCCGCAGCCGCGTCGTCGGCGCGACCGAGTAGAACGCCTCGGCAAGCTCCATCACGGTGGAGGCGGAGATCACGCCGTCCACCGCGAGCGTGAGCTGCGCCTCCCAGCCGGTGGCCACGCGCTTCACGCGATGCGCCACGGCATCGATCTCCCGCAGCAACTGCTCGCCGGCGTGCAGCAGCTCGGAGCCCGCCGCCGTGAGCCTGGCCTGCCGCGAACTGCGATCGAAGAGCAGCACGTCGAGCGCGTCCTCGATCTGCCGCACGCGGTAGGTCACGGCGCTCGGCACCAGGCCGAGCTCGCGCGCGGCCGCCGCGAAGCTGCCCGAGCGGGCGACGGCCTGCAGCAGGCCGATGGCGTCGGGGGTCAGCACCTCCCGGTGATTTTGCACGTTACGGGCTCCGGCCTTCAAACGATTTGAATGATGCCATCAAATCCAGGCGCCGGTCCGCTCGCGTGCCGCACCTACATTCGTTGCATACCGAAAGGAAAGCACCATGCTCCGCTTGCGCAAATCCCAGGACCGAGGCTTCGCCGATCACGGCTGGCTCAAGTCCTTCCACAGTTTCTCGTTCGCCGGCTACCACGATCCCGAGCACATGGGCTGGGGCAACCTTCGCGTGATCAACGAGGACAGGATCGCCCCCGGAACCGGCTTCGGCACGCACGGCCACCGCGACATGGAAATCATCAGCTACGTGCTGTCGGGCGAGCTCGCGCACCGCGACACGCTCGGCAACGTGAAGGGCATCCCGCCCGGCGACGTGCAGCGCATGAGCGCCGGCCGCGGCGTGCAGCACAGCGAGTTCAACCACGCGAAGGACCAGACGACGCACTTCCTGCAGATCTGGATCGAGCCGAACGTCCGGGGCATCGAGCCCGGCTACGAGCAGAAGACCTTCGCCGAGGCCGACAAGCGCGGCCGCCTGCGCCTCGTCGCGTCGCCCGACGGCGCCGAGGGCTCCGTGCTGATCCATGCCGATGCGCGCGTGCATGCGGGCCTCTTCGACGGCGACGAGCAGGCGACGCTTTCGCTGGACCCGGCGCGCAAGGCCTACGTCCACCTCGTGCGCGGCGAGCTCGTCGTGAACGGGCAGGCGCTCCGCACGGGCGATGCGGCGCTGCTGCAGAATGAAAGCAGCGTGTCGCTTGCGCAGGGCCGCGCGGCCGAAGTGCTGGTGTTCGACCTCGCCGACTGATTTTTTTCCTCAACCCCAAGAAGTACCCACCATGAAAACGATGCCCACGACCTCGCACGACGACACGCTGCAGGACATCTTCGCCCTGATCGGGCGCATTCTCATCGCCTACCTGTTCATCCCCGCGGGCTGGGCCAAGATCGGCGGCTTCGCCGGCACGGTGGGCTACATCGCGTCGCAGGGCGTGCCGCTGCCCCAGGTGGCCGCCGCCCTCGCCATCGCCGCCGAACTGGGCCTCGGCCTGCTGATCCTGGTCGGCTGGCAGACCCGCTGGGCTGCCCTGGGCCTCGCCATCTTCGTGGCCGTCATCACGCCGATCTTCCACGCCTACTGGGCCGTGCCGGAAGCGCAGCAGATGATGCAGAAGCAGGCGTTCGGCAAGAACCTCGCCATCGTCGGCGGCCTGCTCGTCCTGTCGGCGTTCGGCGCGGGTCGCCTGAGCGTCGCAGGCCGCCGGGTCTAGGCTGGGCCGCGCCATGCTGCTCCTCTCCAGCCACGAGAAGGACCTGGGCGGCGGCTTCGTCGTGCGCCGCTCGCTGCCGGCGGCCGACCGGCGCAGCGTCGGGCCGTTCATCTTCTTCGACCACTTCGGTCCGGTGAACGAACTGCCCGGCGCGAACCACGACGTGCGGCCGCATCCGCACGTCGGCCTGGCGACGGTGACCTACCTGTTCGAGGGCGCGATGATGCACCGCGACAGCCTCGGCACGCGGCAGCTCATCGAGCCCGGCGCGATCAACTGGATGACGGCCGGCCGCGGCATCGTGCATTCCGAACGCCGCCCCGAGCACTTGCGCGATCGCGCCTTCGTCAACCATGGCCTGCAGCTGTGGACGGCCTTGCCGCTCGCGCACGAGGAGACCGAGCCCGCGTTTTCGCACACGCCCGCCGCGGACATTCCGCAGGTGCGCGTGGGCCAGGCGCAGGTGCGCGTGCTGGTGGGCGAGGCGTTCGGCGCGCGTTCGCCGGTGAAGGCGCTGTCGCCGACGCTGTACCTCGACATCGCGCTGCCCGCGGGCGCGGCGATCGCGCTGCCGCCGCTGGCCGAGGAGATCGCGTTCTACGCGGTGGAGGGCGAATTCGCCATCGACGCCAAGCCGGTGCCCGTGCGCACGATGGCCGTCGTCGATGCCGGGCCGCTCACGCTCGAGGCGAAGACGGCGACGCGCGTCGCGGTGATCGGCGGCGCGGCGCTCGAAGTGCCGCGCTTCATGTGGTGGAACTTCGTGTCGAGCCGCAAGGCGCGCGTGGTGCAGGCGGGCGAAGACTGGAAGGCGCAGCGCATGGGGCAGGTGCCGGACGAAACCGAGTTCATCCCCCTGCCGCCCACGCCCTTCACGCCGCCGGAGCCGCGCTCCTGATCCACGTCATTCCCGCGAAGGCGGGAATCCAGGGCTCCCGAGTCAAGGCGTCTCCGGTTCCGCGCCGACGCGGGGACGACGCGCCGCGTCGAGCGTCTCGCGCTCGTCGAACACGAAGCACTCGCCCGCGAAGTGCGCGCCGCCGGCGTACTCGAAATATTTCAGGATGCCGCCGTCGAGCTGCCACACGTCGCGCAGGCCGGCCTCGCGCATGTAGATCGCCGCCTTCTCGCAGCGAATGCCGCCGGTGCAGAAGCTCACCACGGTCTTGCCCTGCAGCTCCGCCGCATGCGCTCGCAGGGCCGCCGGAAAGTCGCTGAACCTGCCCAGGCGCCAGTCCACCGCGCCCTCGAACGTCCCGTAGTCGACCTCGAACGCATTGCGCGTGTCGAGCATCACCACCTCGCGCCCCTCGTCGTCGCGCCCGCGATCGAGCCAGCGCTTCGCCGTGGCGGCGTCGATGGCCGGCGCACGCCCCGCGGCGGGCCGGATCGCGGGGTGGTCCATACGGATGATCTCGCGCTTGACCTTCACGCGCAGGCGGCGGAACGGGGGCCGTGCCGACCAGCTCTCCTTCGCTTCGAGGCCGCGGAAACGCGTGTCCGCGCGCAGCCAGTCCATGAACGAGCGCAAGGGATCTTCCGCGCCCGCGAGAAAGAGGTTGATGCCTTCCTCGGCGAGCAGCACGGTGCCCAGGAGGCCGTGGCGCTGCGCCTCGGAGAAAAGGCTGTCTCGCAACTCGCGCGCGTCCGCGATGCGAACGAAACGGTACGCCGCGAGGTTGAGGGTGGTGTCCATGGAACGAAGCGGTTCCGGGTGTCCGATACTATGGCCCGGAGGTGGTGAAAGAGATGGCGTGGCGACTGTGGGCGATTATCGTGTGGGCGGCGTGCGGTCTCGGCACCGCGTGGGCCGCACCGCCGACGTTTCACGTCACACCCGAGTCGCGGCCCCTCAACCTCGCGGCCTGGATCGATGCCACCCGCGCGACCATCGCGGCGCCCGACGCGCCGATGGATCCGGACGCGATGTGGGCCTTGCCCGACGGCACGCGCAATCCCAACGCCGAGGCGTGGGAGTTGACCGGCGGCGAGCGCTGGATCGGCCGCGCCACGGTCATCGGCGTGCGCGAAGGCCAGGACTACGTGTTCCAGGTCCCGATGCCGCAGGTCGATCATGCTCATCTGTGGTGGCGCATCGGCCGGGGCGAGTGGCAGCACGCCCGCGCCGGCGACCGCGTGCCCTTGTCGCAGTGGCCCTTCGCGAATCCGTTTCCGGCCTTTTCCATCGACGTCGGCGCCGACCCGGTCGACGTCATCCTCACGGTCGAGAACGCGGCCTACCTGAGGGTGCCGGTCACGCTGATGCCGGACCCGCAGTTCCGCGAGAACCTGGTGCAGCGCGCGAACCTGTCGGGGATGATCATGGGCCTGGGCGCGATGGTCACACTCGTGTGCCTGCTCGGCGCGCTCGCCTACCGCGAGCGCTCGCACTGGGTGCTGGCGGGCGTGTCGGCCTGGGTGCTGCTGAGCGTCGCCGCGAACAATGGATACCTCACGATCTGGTTCACGGGCGACTGGCCGGCCTTCAACGACTGGAGCCGCAGCATCACGGCCGTCATCCTCATCGGGTTCATGGTCCTGCTGTGTACGGAGGCGCTCGACCCGCTGCACCTGAAGCGGCGCGAACGGCTGATCGGCATTGCGGCGCCCCTCGTCGCCGCCGTTTATGCCGTCGTGCAGCTGACGCTCCTGCCGCTCGCGTGGCGGGTGCAGGGCGCGCTGCTGCTCACCGTGATCTTCCTGCTCGCCTGCGGTGCGCTGTGCGCCGTGAACGCATTGCGCGGCGGCCGCCACGTCAGCTGGGTGTCGGGCGCGGTGATCGCATTGCTGTTCGCGCCGGTCGTCGTCGCGGCCGGGCCCGACCAGGTCTCGGGCCTCGACCTGCGCGCCGCGGCCGTCGGCGTCTGCATGTACACGGGCCTGCTGCTGTTTCGCCACACGCTGATGGTGCGCGACCGCTACGGCCGCGACGTGCTGGGCCGCGAAGCCATCGGCACCAGCCGCGACCCGCTGACGGCCTTGTGGTCGTACGAGGGCTTCGAGCAGCGCCATGCCGAAGCCGCGCTGCGCGAGGCGGCGGGGCAGGGCACCGCATCGGTGATGATGCTCGCCGTGCCCGGTCTCGACGAGGCGGCCATCGAGCACGGCAGCACGGTCGCCGAACGCACGCTGGTGCGCTTCGCGGCGCTCCTGCATCGCCTGCTGGGCCAGCGCTGGGCGCTCGCGCGGGTGAGCCGCACGCGCTTCGCGGCCATCAGCCTGCGGCCCATCACGTCGCGCGAACTCGGCGAGGCGGCGACGCAGGTGCTCGCGCACTGCGTGCGCGTGCAGCAGCCCTTCGATCTCGTCGCGACTTTCGACCTGCGCATCGCGTGCAGCCGCAGGCGCCTCGCCGACCTGTCCATGGCCGAGCTGCTGCGCGACATGCGCAACGCGGCGCTGGCACTGAACGGCCGCAAGCGCATCGTGTACATGCAGCCGACGGCGATGTCGTCGCTCGGAAGCATCGGCGCGGAAGTGGAGACGGCCGAGGCCTAGGCTGCGTCATCGCCGTCGTTGCGGCAATGACGGCCTTGTAAAATCGCGGCATGTTCGTTCACCTGCGCCTGCACACCGAATTCTCGGTCGTCGACGGCACCAACCGCATCGACGACATCGTGAAACGGGCCGCGCAGGATGCGCAACCCGCGCTTGCGATCACCGACCTCAACAACCTCTACGGCGCGATCAAGTTCTACAAGGAGGCGCGCGGCAAGGGCGTGAAGCCCCTCGTCGGCTGCGAGCTCATGGTGCAGGGGCTCGGCAATGACCCCGCCGCCATCGGCCGCATCGTCGCGCTCGTGCAGGGCAAGCAGGGCTACCTCAACCTGTGCGAGCTGCTCGCGCGCGGCTGGACGCGCAACGTGGTGAAGGCGCAGGCCGTCGTCACGCTCGCCTGGCTGCAGGAGCTGGGGCAGGGTCTCATCGTGCTGGCCGGCGCGCAGGCCGGGCCGGTGGGCCAGGCGCTGGTGCAGGGCGACGAGGCGCGCGCGCGCGAAGTCGCGCTGGAGCTTGCCGCCGCGTTTCCGCACCGCTTCTACATCGAGCTGCAGCGCGCCGGGCGCAGCGACGACGAAGCGCACGTCGCCGCCGCCGTGCAGCTCGCGGCACGCCTGAACCTGCCGGTGGTGGCGACGCATCCGGTGCAGTTCACGGACGAGGACGACTACGAGGCGCACGAGGCGCGCGTGTGCATCTCCGAGGGCGAGATCCTCGGCAACCAGCGCCGCGTGCGCAAGTTCACGCGCTCGCAGTACTTCAAGTCGGCCGCGGAGATGGAGGCGCTGTTCGCCGACGTGCCGACGGCCGTGGCCAACACGCTGGAGGTCGCCAAGCGCTGCAACCTCACGCTCGAACTCGGCAAGCCGCGGCTGCCGAATTTCCCGACGCCCAACGGCATGCCGATCGAGGAGTACTTCCGCTTCGCATCGCACGAGGGGCTGCGGGAGCGGCTGGTCCGCCTCTACCCCGACGAGGCGGAGCGCGAGCGGCAGCGGCCGCGCTACGAGGAACGGCTGGAGTTCGAGATCGGCACCATCCTCAAGATGGGCTTCCCCGGCTACTTCCTGATCGTCGGCGATTTCATCAACTGGGCGAAAGCCAACGGCTGCCCGGTGGGCCCGGGCCGCGGCTCGGGTGCGGGCTCGCTCGTCGCCTACGCGCTGAAGATCACGGACCTCGATCCGCTCGCCTACAACCTGCTGTTCGAGCGCTTCCTGAATCCCGAGCGCGTGTCGATGCCCGACTTCGACATCGACTTCTGCCAGGGCAACCGCGACCGCGTGATCGAGTACGTGAAGGAGAAGTACGGCCGCGAGGCGGTGAGCCAGATCGCCACCTTCGGCACGATGGCCGCTCGCGCGGCGGTGCGCGACGTGGGCCGCGTGCTCGACATGAGCTACACGTTCTGCGACGGCATCAGCAAGCTCATCCCGAACAAGCCCGGCACGCACATCACCATCGCCGAGGCGCTGAAGCAGGAGCCGATCCTGGCCGAGCGCTACGAGCGGGAGGACGAAGTCCGCACGCTGCTCGACCTCGCGCAGAAGCTGGAGGGCATGACGCGCAACGTCGGCATGCACGCGGGCGGCGTGCTCATCGCGCCGGGCAAGCTGACCGACTTCACGCCGCTGTACCAGCAGCCCGGCAGCGACTCCGCGGTGAGCCAGTACGACAAGGACGACGTGGAAGCGGCCGGCCTGGTGAAGTTCGACTTCCTGGGCCTCGCCACGCTCACGATCCTCGAACTCGCGCGCAAGTTCATCGCGTCGCGGCACCAGGGGCAGGAGGGTTTCACCTTCGACGACGTCCCGCTCGACGATGCGCGCACCTACCGGCTCTTCACCGACGGCAAGACCGAGGCCGTGTTCCAGTTCGAATCGCGCGGCATGCAGGGCATGTTGCGCGACGCGAAGCCCACGCGCCTCGAAGACCTGATCGCGCTGAACGCGCTGTACCGTCCCGGCCCGATGGACCTGATCCCGAGCTTCGTCGCGCGCAAGCACGGCCGCGAAGTGGTGGAGTATCCGCATCCGCTGGTGGAACCCGTGCTCTCCGAGACCTACGGGATCATGGTCTACCAGGAGCAGGTGATGCAGACCGCGCAGGTGCTGGGCGGCTACTCGCTCGGCGGCGCGGACCTGCTGCGCCGCGCGATGGGCAAGAAGAAGGCCGAGGAGATGGCCCAGCACCGCGAGATCTTCCGCGCGGGCGCCGCCAAGCAGGACATCCCCGCGGACAAGGCCGACGAGATCTTCGACCTGATGGAGAAGTTCGCGGGCTACGGCTTCAACAAGTCGCATGCCGCCGCCTACTCGCTTCTCGCTTATCACACGGCGTGGCTGAAGGTTCATTACACGGCGGAGTTCTTCTGCGCCAACATGACCGTCGAAATGGACAACACCGACAAGCTGAAGGTGCTGTTCGAGGATGCGCGGAAGAATTTCGGCCTGCAGTTCGAGCCGCCGGACGTGAACCGCGGCACGTATCGTTTCGAGCCCGTGTCGGACAAGGTGATCCGCTACGGGCTCGGTGCCGTGAAGGGCACGGGGCAGATGGCGATCGAAGCCATCGTGGCGGCGCGCGAGGCCGACGGTGCGTTCAAGTCCCTGTATGACTTCTGCTGCCGCGTGGACCGCACGCGCATCAACAAGCGCACGGTGGAGGCGCTGGTCAAGGCCGGCGCCTTCGATGCGCTGCATCTCAACCGGGCCGCGCTCGTCGCCTCCATCGACCGCGCGTTCGACTTCGCGAACACGCAGGCCGCGAACGCCAACCAGGGCGGGCTGTTCGACATGGGCGATTCGCATGCGGCGAGCACGCAGGAGCCGGAGCTCGTCGATGCGATGCCCTGGGGCGTGAAGGAGCGGCTGTCGTTCGAGAAGACCGCCATCGGCTTCTACCTGTCCGGGCACCTGTTCGACGAAGTCGAGCTCGAGGTGCGCCGGTTTGCCAAGCGCAGGATCGAGGAACTGGTCGACACGCGCGAGCCGCTGCTGCTCGCGGGCATCGTCGGCGACTGGCGCGTGATCAATGGCCAGCGCGGCAAGCTCGCGCTCTTCAAGCTCGACGACAAGACCGAGACCATCGACGCAACCTGCGACGAGGCGACGTTCTCGCCGCACCGCAACTGGATCAAGGACGACGAGCTGATCGTGGTGATGGCGAAGCTGCAGCCGGACCGGTTCTCGGGCGGCTTCCGGCTGAACGTGCAGCAGATCTGGGACCTGGCGACGGCGCGCTGCCGCTTCGGCAAGTATCTGCGCGTGGCGGTGAACGGGACGTCGCCGGACATCGGACGCCTGATCCGCGATTTCCCGGCGAAGCGGGAGATGAGCGAGCAGGGCGAACTGGTGCGTGGGTTGCCGGTGCGGCTGTTCGTGCATCGCGAGCGCGCGGTGGCCGAATTGCAGCTGGGCGAGCAGGCGAAGTTTTTTCCGAGCGATGCGGCGTTGGCAAGCTGGATGGCGCAGGCGGACAAGGGGGCTGCGCAGGTGGTGTACGAGTAGAGTAGGTCAGTCCTTCGGCCTGAACTCCAGGATGACCGTCGACGGCACGCGGCCGTCGGTGTCGCGCGGCAGCGTCTCCGTCTTGTCCAGCGCACGAAGCACGGCGTCGTCCCATGCGCGCATGCCGCTGGAACGCACCACGCGCTTGCCGACGATCGTGCCGTCGGGCGCCAGGCGCACTTCGATTTCAGCCTTCGGATTACCGGCCACGTCGTCCGAGAACACGATGTTCGGCTTCACGCGCGCGCGCACCCGACCGGCCCAGCTGGCGGACGGCCCGCTCGACTGCGTGGCATTGCCCGTGGCGGTGGGCGCACCCGTCGCGCCCGCCATGCCCTGAATCCTGCGCAGGTTTTCCTCGCGCAGTTGGGCGACCCGACGCTGGTCCTGTTCTTCCTTGCGCTTCTTCGCGGCTTCTTCCTTGCGACGGGCCTCGGCGAGCTGGCGCTTTTCCTCCTGCCGCTTCTCCTCGGCCTCGCGTTTCTGTTGCGCGAGTTTTTCGCGCCGCTCCTGTTCGCGCTTCTGCGCGAGCTTTTCCTGCGCCAGCTTCTCGCGCCGCTCGCGCTCCCGCTCGGCCGCTTCCTGGCGCGCGGCCTCGGCGGCCTTGCGCTTCTTTTCCTGCTCCTCCGCGATGTCGGCGTCGCGCTGCTGCGGCGGCTCGGGCGCGCGGACCGCAGGGGGCGCGGGCGGTGGCGGGGGCGCGGGGACCGGCGGCGGGGGCGGCGGCGCAGGCGCGGGCGGCGGGGGCGGCGGCGTCACTTCCTTCGGCGCGGCCGCCTGCGGCACGCTGCTCCACAGCTCGGCCTCGGCCGCGACTTCCTGCGTCTCCCGCTTCCACTGCAGGCCGCTCGCGAGCATGGCGACCAAAGCCGCATGCGCGAGCACGGCGAGCGTGGCCGAACGCAGGAAGCCCGGTTGCGATGGCGGCTCGAATTCGGAGCGTTCCGCGGCGGCGTGGATCGGCATCGACGGCCCGGGACTACTTGGCAAGCTGAACGGACAGGCCGACGCGCTGCACGCCCGCCTTGTTCAGCGCGTCCATCACCTTCACCACCGCTTCGTACTTCACGTTCCGGTCCGCGCTGATGACGACGGCGGTGGCGCCGGGCGGCTGGCCGACCTGGATGCGCGTGATCTCGGCCACGATCCGGTCGAGCGGCATGGCAATGGCGTCGTCCTTGCCCTTGATCGCGAGCGATTCGTCGCGCTGCACGATGACCTGCACCATCTGCTTGGGCGGCTCCTTCGCCTTGCCGACCGAGGGCAGGTCGATCATGCTCGGCGCGATCAGCGGCGCGGTCACCATGAAGATGATGAGCAGCACCAGCATGACGTCGATGAACGGGACCATGTTGATCTCGTTGATGGTCCGGCGGCCCCGGCCGCGGCCTGCGACGGCGGGCATGTCAGTGTCCCGATGCCGTCGTGGCCTGATGCACCGCCTGCGCGCCCAGGTTGCGCTGCAGGATGTTGGAGAACTCCTCGATGAAGGTCTCCAGCTTGATGGCCACGCGGTCGATGTCGCGGGCGAAGCGGTTGTAGGCGACGACGGCGGGGATCGCGGCGAACAGGCCGATGGCGGTCGCCACCAGCGCCTCGGCGATGCCCGGCGCCACGGTGGCCAGCGTCACCTGCTGCAGGCTCGCGAGGCCGGTGAACGCATGCATGATGCCCCACACGGTGCCAAACAGGCCGACGTACGGAGAGACGGAACCGACGGAGGCGAGAAACGAGAGATTGCTCTCGATCGCATCGAGCTCGCGCTGGTACGACGCGCGCATCGCACGGCGCGCGCCGTCGAGCAGCGTGCCCGCGTCCGAGATGCGCCGCTCGCGCAGCTTCTGGTATTCGCGCATGCCGGACGCGAAGATGCGCTCCATTGGCCCGGCCAGCTTCGCGTTCTGGGCGGCGGCGGCGAACAGGTCGTTCAGGCTCGTGCCCGACCAGAACTCGCGCTCGAACTCGTCGTTGAGCGACTTCACGCGGCCGAGCGCGAACAACTTGCGGAAGATCGCGGCCCAGCTCGTGATGGACACCACGACGAGCAGCGCCATCACCAGCTGCACGACGAGGCTCGCGCCCAGCACCAGTTGCAGGATCGAGAGGTCTTGGCTCATGTCGTCATTTCGAATTTGAAAGTGCGTCGAGGATCATGGCTGGCATTCTCCCCGGCTTTAGCGTGGCGGCGTCGACCCATCCGATGCGGATCTCGCCCTCGCAGAGTACGGCGCCATCGTACGCCAGCGCCTGTTGCGCGATTATGAGAGACGCGCGCCCTGCGGATTCGAGCGTGGCGGTAACGAGAAGTTCATCGTCCAGCCGCGCCGGGCGCAGATAGCGCACCGAGGTCGCGCCGACGACGAAGATGCCGCCCGTCTCCTCGCGCAGCCTGCTCTGCGCGATGCCGAGCGAGCGCAGCCACTCGGTGCGCGCGCGCTCGAAGAACTTGAGGTAGTTGGCGTAGAAGACGATGCCGCCCGCGTCGGTGTCCTCCCAGTACACGCGCACGCGGTGGCGAAAGCTCATTGCGGCCGCGTCAGTGCAGCAAGCCGGCGAGCCGCGAGGCCGCTTCCTGCAGGTGCGCCATCGAGTTGGCGGTGGAGAAACGCACGAAGCGCGAGGTCTGCGCATGCCCGAAGTCGCGCCCGGGCGTCACGGCGACGTGCGCGCGCTTCATCACTTCGAAGGCGAAGTCCCAGCTGCCCTGCACGCCGAGCTTCTCGCAGGCCTGCGTGCAATCGGCCCAGGCGTAGAAGGCGCCGTCGGGCATGACGGGGACGCGCAGGCCCATGTCGTTCAAGGCGGGGATGAACATGTCGCGCCGCGCCCTGAACTCGAGCCGGCGCCGCTCGTACTCTGCGATCGACTCCGCCTCGAAGCAGGCGAGGGCGGCATGCTGCGCCACCGTGCTCGGGCAGATGAAGAGGTTCTGCGCGAGGCGCTCCAGCACCGGCACCAGCGCATCGGGCGCGACGATCCAGCCCAGGCGCCAGCCCGTCATGCTGAAATATTTCGAGAAGCTGTTGATGCTGATGACGTTCTCGTCGATGGCGAGCCCGGTGTGGCCGAAGGTTTCGTCGTACGAGAGGCCGAGGTAGATCTCGTCGAGCAGCGTGATGCCGCCGCGGTCCTGCACCCGTGCGTGGATCCTGCGCAGCTCGTCGGGATGGATCGACGTGCCCGTCGGATTGGACGGCGAGGCCAGCAGCACGCCGCGCGTCGCATCGGTCCAGTGTTCCTCCACCTTCGCCGCGCTCAGCTGGTAGCGCTCGGCGGCCGTCGTCGGCACGAGCACGGCCCGGCCTTCGGCCACGCTCACGAACTGGCGGTTGCACGGATAGCTCGGGTCCGGCATCAGGATCTCGTCGCCGGACTCGATCAGCGCGAGGCACGCGAGCTGCAGCGCAGCCGATGCGCCCGCCGTGACGACGATGCGGCGCGCGGGAACGTGGATGCCGAAGCGTTCGGCATACCAGTTTGCGATACGTTCGCGCAGATCGTCGAGGCCCAGCGCATGCGTGTACTGCGTGCGCCCGTCGCGCACCGCACGGGCCGCGGCCTCCTGCACCAACGGTGGCGCGGAAAAATCGGGCTCGCCGATGTTCAGGAAGACCATCGGCCGGTCGCCGTGCGCATGTTCGCGCGCGAGCTGCGCCGCCGCCTTGCCGACCTCCATCACGTAGAAGGGCTCGATGCGTTCGGCGCGCCGCGCGAATCTCATGGGCGCGCCTTGCCGCTCGCGCGGTCCGCCTCGACCTCGACGGGGCGCAACTGGACCGCCAGGCCGTTGAGCACCGCGTTCACGTACTTGTGGCCGTCGGTGCCGCCGAACTCCTTGGCGAGTTCGATGCATTCGTTGAGCACGACGCGCCAGGGAACATCGGGCGCATGCAGGAATTCGTAGGCGCCGATCCAGACGATGGCGTGCTCGATCGGCGAAAGCTCGGTGAGCTTGCGGTCGAGCAGCGGCTCGATCAGCGCGTCGAGCGCCGCGGCTTCCTTCACGCAGCCGTGCAGCAGCGCGTCGTAATGCACCGAGTCCGCCTTGTGGAAGCCGGACAGCCCGCGCGTGAACTGGTCGATGGACTCGGCGTCCTGCCGGCCCACGAGGTACTGGTAGAGCGCCTGCAGCGCGAATTCGCGCGCGCGGCTGCGCGGGGGCTTGGCGGCCGTCTTGCGCGGTGCCGGGGGAGCTTTCGCCATCAGAGCCGCTCGAGCAGGTTGGCCATCTCGACGGCCACGCGCGCCGCGTCCCGGCCCTTGTCGACCTGGCGGGCGATGGCCTGCTCGAGGTTCTCGGTCGTGAGGATCGCGTTGGCGATGGGCAGGTGATAGTCGAGCCCGATGCGCGTCACGCCCGCCGCCGATTCGTTGGCGACCAGCTCGAAGTGGTAGGTCTCGCCGCGGATGATGCAGCCGAGCGCCACGAGCGCGTCGTAGCCGCCCTTTTCGGCCATGGCCTGCAAGGCCACGGGCACCTCGAGCGCGCCGGGGACGAACACGTGGTCGATCTCCTTGTCCGCGACGCCGAGCGCGACGAGTTCGGCGCGGCACGCCTGCGCGAGCGCGTTGGTGATGCTCTCGTTGAAGCGGGCCTGCACGATGCCGATGACGAGGTCCTTGCCATCCAGACGGTCGGCCTCGCCTTTTTCTGCGCCAAACATGGGAATTCCTTGGGGGTTGCTTCAGTTCGTGGAGCGGGGCGCGACGTAGCCCGCGACTTCGAGGCCGTAGCCCGCCGCCATGCTGGGCATGCGGCGCGGCGCGCCGAGCACCTGCATGCGCTGCACGCCGCTTTCGCGCAGGATCTGCACGCCGATGCCGTAGGTGCGCAGGTCCATGCGGCCGCGCTCGGGCGCGTGCGAGGGCTGCGCGGTGCCGTCGAACTGCGCGAGCAGCTGCTGCGCGCTCTCGCCGCAATTGAGCAGCACAGCGACGCCCTTGCCGGCGTCGGCGATGTACTTCAGGCTCGCGTCGAGGCTCCAGCTGTGCAGGGGCCGCGCGACCTCCAGCGCGTCGAGCACCGACAGCGGCTCGTGAACGCGCACGGGCACGGTGTCGTCGGCGCTCCACTGTCCCTTGACCAGCGAGAGGTGCAGGCCCGCGCTCGGCTTGTCGCGCCAGGCGTGGGCGATGAATTCGCCGTACGCAGTCACCAGCGGCCGCGTGCCGATCTTCTCGACCAGGCTTTCATTGCGCGAGCGGTACTCGATGAGGTCCGCGATCGTGCCGATCTTGAGGCCGTGCTCGGCCGCGAAGGTCTGCAGGTCGGGCAGGCGGGCCATCGTGCCGTCGTCCTTCATCACCTCGCAGATCACGGCGGCGGGGGTGAGCCCCGCCATCGCTGCAAGGTCGCAGCCCGCCTCGGTGTGGCCGGCGCGCATGAGCACGCCGCCGTCGACGGCCTGCAGCGGGAAGATGTGGCCGGGCTGCACGAGGTCGGCGGCCTGCGCGTTGCGCGCGACGGCGGCCTGCACCGTGCGCGCGCGGTCGGCGGCGGAGATGCCGGTGGTGACGCCTTCGGCCGCCTCGATCGAGACGGTGAAGGCCGTGCCCATCTTCGTGCCGTTGCGCGCGACCATGGGCGGAAGGCGAAGGCGCTCGCAGCTCTCCCGCGTGAGCGTGAGGCAGATGAGGCCGCGGCCGTAGCGGGCCATGAAGTTGATGGCCTCGGGCGTGACGTGTTCGGCGGCCAGTACGAGGTCGCCTTCGTTCTCGCGGTCTTCCTCGTCGACGAGGATGACGATGCGGCCGGCGCGCAGCTCGGCGACGATTTCTTCGGTGGGGGAAATGGGTGCGGTCATGAAGGGGCCCTGGCGGGCTTCGTCGCGGGCGCGGCGGTCAGCATCCGTTCGACGTAGCGAGCAATGAGGTCGATCTCGAGGTTGACGGCGCTGCCCTCGCGCAAGGCGCCGAGCGCGGTGTTGTCGACCGTGTGGGGGATGAGGTTGATGGCGATCTCGCTGCCGTCCTCGCGATCGTCCACCGTGTTGACGGTGAGGCTCACGCCGTTGACGGTGATCGAGCCCTTGTAGGCGAGGTACTTGCCGATGGCGGCGGGCGCGAGGATGCGAAGCTCCCAGCTTTCGCCGACCTGCTGCATGCGCGTGACGCGGCCGACGCCGTCGACGTGGCCGGAGACGATGTGGCCGCCCAGGCGGTCCTGCGGGCGCAGCGCCTTTTCGAGGTTGACCTGACCGGCTTCGGCGAGTCCGGCGGTCTTCGACAACGATTCGACGGAGATGTCGATGGTGAACTGCGAGGCGGCGGCGTCGAAGGTCGTGACGGTCATGCAGGCGCCATTGAGCGCAATGCTGTCGCCCAGGCCGACGTCACCCAGGTAGCCGGCCGGCGCTTCGATGGTGAGCCTCTTGCCGTGCTGCAAGGAACTGCCGAGGTCGTGGACGGCGACGATGCGCCCCACGCCGGTAATGATGCCGGTGAACATAGGCCTGCATTTTCGCAGGGTTTGCCGGAGGGGCCCGGTGGCGGGTCATCCGTGCCGGTCGGCCACGCAGTTCGGGCGTCCCGTCCGGCGGGGCGATCAGAAGTCCAGGCGTCCGCGCAGCACGGCAACGACGCGCAAGTCGGCACCCACGCGAGCGACGTCGCGGAATTCCAGATCGAGCGCTTCGGACAGCGCCTGCAACGGCCCGAGGCTCGTCATGCCGCGGCCCACGCCGATGAGCTTCGGCGCGAGATAGACCAGCAGTTCGTCGACGAGTCCCTCGCGCAGCAGCGAACCATTGAGCTTGTGGCCGGCCTCGACGTGGACTTCGTTCACTTCCTGCGCGGCGAGATCGCGCAGCATCGCGGCGAGGTCGACCTTGCCGCCTTCGCCCGCGAGCCGTGTCACCGTCGCGCCGCGCGCTTCGAGGGACGCCTGCCGCTCGCCATCGTCGACCGCACAGTAGATCGCGAGCGGGCGGCCCGGGACGAAGATCGCGGCGTCGGTGGGCGTCTGGAGACGGCTGTCCACGACGATGGCGGGCGGCTGACGAGGCGTGGGCGCGAGGCGCACGTCGAGTCGGGGGTCGTCTTCGAGTACCGTGCCGATGCCGGTGAGCACGCGGTCGGCCCGCGCGCGCCACGCATGGCCATCCGCGCGCGCGGCCTCGCCGGTGATCCACTGGCTCACGCCGTTCTCGAGCGCGGTCTGCCCGTCGAGCGAGGCCGCGATCTTCATTCGGACCCACGGCGTGCCGCGCACCATGCGCCTGAAGAAGCCGATATTGAGTTCGCGCGCTTCTTCCGCCCCCGGGCCGACGACGACCTCCACGCCGGCCGCGCGCAGCCGTGCGAAGCCCTGGCCCGCGACGCGCGGATTCGGGTCTTCGAGCGAAGCGACGACGCGTGCGATGCCCGCCGCGACGAGCGCATCGCAGCATGGCCCCGTGCGGCCGTGATGCGAACAGGGCTCCAGCGTCACGTAGGCGGTCGCACCGCGCACGTCGTGGCCGCGCGCCGACGCGTCGCGCAGCGCCATGATTTCGGCATGCGCCTGGCCGGCCGGCTGCGTCGCGCCTTCGCCGAGGACCGTGCGGCCATCGGCCGCGACGAGCACGCAGCCGACGCGTGGATTCGGGCCGGTGCGGCCGATGGACGACTCGGCGAGGGTCAAAGCGCGGGCGATGAAATCGTTGGGTTCGGGTGGCATGGGGCGGGCTCAGCGCCTCACGTTCGAGAATTCGACCTCGAGGCGGATGCGCGAGCGTACCGCTTCGCCATCGACCCTGCCCGGCGTGAAAGGCACGGGCTCGAAACTGTCGGCGATGGCGCGCTCGAAAGCGGGGTGGACACCGGGTGTCTCGATGCGGACGCGGCGCACCTTGCCGGTTTCGTCGATGAAGAGGGTGAATTCGACGCGCAGGTCCACCACGCCCTTCAGTTCTTCGGGAGAACGAACGTCGACGATCGTGGTTGGCGCGGGCGGCGTTTCGAGGCGGCTGCGGGGGACGTAGGCATCGAACTCGTCGCCGATGCCCATGCGGGACTCGGACGTCGTCGTCGGGCCGGGCGGCGCGGTTCGCACATCGCCTGGCGCCACGGGATCAGGCGGGCGCGGGGCGGCCGGCGTCGGTGGGGACGCCTGTGCCGCCTGCGCGAGCGGCGCGGCGGACGCCGTGGGCGGTGCCGGCGCGATGAGCGTCGCGCTCAGCACCCGTTCGACCTGAGGGACGCGCGGCGCCCGGGCCCGGACCTCGGCAAGCGCGGAAAGCAGCATGGCGTGCGCGGAGAGTGCGCCGGCGAGCGCGGCGCCCCAGCGGCGCGCCGCAGCCGCGTCAATCGGCCAGCTCACGCCACGAGGTGCGCCACGGCACGGAGCCTGCGGAAACCGGGTTGTTCTTTTCCGTGTCGAGCTTCGCGTCGCTGCGGGTGATGATGGTTTCGGTGCTGCCGTCGCGCAGCTGGACCACGGTCAGGCCTTGCACGAGCACGCCGGTCATGGCGTAGCCCGCATGGGTCTCGCCGGCAGCCGCCGAGCCGGTATTGATGTTGAGGTTGTAGATGTACGACGTGCCGCCCACGGAGCACGCCTCGGCGTTCGGCTGGTTGGAGCCGATGGTGAGCGTGTTCAGCACGAGTTCCGGATCGACGTTGACGCGTTCGCCCGAGGCGGGAAAGTCGGCGCGCCAGCCGGCCTGCGTTCCCCAGTTGACGGTATTGTTGGTAGCGCTGCGCACGTCGTTGGCGCCGATGGTGAACGTCTGTTGCACGAAGGCCGGGTTCGTCCTCGCGACGCCCCAGCTCGTGGTCGTCAGCGGATCCTTGATGGCGTAGACCGACTGCGTGCTCGTGTCGGACAGGTCGCCGATGCCGAGGTAGCGCCCGGTGGCGAAATACACGACGGGGTAACGCGTCCCGTTGTAGATGACCTCCGCGACGACGGGCGTCGTCGTGATCGGCTGGGCGCCGCCCGAGGTATTCGTGAGCTGCGCGAGGCGCATGGACTGCCCGTGGGGCTGCACGGCGTTGTCGATGTCGAAGCGCCAGGCGTTGCCGAGCAGGTCGCCGCCATAGAAGCGACGCACGGTGTTGTTCGATTCGCTGTCCACCCAGTGCACGATCTTCGTCAGCCCGCTGGGCGTGGTGGTGTTGCCCACCGCGACGTTCGCCACCTGGGTCGGAATGGCAAGAATCTGGGCGCCGGTGTAGGCATTGAGGACGAAGAGATAGCCGTTGCCGTCGCCGGGGCTCACGTTGTTGTAGCCGGAACCGAACGCCACGATCCAGGTGCCGTCCGCCCGCTTGGTGATCACCGGATGGCCGTACGTCAAGCCGAGGTTGTCCGCCGAGAACTCCCACAGCACCTTCGGCTCCGTCGGCACCGTGACGTCGAGCGCATAGTACCCGCGGCCGCCCTTGCCGAGTCCGCCGACGACGATGGTTCGCCACTGGCCGCCGGCGTAGATGTCCGCCACCTGCGGCGAGCTGTCCACGAAATAGGTGTGGTTGTTGGTGAACCCCGTGTCGGCGAGCTTGTAGAGATTGGGCAGCGCGAAGGTGGGGATGTACGCCCACAGCTCCTCGCCCGTGGTGCGCGAGAAGGCGTGCACCATGCCGTCGTTGGCGGCCGCGACGACGAGGCCCTGGCGGTTCGCATTGGCGGTCGCGAACGCCGCATAGTTGTTCTCCGTGTACGTGTACGCGGGTTTGCCCACGAACAGCGGCGCCGCGTTGATGATGTCGCCCAGCTTGCTTTCGCGGGCGCGGTAGTACGACTTCTCTTCGCCGCGAAGGTACGCAACAAGGTTCGCGGCCGTGTTCGCGTTCGTCGGATCGACCAGCAACGCGCATTGCTCGGGCGCGCCCGTTCCGCCCGCGGCGGTCTTGCTGCAGAAGTTCGTGAAATGGCTCGCGTAGCCGTCCGTCGCGAGGTTGGCGGCGGTGAACGCGCGCGGCGTCTGCGACAGGTTCGGATTGCGGTAGTAGATGGTGCGCGCGGCGGCGCTCTTCGTCGCCAGCTGTGCCGAGGCGGACCAGGTCGGCGTGGTCGAGATGACACCGGAGTCCGGATCGATCGTGTACGAGATCACGTCGCCGATCCACTTCTGCGTGGTGAACTGTGCCGTGAACACGTCGTTGTCGCCGGGCACCGGTCGCAATGTGCTGGTGGATGCCGCGGAGGCGGAACCCACCTTCGCTTCGATGTTGCTGAGGGCGCTCGTCAGCGAGGTCAGCAGGGACGCCGGGTCGCTCGCGCTGAAGAACTGGCCGCGCCCGTTCACGGCGGCGTGCCAGAGGTCGTCGAGGGCTTCCGGCTTGTCGGCCACCGGCGTCGGCCAGTTCTTGGCGCCGCTCAGGATGTCGTAGAAGTCGCCCGACAGCTGGTTCATGTAGTTCGGGTCGAAGCGCAAGCGTCCGCTCAGGCCCATGCCCAGCGTGAAAGTCGTCATGTGCTGGTGCGTGGCGGAGTCGCCGAACGAACGCGCGGCGTCGCCCTTGCTTCCGGGCACGTTGTTCGTGCAGACCGAGACGCCCGAGATCGCGCCGTCGCAGTTGCCGAGCTCCGGCGTCCGCAGATCCGTCTCGTAGTAGTACATGGCGACGTCCGCGAGCGAATTGGCCGTCGAGGTGGCGCTGGCGGACTGCCCGTCGTACATCGGCCGCTTCGTCGTGCCGCCGTCCTGCTGTCCCACGAGGTCGGTGTTGTTCAGCTTGTAGGGGCCGTACCGGGGGGACGAGGTACTTTCGCCGCCGGTGTTCCAGTACCCGTCGGTCGACAGGATCGTGAAGTTGCGCTGGCACGAGTACTGCATCGGATCGTTGCTGCCCTGGTTGCGCGCTTTCCGCGCGAAGTACTGGCCGGCCTTCGACAGGGCGCCGCGCAGCGGCGTCGACGAATTCGGGTTCGCCGTGTTGAGCTTGGTGTAGAAGCTGCTCTTCTGGCTCGAATCGAAATCCCGGATGTGCAGGAAGTCGTCGTCCTCCGCGGCTTCCTCCTTCGAAATCGTGCTGTAGCCGATGCGGTAGCGGTTGTCGATGCCCTTGAAGGCGAGGCTCGCTGACGTCTTCATCATCTGCATCCGGGTCTGGTAGTACGTGACCCAGTTGGCGTAGTTCTGCGCTTGCGGGGAGGCTTCGGTGAGCGTCACCCGGGTGAATTTGCTGGAGCCGGGCGACGAGCCGATGGCGCTGTTGCACTCCTTGTAGAAGTCGGTGGTCGTGATGACGGAGCCGCTCGAGTTGTAGGTGTAGTCCAGTCGCGTCTGCGAGCCGGTGTAGACGTAGTAGTCCGTCTGCGTCACCCAGCCGTAGCCGACGATGGGCGTGCCCATCGTGCCGCTGCCGACGACCGCGCCGCCGGTCAGGCTGATCGTGAGGTTTCCGGTGCTGCGGGTCCAGTCCGTGACCTTGCCGGAAATCCACCGGGTGGGGTCGCCGCTCTGATAGATCGTGACCTTGGTGTCGTGCTTG
>NZ_JBFWNP010000052.1:0-36305 GCF_050250995.1 Ramlibacter sp.
GCCCGCGCCGCCGTTCTGCTGGGGTTTGGTGTTGCCCAGCAGGCCCAGCTCGCCCATCTCGCGGAAGATCGACGCGTCGGTCTTCTCGTGGCGGAAGGCCTCGAGCACGCGCGGCGCGAGATTGACCTGGCTGTAGCTGCGGGCGGCGTCGCGCACGGCGCGCTCGTCGTCGGTGAGCTGCGTGTCGAGGAGAAGGGGGTCTGCCCAAACGAATGCCGCTTTCATGTGCGCTCCTTGCATGTGGAGGCGCCACTTTCGCAGACCCCGCAGGGGAAGACAAACGACGATTTTTCAGCGACACGTGCGTAAAATGCACTCCGAGATCCCATGCGCAGGAAGCTTCCCTCCACCGCCGCCCTGGCCGCCTTCGAATCCGCGGCCCGGCACGAGAGCTTCACCCTCGCCGCGAGCGAACTCGCGTTGACGCAAAGCGCCGTGGGGCGCCAGATCGCCAATCTCGAGGCGCTCGTCGGCGTCAAGATGTTCCGCCGCACACGGCGCGGCGTCGCGCTGACGCCGACCGGCCTGCACTACAGCCGCCTGGTCCGCGCGCGGCTCGACGAGGTGGAACGCGACACGCTGTCGGTCATGGCCGGCGGCGCGGCCGGGGGCGCCATTGAACTCGCCGTCGTGCCCACCTTCGCGACGCACTGGCTGGTGCCGCGACTGCCCTCGTTTCGCGCGGCACATCCCGGCGTCGCGGTCCATCTCCACGTCCACACCCGTCCCTTCCTGTTCGCCGACACGAACCTCGACGCGGCCATCCAGGCCACGGCCGGCGGCTGGCCGGGCACGCGCGCCGACAAGCTGGTGGATGAGACGATGGTCGTGATCTGCTCGCCGCGCTTGTGGCCGCGCCGCAGGCGTCCCGCGCCGAAGGACATCGCGAAGCTTCCCCTGATCCAGATGACGACGCGGCCCCATGCATGGCGCCAGTGGTTCGCGGCGCAGGGCATCGAGGGTGCGGGCGACATGAAGGGCGACCGCATGGAGCTGTTCTCCATGGCGACGCAGGCCGCGCTGAGCGGCCTCGGCGCGGCACTGGTCCCGGAATTCTTCGCGGCCCGCGAGATCGCCGCCGGCGAGCTCGTCACGTCCGCCGCAACCGCGCCCTTCGACAGCGGGCTGGCCTACTTCCTCGTCCAGCCCGAAGGCGACGCGCGCAGTCCGGCCTTCGGCGTGTTTCGCGAATGGCTGCTGGCGCAGGCGGAGTCGTCGGATTCTTCGCCATGAAGCAGATCGCACAGCAGGTGCGCAGTGCGACGCTCGGCGGCTACGTCGAGCTCGTGCAGTCGCTCGGCCGCGATCCGCACACCTTCATGCGCTCCGTGGGCCTGAGCGCGCGGCTGCTGAAGGACCCCGAGACACCGATCTCCCGCGACGCCGCGCGCGAGCTGCTCGAGATCACGGCCCGCGCGACGCGCACGGAAGACTTCGCGCTGCGCATGGCCGCTCAGCGCAAGCTCTCCGCCCTGGGGCCGATCAGCCTGGTGCTGCGCGAGGAAGCCACGCCGCGCGCGGCGCTCGACACCTTGTGCCGCTACCTGAAGCTGGTCAATGCATCGCTGGCGATCCGCGTCGAGGAAGCGGGCAGCGCGGTCGTCATCCGCGAAGACCTGTTGCCGAGTCCGGGCCTGGAGATGCGCCAGTCGGTGGAGCTGGCGGTGGGCACCATGTTCCGCATGCTTGCCGAAATGATCGGGCCTCAGTGGCGCCCGCTCGAAGTGCGATTCACGCACCGCCCGCCCGCGGACGCCTCGGCCCATCGCGCGTTCTTCGGCCGCGCCGTCCGGTTCGACCAGGACTTCAACGGCCTGGTCTGCGCGGCGGCCGACTTGGACCGGCCTCGCGAGCTGGGCGACCCCGTGGCCGCGGGCTACGCGCGCAAGTACCTCGAGGCGGCGCTGGCCGAGCGGACCGAGAGCGTTCGGCAGGCGTGCCGCCAGCTGATCCTCGCGCTGCTGCCGGGCGGCGCCTGCACCGCCGCGGAGGTGGCCCGGCACCTGCGCGTCGACCGCCGCACGCTGCATCGCCGGCTCGATGCCGAAGGATCGACGTTCAGCGCCGTGCTCGACGAGGTGCGCAGGGAGCTGGTGCAGCGCCACCTGCGCGGCAGCGACATCCCGCTCGCGGAAGTCGCGGGGCTGCTCGGCTTCGCGGCCCCCAGCAGCTTCGGCCACTGGTTCCAGGGCGCCTTCGGCTGCAGTGCGTCGCAATGGCGCCGGCAGGCCGCCAACGCGCGGGCGCGAGTGGCCTGAGGCGCATCGAGCTTCAGGCGCAGATCTCGCTCGCGGGCTTCTTCAGGAAGCCCTGGTGGCCGCCGTTGCGGTTGGGCGCGAAGCCGTTTTGCGCAAGCGTCTCTTCAACCGTGTCGTAGAACACGCCGATCTTCATGATCTCGCGCGCCTGCTTCGCCGTCGCGATCGGCCGGCCGAACTCGGTCGAGATGCGCACCAGCTGGCGGATCTGCTCCACGGTGCTCATCTTGCCCGTGCGCGTCTGGTTCCACAGCACGTCCTCGATGCCGCAGCGCACGTGCAGGCCGAGCGCGATGCCGATCATGTTGATCGGCAGGACGTTGAGCACCGAGCTTTCCACCGTGAGCACCGCGCCGTCCGGCACCGCGCGCAGGAAGTGCGCCAGGTTGTAGATGTTGGCCTGATCCATGCCGCCGCTGATGGCCACCCAGTTCAGCACGAGCGGACCCTTGTAGATTCCGCGCCGGATCAGCCGCTCGATCGTCTCGAAGCTGTTGATGTTGTAGCACTGGAACTCGCTCTGGATGCCCGCGGCCGTGAGCCGGCGGATGTGCTCCTCGTACCAGCTCGGATTGGACGGCACGACCATGTCCTTGTACGTGGCATGCAGGTGCGGAAAGCCGCGCGACACGCCGCGGAAATCGTCCACGCCTGCATGCTCGGTCACGTTCATCTGCGAGGTGTTGACCGTCACCGTCACCTGGTCGGGCTTCGGCGTGAGTTCGGCCAGCATGTGCCGCGTGTCGTCGCTCAACCACTTCGCGGCCTGGCCCTCCTCGGGTGCGAAGCTGATGGAGCCGCCCACCTGGATGATCATGTCGGGCACGCGCTCGCGCACGCCGGCGATCAGCTCGTTGAACTTCGACAGGCGCTTGCTGCCCTTGCCGTCGTCCTCCCGTACGTGCAGGTGCAGCACACGCGCGCCGGCCTCGTAGCAGTCCACCGCCTTCTGGATCTGGTCCTTCATCGTCACCGGGATGTCCTCCGGGAAGTCGGACGGAATCCAGCCCGGCGCATAGGGCGCGGCCGTGATGACGAGGGGCTGCTGGTTCTCGGGGTACAGGTGGCCGTCGAGGAAGTTCATGGCGGTGTCTTTCTTGGGAATCCGGATCGAGGACGTCGGCGGGCGCGTGACCCTAATTCGACTTGATGTTGAATTTGCGGACGATGCCGGCGTTGCGCTGGAAGAGCGCCCTGTCTTCGGCGAGCATGCCGGCGGTGTCGACGCTCACATCCGGCTCCAGGCCCGCGTCGAGCATCTTCTTCTGCACCGCGGGGGCGTCGGCGGCCTTCTTGATCGCCGCCTGCAGGCGGCCCAGCGCATCGGCCGGCAACTTGCTCGACGCATAGAAGCGCATCTGCCCCTGGAACTGGATCTCGGGGTAGCCGAGTTCGGTCATGGTCGGCACGTCCGGCAGGTATTTGGACCGGCTCTTCCCCGACACCGCATAGGCCCGCAGCTTCCCGCCGTTGACGAGCGGCAGCGACGTCCCCATGCCGTCGAACATGATGTCGACCTGCCCGCCGATCACGTCCTGCAAGGCGGGCGGCGATCCGGCATAGCCGACGTTCTGCATGCCCAGGCCGGCCTGCTCGCTGAACATCAGCCCCGAATAGTGCGACGTGGTGCCGTTGCCGTAGTTGGCGAAGCTCGACTTGTCCTTGCGCGTCTTCAGGTGCGCGAGCAGTCCCTTGAAGTCCTTCGCCGGATAGTTCGCGCCGGTCACCAGCACGTAGCTGGTGCGGGCGATCCGGGCCACGCTGATCACGTCCTTCAACGGGTCGTACGGCATCTTCACCACGTGCGGCGATTCGACCAGCATGTTGTTCGGCCCCACGACAAGGGTGTCGCCGTCGGCCGCGGCCTGCAGCATCGCCTGCATGCCGATCGCGCCGCTCGCGCCGGGGCGGTTCTCGATCACCACCACGCGCCCGGTGTCCAGCGCCATCTGCTGGCCGACCATGCGGGCCACGATGTCGGTGCTGCCGCCGGCCGGCGCCGGGACGATGACCTTCAGGGGCTTGTCGCCGGCGGCTCCGGCGCCCTGCGCCAGGAGGCATCCGATCAGCACCAGGGCGGAATTCGCGATTCGATGCAGCTTCACTTGTTGTCTCCTGCTGGGGTCGGCGGCTGGATGGCCGACAGCTGGAGTATCTGGCGAAGCGCGCTATCTTGAATTGCTTATCCGGGACATCGAATTGTCATTTCGGGACATCCCGACTCAGATCACCTTCGCGCTCCGCAGGCTCGCGAGATCCGCCGCGGTCATCGCCAGCAACTCGCCGTAGACCTCCGCGTTGTGCGCGCCGAGCGCCGGGCCGAGCGTGTCGAGATGGCCCGGCGTTGCGGAGAGGCGCGGGATGACGTTGGGGGCATGGTAGGTGCCGACCCGCGAGTCCTGCATCGTCTTGATGTTGCCGCGCTCCTTGTATTGCGGATCCTCGAAGATGTCCGCGATGTCGTAGAGGAGGCCGCACGCCATCTCGTTGGCCTCGCATCGCTCCAGCACCTCGGCCGCCGGCATGCTCGCCACCCACTCGCCGACCTTCGCGTTCAACTCGTCGCGGCGCTTGTCGCGCTCCCGCATGGTCCGGTAACGTTCGTCGGTCGCGAGTTCAGGGCTCCCCATGGTGGCGGCGAGCCGCTCGAACATGCGGTCGCTCGAACACGCAACGGCGACCCACTTGCCATCCTTCGCCTGGTAATGGCTGTGCGGCACGATGTTGACCGTGTCCGCGCCCATGGGCTGCCGCACGAAGCCGCTGCGGCCATAGGACGGAACCAGTTCGTCCATGATGCGGAAGATGGACTCGTAGAGGCCGATGTCGATGGACTGGCCGCGCCCAGTCTTCTCGCGCGAGCGCAAGGCCATCATCACACCGACCGCGCCGTAGAGGCCCGAGAAATAGTCGGCGAGCGAGGTCGACCCGGGCATGACCGGCTTGCCACCGGGCTCGCGTGCGAGGTGGGACAGCCCGCTGAACGCATGCGCGATTCGCGCGTAGCCCGGCCGGTCCTTGTACGGCCCCGTCTGCCCGTACGCGCTCACGCGCAGCATGACGAGCCCGGGGTTGATCTCGGCCAGCGCGTCGTAGCCCAGTCCCCACTTCTCGAGGGTGCCCGGGCGGAAGTTCTCCAGCACGACGTCGCTCTTCGCGACGAGCTGCCGGAAGATCCGCTTGCCCTGCTCGGTGCGCAGGTCGAGCGTCACCGACTTCTTGTTGCGCGCCTCGCTCAGCCAGACCAGCGAGTCGCCGCATTCGGTCTGCGTGCCCCAATAGCGCAACGGGTCGCCCACCTCGGGTTGCTCGACCTTGATGACTTCGGCGCCGAACTCGGCGAGCGTGGCGCCGCAGAAGGGCGCGGCGATGAAGGTCGCGATGTCGAGGACCCGCAATCCGGCGAGCGGACGCTCGTCGACGGCCGGGGCGGATGTCGATGATGTCGATGTCATGCGTTGTCCTGTTGGGCGCGGATCGCACGATCTCGCGCGAGGATGTTCTCTGTCAGTTTGATGTGGGCCAGGTCCACCAGCTCGCCGTCGAGGCTGATGGCGCCGCGGCCCTCGCTTACCGCCTGGGCGATGGCGTCCGACACCTTGCGCGCCCACGCGACCCTGGCCTCGTCGGGCGAGAACACCTCGTTCGCCCATGCGACCTGGTTGGGATGGATCGCCCATTTGCCGTCGAAGCCAAGGGCACGTGCTCGCAGCGCGGAAGCCTTGAAACCCGCCTCGTCCTTGAAGTTCACGTAGGGACCATCGACAGGCCGCAAGCCCCACGCGCGGCATGCGGCCGCGATGCGCGCCATGACGTGGTGCCACTGGTGGTTGTAGTGCGTCTGCCGCTGCCCGTGCGCATCGGGGTCGGTGACCATCGCGTAATCGGTGTTGATCGCACCGATGACCCGGTCGGGCGTCTGCATGCTGACGATGAAATCGCCCACGCCGAAGATCAGCGCCTCCAGCCGTTGCGACGAGCGAGCGATCTCCTCCACGTTCGCCGCGCCGAGCGCCGTTTCGATCAGGGCTTCGATGCCGATGGGCTCGCGGCGGCCGATCGCCTGCTCGATCCCGCTCAGCAGCGTCTCGACGAATTCGATGTCGCGCGCGCCGCCGGCCTTGGGCAGCAGGACGAGGTCCAGCCGCGGGCACTGGCGCGCCACCTCCACGATGTCCTCCCAACCCCACGCCGTGTCGAGCCCGTTCACGCGCACGGCCATCGTCTTGCGGCCCCAGTCGATCTCGCGCAGCGCATCGATCGCGAGCTTGCGCGCTTCATTCTTCTGCGCGGGCGCAACCGCGTCTTCGAGATCCAGGAAGATCACGTCGGCGCCGCTGCGTGCCGCCTTCTCGAAGAAGTGCGGGGACGTGGCAGGCACCGCCAGTTCGGACCGTTGAATGCGAAAGCGGCGCGGGGGAATGACGATAGAGGACATCGATTACTCCGGTTGAATGCCGGCCGCCTTAATCGCACGCGCCCACGAGTCGATTTCCTTGCGGGTGAACCTGCGCAGTTCGTCCGGCGTCGTGGGAAAGGGCTCCATCGCGATGCCGCGGAAGAACGCGACCGAAGGTTCGCTGCGCACGCCCTCGGCGATGAGGCGATTGAGCGCGCCGACGACATCGGCGGGGGTGCCCGCAGGCGCATAGGCAGCGAACCACACGCTCGCCTCGTAGCCGGGCAGGCCCGATTCGTTCAGCGTGGGCACATCCGGCAGATAGCTCGAACGGGTGCCGCTGGTGACCGCCAGCGCCCGGATCTTGCCGCCTCGGATGAGCGGCAGCGCCGAGCTCATGTCGGGGAAGAAGAGCTGGATCTGCCCGGCCATCAGGTCGTTCAGCGCGAGCGGGTTGCCCTTGTACGGCACGTGAAGCATCTTGACGCCTGCCATCTGCGCGAAGGTCTCGCTGGCGACTCGCGCGGAAGCGCCGCCGCTGCCGAATGCGTACTTCGACGGATTCGCCTTCGCAAGCGCAATGAACTCGGCAACCGTTCGCGCCGGAACATCGTTGTTGACCGCCATGACCTGGCTGGCGCGCCCCAGCCCGGAGAGCGGCGCAAAGTCCTTGTCGGCGTCGTAGGGAAGCTTCTTGTACAGCGACGGATTGGCGGCGTTGGTCGTCACATTGCCGATCAGGACCGTGTAGCCGTCGGCCGCCGACTTGGCGACGAATTCCGTGGCGATGATGCCGTTGGCGCCCGCCTTGTTCTCGACCACTACGGACTGCCCAGTCTTCTGCTGGACGTAAGCGGCGATGGTTCGCGCGAGCGTGTCCGTCGCGCTGCCGGCCGTGTTGGGCACGACGAAACGCAAGGGCCTATCGGGAAATGCGGTGGCCGGAAGTGCGGCGGACAGAGCGAGGAGGAAGGCGCTCGCGCGCAACAGGAGTTTGTTCATCATGATCCTTGGTCTCATTAACGGGGAGCGTCACCCTGCACCACCGTGCGGTGCAGGCGACGGACGAACTGGCCCATGTCGAAATCGTCGGTGGCCTTGTGCAGCAGGCTGCGGTTGTCCCAGACCACGATGTCGCCTTGCCTCCATTGCTGGCGGTAGACGAACTGCGGCTGCGTCGCATGCGCCAGGAGCTCGGCGAGCAACGCGCGGCCTTCCTCGATGGGAATGCCTTCGATATGGGAGGTGTGGTTGCCGAGGTAGAGCGCCTTGCGGCCGGTCTCCGGGTGCGTTCGCACGAGCGGATGCGCCACCGGGGGAGCGGCGGCTATCTCTTCCTTCGAAGCGGCACGGCTGCCCGAGTTGTGTCGCGACTGCTCCCAGCTGTGGATCGCGCGCAGGTCCTCGATGCGGTCCTTCGTCGCCTGCGGCAGCGCGTCGTAGGCCGCGTGCATGTTGGCGAACAACGTGTCGCCGCCTTGCGGCGGGATGTCGATCGCGTAGAGCAGCGTCGTGGAGGCCGGCTTTCGCATGTACGAAGCGTCGGTGTGCCAGAAGAAGTTGCCGGGGTTGTCCAGCGCGCTGGTGGGGTTGGGCTTGCCGTCGGCGCCCAGGTTGCTGACGACGTGCAGCGCCGGGTAGTCCTTGCCGAGGTAGTCCTTGCGAATGGGCAATTCCAGATCGCCGAAGCGCTCGCTGAATTCGATCTGCGCCGCCTTGGCCAGGTCCTGGTCGCGCACGACGAGCAGCGAGTAGCGGTGATAGGCCTCCACCAGCCGCTCCCACTCACCGGGACGCAGCGCGGCGAGGTCGACGCCGGTGCACTCGGCCGCGGTGAAGTCCGTGAGGGGCCGGATGGTCAAGGTACTGTCGCTGCCCCGCGTGGGCGTGTTTGCGGTCGAAGGCACGGTGTCTCCTGTGATGTTCGCTCGATTGCACCACCGGCCTCCCAACTGGACAATCGGTATGATCGGAAGCATTAGCCCGGTTTTCCGATCAATGAAGATCCGCCAGATCGAGACCTTCCTTGCCGTCGCCGAAGCGGCCAGTTTTCGCCGCGCGGCCGAAGTGCTGCACCGCTCGCAGTCGGCCGTGAGCGCGCATGTCCAGCAACTGGAGGAAGAACTCGGGCTGCCGCTGCTCGAGCGCACCACACGCCGCGTGAGCCTCACGCCTGGCGGCAAGGTGCTTCTGGGGCGTTGCAAGAGCTTGATGGCCGACCTGAACGCAGTCGCGCAGGAACTGAAGGAAGAGGCCACCTTGCGGCGCGGCCGCGTGTCCATCGGCACGTCGCCGTCGATTTCCACGCACCGGCTGCCGCCGATCGTCGCGGCCTACCAGGTGCAGTACCCCGGCATCACGCTGGAACTCCACGAGGCCTTCGCGAGCCGCATGTACGACGATGTGCTGGAGCGCGTCACGGACTTCGCGATCGGGCCGCGCGTCGATGGCCTGAAGGACTTCGACATCCGCACCGTCATTGTCGATCCGGTGGTCGCCGTTCTCCCCGCGACGAAGCCGTGGCTCGACCGCAAGACCGTGCGGCTCGACGACATCGCTCGCGAGCCGCACCTCGCGATGCCGCGCGGCACCGCGATCCGCGCGGTGATCGAGGATTCGTTCCGCCGCCGAGGCGTGGTGTTCGAGCCGCGCTTCGAGGTGATCCATCAGCAGACGCTTTTCAGCCTTGTCGAAGCGGGGCTGGGTGTGACGGTCCTGCCGCTGATGAGCGTACCGCCGCAGCGCGGCAACTACGTCGTGGCACGGCTGAGAACGCCCGAGATCACGCGTGACGTGTGCCTCGTGACGCTGAAGGGCAAGTCCTTGACGCCTGCCGCGGCGCGCTGCGCGGAGATGATCGTTTCCACACTGCAGGCACAGTTCCGGCGGAAGTGACGCTGCACGCCGGAAGCGCGACGCCGTGCTCGCGTCTCGACAGAGCCTGCTACACGACGCCCGCGATCAAGCCCGCGTCGAGGGCCTGCGCGGCCGTCAGGTACCAGTCTTTTTCCATCACGCGCTTCTCGATGTCGTCGGCAGTGAGCCCCGTCCCCTTTGCCAGCTGCTCGAACCCGGCGCGCTGCAGCCGCTCGCCCGACTCGATCTCCGCCAGCAGGTCGAGGACGACCGCGCGGCAGCCGCGCAGCGCGCCATCGATGCGAAGTTCGCGGGTCATCTTGCGTTCGTGAATAAGGACCTCGCAGTCGCCGGTCATGAATCGACGCTCCCTCGGAATCGCCGACATCACGGTCACCGCGGCGGAATACACATAGGTTTTGCCGAGGAACCACACGTCGCGGCCGGCCTTCTCCTGCCAGAGCCTGAGTTCCTGCGCGAGCCGGCGCCCCATGTCGGCGTTGCCGCCGTTGGAACTCAGCTCCATGAGGATGGGGCCATCCGGCGGCGCTTCGTCCTGCTGCCGAAAGAATTCGGCGAGCATCTCGTCACCGACGCCGCCGAAGAGGCGGATGTCGGGCGCGAGCTTGGGCAGCTTGATTTCCTGGTTCATGGCAGTGTCGTCTTGCGGTGGCGTGCGGTGTGGCAGTCCAGAACTAAACAGACTCAGCCACGCACGAACTTACCGCGAGCGTGTCACCTTGCAATGTCATCCGCTTCTCATCCCGATGTCGGACTTCGCGCGATCATGTCGGCGGCGTCTCTGCCGCAATCTTCATTTTTGACGCCAATCAAACGAGCAACTCTCCTACATGCCTGCTGTCTGATCCTTGCGACGCAGCGGTTGAAGCAGGTGTTTCAGCCCGTTGTGATCGATCTCGTGCATCAGCGCCAGCAAGCGACCCAGCTGGCCCGGCGGAAACCCCTCGCGAGCGAACCAGTTCAGGTAATTGCCCGGAAGATCCGCGATGAGCGTTCCCTTGTACTTGCCGTACGGCATCGCAGTCTTGAGCAACAGGTCGAGAGGTTCCGACATCCATGGATTGTGGCGCGCTCAGACCCGACATGACACGGAAGCGAACGTCAACGTCACAATTGCCCACCACCGATGGAAGGATCGCCGAGTGCCCCTTACACGCGAAGACATCCTGCGCGCATTCGAGGGCGTTCGTCGTGCGCAGAACGACGGCCGATACGCCCCGCACAAGCCGCTTCTGTTGTTGCTGGCGCTTGCCCGAATCCAGAGGGGCGAACCCAGGCTCACGTCGCTTTTGAGAATAGAACAAAAGCTGAAGTCGCTTCTCGATGAATTCGGGCCCACGGGCGCTGCGAATCGCCGACATCTGCCTTTCTGGCACCTGCAATCGGACCGAGGCGGCGCGCTGTGGGAAGTGACGCGATCGGCAGCGCTCGTCGGTCATTCGACAGGTTCGACGCCAACACTTGGAGCACTTCGCCAGCTCGGCGTCGAAGCCGGATTTTCTGAAGAGGTTCAGCAAGCGCTTGCAGCCGACCCGGCGCTGATTCGCCAAGCAGCCAAGCGGGTGTTGGACGCCTTCTTTCCTGCAACCTTGCATGAGGACATCGCGGCGGAGGCCGGGATCGAGCTAACCCCCGCGATCACAGAGTCGACTGGCGTTCCGGCACCGCTCAGACGCCGCGATCCAGCCTTCCGAGAAAGGATGCTCCGGGCATACGAATATCGATGCTGCGTATGCGGCTTCGATCTGAGGGTACGCCACGTGCCGGCAGGCCTCGAGGCGGCGCACATCCACTGGCACACCGCGGGCGGCCCCGATGTCGAGCCGAATGGATTGAGTCTCTGCGCCCTGCATCACAAGCTGTTCGACCTGGGTGCCTTCACGATCGAGCCTGCCGAGCATCGCGTCCTCTTCAGCCAACACGCCATTTCGGGTGAGAGGGGGCTGACTGGAGTTCTCGCGCATCATGGCAAGCCCTTGCTCCTCCCGACCGAGAAGCAGCACAGACCCGGTCCGGAATTCCTGACGTGGAATCGACAGAACGTATTCAAGCGGCCGGAGCGAAGTGTCTGAACCCGGCCACCTCGGAAACCGCTTGCCCGTCACGGGACTTCTCACATGCCCATGGCCGCGACTCCGGAGAATTTGCTGGACCCCGGGAGACTGCGCCTTGAGCACTTTGCGAGGCCTGTGTAACGCGCTCGGTGTGGAGCTCAGGTCCACTCGGCAGACGACTCCTGCTGAACCCACGGAGCATGCCTGCGCAGCTTGGCCACGATCGAAGCGATGTCGAAACATCAGGCGGAGCGGGAACTCGCCGAAGCGCTGCGCGTGCTGACGATGCTTCCTTACGAGCGATCGAAGTGGCTTGAGCGTGAGCATGTTCAGGTCGTCGAATACCAAGGCGTCGCCGCTCGTACGCTCGGCGCCGACAGTACAAACCCGAGCGATAAACCGTCGCGCAACACTGTGCCGCCGGCGACGGTCGTGGCAACATAAGCGACGTTCGATTCACCGGAGCATTTCCCACATGAAAAGTCGCAGCCGCAGAACCTTCTTCTTCCAGATCGCCGCGGGCAGCACCCTGCTGACCGCGTCGCGGGCGATGGCGCAAGCCGCCTTGCCGAAGGTCGACGAAAAGGACCCGCAGGCCGTCGCGCTCGGCTACGCAAAGGACACGACCAAGGTCGACAAGAAAAAGTTTCCCAAGCACAGCGCCGAGCAGAAGTGCAGCAACTGCCAGCTCTACCAGGGCAAGCCCAAGGAAGCGGGCGGTCCGTGCCCCCTTTTCACGGGCAAGCAGGTCGAGGCCAATGGATGGTGCAGCGCCTGGGTCAAGAAGGCCTGAGCCGCCAGCGACGCCACAGGTCGGCCCAATGGGCCAGACCTGCCGCAAGCATCCAGGCCGCAAGCCATGGCCAGCCGGCGCCGTCCAGCACGGCGCGAAGTGCCAGCATCAGGCACAGGCCGGACACGAGGTTGAGCGCGTAGTCGCCGGGCCGGAGGCCGCGACCGGTGAGGCGATGGTGCAGCCCCAGCGCCAGGCCTTCCAGCACCGACAGGACGATCACCAGGTCGACGATGCGGCTTGCGGTGAGCCATTCACCCATGCTGTCAGAACGGTCCGTTCAAGCGCACCGTGGCCCAGTTGAGCGCTGCCGCGAATGCGACCCATGCGAGGTAGGGCAGGAGCAGCAGGCTGGCGCGACGGCTGTACCGCGCCTGTACCCCCATCAACACGAGGATTGAAAGCCAGAGCACGACGACTTCGGCCAGTGCCCAGTCCGGACGCCGCAGGCGGAAGTAGAGCAGGCTCCAGAGCACGTTCAGGAACCCGTTGAGCGAGAACAGCACCAGCAGCCATTCGCGGCTGCCCCGGTCCGGCGCGTGTCGCCATGCAACTGCACCCGAGGCCGCGGCAAAGGCGAAGATGAGGGTCCAGGCGGGACCGAACAGCCAGTCGGGCGGCTTCCACGCCGGTTGTGCGAGTCCCTTGTACCAGGGACCGATGTCGGTCATCAGCGAACCGAGCGCGCCGACCGCGAAGGCCGCAGCGGCGGCGGTCAGGACGGGCTTGACCCACCCTCCGCGCCTCATACCCGGGCCAGGCCGAGCAGGTGGGCCATGTCCTTGAAGAAGATGCGCACGTGGGCCATGGGCTTCTTGCGGACGAGTTCCTTGTTCATGTACGACTCGAAGGTGAGCTGCTGCACGTCGCGATCCTCGCAGATCTTGACGAAGCGCTCGCGCCGCCGATCGCTGGAGTACCAGAACCACTGCATGATGCCGAGCACCCGGAACACCGTGCCGTGCGCCTTCATGAAACGCTTGCGGGCCAGCTTCAATGCCCGCACGTCGCCGCTTTCCAGCAAGGCATGCACCGCCTCCGCTGCCAGCTGGCCACCGACCATGGCGTAGTAGATGCCCTCGCCCGACGCGGGCGCCACCACGCCTGCGGCGTCGCCCGCCAGCACCACGTCGCGGCCGTTGTCCCAGCGCGCGAGCGGCTTCATCGGCAAGGGCGCGCCTTCCTTGCGAAGGGTTTCGGTGCCGGCGAGGCCGCTGGCATGCCGCAGTCGCGTGACCGCGCTGCGCAGCGAGAACCCCTTGTCGGCGCTGCCCGTACCGATGCTCAGGGTGTCGCCGTGCGGAAAGACCCAGCCGTAGAAGTCCGGCGACAGCGTGCCCTGGTAGAACACGTCGCAGCGCGAGCCGTCATAGCCGGCAGGCGCGCGCGCCGGTGCGCGCACGATCTCGTGATACGCGAACACGTAGCTGACGTCCTTCACGCGGGGCAGCGCCTGGCGAGCCACCTCGGAACGCGCGCCGTCGGCGCCGATCACCGTGCGGGCCCGCACGCTGGCCGGCCGGCCGCCGGCCTCGCCGCGCACGCGCTCCCTGAAGTGCACTTCGTTCAGGCCCTGCGCATCGCGCGCCAGCCGCTCGAAACTGCCTGCCCGCCGAATGGCGCCGGCGGCTGCCGCACGCGCCCGCAGCCACTCGTCGAAATCGCCCCGGTCCACCATGCCGACGAAGCCGTTCTCGATCGGAATGTCCACGCACTTGCTGGCCGGCGAGACCATCCGTGCGGATGTCGCGCGGGCCACCAGCAGTTCGTCGGGGATGGCGAAGTCCTTGATCAATCGGGGCGGAATCGCGCCGCCGCAGGGCTTGATGCGTCCAGCCCGGTCGAGCAGCAACACCGAGCGCCCCATGCGCGCGAGTTCGTGCGCCGCGGTGGCGCCAGCGGGGCCCCCGCCCACCACGACCACGTCGAAGATTTCGCCAGCGCGCAGGCTCTCGCTTTCCATCGGCTTCACCTATGTTCCATCGTTGCAACGAGGACGTCACTGCCCGCGCGCGAGCGCGGGCGCGAGGCCACGGCAGGTTCGCCACCGATTCGCCAGGCCAGCCAGGCGGCCACCAGGAACGTCAGGGCTTCGAACAGAAAGACCGCGGCATAGGCCACGCCCGGCGATCCGATCAGGAATCGGGCCAGGTCGCTGGCCGCCGTACCGAGGAGACCGCCGAGGCCGAACGCGACCGCCTGCGCGCCCCCCCAAAGCCCCATGCGCACCCCTTCCCTCGCATGCCGGCCGACACTTGCGAGCCGCATCATGGAAGCGATCGCGCCGATCGAGAACGCGCCGTTGGCGACACCGAGCATGAACACGGTGGCGCGAAGCGGCCAGCCAGGGCCCAGCAGTCCTGCGGCCGCCAGCCCCAGCAAGGCAAGGGCAGACGCGACACAGCCGCCGACCGTCCAGCCACGCAGCGAGCCCAGGCGCGTGCCGCTGCTGCCCGCGAATGCCACCGTCAGCATGCCCAGCAAGACACCGCCGTGCTGCAGGCCGGACAGTTGCGTCGAAGCGCCCGGCGTCAGGCCGAAGACGGAGCCGGCGAAGGGCTCGAGGATCAGGTCCTGCGCGCTGAAGGCCAGCATGGACACGAACACGAAGATGGTGAAGTGACGCGCCGTCGGCTCGCTCCAGACCTCCGCCAGCGCCGCGCGAAACGCGGGCCGGGGCGCCGGCGCGGCAAGCTCGCCCCGAGGCGCCTCCTGCGCACCGACGCTCGGCTCCAGCCGGAACAAGGCCGCCAGGGTGACGAGCATCGCAAGAGTCGATACGACAGCGGAGACAGCGACCATCCGCGTCGGCGAATACGGATCCAGCCAGTGTCCCGCCACCCCGGCGGTGATCGCGAAGCCGGCGATCATCATGACCCACACGATGGTGGCCGCGGCGGCGCGCCGGCCCTCGGCCACGCGCTTGGCAAGCATCACCAGCAACGAGGTGCCGCTGGCGCTGACGCCCAGGCCGATCATTAGGAAGGCCACGACCGCCAGGGCGATCCCCGCGGGCCGATTGCTGGCCATCCACGCCGTGGCGAGGGCTGCCAGCACGCCACCGCATGCCAGCACCGCCATGCCGCCGACGATCCAGGGCGTGCGGCGTCCGCCCACATCCGATCCGTGCCCCATCCGCGGGCGGGCCACCTGCACGAGGTAATGCATGGCCACGAGGAACCCTGGCAGCAGGGCCGGCAGGGCCAGTTCCACCACCATCACGCGGTTCAAGGTGGACGTGGTCAGCACCACGACCGAACCGAGCGCGGCCTGGACGAGACCCAGGCGCGCAATGCCGAGCCAGCCGAGCGTCATCACAGTCCCGACCCCATGCCGCGCAGGGCGAAGGCGCTCACCATCATGCCGCCGACGAACAGCGGAACCCCGAAGCCGCTGTACCAGAGGGCCCGCTCGCGGACGCTGCCCAGGAAGTGGTCCATGAGCAGCAGTTGCAAGGCCAGCAAGCCGCCCACCGCCACGGCGTGCCCGGGCCGGCCCCACTGGATCAGGAGCACCACCACGGCCAGTTGCGGCAGCGCCATCGTCCAGCAGGCCACGCGCGCGGCCCGCTGCTCGCCAAGCTGCACGGGCAACGAGCGTACGCCCATTCGGCGATCGCCCTCCACGGCCTTGAAATCGTTCAGCGTCATGATGCCGTGGGTGCCGGCGCTGTAGAGGGCGGCCAGGATCAGCGAGTTGCCGCCCGGCATCGCGCCGCCCGCCATGACCGCGGCACCGGTGGCCCAGGCGATCCCTTCGTAGCTGATGCCGCAAGCCGCATTGCCCCACCAGCCGTTTTCCTTCAGCCGCAGCGGCGGCGCGCTGTACGCCCAGGCCAGCAGGAGACCCAGTGCGGCCGCCCCGAAGCCCCAGGGCCCGAGCAGGCTTGCCACGGCCAGCGACACGGCCGTCCAGCCAATCCCCAGGTAGAGGCCCCAGCGACCCGGAATCCGGCCGGATGGAATCGGCCGCGTGGGTTCGTTGATCGCGTCCACATGGCGGTCGAACCAGTCGTTCACCGCCTGGCTGGTGGCGCACACGAAGGGGCCGGCCAGCGCGACCCCAAGCGCGGCCAACAGCCACTTGCCCTCCATCGAGACGCCCGAGGCGACCACGCCGCACGCGAAGGCCCACATGGGCGGAAACCATGTGATCGGCTTGAACAGCTCCAGGATCGCGGACAGCGCGGGTCGTGCCATGAATTGATTCTTGCACCTGACACAAACACATGTCAATTCTGATTGACACTTTTTCGGTGGTGCGAGATCGGAGAAAAAAAGGAATGGGGTCCAAACCGCTTAATAATGAGCGATGGTCAAACCGCTCGATCTCAGCGCCCTGTCCGGCTGGGCTCCGGAGCTGGCGCAGACTTTCGTCAACCTCTCCAGCGACATCGCACTGGTGCTGGATGACGATGGCGTGATCCGCAGCGTTTCCCAGGGTGGCGCGGTGCAGCTCGGGGCCACCCAGGACTGGGTCGGGCAGCCATGGGCGAACACGGCCACGGGCGACACCCGCGCCAAGATCGGCCAGTTGCTGGAAGAAGTCACCGCCACCGGCGTGGCGCGCCGACGCGAAATCAACCACCCCGCCGGGCCGCAAGGCCAGGTCTCGATCGCCTACCGGGCGATGCGGCTCGGGCAGGACGGTCCCCTGCTGGCGATCGGTCACGACCTGGCTGCCACCTCGGCCATCCAGCAGAAATTCCTGCGGGCCCAGGAGGAAATGGAACGCGGTTACTGGCGTGCCCGCCAGGCCGAAACGCGTTACCGGCTCTTGTTCCAGGTGGCCACCGATGGGGTACTGGTGGTGGACGCGCAGACGCTGCAGATCCTCGAGGCCAACCATGCCGCCGCCCAGATGTTCGAGCTGCCGGTCGAGCAGGTCCTGGGCCGGGCCGCGGGCTTCGGCTTCGAGCAGCGCGCCAGGGCTGCCGTCGAATCCCTGCTGGCCACGGCGCGCGCCAGTGGCGAGCCCGCCGAGATACGCGCCCGCCTGCGGGGCAAGACGACTTCCACCAGCGTGGTGGCCACGCCGTTTCGCTCCGACGACCAGATGCGGCTGCTCATGCGTGTCCGCGCCATGGACGTCCCCGGGTCGTCGGCGGACCTCAATGCGACGCTGGCGCGCCTGGTCGATGGGGCCAGCGATGGCGTGGTCGTGACCGATTCCGCCGGCCGGATCCTGGTCGCCAATCCGGCGTTCCTGAAGCTCGCGAGGATGAACACGGAGGCCGAGGTGGCGCGCCGGCCGTTGATGGACTGGATCGGCGTGTCGAACGAGCAGTTCGCCGAAATGCTCGACCAGGTCCGGCGGCAAGGCGTCACGCGGCGAGTGGCCTCGCGATTGCTGTCCAGCGATGCTCGCCTTCGCCAGATCGAGTTGTCCGCGGCCGTGCTGACCGAAGGCGATCAGGAATGCATTGGCTTCACGTTGCACCTGGCGAACGACCCCGGCGCGCCGGTGGTGGCCACCGGCGGCCTGGCCGCCGAGCTGGAGCAGCTTTGCGCCCGCCTGGGAAGCGCGCCCCTCGCGGAGATGCTGGGTCAGGCCGCGGAGCTCACGGAGGGGCACCTCGTATCCCTGGCACTGCAACGCTGCGAGGGCGACGCGTCGGCTGCGGCCCGCCTGCTGGGCGTGGACCGCGCGCGCCTCGACCGGTGGATTCCGAAGAGCGACGGCTCCTTCCATCGAGGCTCCTGATGGCCGGCAGCCCTGCCTTCGGTCAGGCCGACCTGAGCAACTGCGAGCGCGAGCTCATCCACCTGGCCGGTTCGATCCAGCCGCACGGCATCCTGCTGTCCCTCCTGGAGCCCGGCCTGCGAATCGCCCAGGCGAGCGCCAACACGATCGACGTGCTGGGTGCCGCGCCGCACTCCCTGCTGGATCGTGACGTGGCCGCCCTGGGCGGGGACATCGGGGAGCGCGTGGCGCACATCGCGGCCACCACCGACCTGGCCGAACCCGCGCCCCTCACCTGCCGTCTCACCGTGCGAGGCGCCGCCGTGGGCTTCGAGGGGACGGTGCACCGCGTCGGCAACGTGTTGCTGGTCGAGATCGAACCCATCCAGCGGGGACCGGGCGATGCACCCACCGTCTCCATCGACCACGCGCAGTTGCTGGCGCGCCTGGGCGAGTCGGTCCAGGAGTTCGGCGCCGCGCCGAGCATCCCCGCGCTGGCGGACGCGGTGGTCCGGCGCTATCGCGACCTCATCGGATACGACCGGGTCATGGTCTACAAGTTCGACCCGGACGGCCACGGCAAGATCATTGCCGAAGCGCGCGATCCCAGGCTGGATTCACTGCTGGGCCATCACTACCCGGCGACCGACATTCCGCAGCGGGCGCGCGAACTCTATCTGCGCAACCGCCTGCGCGTGCTGGTCGCGGTGGACGACCCGCCGGCCCTGCTGGTGCCACGCCGCCTGCCCGGCTCGGACGAAGAACTCGACATGTCCATGTGCCACCTGCGCAGCATGTCGCCGCTGCACCTGCAGTACCTGCGCAACATGGGCGTCACCGCCACACTGGTCGTTTCGCTGGTGCGGGACGGCCGGCTTTGGGGGCTGGTCGCCTGCCATCACTACTCGCCACGCAACCTTCGTTTTGCAGTCCGGTCCGCCGCCGACCTGCTGGCCGAGGTGGCCTCCACGCGCATCGCGGCCATCGAAAACTACGCCCATGCGCAGGTGGCGATCCAGGTGCGCCGGCTCGAACAGCGACTCGTCGATTCCACCGCGACCGAGGGCGACTGGCGCCTGGCTCTGTTCCGTCATCCGCAGACGCTCCTGCGGCCTCTGGACGCCACCGGGGCGGTCCTGTTTTACGAGGACGACATCATGACGTCCGGAGAGGTTCCTTCCACCCCCGAACTGCGGGCGCTGGTGCAGTGGGTGCACAGCCAGGCAAGCGACAGCCTGTTCGCCTGCGCTTCGGTGGCGAAGGCCAATCCGGCGCTCCAGTCGCTCACGTCCACGGCCAGCGGCGTCCTCGCCGTCAAGTTGTCGGCGGACCAGCCCGACTACCTGATGTGGCTTCGCAAGGAACAGTTGCTCACCGTCACCTGGGCCGGGGACCCCACCAAGGCGGTGATCGGCAACGACCCCCTGGAGCTGTCGCCCCGCCGCTCGTTCGCCGCCTGGTCGGAGCTGGTACGCGGCACCGCCGCCCCCTGGTCGAGCAGCGACGAGGCCCTGGCACGCGCCTTTGGATGCTCGTTGGTGGACATCATCCTGCAGGTCAATGCGGTCAGGCTGCTGATCGCCCGCCACCAGCTGGCGCAGACCGAAACGGCCATTGCCAGCTCGCAGGAGGCGGCCATCGTCGTCGATGCGGGGCTGCAGGTGCTGTTCGTCAACGACGCGTTCTTCCAGCTGGCCCGGCGCCCGCGCGATGCCCGCAAAACGCTCGACCAGATGGCCGCGCTGTTCAGCGCGCCGCGGGAGGTGAGCGACATGTTCGATGCCCTGGCGAACGGTCGTCACGCCTGGCGCGGCAAACTCGGCCTCGTCAGGGGGAGCGGCGCGGTGCTGCCGGTGGCGGTTCGGGCCGAGGTGGTGCCGGCGCGCGACGGTTCCGTGCTCGGTTACTTCCTGGTGTTCGCCGACCTCAGCGCCGACCGGCACGCGGCCCAGGCCCGGGCGCGGTTCGAAGCCTCCTTGTCGCAGGCCGGGCGTGTCACGATGCCGGAGCGCACCAACGGCGACCCCGATGCGCTGTTGGCCGCCCTGCTGGCCCACGCCGGCCTGGCGGCCATGGACATCCTGGACGGCGCGGCCCCTCTGGAGGTGGCCGCGCAGCTCGACGAGGTGGACCTGTCCACGCGGCGAGCCACGGCGCACTACCGGCGCATGCGCAGCTTCAGCGAGTAGCTGCGCCTTCCGCTCCGCTGCCGGGCTCGGTCCGGGCAGCTTCCAGCTCGGTGAACAGGGCGTGATGCATCTCGAACGACAGCCTGGCCTCGTCCACGATGTCCTGGGCCTCGCCCGGCCCGGCGGCGCATCGATTGAGCCCTTGCCTGAAAGCCTGAACCTGTCGCCGCACGTCGTCGGGCGCGCCAAAAGCGTAGAAGGCGGTTCCCTCCGAGACCGGCAGATGCAGACTGCGCGCGACGATCCCACGGAGTTGCTGACCGCCTGCCATGTCGCCCAGGTAGCGGACGTAGGCGTGTGCGGCCAGCAAGTGAGCCCGCGCCGGTCCCAGGCCATTCAGGCGGTGGCCATAGGCCGCAGCGGCTGGCAGCACCCGCAGAGATTGCCTCCAGTCCGGCCCCGCGAGGAAATCGAGGTCGGCTTCGAGGGCGGCCAGTCGGGCCAGGCCTGGCGCGAACAGCTGCGCGATCGACGCGCTGTCGGACAGCCGCGCGGCCCCCTCTTCCAGTGCCAGGTAGATGGGATGCAGGTTGCGCAGCAACAGGCAATAAGCCGCCCTGTCCGTTTGGCCCGCAAGCAGCCGCGCCACGAAGGGACTGCGCTCGACTTGTGCGTGCAGCACGCGCGTCTCGGCCCGCAGGCGGCCCGCCAGATCCACCTCCACGCGGGCGCTATCCCTCGGCCACCGTGTCGCCGATGCCGAAGCGGCGCAACTTGACGTACAGGCTTTGCCGGGACAGCCCGAGCATCTCGGCGGCCGAGGCCCGGTTGTCGCCCGTCAGTTCCAGTGCGGCTTCGATGCACAGCTGCTCGATCAGGTCGGTGGTTTCACGCACGATGTCCTTGAGCGGGACCCGGCCGACCAGCTCGGTCATCTGGCCGGCCGAGCGCGGGAGTTCCTTGCCGACACGCGCATCGTCGCTCAGGCGCCGGCTCACGTCGCGCACCGCGAAACCCAGGCAGGGCTGCTCGCCCTCGGTCACCGCGACGGCCGAAATCTCGACGTCGACCGTCAAGCCGTATTCCCCCCGCAGGCTGGTGGCGAACAGCCGCACCGCGCCACGCTGGCGCAAGGTGGTGATCAGCACGTTCAATTCCACGTTGCCGCGCCCGAGCCATCGGTCCAGGGACTCGCCACGCACCAGTTCTTCGTTGGAGACCTGCGCCAGCTCCAGGAAGGCGCGGTTCGCGGTCAGGATGCGCCCCTGCAGGTCGGAGACCACAAAAGCATCGGGACCGTGCTCCACGGCGTCGACCAGCAGACGCTTGCCCACCGCCGCCTCGGGCGTGGCGACAGGCGCCGGTGCCGTGATGCGCACGAGGAAGTGGCTGGACTTTTCCTCCCTGAACAGGGACACGGACAAGGTCATTTCATCCGTGCCGCCCGCGAGACGCACGGACACCGGCGCCGCGCGGCCGCTGGCCAGCAAGCCCACGAAGACTTGCTTCAGCGTGGCCTGGCCAGCCGCGTCCAGGCTGTCGGCCAGGGTCCAGCCGGTTCTGCGCGCGTCATCACCCAACAGGGCGTAGGCGGCAGGATTGGCATCCTCCAGCTTTTCGGTTGTCGCATCCAGGATCAGCACCGCATCGGACGATACCTGGAACAGCAGCCTGTAGCGGGTCTCGAGATGTCGCAGGCGCCAGTAATCGCGCTCCATCGACAACTGCGCGCTGACCAGGCGCTGCTGCATCGCCGCCAGCGCACGCAGGTCGCGCCCGAACGCCATCGTGTGGCCGGACTCCACGCCCTTGGCCTTGCCACGCTTGCGCGCCGGCACGACCGAGTACGACAGCGGGAGGTCGGCGCCATCGGCGGACGGGTGGTTGACCTGGCGCCAGCGCGAGCCGCTGCCGGAACGGGCGTCGGCGAGCATGGCCTCGACCTTGGGCCGGCTCTCGATCGTGACGGTCTGCGCCCAGGCCTGGCCCAGCCAGGCCTGGTAGCCGTGGCGCATCAGCTCGTCGCTGCCAAAGGCCAAGTCTCGAATGATGCCTTCGCCATCGACGACCAGGACGACGTCGGCGGCGGCGGTGACCAGCGAGGCGGTGACATCGGTCGTCAGACCAGCAAGGAACTGCTCGGGATTCTCAAAATGCCCAATGAGGTGCTCTCGCGTTCCCTGCGGCATTCAATTCTTTCTGCATCTATCTATGGCTGACACTCGCATGAGCGAACGCCACGTTCCGCGAAACGGGGCTTGCTCTCGACCAGTCGTTCGGCCAGCTCGGTCGCCTGCCGGCCATCGCTGGCTACCGCGTCCGCCTCCACGAGCGCCGCATATTCCGGATGTTGGGAGAACACCGGTCCGCCGACCATTATGCCCACGTGGGGATTCAAGGCCGCCTGGCGGACGCTGCGAATGCATTCGCCGAGGGGGCTCAGATGGATTTCTGCGGCCAGGGAGAAGCCCACCAGGTCGAACCACTCCTGTCGCACCATCACCACCGGGTCTGCGCCAGCCTCCCAGCCGCTACCCGCGACATCCCAGCCGGCGCGGCGAAAGAGTTCAGCCACCATGACCAGCCCGAAGGTGTGCTGCTCGCCCGGACTCGGCAGCAGGAGGATGCGGCGTCCGCTGGCTGGCCGTCCGGACGATTCTCCAAAGGCGGGACTCAGCTCCCGCAGCACCAGTTGCAAGCGCCCGAGCCCGAGCGTCACATCGGCAAAGTCGCACAGGTCCTGCTCCCACAACTCGCCGAGGTGACGGGCCACCGGCGCCAGCAGATCCAGGCACAGGGTTTCCACGGTCAAGCCACGCTGCCGCAAGGTCTCGACGCAGCTACGGGCCACGTCGTCGTCCGGAGACAGCACCAGCCTGGCCAATTCCTCGACATCGCCGCTGCCGATCTGCCCGGCAGACGACGCCGTCAACGTGAGGCACTGATGCAGTTGCGGGTGTCGATGGGCCAGCATGAGCCGCGGGATGATTTCGAGTTCGATCGCGCGCACCAGGACCGCGATGTGCAGGTCCGCCGCGCTGGAGCCGGCATCCCCGAGCGGAACCTCCGGCGCTGCGCGTTCCGTCGCGAATTGCCCTTCGGCGAGCCAATGCGTCGACTGGCCATCCCGCCCCCCGCAATCTTCCACGCGCACCTCGTCCGTGGACGTTCTCATCGTTTTGTCTCCTCGCATCAAGGGGCCTCGATCCAGAAATTTTTCTGACAGACGAAGCCCGTACCCTTGGCTCCGGAGTGACTTTTTACCGCTGGACGATGCTGCCGTCAAAGACATATCTCGGGTGCCGGGAAAAACTCTACTAGCATTCACAGCGGTGTCAAGTTTTGATTACGTCATGTTCAGTTGACACATTTCGCGGCGAGGGATAAATTGGCCGCATGGGCCTTCCCCTCTACACCGCCGAAGAACGTCAACGGCGCGACTCCACGATCTGGACGCTGGTGCAGGGTGTGCTCGCCCCCATTCAGTTCCTGGTCTTCCTGGTCAGCCTGGGGCTGGTCCTGCGCTTCCTGCTGACGGGACAGGGCTGGCTGGACGCCACCGTGTCGGTCGTGGTCAAGACGCTGCTGCTCTACACGATCATGGTGACCGGCTGCGTCTGGGAGAAAGTGGTCTTCGGCCGCTACCTGTTCGCCCCGGCCTTCTACTGGGAGGACGTGTTCAGCATGCTGGTGCTGACGCTGCACACGGCCTACCTGGCGGCGCTGTTCACCGGCGCCCTCGATGCCCAGGGCCTGATGTATCTGGCGCTCGCGGCGTATGCCACTTACGTGATCAATGCCACCCAGTTCCTGCTGAAGCTGCGGGCGGCGCGACTCGACCAGAGCGCCCCAAGGCTCATCGTCCCGCAGCCCACGACGCGGAGGATGGTCCGGTGAGCACGGTGATCCCCATCCGCGCGGAATCGGGTGGCGGATGTTCGGACGCGCCGGTGCTGCGCGAACGCGGCCAGCGCGAGGTGTTCTGCGGACTCACCGGCATCATCTGGCTGCACCGCAAGATCCAGGACGCGTTCTTCCTGGTCGTGGGGTCGCGCACCTGCGCCCACCTGATCCAGTCGGCGGCAGGGGTGATGATCTTCGCGCAACCCCGATTCGCCACCGCCATCATCGACGAGCGCGACCTGGCCGGCCTGGCCGACGCCAATGCCGAACTCGACCGGGTCGTCGGCCGGCTGCTGCAGCGGCGGCCCGAGATCAAGCTGCTGTTCCTGGTCGGCTCCTGTCCTTCCGAAGTCATCAAGCTCGACCTGTCCCGGGCGGCGTCGCGCCTGTCCTCGCAGTTCATGCCCGACGTGCGGGTGCTGAACTACTCGGGCAGCGGCATCGAAACGACGTTCACCCAGGGCGAGGATGCCTGCCTCGCTTCCCTGGTGCCCAGCCTGCCGCCGGCCTCCGGTGCGCCGGAACTGCTGGTGGTCGGCGCGCTGGCCGACGTGGTCGAGGATCAGTTCGCTCGCCTCTTCGCGCGGATGGGGATCGCCAGCGTGCGCTTCTATCCCCCGCGCCAGGCCACCGACCTGCCCCACGTCGGGCCCAACACCTGTTTCCTGCTGGCCCAGCCCTTCCTGGCGGATACCGCACGTGCACTCGAGGCGCGCGGCGCAAAACGGCTTGCGGCCCCGTTTCCGCTGGGCATCGAGGGCACGAGCGCCTGGCTGCAGGCCGCGGCGACCGCCTTCGGCGTCGACGCAGCACGTTTCGAGGAAGTCACCGCGCCCGCCCGCCAGCGCGCCAGCGTGGCGCTCGCGCGGCAACGCGAGCAACTCGCCGGCAAGCGGATCTTCTTTTTCCCCGACTCGCAGCTCGAAATCCCGCTGGCGCGGTTCTTGTCGCGCGAGCTGGGCATGACCCTGGCGGAAGTCGGCACGCCCTACCTGCACCGCCAGCACCTGGCCGAAGAACTGGCGCTGCTGCCGAAGGGAACGGCATTGTCGGAAGGCCAGGACGTGGACAAGCAACTCGATCGCTGCATCGCCGCGCACCCGGACATCGTGGTTTGCGGCCTGGGGCTGGCGAACCCCCTGGAGGCGCGCGGCATGACGACCAAATGGGCCATCGAGCTGGTGTTCACGCCGATCCACGGGTACGACCAGGCGGGCGACCTTGCAGAACTTTTCAGCCGGCCCCTGGTGCGCCGGCTTCGACTGGCGGCCTGAAGCGAATGCAACTCACGCTCTGGACCTACGAAGGTCCGCCGCACGTCGGCGCGATGCGCGTCGCCACTGCCATGCAGGACGTGCACTACGTGCTGCATGCGCCCCAGGGCGATACCTACGCCGACCTGCTGTTCACGATGATCGAGCGGCTGCCGAAACGCCCGCCCGTGACCTACACGACGTTCCAGGCGCGCGATCTCGGTGGCGACACCGCCGAGCTGTTCAAGACCGCGGCGCGCGAAGCCTTCGAGCGTTTCGAACCCAAAGCCATGCTGGTGGGGGCGTCCTGCACCGCCGAACTGATCCAGGACGACCCGGGCGGCCTGGCCCGGGCGCTGGACCTGCCGGTGCCGGTGGTTGCACTGGAATTGCCTTCCTACCAGCGCAAGGAAAACTGGGGCGCCTCGGAAACCTTCTACCAGATGGTGCGCGCGCTGGCGGGCGCCCCGTCGCCCATCGCCACGCGTCCCGAAGGCCGACGTCCGCGCTGCAACATCCTTGGACCCACGGCGCTCGGATTCCGCCACCGCGACGACCTGCGCGAGATCAGCGGCCTGCTCGCGCAACTCGGCGTGGACGTCAACGTGGTGGCGCCGCTGGGCGCGACGCCGGCCGACCTGGGTCGCCTTCGCGATGCCGACTTCAACGTCGTGCTCTACCCCGAGATCGCCACGCTGGCCGCGCAGTGGCTGACCCGCAGCTTCGGCCAGCCATTCACCCGGACCGTGCCGATCGGGATCGGGGCCACCCAGGACTTCATCGCCGAAGTGGCGCAACTCGCCGGCATCGATCCGGCTGACGTCCTCGCCAACGCCGAGGCCCGTGCGCCCTGGTATGCGCGCTCCGTGGACTCGACCTACCTCACCGGCAAGCGTGTCTTCATCTTCGGTGACGCGACACATGCCGTGGCGTCGGCGCGCGTCGCCAGCCGCGAGCTGGGCCTGACCGTGGTGGGCATCGGCACGTACAGCCGCGAGTTCGCGCGCGAAGTGCGCGAAGCCGCCAAGTCGTATGGCGTGGAAGCGCTGATCAGCGACGACTACCTGGAAATCGAGGAGAAGATCATCGCGCTGCAGCCCGAGCTGGTGCTGGGCACGCAGATGGAACGCCACATCGCCAAACGCGTCGGCGTTCCCTGCGCGGTGATCTCCGCGCCGGTCCACGTGCAGGATTTTCCGGCCCGGTATTCGCCGCAGATGGGATTCGAGGGTGCCAACGTCCTGTTCGACACCTGGGTTCATCCGCTGATGATGGGCCTCGAGGAACACCTGATCGGGATGTTCCGCGGCGACGCCGAATTCCATGAGGACGCGGCGCCCTCGCACCTGGGGGGCGCTGCCGCCGCCACTCGTTCCCCGCCGCTGCCGGCGCAGGAAGGCCCCAGCGCCGGGGCGGTGGCCGTCTGGGGCGCCGACGCCGAGAAAGAGCTGCGCAAGATCCCCTTCTTCGTGCGCGGCAAGGCGCGCCGCAACACCGAGTCGTTCGCACGCGACCGGGGCGTTCCTCTCATCACCATCGAGACCCTCTACGATGCCAAAGCCCATTTCAGCCGCTGAAGCGAAGAAGGCCATGGCGCCCGCCTCGCCCCCCATGCGGGTGGTGCTGGTCACGATGGACAGCCATCTCGCCAGCGCGGCCGGGCGGGCCAACCACAGGCTGGCACGCAGGATCCCCGGTCTGACCCTGTCGGTGCATGCGGCGGCCGAATGGAGCGATGACGCGCAGGCCCTGGAACGCTGCAGGGCGGACATCGCCCGTGCCGACATCGTGATCGTCACGATGCTGTTCATGGAAGAACACTTCCTGCCGGTCCTGCCCGCGTTGAAGGCGCGCCGCGACGGCTGCGATGCCATGGTCTGCGGGATGTCCGCGCCCGAGGTGATGAAGCTCACGCGCATGGGCAAGTTCAGCATGGATGCGCCGGCCAGCGGCCCGATGGCCCTGCTCAAGCGGCTGCGCGGCAAGAGCGCCGAGCCGACTGCCAGCAACAATGGCGACAACAGCGGCAAGGCCAGCGCCGGCGCGCAGCAGATGAAGATGCTGCGGCGGCTGCCCAAGATCCTGCGCTTCATTCCCGGAACCGCCCAGGATGTCCGCGCCTATTTCCTGACGCTGCAGTACTGGCTCGCCGGCTCGGAAGACAACGTTGCGCACATGGTGCATTTCCTGGTGGACCGCTATGCCGACGGCCCGCGCAAAGTCCTGCGCGGCGCTGTCAAGGTCCACGCCCCGGTCGAGTACCCGGAGGTGGGCATCTACCATCCGCGCCTGAAGACGCGCCTGTCGGCCTGTCTGGACGACCTGCCCCTGGTGGCGACCACCGGCAAGCGGGGCACGGTCGGGGTTCTGCTGATGCGCTCCTACCTGCTGGCCGGCAATACGGGGCACTACGACGGCGTGCTCACCGCGCTGGAAGCGCGCGGCCTGAAAGTGGTGCCGGCGTTCGCCACCGGACTGGACAACCGGCCCGCGATCGATGCGTTCTTCACCCGGGACGGCCGCCCCACGATCGACGCCCTGGTGTCGCTCACCGGCTTCTCCCTCGTCGGCGGCCCGGCCTACAACGATGCCCGTGCGGCCGAAGAGGTCCTGGCGCGGCTCGACGTGCCCTATCTCGCGGTCACGCCCGTGGAGTTCCAGACGCTGGACCAGTGGGGCGCCTCGCCGCGCGGACTGCTGCCGGTGGAAGCGACGATGATGGTCGCCATCCCCGAACTCGATGGCGCCACGGGCTCGATGGTGTATGGCGGGCGCGGCAGCGCCACGCAGATCGCCTGCACCGGTTGCGCCCACGCGTGCAAGTTCGAGAATGTCGCCGGGACGCACGACATGCATAGCTGCATCGAGCGCGCGGATACTCTGGCGGCCCGGGTCGGCAAACTGGTCGACCTGCGCCGATCGCTGCGCGCCGAGCGCAAGGTCGCGGCCGTCGTCTTCAACTTCCCGCCCAATGCCGGCAACACCGGCACCGCCGCTTTTCTCGGCGTGTTCGAGTCCCTCTACAACACGCTGGCCGCCATGCAGCGCGAAGGCTACCGCGTCGACCTGCCGGCCAGCGTGGACGACCTGCGCGAGCGCATCATCAACGGCAATGCCGCGCGTCACGGCGCCCGGGCCAACGTGCATGCCCGCATCGGCGCCGAAGACCACGTGCGGCGCGAGCGATACCTCGCCGAGATCGAAGCCCAGTGGGGTCCGGCTCCCGGCCGCCACGAAAGCGACGGCGCCGGCATCTTCGTGCTCGGCGAGCGCTTCGGCAACGTGTTCGTCGGCATCCAGCCCGCCTTCGGCTACGAGGGCGATCCGATGCGCCTGCTGTTCGAGAAGGGCTTCGCGCCGACGCATGCCTTCTCCGCCTTCTACCGGTGGCTGCGCGAAGACTTCGGGGCCCACGCGGTGCTGCACTTCGGCACGCACGGTGCGCTGGAATTCATGCCGGGCAAGCAGAACGGCCTGACCGCGACGTGCTGGCCGGACCGATTGATCGGCGACCTGCCCAACCTCTATCTCTACGCGTCCAACAACCCCTCGGAAGGCACGATCGCGAAGCGGCGCGCCGCGGCAACCCTGATCAGCTACCTCACGCCGCCGGTGGCGCAGGCCGGCCTCTACAAAGGCCTGTCGGACCTCAAGGCAGCGCTGGAGCGCTATCTGGGACTGGAGCCCGAAGCGCAGGCCGAGCGCAGTGCGCTGGCCGTGATGGTGCAGGCCCAGGCGGCGCAACTCGAACTGGCCGCGGCCGAGCCGCCGTGGCAAGGCGATGCCGAGTGCCGTGTCGCCGCGCTGAAGGAAGCGGTGCTCGAACTCGAGTACACGCTGATCCCGCACGGCCTCCACGTCGTCGGTCAGGCGCCGACGGCCAGCGAGCGTGTCGACCTGCTGATGGCCTTTGCCGAGGCGTCGCACGACGCCCGGCCCGCTCGTGCGTGGATCGAGGACCTGGTGGCTGGAAGCACGCCCGAGCAGGCGCTGGCCGCCCACGGCGCCGTGGCCGATCCGGCGGCGCTCGCCTTGCTGAAGGAACTCGCCGCCACCGACGCCCTGATGGCGCAGGACCACGAAATCGCCGGAATCCTGCGGGCACTCGACGGCCGTTTCCTGCGGCCCGCCCCCGGCGGCGACCTGCTGCGCACGCCCGCCATCCTTCCCACCGGCCGCAACCTGCACGGGTTCGATCCGTTCCGCATCCCCAGCGCCTACGCGGTCAAGGACGCAGCGCTGCAGGCCCAGCGCCTGCTGGACAGGCACATGGCGGACGGCCACGCCTTTCCGGAGTCGATTGCCATGGTGCTGTGGGGCACCGACAACCTCAAGAGCGAAGGCGGGCCGATTGCCCAGGTCCTGGCGCTGATGGGCGCGCGGCCGCGATTCGATGGCTATGGCAGGCTGGCCGGCGCCGAGCTGCTTCCGCTGGAGACGCTCGGCCGGCCTCGCATCGACGTGGTCATCACGCTCTCCGGCATCTTCCGCGACCTGCTGCCCCTGCAGATCAAGCTGCTGGCCGAAGCCGCCTTCCTGGCCGCGGCGGCCGACGAGCCGGTGGAGATGAACTTCATCCGCAAGCACGCGCTGGCCTACCAGGCCGAGCATGGGGGCGACCTCGAGACGGCTTCCCTGCGTGTCTTCGGCAATGCGGAAGGCGCATACGGCTCCAACGTCAACAGCCTGATCGACAACAGCCGCTGGGAAGACGGCGACGAAATCGCGGAAACCTTCAGCCGCCGCAAGGGCTTTGCCTACGGACGCGGCGGCCGGCCGATGCAGCAGCCCAAACTGCTCCAGAGCATCCTGACCGGCGTGGACCTGGCTTACCAGAACCTCGATTCGGTCGAACTGGGCGTGACGACCGTGGACACGTATTTCGACACGCTGGGCGGAATCAGCCGTGCCATCAAGCGCGCGAAATCGGGAGCCGGCGCGGAAGTGGCGCCTGTGTATATCGGCGACCAGACCCGCGACAGCCTGGGTGGCGGCACGATTCGCACGCTGACCGAGCAGGTGGCGCTGGAAACACGCACCCGGATGCTCAACCCGAAGTGGTACGAGGGCATGCTCAAGCACGGCTACGAAGGCGTGCGCCAGATCGAAGTGCACGTCACCAACACCATGGGCTGGTCTGCCACGACGGGCCAGGTGCAACCGTGGGTCTACCAGCAGTTGAGCGAGACCTTCATGCTGGACCCCGCGATGCGCGAGCGTCTCGCGAAACTGAATCCGACCGCTTCGGCACGCGTGGCCAACCGCCTGCTCGAAGCATCCGAACGCAAATTCTGGACGCCCGATGCGGCAGTGCTGGAAGCTTTGCGGCGGGCCGGCGAGGAGCTGGAAGACCGGCTCGAGGGTGTCCATGAAGGAGTATCAGCATGAGTGAAGTCGTTGCACTGCCCTACCCCAAAGTGGGTCGACCCGGCGTGCGCGCCGGCCGGCCCGATGGCGAGGGCAGCGTGCAGGTGGAACTGGACCCGGGCGTGAAGATCGGCAATGCCAAGGTGTTCGCGATCTACGGGAAGGGCGGCATCGGCAAGAGCACCACCTCCTCGAACCTCTCGGCGGCGTTCTCGTTGCTGGGCAAGCGCGTGCTGCAGATCGGCTGCGACCCCAAGCACGACTCGACCTTCACGCTCACCAAGAAGATGCTCCCCACGGTGATCGACGTGCTCGAGACCGTGGACTTCCATCCCGAGGAGCTTCGTGTCGAAGACTTCGTGTTCCCCGGATTCAATGGCGTGATGTGCGTCGAAGCGGGTGGCCCGCCCGCCGGCACCGGCTGCGGCGGCTACGTGGTCGGCCAGACCGTCAAGCTGCTCAAGGAACATCACCTGCTGGAAGACACCGACGTGGTGATCTTCGACGTGCTGGGCGACGTGGTGTGCGGCGGCTTCGCCGCGCCCCTGCAGCACGCGGACCGCGCGCTGATCGTCACGGCCAACGATTTCGATTCCATCTTCGCGATGAACCGCATCGTGCAGGCCATCGGCGCGAAGGCGAAGAACTACAACGTCCGCCTGGGCGGCGTCATCGCCAACCGCAGCAAGGACACCGATCAGATCGACAAGTACAACGAGCGGATCGGACTGAAGCTCGCGGCGCACTTTCCCGACCTCGACGTGATCCGGCGCAGCCGCCTGAAGAAGTCCACGCTGTTCGAGATGGAAGACTCGCCCGAACTGGACGCGGTGAAAAAGGAATACATGCGGCTGGCGGCGGCCTTGTGGCTCGGCGCCGCCCCGCTGAGCGCGGTGCCGATGAAGGACCGCGACATCTTCGACCTCCTCGGCTTCGACTGACCATCGCACAGGACCCGCAGTGAACGACACCGGCATGACTCTCGTGGAGACGCGCTACCGGCAGCGCCGCGCGCAGATCGAAACCTATTTCGATCGGACCGCCGTGGACGCCTGGGCGCGGCTCACCTCGACGGCCCCGGTGGGCGGCATCCGGGCCACCGTGCGCGCCGGCCGCGATCGCATGCGCGCCACCCTGCTGGACTGGCTGCCCGCCGACCTCGCCGGTTCGCGCGTGCTGGATGCGGGCTGCGGCACCGGCGCGCTGGCGGTCGAGGCCGCACGGCGCGGCGCGGAGGTGGTCGCCATCGACCTCTCGCCCACGCTGGTGCAACTCGCCCGCGAACGCACGCCGCGCGACCTGGGCCGGGGCAGCATCGCCTTCGTCTCGGGCGACATGCTCGCGCCCGAACTCGGCGAGTTCGATCATGTGGTCGGCATGGACTCGCTCATCCACTACGACGGCAAGGACGTGGTGCGAGTGCTCGGGAGCCTCGCGCAACGCACCCGTCATTCCATCCTGTTCACCTTCGCACCGGGCACGCCCCTGCTGCGGACGATGATCGCGGTGGGCCGCCTGTTCCCGAGGAGCAACCGGGCTCCTTTCATCGAACCCGTTGCGCAACGGGAACTGCTGCACATGATGGCGCAGGCGCCGGCCCTCGCGGGCTGGGCGCCGGGACGCGACGAGCGCATTTCCAGCGGCTTCTACAAGTCGCATGCCCTCGAACTGGTGCGCCGCTGAGGGGACATCATGAAGCGCATTTCCGACACGCTCGCAATCGGCTGGACCCGGCTCAGCCCTGGCTTCCTGCCGTTCGGCGACGTGCTGACGCCGGAGCTGCCGCTGCTGAAGGTGCTGCGCCTGTCGCTGTTCCAGATCACCGTGGGCATGGCGGCGGCGCTGCTGATCGGCACGCTCAATCGGGTGATGATCGTCGAGCTGGGAGTCGCGGCATGGCTGGTCGCCGCCATGGTGGCGCTGCCGCTGTTGTTCGCGCCGTTTCGCGCGCTCGTCGGCTTCCGCTCCGACACCCATCGGTCGGCCCTGGGCTGGAAGCGCGTGCCCTATATCTGGATGGGCACGTTGATCCAGTTCGGCGGCCTGTCCATCATGCCGTTCGCGCTCATCCTGCTGTCCGGCGATACCCGGGCTCCGGCGTGGCTCGGCCACGCCAGCGCGGCCCTGGCCTTCCTGATGACCGGCGCCGGCATGCAGATCACCCAGACCGCCGGCCTGGCGCTCGCCACGGACCAGGCCACCGAAGAATCGCGCCCCGGCATCGTGGCGTTGATGCAGGTGATGCTGCTGGTGGGCATGGTGGTGAGCGGATTCGCCTTCGGCGCCCTGCTCTCGGACTTCAGCCAGTTGCGCCTGATCCAGGTCGTGCAGGGCGCGGCGGTCGTGACGATCGTGGTCAACATCTACGCGTTGTGGAAGCAGGAGCCGCGCCGTCCCGGCCAGCGCCCCGCACCGCAAGCTCCCCGGCCCGCGTTCCGCGCCACCTGGCGCGCCTTCGCCAGCCAGGGCCAGGCCTTGCGCCTGCTGGTCACGGTGGGACTCGGAACCGCCGCCTTCACCATGCAGGACATCATCCTGGAGCCGTATGGCGGTGAGATCCTCAAGCTGTCCGTGGGTGCCACCACGCAGCTGACCGCGATCAGCGCCGGTGGCGCCCTGCTGGCGTTCGCGCTCGCAGCGCACTGGCTGGGACGCGGCAGCAACCCCTACCGCATCGCCGCGGCCGGCGCCCTGGTCGGCATCGCCGCCTTCGCCGCCGTCATCTTCGCCGCGCCGCTCGGCGCACCGGGCCTGTTCAGATTCGGCGCGGTCCTGATCGGCTTCGGCGGCGGCCTCTTCACCGTCGGCACGCTCACCGCCGCGATGGCCCTGGAGACCGGCGGCCTGCACGGCCTGGCGCTGGGCGCCTGGGGCGCCGTGCAGGCGTCGTGCGCGGGCGTCGCGCTCGCGCTCGGCGGCACGCTGCGCGACGGGGTCTCGACCCTCGCCCTCGGCGGCCGGCTGGGCGAGGCCCTCGCCGACACCGCCACCGGCTACAGCTTCGTTTACCACCTCGAAATCGCCTTGTTGTTCGCAACGCTGGTGGCCCTCGGGCCCCTGGTGCGGCGGCGCAGCCCTGCGAAGCCACCCGGCCAGCCCTTCATGGAACCCCTTCACTCTTGACGAGGAGATGCTCATGCCCACCGGAGCCATCACTGCCTATATCGACGTTGCCCAGGTCGTGCTCTACGCCTTCTGGATCTTCTTCGCGGGGTTGATCTACTACCTGCTGCGCGAAAACAAGCGCGAGGGCTTTCCGCTCGATCCCACCCGCCGCGACGGGGGTGCGGGCCGTGGCTGGCCGTCGGTGCCCTCGCCCAAGTCCTACGTGCTGCAGGACGGCACCACGGTCACCGCGCCGCGCGTCGAGCGCACGGCGCAGACGCTCAATGCGGTTCCCGACGAACGCTGGCCCGGGGCGCCGCTGGTGCCCACCGGCAACCCGCTGCTCGCCGGCGTGGGGCCCGGCGCCTGGAACGATCGCGCGGATGTTGCGGATGTGACCGCCGAAGGCGACTACCGGATCGTGCCGCTGCGCGTGCTTCCCGGCTACGACGTGGCACGCCAGGACACGGACCCGCGCGGCCTGCAGGTGCTGGGCGCCGATGGCGCGGTGGCCGGAACGGTCGCCGACATCTGGGTGGATCGCTCCGACGTGATGTTCCGCTATCTCGAGGTGCGGCTTGCGACCGGCCGCAATGTGCTGGTGCCGGTGCCCTTCGCGCGCATCGGCGACCGGGCCGTCCGCGTGCGGTCGATCCTGTCCAGCCAGTTCGCGGACGTTCCGGGCTTGCGCGTTGCCGACACGATCACCCGCCTGGAAGAAGAAAGAATCGTCGCCTACTACGGCGCCGGCACGCTGTACGCGACGCCGACGCGGCAGGAGCCCCTGCTGTGAAGCCATCCGCCGCCGAAGCGGCGAGCGCCGCGCATGAACACGAGTTCGAGGCCACGCACGGATTGCCGGAGGCGCTGCCCGCGGGAGAACACATCCTCTGGCAGGGCGGCCCCGACTGGTGGGCGCTCGCCTGCCACGCCTTCCATGTCCGCCAGCTCGCCGCGTACTTCGCGGCCATGCTGGCCTTGCGCGCCGCGTTCGTCGTGTCGGAGGGCGGATCCGCCGGCGATGCCGCGGCGGCTGCGCTGTGGCTGTTGCCCCTGGCGCTGTTCGCGCTCGCGACGCTGGTGGTCCTGGCGCGGCTGTCGGCCCGCACCACGGTCTATACGCTGACCAACCGCAGGGTCGTCATGCGCGTGGGCATCGTGCTCACGCTGACGTTCAATCTGCCACTGCGCCGGCTCGCGGGCGCCGGACTGCGGGAAGACGCCGCCACCGGCATCGGCGACATTCCGATGCAGCTCGCGGGCCGCGAGAAGGTGGCCTACGTTCACCTCTGGCCCCATGCGCGTCCCTGGCGCGCGGCTCGGCCCGAGCCCATGCTGCGCTGCATTCCGCACGTGCGCGAAGTCGCGGGCCTGCTCGCCGCCACCTGGTCGGCGGAGACCGGCGTCACTCCGCAGCCGCTGCCGGCGGCCCAGGTCGCGGGCGAGGTCCGGACGCGGGCCGAAGCGCAACTGGCCTGAGGCCGCAACGAACATTCGCGCCATGCAGACATCGGGCACTCCCCACGCGGCACAGACCATGCCACGCGGCCCCTTGATCGCCGTCGGCGCGCTGGCGCTTTGCGCGGTGCTGGGCGCCGGCCTGGTGCGCCTGTCGGGCGAAACGATCCGGGCGCCCGATGCACCGGTGGCCGCGGAACGGGCGCTGCGATTCGAGGACCGGTCCGACGGCAGCATCGCCGTGATCGACGCCGCGAGCGGGCGCGTCGTCGACACCGTGAGCGGCCAGGCCGGCTTCGTGCGCGGCACCTTGCGCGGGCTCGCGCGCGAGCGCAAGCGCCAGGGGTTCGGCCCCGAGCAACCCTTCATGCTGCTGGGCCGCGCCGATGGCCGCCTGACCCTGCATGACCCGACGACAGGCCGAATGATCGACCTGGAATCGTTCGGCCCCGTCAATGCCGCGGAGTTCGCGCGCCTGTTGCCCGCCGCGTCCGCGCGCCACTGACTGCATCCGCACACCACCCCCAACCGCACCAACCGCACCGCCCGCGAGGTATTTCATGGACGCCACCGCAATCTCCAGCCCCGCCGACGCGACCGAGCGCGCCCGCGCCGACAACCTGCTCGCGCCCCGCTTCTACACCACCGACTTCGCGGCGATGGACCGCATCGACATCTCGCGGGTGCGCGCCGAGTGGGACGCGATGCTGGCCGAATACGAGGGCGACAACAACCACGATCATTTCCAGCGCACCGAGGAATTCGCGCGGGAGGTGGAGGAACTCACCCCCACCTGGTCGCCTGCGTTGCGCCAGGAGTTCCTCGATTTCCTGATCAGCTCGCTCACCTCGGAGTTCTCCGGCTGCGTGCTGTACAACGAAATCCAGAAGAACGTGACCAACCCCGACATGAAGCAGCTGATGCGCTTCATGGCGCGCGACGAATCGCGCCACGCCGGCTTCCTGAACCAGTCCCTGCGCGACTACGGACTCGGCGTGGACCTGGGCGGACTCAAGCGGACCAAGGC
>NZ_JBFWNP010000053.1:0-36026 GCF_050250995.1 Ramlibacter sp.
CCACCGCGTCGTGCGTTCGTCGCAAGCGACGCCCGCCGCCGTGGACATCTCTGCACCCTTGGCAACCCGCACGGAATCCACCTAAGAATCGGGGAAAGCTGTTCAGACAAGCGGAGCCACTTCTGTACGGATGTGCGCCGCCCTGACTCAGGGACGCTCGCACAAAAAGAAATAGCAAACCACAAACTTTTTCAGAAGGCCCCATGAAGGATTCCGAATTTTCGTTTGCGCAGCCGCGCCTCCAGGTCACAAGAGCGGAAGTGGAAGAGTGGATCATTCGATACGTCTCGGAGTTGCGGGGAATTCGCGCTGATCGAATATCGCGTACGATTCCTTTGACCAAGTATGGAGTCGATTCTGCGTCCGCCGTTGCCATGAGCGGGGACTTGATGGATTGGCTTGGCTGCGACATCGATCCAACGCTGATGTATGAGCATCCCACGATCGAACGCGCAGCGATACGCATCGCTCTGCTGGCCAACGGAGCAGATCATGAGTAGTGTCGACTTACCCGTGTCGCTCTCAGCGAAGTCGGTCGGAGCATCGGCACGAGCGGTGCAGGCGCACTATGACGTTAGCAATGAGTTCTACGCGTTGTGGCTTGACCCGAGCATGACCTATTCGTGCGCATTGTGGGACCAGGGAGACACGCTCGAACAAGCGCAGAACCGGAAACTTGATTTCCATTTGACGCAGGCTCAGGCGCACCGAAAAAGGAACCTTCTGGATGTCGGATGTGGATGGGGGGCGCTTCTCGAAAAGGCAGTTGTCGCATTCGACGTCGAAAAGGCGACCGGCCTTACCCTGAGCCAGGCACAAGTCGATTGGGTCAACGCCAGAAAGCGAAACAACGTCGACGTGCGGCTCGAGGGCTGGGAAGGGCACCGTCCGCACGAGCCGTACGACGCGATAGTTTCGATTGGTGCATTCGAGCACTTCGCGAGAGTTGGGCTTACCCGTCCTGAAAAACATCGAGCGTATCGGCGCTTCTTTGAATGGTGTCACGCTAACTCTACGATGGACTGCGATATTTCGTTGCAGAGCATCTTGTACGAGAACTACGATGAGCGGGAGCCAAATCCTTTCGTCGGGGAAGTGTTCCCGGAGTCCGAGCTCCCCCGACTATCGGAGATCATTGCCGCGTGCGAAGGGCTCTTTGAAATCGTGGACTTGCGCAACGACCGGGAGCATTACGCCAGAACGCTTCGGTGCTGGTTCGCAAATCTTCGTAGTCGCCGTGAAGAAGTGCTGGCGATCGTTGGTGACGAAGTCTTTCGGAAGTACGAGAAGTACCTTGGCGTGTTCGCCGTCGGCTTTCATACCGGCACCGTAAATCTCACACGGATTCATGCGAGAAAAATCCCGGATCCGGTTGCCTGTGCGTGACGTGAGGAAACTCTGGAGCGTTGGCCCGTCCACTCGAGCCGTCCACGTCTGGGTTCTCGAGATGTCTCGCCGTCCATCTGCGAGAAGATTTCTTGTTGGGTTGTCGGCTGCGGAGCGCCGAGAAGCAAAGCGCATTCTTTGCGCTCAGGCACGTGTCGAATACTTGGCGTCTCGGTTCTTTGCCCGTGCGCTGGGTGCAAGTTACTTGGGTGTTGAGCCACGACGGATCGTGCTACAGAGCGAGGCTGACGGCAGCCCTCGACTGTTCAATTCCTCGAATGCGAAGCGCTATCCCATAAGGATAAGCCTCTCCCATTGTGCAGGAGGTGTTGCGATCGCATTCGCCCGCAAAGCCGCGGTCGGCGTCGATATCGAAACGCACCGAAAGCCGCTACAGGTCGAGGAGGCCATTGCTCGCCAACTGTCGGAAGCCGAGCATCTACTTGTCACCCCCCGTTCGATCTGGGATTGCTGGTCGCGCAAGGAGGCGTTGCTCAAAGCGATGGGAACAGGTCTCGGCGCCTTGAAAGACATTCCTTCGCTCGACCAGAAAGGACAGTCGCTTCTAGTTGATGGGCGCTTGTGGCGCGTTGCTACGCTGGATTCGGGGCCGTCTTTCTCGCTTGCGTACGCGTGTGAAGGTGCTGGTCGGCGCGTCAAGCATTTTGTCTGCAGATCATGGGTGGCGCCGTTAAGGAGAGTGTGAATGTTGATTAGGTGTTTTCGCGGGTTGTTTTGGGTGCTCAACGCCGTTTCCGCAAGGCTCGCCGCGCGGGTGGCTGTGGCCGTGTTCTATTCGCCGCGTCGGTTTCCGGCCGCGAACTGGGAAAGGACCGGCATGGCTTCCGGTCGCCTCGAAAGGCTTGACTTTGACGATGAGAGCCTTGCTGCCACTGTGTGGGGTGAGAGCGGTCCGACAGTGTTGCTCGTTCACGGGTGGCAGGGCAGGCAGAGTCAACTCGTAAAGATCGCAGCTAGATTGGTCGAGAGTGGTTATCGAGTCGTCTCCTTTGATGGCCCCGCACACGGGTCTTCAGTCAAGAAGAGGACGACTTTGGTGGAGTTTTCCGAGGCCGTTGAACATGCCGCGCTGCGGTTCGGGCCTGTGTATGGAATAGTCGGACACTCGTTCGGTGCTGCCGCCGCGGCCATCGCTATCCAGCGGGGCTTGCGTACCGAGCGCGCGGTTCTCATTTCCTGTCCGTATTCATTGCGTCATGTTGTGAGTGGATTTGCGAGGACGGTGGGTCTTCCCGCGAAGGCGCACGAGAAGATGTATCCGCTCATGGAGCGCCTTCATCGATGCGCTGAGGGTGCGCTCTCCTTCGATGAAATCGGGCCTGCCGTGCGAGCGCAATGCCTTCTGATTCACGACTCCAAGGATCAGTACATCCCAATTAGCGACGGCGAGAGAGTGTCGCGATCCATCGTAGGTGCTCAGTTCGTCCATACCGCCGGACTCGGGCACATGCGCATACTTCAGGACGAGGGTGTGGTCCGGCGGGTGGCGCGCTTCCTCGCGGGTGGTGAATCAGAAGCAGTCGGCGCATGACCAACTACATCAACTCGTCGTCGTCCGGTGTATATCTTTTCTTGGGTGTTCTCCTCTTCTGCTTGGGAACGTTGCTGGGAATTCCTCACGGCTTGAGCAAGCGTCGAGGTGATTCGAAGCGGGTGGAACTCTGGAGAATCGCGCACCTTTCCACCTGCATCGGCGGACTCTCGCTGATTTGCCTCGCACTGGCTCTTGAACGCCTCTTCGGTCCGGACGCCACTTACTCGATGGTGGCGTTTTCGGCCGCGGCCTATCTTTTTTGCTTCGCTTGCACGCTTAGTGGATGCCTCAACATGGGGTGGAATGACGATCGATCTCACGGTGGGGTTGCTGTCATCTATTCGGCGCAGATAGCGGCATCCGGCTTGTCGCTGGTCGGGGTCGGGGCTATCACGGTCACCGTGTTGACTAGGATCGCTTCGTGATCGCGGCGATATCGCACTTTGACGAGGGCGAAGTCGTGTACATGGACGCGGCGATCTATGCTCGACGTGTCGCATACTTTCTTTTGACAACGTTCATCGTCGTTCTCGGAAGTGCGGTGGCAGTAAGGGAGTTGCTGCTCTCTCCGTGGGATGCGCTATATGTCCTTCCGGTCGCATTCATTGCGACAGCGCTCGGCGCCAATACCGGATTCCACATGTATTTCACGCACCGCAGCTTCAAGACGAACGCCGTGGCTCGGGGTGGCTTGGCATTGCTGGGAACTCTCCTCTGTCAGGACGGCTTGATCCAATGGGTCGCCAATCACAAGCGGCACCACCGACACGTCGATGTCGCCGATCGAGATCCCCATTCGCCCCGGCAGTTCGGTGCCGATCCGTGGCGTGTGCTGACAGTGGGTCTCTGGTGGGCGTCGATGGGATGGAAGTTCAGCCGAATCCTTACAGATAAGCGCTTCTACGCGGGTCAGATGCTCGATGACGCCCTGTTGAGCTGGTTTGATAGACGCTTCGTTTTGATTTCGTATGCAGGCTTTGTGGTTCCCTTCGGTTTGGGGTGGGCTATTGGGGGAGAGGATCTGGCTGTGAAGTGGTTCGCCTATTTCGGAGCGTTCCGGGTTTTTGTCGGCTATTTCTTCACCGAGTTCGTCGTCAATGGACTTTGTCATTGCGTCGGTTCCTCGAAGTTCGTGACCAAAGGGAATTCGACGAACCTTGTGCTCATGTCACCGCTCACCATGGGTGCGACGCTTCACCACAACCACCACGCTTTTCCGCGAGTGCTGTCCCCAGCGTTCGACGGAGAACCTGATCCGATGCGAGTCGTCTATCGTTGGCTGGAGCGGTGGGGCTTGCTCGTCATGAATCCTGATCCCTCATTTGTAGAAATCGAAGCTAAGCGTATGCAGAGACCTCTCTCCGGCGAGCCCTCGCTGGCACATCTGACGACGTCGAATTTCACGGTAGTGTTCGCAACTCAAGGCGCACGCTTTGGGGGACACCGAGTACGGCAACGCGTCGAAGGCGTAGGGCTTTTGTCGATCCGGGGAAACCCTGATCGCACGATATGGTGCGCCGTAAGACCGTGTTACCTCGTGAGGGCGTCCAATCCGAGGGATGGAGCCGGCGGAGAGTTGGTTCTTGACGTGTGGGTCGAGAATCAGTCCAGGATGCGGAACGCTTTTGAAATGCCCATGCAGTCCATGGCCGAGCGATGGGTCGTAGATCCTGTCATCGGGCGGGTGACCCGCCTGCCGAGGTAGCGGATTGCGCGGAGCCACGGCTAACGTGGGGCGTTCAGCAAAGCCAGCGCGAACGGCAGGCTGAGCATGCCCAGCAGCGTCGACAGCGTCACCAGCCCGGCGACGTAGGGTCCGTTGTAGCCCATGCGCGCCGCCAGCACGTAGGCGCTCGAAGCCGTCGGCAGCGCGGAGAAGAGCAGCAGCACGGTGGACTGCGTCGCATCGAGCCGCAGCGCGACCGCGAGTCCCCACGCGACGAGCGGGGTGAGGAGGTGGCGGATCGCCAGCACCGACACCGTGAGAACCTTCGAGGCGGCCAGCTCGCCGAACTGCAGCCCCGCGCCGGCGGCCATGAGGCCGAGCACGAGCGCCGCCGCGCCGAAGCGCGAGAGCAGGGGATCGCCCCAGGCCGGCACGCGGAAGCCGGCGAAGTTCAGGAAGAGGGCGAAGACGGTGGCGACGATCAGCGGATTGCGCAGCAGGGCGCGCAGGAGGCCCGTGTTCCCGTGCCGCGCCATCGGCCACACCGCCGCCACGTTGAACATCGGCACGCAGAACCCGATGACCACCGCGATCAGCAGCTGGCCCGGCGCGCCGACCAGCCGCTCGGTGAGGGCGAGCGCAAGGAACGAGTTGAACCGGAAGGCCACCTGCGCCGCGCCCGCGTGCGCCGTGCGGTCGACGTGGCGGCGCAGGCCGGGCACGTAGGGCAGCGCATAGGCCATCGCGATGCCGCTCAGGCCAAGCAGCAGCCCCGCCACGATCAGGCTGGAGGTGGCGCCGATCTGCAGCGGGCTGCGCACGATCGAATGGAAGAGCAGGAGAGGAAAAAGGAAGTAGTAGACGAGGCTGTCGACCTGCTCCCAGACCGTGCGGTCGAGCGCGGTGAAGCGGCACAGCAGGTAGCCGCACAGGATCAGGGAAAACTCGGGGAAGAGCAGCTCGGCGAAGTTCACCGCGCAAGGATAGCGAGGCGCGCGTTGCGGTTAGCATTACCGGGTCGCCATCGCGATCAGAAGCATCAAGGAGCCATCGAATGAACCGCCGCCATGTGTTCGGACTGTCCGTCCTCGCCGCCGCCGTCTTTGCCACGCCCGCGGTCCTGGCCCAGGCCTATCCGAACAAACCCGTCAAGCTGCAGGTGCCCTTCGCCCCCGGCGGCACCACCGACATCATCGCCCGCGTGATCTCCGAGCCGCTCGGCAAGGCGCTGGGGCAGTCCGTCGTCATCGAGAACAAGGCCGGCGGCGGCGGCGTGATCGGCGCGACCGAGACCGTGCGCGCCGCGCCGGACGGCTATTCGCTCGGCATGGCCACGGTGTCGACCACGGCGGCCAACCCCGCGATCAATCCGAAGATTCCGTACAACCCGACGACCGACTTCACGCCGATCATCAACATCGCCGCGACGCCGAACATCATCGCCGTGCATCCGAGCTTCCCGGCGAAGGACTACAAGACCTTCCTCGACCTGGTGAAGCGCTCGCCGGGCCGCTACTCGTATTCCTCGTCCGGCACGGGCGGCATCGGCCACCTGCAGATGGAACTGTTCAAGAGCATGACGAACACCTTCGTCACGCACATCCCGTACCGCGGCGCGGGCCCGGCCCTGAACGACACCGTCGCCGGCCAGGTGCCGATGATCTTCGACAACCTGCCCTCGGCGCTGCCCTTCATCAAGGACGGCCGGCTCATCCCCATCATCGTCGCCGCGCCGCAGCGCCTGAAGGAACTGCCGAACGTGCCCACGTTCAAGGAAGTCGGCCTGGAGCCGGTGAACCGCATGGCCTACTACGGCATCCTGGGGCCGAAGGGCCTGCCGCAGGACGTCGTGACCCGAATCCACGACGCGACCGTGACCGCGCTGAAGGAGCCGGCCGTGCGCAAGCGCATCGAGGACACGGGTTCGATCATCATCGCCAACACGCCGCAGCAGTTCGCCGCGCAGATCAAGGCCGAGTACGACGTGTACAAGAAGGTCGTGGACACGGCGAAGCTGAAGCTCGATTGAGTTTCGCGGCGAGGCTCGTCCGGCCGTGAGCGCGCAGGCGCCGGCGATCCCGGCGATCCCGGCGATCCGGGCGGGCCTTGCCGAGGGCATCGATGCGTTCGTCGATGCCCTCTGGCTCGAGGACGGCCTGTCGAAGAACACGCTGGCGGCCTACCGCCGCGACCTCACCCTGTACGGCCGCTGGCTCGCGCCGCGCGGCAAGTCGCTCGAAGCGACCGAGGCGCACGACCTCGAGGGCTATCTCGCGGCCCGCAGCGGCGGCAAGAACAGCTCCGCCCAGCGGCGGCTCACGGTGTTCAAGCGCTATTTCCGCTGGGCGCTGCGCGAACGCCTCATCGACGCCGACCCCACGCTCAAGCTGCTGCCGCCCAAGCGGCTCGCACGGAACATCAAGACGCTGACCGAGGCGCAGGTCGAAGCGCTGCTCGAAGCGCCCGACACCGACACGCCGCTGGGCCTGCGCGACCGCACGATGCTGGAGCTGATCTATGCGAGCGGCCTGCGCGTGAGCGAGCTCGTGGGCCTGAAGACCTTCAACGTCGGGCTGAACGAGAACATCGTGCGCGTGCTGGGCAAAGGCAGCAAGGAGCGGCTCGTGCCTTTCGGCGAAGTCGCGGGCGACTGGATCCGCCGCTACCTCGCCGATTCGCGGCCGCAGATCCTGAACGGGCAGCAGAGCGAGGACTTTTTCGTCACCGCGCGCGGGCAGGGCATGACGCGGCAGATGTTCTGGGAGATCGTGAAGAAGCAGGCGCGGGCGGCGGGGATCACGGCGCCGCTGTCGCCGCATACCTTGCGGCATGCGTTCGCGACGCACCTGCTGAACCACGGCGCCGACCTGCGCGCGGTGCAGATGCTGCTGGGGCATGCGGACATTTCGACGACGACGATCTACACGCACGTGGCGCGCGAGCGCCTGAAGGTGCTGCACGCGAAGCATCATCCGCGCGCGTGAGCGGGCATGGCCCGCGTGGCGGACCGTCAGGTCACCGGCGCCGGATTGAACAGCACCAGCGAGTTGTGCAGCTTCCATTGTTCGGCCCAGGTCTTCCTGCGGCCGCTCGCGACGTCGAGCATCAGCTGGAACAGCTCCCAGCCCACCTGCTCGATGGTCGCTTCGCCATCGGCGATCTTGCCGGCGTTGACGTCCATCAGGTCGTGCCATCGGCGCGCGAGGTCGGAGCGGGTCGCGACCTTGATCACGGGCACTTCCGCCAGGCCGTAGGGCGTGCCGCGGCCCGTGGTGAACACGTGCAGGTTCATGCCCGCCGCGAGCTGCAGGGTGCCGCAGATGAAATCGCTCGCGGGCGTCGCGGCATAGGTGAGGCCGCGCGACCTGAGCTTCTCGCCCGGCGCGAGCACGCCGGTGATCGGCGCCGAGCCCGATTTCACGATGGAGCCCATCGCCTTCTCGACGATGTTCGCGAGCCCGCCCTTCTTGTTGCCGGGCGTCGTGTTGGCGCTGCGGTCGACCTGGCCGCGCTGGAGGTAGGCGTCGTACCAGGCCATTTCGCGGATCATGGCCTGGGCCACCTCGGGCGACGCCGCGCGCGAGGTGAGCTGGTCGATGCCGTCGCGCACTTCGGTCGTCTCGGAGAACATCACGCTCGCGCCCGCGCGCACCAGCAGGTCGGCGCAGAAGCCCACCGCCGGATTGGCCGTGACGCCGGAGAACGCGTCGCTGCCGCCGCACTGCACGCCGACGACCAGCTCGCTGGCGGGCACCGTCTCGCGCCTGCGTGCATTCAGCCGCGTGAGGTGCTGCTCGGCCTGGCGCAGGATCGATTCGACCATCGACATGAAGCCGACGTGCGCTTCGTCCTGCAGGCACACGACGTCGAGCGCTTCGCCGCGCTGGTCCGCGATGGGGATCGAGCCCGGCGGCAGCAGGCGTTCGGGCTGCAGCTTCTCGCAGCCGAGGCTCACCACCATGACTTCGCCGCCGAAGTTCGGGTTGAGGCTCAGGTTGCGCAGCGTGCGGATGGGCACCACCGCGTCGGGCGCGTCGATGGCGACGCCGCAGCCGTAGCCGTGTTCGAGCGCCACCACGCCGTCGACGTTGGGGTATTTCGGCAGCAGCTCGTTGCGGATGCGCTCCACCGCGAAATCGGTGACCCCCGCGACGCACTGCACGGTCTGCGTGATCGCAAGGATGTTGCGCGTGCCCACGGAGCCGTCGGCGTTGCGATAACCCTCGAAGGTGTAGCCTTCGAGCGGCGGCAGCGGCTCGCGCCGGACGGTGGCGATGGGCAGGTCGTCGAGCCCGCGCGCATCGGGCATGCGCAGCACGCGCTCGTGGACCCAGCTGCCCGCGGGGATGTCCTTCAGCGCGTAGCCGATGGGGACGTTGTAGCGGCGTATGGCCGCGCCTTCGGGAATGTCGGCCAGCGCAACCTTGTGGCCCTGCGGCACTTTGTCCCGCAGGACGAGGCCCGACGCGAAGCGTGTGCCTTCGGGCAGGCCGCCGTCGTTCGCGACGATGGCGACGTTGTCCGCCGGGTGCATGAGGATGTAGAGGGGCGCGGCGGGCATGGGGGAGGAGCGCGGGGCTCACCGGAAAATGGCGCGCCCATGATACGCCGCAGCATGGGCTTCGAGCGCGGTCGAAGCGCAAGACCGGGTAAGCGGGTACACTTCAGGCATCCCCTGATCCCGCCTCCTTTCGTGCCTCGAGGCGGTCGAGCCTCCGGGCTCCGTCAGCTTGCGAGCGCATCGCCGTGCGCTTGGCCCCTCCCCCTGAAGCACACCCGCGGCCTCGTGCCGCAACCGGCCGTGCCCGCGCTCATCGTCGCGGGCGCGGCCGGACCCTCATCGAAGGATATTGATGGCGAAAGAAGAACTCATCGAAATGCGCGGCCGCGTCGAGGAAGTGCTGCCCGACTCGCGCTTCCGCGTGGTGCTGGAAAACGGCCACGAACTCATCGCCTACAGCGGCGGCAAGATGCGCAAGCACCGCATCCGCGTGATCGCGGGCGACGACGTCACCCTGGAACTGTCCCCCTACGACCTCAACAAGGGCCGCATCATGTTCCGCCACCTGCCCGAGCGCCGCGGGCCCGCCGCACCGCCGCGGCCGACGCACCGCCGCTGAGGAGATCCCATCAACCCGATCCTGTGGTGCCTCATCGGTGGCGTGGCCGGCCTCGTCGTCTCGGCCATGATGTCGATGCATAGCTGGATCCAGCGCATCGAGGCCATCGCGGTCGGAATTTTCGGCGCGTTCATCGGCGGCGACATGCTGGCGGCGACGCTCGCGGGCGGAACGGCCGATGGGTCGATCGAAGCGTCCTCGGTCGGGCTGGCCCTGGGCGGCGCGGTCGTCATGCTGGGCCTGCTGACGATCGTGCGCCGCACCGTCGGGCCGCAACGGCCCCACAAGATCAGACGCAAGTCGCGGCCTTGAACCGCGCGAGCCACGGGCCGCATCATGTGCCTGCGGCTGCCCGAGCGTCGTCGACCGGCCGCGCTGCCGCGACCGGCCTGCCGCCGTTGGGGGCATGGGCATTCCGTCGCTGCGCAGTGTGCAGCGCTTCACTTGCGATCGGCTGCCCGCGGTGTTGCGGATCGGGATCTAGGCGTCGGCAAGGGCGCCGGGACGGATCATTTTGCCGACGCCAGCAAGATGATCGTTGCCATCGGCGCTGAAACTCGCTTCAGCGCTCCGCGGCAGGATGCGCAAGCCGCATGACGTGCATCTCCTCCTCCGAGAACCCCGCCCGGCGCCGCGCGTCCACGTTGAACGGCGGGTACAGCTTCGGGGCCGCGTAACGCAGTGCGACGCGGTCGTAGTGTGCGATCGGATCCAATCCCTCGCGCTCGCAGAGAAAGCGATACCAGCGGTTCCCGACCGCGACGTGCCCCACCTCATCCCGCAGGATCACATCGAGAATCTCCACCGCCCGCATCGCCGCGGGGGTCCCCACCTGCCTGAGCTTCTGCTGGATCTGCGGCGTCGCGTCCAGCCCGCGCGCCTCCAGCGTGCGCGGCACGAGCGCCATGCGCGCCACGACATCGTCCTTCGTCTTCTCGCACATGGCCCACAGCCCGTCGTGCGCATCGAAGTCGCCGTAGGCGTAGCCGAGCGACGCGAGATGCTCGCGCAACAGCGTGAAGTGATACGCCTCCTCGCCCGCGACGCGGATCCAGTCGAGGTGGAAGTCGCGCGGCAGGCCTTCGAATCGCCATGCCGCATCGAGCGCGAGGTTGATCGCGTTGAATTCGATGTGCGCGATCGCATGCAGCAATGCGGCGAGTCCCTCGGGCTTGGCCGGGGACCGCTTCGGAACCTTGCTCGCATGGATGAGCTGCGGCCGCTCGGGCCGGCCGGGCACGCCGGCAGGGGCGGGCGGCGCCGTGCTCGACAGCGGCATCGCGTCGGCGGACGCCGCGAGTTCGCGCGTCATCGCCACCTTCCGCGCCGGATTGGCGGTACAAAGGGCGTCCAGCGCCTGCCGACGAAGCTCCATCCCTACAATTGTCCTCCATGGCCCTCTACGAACTCGACGGCATCGCGCCGAAACTTGGCCCCGGCGCCTGGGTCGCGGACTCCGCGCAGGTGATCGGCAATGTGGAAATGGGCGAGAACGCCAGCGTGTGGTTTGGCTGCATCCTGCGCGGCGACTCCGAGAAGCTCACGCTCGGGCGCAACGTGAACGTGCAGGACGCCTCCGTGCTCCACGCCGACCCCGGCGTGCCGCTCGTGCTGCACGACAACGTGAGCGTCGGCCACCAGGTCATGCTGCACGGCTGCATCGTGGGCGAAGGCTCGCTGATCGGCATCCAGGCCGTCGTTCTCAATCGCGCCAGGATCGGCAAGAACTGCATCGTGGGCGCGGGCAGCATCGTGACCGAGGGCAAGGAATTCCCGGACAACTCGCTCATCATCGGCTCGCCCGCGCGCGTGGTGCGCACGCTGGACGAGAAGGGTTTCGCCATGCTGCGCCACATCGCCGAACACTACGTGGAGAACGCGAAGCGCTTCCGCACGGGTCTGCGAAAGATCGCCTGATGGCCGACGAGCTGCACAAGTTCCTGTTCGACGGCCTGCCGGTGCGCGGGATGATCGTGCGCCTGGACACGGCCTGGGTCGACATCCTGCAGCGCCGCCGCGCGAACGAGAACACGGGCGCATGGCCCGAGCCGGTAGCGCGCCTGCTGGGCGAGATGGCCGCGGCCGGCGCGTTGATGCAGTCCAACATCAAGTTCAACGGCGCCCTGATCATGCAGATCTTCGGCGACGGGCCGGTGAAGGTCGCCGTGTGCGAAGTGCAGCACGACCTGAGCCTGCGCGCGACGGCGAACGTGATCGGCGACGTCCCCATCGATGCGCACCTGAGCGACCTCGTCAACGTCAAGGGCGGCGGCCGCTGCGCGATCACGCTCGACCCGAAGGACAAGCGAGCCGGGCAGCAGCCCTATCAGGGCGTCGTGCCCCTGCGCGGTCCGCGCGGCGAGCCGCTGGAGCGCATGTCGGACGTCCTCGAGCATTACATGCGCCAGTCGGAGCAGCTCGACACCCGGATCGTGCTGGCGGCCGACGAGAAGGTCGCGGCGGGCATCCTCATCCAGCGCCTGCCGATGGAAGGCGAGGGCAACCTCGCCGGCGGGCAGCCGCAGGAGGACGAGGAAGCGATGTACGAGCACTTCAACCGCATCGCGACGCTCACCGCGAGCCTCACGGCCAACGAGCTGCTGGAGCTCGACGTCGAGACGATCCTGCGCCGCCTCTTCTGGCAGGAGAAGCTGCTGCGCTTCGACGCGCAGACGCCGCGCTTCGCCTGCACGTGCAGCCGCGAGCGGGTGACCGCGATGATCCGCGGGCTCGGGCGCGAAGAGGCCGACAGCATCATCGAGGAGCGCGGCGAGATCGACGTGGGCTGCGATTTCTGCGGACAGCAGTACCGCTTCGACGCGGTGGATGCGGCGCAGATCTTCGCGGCGCCGGGGGATCAGCCGCCGGTCAGTTCCGCCGTTCAATGAGATCGCGAAAGAGGCGGTGCTCGCATTCGGGGTCGCTGCACTTCTCGCAGTTCCAGGCCCGATTGTTCCGCTCGGGCAGCGGCTCGGCGAGCGTGGCATCGATGGCCGCGAGGGCATTCGCGAGTCGCTGCGCACCGCTGCCGTACACGACGCGATAGGGAACCGCCGCGTCGGCCAGCGCCGCGCGCACCATCGCATCGACCGGCTCGCGCACCGAAGGGCCGTCGCGAAACAAGCCGTCCGCCACCCACGGCAGGTCGAGCCCCGTCAGCAGCACGACGTCGTAGGTCCGCAAACGGTCCAGGGCGAAGCGGTACAGCGTCCCGTCCTTGAAGAGCATCGCGCTGTAGATCGCGACCATGACGGAGGTCGTGTCGGCGATCACGACGTCCGCGCGCGCGGACGCTTCGTCGACCCGCCGCTCCTGCGCCTGCGCGATGGGCATCTGCTCCTCGGGCCGCGGCGTGCGCCCTTCGCGCGCGCACCACTCGCGCAGCACTTCGGCGACGAGTTCGACCCGTTCTCCCGACGCGAGGAAGTGGTCGCGCAGCGCCAGCGACAGCTGCGTCTTTCCCGTGCTCTCCGCGCCGAGCAGGGCGATGCGTCGCTTCATGCGTTCACGCGGCCCGCAGGCGCTGCTTCCATGACCGCCAGCCCATGAAACTCAGCACGATGAAGACGGAGTAGAGCCCCACGGTGAGCCACAGGCCCTTGTACGCGAAGAGTCCCACGCTCACGACGTTGACGGCGATCCACACGATCCAGTTCTCGATGTACTTCCGCCCGAGGAGGAACTGGCCGACGAGGCTGAGCGACGTGGGGAACGCATCCCACCACGGCACGTCGGTATCGGTGTACGTGTCGAGGATCCAGCCGAAAAGCGGCCAGAGCAGCGCGCCGGCCAGCACGACGAGCGCGACACCGCGTCGGGGCAATCGCGCCACGCGCAGCGACGTGCCATCCGGCCGCTTGCCGCGCAGCCACTGGAACCAGCCCCAGGCCGCGACGACGGCGAAGAAGACCTGCAGCGACGCATCGCCGTAGAGCTTGCTGTCGCGGAAGACGAAGAAGTAGAGCGCCGAGCTCGCGATGGCGAGCGGCCAGCCCCAGTGGATTTCGCGCATGTTGCACACCACCATGGCCAGCCCCATGACCGCGGCGACGAGTTCGACGAGGCTCACCGCGGCTTGGCGTAGTTCACGAAGATCTCGTTGGGCTTGACCATGCCGAGCTCCATGCGCGCCTTCTCCTCGACCATCTCGAGGCCCTCCTGCAGGTCGCGCACCTCGGCGGCCAGCCGGTCGTTGCCCTGCTGCGCCTGCACGTTGTGCGTTTTCTGTTGCTCGAGACGGCGGCGCATCTCGGCCACGTCGCCGACGCTGCCGCGACCGAACCAGAGCTGGGCGTGGACGACGCCCAGGAGGCCGATCAGGAGCAGCGCGACGAGGCGAGCAGGCATTCGACGGGCCGCCCCTAGAATGCCTGCGCCCCCTCGGGGGGCAGCGACGACACGAAGTGCGGAGCGTGGGGGCTCACGGTTTTTTCACTTCAAGTTGTAGAAGGCGTCGCGGCCAGGATACTGCGCTACGTCGCCCAGGTCTTCCTCGATGCGCAGCAGCTGGTTGTACTTCGCCATGCGGTCCGAGCGCGAGAGCGAGCCGGTCTTGATCTGCCCGGCATTCGTGCCCACCGCGATGTCGGCGATGGTGCTGTCCTCGGTCTCGCCCGAGCGGTGGCTGATGACGGCCGTGTAGTTGGCGCGCTTCGCCATCTCGATCGCGGCGAACGTCTCGGTCAGCGTGCCGATCTGGTTGATCTTGATGAGGATCGAGTTCGCGACCTTCTTCTCGATGCCTTCCTTCAGGATCTTCGTGTTGGTGACGAAGAGGTCGTCGCCCACCAGTTGCACCTGCCGGCCGAGGCGTTCGGTGAGCAGCTTCCAGCCGTCCCAGTCGCCTTCGGCCATGCCGTCCTCGATGCTGATGATCGGGTACTTCTGCACCCAGCTCGCCATGATGTCGACCCACTCGGGCGCGGCGAGCGTGAGGCCTTCGGCGCCCAGCTCGTATTTGCCGTCCTTGTAGAACTCGCTCGACGCGCAGTCGAGGGCCAGCGCGATCTGCTCGCCGGGCCGGTAGCCCGCCTTCTCGATGGCCTCCAGGATCATCTGCAGCGCGGCTTCGTGGTTCGCGACGTTCGGCGCGAAGCCGCCTTCGTCGCCCACCGCCACGCTCATGCCCTTGTCGTGAATGATCTTCTTCAGCGCCTGGAACACCTCGGCGCCGTAGCGCATCGCCTCGCGGAACGACGGCGCGCCCACGGGGATGATCATCAGTTCCTGCAGGTCGAGGTTGTTGTTGGCGTGCGCGCCGCCGTTGACCACGTTCATCATCGGCACGGGCAGCTGGCAGCCGTTCATGCCGCCGAAGTAGCGGTAGAGGGGCAGGCCCGACTCTTCGGCGCCCGCGCGCGCGACGGCCATCGACACGGCGAGCATCGCGTTCGCGCCGAGGCGGCTCTTGTTCTCGGTGCCGTCGAGGTCGATCAGCGTCTTGTCCAGGAAGTTCTGCTCCGACGCATCGAGGCCCAGCACCGACTCGGAGATTTCGGTGTTGATGTGCTCCACGGCCTTCAGGACGCCCTTGCCGCCGTAGCGCTTGGGGTCGCCGTCGCGCAGCTCGATGGCCTCGCGCGAGCCGGTCGATGCGCCGGACGGCACGGCCGCGCGGCCCATGGTGCCGGACTCCAGCAGCACGTCGCATTCGACGGTGGGGTTGCCGCGCGAGTCCAGGATCTCGCGGCCGACGATGTCAACGATTGCGCTCATTCTCGGGTTTCTCTTCGTAGTTTGAATTCAGGCGTCGAACCGGTTCTCGAGGTAACCGTTCTTCTTGGTCACGCGGTCGAGCGCCACCAGCGTCTCGAGCAGCGCCTTCATGTGCTTCAGCGGCACTGCATTGGGCCCGTCCGACAGGGCTTTCGCGGGATCGGGATGCGTCTCCATGAAGAGGCCCGCCACGCCCACGGCGACGGCGGCACGCGCGAGCACCGGCACCATCTCGCGCTGGCCACCCGAACTGGTGCCCTGGCCGCCGGGCAACTGCACGGAATGCGTGGCGTCGAACACGACCGGCGCGCCCGTCTCGCGCATGATCGCCAGCGAGCGCATGTCCGAGACGAGGTTGTTGTAGCCGAAGCTCGCGCCGCGCTCGCAGGCGAGGAAGTTGTCTTCGGGCAGGCCCTTCTCGCGCGCGGCGTCGCGGGCCTTCTGGATGACGTTCTTCATGTCGCCCGGCGCGAGGAACTGGCCCTTCTTGATGTTCACCGGCTTGCCCGACTGCGCGACGGCACGGATGAAGTCCGTCTGCCGGCACAGGAACGCGGGCGTCTGCAGCACGTCGACCACCTTCGCGACTTCGGCGATCTCGGCTTCGGTGTGGACGTCGGTGACGACGGGCACGTTCAGTTCCTTCTTCACCTTCGCGAGGATTTCCAGGCCACGTTGCATGCCCGGCCCGCGGAAGCTCGTGCCCGAGGAGCGGTTGGCCTTGTCGTAGCTGCTCTTGAAGACGAAGGGAATGCCGAGCGAGGATGTGATCTCCTTCAGCGCGCCGGCCACGTCCATCTGCAACTGCTCGGACTCGACGACGCAGGGGCCGGCGAAGAGGAAGAAGGGCCGATCCAGCCCGACTTCGAATCCACACAACTTCATGCGACGGCCTTCAGGCCGGAGCCCTTGCGACCCATCGCCACCTGATGCTCGCACGCGGCCTGCACGAAGGCGTTGAAGAGCGGATGGCCGTCCCATGGGGTCGACTTGAACTCGGGGTGGAACTGCACGCCCATGTACCAGGGATGCACGGACTGCGGCAGCTCGACGATCTCGGTCAGGCGCTCGCGCTGCGTGATCGCGGAGATCACGAGGCCGGCCTGGCGCAGCTTGTCCAGGTAATGCACGTTGGCTTCGTAGCGGTGGCGATGGCGCTCGGTCACGACGTCGCCGTAGATCTTGTGCGCGAGCGTGCCCCGGGCGACGTCGGAGCTCTGCGCGCCCAGGCGCATGGTGCCGCCGAGGTCCGACGACTCGTTGCGGGTCTGTATCGAGCCGTCCTTGTCCTGCCACTCGGTGATGAGCGCGATGACCGGGTGCGCGCAATGCGGATCGAACTCGGTGCTGTTCGCGCCTTGCAGGCCGGCGACGTCGCGCGCGTACTCGATGGTCGCGACCTGCATGCCGAGGCAGATGCCGAGGTAAGGCACCTTGTTCTCGCGCGCGAAGCGCGCCGCGGCGATCTTGCCTTCGATGCCGCGCTTGCCGAAGCCGCCGGGCACCAGGATCGCGTCGAACTTCGAAAGCTGCGACACGGACTCGGGCGTGATCGTCTCGGAGTCGAGATACTCGATCTTCACGCGCATGTGGTTCTTCAGGCCCGCATGGCGCAGCGCTTCGTTCAACGACTTGTAGCTGTCCGACAGGTCGACGTACTTGCCGACCATGGCGATGGTGACTTCGCCGCGCGGATGCTCCAGCTCGTACACCAGGTCGTCCCAGCGCTTGAGGTTGGCCGGCGGCGTGTTCAGCCGCAGCTTGTCGCAGATCAGCCCGTCGAGCCCCTGCTCGTGCAGCACGCGCGGCACCTTGTAGATGGTGTCGACGTCGGGCATGGAGATCACGCCCCAGCGCGGCACGTTGGTGAAGAGGCTGATCTTCTCGGCTTCGTCGTCCGGGATGCGGCGGTCGGCGCGGCACAGCAGGGCGTCGGCCTGGATGCCGATCTCGCGAAGTTTCTGCGCGGTGTGCTGCGTGGGCTTGGTCTTCAGCTCGCCCGCCGCGCCGATCCACGGCACGTAGGTGAGGTGGACGAAGGCGCAGGTGTTGGGGCCCATCTTCAGGCTCATCTGGCGCACCGCTTCGAGGAAGGGCAGCGACTCGATGTCGCCGACGGTGCCGCCGATCTCGACGATGGCCACGTCGATCTCGTTCGGCGTGCCGATGCCGGCGCCGCGGCGGATGTACTCCTGGATCTCGTTGGTGACGTGCGGAATGACCTGCACCGTCTTGCCGAGGTAGTCGCCGCGGCGTTCCTTCTCCAGCACCGACTTGTAGATCTGGCCGGTGGTGAAATTGTTCGCCTTGCGCATGCGCGTGGTGACGAAACGCTCGTAGTGGCCGAGGTCGAGGTCGGTCTCGGCGCCATCGTCGGTCACGAACACCTCGCCGTGCTGGAACGGCGACATCGTGCCCGGATCGACGTTGATGTACGGATCGAGCTTGATGAGAGTGACTTTGAGGCCCCGCGACTCGAGGATCGCTGCGAGGGAGGCTGAGGCGATTCCCTTGCCGAGGGAGGACACCACACCGCCGGTGACGAAGACGAATTTGGTCATGTCAGGTCGGAAGAGTTCTGCTTCCGGTTCGGTGGTAAAGCGGGATTATAGGGGCCCCCACGCTCCCCGCTTCGCGAGGTTCGCTGCCCCCCGAGGGGGCTGTGCCGCCTTGGGGCGGCCCGGCGGCGGCACTACACTCGCCCCCATGAGCGACCTTTCCGGCAAGCACATCGTTCTCGGACTCACGGGCGGCATCGCCTGCTTCAAGTCGGCGGAGCTTTGCCGCGGACTCGTGAAAGCGGGAGCCGCCGTGCAGGTGGTGATGACCGAGGCGGCCGAGCAGTTCATCACCGCCGTCACCATGCAGGCGCTGTCGAACCGGCCCGTGTACACCTCGCAGTGGGATGCGCGCGAGGACAACAACATGCCGCATATCAACCTGTCGCGGCAGGCCGATGCGATCCTGCTCGCCCCGTGCAGCGCCGACTTCATCGCGCGGCTGGCGCAGGGGCGCGCCGACGAGCTGCTCAGCCTGCTGTGCCTCGCCCGCCCCGCGGACCGCGTGCCGCTCCTGCTCGCGCCGGCGATGAACCGCGAGATGTGGGCGCATCCGGCCACGCAGCGCAACCTGGCGCAGGTCGCGGCCGACGGCGCGCACGTGCTGGGCGTGGGCAGCGGCGACCAGGCCTGCGGCGAGACCGGCGACGGCCGCATGCTCGAGGCCGACGAACTGGTCGAGGAACTGACCGCGTTATTCCAGCCGAAAGTGCTGGCCGGACAGCGCGTGCTCGTCACCGCCGGGCCGACTTTCGAGGCGATGGATCCGATCCGCGGCATCACCAATCATTCGTCGGGCAAGATGGGATTCGCCATCGCCCGCGCGGCGCGCGAGGCGGGGGCCGAGGTCACGCTCGTCGCCGGGCCCGTCGCCTTGGCCACGCCGCGCGGCGTGCGGCGCGTCGACGTGAAGTCCGCGCGGCAGATGCTGGCGGCCACGCAGGCCGACGTGGACCGCGCCGATATCTTCATCGCGACCGCCGCCGTGGCCGACTGGCGCCCGGCGACCGAGGCCGACCAGAAGATCAAGAAGGACGGCACCGGCGACGCGCCCACCATCGCCTTCACCGAGAACCCCGACATCCTCGCCACCGTTGCGAAGAGCGAGCGCGCGCAAAGGCGGGAACTGTTCTGCGTCGGCTTCGCGGCAGAAAGCCAGGACCTTGCCAACAATGCGCAGGCCAAGCGCGAGCGCAAGGGCATTCCCCTGCTCGTGGGCAACATCGGCCCGCTCGCCTTCGGGCAGGACGACAACCAGCTGCTGCTGGTCGACGCGCAGGGCACGCGCGAACTCCCGCGCGCCTCGAAGCTGGTTCTGGCCCGTCATCTGGTGGGCGAAATCGCGCGGCGCCAGGCCGCCTGGAAACAATGAAAGTCGACGTCAGGATCCTCGATCCCCGCATGGCGGACCAGTTGCCCGCCTACGCCACGCCCGGCAGCGCGGGGCTCGATCTGCGCGCATGCATCGACGCGCCGCTCTCGCTCGCGCCCAACGCATGGCAGCTCGTGCCCACGGGCATCGCGATCTGGCTGAAGGATCCCGGCTACGCGGCCATGATCCTGCCGCGCTCGGGCCTCGGCCACAAGCACGGCATCGTGCTGGGCAACCTCGTCGGCCTGATCGACAGCGACTACCAGGGCCAGTTGATGGTGAGCGCGTGGAACCGCAGCGCCACCGCGTTCACGCTGCAGCCGATGGAGCGGCTCGCGCAGCTCGTGATCGTGCCGGTGGTGCAGGCGCGATTCAACGTCGTCACCGAATTCCCGCCGACGGAGCGCGGCGAGGGCGGGTACGGCTCGACCGGGAAAAGTTGAGCGGCGCCCGGGCGAACGGCCGCGTCTGTCTTCGCCTACGCGATTGTCCCTCGCGGCCGACAGCAAGTCAGGCAAATGGATGCAGCGCGCGCGCCGACAGCGGCGTTTCAATCGGTGGGCACGAGGCGAGGCCAAGGGGGCCCGCCGGTGGTTTGCCTACCAAGGAGATTCCCATGCGCTTTACCCGTCTTGCTGCCGCCGCATCCGGCGTCGCGATGCTCGCTACCGTCGTCGGCTGCGCCACGACCTCGCCGTACCCGGTCTCCACCTATCCGACGTACCCGACCGCGACCTACCCCTCGGTGGCCACGGCTCCGGCGATGCTCGAATTCGGCCGCGTGACCAATATCGAATATCTGCCGGTGGGCACGAATTCGCCCCTGGCCTCGAGCGGCGGCACCAACATCCTCGGCGCGGTGGTCGGCGGCCTGGCCGGCGGCGCGCTCGGCAACATGGTGGGCGGCGGCTCCGGACGCGCGGCCGCGACCGTGCTCGGCGCGGTCGGCGGCGCGATGGTGGGCAACCGCATCGCCCGCAACCAGCAGGGCCTGACCACGGCGCCCGGCTACCGCGTGACGGTGCAGACCGACAACGGCCTGATGCGCATGTACGAAGTCGGCGCGACCGGCGACCTGCGCGTGGGCGACCGCGTGCGCGTCGAGAACAACGTGATCTACCGGGCGTAGTTCAGATCTTGAAGAATCCGGCGCCGGCCGAGCCGCGCCCGATCTCTTCTTCCGTCGCCTCGCGCACGGCTTCCACCTTCAGGTGCAGCCGCAGCGCGATGCCGGCGAGCGGATGGTTGGCATCGAGCACCACGTGCTCGGGGTAGATATCCGTCACGGTGTACAGAAGCCCCGGCGGCGCATCCTTGCTCGTCGCGCCCGGGGGCAATCCCTCGAAATTCATGCCCTCCTGCAGTTCGGGCGGGAACACCGTGCGCGGCTCCAGGAAGACCAGCTTCTCGTCGTAGTCGCCGAAGGCATCCTCGGGCTCGAGGTGCAGGTCGAGCCGCGCACCGGGTTCGTGGCCCTGCAGCGCCGCGTCGATCTTGTCCAGCAGGTCGCCGCCGCCCACCATGAATTCGACCGGCGTCTCGAGTTCGTCGAGCACCTCGCCCAGCGTGTCCTTGAGCGTCCAGGTCAGCGCGACCACGCATTGCGATGTGATTTCCATAGGAGAATTCTCGCACTCCCAATGCCTCCGATGGACATCGACCACCCTCTCGCCCTGCTGGGCGGCCTCACGCCGCGCCGCTTCATGAAACGCCACTGGCAGAAGAAGCCGCTGCTGGTGCGCCGCGCGATCGAGGGCTTCGCATCGCCCCTCGCGCGCGCCGATCTGCTGGCGCTGGCGTCGAAGGAAGGCGTCGAATCGCGCGCCATTGTGCGGGACGGCGAACGCTGGCGGGTCAAGCACGGCCCGTTCAGCGCGCGCGCGCTGCCCGCCGCGTCGCGCCGCGACTGGACGCTGCTCGTGCAGGGCGTCGACCTGCACCATCCGGCCGCGCACGACGTGCTGTCGCGCTTTCGCTTCGTGCCCGATGCGCGGCTCGACGACGTGATGATCAGCTGGGCCAGCGACGGCGGCGGCGTCGGGCCGCACTTCGACAGCTACGACGTGTTCCTGCTGCAGGCGCAGGGGCGGCGGCGCTGGCGCATCGGCCGTCAGCGCGACCTGAGCCTGCGCGATGGCGTGCCCCTGAAGATCCTCGCGAATTTCGAGCCCGAGGAGGAATACGTGCTCGAACCCGGCGACATGCTGTACCTGCCGCCGCGCTGGGCGCACGACGGCGTGGCCGAGGGCGAATGCCAGACCTGGTCGATCGGCTTTCGCGCGCCGGCGCGCGGCGAGCTCGTGCGCGAACTCCTGCAGCGTGTGGCCGACGAAGCGGCGGAAGAAACCTCGCCGCTCTATCGCGATCCGGCGCAGGAGGCCGTCGAATCGCCCGCGGCGATCCCGCCACGCCTGCAGGCTTTCGCGCGCGACGCCGTGGCGGCCGCGTTGAAGGATGCGCCGCTGCTCGACCGTGCGCTCGGCGAAGCCCTCACGGAGCCGAAGTCGAATGTGTGGTTCGAGTCCTCGCGCGTTCCGGCGCGGCTGCGCGGCGTGCTCGTCGACGCGAAGACGCGCATGATGCACGACAGCCGCCACGTGTTCGTCAACGGGGAGAGCTGGCGCGCCTCGGGCCGCGACGCAAGCCTGATGCGGCGGCTGGCCGACCGGCGCCGGCTCGACGCGCGGGAACTCGCAGCCGCGAGCGACGCGGCCCGCGCGCTGATCCGCGCTTGGTGCGAGGCCGGCTGGCTGCACGAAACAGGAGAAAGCCATGGATGAGCAGGCCGTCGAACCGGTCCCCGCGCTGCCTTCGCGGCGCTTCGAAGGGCGCGAGGAGTTCCGGCAGCTCGTGCGCGATGCCCTCGCTTGCGCCGCGCGGGAAGGATGGCGCGAAATCATCCTCACCGACGCGAGCTTCGACGACTGGCCGCTCGGCGAGCGCGCGGTCGCCGATGCGCTGCAGGACTGGTCGGCGAGCGGGCGCAAATGCACGCTGCTCGCGAAGAACTACGACACCGTGCTGCGCAAGCACGCGCGTTTCGTGACGTGGCGGCGCACGTGGTCGCACATCATCGAAGCGCGCGCGGTGGCGTCGGCGGACGTGCTCGACCTGCCTTCGTCGATCTGGTCGCCGGGCTGGGTGCTCGAGCGGCTCGACATCGAGCGCAGCAACGGCTGGTGCGGCGACGAGCCGCAGCGGCGGCTTTTGTTGCGCGAAACGCTCAATGAGTGGCTACTGAAGAGTTCGCCCGCATTCCCCGCCCACACGCTCGGTCTGTAGCATCATATAATCTATGGCTGAGCATGAAGAGCTCGAGACCTTCATGCCGGTCGTGCTGTCACTTAAAGCGGCTGCAAGACAGTTTCCGGAAGTTGTTCACCTCGTACACTCATTACCCCTCAAAGGAAATCTGAAATGAAGAAATCGCTCGTCCTGGCGACGCTCGTTGCTGCCGTCGGCCTGGCCGCCTGCAGCAAGACCGAAGCTCCGGCGCCCGCCCCCGCGCCCGCACCGGCTCCCGTCGTGGTGACGCCGCCCGCCCCGGCGCCGGCTCCCGCCGCCGACACCTCCGCTGCCGCCGCTTCGGGCGCCGCTGCCGGTGCCGCCGCTGGCGCCGCCACGGGTGCTGCCGCCGGCGCGTCCGCCGCCGCTGCCGCCATGCCGGCCGCGTCCGCCGCCAGCAAGTAATCGTTCTTCGATTGCAACGAAAAAGCCGCCCTCGGGCGGCTTTTTCGTTTCCTCTGGAAAGTATGAGTCATGCGGTCGTCCAGCCGCTGCCCGCGCTGCTCGCGACATGGACGTCGCACGCTTCGCAGGCCAGGGCCGCGACGATCGCCTCGCGCGCGAGTTCGGGCCGGTTGTTCTGCTCGGAGAGATGCGCCGCCATCACCTGCAGCAGGCCGCTCGGCTTCAGGGCCTGCGCGATCGCCGCGGCCGCGCTATTCGCGAGATGGCCATAGGCGCCGCCGACGCGCCTCTTGAGAAACGGCGGATAAGCGCCCGTGGCGAGCATGGTCTCGTCGTGGTTGCACTCGAGCAGCACCGTCCTGCATCCCGCGAGCTGCTGCAGCACATGCGACGTGGCGTGGCCCAGGTCGGTCAGCACGCCCAGGCGCGTTGCGCCGTCGGTGCACGCGAGCTGCAGCGGCTCGCGCGCATCGTGCGGAACCGTGAAGGGCTCGATGCGCATCGGGCCGATTTCGACGGGAGCCGCATCCCGCGCGATGCGCAGAAGGCCGCCGAAATCGGGCTCGCCGATGGCCGCATAGGTGCCCGCGCTCATCCACACCGGAATGCGGTCGCGAAGGGCGACCTGCAAGGCGCTGCCGATGTGGTCGCCATGCTCGTGGGTGACGAAGATGGCGTCGATCTGGTCGGCCATCATTCCCGCCGCCCCGAGGCGCTTGTCGAGCTCGCGGATGCGCAGGCCGCAGTCCACCAGCAGGTGGACGGTCTGCGTGCCCTCGCGGGCCTGGACGATGGTGGCGTTGCCGGAGCTCCCGCTGCCGAGGCTCTTGAACCGGATCACGCGTGCGGCTGCCTGGGCCCCGTCACTTCAGGTCGTCCGCGATCACCTGCACGATGCGCTGCGCGGTGGCCGACGTCTCCGGCGCGCCGTTGGCGTTGAGCACGGCGACCGTGGTCGTCTGCCCCTCGGTCTTCAGGTTGATGCGGTACTTGACCGGCGGCGCGTTGCGATCGGACGAGTTCAGGTTGAGCATCCGCGCGATGAAGCCGCGGTTCTGCGTCCGGTCGGCGCTGGGCTCGACGTAGCGAACGAAATACGTGCCATTGTTGCGGTCGCGGTCCTCGACGGTGAAGCCGGTGCGGTCGAGTGCGAGGCCGACGCGGCGCCACGCCCGGTCGAAGGCTTCGTCGATCACGACGACGGGCTGGTTGTTGAGCGTCGTCACGCGCGAGGTCGGGCGGGACGCGGCGGTGGCCGTGCGCTGCTGCTCGGGCGGCACGCCGAGCTTGACCATCAGGCGGCGCAGGAATTCGGTCTCGAGCTCGGGGTCGGTGGCGCGGGGCTGCCAGACCGTCTGGTCCTTCTGCGCGCTGCTGTAGACCTCGACCATGCCGCGATGGCTGACGAAGATCTCGGTGCCGCCGGTGGGGGAGCGCTCCAGGCGCGTGCGGAAACGGTCCCGCTCGGCCGTGGAATAGATCTGGTCGATCAGGCGGCCCAGCGTGTTGCGAATGAAGTCCTGCGGGATCTTCGCCCGGTTCTCGGCCCAGTCGGTCTCCATGATGCCGAGCGCCTGCTGGTCCTGCGTGAGCAGGAAGCCGTTTTCCTGCCAGAACTCGCGGATGGGGCCCCACAGCTGGTCGGCCGGGCGGTTCACCACGAGCCAGCGCTGCGAGCCCGCGCGCTCGATGCGCACGTCGCCCATGGCGGTGGCGGCGACGGGTACGCCGGTGGCGGCGGCCTGGCCCACCTGGTAGTTGCTCGCGGAGACCGTGCCCCCGGGCATCTGGTAGCGCGTGTCGCGCGACAGCTGGGTGAGGTCGGGCGGGACTTCGAGCGAGATGCCCTTGCCGGCGCTCTTGTAGTCGATCTTGTCCCCCTCCAACAGGCTGGAACAGGCGGACAGCGCCGCGGCGAGCGCGAGCAGGACGATCTTGGCTGGAAGCTTCACTGGACTATCCCCTCGGGAATCTCGTTGGATCGGGTTGCGGGCCGGCGTGCGTTCGACGCGCGGCTCATGCGAGCAGGCCGCTGGCGCGCAGCGCCGCTTCGACCACGGGCCGGTTTTCCTGCGCGAGCTCGGTCATCGGCAGGCGCATCGTGCCCCCCATGAGGCCCATGCGCGCCATCGCCCACTTGACCGGGATCGGGTTCGCTTCGCAGAACAGGTATTTGTGGATGGGCATGAGCTGGCGCTGGATCGCCATGGCGCGGTCGCGCTCGCCGGCCACGGCGGCGACGCACAGCTCGTGCATCAGGCGCGGCGCGACGTTGGCCGTCACGCTCACGTTGCCCTGGCCACCGCACAGCATGAGGCCCACGGCGCTCGGGTCGTCGCCGGAATACACCGCGAAGCCCTTGGGCACGTCGCGGATGAGCCATTGCGCGCGGGTGATGTCGCCGGTCGCTTCCTTGATGCCGACGATGCCGGGCACCTCGGCCAGGCGCAGCACGGTGTCGTGCAGCATGTCGCCGACGGTGCGCCCGGGCACGTTGTAGAGGATGACGGGCAGGTCCACCGCCTCGGCGATGGCCTTGAAATGCCGGTACAGGCCCTCCTGCGAGGGCTTGTTGTAGTAGGGGACCACCTGCAGCTGGCAGTCGGCGCCCACGCTTTTCGCGTGCTTCGCGAGCGCGATGGCTTCCTTCGTGGAGTTGGCGCCCGCGCCGGCCATGATGGGCACGCGGCCGCGTGCCTGCTCCACCGAGACGCGGATGATCTCGTGGTGCTCCTCGACATCGACCGTGGGCGACTCGCCCGTGGTGCCGACGACGCCGATGCAGTCGGTGCCCTCGGCGATGTGCCAGTCGACGAGCTTGCGCAGCGTGGGGTAATCGACGCTGCCGTCCTCGAGCATCGGCGTCACGAGGGCGACGATGCTGCCTGTGATGGGGTTCATCCGGCGATTTTACCTAGAGCAGGTGACGGGGCGGGGAACTGCCGGGCTGAATGCGCACGGCGGCGATGCGCTGCACGAATCGATCGGGTCCGGAAAGGAAGCCGTCCTCGTACGCGACCACGCGCAGGCCGGCGCACGCCGAGAGGAGTTCCCCCGGCTGCAGCAGGAAGTCCGGGCGCGACGGCTTGCCCACCGTCTCGTTCCCTGCGGCGAAGGTTTCGTAGAGGAGCACGCCGCCCGGCGCCACCGCGGCCACGATCGTGGGAAGCAGCGCACGCCAGAGGTAGTGGGTGACGACGACGGCCGCGAACCGCCGGTCCGCGAAGGGCCAGGGGCCGTTCTCGATATCGGCCTGCACCGCCTCGCCCACGGCGCGGACGGCGGCGATGGCTTCCGGCGACCGGTCGACGCCGGTCACGGCATGGCCCCGGCCGCGGAAGAACCGCATGTGCCGTCCGTGCCCGCAGGCCACGTCGAGCACCTCGCCGCCCTCCGGGACGAGCCCGGCCCAGCGCACGACCCAGGGCGAAGGAACGGGAGATTCGTGCATCACGTATTGAAGCAGGACCAGATGAAGTCGCCGAGCATCACCATCGTCTCCGGCCGCGTGTAGAGCGCGAATACGGCCAGCGAGGCCGCGACGGCCGCGAACCAGAGCGCGATCTTCACGCGGCGCGCGGCACGGCGGGCCGGCGCGCGATGGCGCCCTCCCGCACGGGCAGGTTGACCAGCGCCGCGAAGACGCCGAGCGCGATGGCGAGGTACCAGACGATGTCGTAGCTGCCGGTGCGGTCGTACAGCAGGCCGCCCAGCCACACGCCCATGAAGGAGCCGACCTGGTGGCTCATGAACACGAAGCCGCCGAGCATCGACAGGTGCGCCACCCCGAAGATCTGCGCGATGACGGCATTGGTGGGCGGCACGGTGGACAGCCACAGCATGCCCATGACCGCCGAGAACAGGTACACCGATGCGGGCGACAGCGGCGCCCAGATGAACAGGGCGATGGCCGCCGCGCGGGCGAAATAGATGAAGGCCAGCACCTTCGGCTTCGCGATCTTCTGCGCGGCCACGCCCGCGAAGTAGGTGCCGAAGACATTGGCCAGTCCGATGATCGCGAGCGCGTAGCTGGCGACTTGCGGCGAAAGGCCCTTGTCCTTGATGTAGCTCGGCATGTGGATGCCGATGAAGGCGAGCTGGAAGCCGCAGACGAAATAGCCCGCCATCAGCAGCTGGAAGCTCGGGTAGCGGAAAGCTTCGCCGAGCGCCTGCAGGATGGTCTGGTCGCGCACGGGCGCCGCGCCGCCGCGGAAACCCGGCTCGCGCAGGCCGAACGCGAGCGGCACGATGAGGAGCACCATGAGCGCGAGCACCACGAGCGCCTGTTGCCAGCCCAGGCCGGAGATCAGCATGCCCTCGACGGGCACCATCAGGAACTGGCCGAAGGAGCCGGCCGCCGCGGAAATGCCCATCGCCCAGGCGCGCCGCGAGGGATCGAGCTGGCGGCCGATCACGCCGTAGATGATCGCGTAGGTGGTGCCCGCCTGCGCCGCGCCGATCAGCACGCCCGCCGTGAGCGCGAAGAGCAGGGGGCTGGTCGACATCGCCATGCCGCCGAGGCCGAGCGCATAGAGGACGGCGCCGCCGATCAGGACCGCGAAGGCGCCGAACCGGTCGGCGATCATGCCCGCGAAGATGCCGAAGAAGCCCCACGCCAGGTTCTGGATCGCCGCGGCGAACGCGAAGGTTTCGCGGCTCCAGCCCTGAGCCTGCGTGACCGGCTGCAGCCACAGCCCGAAGCCGTGGCGGATGCCCAGCGAGAGGCCGACGATGAGGGCGCCGCAGACGAGGACCTGCATCGTCGAAATGCTGCGAGGTGAGGCGGGCGTTTGCATCGCACGACTGTAGCGACAAGGCGATGTCCCTGCCGCAGCGTCGCGCATTGCTGTGCTGCACAAGGCTGTGAATTCATCCAGTGGCTACAATTCGGCCTCCCATGGCAACGAAACCCGCGAGCAAACTTCCGTCGGACTACTCCGAGGGCTCGATCCGCGTGCTGAAGGGCCTCGAGCCCGTGAAGCAGCGGCCGGGCATGTACACGCGCACCGACAACCCGCTGCACATCGTGCAGGAGGTGATCGACAACGCGGCCGACGAAGCGCTGGCCGGCCACGGCAAGCGCATCAAGGTGACCTTGCACGCCGACAACTCGGTGAGCATCGACGACGATGGCCGCGGCATTCCCTTCGGCCTGCATCCCGAGGAGAAGGCGCCGGTCATCGAGCTCGTATTCACGCGGCTGCACGCGGGCGGCAAGTTCGACAAGGGCAAGGGCGGCGCCTACAGCTTCTCCGGCGGCCTGCACGGCGTGGGCGTGTCGGTGACCAATGCGCTCGCCAAGCGCCTGGAAGCGACGGTGCATCGCGACGGCCAGGTCGCGACGCTCGCCTTCTCGGGCGGCGACGTGGTCGAGCCGCTCGCCACGCGCAAGTCGGGCGAGGGCGACCGCAAGCAGGGCACCACCGTGCGCGTGTGGCCCGATGCCTACTATTTCGAATCGACGCAGCTGCCCGCCGCCGAGCTCGCGCACCTGTTGCGCAGCAAGGCCGTGCTGATGCCGGGCGTGATCGTCACCCTCACGATCGAGAAGACGAAGGAGACGCAGACCTGGCAGTACAAGGGCGGCCTGCGCGACTACCTGATGCAGTCGCTCGCGGCCGACCCCGTCATTCCGCTGTTCGAAGGCGAGGGCTACGCCGAGAACAACGAGACTTTCGCCGAGGGCGAAGGCGCGGCCTGGTGCGTGGCCTTCACCGAGGACGGCCAGCCCACGCGCGAGAGCTACGTCAACCTGATTCCCACGACAGCCGGCGGCACGCACGACAGCGGCCTGCGCGACGGCCTGTTCAACGCCGTCAAGAGCTTCATCGAACTGCACAACCTGCTGCCCAAGGGCGTGAAGCTGCTGCCCGAGGACGTGTTCGCGCGCGCCTCGTACGTGCTGAGCGCGAAGGTGCTCGATCCGCAGTTCCAGGGCCAGATCAAGGAGCGGCTCAATTCGCGCGACGCCGTGCGGCTCGTCTCCTCGTTTGTGCGCCCCGCCCTGGAGCTGTGGCTCAACCAGCACGTCGAATACGGCAGGAAGCTCGCCGAGCTCGCGATCAAGGCGGCGCAGTCGCGCCAGCGCGCGGGGCAGAAGGTCGAGAAGCGCAAGGGCTCCGGCGTGGCGGTGCTGCCCGGCAAGCTGACCGATTGCGAGAGCCGCGACCTCTCGCACAACGAAGTGTTCCTGGTCGAGGGCGACTCCGCCGGCGGCAGCGCCAAGATGGGCCGCGACAAGGAATGCCAGGCCGTGCTGCCGCTTCGCGGCAAGGTGCTCAATACGTGGGAGGTCGAACGCGACCGCCTGTTCGCCAACACCGAGATCCACGACATCGCGGTGGCCATCGGCGTCGATCCGCACGGGCCGAACGACACGCCCGATCTTTCCGGCCTGCGCTACGGCAAGATCTGCATCCTGTCGGACGCCGACGTCGACGGCTCGCACATCCAGGTGCTGCTGCTCACGCTGTTCTTCCGGCACTTTCCGAAGCTCATCGAAACGGGGAACGTTTACGTCGCGCGGCCGCCGCTCTTTCGCGTCGACACGCCGCCGCGCGGCAAGAAACCCGCGGGCAAGCAGTACGCGCTCGACGAGGGCGAACTCACGCACATCCTCGACAAGCTGCGCAAGGAAGGCGTGGCCGAAGGCAAGTGGACGATCAGCCGCTTCAAGGGCCTGGGCGAGATGAGCGCCGAGCAGTTGTGGGAGACCACGCTCAACCCCGATACGCGGCGGCTGCTGCCGGTGCAACTGGGCAAGTTCGACTTCTCGGCGACCGAGGGCCTGATCACGAAGCTGATGGGCAAGGGCGAGGCGGCGGCAAGGCGCGAGCTGATGGAAATCCACGGCGACGACGTGGAAGTCGACATATGAATGCTGCCGCGCCGGTCGACGACACGCGCGCTGCAGCGCGCGTGCGGCTGCGCCCGACCATGAGCAGCGACATCGAGTTCGTGCTGTCGCTCGAACAGGACCCGGCCAACCTCCCCTTCATCACGCCGTGGGAGCGCACGCAGCACGAAGCCGCCATCCGCTTCCCGGATTTCCGCCACTTCATCGTCGAGGGCGGCCCCGGACTCGACGCCGTGGGCTTCGTGATCCTGATCGGCTGCCGCAGCCAGCACCAGTCGCTGGAGCTGAAGCGCATGGTGGTCCGCAGCAAGGGCGAAGGCTTCGGCCGCGCCGCGCTGCGCACGGTGAAGCGGGTCGCGTTCGACAGTCTGGGCGCCCATCGCCTGTGGCTCGACGTCAAGTCCCACAACACGCGCGCGAAGGCGCTCTACGACAGCGAGGGCTTCGTCGTCGAGGGCGTGCTGCGCGAATCGGTGCGCACCTCCGACGGCTTCGTGTCGATGGTGGTCATGTCGATGCTGCAGGACGAATTCGCGGCGCGCCGGTCGCAGTCGCTGGAGCTGGTGGCGTGACGAAGCGGCTCGCCGCGCTCGGAATCGCGCTGGCGCTGCTCGTGCCGGCGGCGCATGCCGAGGTGTGGGGCTACGTCGACGCGAAGGGCGTCGCGCACTTCGCGGCCGAGAAGGTGGACGAGCGCTACGAACTCTTTTTCCGCGGCGGCAAGAGCTTCGACACCGCGGTCGATCTGCCTTTGCCGACGCCGCGGCCGGTGGCCGTCCCGACCGGGGCGAGCAAGCTGATCGCGTTCTTCGAGATTTCGCCGAGCTTCCGGCAGGTAAAGCACCACCTGCGCGAAGCCGCCGCGCAGCACGGCGTCGAGTTCGAACTGCTGCAGGCGCTCATCGCCACCGAGAGCGGTTTCGATGCGCAAGCCGTCTCGCCCAAGGGGGCGCTCGGGCTCATGCAGATCATGCCGGCGACCGCGCAGCGGTACGGCGTGAGCGGCGACGCGAAGAGCCCGCTGCAGAAGAAGCTGTTCGACCCGCGCACGAATGTGCGCACCGGCACGAGATACCTCAGCGATCTCATCCGGATGTTCCCGGGCCAGCTGGAGCTCGCGCTCGCCGCGTACAACGCGGGCGAGGGCGCGGTGCAGCGCGCCGGCAACCGCATTCCCAATTACCGCGAGACGCAGAACTACGTGAAGACGGTGATGCAGCTGTACACGCTGCTGAAGCCGCCCGCGAGCGTGGCAGCGAGGGCGTCGGGCCGCGCGCCGAATCGCATCCGCATGGAACTGCCCGTCGTTCCGCTCGGCGGCGCCGTCGGCCGCGGGAATCTCCCGCCCGCCATCGGACCCGCGGCGACGCCGCTCGCCAATCACCCCGAAGCGGACGCGATTCCGCTCACCGCGCAAGAGACTCCCCCCGGATGGACACGGAACTGATTCCCCCGAACGACGGCGGCGACGCCGAAGGGCTCGACCTCGCCACCTACGCGCGGCGCGCGTACCTCGAATACGCGCTGTCCGTCGTGAAGGGCCGCGCCTTGCCGGATGTGGCCGATGGCCAGAAGCCCGTGCAGCGGCGCATCCTGTACTCGATGTGGCGCATGGGGCTCGGTTTTGCCGGTGCCGGCGGCGCCAAGCCGGTGAAGAGCGCGCGGGTGGTCGGCGACGTGCTGGGCCGCTTCCATCCGCACAGCGACCAGGCCGCGTACGACGCGCTGGTGCGCATGGCGCAGGACTTCGCGCAGCGCTATCCGCTGATCGACGGGCAGGGCAACTTCGGCAGCCGCGACGGCGACGGCGCGGCCGCGATGCGCTACACCGAGGCGCGTCTCGCGCGCATCTCCGGGCTGCTGCTCGACGAGATCGACGAAGGCACCGTCGACTTCGTGCTCAATTACGACGGCAGCACGCAGGAGCCCGTGGTGCTGCCCGCGCGCCTGCCGTTCGCGCTGCTCAATGGCGCAAGCGGCATCGCGGTGGGCCTCGCGACCGAAATTCCGAGCCACAACCTGCGCGAGGTCGCCGATGCGTGCATCGCGCTCGTGAAGAATCCGAAGCTCGCCGACAGCGACGTGTTCGCGCTCATCCCCGGGCCCGACTTTCCGGGCGGCGGGCAGGTGATCAGCAGCGCCTCGGACATCGCGGACGCCTACACCAGCGGACGCGGCTCGCTCAAGGTGCGCGCCCGCTGGAAGATCGAGGAACTCGCGCGCGGCCAGTGGCAGATGGTCGTGACCGAGCTGCCACCCGGCGTGAGCACGCAGAAGGTGCTGGAGGAGATCGAGGAGCTCACCAACCCCAAGATCCGCGCGGGCAAGAAAGCGCTGACGCAGGAGCAGGTGCAGCTCAAGCAGACGGTGCTGGGCGTCGTCGACACGGTGCGCGACGAGTCGAGCAAGGACGCCGCCGTGCGCCTCGTGTTCGAGCCCAAGACGAGCCGCATCGACCAGGCCGAGCTGGCGACGACGCTGCTCGCGCACACGAGCCTCGAGACCTCGTCGCCGATCAACCTCACGATGGTGGGCCTCGACGGCAAGCCGGTGCAGAAGAACCTGCGCCGCATGCTCGAGGAGTGGATCGAATTCCGCCACCGCACGATCGAACGCCGTTCGCGCCACCGTCTCGACAAGGTGCTCGACCGCATCCACATCCTCGAGGGCCGGCAGATCGTCCTGCTGAACATCGACGAGGTGATTCGCATCATCCGCAACAGCGACGAGCCCAAGCCGGCGCTGATCGCGCGGTTCAATCTCAGCGACCGGCAGGCCGAGGACATCCTCGAAATCCGGCTTCGCCAGCTGGCGCGCCTTGAAGCGATCAAGATCGAGCAGGAACTGAAGGGCCTGCGCGAAGACCAGAAGAAGCTCGAGGAAATCCTCGGCAGCCCGGCGGCGCTGCGCCGCCTGATGGTCAAGGAGATCGAGGCCGATGCGAAGCAGTTCGGCGACGTGCGCCGCACGCTGATCCAGGCCGAGAAGAAGGCCGTGGCCGAGGTGCGGGTGATCGACGAGCCGGTGACGGTCGTGGTCTCGCAAAAGGGTTGGGTGCGCGCCCGGCAGGGACACGGGCACGAAGCCGCGTCGTTCGCTTTCAAGGCGGGCGACGGTCTTTACGGCACGTTCGAATGCCGCACGGTCGACACCTTGCTCGCGTTCGGCAGCAACGGGCGGGTGTACTCCGTGCCGGTCGCGGTGCTGCCCGGCGCGCGGGGCGACGGGCAACCGGTCACGACGCTGATCGAGCTCGAGAGCGGCACGCAACTGATCCACTATTTCGCAGGCGCGGGCGGTGCGTGGCTGCTTGTCAGCAGCTCCGGCGGCTACGGCTTCCTCGCGACCGTGGAGAACATGATTTCGCGGCAGAAGGGCGGCAAGTCGTTCATCAGCGTGGGCCCGGGCGAGACGGTGTGCCGTCCCTCGCCCGCGAACGTGCCGCCGCAGGCGCCCGCGACGCACGTCGCTTGCGCGTCCATGCAGCGGCGCCTGCTTACCTTCGAGATCGCGGAGCTGAAGGCCATGCCCAATGGCGGACGGGGCCTGATGCTGATCGACCTGGAGACGAAGGACGAACTGGCAGGCGCCGCCGCGTATGCGCGCAGCGTGAAGATCACCGGGCTGGGGCGTGGCGACAAGGAAAAGGAAGAAGTGCTCGAGATCCGGTCGCTCAACAACGCCAAGGGCGCCCGCGGGCGCAAGGGCAAGCAGGCGGACCTGGGATTCAAGCCGCTGGGCATCGTGCGGGTCGAGTAGACGGGAAAGCGCCGGATTCCCGCCTTCGCGGGAATGACGGAAGCGAGGAGCCGAGGCGACATGGGGATACGGATCGAACGTGACGACCTGAGCCGCGCGGGCGTGATCGCGCTGCTGGAGGAGCACCTCGCGAACATGTACGAGCTCTCGCCGCCAGAGAGCGTCCATGCGCTCGACCTGTCGCAGCTTCGTGCACCGGGGATCACGTTCTGGACGGCGTGGGAGGGCGACCTCCTGCTCGGTTGCGGCGCCCTCAAGGAACTGAGTCCCGAGCACGGCGAGATCAAGTCGATGCGCACGCCGAAGGCGATCCGCAGGCGCGGCGCGGGCCGGGCGATGCTCGACCACATCGTTGCCGAAGCGCGCTCGCGCGGGTATCGAACACTCAGCCTCGAAACCGGCCCGCAGGACGGCTTCCTGGCCGCGCAGTCACTCTATCGCAGCGTCGGATTCGAGGTGTGCGGGCCATTCGGCGACTACCGGCTCGACCCCTTCAGCGTCTTCATGACGCTGGAGCTCGCGCCGGCACCTGAAAGGCCTCCAGGCTCCTAGGAGCGTGGGCGGCAGAGCACCGTAGCTCGCCCCGGACCTGAACGGGGGCGACCCATTCCGCGAATGTCCCCCGCGTGCCGCAAGCGGCCCGCTCCTCCTTTACTTCGCTGCATGGGTCACCCCCATTCAGGTCCTCGAAGGACGAGCCGAGCGGTCTTCTCGACCCTCAACAGTGTTGCATCGCGCACATTCTTCGCAGATTGAGCGCCGCGCACACGAGTTTCCACTCCGCAGCGACTCGGTGCAGCCCGCGCATGCTGAATTGCCTGAACCCCAGCACGCTCTTGATCCAGCCATTGGGGGGTTCGGCGATCCACTTGCGCTTGCGATACGCTGCCCGTCCCTCGTCGCTTTGCAACCTGGCTGCCATCTTCGCAGTGTGTGGGCTGCGCTTGGGGTCGAATTTCAGCTGCTGCTTTCCTTCGCGCCCCAAGGCCACCACCAGCTCGGTGGGGCCATCGGCGAGTCGCGCGAACACCGCCTCCGAGCGATAGCCGGTGTCGGCCAACACCTGCGAAGGCAACTTGCCCAGGTTGGCCTGCACGGCATCGAGCATCCGGGGCAATTCGGCCGCGTCGCTGGCGCAATTCGTAAGCTCGGCTGCCACGATGATGTGTGCGGCTTCGTCGACCGCCGTTTGCGCGTTGTACGCCGGATCGAAGCCGCCACCGGCGCGCTTCATGATGCGGCTGTCCCCATCGGTGAAGTTCTCCTGAGCGCGCGCCTCGGGCTTGCCGAACTCGCGCTTGTAGCGCCCTCCCTTGGGCTTGCCATCCTTGCCCCTCGGACGACGATCATCGTCCTCATCGCGCCCGCGTTCGAGGTCTGCTTCGCGCTGGCGTTTGTCCAGCCGCTCACGCGCCTGGGCGATCGCAGCGAGGCGATCTTCTCGACGCGCGATCTCTGCCGGAATGTCCATATCGGGCAGATTGCGTTCGACCTCATCGGCCTGGCGCGCACGCTCCAGCAAGGCCGCGATCTCCTTCTTCAGCTGCGCCTCGGCCTGCAGCATGTGAGCGTAGCTCATGGCCTTGTGGCGGCTCGCATTGGCCTTCACCTTCGTGCCGTCCACGGCGATGGTGCCCAGCTTGACCAGACCCATCTCACGGGCCAGCCGCACCACCTGCACGAACAGCTCGCCCAACTCCTTGAGGTGAAACGCACGGAACTCGCGGATCGTGCGGTGCGCGGGATAGTTGCCGGCACCCAGCAGCCGGAATGCCACGTCCTCGCGCAGCTTCGCTGCGATCTTGCGCGAGCTGAACACGCCCGTGGCGTAGCCGTACAGCAGCACCTTGACCATCATCGCCGGGTGAAACGGCTGGTTGCGAGGACCGTCCTTGGCGTAGCGGTCGTGAAACGCCCGCAAATCCAGGCTGTCAACCGTGTCGCCGATGAAGTAGGCCAAATGCCCTTCGGGCAGCCATTCGCGCATCGACGGCGGCAGCAGAAAGTCCTGTTCGGGCTGATAGGGCAAGTAGCTGGCGGCCATCCCCGATCAACGCGCTGCCGCCGCGCGGTGATGACAGCTCGCCTCAGCTTCAAGGACCGGGATGGGGGCGACCCCTTCCGCGAATTTCCCCCGTCGCGCGCGTGCGCGCTCCTCCTCCTTTACTTCGCTGCAGGGGCCACCCCCATCCCGGTCCTCGAAGCGAGGGTTTGCGAAGTTATACGAGCCTCGCAGTGCCCTCAGGCGCCCCGTAAAGCACACATGCGCCGCAGGTTCAGCGCCATGCACACGAGCTTCCATTCCGCGCTCACGCGGTGCAGCCCGCGCAGGCTGAACTGCCGGAAGCC
>NZ_JBFWNP010000054.1:0-35314 GCF_050250995.1 Ramlibacter sp.
CTTCGATCCGCAATCGTATGCCCAACTTACGTCACCTCCCTTCACGCCAAGACAAACGCCGGCAACGAACGTGCCGTGCCCCACAGGATAGAAGGTGTGGCGGATGTAGATCAAGCTGCAACAGTGATTCCGGCCGCATGCATCCGACGCGCGGGTCGCACGACGATCTCCACATGCTGATCGAGCGACACCAGCGCCTGCATCAAACGCTCGAGCGAAATGTTCTGCAGCTTGTATCGCCGCACCTGTGACACCTTTGGCTGCGTCATCCCGGTGATGCGAGCCACCTCGACCTGGCTGAGGTGGCGCTTGTCGATCAGCTCGTTCAGCTTGATCGACAGCACCGCTTTTGCCGACAGCTCCTCCGCATTCTCGAAGCCGAGGTCGGAAAGCACGTTGTCGGTACCACGGGAAACTGCTTTTCGTGTCATGACGATCTTCCATTTGCGCCGTAACGGGCGAGCACTGCCTTCAACCGCTTCTCGATGAGATCCACGTCCGGTTGCGGCGTTGAAATTCCTGACTTCGACTTCTTCTGGAACGCGTGAAGAACGTGCACGGCATCACCGACCTGCACCGCATAGACAGCGCGGAAGGTGTCGCCTCGATGGTCCTCCACCAGTTCGAAAACACCCGAGCCCAAGCCTTTCCAGGGCTTGGCAGCCGCAGGAGTGCGGCCAAGCTGCACCACGAACAGACCAACGCCCATGTCCTTCTGAACGGGGACCGGGAATTCCTTGAAGTCCTTTTTCGCGGAAGCCTCCCAGTACAGCGTCCTGCGTCTCTCATTCATCGATTATGCCCGTTCGGATATAGCGTGCAACCCTGTCTCGCGAGAGACACCTCAACCGCCTCGAACTCCCGCGAGCGACCCGTAAAGCTGAGTCGGATTGTCGTCGAAGCGTCGGCGCCTGCGCACTCATCGCGCACGGATGGGCGGAAGAGTACAACCGCGCCTCCCGAGGCGGAGAGGTAACGGTGAAGTGGAAGGGATCGTGAAAGTGCCGGAGCCGGGCCCGGCTAATCCACCCGCACGCCCACCGACTTCACCAGCCGCCCCAGCCGCTCCGTGTCGTCGCGCAGCAGCTTCTGCATGTCCTCCGGCGTACCGCCGCCCGGCTGCATGTAGATGCGCTCGTAGCTCTGGACGATTTCGGGTTCCTTCAGGATGCGGTTGATGTCGGCATTGAGCTTGTCGACGATGGGGCGCGGCGTGCCGGCCGGCGCGAACATCGCCATCCACACGCCGGACTCGAAGCCCGGTACGCCCGCCTCGCTCATCGTCGGCGCATCGATGCCTTCCACGCGCCGGTGCGCGGCGATGGCGATCAGGCGGACGCGCCCCGCCTTTGCATGCTGCGCGAACGCGGTCGCAGGACTGAGCATCACCTGCACGTCGCCGGCCAGCAGACCGTTGAGCGCGGGCCCGCCGCCCTTGAACGGCACGTGCAGCATGTCGACCTTGGTCTGTTGCTTGAACGCTTCCATGCCCAGGTGGTTCGTGCCGCCGTTGCCCGAGGAGCCGTAACTCAGCTTGCCCGGATTCGCACGCGCGTACTCGATGAGGCCACGCACGTCCTTCACCGGCACCGACGAATGCACCGCGAGCGCGTTCGGCACGTTGGTCAACAGCACGATGGGCTGCAGGTCCTTGATCGGGTCGTAGGACAGCGTCCGGTACAGCGTCGGGTTGATCGCGAGGCTGCTCGTTCCCAGCAGCAGCGTGTAGCCGTCGGGCTTCGCCTTGGCCACGATCTCGCTGCCGATGTTGGTGCCCGCGCCACCCTTGTTGTCGATGACGTAGGGCTGCCCGTGCAGCTGGTGCAGCCGCGTCGTGACCGGGCGCAGAACGGGGTCGCTCGAACCGCCGGGCGCATACGGATTGACGACGCGGACCTGGCGGTCAGGGTAGCGTTCCTGGGCGTGCGCTGCGAAGGGCAGCGCGCCCGTGGCAAGCAGCAGGTGTCGCCTGCGGATCATGGAAATCTCCTTGGGTTGCGGAACGAGGGACTCAGGCCGGGGGCATCGACGACTGCACCACGCGCACCGGCGCACCGGCCAGCCACGCGGCGATGTTCTCCACGAACTGCGGAAAGAACAGACGGTACTGCGCCTCGGTGACGTAGCCGATGTGCGGCAGCGCGACGACGTTCGGCAGGCTGCGGAAAGGATGGTCGGCCGGCAGCGGCTCCACGTCGTAGACGTCGAGTCCAGCGCCGGCAATGTGGCCGCGCTTCAGCGCGTCCACCAGCGCGCCTTCGTCCACGAGCGGCCCGCGCGAGGTGTTGATCAGGTACGCGGTCGGCTTCATCGCGGCCAGCTCGGCGGCGCCGACGATGTGGTGCGTGCGCGCGGACAGCTTCAGCTGGATGCTCACGAAATCCGCCTCGGCCAGCAGCGTCGCTTTGTCCACGAGGGTGGCGCCCGCGGCTTCGGCCTTTTCGGCCGTGAGGTTCTGGCTCCACGCGATCACGCGCATGCCGAACGCATTGGCGACCTTCGCCACGCGCTGGCCGATGTTGCCCAGGCCCAGCAGGCCGATCGTGCGCTTGCGCAGGTCCATGCCCACCGTCGTCTGCCAGCCGCCCGAACGCATGTTCTCGCGCTCCTGCTCGTGGTTGCGGGCGAGCGCGAGAACCAGCAGCCAGATGAGTTCGGGCGTGCCCGACTGCAACGACTGCGTGCCGCTGACGACGATCCCCTTGCGCGTGGCGTGCTCGACGTCGATGACGGCATTCCACATCGCCGCGGTCACGATCAGCTTGAGGTTGGGCAGGGCGTCGAGCACGCTCGCGGGCAGCGCGGTGCGCTCGCGCATCAGGCACACGATGTCGTAGGGCTTCAATTGCTCGACGAGCTGCGCTTCGTCCGCGAAGGGCTGGCGGAAGTTCGTCATTTCGACGCGCGGTGCAAGCGTGTTCCAGTCGGCGTAGCGGAGCGCGATGTCCTGGTAGTCGTTGAGGACCGCGCAGCGCAGCGTGCCTTGGGGGGTCGTGTTCATGTCGTCTTCACCGCGTTGTCGCGGACCAGGGTTTCGATGTCTTCGGTACTCAGGCCCGCCTCCGCGAGGATCTCCGCCGTGTGCTGGCCGAGCGCGGGCGCCGGCTGCAGCGCGGGCGTCGCGTCGCCCCGCGGCCCGCCGTCGCGCACGGGGAACGAGGGCACGCGCAGCGCGCCCTCGCTGGGATGGTCGAGCCGGTGCCAGAAGCCCACGTCGCCCAGGTGCGGGTCGGCGACAAGGTCCTCCAGCGTGTTGACGTGGCCATAGGGCACGTCGTGTTCGTCGAACAGCGCGACCCATTCCGACGTGGTGCGCGTGGGCAGCGTCTCGCCGACGATCATGTAGAGCTGCGCGATGTTGCGCGAGCGGCTCGCGTTGTCGGTGAAGCGCGGATCGACCAGCACTTCGGGCCGGCCGATCACGGTGAAGAACTTGCGCCACTGGCTGTCGCTGTGCGGCATGACCGCGAGGTAGCCGTCTTTCGTGCGATGCGGCCGGCGGTGCGGGTTCAGCAGGCGCGTGTAGCCCGACGTCGCGCGCGGCTCCTGCCACGTCAGGCCGTTGAGGTGCTCGACGCCGACGAAATGCGTCATGGTCTCGAGCATGGGCACTTCGAGTTCGCGTCCCTCGCCGGTGCGGCCGCGCTCCATCAGGGCGCCCATGATTCCCATGACCACGAAGAGCGCCGTGGTCTTGTCCGCGATGATGGTCGGCGCATAAGCGGGGGTGCCGCCGACGCGCTCGCTCAGGGCGGCCACGCCGCTGGCGGCCTGGATCACGTCGTCGTAGGCGGGCCGCTTCGCGCCACGGCCGGCCGCGCCGTAGCCGTAGGTCGCGCAGTAGACCAGGCGCGGATTGAGCGCACGCAAGGCGGCGGGGCCGATGCCCAGGCGATCCGCCGAGTCGGCGCGCATGTTGTGCAGGAAGACGTCCGCGCTGTCCACGAGCTTGTGCAGCGCCTGCAACGCACCCGGCTTGCGCAGGTCCATCGCGATGCTGCGCTTGCCGCGGTTGCAGTTGAGGAAGAGCGAGGCCATGCCGCGGTGCTCGGCATGGCCGAGGTGGCGCGTGCTGTCGCCCTCGAGCGGCTCGACCTTCGTGACGAGCGCGCCCATGTCGGCCAGCAAGGACGACGCATAGGGCGCGAGCACGACGGCCCCGACCTCGATGACGCGGATGCCGGAGAGCGGCTTCATGAGGCCGAACTTTTGCATAGACAAAATTCTGTGTCCATTGACAAAAACCCTAGGCGGCGCTTACGCTCGATGCCGACATCCACGCAGCACTCGAAGACGAATACGCAAGCATGCAGGCCGACCCGGACGACGAAGGACTCCACGAATTTCGCCGCGAGGTGCGCGACTTCATCGCGTCCGCGCTGCCGCCCGCGCTGCGCGAGCGCGTCGAGCGCGGCTACGACCTGCTCTCGCGCGACGACCACACGCTGTGGCAAAAGCGCCTGTACGAACGCGGCTGGGCCGCGCCCGCGTGGCCGGTGGAATATGGGGGCACGGGCTGGTCGGCCGCGCAGCGGCAGGTGTTCGACGAGGAGTGCGGGCGCGCGTCCTGTCCGCGCACGCAGCCGCAGGGCATCAAGATGCTCGGCCCCATCGTCTACACCCACGGTACGCCGGAGCAGAAGGCGCGCTTCCTCGAACCGATCCTGAAGGCCGACGAGTGGTGGTGCCAGGGCTACTCCGAGCCCAATGCCGGCTCGGACCTCGCCGCGCTCGCCACGCGCGCCGTCCGCGAGGGCGACCACTACCGCGTCACGGGCCAGAAGGTGTGGACCACGCTCGCGCACTGGGCCGACTGGATGTTCTGCCTCGTGCGCACGAGTACGGAGGGCAAGCGGCAGGACGGCATCACCTTCCTGCTGATCGACATGAAGTCGCCCGGCGTGCGCGTGCGGCCCATCCTGTCGCTCGACGTCGCGCATCACTTCAACGAAGTGTTCTTCGACGACGTGCGCGTGCCGGTCGCCAACCGCATCGGCGAGGAAGGCAAGGGCTGGACCTACGCGAAGGCGCTGCTCGCGCACGAACGCGCGGGCATCGCCGAGCTCGGCCGCGCACGGGAGCGGCTCGACCGGCTCAAGCGCATCGCGGGCGAAACGTCGATCAACGGCCGCGCCCTGGTCGACGACGATGGCTTTCGCGCGCAGGTCGCGCAGCTCGAAGTGGACATCCTCGCGGCCGAGGCGACGACGCTGCGGCTGCTCGAACGCGGCGGCCATGCGGCGCTGTCGTCCGTGCTCAAGCTGCGCGGCTCGGAAATCTCGCAGCGCCTGTCGCGCCTCAACCTCGAAGCGCTCGGCCCGCACGCGATCCGCCTCGACCTGGAACTCGCCGAGCAGGCCGCGAGCGACGCCGATCCCCTGCCCTCGTTCGCCATGGGCCGCGGGGTGGAGTACCTGCGCTGGCGCGCGCTCACGGTGGCCGGCGGCACGAGCGAGATCCAGCGCAACCTCATCGCCAAGCTGGCGTTCGGGGACTGAGCGATGAAGTTCGCACTCGACGAAGACCAGCAGCAGCTCGCGGACGGCGCGCGGCGCTTCATGCGCGAGCATTACACGGCCGACGCATGGCGCGCGGCAGCGCGCACCGCGCCGCATTGGCGCGAATCGGTGTGGCGCGACATGGGCGAGCTCGGCTGGATGGCGCTCGCGGTCCCCGAATCGCATGGCGGGCTCGGCCTCGGCGCAAGCGAGCGCGGCGTGCTTATGGAAGAATTCGGCCGCGGCCTGCTGCTGGAGCCATACTGGAGCACGGCGGTGTTCGGCGCGGAGTTGATCCGCGCCTGCACGGCGCAGGACCCGGAACACGGTGACGCCCACGACACCCCGCAGGGCGCGACACCCAGACGCGCGCCCGGCGCGACGCATGACCTCCTGAATCGCATCGCGCAAGGCGAAATCCGTCTCGCGGTCGCGCTGCACGAGCCCGGCGCGCGCTACGACTGGACGCGGGTGACGACGCGCGCGGTACGCAGTATCGACGGCGGCTGGCGCATCACGGGGCGCAAGGTGGCCGTGCTCGATGCGGCGATGGCCGACCGGATTCTGCTTCTTGCGGACGTCGATGGCGAAGAATCGCCCCGCGTGTTCTGTATCGATGCGCGCATGCCGGGCGTCCGCCTGCGCGACTTCCCTACGCTCGACGAACGTCGCTGTGCCGACATCGAACTCGACGGTGTCCACGCACGCCCCGACGACCTGCTCGCGGACGCAAATGGCATCCCGGCGATGCAACAGGCCATCGATCACGCCCTCGTCGCGCTCGCCGCCGAGTCGGTGGGCGCGATGGAGATGCTGGTCGAGACGACGATCGAGTACCTGAAGACGCGCAAGCAGTTTGGCCGTCCCCTGGCCGAATTCCAGGTGCTGCGCCACAAGGTGGCCGACATGCTGATGGCGCTGGAGCAGACGCGATCCCTGACGCTGCTCGCCGCGCACCACCTCGGCGACGCGGACGAGGCGCGCAGCCGCTACGCCGCTGCCGCGAAGGCGCAGGCCGGCCAGGCGGGCAAGCTGGTGGGCGAGAGCGCGGTGCAGCTGCACGGCGGCATCGGCGTGAGCGACGAACTGCCGGTGGGGCGCTGGTTCAAGCGGTTGCTGACCATCGACTTCCTGCTCGGCGACGCGGCGTTCCACCTGAAGCGCGTTGCGGATCTCGACTCGGGACTGCATCGCTCTTGACCCGCACGCGGTACCGGAAAGCCCGTACGACGGGAAATCGATGCAGGTGATCCGTACGCGCGCATTCGCGGCCTCGCGTTGAGCCCGTCAAACCAGCCAGTTCTGCTGGAAGCTTGTGACGCCGTACAGCATGATTTCCACATCGGCGACGCGGTCGCCATTGGTGTCGCCGCTGAGCACGTTGCCGACCAGAATCAACTGGCCCGCCACCCCGGTGAAGACTCCCCCCGCGCGGTAAGTGAAGTCTTGCGTACCGGCAAGCTGGGTGTTGGCATCGAACATGAAGTCGATGCGGTCGCCGGCGCTGCCCTTGAAGTCCCAGACCACGTCTCGCTCCAGCCCGACAACGCTGCCGCCCGCGCCGAAGCAGAAGGTATCGGCGCCCGCATCGCCACTCAATGAGTCCTTGCCGAGGCCTCCGTCCAGGCGGTTGTTGCCCGAGTTGCCGAACAGGCTGTTGCGTTCGCCGTTGCCTGTCGCATTGATCGACGCCGGGCCGGTGAGCGTCAGGCTCTCCACATGACTCGTCAGCTTGTAGCTGACCGACGCATACACCGCATCGAGTCCGCCGTTCGCTTCTTCCGTCACGGCGTCCCCCAGGTTGTCGACCACATAGGTGTCGTCGCCACCGAAGCCTGTCATGACGTCCCCACCCGCGCCGCCATCGAGTCGGTTGCGGCCCGCATTGCCCAGCACCCAATTGACCAGGCCATTGCCCGTGCCATCGATGTTGTCGCTGCCCTGCAGCCACAGGTTCTCCACGTTGTCGCGCAGGACATGGCTGACCGTGGAAAACACGAGATCGAATCCTTTGCCGACCTCTTCCTGGACCACGTCGCCGGTATGGTCCACGCGGTATGCGTCGTCGCCGGCGCCGCCGGCCATGATGTCGGCGCCCGCGCCGCCGTCCAGCGTATCGTCGCCGCCGCCGCCGTCGAGGTAGTTGGCCTGCGCATTGCCGGTCAGCGCGTTGGCCAAGTCGTTGCCGTAGGCCAGGTAGGCCGTGCCCAGCAGCGTCAGGTGCTCCACATGGTTGTCCATGATGAAGCTCCCCGTGGAATTGATTCTGTCGATGCCGCCGCCGGCGTACTCGATCACGGTGTCCGAATAGCCATCGACTTCGTAGGTGTCGTCGCCACCGCCGCCCACCAGCGTGTCCCTGCCTTCCCGACCATCCAGATGGTTGGCCGCCGAGGTGCCGGTGATGCGGTTGTCCAGCGCGTTGCCGGTCCCGTCGATGGCTTGGTCGCCCGTGAGGATCAGGTGCTCGACGTTGTCGCCCAGCACGTAGCCGATCGACGACTCCACCGTGTCCGCGCCTTCGTTGGCGCTTTCATACACGCGATCAAGGCTGTCGTCGACGACAAAGGTATCGTCGCCCGCATAGCCCGACATCCTGTCCCCCGCCCTTCCACCGTTCAGGCGGTTACCGACGCCATTTCCGTGAAGCTCGTCGCTGCGATTTCCACCGATTGCATTCTCGATCGTCACACCCGAAGCAATCGTGAAGCCCCAGTAGTAGACAGGCTCTCGGGCCCAGGGCGCCGAGACCGAAGCGTCCCCCAGTTGGGCGACCAGCGGCATGTAGAGTTCCGAAGATCCCAGGTTGATGTAGGACTCGGTGTCGGACCCTTCGTTCGTGATGGTATCCGTGCCTCCTGCATCCCAGATGCATGTGTATTTCAAGAACTCGGCCTCGCCTTTCTGAGGCAAGCGATAGACGTCGTCGTACTTCCGGGTCTCCATGTTCGCGCCGTAGATCGCCTGCAGCGCCGCGATGTCCAGATCCATCGGCGAGGCGGACATGGCCTTGTAGTACCCGCGGTCGTAGCTCATCACCGTGAAGTACTTGCTGTCCATCCACCAATCGATCGTCGCATCGGCTTCGTTGCCTCCGTCATGCGGATGGGCCAGCCCCAACCCGTGGCCCAGTTCGTGCAGAACGAGCCAGTAGCCATCGCTGCCGGGACTCAGCCCTTTCGACCATTCATACGAGTCGTACCTGAACGTACCCAGGAGTTGCGGATGCGTTTCGTCCGGGACTTCGTGGATGCCGATGAAACCCCCGCTGGGCCACTGCGCATCGTTGGAAGCCAGCCGCCAGACGATGTTGGCTTCGGCCTCGCTGGCCGCAGGCGCGAACTTCACGTTGCACACCTCTTCATAAGAGGTCATCGCACGTTGAAAAGCAGCCTTCTCGTCATCCGTCCAGCTTTTGGCCGTGAAGTTTCCTACCCATCGATCGTTTTGATACGTGCCCTCGCCAAACCAGTAAGTGATGGGTCCGCCCGTCCATCGGCAGCCCCAGACCAGAGCGTCGATGGATGCGTTCGAGTAGCCGGAGCCGGGAATGTCGGTGTCTTGGACTGCCATGAAACCTCGTGAAAAGAGTTGAAGTTCCAGCGTATTGCCAGCGCACGCCGCTTGACGCCATACGAAGCGGTGCATTTCACTCGTCCACACGTTTGTATGCGGCGATTGAATCGACGTCGCGGATTCGCGGCGAATGCGCCTGCGATGTCGATACGCGTTTCACGAATCTCGACGATGCCTGGAGACCTCCCGGCAGATCGAGGATCAGCGCCCGGTCCTGCTGTTCGCGGTCGCCAGCGGCATCGGTCTGTTCGGGCAACAGAAGGTACGTGGGCCGGAAATCGAGTTGCGCGACGGCGCCGAAGGTGACGACCGGCGCGAGGAAATAGATCGCCAGCTTGGCGAGCGTGAGCGTGAGCGAGTCGATGGCGAGCCAGCGACCCGCGACTTAGCCGAGTATCAGGAGCGGCAGGAGATTGCCGAGGAGGAGTTCGAGGGGCATCCTTGCAGTGGCGCAATGATGCCCCGAAGCCATCGCGAACTAGACCGTTGCTTCCGCCCGCTGCTTTGCCGTCACCGCGATGGACGGGTCATCGACCGACACCGCGCGCAGCGCGCGCTTCTGATTCGGGTCGAACGGCGTGCGCGCATGCTGCACGGCGATGTTGTCCCAGAAGAGCGTGTCGGCCAGCTGCCAGCGGTGGCGGTACACGTACTTCGGCTGCTCGATGTGCGCCCAGATCTCCTTGAGCAGAGGACGGAACTCCGCGCGGTCCATGCCCAACACCTCCTTCGTCACCGCGCGGCTCGCGGCGATGAAGCGGCGGCCGGTCTGCGGATGCGTGCCGATCAGCGGCCGCACGAATTCCACGGTCTCCGTCCGGTCGGGAAAGGTGTAGGTCGCGACGAAGCGGGCCTGCAGCGGCTCGACGCGCGCCTTCAGCGCCGGGTCGAGCTCCTCGTACGCCAGATGCACGTTGGAAAACAACGTTTCGCCGCCGGTCTCCTCGGCCGAAGGCAGCACAAGCGCATGCAGCGAACGCGCCTTCAGGATGTGCGGCGTGAAGCTCAGGTCCGAATGGAACGACAGTTCGCCATCGCCGAACAGCCCGCCCTCGTGCGCGTTCGACACGAGCGAGGATTTCTTGGTGGGGTCGGCGTAGTTGCCGTAGCCGCGATAGGTGAGCACGCCGGCGATCTGCGTCAGGCGGACCTGATGCTCCTCGGTCAGCGGCTTGCCGCGAAACAGCAGCACGCGGTGCTCGCGCAGCGCGTCGCGCACGTCCTGCGCGGCCGCCTCGCCGAAGGGCTCGCGCGGATCAAAGTCGAGGATCTCGGCGCCGAGATGCGGCGAGAGGGGTCGGATCTGGAGTGTCATGCTTTCGTCCACCGATTTGCGTAAGCGCAAACCACCTTGCGCTTAGCCAAATACTGTATCTAGAATCCGCATCGATGTCGATCCTTTCCGAGCTGGACCGCCCGCCTTCCGGCGACACCGCCGATGCGCGCACGCGCGAAGTGCCTGCTGTGCGGCGCGCCATGGCCATGCTGTGGCTGCTCGGCCGCCACCCCGAGGGGCTGGGCCTGTCGCGCATCGCGCGCGAGCTCGACGTGCTGCCGAGCACCTGCCTGCACATCCTGCGCGAGCTGGTTGCCGCGCGGCTCGTGAACCTGGCCCCCGAAGCAAAGCTCTACCGGCTGGGCAGCGGCGTGCTGACGCTCGCACGCCAGGTCACGCACCAGAACCGCTTCGTGCAGCTCGCGCAGCCCGTGCTGAACAATCTTTCGCGCGAGTTCCACGTCGGCGCGTCCGCGCAGGAGCGCGATGGCGACGGCGACATGGTCGTGCTCGCCGCCGCGTCCGTCCTGCCCGGCGACATGGTGTCGCCCGGTGCGCGCACGCCGCTCTTCACCAGCGCCTCGGGCCGGCTGCTGGCGGCGTTCAACGACTTCACCGAGGCCGAACTTCGCGCGCGCTTCGCGCAGGCGCGCTGGCAAGCGGCACCCGACGTCGACGTATGGCTGAAGGAAGTCCGCGCCGCGAAGCGCAACGGCTACGCGGTCGACGAGGCGCATTTCCGCAAGGGCATCACGGCCATCGCCGGCCCCGTGTTCAATGCCGACGGGCGACTGGAACGCGCGATCAGCATCACCACCATCACCGCGCAACTCGACAACAAGATGCGCAAGATCCTCACCGCCGCGGTGCTGCAGGCCGCGGCGGAAATCACGCAGGGACTGCGCTGACTTCACCCCCATGACCGACACCACCCTTCTACTGCACGACGCCGACGGCGTGCGCACGATCACCCTCAACCGCACCGAGAAGCGCAACGCGCTCGACAGCGCGCTCGGCCGGGCGCTGGTCGATGCGCTGCGCGCCGCCGACCAGGACGAATCCGTGGGCGCCGTGCTGCTCGCCGCCAACGGCAAGGTGTTCTGCGCGGGCGCGGACCTCTCGGAATTCAAGGGCGAGCGCGCGAACCCGCAGGCCGAGGCGGTGCGCAGCGAACTCTTCCTCGAACTGCAACTGGTCTTCGAGCAGATCCAGGTGCCCGTCGTCTGCGCCGTCGCCGGCCCCGCGGTGGGCGCGGGCGCCTCGCTGGCCATCGCGTCCGACTTCACCGTCATGGCCGAGAGCGCGAAGCTCTCCTGGCCCGAAATCATTCACGGCATGGTGCCCAGCCTGATGATCGGCCACCTGCAGCACCGGACGAACCGCAAGACGGCGTTCGAGCTGCTCGCATTCGGCGATTCGGTGAGCGCCGATCAAGCCCTTGCGCTCGGTCTCGCGAGCCGCGTCGTGCCCGATGCGGACCTGATGACCGTCGCGACGCAGGCCGCGCGCACGCTCGCGAGCCGTCCGCGCGCGGCGATGCGCGAGACCAAGGACCTCTTCATCCGCCACGCCAGCCTGCCGCTGCCGGACGCGCTGCGCGCCGCGCGCGCGGCGGCACGCGAGCGCCAGGCGCGCGCCGCCGCCCCTCGTTGAGAACACACGGAAGCACTTCATGCCAATGCCCGATCCCGCCGAGTTCAAGCACATCACCTATGCGGTCGACAACGGCCGCGCGCGCGTCACGCTCAACCGCCCGGAGAAGCGCAACGCGATCAGCGTGCAGATGCAGGAGGAACTGCAGGCCGCGCTCTGGATGGCCGACGACGACAACCGCGTCCACTGCGTCGTGCTGAGCGGCAACGGCCCCGACTTCTCCTCGGGCTACGACCTCGGCCAGTACGAGTCCGTCGCGCCGGCGGGCAGCGAGCACCGGCGCGGCCGCAAGACCTTCGACGACGACGCGTGGCGGCTCGAGGCCGCGCAGCGCTGCCGCATGGCGATCTTCGACATGCACAAGCCCGTCATCGCGCAGGTGCAGGGCCGCTGCCTGGCCGGCGGCACCGACATCGCGCTCCTGTGCGACATGGTGATCTGTAGCGAGGACGCGCGCTTCGGCTTTCCGCCCGCGCGCGCGCAAGGCTCGCTGCCCAACCAGATGTGGCTCTACCACCTCGGTCCGCAGTGGGCCAAGCGCATCCTGCTCACGGGCGACGCGCTCGGCGGGCCCGACGCCGCTGCGCTCGGGCTCGCGCTCAAGTGCGTGCCGGCCGACCAGCTGGCGGCCGAGGTCGAGGCCCTGGCCGACCGGCTCGCCCTGGTCGACACCGACCTGCTCACCTGCAACAAGCGCATCGTGAACATGGGCCTGGAGCTGATGGGCGCGCGGACGATGCAGCGGCTCGCGGCCGAGATGGACGCGCGCGGCCACCTGGCGAAGAGCCGCGAGCAGTTCCGCAAGAACGTCATGGAGCACGGGCTGAAGGAAGCGATCCGCATGCGCGACGGCCCCTTCGGCGACGACCTGGTCCGCCGCTAGGCGACCCGGACGAAAAGCACGACACGAACGACGAGGCCACCGATGAAAAGACGTACGACTTTGCAGATGGCGGCCGCGGCCGCCGTCGCCTCCCTCGCTCCGACCCTGCACGCCCAGGCGGACTTCCCCTCCAAGCCGGTCCGCATCCTGGTCGGCTATCCGCCGGGCGGACCGCTCGACTCGATCGCGCGCGCGCTCGCGCCGCGCATGTCGGAGGAACTGAAGCAGCCGGTGCTCGTCGAGAACCGCGCGGGCGCCAGCGGCGTGATCGCCACCGATGCCGTGGCGCGCTCCACGCCCGACGGCTACACGCTCGTGCTCAACGGCATCACGCATGCGATCCTGCCGAGCCTCAATCCCAACCTGCCCTACGACACCGCGCGCGACTTCACGCCCATCGCCATCGTCGGCTGGGGGCCGCTGATCCTCGCCGTGAACCCGGCCGTGCAGGCGAACTCCGTGCGCGACCTCGTGGCCCTGAGCAAGCGCTCGAAGATCGCTTACGGCTCGCCCGGCAACGGCACGTCCACCCACGTCGCGGTGGAGATGTTCAAGCGCGCCTCGGGCGCCGACCTGCTGCACGTGCCCTACAAGGGCAGCGCCGCGGTCATCACCGACGTCATCGGCGGCAGCATCCAGATGGTGATGGACGTGTCCGCCACCGCGCTGCCGCAGGTGCGCAGCGGCAAGCTGCGCGCGCTCGCGGTCACGGGCAGCAAGCGCCACCCGGAGCTGCCGGACGTGCCCACCATCTCCGAAGCGGGCTACGCAGGCGCGGACGTGTCCACGTGGTGGGGCATCCTCGGCCCGCCGCGCATGCCCCGCGCCGTCGTCGACCGGCTGAACGCGAGCATGATGAAGGCGCTGCAGGCGCCGGAGGTGCGAACGCGTTTCGCCACGCTCGGCGGCGATCCGTCGGGCTCGACGCCCGAGGAATTCGACCGCGTGCTGCGCCAGGACCTCTCGCGTTTCGCGACCGTGGTCAAGGAAGCGGGCATCAAGGTCGACTGAACATTCACCGAAAGAAGCCCGCAGCATGCCCCTGCCCCCCACCGTCGAGCGCGAGGAGATTCACGCCCGGCAGATCTCCATGAAGGCGTGGCGCCGCGTCGACGGCCTGTTCGACGTCGAGTCGCACCTCGTCGACACGAAGGCCTTTGCTTTCCAGCGCGTGATGCCGCCCGAGCCCGTGCCCGCCGGCCAGCCGCTGCACGACCTGTGGGTGCGGCTCGTCGTCGATGCCGACTACACGATCCACGACGTGGTCGCGGTGTCGGACACCACGCCGTTCGCCGTCTGCAAGGAAGCGACCGACACGCTGAAGGTGCTCATCGGCGAGAAGGTGGGCCGCGGCTGGACGAAACTCGTGCGCGATCGCCTGGGCGGGCGCGCGAGCTGCACGCACCTCGCGGAAATGCTGGGACCGCTCGCGACGACAACCATCCAGGCCGTGCGCGGCGTGCTCCCGGCGGAAGTGCGCTTCTCGCCGGAACAGAAGCAGAGGCAGGTCGACACCTGCTATGCCTACGACGCGGGCGGCGAAGTGGTGCGCACGTGGTGGCCGCAGTTCGCGCGGACGGACCGGACATGAACACATCGACAAACATTCGCGCGCGCGTCGCCGGCAAGGACCTCGCGCCGCTCTTCGCACCGAAGTCCATCGCCATCATCGGCGCCTCGGCCGACCCCGCGAAGTTCAGCGGGCGCTTCGTGCCCTACCTGAAGCGGCACAACTACGCGGGCGCGATCTATCCGATCAACGCGCGCCGCGACGAGATCGCGGGCGAACGCTGCTATCCCGATCTCGCGTCGGTTCCGGGCGACGTCGACTGCGTGATCTACGCGGCGGCGGCCTCCGACGCGCCGCAGGCGCTCGCGCCCTGCGCCGACAAGCACGTGAAGCTGATCGTGATGACCAGCGCCGGCTTCGCCGAACGCGGCGACGACGAAGGCCGGCAGGCCGAAGCCGCGCTCGTGCGCCTCGCGCGCGATGCGGGCGCGCGCGTGCTCGGTCCCAACTGCGTGGGCTTCCTCAACTGCGTCGACAGCGTGGCCGGCGCCGCGGCGGCCGCGTTCGAGCACGAGCCGCCCTTTCCGCGCGGCCGCATCGGCGTCGCCAGCCAGAGCGGCGGCATCGCCATGGCCAGCATCATCATCGGCGGCTGGTCCGAGGGCATCGGCTTCAGCCACGTGCTGAGCACGGGCAACGAAGCGGACCTCGACATCGCCGATGCGGGACGCTTCCTGCTCGAGGACGAGAACACCGACGCGATCTGCCTGACCATCGAGGCGGTGCGCGACGGCGATGCGTTCGTCGATTTCCTGCGCGACGCGCAGCGCGCGGGCAAGCCCGTCGTCGTGCTCAAGACCGGCCGCTCCGATCTCGGCCAGCAGATGGCCGCGTCGCACACGGGCGCGCTCGCGGGCTCGCACGAAGTCTTCACCGCCGCCGTGCAGCACTACGGCGTGACGCTCGTCGACGATCTCGACGAGCTGTGGCAGGTGGCGCAGATGTTCGCGAAACTGCGCGCCTCCGGCAAGCTGCTGCCGCGCGACGGGCTGTTCGCGGGCGAGGGCTGCGCCGCATGTTCCGTGTCGGGCGGCCACATCGGCCTGCTCGCCGACATCGCGTCGCACGCCGGCATGCGTTTTCCTGCGCTGGCGGAGGCGACGCAGGAGCGCCTGCGCACGGCCCTCGGCAAGACCGGCGCGATCCTCAACCCGGTCGACATGAGCGGCGGCAGCGTCGCCGACCACGGCACCTGGGCGCGCACGCTCGCGCCGCTGCTCGACGACCCCGGCGTGACGGTGGGCCTGCCGATCATGACGGCCGCGAAGAATTACGACATCGTCTCCAACGACCTGCAGAAGCTCGACGCGGAACATGCGAAGCCCATCGTCGTGACCTGGGCAGGCGGCACCTTCCAGGGCGAGGGCAAGCCGCTCGTGCAGCGCAGCAGCCTGCCCGTGTTCTGGACGCCGGGCCGCACCGCGCGCGGCCTGCTCGCGCTCGATGCGTGGCAACGCTCGCATGCGCTGGCAAAAGCGGCGTCGGCGAGCCGCACCCTGCCCGCGCCGCATCCCTTGATCGTCGATGCCGCGAAGTCGGGCCGCACGTCGCTGACGGAGCGGGAGAGCAAGCAGGTGATCGCGGACCTGGGCTTCCCCGTCACGCGCGAATCGCTCGCGCGCAGCGCGGACGAGGCCGTGCAGCTCGCGCAACGATTCGGCTTCCCCGTCGTACTCAAGGGCGAACATCCCGACATCGCGCACAAGACCGAGGCCGGTGTCGTCCGCCTGAACCTGAACAGCGAGTCCGAGGTCCGCGGGGCGTACGCGGACCTCGTCGACCGCATGGCGAAGGCCGTGCCCGGCGTGCCGGCCAACGGCGTGCTCGTCGCGGAGATGGCCGGCGCCGGCATCGAATTCGTGATGGGCGCCCGCCGCGACCCCGTATTCGGCCCCATGGTCATGTTCGGCCTCGGCGGCATCTTCGTCGAGGCGCTGAAGGACGCGCGGCTCGCGCCCGCGTCGCTCGACATGCCGCGCGCGCACGCCATGCTGCGCGGCATCCGCGGCGCGGCGCTGCTGCAAGGCCCGCGCGGGCGCGCACCGGCCGACCTCGCGCAGCTCGCGGCGCTCTTGTGCCGGCTCGGCGAATTCGCGCTCGCGAACGTCGACCACGTGTCCGACATCGACATCAACCCGCTCGTGCTGCTGAACCGGCCCGGCGCGAACCTGTGCGCGCTCGACGCGCTGATCCTGCTCGCCCCCCGCACGGAAAGGACCTGACCATGGCCGCCGACTACCTCGACCGGATCGCGCGCTTCGCCTCCGAACTGCGCTTCGACGACCTGCCGGCCGAGGTGGTGGAGCGCGCCGAGCGGCTGCTGCTCGACGCGACCGCCGTCACGGTGGCCGGCGCGGCCGAACCCCGCGTGCGGCAGGCCGCCGCGATGCTGCGCAAGCGCGGCTCGCAGGGCCGCAGCCTGTTCGCCACGGACGGGTATCGCGGCGACGCGGCGGATGCGGCGCTCGTGAACGCCACGGCCTCGTGCGCGCACGTGCTCGACGAAGGCCACAAGTACGCGCGTGGGCACGTCGGAACCTACGTCATCCCGGCTGTCGTCGCCGTCGCGGAGGAGCGCGAGGTGTCGGGACGCGAGTTGATCACGGCCCTGGTCGCCGGCTACGAGATCGCCGCGCGCATGGGCATGGCCTGCCGCGTGCGCGAGAGCATGCACCCCAGCGGCACCTGGGGCACCATCGGCGCGTCGGCTGCGTGCGCGCGCCTGATGGGTTTCGCGCCGGACGCGATCCGCGTCGCGATGAACGTCGCGGCGCCGCTCACGCTCGCCACGTCGTGGCAGGCGGCAACGCAGGGCGCGACCGTGCGCGACCTCTACTCCGGCCAGGGCGCGGCCAACGCGGTGATGGCGCCGCGCTGGGTCGAAGCGGGCTTCACCGGCAGCGACGACGACGTCGCGCACATCTTCGGCCACGTGAGCGCCGAGCGCTTCGACACCGATGCGGCGTGCAGCGAACTCGGCCAGCGCTGGGAGGTGATGCGCAACTATTTCAAGGTGCATGCCTGCTGCCGCAACTTCCAGAGCGGCATCGACGCCGTGCTGCGCCTGCGCGAAGAGCACGACGTGCGCGCGGCCGACATCCGCTCGATCCGCGCGGAGACGTTCGCCGTGCCCGCGCGCGACAACGCCGAGCCCAAGCCCGCCAACGTGCTCGCGGCGAAGGAGTCGTTCCCCGTGAGCCTCGCGCTGACGCTGGTCAACGGCCGCTGCGACCAGTCGGTGTTCACCGAGGCGCGCGTCGCGGATCCCGAAGTGGCGCGCCTCGCCGCCGCCTGCGAAGTGAGTTGCGATCCAGAGCTCGACAAGCTCGCGCCCGAGAAGCGGCCCTCGCGCATCACGCTGCAGATGACGGATGGACGCCAGCTCACGGCGCTCGACCTCGTGGCGCTCGGCGACCCGTCACGCCCCTTGTCGGCCGCCGAGCTCGATGCCAAGTTCGACCAGCTGGTCGCCGGCCGCCTCGGCGCCAGCCCCTGCCAGGGCTTGCGCCAGGCCATCCACGCGCTGCGCGACGATGCGCCGCTTTCTCCGTTCACTTCCGCAATGACAGAAAGAGAGAGACAGCCATGAACATTCGACGTTTCGCCACGCTCGCGGCCGTTGCAGCCGCCATCGGCCTGGGCAGCGCGGGCGCCGCCGCCCAGGGCGCATTCCCGAACAAGCCCGTGAAGATCATGGTCGGCTACCCGGCCGGCTCGGGCAACGACCTCATCGCGCGCGCGGTGGGCAACCGCCTCTCCGAAATCTGGAAGCAGCCGGTGGTGGTCGAGAACCGCGCGGGCGCGAGCGGACAGATCGGCGCGGAAGCGGTCGCACGCGCCGCCCCCGATGGCTACACGCTACTGCTCACCGGCAGCTCGCACCTGATCCAGGCGGCCGTCGCCGGCAAGGGACCTTACCGCGCGGTCGAGGACTTCAACCCCATCTCGCTCGTCGGCGGCGGGCCGCTGATCCTGGAAGTGAACAACGGCGTCGCGGCCAAGACGGTCGCGGAGTTCGTGGCACTCGGCAAGAAGCAGACGCTGGCCTATGGCTCCGCCGGCACCGGCACCAGTCCCCACATTGCGGGCGAGATGTTCGCGCGTGCGGCTGGCATCAAGATGACGCACGTGCCGTACAAGGGCAGCGCGCCCGCGCAGACCGACCTGATCGGCGGGCAGGTCCAGGCGGTGTTCCAGGTCACGCAGGTCGCGCTGCCGCACGTTCGCTCGGGCCAGGTGCGCGCGCTCGCGGTGACGGGCAAGACGCGCCTGCCCGACCTGCCCAACGTGCCCACGATGACGGAAGCCGGCTTCCCCGATGCCTCGCTGCAGATCTGGTGGGGCTTCCTCGCGCCGGCCGGCACGCCCGCCGACGTGATGCGCGTGCTGACGGACAGCGTCCGTCAGGCCGTCGCCACGCCCGACGTTCAGCAGCGCCTGGCCGGAGCCGGCCTGGTTCCCGGAAGCTCGACCGCGGAGGACATGCTTTCGACGATGAAGTCCGACTTCACGACCTTCGTCAATCTGGTGAAGGCCGCGGACATCAAGGCGGACTGAGGACCGCTATCAATCGAGCGAAAGCCCGGCCGCCTTCACGATGGGCGGCCAGCGGCGGACCTCGTCGAGGTACATCCGCGTGATGTCCTCGACGGTGCCGCCTTCGACGGTCATCGACAGCGCGTTCAGGTTGCGCACGACGTCGGGGTTCTGCAGGCCGCGGTTCACCGCGGCATTGATCTTGTCGACGATGGGCCGGGGCGTGCCGGCGGGTGCGAAGAGCGCCATCCACACGCCGGACGTGAAGCCGGGGACGCCGCTTTCGGCCACCGTCGACAGCTCCAGCCCCGGCACGCGCTTCGGGCTGGCGATGGCCAGCATGCGCGCGCGCCCGGCCTTCTCGTGCTGCACGAAATTCACGGGCGGCGACAGGGCGATCTGCACTTCGCCCGACAGCAGCGCCTTGATGCTTTCGCCGCTGCCCTTGAAGGGCACATGGACGATGTCGGTCTTCGTGATCGACTTGAACAGCTCCATGCCCAGGTGGATCGGCCCGCCATTGCCGGACGAGCCGTAGTTGAGCTTGCCGGGGTTGGCGCGCGCATAGGCGATGAGCTCCTGCACGCTCCTCACCGGCAGGTCCGCGCTCACCACCAGCGCGAACGGCGCGTAGATGAGCGACACCACCGGCTGCAGGTCCTTCACGGGGTCGTAGTTCAGCTTCTTGTACAGCGCGGGCGAAGTCGCGAGCGCCGTGGTTGCCAGCAGCAGCGTGTAGCCGTCGGGCTTGGACTTGGCGACGAGCTCGGAGCCGACGTTCGTGCCCGCGCCCGGCTTGTTCTCGACGATGACGGCCTGGCCCAGCGCCTCGGTCATCTTCTCGGCGATCGGGCGCACCACGGGGTCGGTCGAGCCGCCGGGCGCGTAGGGGTTGACGATGCGGATGGGGCGGTTGGGATAGTCCTGCGCCACCGTGCTCGTCGATGCGAACAGGGCTGCGGTGACGACGAGGACGGCGCGCAGGAGCGGTGTGCGAAATCGGTTCATGGTGGTTTCGGTTAAAACGCAGACTCTGCCGCAATGCGCCGAATGGACAATAGGGAATTGCGCGAGTTCCGCGCCGTGTTCCGTCCTTCGGATTTCCGAGCTCACGAGGAGCGAACCTTGCAAGCCAGCACCGGCCCCCAGCGCCCGACCCGCCGCCCGCACTTCGCCTTGCCGCGCGGCAGCACCGACTGCCATGCCCATTTGTTCGGCCCCGTCGCGCGCTATCCCTATGCGCCCGACCGCCTGTATTCCCCGGTCGAGTCCACGGCGCAGGATTACGTCCACATGCTCGACACGCTGGGGCTCGACCGCGCCGTTCTGGTGCAGGGCAGCGCCCAGGGCACGGACAACCGGATCCTGCTCGACGCCATCGCGGCCTATCCCGAGCGCCTGCGCGGCATCGCGGTCGTGCGCAAGGACGTCGACGACGAGGAGCTGCAGGAATTGAATCGCGGCGGCATCCGCGGCATCCGCATGAGCGACACGCTCAACCCTGCCGTGTCGCTGTCCCGCGTGGCGGAGTTCGGCGCGCGCGTGAAGCCGCTCGGCTGGCACCTGCAGCTGCACCTCGGCCGTGCGGAGGACCTTTTAGCCCTGCGCGAAAGTATCGAACGGTCGCCGGTCCCGATCCTGCTGGATCACATGGCGAGCGCGTTTTCGCACGACGCCATCGACGGGACCGGCGTGCAGACGATGCTCGCGCTCTCGCGCCTGCCGCACGTGTGGGTGAAGATCGCGGCCTACTACCGCCGCTCCGAAGCGGGGCCGCCTTATGACGACATGGCGCCGCTGGTGCATGCCCTGCTCGACGCCTGCCCCGACCGGCTGGTGTGGGGCAGCAACTGGCCGCATCCCGTCCACAACCGCCCGGTGCCGGACGACACGGACCTTCTAGAGGCGTTCGGCGGCTGGGTGGCGGACGCGGCCTTGCGCGACCGCATCCTCGTGGACAACCCGCAGCGGCTGTTCGGGTTTCCGCCGGTCGCCGCGTGAACGCAGGACCGGGCGGAGCCGCGCTCAGAGCTTCAGGTCCACGTCCTTCACCAGCTGCGCCCACTTCTCGATTTCCGCCGAGAGGAAGCCGCCGAACTGCTCGGGCGTCGAGCTCGTCAGGCTGAGCCCCGCGGTGCGCGCGCGTTCGCGCGTGGCCGCATCGGCCGCCGCCGCCGTGGCCGCGGCATTGAGCGAGGCCACGAGTTCGCGCGGCGTCCCCTTCGGCGCGAGCAGGCCGTACCAGACGTCGCTGACGACACCCGGCACGCCGGCCTCGGCCATCGTGGGCAGATCGGGCGCATCGGGCGCGCGCTTTTCGCTCAGCACCGCGAGCGCGCGCACCTTGCCGGCCTTCACGAGCGGCAGGTAGGTCGGCAGGTCGTTGATGGCGACCGGCGTGTCGCCGGTGACGACGGCCTGCACGGTCGACGCCACGCCTTTGTAGGTGACGTGGACCATGTCGATGCCCGCGCGCCGCTTGAACAGTTCGGTGGTCAGGTGCGTGATGCCGCCGATGCCGCCCGAGGCATAGTTGATCGTGCCCGGCTTCGCCTTCGCCAGCGCGACGAGTTCGCGCACGTTCTGCGCCGGCAGCGACGGCGTGACGACCAGCAGCATCGGCGTCGATGCGATGAGCGACACCGGCACGAAGTCGCGCGCGAGATGGAAGCTCAGGTTCTTCATCGCCGCCTGCACGATCAGGTGCGAGGGATTGATCTGCATCACGGTCGTGCCGTCGGGCGCGGCGCGCGCGACGTACTCGGACGCGATCACCGTGCCGCCGCCGGGGCGGTTGTCCACCACGACCTGGCGGCCCAGCACGTCGGACATCTTGAGCGCGAAGAGCCGGCCCGCGCCGTCGGCGGAGCCGCCCGGCGGGTACGGCACGACGAGGCGCACGGGCGCCTGTTGCGCGCGCACGGCAGGCGCGGCGAGGCCGGCGGCGGCCGCCGTGGCGGCGAGCGCGGATTTCAGGACGGTGCGTCGTTGTGGCAGTTGCATGGTGACTCCTTGGGTACGTGATCGAATCGCGTTTCGCTCGTGCGTGGCAGCCTGCGCCGCCTCACTCGCGAAACGACGGGTCCTGCCGGTCGAGCATGCGCAGCAGCGCGCTCCAGCCCTTCTGCTGCGACTTGCGCGTGGGCCGCTCGAACGAGCGCGCGACCTGCTCCGCGACCTCGGGCGCCGGATGCACGAGCTTCGCGCCGCACGACTGCATGCGCGTCTGGATTCGGCAGGCCTGCTCGAGGTAATACATGATGTCGAAGGCGTCGGGGATCGACGTGCCCGCCACCAGCAGGCCGTGATTTCGCAGCAGCATCGCCTTGCGCTCGCCCAGGGAACGCTGCAGCGCGCCGCGCTCCTCGTCCGTGAAATGCACGCCCTGGTAGTCGTGGACGGCGAGGCGGTTGTAGAAACGCATGGAATGCTGCGTGAGCGGCAGCAAGCCATCTTCCTGGCAGGCGACCGCGATGCCGTCGGGCGTGTGCGTGTGCATGACGCACACGACGTCCGGGCGCGCCATGTGGACCGCGCTGTGGATGGTGAAGCCGCCGGGGTTGATGCCCAGGCCCGTGGTGTCGTGCAGCACATTGCCGTCGCAGTCCACCTTGACGAGCGACGAAGCCGTCATCTCGTCGTAGCGAAGTCCGTACGCATTGATGAGGAACGCATCGTGACGCCCCGGCACGCGCGCCGAGATGTGGTTGTAGATGTGGTCCGTCATGCGGAAGTGCGCGAAGAGCCGGTAGCACGCCGCGAGGTCCACGCGCAGCGCCCATTCCTCCGGCGGACAGTCGGCGTGCGCATCGGGCGGGCGGTCGGTGGCGATCGCGCCGGCCAGGATGGCGGCTTCGGATGAGTGGCCCATCGTGTCTCCTGATGTCCCGCCGTCATGTCACGCGGCGAGCGGGTGCTTTCCGTCTTCTGTCATATTAGCGGCGAAGAGGAGAAATCAACATGTCACGAGGGATGGACCGCATCCTCAACCTCGACGATTTCGAGGTTGCCGCACGCAGGCACCTGCCCGCGCCGATCTTCGCGTACGTCTCGGGCGGGGTGGAGCGCAACCAGTCGCTGCGCGCCAACTTCCGTGCTTTCGAAGATTACGAATTCATCCCGCGCGTGCTCGTCGACACCACGCGCCGCTCGGCCGCGACGACGCTGTTCGGCAAGGAGTGGTCGGCGCCCTTCGGCATCGCGCCGATGGGCGTGAGCGCACTGTCGGCGTATCGCGGCGATCTCGTGCAGACGCAGGGCGCGAGGGCCGAGAACGTGCCGATGATCATGAGCGGCTCGTCGCTCATCCGTCTCGAAGACGTGGCGCAGGCGAACCCGGACGCCTGGTTCCAGGCCTATCTGCCCGGCATCGACGAGCACATCGTCGGGCTCGTGGATCGGGTGAAGGCCACGGCGTTCCAGACACTGGTCATCACGGTCGATGTCGCCGTGAGCGCGAATCGCGAGAACAACGTGCGCGCCGGTTTCTCGACGCCGCTGCGTCCCGGCCCGCGGCTCGCGTGGCAGGGCATCACGCATCCGCGCTGGCTGTTCGGCACCTTCCTCAAGACGATCGCGAAGCACGGCATGCCGCACTTCGAGAACAACCTCGCGACGCGCGGCGCGCCGATCCTGTCCTCATCGGTCAACCGCATGTTCAGCGACCGCGCGAACCTGGCGTGGCGTCACATCCGCCTGATCCGCGACCGCTGGCCCGGCCGGCTCGTCGTGAAGGGCGTCCTCGATCCGCGCGACGCGCGCCTGGCGATCGACAACGGCGCGGACGGCGTGATCGTGTCGAACCACGGGGGCCGGCAGCTCGACGGTTCGGTGTCGCCGATGCGCGTGCTGCCCGCCATCGTGAAGGCCTGCCCCGAAATCCCCGTGATGATCGACAGCGGATTCCGGCGCGGCACCGACGTCGTGAAGGCCCTCGCGCTCGGCGCGAAGTTCGTCTTCATCGGCCGGCCGTTCAACTACGCGGCCAGCATCGGCGGCGAAGCGGCCGTGCGCCGCGGCATCGCCTTGCTGCGCGAGGAAGTGATGCGCGACATGGGAATGCTCGGCGTGAACACGACGGCCGAACTTCACCCGGGGCTGCTGGCGGGGCCAGGTGCTTCGCCCGCCTCTTCCGCATAGGCCCAGCGGCGGTGCCGCGCGGGCGTGCCCGCGAACGCGAAGTCGAACATCGCGCGCTTCACCCACATCTGCAGGTCGTGTTCCCAGGTGAAGCCGATGCCGCCGTGCAGCTCGACGGCGGCGCGCGCGGTCTGGTTGAAGAGGTCGGAGAGGTGGGCCTTGGCGAGCGCGGCGAGTCTTGCGCGATCGTCCTGCCGCAGGTCCTGCGCGAGCGCCGCATACCACCACAGGCCGCGCGCCGGTTCGAGCGCGCAGGCGAGATTCGCGAGCCGATGCTTCATGCCTTGGAAGCTGCCGATGGGTACGCCGAACTGCACGCGCGACTTCGCGTAGTCCACCGTCGCTCGCAGGCAATGCTGCGCGCCGCCGAAGGCATCGGCGGCCAGGAGGATGCCGAGCTGCGCGAAGAAGTCCTCGGCCGCACTCGACGCCGCGTCCAGCCTTTCGGCGCGCGCGCCCTCGAAATGCAGCGTGCCGAGGTCGCGCGTCCTGTCGACGGCATCGAGTACGCGCACGTTCGTCGTGGTTGCTTGCGCCTCCACCAGCGCGAGGCCGCCGCCGCGCAAACCGACCACCACCAGGTGCGCCTGCGCAGCGCCGATCACGGCCGTCTTGCTTCCCGTCAGCCGGTCGCCTTCGAGTGCGAGTGTCCACTCGGAAGGCGCCCAGCGCTCGCCGGCCTCCGCGAGGGCGATGGTCGCGATGCACTCGCCGCTGGCCAGCTTCGGCAGCCACCTCGCCTGCTGTGCGGGCGTGCCCGCGCGCTGGATCGCCGACGCGGCGAGGACGTGGCCGAGGAACGGCCCCGGCGCCGCGCATTCGCCGAGCACCTCCGCCACGAGCGCGAGATCGACGAAGCCGAGACCGAGCCCGCCATGCGCTTCATCGATGCACAGCCCGCCGGCGCCCAGCGCCATCAGCCCCGCCCAGAAACCGGCATCGAAGCCATCGCCGCGCTCGAAGACTTCGCGGCGCAAGCCGCCGTCGAGCGCGCCGGCGCAATAGCGGCGCACCGCCTCCTGCAGCGCAAGCTGCTCCGGCGAAATATGAAAATTCATGAACCCGCCGCCGCCTCGCGCGGCAGGCCCAGGCCGCGCTCCGCGATGATGTTGCGCTGGATGTTCGAGGCGCCGCCCGCGATGGTGACGCCGAGCGAACGCATGATCCAGAACGGCCAGTCCATGTTCTCGGACGTGACGCCCTCGCCCGGCATGAGCAGGCCGCCGTCGCCCACCACCTCCTGCGCGAGCTCCGCGATGCGCAGCCCGATGTCCGTGCCGTACAGCTTGTTCAGCAGGGTCGCGAGGCCGGGGTCTTCCCCCGCCGCGTCCATCGAGCGCTGGCGCGCCACCGACCAGCGATGGGACAGCACCTGCGCTTCGAGCTTCGCGAACGCCTGCTGGAAGCGATCCTGCGCCATGAGCGGCGCGCCATCGCGCACGGTCGTACGCGCGAGCGCGAGCAGGCGGCGAAACAGCGACTCCATGAACTCCGGCGCGTTGATGCTCGCGCGCTCGAAACCAAGCGTCGTGCGCGTCACCGACCAGCCCGCGCCCCGCTCGCCGACGATCCAGTCTGCCGGCGTGCGCACGCCGTCGAAGAACACTTCATTGAAGCCGCTCGCGCCGTGCATCTGCCGCAGCGGCCGTACGGTGATGCCCGGCGACTTCATGTCGAGCAGCAGGTAGGAGATGCCGCGGTGCTTAGTCGCGTCCGGCTCGGTGCGCGCCAGCAGGAACATGTAGTCGGCGTAGTGCGCGTGCGAGGTCCACACCTTCTGCCCGTCGATGACCCATGCCTCGCCGTCGAGCTTCGCCCGCGTGCGAAGCGACGCGAGGTCCGAGCCCGCGCCGGGCTCGCTGTAGCCCTGGCACCAGACGAAGTCGCCGAGCAGCGTGGGTGCGATGAACTTCTGCTTCTGCCACTCGGCGCCACGCGCGACGAGCGTCGGCGCGAGCATGCGCGGCCCGATCCCGCCGAGTTCGCCCGGCGCGCCGGCAGCGTCGAACTCTTCCCGCACCACCTGGCTGCGCAGCGAGTCGAAGCCGCCGCCGCCGCCGCCGTACTCGCGCGGGATGTGCCGGTACAGCAGGCCCGCCCCGATGGCCTTGCGGCGCAGCTCGCGCGCGGCCTCGGGTGTCGATTCGTGGCCCGCGGGCCAGTGCGCGCGAAGGAACTCGCGCACTTCGCCGCGCCACGCCTCGTACTCGGCGCCGAGTTCGAGATGCATCGTCAGAGCGCCTTCTTCGCGCGCAGCGCGGCGATGTCGGACGCACTCATGCCCAGCAGCGTCGAGAGCACGTCGTCGGTGTGCTCGCCGAGATCGGGCGAAATGCGCGGCGGCGGTATGGGCGTCTCCGAATAGCGGATCGGATTCGCGATCAGAGGCACGCGGCCCGCGCGCGGATGCTCCGCATGCGTCACCATCCCGCGCGCCCGGATCTGCGGCTCGGCGAAGGCCTCGGCCACGTCGTTGATCGGCGCGCACATCACGCCGCCGTCCTTGAACTGTTCGAGCCAGTGCGCGCGGTCGTGCTTCGCGAGGAGCGGGCCGATCTCGGCATTGAGTTCGAGCCGGTGGATGTTGCGCTGCGAGCGCGTGTGGTAGCGCGCGTCCTTCACCCAGTCGTCGCGGCCGAGCGCGCGGGCGAACTTCACGAACTGGTTGTCCGAGCCGGCCGACAGCACGATGTCGCCGTCGGCGCACGCATAGAGGCCCGCGGGCTCGTTCGCGGGCGTCGACGCGCCGCGCCGCTGCGGCACCTGGCCGGAGACGAGATAGGTCTGCGCACGGCTCCCGAACGAGGCCATCGTGCATTCGAGCAGGCTGATGTCGATGTGCTGGCCGCTGCCGCCGTTCACCTCGCGATGCCGCAACGCGGCCTGCACGGCCACGGTCGCGTACATGCCGCCGATGAAGTCGCTGATGGGCATGCCGACCTTCTGCGGCGGACCGTCCGCTTCGCCGGTCATGCTCATGAGGCCCGAGGTCGCCTGGAACAGCGTGTCGAGGCCGGGTCGCTGCGCATCCGGTCCGGTCTGGCCGAAGCCGGTGACGGAGCAGTAGATCAGGCGCGGGTTCAGCTTGCGCATGGACTCGTAGTCGAGCCCGTAGCGCTTCAGGTCGCCGACCTTGTAGTTCTCGACGAGGATGTCGCAGACCTTCGCAAGTTGGCGAATCACGTCCGCGCCCTCGGGCGTCGAGAGATCAACCGTGACCGACTTCTTGTTGCGGTTGGTCGACACGTAGTACGGCGAGTCGTCGTTGCCGCCGTCCCTGTTCTTCAGGTACGGGGGGCCGTACCCGCGCATGTCGTCGCCCTTGCCCGGACGCTCGATCTTGATCACCTCCGCACCGAGGTCCGCCAGCATCTGCGTACACCACGGCGCGGCGATCATGCGGCTCAGGTCGAGGATGCGCACGCCGCTCAACGGCAGCGACCCGCCTGTCTCGCCCTGCGTCACGATTCGAGCTTGATGTTGCGGCTCTGGACCAGCACGCGGTACTTCTCCGCGTCGGCGCGCATCATCGCGATGAGTTCGGCGGGGGTCTTCAGCATGGGCTCGACGCCGCGGCTGCGCAGCACGGTGCGAACGTCGTCGGTGTCGAGCGCCGTGCGCGCGGCGCGCGCGAGCACGTCCACGACCTGCGGCGACGTCTTCGCGGACACCGCGAGACCCGACCAGCCCCCGGCCGTGAAGCCGGGCAGGCCGCCTTCGATCAGCGTGGGCACCTCGGGCAGCATGTTCCAGCGCTTCGGGCCGGTGGTCGCGATGGCCTTGAGCAGCTTCTCGCGAATCTGGCTCGTGGCCTGCGCGACGATGGCGAAGTCGACCTCCCCCGCCATCGCGGCCTGGATGCTCGGCGCTTCGCCCTTGTAGTTCACCACCGTCATGCTCGTGCCGCTGTCGCCCATCAGGCGCTCGGCCGTGAGGTGCGAGATCGCGCCGATGCCGCTCACCGCGACGTTGAGCTTGCCCGGCTTGCTCTTCGCGAGCGCCAGCAGTTCGGGCAGCGTGTTCGCGGCAAAACTCGGCTTCGCGACCAGCACGAGCGGGAACTCGCCGATCTGCGCGATGTGCGTGAGGTCGTTCAGCGGCTGATACGGCAGCTTGATGCCGAGCGCGACCGACAGCACGTGCTGGCCCGAGGTCGTCAGCAGCATCGTGTAGCCGTCGGGCGGCGCCTGCAGCACGGTCTGCGTGCCGATGACGCCGTTGCCGCCCGCACGGTTGTCCGCGACGATGGACTGCTTGAGCACAGCGCCCATGCGGTCGGCCGCGAGGCGCCCGAGCGAATCGTTCACCCCGCCCGCGGCCCAGGGTACGACGAGTTTCAGGGGCCGGCTCGGAAATGCGTCCTGCGCGAAGGCGCCGCGCGACGTTGCGATGCCGGCGAGAGCCGCGATAGCGGCGGGGAGGTCACGTCGTTTCAAGGTCTTGTCTCCATTCTTGTGTGATGCAAAGCCGAAGAAGCTAGTCGAGGATGTCGATCACGGCCGTGCCCGCGAGCCCGGCCAGCCAGTACTCGCCCGCGGCCTTCATGTGACGCACCCAATGCGCCTCGGCTTCGAGGCCGGCGCCGGCTGCGATGAGCTCGATCAGCCGCTCCTGCGACTTGAGGCCGAAGCGCACCTGGCGGTCGCGCTCCTCGAGGCCGGGCACGGGGTTCTGGCGGTAGGCGAGCGCGAGGTGGCGGTTGACCACGTCGTGCAGCGACTGCGCGACGATGCCGAGCGCGACGTTGCCGCACTGCTCGAGCAGGATGCGGTGGAAGTTCGCGACTTCGTGCGCGCGCGCACGCTCGTCGCTCGCCGCCGCGCGCTCGGCCTCGAGCTGCGCTCGCAGCGCGGCCGCCGCCTCGGCGGGGCGCGTCTCGGCAGCGAGCCGAGCGGCGGGCGGCTCGATCAAGGCGCGCGCCTGGTAGACGTCGCCCAGCGTCGCGCCGCGCGCCTGCAACTGCATGGCGGTGGCCTGCGTGAGCGCGTCGGCATCGACCTTCTTCACGTGCGCGCCGCCCTTCGCGCCGCGCGCGATGCCGATGAGGCTCTGGAACTCCAGGATGCGCAGCGCCTCGCGCAGGGTGGGCCGCGACGTCTCGAACGTCGCCATCAACTGCGCTTCGGACGGCAGCTTGTCGCCGGGCTTCAGTTCGCCCGACAGGATCGCCTTGCGGATGCGGTTCGCCACGATTTCGGCGGTCTTGGGCAGCCGCACCTGCGCGGCCTGGAAACTGGACATCGCCATCGAACTCCTCCTCGCCGCTCCTTCGCGCGGATCGCCTTCGAGCGGTGGCGCGATTATCGAGTCGAGGCTCATCGCGCACGCTCCGCCTTCAAGGTCTGGCGCAGCGCCGCGAAGGCATCCCGCTCGCGCGCGAGAAATGCATTGGCGTCGGCCTCCGCCGCATTCGCGGCAAGCAGATCGCGCGTCAGGCGCACCTGCAGCGCACCGAAGCCGGCGATGCGTTCGCCGAGCGCCACCGCGTCGTCCAGCAAGGTCTCGGGCGGCGACACGCGCGTGAGCAGCCCGATGCGCAGCGCCTCGTCCGCATCGATCGTCGCGGCGCTCAGGATGAGGTCGCGCGCACGGCCGTTGCCGACGAGGCGCGCGAGCAGCGCGGTCGAGCCGAGCTCGGGCATGAAGCCCAGGGAGAGAAAGGGAAACGAGTAGGTGGACGCCGTCGAGCCCATGCGAACGTCCATCGGCAGCAACTGCGTGACGCCGAGGCCGATGGCCGCGCCCTGCACCGCCGCGATGGAGGGCTTCGAGCGCGCGAGCAGATGGATCCAGCCCGTGTCCTGCGCCATCGACACGCTGCCGATGGTCTCGGGCCGCCCCGCCGCGTCGAGGCGCGGCGCTGCCGCCTTCGCCTTCAGGTTGGTGCCCGCGCAGTAGACCGGCCCCGCATGCGTGAACACGATGGCGCCCACGGCAGCGTCCTCGTTGGCGCGCGCCACCGCCTGCTCGATCTCGCGGTACATCGCCACGTCCCAAGCGTTGCGCACTTCCTGGTGGTCGTAGGTAATCACGGCGACCTTGCCGCGCACCTCGTAGCGCAGGAAGCGGAAACCGGCTTCAGGCATGTCGACGGACCTCGTGGCGGATCATGGCGTCGATGTCTTCCTCGGCGGGGCGCGGCAGATCGACCGCCGCCTCGCGCGTCGGCAGCAGCACGACCGCGCTGCCGGGCGACACGTTCACGCCCCACTGGTTCTCGACCCAGATGTCGAGATGCACTTCGTTGCGGCCCTCGGCCTGCACCTTGTCCGTTACCTTGCCCTTGATCCAGTACGTGTCGTTCGTGTAGACGAACTTGCGGTGCTGGCAGGTCATCTTCCACAGCCAGCCGTCGTCGCCCATCCAGTTGGTGACGATGTTGGTGAGGAAGGTCTCTCGCAGCGCGCCGTAGTCGTAGCTCACGGGAATGCCCAGCTCGTTGGCCCATTCCTTTTCCCAGTGCAGGCGTTGCACCGTGTCGGGTACGTTCATCGCATTGGGCGTGAACATGCCGGGAATCTTCTTGCGCAACTGATAGGAAAGGCGGAACGCGCCCGGCGGCGTGAGCTGCATGCCCCAGCCCATGTGCCAGATGATGAGGTCGCTCGTGCGCATCGGGCCGCGCACGATGGTCTGCAGCGACTCGCCGACCTGCACGTCCTCCCAGTAGCGCGTCTGCGCGCCGCGGATCGTCTCGGCTTCGTAGCAGGCGTCGATCTCCTTCAGCTGCGCCTCGGTGTACGGCTCGGGAAGCTGCACTTCCTTCTTGCGCGCCGCCGTCGCGTGGCGTTCCGCGCGCACCCAGGTGCCGCGCCGGATCGCGTGCAGCTCGCCGTTCTGGTTGGGGTAGATGAAGGCGTGCACTTCCGCGACGGAACGGCCGGCGAACTTGCTGTCTTCGTTGACGCGCACGCCGACGATGGCCGTGTGGCGCTTCAGCGTGTCGCCCACCTTCAGCGGCCGCCACCACTCGAACTCCATCTGCGATTGGTAGGAACCCAGGCCGATCATCGGATCGCCCTTGAGCAGCGCCTTTTCCTCCGGCGTGTGCTTCGGCGTGACGGGGTCGCCCATCGTGTACAGGAAGTTCGGCGGCGCGATCAGGCCGCCCCAGCGTGTCGTCGCGCCGTAGTCCCGGTCGCACCACAGCGGGTTGTCGTCGCCGTAGCCGAAGGCGAAGTGGCGCGAGCCGTCCCAGGTCACTTCGTAGTTGTGCGGCGGCTGGGGCTTGCGGTATTGCACGCCGATGCGCTGGCGCAGCCGCGCGATGCCGTCGTCGGTGAGGATGCCGTAGCCGGAAGCCGGCTTCTCGGAGGTGAGGGTGTCGGTCATGAAGGGGTGTTCTCAGGCGAAGAGCTTTCGCAGTTCGGGCTGGCTCACCTTCAGCGAAGGCGTGCGCGGAAGGCTGTCCACGGCGAGGATGCGCGTCGGCAGCTGGTACTTGAGCAGGCGCTCCTGCAGGAAGGCGCGCATCTCGTCCTCGCCCACGGCTGCCGCGCCGGTCTTCGCGATGTACGCGGCCATCGGCACCTCGCCGAGCCGCGCATCGCTCACGCCGACCACCGCGGCCTCGCGCACGCTCGGGTGCGCCTCGATCGCGCGTGCCACGTCGTCGGGGAACACCTTGAAGCCGCCGCGGATGATGACGTTGTCGTAGCGCGCCTTGATGAAGAGGAAGCCGTCCTCGTCGAGCACGGCGAGGTCGGTGGTGCGCAGCCACGACTGGCCGTCGCCGAGATGGCTCGCCTTGAGTTCGAGCAGCCCCTGCTCGCCGGGCGCGAGCACCTTGCCGCTCTCGGGATCGGTGATGCGGCCTTCGACACCGGGGTTGAGCCTTCCCACCGAGCCGCGCTTCGTCGTGGGGAAGCGCTTGAAGTCGGCGAGCGTCCAGCCGGCGACGCCGCCCGCGAATTCCGTCGCGCCATAGTTTTGCAGCACCGGGATGCCGTACGCAGCGAAGAATGCATCGGCAAGGTCCGGGTCCAGCGGCGCGGTGCCGACCCGGAACACCTTCAGGCTGGAGATCGACTCCTTCGGCACCTTCGCATCGAGGATCATGCGCAGCGCGGCCGGCGGCGCGTTCGTCACGGGGGGCCGATGGCGCGTGACCGCGTCGAGCCAGTCGGCCACCGTGAAATGATCGAGCAGGCACAGCTTGCGGCCAGCAGCCAGCCCGTTGAAGAGCGCGAACACGCCGCTGATGTGCGCGAAGGGCGCGTTGAGGAGCTGCACGCCGCCGCGCAGTTGCGCCTTGCTCGTGTCACGGTTCTCGTAGACCGCGGCGTCGAGGATGCCGCGCTCGAGCGTATGCGCCTTCAGCGGGACGCGCTTGGGCGTGCCCGTCGTGCCGCTGGTGAGCATCTCCACCGCGATGCCCGGCGCTTCGCGATTCACGGCCGCATCGGGCCGCGCCGCCTGCAGGATGCGCAGCGGCGACGAGCGATCGTTCGTCGCCTCGATCATCAGGCAGCCGGCTTCGCGCGCCGCATCGGCGAGCGGCGCACGCTGCCAGTCCTGCGCCAGCGCGATCACCACGGGCGGCAGGAGCGTCGCGATGTCGCCGGCCAGCCGCGCATCGGGCAGCATCGGATTGAGGGTGACGACGCAACGGTCGGTGCAGACGAGTCCGACGATGGCCGCGGCCATCTGCGGCCGGTTGCGCATCACGCAAGCCACGCGCACGCCGGGTCCGAAGCCGTGCTGGATCAGTATCCGGTCGAGCTCCTGGCCGAAGCGCGCAAGGTCGCCCCAGGTCCACCATTGCTTTTCGAATTCGATCGCGTCGGACGCGGGCTCGAGCGCCAGCACGTCGTGCAGCAGGCTTGTCAGTCGGTTCATGAGTCGGTCGATGGCGCGCCCTTGCGCAGCACGGTGGAAGGCTGGAAGCCGTGTTCGCGCGACGTGCGGGCGGACAGGCCCATGTGCGTGGCCTCGGCCCGCAGCACCTGCTCCAGCGAGCCGTCCACGGCGAGGTTGAGGTTGCTCTTGGCGTAGGTCGAGGCCCAGCGCGGACCATCGGCCAGCGAACGGGCGATGCCGGTCACGTGCGACTGCAGGCCGGCGTCGGGCACGACCGCGTTCAGCATGCCGAAGTCGAGCGCCTGCACGGCCGTCAGGCGGCGCGGCAGCAGGTAGAGCTCGCGCGCCTTCGCGGTCCCGAGAATGCGCGTCCAGAACCACGATCCGCCGAAGTCGCCGGAGAGCCCGGCGCGCGTAAACGCGGATGTGAACACGGCGGACTCGCCCGCGTAGCGCAGATCGCACGCGCCGGCGAGCGCGAGCCCCGCGCCGGCGCACGCGCCGTTGATCATCGCGATCGTGGGCTTGGGCATCTCGTGCAGCAGGCGCGCGCTCTCGACGCGTGCGCGCAGCTTCGCCTCGACGCGGTACGGCGTCGCGAGCGCAAGCCGCTCCTCGTCCGGCAGATCCTTCTGCGCGTCGAGTTCGGCCTGGCGCGTCTTCAGGTCGCCGCCGGCGCAGAACGCGCGGCCCGCGCCCGTCAGCACCACGCACGCGACGTCGGGATCGTTCGCGAGTTCGCGCAGCACACCGGGCAGCGCATCCATCAGCTCGGAGCTGAGGGCATTGAGACTCTCGGGCCGGTTCAGCGTGACGGTGGCGACGCCGGCGTCGCGCGTGACGAGGACGGTGTTCGTCATGCGCGTCAGTCGGCGACCTTGATGTTGCGGCTCCTGACCGTGCCTTCCCACACCGCGCGGCCATCCATGACGATGCGGTTGAACTCCGCGCCCGCGATGGGCCGGGTGCCCATGCCGAGTTCGGCGATCTTCGCGGCGATCTCTGGCATCGAGGCGACCCGCACGATGTCGTCCGAGATCTTCTGCACGATGGCCGCGGGCGTCTTCGCGGGGACGAAGTAGCCGACGAAGGCCACGCTGTCGAAGCCGGTGAAGCCCTGCTCGGTGAAGGTCGGCACGTTCGGCAGGTCGCGCGCGCGGTTGGGACCGGCCATGGCGAGCACCTTGAACTTGCCGCCGGCGAGGTGCGCGCCGATCACCTGCAGGTCCATGAACGCCGCCGGCACCTGCTCGCCCAGGACGTCCGTCATGATCTGCGCGTTGCCGCGATAGGGCACGTGGACCATGTCCGTGCCCGCCTGCGTGTTGAGCAGTTCGCCGAAGATGTGCGCCGTGGAACCCGCGCCCGCCGTGGCATAGCTGTACTTGCCGGGATTCGCCTTCACCAGCGCGACGAACTGCTTGAGGTCGGTCGCGGGGACCTTGCTCGACACGATGAGGCCCTGGCGCACCTCGCCCACCATCGCCGTCGGCGCGAAGGTGCGCGTGAAGTCCAGCACCGGCCGCAGGCTCGACTGATACGTGAAGCTCGTGATGCCCAGCAGCAGCGTGTGGCCGTCGGGCGCGGACTTCTCCACGAACTGCTGCCCCACCACGCCGAAGCCGCCGCCCCGGTTCTCGACCACGACCGACTGCTTCCAGCGCTCGGCGAGCTTCGTCGCGATCAGGCGCGTGATGGTGTCGGTCGATCCGCCCGAGGGGAAGGGTACGACGATCTGCACGGAGCGCGAAGGAAAGTTCGCCGCATCGGATTGTGCGAATGCGTTGAACGACAGAGCGAGCGCGCCTGCCGCCATCCACTTCAGAAACTGCACCGGCTTCATGTTGTCTCCGTCTTTATAGATCAATTATTTAACCATTTAAATCCTGGGCCGGCAAGTCTCAAGGTGCCGGGAAGATCACTTCGGGCGCTGTCGCGGCGTAAAGCGTCTTCAGTTCCGCCGCCCGGTTGCGCAGCGCCGCGCGCTGGTTGATGTAGCCCTTGTCCACGATCTCGTCGGGCAGCGGCGGCACGTCGAGCAGCAGCAGCGCCGCCACCTGCCGGGACGAGCCGCCGGCCGCGCGGTTGTGCTCGCGCAGCCTCACGGCGAGGTGTTCGCGCACCTTCGGATGGCCGACCAGCTGCGCCATCGGGGTGTTCGCGGGCAGCCCGCAGAACTCCGCCGCCGCATCGCGCCGCAGCCATGCGAGCACCGAGACGGCCGAGCGGTCGTGCCCGCCGACCACCGCGTCGAGCAGCAGCGGCGCGAGCGCCTCGATGAGCCGCGTGCGCAGCGGCCCCACCGAGACCCACGTGCCCGAGGCGAGCTTGAAGTTCTCGCTGATGCGGCCATCGAACATCAGGCCGACTTCGGGCGCATCGTC
>NZ_JBFWNP010000055.1:0-34880 GCF_050250995.1 Ramlibacter sp.
CATGGGCGTGGCGGGCCGCTACGTGCTCACCGCGTCGGTGTTCGACGCCATCCGCAAGCAGCCGCGCGGCGCCGGCGGCGAGATCCAGCTCACCGACGGCATCGCGCAGCTGATGGCCACCGAAGGCGTGCATGCCTACGAGTACGAAGGCCGCCGCTACGACTGCGGCAGCAAGGAAGGATTCCTGGAGGCGACGGTGTCGTTCGCGTTGCGCCACCCCGAGGTCGGCGCGGCCTTCCGCGACTACCTGCGCGGCGTGGAACTCTGAGGTCCGGCCGGTTTGCCGGCTTGTGCGCGCGTCAGCGCCTGCGCAGCACGTGGACGAACTCCTCGCCCGAGGTTTCCTGGTGGACGAGTTCGTTGCCTGTCTGCTTGGCAAACGCCTGGAAGTCGCGCAGCGACCCGGCATCGGTCGACACGACCTTGAGCAACTGGCCGCTGTGCATGTCGGTCAGCGCTTTCTTCGCCTTCAGGATCGGCAGCGGGCAGTTGAGCCCGCTCGTGTCGATTTCCTTGTCGATGTCCATTCTTCCCCCAGTGTAGACCCGCCCCCGATGCGCCTGCGGCGTCGCGGAACGGCCGCATCCATTATCCGCGCATGTCCGCGAACACCGGCTCGAAACCGCGGCTGCGCAGCCAGTCGGCCAGCGCGAGGCCCGTGCCCTGGGGCCAGCAGCGCACACGGTCGTGCGCGTAGAGACGATAGTCGACGAGCTCCGGCGACAGCTTCACCTCGCCCCGCGCCACCGCGTGGTAAGCGATGATGACCTGGTTCATGCGCTGGAAATCGTAGACGCCGATCAGGTCGAGCGAGGTCACTTCGAGGCTCGTCTCTTCCTCGATCTCGCGCACGATGCCGTCCTTCGGCGTCTCTCCCGCTTCCATGAAGCCGGTGATCAGCGCGTAGACGTTGCCCTTCCACGCGGCATTCTTCGCAAGCAGGATCTTGCCCTGATACTCGATGACGGCCGCGAGCACGGGCGTCGGATTGTTCCAGTGCGTCCACCCGCAGGCCGGGCAGCGCAGGCGCTCCTTGTTCCCGCCGTCCTCGGCGAGCGCGATGCGCGCGAGCGGCGTGGCGCAGTTCGGGCAGAAGCGCCACTCGTGCGTCATGCGGGGAACACGCCGGTGGACAGATAGCGGTCGCCGCGGTCGCACACGACGAACACGATGGTCGCGTTCTCGACCGTCTTCGCGATCTCGAGCGCGACCCACAGTGCGCCCGCCGCCGAGATGCCCGCGAAGATGCCCTCCTGCCGCGCAAGCTGGCGGCAGGTCTCTTCGGCATCGTCCTGGCTCACGTTCACGGTCTCGTCGACGTGGCTCGCGTCGTAGATCTTCGGCAGGTACTCCTGCGGCCACTTGCGGATGCCGGGGATGCGGGAGCCCTCGCTCGGCTGCGCGCCCACGATGCGCACGTTGGCGTTCTTCTCCTTGAGGAATCGAGAGACGCCGGTGATGGTGCCCGTGGTGCCCATCGCGCTCACGAAATGCGTGATGCGGCCACCGGTCTGCTCCCACAATTCGGGTCCCGTGGTCTCGTAGTGGATGCGGGGATTGTCCGGGTTGGCGAACTGGTCGAGGACGCGGCCCTTGCCTTCCTTCTGCATGTTCTCCGCGAGGTCTCGCGCGTATTCCATGCCGCCGCTCTTGGGCGTGAGGATGAGTTCGGCGCCGAAGGCCTTCATGGTCTGCGCGCGTTCGATCGAGAGGTCTTCCGGCATGATGAGCATCATGCGATAGCCCTTGATCGCCGCGGCCATCGCGAGCGCGATGCCGGTGTTGCCCGAGGTCGCCTCGATCAGGGTGTCGCCGACGCGGATGTCGCCGCGCTCTTCGGCGCGGCGGATCATCGACAGCGCGGGCCGATCCTTCACGGACCCGGCGGGGTTGTTGCCTTCCAGCTTGCCGAGGATGACGTTGTTGCGCTTCGCGTTGTCCGCGGCGCCGAGGCGCTGCAATGCCACGAGCGGCGTGCGGCCGATCGCATCCTCGATGGTGGGATAGTTCATGACATCACTGTGCCATAATTTCCGGCTCTTCTTCCCTCGCTGCCGGAGTGGCGAAATCGGTAGACGCAGCAGACTCAAAATCTGCCGATGGCAACATCGTGCCGGTTCGATTCCGGCCTCCGGCACCAGCACTGTTCGAACGTAAAAAACCCCGCGCTTCCGCGCGGGGTTTTTCATTGAAGCCCGAAAGCTTCGATCAGCCCGAAACCTGCACCAGCGTCACGTTACCGGCTATCGTATTGTTGATCACGACCGTGCCGTTCGCGTTGACGGTGATCGCCACGTTCTGGCCGGTGGACGTCGTGCCACCGAGCTGCAGCGTCGCGGTGCGGGGGCGACCCACGCCGTCCGCGGGCTGATTGGCCGTGGCCAGGTTCAGCGCGCACGGGTTGACGGTGACCGTCGCACCATTCGCGAGCGTGTGGCCGGCGGGGAAGTTCGAGCTCGCCACCACGAAGATGCACGAACCGAAGGTCGTCGCGCCGGTCGCCACGTTGGCGCCCGAGGAAATCGAGAACGCGGGCGTCGTTGCCGTGGAGGTGAACGCGACGGAGGTCGCCGCCGTGGTACCGAAAGCCGCCACGCCGGTGGGGAACGCGAACGGCGTGTTCGCCACCGCGCCGGCGGTCGTCGAACTCACGCTGATCGCCGTGTTGGCCGCGGCCACGGTCGGCAGCGGATCGTCGTCGCCATCGCTGCAGGCGGGAAGCAGGGCAGCCGCTGCGACGGCAAGCATCAGGGACATCAGTTTCTTCATTTCGACACTCCGGTTGGTATGGTAAAAATTATGCGCCGCCGCGGCTTGATGAACAACATCTTTGGAAATCGAGAAGGGTGAGGAGTTACCCCCACAGCCACCTCGCACTGGCGGCAGCGCTGCGCTCATGCGCTTGACCCCGGCGTTCCACCAAGGGCTCGCCCAGTGCCACTGGTCTTCCGGTCATCGAGTCTCAGTCGTACTACTCTCGTTACTGCCTGAACTGTTCCCCTTGCCGGGCGCACCATAAAAAAACCCCGCGCATTCGCGCGGGGTTTTCATTGAAGCGAAGCTTCGATCAGCCCGACACCGGAACCAGCGTCACGGTGCCCGCGGAGGCGCCGTTGATCGTGATGGTACCGCCCGGGTTCACGACCACGGTCACGGTCGAGCCCGACGAAGCGGCGCTACCCAGGATGAACACGGCAGCGCGCTGGCGAGCGACGCTGTCGGCCGGCGAGCCGGTCGTGCCGAGGCGGATGTTGCAAGGGTTGATCGTGACCGTCTGGCCCGTCGCGAGGCGGTGGCCCACCGGGAACGACGAGTTCGCAACCACGAAGATGCACGAACCGAACGTGGTCGCGCCGGTTGCCACGCTGGTGCCCGAGGAGATCGAGAACGCAGGCGTCGAGGCGGTCGACGTGAACGCCACGGTCGTCGCGGCCGTCGTGCCCAGATCCGGCACGCCGGACGGGAACGCGAACGGAACGTTCGTCACCGCGGCGGCCGTCGTCGACGTCACGGCGATCGTCGCGTCGGCCGCAGCCACGGTCGGCAGCGGATCATCGTCGCCGCTGCTGCAAGCGGGGAGCAATGCAGCCGCAGCGACTGCCATCATCAAACCAATCAGTTTCTTCATATCCCACCAACCCTTTCGTTGATAAAAAAATATTGTCGCAGGTTCAGGTGCCCGTCACCCTAACGTGTGAGGGTACAAGAATTTTTTCGTTGCGTAAATGCCGGAACCCTGTTCTTTTTGCCGCTTCGCAACGCGACAGCCGTTCCCGCTCCGGTCATTGCGGCAGGCTCTCGCGAGCGTATAGATAAAAGGCCTCGCGCATGCGATGGAGGCGCTTGACGAAATAGCTCTGCGTCGCGCGCCCTCCGGACAGGAGGCGCTGCTCGGCACTGTACGCGAGGGGGAAGTCGAGCACCGCCGAAGGGGCGACGAGGTTGACGTTGACGTCGCCGCGCGCGATCCGCGTGCGCTTGCCCTGAGTGAATTGCGAAGCCCCGTTGAAAGTGGCGACGCCGAGGTCCGCGCCGCGCCGCGGGGTCAGGGGAATCGTGAGTTCGAGTCCTGCGAATTCGCGACTGCCGCCACGCCGAACGAAGAGATGGGCGCCCACCTCGCCGAACCAGCGCGTGAGCCCGATGGAGGGGCCGCTCGAGCCGTCCGTGTACTGTTGCCAGCCCGCCTCGACCCAGGTCGTATCCGAATGCACCCAGCGGTAGCTCGCGGACAGCGGGGTGGCCTGCGTACGCGACTGGCCGGGCTGGCGCTCGAGCACGGCCGCCTTCAGGCGGAGCACGTCGTCGCCGCGGGGCACGAACACCGTGGACTCGAACTGCGCGCCGAATGTGTCGTAGTTGTACCGGCCGATGCCTGCCGTGGCGAGCACGCGCGGACCGACCCACACCGATTGCTGCAATGCCACCGTCCGCAGGCCGTTGCGGCGGCGGAACGGACCGAAGATCGCATCGGGCTCGTAGTTGTCGGTCTCCGCGATGCGCTGCACCACGCTCGCGTGGAGTTCCGCGCCACGCCAGAGCGGCACATAGGCGCGCAGGTCGGCGGCGATCGAGTAATCGAAGGCGGCGAGCTCGGTACCGAACTGCTGGCTCACGTCGGGGTGCAATTCCAGGTGCAGCCACTTCCGCCCGCTCGGCGCGGGATCGAGCCATGCGACCGCCGCGGCGTCACGCGAGGGGCCACTGTCGAGCGCGAGGCTTCCGCTCGAGCCGGCCGCGTCGCCGGTGCGCAGGAAGCTGCGGTATTCGGCCACGGCCACGGAAATGTTGTAGACGGGCAAACCCGCTTTCAGCGTCGTGGCCTGCACGCGCTGCGTGCCGCGGGGAGCGAACTCCGAAGCGAGGCCGAGGACGATGCCAAGTGCGTCGGCCTCGGTCTGCTTGAAAAGCTGATTCTCGTACTCGACGACGAGATCCGGCCCGCGTGTGCCAACCCGCACACGCTCGAGCCCCGCGCCGACCAGCGCGCGCCGGAGCGACGTCAGGCGGTCCTCGGTGGTGGCGACCATCCCGCCGGGCGCCGCCTCGAGCGAAGCCAGCGTGCGCTCCGGCTTGAAGGTGCGCGGGCGCTGCGTCGACTCTTCCAGCGGCACGACGACGCTCACGTTCACGGAGGTTCGGTCGGACTCGCGGCCGGCGACATCCCGGCCACCGAACGAACGCTGCAAGGTCGCGATGACGTGGCTGCCGCCCAGCGGCGAGATCGACGGCGACCGATACCGCAAGCCGGCATGCTTGTGTTGCCCGTCGTACTCGGCCAATGCGGACAAACCGGTCGCGCCGAGCCCGATTTCGACCCCGCCGAACAGGCCGTCGAACGGCCGCGAATTGCCGCGGCCTCTCGCATAGCCGGCGGTCCAGGCCACGGGGCCGACCTCCCCGCTCGTCACCGCATACGCCGACTTGAACAAGGAGGCTCCGCCCGCGAGGTCGGTGATGCCGAACGCGATGTCGGGCTGCCACCGCCAGAACTGCGGGAGTTGCCATTTCACGTTCGCCGACAGATCGCGTGGACCCGAGACGAAAGTGCTGCCCCCGACCGGGTTCTGGTACTCCGCGAACCGTCCGAAGAACTCGACGCCCGGCAGCAGGCCGATCCCCATCGAGAAGTTCTGGCGCTTCGAAAAAACGCCGAGCGTGAGCTCCTGGAAGTTGCCGGCGCTGACCGCGAGGTCGCCGGAGCGCAGCACATCGGCCGACGGAATGGTGAGGCCGCCGGTCACGCCCCGCGTGGCGATGCCGGGCTCCGCCGCCGCTGCGCAAAGCGTGAAGAGCAATGACGCCGCGGAAGCGACCGGAGCAAGAAGGAAGGCGCGTCCGTTCATGCGGCCGAGGCTTCCGTCGCGAGCGTGGCAGGACGAAAACACCAGCGGAACTGGGTGAGGCGTGCGTAGATGGCGGAATAGCCAAGCGCGCACAGCAGGAACGTTCCCGCGAGCATTGCCGTGTTGCCGGGATACTGCACGGCCAACAGTGCAGGAACGAGTGCGGCAGCCCACATGATCGCGCCGGTTGCGGAATTGCGCACGAGCGAAGAAGTCCGCGGAAGCAATTTGCTCGTCACGCGCCGCAGCACGAGGCTGTGCAGGTGCAGGCGGTCGGCATCGCCGGGACTGCGGTCGCGGCGGCTTCGACGGTAGATGCTGAAGCCCGTCTCCAGGATCGGATACGCACAGGCGAGCAGCGTGGCCCAGACGGACACCTCGGCGTTGCGCATCGGCAATGCCACCGCCACCCAGCCGATCAGGAATCCCACCAGGTACGCGCCGCCGTCGCCGAGAAAAATCTTGCCGAAAGGGAAGTTGACGAGCAGGAAGCCGAGGGTTGCCATGGCAAGCAGCATGCACACCTGCACCATCGCCGCATCGCCCGCCTGCGCGGCGATGCTGGCGAGTGCGCTCAAGCAAACCACCGCCACCCCGCCGCTCAACCCGTTGAACCCGTCGATGATGTTGAACGCGTTGGCGGCGCCGCTCACGGCGAAGGCCGTGAACAGGACGGAAAGCGGAACGAATGCGGCAAGCGCGTAATCGATACCGGGAACATTCACTCGCGTGAGGCTGATGCCTGTCAGCGCCCAGGCAAGCAGGCCGCTGCTCATGGTGACGGCGAGCCGCGTGCGGACCGAAACGCGCTTGGTGAGGTCTTCCCAGAGCCCGACCGCGAAAGCAGGTATCGCCGCCGCGAGCATGGGGAGAAGGACGGGCCTGGCTGTCGCGGGCGCGACAATGAAGCCCATGGCAAGACCAGCCGCCAGCGCGATTCCGCCAACCCGCGGCGTGGGCGCGTGATGCATCTTCTGCACGCCGATCGTGCTGTCGAGGCTGAGGTGGCCGTGATGCGCCTGCGTGACGACCACGAGCCAGCACACGGCGAAACTCACCGCGCACGCGCCCAGCAACCATCCGGAAAAAAGCATCCTGACTCCCTCGTCGATAGGTTTCTAGCCGCCTCGCAGCGACCAGGCGCGCACGAGGGCCTGCCACTGCCGCGTCGTACCGGGGTCCGTCCTCGCCCGGCGTGCCGCCCGGCGCAAGAAGGCACCGATTATGCCTACGAGGAGGCCGAGCGCCAAGGCAACCACGACAATCATGGAGCGTCTTGGCTTGCTCTTTCGCTCCGGCGGTGTCGCCGCGTCGACCTGTTGCACGAGCGGAGCATCCTTCGCTTCGTCGGCGCGCGCAAGCTGCAGCTGTTGAAGCATCGCGGAGTAGATGGCCTCCTGGTATTTCAGTTCGCGAAAAAGTCGCACGTTCGCAAGACCTTGTTTTCCGTCTTTTTCGACAACATTCGTTGTATCGGCGCCACCACCCTCGAGTTGCGCAAGCTCGGTCCGGAGGCCGGCGATTTCGGATATCAGCCGCTTCATTTCGGGATTCTCCGGTCCGGCATACGGTCGCGTCGCGCGCAACTGCACTTCCCGGGCCACGATCTGCCCCCGGATCTGGGCGGCCGTCGCAATGGCGCTCTGGGTCTGAGCGTCCAGGCTCACGAGCCCGGAGCGCTCCTGGGCCTGCTTGACCGCCATCTCGGCGTTGGCCAGATCGCTCTTTGCCTTGTCGATCTGCTGCTCGAAATAGAAACGCCGCTGCTGCGCCTCGGTGACCGCAATGCGAGTCATGATCTTTCGCAGCTCCTCGGCAAACGCATTGGCGAGTTGCGCGGCGAAATTCGGGTCCTTGTCATCCACCTCGACGGCAATGAGCGACGACCTGCGATCGGCGCTCACGCGGACGCGCGTCAAAAGCACCATGCGTGCGTCGTAAGCCAGCTCCACGCCATACCGTTCCTTGAGCTTGAAGCGCTCTACCAGGGACATGAGGACGGATTCACTGCGAAGCAAACCGACATACAGTTCCTCGGGCGCCCGGACTCCACCGACGCCCGAGAGGCCGGCCAACGCCCCCAGCGAAGCCGCCATCGCGGCGGAAGCGCCTTGGGCCTGCTGCGGCGGCAGCAGCGTCGTCTTCGCCGTGAAGATCGGCGCCGTGAGAAGCGCGAGCGCCAGACCGAGCGCGACCGCGATGAGCGCGATGGTCGCGACGAACATTTTCTCCTCGCCCAACGCCGTGACAACGTCGACCAGGCCGATCTCGTCCTTGCTCGCTTCGCCTGCGGCCTGCTGTTCGGAACTCGTCATCTCGCTCATTCCCTCAGGGTCTTCAGGGCCGCCGCGCCTAGGCCGAATTGGTAGAAGATGGCAGTCAAGTCCTTCGCGCCTTCGATGAAGCGCGTATACCGGCTGCGCTTGTCGAACTTCTCGGGCACGAAGATCGTGTCGCCCGGATTGAGCCGCTTCTCGAGCACGCTCGCCGACCATTTGCCGAAGATGCCGCGGCCGATCTCGTTGTCGCTCTCCACGCTGCCGTCCGCCCGGATCACGGCGACGAAGTCCTCGTCCGCATCGCGCGTGGGACCCGCACGGCCGATGTAGTCGCGGACGGAATAGTTGAATCGGTGCAGGAAAGAGGTCTCGGCCGTCACCGCGCCGAACACGCCCACGAAGCTCGGCAGATTCGGCACGGTCAGCTGGTCCCCGTCCTCGAGCTGGATCGGCGGCAGGACATTTGAACGCGGGTCCATCTCGAGGGCGATGCGGCCGCTTGCGCGCAGCGTCTGCAGGCGCGCGATGAACTGCCGCTGCGTGGCCAGCTGCGCCTGGATCGTCGCCTCGTTGCGGGACTCCTCGCGCGTGTTCTGGATAGCGGCCAGCGACTGCGAATTGAGGTCGGACTCCATGCGCCGGATCGCGCGGTCGAGGTTCGCCTGCTGCTGCTCCCGGGTCGACTCGCGCGTGAAGACGGAACCGAACGGATACGCATTCGGCGTGAACCCGCCGGCGCGCCGGACGATCTGCTCGAGCGTCTCGCCGGGGGTGATCTGGTAGACGCCCGGCACGTTCACTTCGCCCGCGATGCGGACGTACTGCGTGCGCTTGGCGACCGGCACCGGCAGGTCCTTCGTGCCGAAGATCGTGACCACGTCGCCGGGCTGCAGCACGAGGTTGCTCTCCGGGTCCTTGTCGATCACGGCCTTGGCGAGATTGAACGGGATCAGCTGCGAGCGGATCTGCCGCGCGTCCAGGCGCTCGATCACCGCGTAGTCCCAGTTGATCTCGTCGAGGAGGTTGCGCACCTCGCTCTGGATGCGCGAGTCCGAGATGCGCCGGCCGGACTCGTATTGCACCAGCAGGTTGCGCCGGGTGTAGTAGTCGGGAACGATCAGCGCCTCGCGCTCGGGAATGAGGTCGGCGATGCGCATGCCCTGCCGGTAGGCGTAGCGCAGCGGCGCGGCGACGTTGCCGCGCAGGGTGACGGCATTCGAGAACTCGGGGCTGATCTGGAACAGCGTGACGACGTCGCCGTCGCGCACGGTGCTCTGCAGGCCGCGTGCATCGAGCGTGCGCTCCTCGACCGAGCGCGGCGCGCGCGCGCGGCCCGGATCGATGCGTTCGACCAGCACCTTGTGGGGAGTCGTGAGCGCGGCGGTGCGTCCTCCGTACGAGAGCACCTTGGCGAGCGGCTCCTCGGCCGCGGCGAGTTCGAAGATCGCCGGATTGTCGATCGAGCCCGTCACCGCCACGCGCGGGCCTGCCGGCGGGATCGTGATCACATCGCCCGGCAGCAGCCGCGCATCCGCCGACTTGTCGCCCTCGGCGATGAAGCGGTAGAGGTCGAGCGTGGTCACCAGCCGGCCGTCGCGGCGCAGCTGGATGTTGCGCATCGTCCCGGTGGCCGACGGCCCGCCGACCTCGAACAACGCGCTCACCAGCGTGGAGACGCTCGACAAGGTGTACGCGCCGGGCCGGCGTGCCTGCCCGACGACGAACACCTGGATCGAGCGCAGCGGACCGAGCGTCGCGCTGATCTGGAAGTTGTTGTAGACGCGGCCGATCTGCGTGCGCAGCGCGGGTTCGAGCTGCGAGACGCGCAGGCCGGCGACGTTCAGGGTGCCCACGCGCGGAATCGCGACCTGCCCGTTGCGGTCGACGCCGAGCCGCAGGTCCGCATCGACCGCGCCCCAGATCTTGAGGTCGATCTCGTCGCCCGGGCCGAGCACGTAGTCGGCGGGCACCGGCACGTTTTGCGCGGCGGGAAAGGCACCCGCGGCGAACAGGTTGTAGCCGAAGAGCGGCAGGTTGCGGCCCGTCGTTTCCAGCACGAAACGCTGGTACGCGGTCAGGGGCAGCTCACTCACGGTCGCCGTGGCCGTCGCGCGCTGTTCCGCGGCGCCACGCGCTGCCGCGGCGTCCTGCAGCGCCCGGTTGGCGCCGGGGCCCGGCGTCAGCCGGTCGGGGCCGAAGGTCGAGGTGCCGATGCTCAGGCTGGGCGTGACGGAGAGATTGAGGCCCTGCGTCGACGGCGCGGCGATGCCGGACGCGGGGACGCCCAGGGATGCGGGCCCCCCCTGCGCATGCGCACCGGAGAACCCGGCCGCAGCCAGAAGGGCGGCGGCGAGCCAGCGGAGATACCGGGAAGGAGTGCTCATGCTTCTTGAATACGTTTTTGCGGCGACGCCGTAGCCCGCCATCTTATTGCCCAGCCAAGTCCGTGTTCAACCCGGCACCGTGCGTCCGTAGACGTCCTCCAGCCGAACGATGTCGTCTTCTCCGAGATAACCGCCGGACTGGACCTCGATCATTTCGAGTTCGGTCTTCCCGGGGTTGAAGAGGCGATGCTTCTCGCCGATCGGAATATAAGTCGATTGATTCTCCGTTAGCAGGAAGGTGTCGGCTCCGCGGGTGACCTGCGCCGTGCCCTTGACCACGATCCAGTGTTCCGCGCGGTGGTGGTGCATCTGCAGGCTGAGCGATGCGCCCGGCTTGACCATGATCCGCTTGACCTGGAAGCGTTCGCCGCGGTCCATGCAGTCGTACCAGCCCCAGGGCCGCATGACTTTCCGGTGGCTCACGGCTTCCGAAATATTGCGCGCCTTCAGCTCGGGGACGACCGCCTTCACGTGCTCGACCTGATCGCGGTCGGCAACCAGCAGCGCATCGGGCGTGTCGACGATGAGGAGGTTGCGAACCCCCACGGCCACGACGGGCCGGTGCGGCGCATGAACGTAGGTGCCGCTGCTGCGGATGGGAATGCCGTGGCCGACGACGCGGTTGCCCTGGGCATCCGCGGGCTCGAGGTCGGCAAGCGCGTTCCAGCTTCCCACGTCGCTCCAGGCGCCATCGAAAGGCAGGACCGTCAGCTTCTCGTGGTGCTCCATCACCGCGTAGTCGATGCTTTCGGCGCGGCACGCGCTGAAGGCGGCCTCGGCCGGCCTCAGGAAACGGCCATCGGCTTGCGCGCCGGCCATGGCCGCGCGACAGGCTTCGAGAATATCCGGCGCATGGCGTGCCAGCGCATCAAGCATCGTCTTGCGCGTGCAAAGGAAGATCCCGGCGTTCCACAAGGCGTCGCCCTCGAGGAGCAGCGCCTGCGCACGATCGGCGGCCGGTTTCTCGACGAAGCCCTTGGCCGGCGCGCTGCCGTCCGGGCGGCGCGGCCCTTGCAAGATGTAGCCGTAAGCGGTACTGGGGAAGGTCGGCAGGATGCCGAAGATCACGATGTCGCCGGACCGGGCGGCCGCGACACCGCCGCGGATGGTCGCGGCATACGCCTCGACGTCGGGAATGTAGTGGTCCGCCGGGCAGAACAGCATCAGCTGGTCGGGCTCGGTACCGGCGAGCGCGGCCAGCGCGATCGCGGCCGCCGTGTTGCGCGCGCACGGCTCGAGCAGGATGCGGCCTTCGCACGCCTCCTCGTCCAGCGCGCCGGCGAGCAGGAACCGATGTTCCTCGGCCCCCACGCAGGTGATGCGGCCGCCCTCGCCCAGCGCCTGCGCGCGGGCAAGCGCGAGCGCGAACAGGCTGCGCCCCTTCACCAGCGGAACGAACTGCTTGGGGAACGCGTTGCGCGACAACGGCCACAGGCGTGTGCCGGCGCCGCCGCAAAGGATCACGGTCTCGATCATTGCGCGCATTATTACTGAAGGCTTCTTCCGGGCGCCTTACGGCCCGGCAGTTGCTCATCCGCTTTCTTTGGCGCATTCTTGCAGTCTCGACCCCGGGAGTCTGTGATGCGCCTCACTCGTTTCGTCGGATCCTGTCTCCTGTTGCTCGCAGGCCTCGCCGCCGTGCAGATTGCCCGCGCGGCCACCCCCGAGCCGCGCTACCAGTCGATGATCGAAGCGCTCTCGCGGGCCAACGCGGCGGTCGTTGGCGTGCAGGTGGTCGCCGCCGAGGACGCGCGTTCCGCGCAGACGCTCGGCCGCCAGCGCGCCGGCTCCGGCGTCGTCATCGGGCCGGACGGGCTGATCCTCACCATCGGCTACCTGATGCTCGAAGCCGAAACGATCCAGGTCGTCACCCAGGATGGCCGCTCGATTCCCGCGCGGCCCGTCGCCTACGACCTCGCCACCGGCTTCGGGCTGCTCCAGGCCGTGCTGCCCCTGCGCGGCGTGCAGCCCGTGCCGCTCGGCACGGTGGCCGACAGCAGCGAGGGCGAAGCCGTCATGGCCGCGGTCGGCGGCAACGGCGGCGATGTGGCGATGGCGCAGATCGTCAGCAAGCGACCCTTCTCGGGTTACTGGGAATACCACATCGAAAGCGCTCTCTTCACCTCGCCGCCCATCGGCAACCACAGCGGCGCGCCGGTGTTCAACCAGCGCGGCGAACTGCTCGGCATCGGCAGCCTCGTCGTGAGCGACGCCCTCGGCGACGGCCGGCGGATGCCGGGCAACATGTTCGTGCCGGTCGACCTGCTCAAGCCGATCTTGGCCGAGCTGCGCCGAAGCGGCACCACGCGCCAGAGCCGCCGGCCGTGGCTCGGCCTCAGCTCCACCGAGCAAGGCGGCTTCGTGCGGATCGTGCGCGTGAACGACGACGGACCGGCCTACGCCGCCGGCGTGGCGCCCGGGGACGTGGTGCTCGCCATCGACGGCGCGCGCGTCACCTCGCTCGAAAGCTTTTACAAGAAGCTGTGGGCCAAGCCGAACCCCGAGGACGAGGTGCAGCTCACGCTGCAGCACGGCAGCGTGGTGCGGCAGGTGACGATCAAGGGCGTGGACCGGATGACGGTGATCCGGAAGCCTTCGGGAATTTGAGACCCGGCGCGAGATCCGGCGCCGCCAGTCCCTGGCGCACGGTCGGATAGCGCAGCTTCACGCGCAGCTCGCGCGCGAGCCGCGTCGTGTCGAGGCGGCGCGACTCGCTCATGAAGCTCAGCAGCATCAACGGCATTTGATCCTGCGCCGCGCCGCGCGCGACGCGCGGCGGGCGCGGCAAGCCATACAGATCGGCGGCGAGGTCGAAGTACTCGCCCATCTTCAGCTCGCTCGCGTCGCTGGCATTCACCACGCGCTGCGGTCGCCCGCGCCAGAGCGCCGCGAGCACGATGCGCGCGAGGTCGTCGGCGTGGATGTGGTTCGTGTAGACGTCGTCCTCGTCGTGCAGCACGGGCGTGCCCTTGAGCAGCCGCGCGCGCGGCGTGCCGCCTTCGCGGTCGGGCGCGTAGATGCCGGGCACGCGCAGGATCGAGGCGCGCACGCCGCTCGCGCGGCCGAAGTGCCGCACCTGCCGCTCGGCATCGGCGCGGCGCTGCGCGCGGGGCGTGCCCGGCGCGATGGCCCGCTCCTCGCTCACGCGCGCGCCCCCGCAGTCGCCATACACGCCGGAGGTCGACGCATAGACGAAGGACGACGGCAGCGAGCGCAGGCGCAGCGCACGCAGCAGCGCGCGCGTGCGCGGGTCGAGCCACCAGGCCTCGTGGCCCTCGGACGGCGGCGGCACGAGGTGGACCACACGCGACGCGATGCCGGCCAGGCGGGCGACCGTCGCCGGAACGTCGAGGTTGCCCTGCAGCGGCACGACGCCGTGTCCGCGCAGCTCGTGCCTGCGCGAGGGCGACGAGCTCAGCGCCAGGACACGCGCGCGGCCCGCCAGCGCACGGACGGCGCGCAGCCCGACGTCGCCGCAGCCGACGACGAGAATCCGCTCGCGGAGGAAGCGGCGGGGCAGCGCGCCGAGGGGGCTCTGGTTTGAAGGCAAAATCGGACGCGATTTCTCTGTGAAGTTTTCGAGGATAACCAATACATGACAGCCGCCACGGATTCGCCGCCAGCGGGCGCCCACCGAATCACCGTCCAGCCCAGCGGCCGGGCTTTCGGCGTCGATGCCGGCGAGGCCATCCTCGCCGCCGCGATCCGGCAGGGCATCGGCATGCCGTACGGGTGCAAGGACGGCGCCTGCGGCTCGTGCAAATGCAAAAAACTCGAAGGCACAGTCGTCCACGGCCCGCACCAGAGCAAGGCACTCTCGGCCGAGGAGGAAGCCGCGGGTCTCGTCCTCACCTGCTGCGCCGTGCCGCAGACGGACGTGGTGCTCGAATCGCGCCAGGTCACGGACGAGAGCGCGTTCCCGGTGAAGAAGATGCCTGCGCGCGTGAGTTCGCTCGAGAAAGTCTCTCACGACGTGATGATCGTGAAGCTGCAGCTGCCCGCGAACGACACGCTTCGCTTTCACGCGGGGCAGTACGTCGAGTTCATCCTGCGCGATGGCGCGCGGCGTTCGTACTCGATGGCGAATGCGCCGCACAACGGCCCCGGCGTCGAGCTGCACATCCGCCACATGCCGGGCGGCAAGTTCACCGACCACGTGTTCGCCACGATGAAGGAAAAGGAGATCCTGCGCGTCGAGGGTCCCTTCGGCAGCTTCTACCTGCGCGACGATTCGAAAAAGCCGATGATCCTGCTCGCCTCGGGCACGGGCTTCGCGCCCATCAAGGCCCTGATCGAGCACATGCAGTTCAAGGGACTGGATCGCGAGGCCGTCCTGTACTGGGGCGGCCGCCGGCCCTCCGACCTCTACATGGACGCGTGGGTGAAGGACCGGCTCGCGCAGATGCCGAACCTGAAGTACGTGCCCGTCGTCTCCAACGCGCTGCCCGAGGACGCGTGGACCGGCAGGACCGGCTTCGTGCATCGTGCGGTGATGGAGGATTTCCCGGACCTCTCCGGCCACCAGGTGTATGCCTGCGGCGCGCCGGTCGTGGTGGATTCGGCGCGGGCCGAATACACGGCGCAGTGCCGCCTGCCGGCCGAGGAATTCTTCGCCGACGCGTTCACCACCGAGGCCGACAAGCACCGCGACCCGGCGTGACCCCCTGCGGCGCGGCCCGCCGAAGGCCCGGCGCGGCGTAGGGAATGTCTGCGATGCGGGCGGCCGGCGCGATGCGCACAATACGGCGCATGAAACGCAGGCAACTCATCCTTTCCCCGCTGGCCGCCGCCGTGGCGCTTCCCTCGACCGGGGCCTTCGCGCAAGCGCGTCCCATCCGGCTCGTCGTGCCCTATGCGGCGGGCGGACCCATCGACGTCACCGCGCGACTGCTCGCCGAGCGCGTCAAGGACACGCTGGGCACGGTCATCATCGACAACCGGCCGGGCGGCGGCGGCAACATCGGCGCCGACGTGGTCGCCAAGGCCGCGCCCGACGGCCTGACCATCGGCATCTCGGCCGTGGCCACGCATGCGATCAACCCGTGGCTGTTCTCGAAGATGCCCTACGACGCCTCGAAGGACTTCGCCGCGATCACGCAGATGGTCCGGGTGCCCAACGTGCTCGTGATGAACGCGGACACGGCGGCGCGCCTGAAGATCGACTCGCTGCGCGACCTGATCGCGTATGCCAAGGCCAACCCTGGCAAGCTCAACTACGGCAGCGGCGGCAACGGCAGCGCCGGCCACCTGGCGGGCGAGATGTTCAAGCGCGAAGCCGGCCTCTTCATCGTCCACATTCCGTTCAATGGCGGCAATCCGGCGCAGCTCGCGCTGCTGTCGGGCCAGGTCGACTTCAACATCGACAACCTCGCCACGGCCGCGCCCAACATCCGGTCCGGCAAGCTCAAGGCGCTCGCGGTGACGACGCTCACGCGCTCGGCGAACCTGCCCGATGCCCCGCCGATCGCGGACACGCTCAAGGGCTTCTCCATCGACACGTGGTGGGGCCTCGTCGGGCCGGCCGGCATGCCGCGGGAGATCGTGCAGCGCTACAACCAGGCCTTCGTCACGGCGCTGCAGAGCCCGGAGGCGAAGATGCGCTTCGCCGCCCTCATGGCCGAACCCGTGACGAACACGCCCGAGGCGTTCGCTGCCTTCATGCGCGCCGAGATGGCGAAGTACGAAAAGGTGGTCAAGGCGTCCGGCGCCAAGGTCGACTGACGCACGCCGGGCGCCGGCCGCCCGGGCCCGCCGCCTCACTCGCCGAGGTAGGCGGCGCGCACTTTCGGGTCGTCGAGCATCTCGCGGCCGCCGCCGCTCATGGTGATGAGGCCCGACTCCATCACGTAGCCGCGGTCGGCGATCTCGAGCGCGCGGCTCGCGTTCTGCTCGACCAGCAGCACCGTCACGCCCTGGTCGTGGACCTCGCGCACGACCTCGAAGATCTTGTCGACCATGATGGGCGACAGCCCCATCGACGGTTCGTCCATCAGAAGCACCTTCGGCCGGCTCATGAGGGCACGCCCCATCGCGAGCATCTGCTGCTCGCCGCCGGACATCGTGCCGGCGAGCTGGCTCGCGCGCTCCTTCAGCCGCGGGAAGATCCCGAACACCTTCTCCATGTCGGCCGCGATCTCCGCCTTGTCGTTGCGGATGTGCGCGCCCATGAGCAGGTTCTCGGTGATGGTCATGCGGGTGAACACGCCGCGGCCCTCGGGCACCATCGCGAGCCCCTGTTTCACGAGGTCCCAGGCGCCCTGCCCCTGGATGTTGCGGCCCATGTACCGGATCTCGCCATCGTTCGCCGGCAGCAGCCCGGTGATGGCCTTCATGGTCGTCGTCTTGCCCGCACCGTTGGAGCCGATCAGCGTGACGAGCTCGCCCTCCCGCACCTCGAAGTCGACGCCCTTCACGGCCTGGATGCCGCCGTACGCGACCTTCAGGCCGGACACCTTCAGCAGCGTCTCGCTCATTGCGTTTCTCCCGCGGGCAGCGGCGAGGGGGGCGCGGACTTCACCGCCGCCGCCGCGTGGCTGTGGCCCAGGTAGGCCTCGATCACCTTCTCGTCGCGCTGCACGTCGTAGGGCGTTCCCTGCGCGATCTGCTTGCCGTAGTCGAGCACGGTCACGCGATCGCACAGGCCCATGACGAGCTTCACGTCGTGCTCGATCAGCAGGATGGTGCGGCCGTCCTTGCGGATGCGGTCGATCAGCTCCCGCAGCACCACTTTTTCCGTCGAGTTCATGCCGGCCGCCGGCTCGTCGAGCGCGATCAGCTGCGGATCGGTCGCGAGCGCGCGCGCGATCTCGAGCCGGCGCTGGTCGCCGTACGACAGCGTGCGCGCCTTGAAGTCGGCGAGCTTGCCGATGCCGACGTAGTCGAGCAGTTCCTGCGCGCGCTTCGCGATCGCGGCCTCTTCCGCGAGGAAACTGCGCGTGCGGAAGATCGCGCCGAGCAGTCCCGAGCCGGTCCGCACGTGGCGGCCGACCATCACGTTCTCTAGCGCGGTCATCTCGGAGAAAAGGCGGATGTTCTGGAAGGTCCGCGCGATGCCGGCCTTCGCCACTTCATGCACCGCCGTCGGCACGTAGGGCTTGCCCGCGAGCTCGAAGGTGCCGCTGTCGGGCGCATAGAGCCCTGTGATGACGTTGAAGAACGTCGTCTTGCCGGCGCCGTTCGGCCCGATGAGGCCATAGACCTGGCCGCGCTCGATCGTGAGACCGACGTCCGAGAGCGCCTGCAGTCCGCCGAAGCGCTTGGAAATGCCCGCGACGCGCAGGACCGTGTCCGCCGCCGCGCTCATGCCTTCTCCCTCGGCTTCAGCGACTTCCCATGCTCCGGCGTCGGCCACAAGCCGCGCGGTCGCCACAGCATGACGACGATCATTGCCAGCGCGATCAGCAACTGGCGCAGGATCGAGGCATCCAGCCGCCCGTCGGTGAGGCGCTGCAGATCGAGCAGGCCCGACACCCAGCGCAGCACCTCCGGCATCGCCGAGAGCAGCACCGCGCCGAGGATCACGCCCGGCAGGTGGCCGATGCCGCCGAGCACGACCATGGCCACGATCATCACCGACTCCATGAGGCTGAACGACTCGGGCGAGACGAAGCCCTGGAACGCCGCGAACATCGCGCCCGAGACGCCGCCGAAGGTGGCGCCCATGCCGAAGGCGAGCAGCTTCATGTTGCGCGTGTTGATGCCCATCGCCTTGGCCGCGATCTCGTCCTCGCGGATGGCCATCCACGCCCGGCCGATTCGCGAGAGCTCGAGCCGGTGGCAGATGACGACGCTCGCCACGACAAGGATCAGGAACAGGTAGTAGTACAGCGTCACCGCGTTGATGCTGTAGTCCTCGGTGATCTCCAGCGGCCGGCCGAGGTTCAGCCCGAGGATGCTGATCGAATCGATTTGCCCCAGCCCCTTCGGCCCGTTGGTGATGTTCACCGGGTGGTCGAGGTTGTTGAGGAACACGCGAATGATCTCGCCGAAGCCGAGCGTGACGATGGCGAGATAGTCCCCGCGCAGCTTCAGCGTGGGCGCGCCGAGCAGGATGCCGAACACGCCCGCGATGGCAGCGCCGAGCGGCACCACGAGCCAGATCGAGGTGTGCAGCCCATTGGGGAACATCGCCTGGAACCACTCGAAGCTCTCCGACAGGTGCGGCGACGCCATGAGGCCGTACATGTACGCGCCAATGGCGAAGAAGGCGACGAAGCCGAGGTCGAGCAGGCCCGCGTAGCCCACCACGATGTTGAGGCCGAGCGCGAGCAGCACGTACAGCAGCGCGAAGTCGGCGATGCGCACCCAGAAATTGCCCATGCTTTGCAGGAGCAAGGGAAGCACGAGCAGGATCAGGCCGCTCACCACGTACACCGTGGTCTTGTTCTGGCGTTCGAGGAAGTTCAGCATCGCATGCGCTCCGTCAGGCCCGGTCCGCCACGCGCTCGCCGAGCAGGCCCGAGGGCCGCAGCGTGAGCATGACGATCAGCACGATGAAGGCGAAGATGTCCGCGTAGTGGCTGCCCAGCACGCCGCCGGTGAGGATGCCGATGTAGCCGGAGCCGATGGCCTCGATCAGCCCGAGCAGGAGGCCGCCCACCACCGCGCCCGCGAGGTTGCCGATGCCGCCGAACACCGCCGCCGTGAAGGCCTTGAGCCCGGGCAGGAAGCCCATGGTGTGCTGCACCGTGCCGTAGTTCGACGCGTACATCACGCCCGCGATGGTCGCGAGGATGGCGCCGATGACGAAGGTCGCGGAGATCACCATGTCGGGCTTCACGCCCATGAGGGCGGCGACGCGCGGATTCTCGGCCGTCGCCCGCATCGCGCGGCCGAGGCGCGTGTAGTTCACCAGGTACATCAGCACCGCGAGCGAGATGGCGGTGACGCCCAGGATCATGATCTGCGTGGGCGTGATCACCGCGCCGCCGACGTGGATCGGCGCGGCCGGCAGCAAGGTCGGGTACGGCTTGTAGTTCGGCTTGAAGATGATCATCGCGAGCGTCTGCAGCAGGATGGACATCCCGATCGCGGTGATGAGCGGCGCGAGCTTGGGGCTGTTGCGCAGCGGTCGATAGGCGACCTTCTCGATCACGAAGTTGAGCGCCGCGGCGACGATGCACGCGATGATCGTCGCCAGCAGCAGGACGAGCCAGCCCGGCAGCCCCGGCATCGACTCCTGCATCGTGACGATGATCGACCAGCTGGTGAGCGCGCCCACCATCAGCACCTCGCCGTGCGCGAAGTTGATCAGGTTGATGATGCCGTACACCATGGTGTAGCCGAGGGCCACCAGGGCATACATGCTGCCGAGGACCAGACCGTTGATGATCTGCTGCAGCAGGATTTCCATATCGGGTTTCTCCGTTTTGCCATTCGCTAGCAAAAAACCCGCCATGCGCGCACGACGGGTTTGGCGTCGGATTGTAGCCAGCGGGGCTGACGCCTCCGTCTCCCGGGCGACGGGGGTTTTCCCTCTATACGTCGCCGCCTTGCGCCTTGGCCTGCGCGTTGCGCCGCGCGAGTTCGGCGATCTTCTCCCCGATCCTGATCTCCAGCCCGCGCGCCACGGGCCGGTAGAAGCCCGGGGGCTTCATGCCGTCCGGCAGGTAGGTCTCGCCCGCGGCGAACGCGCCCTCCTCGTCGTGCGCATAGCGGTAGTCACGGCCGTAGTCGAGGTCCTTCATCAGCTTCGTCGGCGCGTTTCGCAGGTGCAGCGGCACGGGGCGCGTGCCCTCCTTGCGCACCAGGGCGCGGGCCTGGTTCCAGGCCTTGTAGACCGCGTTCGACTTGGGCGCGACGGCGAGATACAGCACGCATTCGGCCAGCGCGAGCTCGCCCTCGGGCGTGCCCAGGCGCTCGTAGACCTCCGCCGCATCGAGCGCGATGCGAAGCGCGCGCGGATCGGCCAGGCCGATGTCCTCCACCGCCATGCGGATCATCCGGCGCGCCATGTAGCGCGGGTCCGCGCCGCCATCGAGCATGCGCACGAACCAGTAAAGCGAGGCATCCGCGTCCGAGCCGCGCACCGACTTGTGCAGCGCGCTGATGGTGTCGTAGAACTGCTCGCCGCCCTTGTCGTAGCGGCGCATCCGCTCGCCGAGCACCTTCAGCAGCCACGCATCCGAAATCTCCTCGCGCTTCTCCTTGCGCGCGGCGACGGCGAGCGTCTCGAGGGTGTTCAGCATCCGCCGCGCATCGCCGTCCGCATACGCGACGAGCCGGTCGCGCGCGGCCGGCTCGATCGCCGGCACGCCGCCCGTCTCGTGCGCCTTCTCGGCGATGCGCTGCAGATCGTCCTCGCCCAGCGGCTGCAGCACGTACACCGCCGCGCGCGACAGGAGCGCCGAATTCACTTCGAACGACGGGTTCTCGGTGGTCGCGCCGATGAAGGTGAACAGGCCCGATTCGACGTGAGGGAGAAACGCGTCCTGCTGGCTCTTGTTGAAGCGGTGGACCTCGTCGACGAAGACGATGGTGCGCCGGCCGTGCGCCTGCGCGACAAGCGCCTGCTCCACCGCCTCCCGGATGTCCTTCACTCCGCCCAGGACGGCGCTGATGGTGATGAACTGCGCATCGAATGCCTCGGCCATCAGCCGCGCGATGGTCGTCTTGCCCGTTCCGGGCGGCCCCCAGAGGATGCAGCTGTGCGGCTCGCCCGACTCGAAGGCGATCCGCAGCGCCATGCCCTCGCCCAGCAGATGCTGCTGGCCGACGACTTCGGCGAGGGTCCGGGGCCTGAGTTTCTCGGCGAGGGGAGGATGCGTGGTGCTCATGGCGTCGCCGGGTGGGTCATATGTCGCGTCATTTCGACCAAAGTCTAGTGCGGCCAAGGTCTGCGCGGGCTACGCTGCCCGGCACGCTATCGTTTCAGGGATGCAAATGTCGGCACCAGCACCGTCCGCTCCGGCCTCACCGCCTTCACCCGAAGTCCGCGCGCTCGTCCACGCCTGCGGCTCGCACATGCAGGCGGCGAATCCGCACGAGCTGCACGCGGCTTTCAGCCCCGCGCCGGGCAGCGACCCCACGGCCGAACAGCTCGAAGCCGTCTACGCCACCGCCACCGGCCTGTGCGACGAAGGCAACTACCGTTTCGCGGTGGCGCTGGCCCTGCACCTCACCACCTACCGCCCCCGCGAGCCCCGGTTCAGCTTCCTCGCCGGCACCTGCATGCAGCAGCTGGGCGCGCATTCGAACGCGGCGCGCTTCTTCTGCTTCGCCCTGATCCATGGCGGGGACAACCCCGCGGTGCTCTACCGGCTCGGCGAATGCCTGCTGGCCCTGGGCGACAAGGACAACGCCGAGAAGGCCCTCGAGGCCGCGCTCGACGTCGCGCGCGAGGTCGACGGCAGCCATCGGGTGCAGTCGGTGTCGCAGGATCTCATCGCCGCGATCCGGGCCGGCTCGGCGCCGGGTCGCCCCGCAACCTGAGGAACGAAGAAATGAATCCCCTCTCCGGCTCCCCTGTCCCCGGCTCGATATTCAAGAGCCTCGACACGGGCCCAGGCTCGCCACGGTTCGAAGGCCCGAAGGATGCGCGCGCGCTCGGCATCGATCAGCACACGATGCGCTATCCCGGCGCGCCCTCCGCAGCAGTCGCCGAGCTCGCGCGCGGTGTCCTGGGGCACGACGACACCATGGAGCGCCTCGTGCGCGACTGCTGCGAGCAGCTCCAGTTGCCGCTGCACACTTTCCCCGCCGCCGAGTTCTGAGAAGCCGAGCCTTCAGTTCTTCACCAGATCCGCGCCCGACGGCGGCGTGAAGACGAAGGCGGTGGCCGGCAGGCTCGTGTTCAGCTCCATCTTCGTGAAGGTCAGCACCGAGCGCTGGCCGAAGCCGTCCATCATGTCCAGCGCGGCGAGGTCATTGCCCCGAAAGCCGATCTTCACGCTGTGGACCTGCCCCTCTTTCTGCTTCGGCGTGGCCTGCACCCACTGCATGCCGTTGGCATCCGGCAGCGCCTGCAGGTCGAAATCGCGGCGCATCGCCGAGAGGTCCGACGACGCCGCAATGAGCGCCGCCGGCGTGGAAGCCAGCACCTTTTCCTGACTGCGCTGCGACACCTGGTTCAGGTCGACGTCGTGCAACCACAGCGTCTTGCCGTCGGCCACGATGGTCTGCTGGAAGGGCTTGGCGTAGGTGAAGCGAAAGCGGTTGGGCCGCGAGAATTCGAAGGTGCCGGTCGAATTCCGGGTGCGGACCTGTCCGTCCTTCGCGGGTGAAGTCACCACCTGCGTGAACTCGGCCCTGCCGCTCTTCGCGGTCTTGACGAAATTCTCCAGGGATTCCAGGGCCCCGGCGTGCGCCGCGGACGAAAGGGCGGCGACGCCGGCGAGCACGAAGGATGCGAATGCTTTTTTCATAAGGACTGCCATTGTCGATGGAGTCCCCGGCCAGCGGCGAAGTTCGTTACCGAACGTTGCCGTCGGCCAAATTCGACTATTCCGCCCGAGCCGGCGACAGGATCTCGCGCTGTCCCCGCCCGTTCATCGCGCTCACCAGCCCGGCCTTTTCCATCGCTTCGAGCAGATTCGCGGCCTTGTTGTAGCCGATCGAGAGGTGCCGCTGCACGAGCGAGATGCTCGCCTTCTGGTTCTTCAGCACGATTTCCACCGCCCGGTCGTACATCGGATCGGCCTCGCCGCCGCTTTCGCCGCCGACGCCCGGCACGCCGTCTTCGCCGTCGACCGTGCCGCCTTCGAGCACGCCCTCGATGTAGTTCGGCTCGCCGCCCTGCTCCTTGAGGTAAGCGACGACGCGGTGGACCTCCTCGTCGCTCACGAAGGCGCCGTGGACGCGCACGGGCAGGCCCGTGCCGCTCGCCATGTACAGCATGTCGCCCATACCGAGCAGCGCCTCGGCGCCCATCTGGTCGAGGATGGTGCGGCTGTCGATCTTGCTCGACACCTGGAACGCGATGCGCGTCGGGATGTTCGCCTTGATGAGGCCGGTGATGACGTCGACGCTCGGCCGCTGCGTGGCGAGGATCAGGTGGATGCCCGCCGCGCGCGCCTTCTGCGCGAGCCGCGCGATCAGCTCTTCGATCTTCTTGCCCACGACCATCATCAGGTCGGCGAGTTCGTCGATCACGACCACGATGTAGGGCAGCTTCTCGAGCGGCTCCGGGCTGTCGGGCGTGAGGGAGAACGGGTTGTGGATGAATTCCCCCTTGGCCTTCGCATCGTCGATCTTGACGTTGTAGCCCGAGAGGTTGCGCACGCCCATCTTGCTCATGAGCTTGTAGCGGCGCTCCATCTCCATCACGCACCAGTTGAGGCCGTTGGCGGCCTGGCGCATGTCGGTCACCACGGGCGCGAGCAGGTGCGGAATGCCCTCGTAGACCGACATCTCCAGCATCTTCGGGTCGATCATGAGCAAGCGGACGTCGCGCGCCTCGGCCTTGTACAGCAGGCTCAGGATCATCGCGTTGATGCCGACCGACTTGCCCGAGCCGGTGGTGCCCGCCACGAGCACGTGCGGCATCTTCGCGAGGTCGGCCACGATGGGTTTGCCCACGATGTCCTTGCCGAGCCCGAGCGTCAGCAGCGACTTGCCGTCGTTGTACACGTGGGAGCCCAGGATCTCGGAGAGGCGGATCGACTGCCGCTTCGCATTGGGCAGTTCGAGCGCCATGTAGTTCTTGCCGGGGATCGTCTCGATCACGCGGATGGAGACCAGCGACAGCGAACGCGCCAGGTCCTTGGCGAGGTTGACGATCTGCGAGCCCTTCACGCCGGTGGCGGGCTCGATCTCGTAGCGCGTGATGACCGGGCCGGGCGATGCGGCCACCACGCGTACCTCGACGCCGAAGTCCTTGAGCTTTTTCTCGATGAGCCGCGAGGTCATCTCGAGCGTCTCGGGCGCGACCGTCTCCTGGCGGCTGCTCGCCGCGTCGAGCAGGTCGACCTGCGGCAGCTTCGAGTCGGGCAATTCGGTGAAGAGGGGTTTCTGGCGCTCCTTCGCGACCCGCTCGCTCTTGGGCACCTCGACGACGGCAGCCTCGATCAGCACGGGCTTGGGCGGATGCTCCTCGATCTCGACGCGCTGCTCGTGGACGACCTCCTCGCGCTCGCGCGCGGCCTGCTGGCCCAGCGCCACGTCCTCGGCGATCTCGCGCTGTTCACGGCGCGATGCGATCGCGCCGTCGATGGCGGCGCCGATGCGCTCGGCCACGTGGCTCCAGGAGAACCGGAACACCACGGCCGCCGCGACGACCAGGAGGGCGACGAACACCAGCCCCGAGCCGGCGAAGCCGAGCCACTTCAGCCCGAGCGGGCCCATGAGGTAGCCGAGCACGCCGCCCGCGCGGTCGGGCAGCAGTCCCTCGAAGCGATGAAGCCGCGACCATTCGAGACCGGAACTCGCCGCGAGCAGCAGGGCCAGGCCGAGCCAGAACGCCCAGTGCGACTGCAGCCAACCGCGCTTCGCGGGCGCCTCGGCGGGCTCGTCCGCCCGCATCCACTTCGCCAGCGCCGCCAGCCAGCCGCGCACCCCGGCGGCCACGCACCACCAGGCCGAGAAGCCGAGGAGGAAGTAGCTCGCATCCGCCAGCCAGGCGCCCCCGCGGCCGCCCCAGTTGCGGACGATGCCGCCGTTGCCGGAGGTGGAGAAAGAGGGGTCGATGGGCGAGTAGCTCGCGAGCGCCAGCACCCAGAACACGAGGCCTGCGGCGCCGAGGACGAGGGTGAGTTCGTGGGTGAAGCGGGTGGCGCCGGCGCGGGGGGCGGCAAGGACCGCGGGATCTTTCAGTGCGTCGAGCGAATACGTCATGAACCCGTATTGTCAAGCCACGCCGCGCGCGAATCCAGCCCCATTCATCACCCGAGCGTGTTGAGGCGGTCCTTGACGACCATGGAGCCGTCCTCGCGCGTCTCGATGAAGCCGCGGTCCTCGAGGTCCTTCATCACGCGGCTGACCATCTCGCGCGACGCACCGACCATCTTGGCGATGTCCTGGCGCGAGATGCGCTCGCGGATCACCATCTGGTTGTCCTTGTCGGGCTGCGCGAATTCGAGCAGCGAGCGCGCGACGCGCCCGTACACGTCCATCAGGGCGAGCGACTCGATCTTGCGGTCGGCCGCGCGCAGGCGCTGCACCAGCCCGCGCATGACCGCGTACGCCATCGAGCTGTTCTCGGGCAGGCAGCGGGCGAACTCGGCGCGGCCCAGCGTGAGCATGTCGGTCTGCACCTCGGCGCGCACCGTGGCCGAATGCGGCTCGTTGTCGATCAGGCTCATCTCCCCGATGTAGTCGCCTGGGTTGAGCGTGGCCAGGATCACCTCGCGGCCGCGCTTGTCGGCCGTGACCACGCGAACGCGGCCGGTCAGGATGATGAAGAGCGTGTTGGACTTCTCGCCCTGTTCCACGATCGTCTCGCCGCGCTTGAACCGGCGCTTGATCACCGCATCCGCGACCGACTCCGCCTGGCCGGAGGTCAGCAGCGCGAACAGGGGCACGCGGCGGATCAGCTCCAGATTGGAGAGCATCGACATGTCTTGTTGTCCTTCTGGCGAGGGCGCTGCGATGGCTTCTTACAATCGCCGGGATTGATGCAGGCACGCGGCGCGGGCGCCCCTCGCGGTTGATACTTGCCGAACCGGACAGAAATGTACACCGACCTGTGGCGTTTCCCACACAGGGCTCCTTCGAAGATCCTTCACCATGAACGCTCAACACGCCAAAGTCCTGATCCTCGGCTCCGGCCCCGCCGGCTACACCGCCGCCATCTATGCCGCGCGCGCCAACCTGAAGCCGTTGCTCGTCACCGGCATCGCTCAGGGCGGCCAGCTCATGACGACGACCGAGGTCGACAACTGGCCCGCCGACGTCAACGGCGTGCAGGGCCCCGAGCTGATGGCACGGTTCCAGGAGCATGCCGAGCGCTTCAACACCGAGATCGTCTTCGACCACATCAACACAGTCGACGTCGCGCAGCGGCCGTTCCGCCTGAAGGGCGAAAGCGGCGAATACACCTGCGACGCGCTGATCGTGGCAACCGGCGCGTCGGCGCGCTACCTCGGCCTGCCGTCCGAGACCGCCTTCATGGGCAAGGGCGTGAGCGCCTGCGCGACCTGCGACGGCTTCTTCTACCGCGACCAGGTCACCTGCGTGATCGGCGGCGGCAACACCGCGGTGGAGGAGGCGCTGTACCTTTCGAACATCGCGAGCAAGGTCTACCTCGTGCATCGCCGCGACAAGTTCCGCGCCGAGCCCATCCTGGTGGACAAGATGATGGAGAAGGTGCAGCAGGGCAAGATCGAGCTGAAGACGTTCAAGACGCTCGACGAGGTGCTGGGCGACGCCACCGGCGTCACCGGCGTGCGCCTGAAGGACACGAAGACCGGCGAGACGGAGGATGTGAAGCTGCAGGGCTGCTTCATCGCCATCGGTCACTCGCCGAACACCGAGATTTTCAGTGGCAAGCTCGAGATGAAGGACGGCTACATCCTCACGAAGTCGGGGCTGAACGGCTTCGCGACCATGACCAGCGTGCCCGGCGTCTTCGCGGCCGGCGACGTGCAGGACCACATCTATCGCCAGGCGATCACCAGCGCCGGGACGGGCTGCATGGCGGCGCTGGATGCGCAGCGGTTCCTCGAGCAGGACGCCTGAGCCGGCGGCGGGCTATAATCGCTGGCTTTGCTGGACGCACCCCGTCCGGCCGGACACCGCCCCCGTCGTGGCGAGGTGAGCCCGGGTCCCTTGCAGGAGCCGGGCGGATTCATGAAAGAGGTGCTGCAATGGCACGCGTCTGCGAAGTCACGGGCAAGGGCCCGATGGTCGGGAACAACGTTTCCCACGCCAACAACAAAACCAAGCGCCGGTTCCTGCCGAACCTGCAAAGCCGCCGTTTCTTCATCGAGAGCGAAAACCGCTGGGTGCGCCTGCGCGTCACCAATGCCGCGCTGCGCCTGATCGACAAGAACGGCATCGAGAGCGTGCTCGCGGACATGCGCGCCCGCGGCCAAGCCTAATCCCCGAGGAGCACACACCATGGCAAGCAGCAAAGGCGGTCGCGAGAAGATCAAGCTGGAATCGACGGCCGGCACCGGCCACTTCTACACGACCAGCAAGAACAAGAAGACGATGCCCGAGAAGATGTCGATCATGAAGTTCGACCCGAAGGCCCGCAAGCACGTCGAGTACAAGGAAATGAAGCTGAAGTGATTCGGCTCGCGTTCCAGGAAAAAAGCCCCGCATCGCGGGGCTTTTTCTTTGGCGGGCCGGCAGGCGCGGGGACTTAGCGCCAGCGCGGATCGTCCGGGTGCCGGTCGCGGTTGTTGCGCACGCCGTCGCCGTCGCGGTCCTTGTCGCGGGCATTCGGGATGCCGTCGCCGTCACGGTCGTTGCGCTGGCGATAGACCTGGTTTCCCGTGTACGGATACTGGGCGCCGTTGAAGATCTGGCTGCCCAGGATGTAGGGCAAGCCCGCGTACACGCCTGCGTTGGCCGCGTTTTCCGCCGGGTAGTAGGGCGCGCTCGTGTTGCCGTTCGGGTCGACATACACGTGGGTGCAGAGGGGATGTCCCGACCAGCCCGAGGCGCAGTAAGGATTGTTCCGGTCCAGGTCCGTCGTCTGGGCCATGGCCGATCCGCCGGCCGCAAGCGCTCCCACCGTCATCAGGGAAAGCATGAGTTTTTTCATGGTGTGCTCCTTGCGGGAAATCCGCATGCCACCATTGAAAACCCCCGCCATGAAGCGGGGGTGTCGAAAGTGCGGAGAAACGTTGTCGGACGGTGACGGAATGTACCGTCCGACCGGGCTACCCGGCCGTGGGCCGGGCAACTCAGGCGTGCGCCGAGCGCAGCTTGAAGGAGAACTGGCGCAAGGCCTCCACGCCGCTTTCCTCGGCACGGCGGCACCACGCCTGCAGGTCGGCCGCGAGCTGTTCGCGGGACTGCGAGGTGTTCATCCACATCTGGCGCAGTTCTTCGCGCATGGTCGCCATCTTGTCGAGCGTCGGATGCGCGGCACGGGCTTCGGCCAGACGGGGACGCACCGCTGCCGGCACCTTGTCGTCGTCGCGGTGGAGCCAGCGCTTGGCGGCCTTCAGCACGGACAGGTCCTGCCCGCGCGCCTTGAGCGCCTCGATCTCGGTGGCGCAGGCCCGGCGCATCTCGCGGCCGTAGCCCGCCATCACCTCGTAGCGGTTGGCGATGACGGCCTCCAGGGTCTTCTCGTCGGCCACCGGACGCACCGTGCCGAGCTTGAGCTTGGGCGGCACCTTCTTGACCGTGGCCCAGCCGATGCTCTCCATCGCGCGGATGTAGACCCAGCCGATGTCGAACTCGTACTTCTTCACCGAGAACTTGGCCGAGGTCGGGTACGTGTGATGGTTGTTGTGCAGCTCTTCGCCGCCGATCAGCAGGCCCCAGGGCGAGATGTTGGTCGAGGCGTCGGGCGCCTCGAAATTACGGTAGCCCCAGTAGTGGCCGATGCCGTTGATGATGCCGGCCGCGGTGACCGGAATCCACGCCATCTGCACCGCCCACACGGCCAGGCCCGCCGCGCCGAAGAGCACGACGTTGATGATGAGCATGAGGCCCACGCCCTGCCAGCTGAAGCGCGAGTACAGGTTGCGCTCGATCCAGTCGTTCGGCGTGCCGTGGCCGAACTTGGCGATCGTCTCGGCGTTTTTCGCCTCGGCACGGTAGAGCTCGGCGCCCTTCCAGAACACGGTGTCGATGCCGCGGGTCTGCGGGCTGTGCGGATCGTCGGGCGTCTCGCACTTGGCGTGGTGCTTGCGGTGGATGGCGACCCATTCCTTCGTCACCATGCCCGTGCCGATCCAGAGCCAGAAGCGGAAGAAGTGCGAGGGAATCGCATGCAGGTCCATCGCCCGGTGCGCCTGGGCCCGGTGCAGGAAGATCGTGACGCTGGCGATGGTGATGTGGGTCGTCACCAGCGTGTACAGCACGATCTGCCACCACGAAAGTCCGGTGACGCCGTTCGCCAGGAAGTCGATCGCCGCGTTCAGCACGGCCCAGTCGGGTAGCAACATGGCTGTAGGAATCCTCTTTTAGAAAAAAGCAAACAAAGCTTGCCTGTAGTGGACCGATTTTAATCGGGGAGGTTCCGCACGGGCCTGGCCTTATTTACAGTTCAGTTGCGCTTCGTCAGCTTTCCCACACCGCCGCGAAGAACCCATCCGTGGCGTGCCGGTGCGGCCACAGGCGCAGGAATCGTCCGTCGGCGGTGCAAAGCCTGTCGGCGCGAGGCACCTTCAACTGGCCCAGCAGTTCGCCCACGTTCATGGGATGCATCGTCGGATGCGCCTCGGAGAAGGCCTGGGCGATGTTCTCGTTCTCCTCGGGCAGGAGGCTGCAGGTCGCATAGACGAGCCGCCCGCCCGGCTTCACGAGCCGCGCCGCGCTCGCCAGGATCGCCGTCTGCTTCGCCACGAGTTCCTGCACGGATTCGGGCGACTGGCGCCACTTCAGGTCCGGATTGCGGCGCAGCGTGCCGAGGCCGGAGCACGGCGCGTCCACCAGCACGCGGTCGAGCTTGCCGGCGAGGCGCTTCACCCGTTCGTCCCGCTCGTGCGCGATCGCGGCCGGATGCACGTTGCTGAGCTTGCTTCGCGCCAGGCGGGGCTTGAGCGCGTCGAGCCGGTGCGCCGAGACGTCGAATGCGTAGAGCCGCCCGGTGCTGCGCATCGCCGCGCCGAGCGCCAGCGTCTTGCCGCCGGCCCCCGCGCAGAAGTCCACCACCATCTGGCCGCGGCGGGCATCCGTGAGCAGCGCGAGCAGCTGGGAGCCCTCGTCCTGCACCTCGATCGCGCCGCGCGCGAACGCGTCGAGCTTCGTGAGCGGCGGCTTGCCCTCGATGCGCAATCCCCAGGGCGAATAGGGCGAGAGCTCCGCCTGGATGCCGGCCAGCTTCAGTTCCTTGCGCACGTCCTCTCGCTTGTCGGTCAGCGCATTCACCCGCAGGTCGAGCGGCGCGGGCTCGTTGAGGCTGTGCGCGAGCGGCCAGAAGTCTTCGCCGAGCTGCTGCCTGAGCGCGGTGGCGAGCCACTCGGGCAGGTTGTGGCGATGGCGGTCGAGCAGGTCCTTGTCCTGGACTTTCGCGCAGGCGTCGAGCCAGCCCTTTTCCTGCTCGTTCAGGGCGCTCATCAGGAAGTCGCGGCCGCCCGCGAAGCCGAGGATGGCCAGGCGCCGCTCGCGCGGACCGCTTCCCGACGCGGCCAGGTGCTCGAACAGCAGTTTGCGGCGCAGCACGGCATACGCGGTCTCCGCGAGCGTCGCGCGTTCGCGCGGTCCCAGCGATCGATGCTCGCGAAAATGGCGCGACACCACGGCATCGGCCGGATGCTCGAACCGCAGGACGTTCCTCACGAGCTCGGCGCAGGCGTCGAGCAGGGCTTTGGGATGCATGGGACTACGGCGCCGTCAAGAGTTGCGCGATGGCGCGCGGATAGATGAGGTGCTCCTGCGTCAGCACGCGCGCGGCCAGCGCGTCGGCCGTGTCGCCGGGCAGGATGGGCACGACGGCCTGCGAAAGGATCGGCCCATGGTCGAGCTCCGCCGTGACCTGGTGGACGGTCGCGCCGCCGAAGCGGCAGCCCGCGTCGATCGCGCGCTGGTGCGTATGCAGGCCGGGGAATGCCGGCAGCAAGGAAGGATGGATGTTGACCAGGCGTCCCTCGTAGCGGGCCACGAACGCGGGCGTGAGGATGCGCATGAAGCCGGCGAGGACGACGAGCGCGGGCCGGTGCTCGTCGATGCGCGCGGCGAGCGCCTCGTCGAAGGCTTCGCGGGAAGGGAAATCGCGGTGATTCACCACCGCCGTCGCGATGCCCTGCTCGCGTGCGAAGACGAGCCCCCCGGCATCGGCGCGGTTGCTGATGACGGCCGTCACCTTCGCGCCGAGCGCGCCCCGCCAGCCCTCGCGTTGCGAAGCGCGGACGATGGCCGCCATGTTGGAGCCGCCGCCGGAGATCAGAATGACGATGTTCTTCATTTGGAAGCCGCGATTATCCCAGCCGCATGAGACACCTCACATCCCTCGAAGCCCGCGTGCTCGGCACGCTCATGGAAAAGGCCCGCACCGTCCCGGACAGCTACCCGCTCTCGCTCAATGCGGTGGTGTCCGGCTGCAACCAGAAGTCGAGCCGCGACCCCGTCATGAATGCGAGCGAAGCCGAGGCGCAGGACGCGCTCGATTCGCTGAAGCAGCTCACGCTCGTCTTCCAGTCGAGCGGCAGCCGTGTCGCCCGCTGGGAGCACAATTTCCAGCGCGGCATCGGCGTGCCCGAACAGTCCGCCGTGCTGCTCGGCCTGCTGATGCTGCGCGGGCCGCAGACGGCGGGCGAGCTGCGCATCAACAGCGAGCGCTGGTACCGCTTCGCCGACATTTCGTCGGTCGAAGCGTTCCTCGAGGAGCTGCGCGAGCGTTCCGAGGAAAAAGGCGGCCCCCTCGTCGTGAAGCTGGCGCGTGCGCCCGGCATGCGCGAGCAGCGCTGGGCGCACCTGCTGTGCGGCCCCGTCGAAGCCGGGGAGGAATTCGCGGCGCAACCGCAGGCGCGCGAAAGCGAAAACGGCGCGCTCGCCGCGCGCGTGGCCGCGCTGGAAGCGGAAGTCGCGACGCTGCGTGCAACACTCGCCAACGTGTGCGATCAACTTGGCTTGTCGCAACCCGGACAGCCGGAATCGAACGACCGTGCCTAAACTTCGCGACCCCCGGAGACCTTGAACATGGATCTTGCATTCACCCCCGAAGAGCAGAAATTTCGCGAAGATGTGCGCGCCTGGGTGCGCGACAACCTGCCGCAGGACATCGCGCACAAGGTTCACAATGCCTTGCGGCTGTCGCGCGACGACATGCAGCGCTGGGCGAAGATCCTCGGCAAGAAGGGCTGGCTCGGCTGGGGCTGGCCCCAGGAATTCGGCGGTCCCGGCTGGACCGCCGTGCAGAAGCACCTGTTCGAGGAAGAGGCCGCGCTCGCCGGTGCGCCGCGCGTCGTGCCTTTCGGCCCCGTGATGGTCGCGCCGGTCATCATGGCTTTCGGCTCGCCCGAGCAGCAGAAGCGCTTTCTACCCGGCATCGCGAGCGGTGAAGTGTGGTGGAGCCAGGGCTACAGCGAACCGGGCTCGGGCTCGGACCTCGCGAGCCTGAAGACTCGCGCCGAACGCAAGGGCGACAAGTACATCGTCAACGGCCAGAAGACCTGGACCACGCTCGCGCAGTACGGCGACTGGATCTTCTGCCTCGTGCGCACGTCGACCGAAGGCAAGCCGCAGACCGGCATCTCGTTCCTGCTGATCGACATGAAGACGCCCGGCGTGACCGTGCGGCCGATCATCATGCTCGACGGCGAGCACGAAGTGAACGAGGTGTTCTTCGACAACGTCGAGGTGCCGGCCGAGAACCTGATCGGCGAGGAGAACAAGGGCTGGACGTACGCGAAGCACCTGCTGTCGCACGAGCGCACCAACATCGCGGACGTGAACCGCGCCAAGCGCGAGCTCGAGCGCGTGAAGCGCATCGCCCAGGCCGAGGGCGTGTACGACGACCGCCGCTTCCGGGACGAAGTCGCCAAGCTCGAGGTCGACGTGATCGCGCTCGAGATGCTGGTGCTGCGCGTCCTCTCGGCCGAAAAGTCCGGCAAGAACCCGCTCGACATCGCCGGCCTCCTGAAGATCAAGGGCAGCGAGATCCAGCAGCGCTACACCGAACTCATGATGCTCGCGGCCGGCCCCTACGCCGTTCCCTTCATCCACGAGGCGATGGAGGCCGGCTGGCAGGGCGACTACGTCGGCGCCGCGCACTGCGCGCCGCTCGCGGCCAATTATTTCAACTATCGCAAGACCACGATCTACGGCGGCTCGAACGAAGTGCAACGCAACATCGTCGCGCAGACGGTGCTCGGCTGAGGAGGAGACACCATGGATTTCGATTTTTCCGACGACCAGCAGCAGTTGCGCGACGCGGTGCGCAAGTGGGTGGACCGCAGCTACGGCTTCGAGCGGCGCCGCGCGCTCGTGAAGGCCGGCGGCTTCGACCGCGCCGTCTACGGCGAGCTGGCGGAACTCGGCCTCACGGGCCTCTATGTGTCCGACGCGCACGGCGGGATGGGCATGGGACCGGTCGAGGCGATGGTCGCGATGGAGGAGCTCGGCCGCGGCATCGTGCTCGAGCCGCTCGGGCAGACGCTGGTCGCGAGCGGGGCGCTCGGCGCGTATGCGCCGGAGGACCTCAAGTCGAAGTGGCTGCCGAAGATCGCATCGGGCGAATCGCTCGTCGTGCTCGCGCATCAGGAACGCCGCACGCGCTATCGGCTCGATGGTTTCGAGACGCAGGGCGCGAAGTCGGGCGACGCATGGACCGTCACGGGCAGCAAGAGCATCGTCCCCGCGGGCGACAAGGCCGATGCCTTCATCGTGCCCGCGAGCGTGGACGGCAGGACGGCGCTGTTCCTGGTCGAACGCGAAGCGTCAGGCGTCGCCACACGCGGCTACCCGACGCAGGACGGAGGCCGCGCCGCCGAGGTCACTTTCAACAAGGCGCCCGCCTCCCTGATCGTGCTCGACGGCCAGGATGCGCTCGAGCATGCGGTGGACGTGGGCATCGCCGCTGTGTGCGCCGAAGCCGTTGGCGCGCTCGACAAGACGATGGAGCTCACCGTCGAGTACATGAACACGCGCAAGCAGTTCAACACGACGCTCGCGACCTTCCAGGCGCTGCGCCATCGCGTCGCCGACATGAAGATGCAGCTGGAGCTCGCACGCTCGATGAGCTATTACGCATCGCTGAAGCTGAACGCGCCTGCCGCCGAACGCCGCCGCGCGCTGGCGCGCGCCAAGTACCAGCTAGGCGTGTCCATGCGCTTCATCGGCCAGAACTCGGTGCAGCTGCACGGCGGCATCGGCGTGACCGACGAATACGTGGGCAGCCACTACTTCAAGAAGCTCACCGTGCTGGAGCTGACCTTCGGCGACACGCTGCATCACCTGGGAGAGGTGTCGCAGCGGATGCAGGATACGGCGGGGGTGTTCGCGTAGGGGCGCCGCACCTTAATTGGTTAATTGGGGTCAGATACGAATTTCCTTGGCGCTCCAAGGCTTCCTTCAGGCCGAGACCTCGTCCAGCAACGCCACGCACGGCCGGGCCGCGGCGCGATGGCTACGGCGTCGCTTTGAGGCCGCTGTCGCGGCCCCACGCGATCCCTCGCGCCGAGCAGCCTCACGGCCCGGCGCCATGAACTCGCTGCGAGTTTGCCAAGGCAAACTCTCCGCTCAAACAGCATGGCGCAGCTAGAAGACGTACGCGCTTCTCGATACGCGCCTGCCGGCGCTCTCGGAGAAGCGCTGGGCCGCGAGGCCGCTCGGCGCGAGCGCCTGTGCTTTACTCGCGCCGCGGCCCGGCCGTG
>NZ_JBFWNP010000056.1:0-34875 GCF_050250995.1 Ramlibacter sp.
CCCTCCTTTGCAAGACCAACGGCAACTTCTACGTGAACAGCGAGCTCTCCGGTAAGCGCGTTCAAGCAACCGTCGTCTATCGGACGGCCAACTAAAGGAGCAACCCCATGCCGGAATTCACCGAACGGATCACGCACGTTTGCGACAACATCCTCCCGCGAGAAGCCGGAGGCTTCACCATTGGTCTCAAGACGATCACGGAGACGCTGAGGGACGGCGTGGTGATTGCATCCGCGCCGCATCGCCAGGTGCTCGAGCCTGGCATGGACGTGAGCAGCTTTCCCGACTCGGTGCAGGCCGTGTGTCGCGCGTTGTGGACTCCAAGCGCTGTCACGGCCTGGTCGGAAGCTCAAGTCAATGCGGTCGCCGAATCCACAGCCGCGATTGCCGCCGCCAACGCGAAGCGGCTGGCCGAGCTCGAAAACGCGCAGGCGATCGAGGACCTCCGGGCGGCATTTGCCGCGCGGGTTGCAGAACTGCAGGGGGCGGCGCCGCCGCAAGTGCCGTGAGAGTCATCTACACCCGCGCGATCTTCTGGGCGGACGGGTTCACCGTCTCGCCGCAGTTGGTGCTCATACACCCCCGCCGGCAGGGTGACGCCGCCCTCATCGAGCACGAGCGCGTGCATTGCGACCAGATGCGCCGCTTCGGCGCCGCCACGTTCTGGTGGCGCTATGCGACGAATCGCGCGTTTCGCCTGCTGATGGAGGTCGAGGGTTATCAGAAGGAGATCGCCGGGGGCCGCTCGATCGAGAGCTGCGCGCGCGCCCTGTCGAGCCGGCTGTACATGCTCGGCCTCACCGAGTCGCAGATCCGCGAGCAGCTCGCGAAGAAGGAGCCTTCATGAAGAGCCTGCTCCCCCTTTTCGCGGCGCTGGCTATCGCCGGCTGCGCGACGAAGCCGCCCCTGGAGACCGGCGTGCAGTGCATGAGCCCGAAGGGTGTCGACGCGTACAGCCGCGAGTGCCGCGCATGGCGGCTCGGCCCGACGATCCGCGAGCAGCAGCAGCGCAGGCACCTTCCGCCATTCGCGCCCGCCGTTCGCCGTGGCGGACAAGTCGCGGCCGTCGAACAAGGGACGGCGGCATGACGGGCATCACCACGCTGCGCATCGAGTTCCACGACCGCGGGCCTTCGATCCATGCGCAGCTCACCGGCCACAGCAGGTTCCCTGCCGAAGGGCTGCACGTGGCGAGCATCAGCACCGCGCTGGCCAAGGCGGACCCGGTGCTCTGGCGGGACTTCAAGGCAATGCTGCTCGGCGTGTTCGAGCGGGTGGGCGAGGAGCTGTGCGGCGTGCCGATCGCGCGCGTCACGTGCGAGCTGCCGGACGATCTGCGGTCCCTCGACGACGGCAAACCGCGCGCGAAGGAGCCCGGCACGTAGCAAGAAAAGACGAGGCGAGTGACCTGGTGCGCAAACACCGGGTCACCCGCTTCACCGTGGGTGAGCACGGTTTCGGCCAAGGCCCCGCCACCTGGTACCAGGCAGGGGGATTCTAAAAGTTAAAGCTGAGATCGTGATGAAAAAGAAAGACGAGCTGGGCGACACCAGCGACGACGTGCTGACGGCCATCGGGCTGAAGGCGAAGCCGATCGTTCCGTGGGTGGGTGGCAAACGCCGGCTGGCGGCCGAGATTCTCCCGTGGTTCGAGGCGCATACGTGCTACGTGGAGCCCTTCGCGGGCGCGGCGGCACTGCTCTTTAACAAGACGCCGAGCAAGGTCGAGGTGCTCAACGACGTGAACACCGACCTGGTCAACCTGTACCGGGTCGTGCGCCATCACCTCGAGGAATTCGTGCGGCAGTTCAAGTGGGCTCTCACGAGCCGCAAGCTGTTCGAGTGGGCGCAGGCGACACCGCCGGAGACGCTCACCGACATCCAGCGTGCCGCGCGGTTCTTCTACCTGCAGAAGCTCGCCTTCGGAGCGAAGGTCGAGGGGCAGACGTTTGGGACCGCGACGACTGGCAGCCCGGCGTTGAACCTGATGCGGATCGAAGAGGAATTGAGCGCGGCGCACCTTCGGTTGTCGCGCGTCGTGATCGAGCACCTCGACTGGGCGGCTTGCATAGAGCGCTACGACAGGCCGCACACGCTGTTCTACTGCGACCCGCCCTACTGGGGCACCGAAGGCTACGGCGTGGGCTTCGGCCTCGAACAGTACGACCGCATGGCGGAGTTGCTGCGCACGATGCAGGGAAAGGCGATCGTCAGCGTGAACGACATTCCCGAGATGCGTCGCGCGTTCAAGGGCCTGACGATGCGGCGCGTGGCGATCCGCTACAGCGTGGGCGCCTCGGGCCGGGGGCGCGGCGAGAAGGGAGAGCTGCTGGTCAGAAACTGGTGACGCCGCGCCGCGTTCAGTGCGTGCCCGGCAGCGTCAATGGATTTTCGAGGTCTTCGAGCGCCAGCTTCCCGTCTTCGGTGTGTACGAGGCACCACCAGGTCTGCCGATATCGGTCCGCGCTTGCCTTGTTGTTGGCGCGCCGGGCTATCACCTCGAGGCCGACCAGGTGGAGGCCGTTGCCTGTGATGCGCCGGACGTGGGCGAAGTAGAGGTCGGGAAGCAGCGAATCTGCAGTCCCAGGCTGCAAAACCAGCCGGGCGCGAAGCAGCGGCTTCTCGTAGCCGTCACGCCACGGTCCGAGCTCAAGGTAGCCGCCGACGCCGGACTTCGGCGAAGGAAGGCGCACCCCGCGATCTCGGACTCGGTAGACGGTGACGTACATACATCAGGCGCTGTAACTCGCGGTCGGTTAAAGGCCGGCGAGTGCCAAAGCCGGGCGAAAAGGTGCCAAAGCCGGCGTCAATCCGGTCCTGTTGAGGAGTGCCAAAGGGTGCGTCAAAGGTGCCAAAGGTCGCGTAAATTGGTGCCAAAGCCCGCGGCGCGCTTCAGATGTCGCCGTCCGCGATGCCCGCCCCGCTCATGGACGTGCCGCGCACTCGCCAGAAGAAGGTGGCCGCGGGATGCGTGATGAGCAGTTCGTTGAGGTCGTGCCGCTTGACGTGGAAGTCGTCGGCCGGCGACGGAAAACCGGCGCGGATGGTGCCGGCCATCATCGGCAGCGGCAGGGGTGGCCCCGCGCGGAAAGGCCAGGGGGCGTGAGCGAAACTACTGTTCACGCATACAGTATAGAGCCCCTGTGCGGATACAGGTGCGACAGCGCGCTCCCCCCTGCGGTCTTGAGCACCTGCGTGAGCGCTTTCCCGATGTCGTGGTGGCCGTCGTCGCGCGCGCGCTTCCACAGTTGCGCGAGCTCGCCCTTCTGCAGCGCGATGGCCTGCGAGGCCGCGGCGGCCCAGGCCGTGGGCGCGGCAGCGCCCCGGCCCGCGTGGATGACGAAGAGGTAGCGCAGGAGCTGCAGTTCGGCCAGCGCGTCGAGCTGTTCGTCGGCCAGCCGCACGAGCGGCGTGCCTTTCGGGCCGCCCGCGTTCAGCCAGCGCGCGGCGCCGAAGGCACCCGTGCCGCCGATCAGGGCGCCGAGCGCGGCGCCGGCCCCCATCGTCATGCCGGCGCTCAGCAGATCGATCTTCGCGCCCGCGAGCGCGCCCGCGCCGATGCCCGCGGCGGCGCCCGCGAGGCCGGCCTTTCCGGTGTTCATCGGAACCAGGGCGGCGGGCGCCAATCGCGACGGCATGTCCGCCGCATCGTCGAGCGAATGGAGCCGCAACAGTTCGCGCGCGGACGCGGCCAGTTCGGCATCGACGCTTTCGAGCACGCGCGCCATCGCGGCCTCCTCGGCGCCGCGACGCGCGTCGCGCGCCTCGGTGTCGAGGACTTCCTTCCACCAGGTCCGCTCGCCGCCCACGGCCTCGCTGCGCCGCGCGGCGAAGGCGAGCGGCGCAGCGAGCGCGCGCACGCTCTCGTCCCAGCGGTCGCGCTGGTTCTGGCGCCAGAGTTGCACGAGGCGCTCGACACCGGCGCGCTTGTAGTCGTGAACGTGCTTGCCCAGCGCATCGAGCAGCGGCGCCTCCAGCGGCCAGCACGCCGCCGCGTCGGCCAGGGACACGGTCTCCGCCACCCGCCGCGCACGATGCGACGCCGCATGAAAGACACCTTGATGCAGGACGATGAGCTTCGCGTCCGAGGGCGGCAGCGCATCGACGGCGGCTTCGAACTGCGCCGGGTCGTCGACCGCGAGCCACACTTGGTCGGCCGGCTCCTGGGCCCGCTCCACGAACAGCAGCTGGTCCTCGCGCACGGTGTGCAGCGCGCGGTCCGCGCCGGCCTCGCGCAGCACGCGCGAAAGAATGGCGCTCGCCTGCTCGCCCGCACGCACCACCTGGACGACCACGCGCGCGGGGCTCACGCGGCCAAGCGTCGCCGCGTAGTACGGGTCGGCGAGATCGATGCGCAGCCGGCGCGCCAGCACCTGCTTGCGCAGCATCGCGGCCAGCGCCAGCAGCGCGCGCGGAAGCACGACGGCCAGCACGAGAAGGCCCACGTAGAGCTTCACCCACTTCTGCGCCTCGCCCACGCCGATGTGAACGCCGGCGGCGGAATGCACGCGCTCGATCTCGGCGAGCGTGAAGCCGTCGAAGGGAAGCAGCGCGACCACCGGTGCGAAGAGCGCGGACAAGATGGCATGCACCTGCGGCGCCGACAGCCACAGGCTTTCCCATCCGATGCGGTATTCGCGCACGATGCCGCCCGCGACGATGGAGATGGCGATGCCCGCTGCCCATGCCGCTGCCGACGCATGCAGCACCTGCTGGACGCGCGCGCTTTCCACGGCGCCGGCAACGCGCCACCACAGCAGCCGGAACTGCGCGATCACCGAGCCGCGCACGCGCGCATTCACGCGTTCGCCCATGCGCGCGGGCAGCGCGGCGATGAAGCGGTTGAAGCGGGTCACCGGATTGCGTTCGCGGGCGCGGCCGCGCAGGAAGAGCGCGGCGACGAGCACGAGGTACATCGCGAAATTCCACGCGATGAAGAGCATGAGCGGCGGCGACAGCAGGTCGAGCTTGTGCGGGTCGCCCAGGCGGTCGAGCATGAGGCCGAGGACGAAGGCGACGAGGGGCACCGCCCACGCGAGGCCGGACTGCCACGGGTCCGCCTGCGCGAGGCGCGCGACGCGCGAATCGCGCTTGGCCACGATGTCGAGAAAGCGCCGCGCGCGTTCGGTCAGGTAGCGCGACGACTCCGGGCGCAGCGGCCGCGCGGGGTCGCGCACGGCCTCGAGCGCCTGCTGCTCGAGCGGGTCGCGCTCGGCCGCGCCGACGAAACGGCCTTCGGTGTCGGTGGACTCGATCGCCTGCACGAGCACCACCTCGCGCGCGCGGCGCTCGTCGAGATGCATCACGGGATCAGGCAAGGCTCGCCGGGTCCAGGTTGGCGCCGCAGAGGATGAGCGCGACGCGGCCCTTCGGCGCGGCGCCGCTGCGCAGCGCGGCCAGGCCGAGGGCCGCGGCGGGCTCGACGGCGAGCTTCATTTCCTTCCACAGCCATAGCTGGGCCTCGCGGATCGCGCCGTCGTTCAACAGCACGGCGTCGTGGACGTGCCGCTGCGCGACGTCCCACGCGAGCGCACCCACGCGCCGCGCACCGAGCGCATCGGCCGCGATGCCGCCGACTTCCACGTCGACCGGCGTGCCGGCTTCGCGCGCACGGTACAGCGTTGGCGCGAGCTCGGGCTCGAGCGCGATGGTGCGCGTGCGGTCCTCGAACCACGACGCCACGCCCGCGATCAGGCCGCCGCCACCCACGCTCACGAGCACGGCGTCGGGCGCGCCGCCGCCCTGCGCTTCGATCTCCCGGGCGAGCGTGCCCGCGCCGGTCACGACCTCGGGCTGGTCGTACGCATGCGTGAGCAAGGCGCCGCTTTCGGCCTGCCGAGCCAGGCACGCCTGCAGCGCCTCGGCGTACACGCTGCCCGTCACGACGACCTGCGCGCCGAGCTCGCGCAGCTTCGCCTGCTTGGCCGGGCTGCTCACGGTGGGAACGAACACCTCGCATTTCACGCCGAGTGCGCGCGCCGCGGCCGCCGTCGCGATGCCCGCGTTGCCGCCCGACGCGACGATCACGCCCGCGGGCGGAATCTCGTTCGACAGCAGCCGGTTGAACATGCCGCGCGCCTTGAAGCTGCCGCCGGTCTGCAGATGCTCGAGCTTGAGCCAGACCTCGTCGCAGACGACGCCGAGCGCGGCGCCGGGCAGCTTCCACAAAGGGGTGCGGCGAATGAACTGCGCGTCGTCCCGCGCGAAGCGGGCTGCGGCTTCTTCGATCTCCTGGGGGCTCATCCCCGCCACGGTATCACTGTTGGCCGATCCGCAGGCCCTTGGGCAAGGGGAACTTGGTCGTCTCCACGATTCCGTCCATCTTGCGGATCGACACCGCGCCCAGCGCGCGGATGCGGTCCACCACGTCCTGCACCAGCACCTCGGGCGCGGACGCGCCGGCCGTGAGGCCCACGCGCTTCTTGCCGGCCAGCCACTCGGCACGCAGCTCGGCCGGGCTGTCGACCATGTAGCTGTCGACGCCGAGCTTGCGGGCGAGTTCGGCCAGGCGGTTGCTGTTGCTGCTGGTCGGGCTGCCGACGACGATGACGACGTCGACCTCGCGCGACAGCATCTTCACCGCGTCCTGGCGGTTCTGCGTGGCGTAGCAGATGTCCTGCTGTTTGGGCGCGCGAATGAGGGGGAATCGGGCTTGCACCGCCGCGCTGATTTCGGCGGCATCGTCCACCGACAGGGTGGTCTGCGTGACGACGGCGAGCTTCTCCGTCTGTTCCGGCTGCACGCGCGCCACGTCCGCGACGTCTTCCACGAGGTGGATCCCGCGATCGAGCTGGCCCATCGTGCCCTCGACTTCGGGATGGCCCTTGTGGCCGATCATGATGAACTCGTAGCCCTCACGGGCGAGCTTCGCCACCTCGACATGAACCTTGGTCACGAGCGGGCAGGTCGCATCGAAGATGCGGAAGCCGCGCTGCTCGGCCTCGGCCTGCACCGCCTTGCTCACCCCGTGCGCGGAGAACACGAGCGTCGCGCCGGGCGGCACTTCGGCGAGGTCCTCGATGAAGATCGCGCCCTTGGCCTTGAGGTCGTTGACCACGTAGGTGTTGTGCACGATCTCGTGGCGCACGTAGATCGGCGCGCCGAACTTCGCGAGCGCATGCTCCACGATGTCGATCGCGCGGTCGACCCCCGCGCAGAAGCCGCGCGGCTCGGCCAGGATGATTTCTTCGGGGCGGGCGCTCATAGCACGCCTATGACATGAACTTCGAAGGTCACGGGCTGGCCGGCGAGCGGATGGTTGAAATCGAACAGCACCGCGTCGTCCTTCACCTGTTGCACCGCGCCCGCGTACTGGCCCGTTCCGTCGGGCGTGGGGAACTGCACGACGTCGCCCACGGCGTATTTCTCGTCGGGGTCGCCCAGCTGCAGCAGCAGCTTGCGCGCGACCCACTGCAGCATTTCGCCGTTGCGCTCGCCGAAGGCCTCGCCGGGCGGCAGCGTGAACGTCACGCGCGCGCCCTCCTCCAGGCCCAGCAGGCGCTGCTCGAGCGCGGGCGAGAGTTCGCCCGCGCCGAGCGTGAGCGTCGCGGGCTTGTCCGCGAAGGTGTCGATGATGGGCCCGCCGGGGCCGGCCAGGCGATAGTGGAGCGTGAGGAACGAACCCGCCTCGATGCGGGGCGCGATGGCAGCCATGGAAGTCCCGATAAGATGCCCGTATTGTAGGAAGTCGGTTCTCGTCGCTGTTTCCCGCTGCCGAATCGCCCCGCGTCATGACCGTCAAAGACCTCCCCCTCGATGTACGCCCGCGCGAGAAACTGCTGTCGCGCGGCGCGGCTTCGCTCTCCGACACCGAGCTGCTGGCCCTGCTGCTGCGCACGGGCACGGCCGAACGCGGGGTGCTCCGCATGGCCGACGAGGTGCTGCAACGCTTCGGCGGCCTCTCGGGCCTGCTGAACACCGGCGCCGAGTCGCTGAAGGAAGTGAAGGGCCTGGGCGGCCCCGCCAAGCGCGCCGAGCTGCTCGCGGTGATGGAGCTCGCGCGGCGCGCGATGGCCCAGCAGTTGTCCGAGCGCACGGTCTTCGCGTCGCCCGAGGCGGTGAAGGACTACCTGCGGATGCACCTGGGGCACCGGCCGCACGAGGTGTTTGCCGTGCTGTTCCTCGATTCACAGAGCCGGCTGATCGCGACGGAGGAACTCTTTCGCGGCACCCTCACCCAGACCAGCGTGTACCCGCGCGAAGTCGTCATGCGCACCCTGCACCACGGCGCGGCCGCGGTGGTGCTGGCGCACAACCATCCGAGCGGCAGCGTGCAGCCCTCGCGCGCGGACGAGGTGCTGACGCAGGCGCTGACCGCCGCGCTCGCGCTGGTCGACGTACGCGTGATGGACCACGTCATCGTCGCGCCGGGCGGGGCGTTCTCGATGGCGGAGCGGGGGATGCTGTGAGCGCGAGGCGCCCGTCGTGAAGGCCAAGTCGCTCCAGGACCTGGCCGCGATGCGCAAGCATCTCGAAGAGCGGGAGCGCGTCGCGAAGGCGGCGGAGGCGGCGCGCGCCGAACACGAGCGCCGTCTGAACGCGGAGAAGAATCTGTTCAGCCGTGCCGCCGGCAAGGTCGAGCCGCTGCGCCGCCAGGGCCGCGTCGAGTTCGTGCCCGACCCGCCCGCGCCCATTCCCGTGCAGCGCCAGCTCGACGACCAGCGCGTGCTCAAGGAGGCGATCAGCGACGAGTTCGATGCGTCGACGCTGCTCGACGTCGACGACGCGATGAGCTTTCGCCGCCCCGGCATCGGACTCGACGTCACGCGCCGTCTGCGCCGGGGCGACTGGAGCATCCAGGCCGAGGTCGACCTGCACGGCCTGCGACGCGAGGAAGCACGCGAGGCGCTCGCGAACTTCCTGCGGGAGGCGCATCGGCTGGGCCTGCGCTGCGTGCGGGTGGTCCACGGCAAGGGCCTCGGCTCGCCCGGCAAGACGCCCGTGCTCAAGGGCAAGGTGCATGGCTGGCTGATCCAGAAGAACGAAGTGCTGGCCTTCGTGCAGGCGCGGGCGGACGAGGGGGGCGCGGGGGCGGTGGTGGTGTTGCTGAAGGCGCTGGGCGCGTGAGCCTCAGGCCATCCGTCCGGTGACGGTCGGCGAAGGGCGAGGCTCCCAGAAAATCTTTCGGTCGCGATCAATCGCTGCACGCAAGTTCGCATCGAGCGCGTCGTCGAGCAGCACGGCATCGACGCCGTAGAGCAATTCGAGCGACTCGATGCGGCCCAAAAGCCGCGCATGGTTCGCAAAGGTCCAGTCCGGCGCTTCGATCGCGATGTCGATGTCCGATTCGGGCCTTGCATCTCCTCGCGCACGAGACCCGAATATCCACACGCGCCTCAGCCCGCTCTGGCCGTCGAAGAGCGCGCGCAGCCGAGCCAGCGCGGAAGGCGCGATGCCGAAGTCGGGCGCCGGGTTCACAACGTGGCTAACCGGGTCTGCAATCGATCGAAGGCATGGATCGCCGTGCTCCGCACGAACACGGCAACTTCGATTGCCTTGGCCTCGTTGTAGGTGTGGCTCGTGAGATTCCGATAGGCGCGAATCTGGTCCCAGTCCTCCGGGTCGTCGAGGAGCAGCGCGCGAAAGGCGACAGGCAACACCTGCGAAGCGAGCTTGCCGACCCGCTCCCCTTGCAGGGTGAGGAGGTCGAACAGACTGAGCCACGCCATCTCGAACGTGAACTCGAACCGCTGGATCACCGCATCGCGCACGATGTCCGTTTCCGTCTCGCGCAGCGCCTCGTGCAGGCGCGCGAGCGCCTTGTCGTACTGCGCCCGATGTTGCTCGAACCGCTGTCTGGACATTTCAGGCATGGCGAATTGTAGATTTCGGCGGAATCAGCCGTGCGTGTTGCGCATCCAGTCCGCCGTCTGCGCGAACGAATCCCTCAGCCGCGCGCGCAGCGTCTCGTCCACGCCCACCTCGCCCATCGCCTGGTCCATGCACGCGAGCCACTGGTCGCGCTCCTTGATGCCGATGCGAAACGGCATGTGGCGCGCGCGCAGCCGCGGATGGCCGAAGCGGTCGGTGTAGTGCGAGGGTCCGCCGAGCCAGCCGCACAGGAACCAGTACAGCTTCTCGCGCGCGCTCGCGAGCTCGCTGCCGTGCGCGGCGCGCAAGGCAGCGTACTCCGGCTCCAGGTCCATGAGGTCGTAGAAGCGTTCGACGAGCGCCTTCACCTTCTCCTCGCCGCCGATGGTCTCGAACGGGGTGGCCTGCGTCATTCGGAGGCCTTGCGCAGGGTTTCGACGACGGGGCGGTTGAGCACTTCCCGCAAGCCCCACCAGCCCGCGGCCAGCGCGAGCGCGGCACCGGCCGCGGCGCCGGCCAGGGGCACCAGCGGGGACGCCGTCCAGTTGAAATCGAAGGCGTACTTCGCGAGGCCCCAGCCGACACCCACCGCGACCATGCTCGCGAGGAAGCCCGCGAGCATGCCGACGCCCGCCAGCTCCGCGCGCTGCACCTGCCGCAGCAGCGAGCCGCGCGCGCCGACGGCGCGCATGATCGCGAACTCGCGCGCGCGCTCCTCGCGCGTCGCCGTGACGGCGGCGAACAGCACGACCACGCCGGCCGCGAGCGTGAAGCCGAAGAGGAACTCCACCGCGCGGATCACCTTGTCGAGCACGCCCTGCACCTGCGCGATCGTCGCGCTCATGTCGACGTTGGTGATGTTGGGGAAGGCCCGCACCAGCTGGTTGTCGAAGCCCTGGGTCGCCGGCGCGCGGTACGAGCCCATGAAGGTGACCGGCACGTCGTCCAGCTTCGCCACCGGATACATCACGAAGAAGTTCGCGCGCATCGACGTCCAGTCGACCTTGCGCAGCGACGTGATCTTGGCCTCGCTCACGGTCCCGGCCATGTCGAAGCGCATCGTGTCGCCGAGCTTCAGGCCCAGCGTCTTCGCGATGCCCTCCTCCACGCTCACCGTGCCCGTTTCGCCCGGCACCCAGCGGCCGGCCACCACCTCGTTGTGCGGCGGCTTTTCCGTGGCGTAGGAGAGGTTGAACTCGCGGTCGACGAGCCGCTTCGCGCGGTCCTCGGCGAAGTCGTCCGGCGACACGGCGCGGCCGTTCACCGCGACGAGGCGGCCGCGGAACATCGGATACCAGTCGAGCCGCTGCACGCCCGCCTGCTTCAGCGTGTCGACGAACGCCTGGCTCTGGTCGGGCATGACGTTGATCACGAAGCGGTTGGGCGCATCGGGCGGCGTGGCCTGCCGCCAGCTCGCGATGAGGTCGGTGCGCAGCAGCACGAGCAGCACCAGCGCGAGCAGGCCGACCGACAGCGCGCTCGTCTGCACGACGGTGTACGCGGGCTTCGCGGCCATCTGCCGCGTGGCGAGCACCAGCCAGCGCGGCGCCGTCGTCTCGTCCACCACGCGGCGCAGCAGCTTGATCGCGACCCAGCTCAGGCCCGCGAAGACGAGCACCGCGCCCGCGAAGCCGCCCACGGCGATGAGGCCGAGCTTCAGGTCGCTGCTTGCCGCGAGCAGCAAGGCGGCGAAGCCCGCAACGCCGATCCCCAGCACCGCGAGCGACGCCGGCTTGAGGCCGCCCACGTCGCGGCGGATCACGCGCAGCGGCGGCACCTGCGCTAGCTGCAGCACGGGCGGCAGGCCGAAGGCGAGCAGCAGCGTGAGGCCCACGCCGAGGCCGAAGAGCACGGGCCACGGACCCGCGGCCGGCAAGGTGGTCTCGACGAGGCTGCCCAGGAGCGCCACGAACACGAAGTGGACGCCGAAGCCGACCGCGATGCCGGCCACGCTCGCGGCCAGGCCGATCAGCGTGAACTCGAACGCATAGGCGAGCGCGATGGTGCGCTGGCTTTGGCCGAGCACGCGCAGCATCGCGCAGGCGTCGAGATGGCTCGCCGCGAAGCCGCGCGCGGCGAGCGCGACGGCCACCGCGCTCAGCAGCGCCGCGAGCAGTGCGACGAGGTTGAGGAATTTTTCGGCGCGGTCCAGCGTCTGCCGCATCTCGGGTCGACCGCCTTCGAGCGACTCGATGCGCACGCCGCGCACGCCGCCCTGCTTCGAGGCTTCGGCGGCCCAGTCGGCAAAGCGCGCAACGTCGCGGTCCGGGCCTGCAACGGCAAAGCGCCAGTTGATGCGGCTCGCCGGCTGCACGAGGCCGGTCGCGGCCACGTCCGCCTCGTTGATCATCACCCGGGGCGCGAAGTTCATGAAGCCGGCGCCGCGATCGGGCTCCATCGTCACCACGCGCGCGATCTTCAGCTGCGCATCGCCGAGCAGCAGCGCGTCGCCCAGCTTCAGCTCCAGCGCCTCGAGCAGCGGCGCATCGACCCACGCCTCGCCGCGCGCGGGCACGTCGCGGGTGGCTGCGCCGGGTGCATCGGACGCCGTGGCCGTCTCGAGCCGGCCGCGCAGCGGGTAGCCGGGCTGCACGACCTTCAATGCGACAAGTCGGCTTGCGCCACCTTTCGCATCCGGCGCGCGGCCCATGGTCGGGAACACCATCGTCGTGACGCCCTGCAGACCGAGCGTGCGGGCGCGTTCGATGAATTCGCGCGGCGTGGGGTTGTCGCTGGCCACGACGGCATCGCCGCCGAGGAGCTGGCGCGCGTCGCGCGAGAGGCCGCCCTTCAGCCGGTCGGCGAAGAAGCCGACGGCGGTGAGCGCGGCCACGGCGAGCGTCACCGCCACGATCAGCAGCTTGAGTTCGCCGGCACGCAGATCGCGCCAGAGGCTGCGCCAGCCGAGTTGCCAGCCGCTCGTGTTCGTCCTGCCCTTCATCGCAATGCCTCCTGCGGTGCGCCGAGGCGCTGTTCGAGCGAGCGCAGCACGGGGCGGATCTGCTCGCCGACGTGGATCTGCGGATTGGAGAATCCGTCCTTCTTGCCCGCCTCGACCTCGCGCTGGCGGATGAGGGGCACGGCGGCGGCGAAAGCCTGCTCGAAGGAGTGCGTGTTGCGCAGCTGCTCGTTGAAAACGGCGCGGCCGAAGAACGTGAGCTCGGACAGGCGTCCGCAGCCATACGACGTGTGCGTCGCATCCGCCGCCGTCATGACGAGCGTGGTGTCGCTCGCGAGCGGCCCGACCCAGCCGCCCGAGTAGCAGGCCGACACCGCGATCACCCGATGGCGGATGCCGGCGTTGTCGAGCGCGGCGCGCAGCTCGCCGGGGCTCACGGGCTCGACCTGCAGCGGGCCGTGCGTTGCGGCCAGCATGAAGTTGCTCGCACCGTGCGAGGTCAGATAGACAACCAGCACGTCCTGCTCGCGGTCCATTCGAAGCGCCACCGCATCGATCGCGCGCTTCAGGTTCGCGGGGGTCGCCCACGGCTGGCTGCCCGCGGTGTCGGCATGGTTCACGAGATGCAGCACGCGCGCTTGCGCGTCGAAGCGCTCGGCGAGCACCGAGGCGACCATGCGGCTTTCGCGCAGGAACACGTCCTCGTCGGCGAACGGCGCGAAGACGATGCCATAGACGTCCGCGACGCCGGGGCGTTCCGGCGCGAGTGCCTCGACGGACGTCCGCCACAGGGCCTGCTGCGCCTCGAACACCTCCTGGCTCAGGACCAGGCGCGGGACCTCGGCCTCGGCCACGGCCTCCTCGTCGGCGCGCCACGGCCGGTCGGGGAACTGCCACGAGGCGAGCGCGAGGATGAAGGTGGAGCCGAGGCCGTAGGCCCACAGCCGGCGCCCCCGCAGACCGAAGCGGGCGCTGAGCTTCACGCCCATCAGCAGCAGCCAGGCGGTGAGGCCGAGATAGAGCGCCCAGCTCAGGACCGCGTCGCCCTGCATCGCCTCGGGCAGGGCTCCGTGCGCATGCGCGATGGCGACGATCTCGGTGACGAGCGCCGCCGGCCAGACCGCGACCAGCCACAGCGCGAACCATGTCGCGAGCCCGTGCGCGCGCGTCCGAGGCAGCAGCGACCACACGAGCAGGCACAGCGCGGCGGTGGCGGCCCAGGGGGCGAGCCAGGCGCGCAGGTCGAAGGTGGCGGGGCCGGGGACTTCGAAGCGCGCGATGGCGATCTCGAGAGCGCTCAGGCCGGCGAGCAGCGCGAGGAGCTGCCTCGGCAACGGCGACGCGTCGCCGATGCGAGGTGCGAGGAAGACACCCGCGCGCAGGCCTTCCCGCAGCCAGGCTGAGATCGAGGGCGAACTCCGCCGCGGGGGGTGCTCGGTTCGAGCCTCCGGTTCATGCATGGCGGGATCATGCCATCGCGCCGCTCCGGCTGCGGAATGCCCGGCCGTGCAGGGATGACGGTGGGCTAAGGCCGCGTTCCGGCCAGCGCCGGCTGCAGGACCAGGCGCTCGACCCCCGTGTAGCAGAGAAACCGCCTGTTCGTCGCCCGCCCGACGGTGCAGAGCCCGAGCTTGCCGGCGACCTCGTGCCCCATCTGCGTGATGCCGCTGCGCGAGACGACGATGGGCACGCCCATCTGCGCCGACTTGATGACCATCTCGCTCGTGAGGCGGCCGGTCGTGTAGAACACCTTGTCGCCGCCATCCATCAAGGGCTCCTGCAGCCACATCCACCCCGCGATCGTGTCGATGGCGTTGTGACGGCCGACGTCTTCCACGAACAGCAGCATCTCCTCGCCGCGGAACAGTGCGCAGCCATGCACCGAGCCGGCCGACTTGTACGTGCTCTCCTGCAGCCGGATCGCGTTCACGATGCCGTAGAGCTGCGCCTGCGTGAGCGTCGCGGCGGGCAGGCGGATCGTGTCGATCTCGTCCATCAGGTCGCCGAAGACGCTGCCCTGGCCGCAGCCCGTGGTGACGACGCGCTTCGCGGTGCGCTCCTCGATGCGCTCGATGCCCGTGCGCGTCTTCACGGCGGCCACGCCGACGTCCCAGTCGACGGTAATCGACTCGACTTCGTCGACCGAGCCCACGAGGCGCTGGTTCCGCAGGTAGCCCAGCACCAGCCACTCGGGGTGCGCGCCCAGCGTCATGAGGGTGACGAGTTCGCGCTTGTCGACGTAGACCGTCAGTGGCCGCTCGGCCGGAATGGACGCGGTGCCGCGTTCGCCGAACTCGTCGACGACGTCGATGGCGCGCGTGAGAGGCGCGCGGGCGCGGGTCAGGGTGGGCAGGCGCTGCATGCGTCGGCGCGGACTCGCATCCGCGCCGTCATCCTCGATCGTGCGTCAGGACTTCTTCGCGGCGGAAGCGGCCGGCTGCACCTTGATGGCCTCCTGCTTCACGCTCGGCGGCGCCTTGGCGGTGCCGGCGGGCGAATGCGCGCCGGAGGTCTCCAGCGGCGTCTGCGACGGCGGGTTGTACGCGAACGGGCCGGGGTCGGTGCATGCGGCGATCGACGGCGGCGCAGCGGCCACCGGGGTGCCCGATGCCGCTGCGGCGGCGGGCGTGGCGGCGGGCATGGCCGGCTTCGCGGAGGCGGCGGCCATCGGCGTCGCGGCCGTCTTGCGGTAGCTCGCCACCACCTTGTCCTGGGCCTTGCACAACAGATAGCCGTCGACCTTCGCCTGCCACGCGGTCTTCGCCGCCGTCTCGGCGGCCTTGGCCTTGGCGGCGTCGTCGAGCACCGGAGCGGGCAGCTTCGCGAGCGCAGCGCTGCCGAGCGCCAGCACGATCGAGCCGAACAGGAGGTGATGTTTCATGTCGCGTGTCTCTTTCGGGGTCAGGCGGGTCGCACGTTGTCCGCGCGCTCGGCGGCCAGGGCTTCGCCGCTCACGATCGGCTTGCTGCGCTGCGCCGGCACCTTGCCGGCCGCGATGTCCTCGGCCCAGTAGCCGTGGTGTTCGCGCGCCCAGGCTTCGTCCACGTAGCCGCGGCGCATCGCGGTGTACGCGCCGCGCACGCCCACCGTGCCGAGGTAGATGTGGAAGCCGATCATGCACATCATGAACACGGCCGCGACGGCATGGATCATGTGCGCGACCTGCATCGTGCCGCGCACGTAGTCGATGGCGGGCACCAGTTTGTCGAGCACGAGCCCGGAGCCCGCGACGATGAGGCCCAGCCCCACCACGGCCAGCCAGAACATGCCCTTCTCGCCGGTGTTGAAGCGGTGCGTCGGCGGCTCCTCGCCCGACTTGCTGAACACGCCGCCGAGCTTGAGCAGCCAGTTGAGGTCGCCGCGGCTCGGGAAGTTGTCCTTGACGAACGTGATGATCACGACGATCAGCGACACCACGAACAGCGGGCCGAAGAAGTTGTGCAGGTTCTTCAGCGCATACGTGAACCAGCCGAACAGCGCGCTGCCGATGACGGGCAGCAGGAAGAACTTGCCGAACGCCATGACGATGCCCGAGATCGCGAGCACGACGAAGGCGATGGCGTTCGTCCAGTGCGCCGCGCGCTCGAACGGCGTGAAGCGCTCGATGCGCCGCCCGCCGCCGCCGACCGCCGGCTGGTGGCCGATGGTTCCGCGCGTGAAGTAGAAAATCGCCAGCGCGAGCGCGAAGATGATCAGGAGCGCGCCGCCGTAGGGCAGGATCCAGTTGTTGCGCACCTGCCGCCACGCTTCCCCGGCCGTCGTGAGGCGCGAGCCCGGGTACTGCACCTGCTCCTGGATCAGCACGCCCATCTCGGAGTACTTGTCCTTCGGATAGTTGGTGAAGCCCTCGACGCCGCGCTTCGCGTCGCGCCATAGCGGCGAGTTGTTGCCCGGCTGCACGGCGTTGCGCTGGGCGTTGTTCTGCTCCATGTAGCCCGGCTCGCTCGACGCATCGCGCTTGACTTCGGGCTTCACGTCGAAGATGTTCTGGCCCTGGATGCCGCCCGGCTGCGCGGCCGGTGCGGGGTCGTCCTGCGCCGCGGCGCGCGCGGGAGTGGGCTGCGTCCCCGCACTCTGGCCCTGCTGCGCCGGCGCCTGGGCGAATGCGCTCGCGGCCAGCGCGAGGAGGCCAGCCGCGAGAACGCTAATTGACTTTCGCATAGTCGTTTTGCCCGTTCTGCGTGCGGGTCTTGAGCTGCTGCTCCCAGCTGGCCTTGTCCCCGGCCTTCCAGCCCGGCGCCTGGTAGGCCATGCCCGTGCCCGAGAAGGCGGTGGTGTCGCTCTTGATGCCGGTCGCGGTCTGCGGCTTCTCGCCGCAGGCGGACAGCGCCATCGCCGCGAGGGCGATGCAGAGGAATCGCATCATGACTTCGCTCCTCCCGGCTGCCCCGCCTGCTTGGAGCCGTAGGCCGTGCCCCAGCCCCACGCCTCGGCGCCCTTGCCGCGCTTGAGCACCCGGTTGCGGAAGATGTCCGCCACCACGTCGCCGTCGCCGGCGATCAGCGCCTTGGTCGAGCACATTTCCGCACACGCGGGAAGCTTGCCCTCGGCGAGCCGGTTGCGGCCGTACTTCTCGAACTCGGCCTGCGAGCCGTTGGCTTCGGGACCGCCCGCGCAGAAGGTGCATTTGTCCATCTTGCCGCGCACGCCGAACGTGCCGGCCGACGGAAACTGCGGCGCGCCGAACGGGCAGGCGTAGCTGCAGTAGCCGCAGCCGATGCAGGTGTCCTTGTCGTGCAGCACCACGCCCTCGTCGGTGCGGTAGAAGCAACTCACCGGGCAGACCGCCATGCAGGGCGCGTCGGAGCAGTGCATGCAGGCCACCGACACCGAGCGCTCGCCCGGCACGCCGTCGTTGAGCGTGACCACGCGGCGGCGGTTCACGCCCCACGGCACCTCGTTCTCGTTCTTGCAGGCCGTGACGCAGCCGTTGCATTCGATGCAGCGCTCGGAGTCACAAATGAATTTCATCCTTGCCATGTGGTGCTCCTTACGCCGTCGCTTTTTCGACGTTGCAGATCGTCGTTTTCGTCTCTTGCATCATCGTCACGCTGTCGTAGCCGTAGGTCGTCGCGGTGTTCACCGCTTCGCCCCGCACCACCGGCGCCGCGCCGTTGGGGTAGTAGGCCAGCATGTCCGCGCCCTGCCACCGCCCGGCGAAGTGGAACGGCATCCAGCAGGTGTCGGGCCCGACCCGCTCAGTCACCATCGCCACGACGTTCAGCTGCGCGCCGGTCGGCGTCTTCAGCCACACGCGGTCGCCGTTGCGGATGTTGCGCTCGGCCGCGGCCTTCGGGTTGATCTCGACGAAGGCCTCCTGCTGCAGCTCGGCGAGCCACGGGTTCGACCGCGTCTCGTCGCCGCCACCTTCGTATTCGACGAGGCGCCCCGAGCTCAGGATGAGCGGGAATTTCTCGTGGACCTTGTCCGCGAGGTTCTTCTGCTGCACCGCCTTGTACAGCGTGGGCAGGCGCCAGAAGGCCTTCTTGTCGTCGTGTGTCGGATATTTCGCGACCATGTCCGGCCGCGTGCTGTAGAGCGCTTCGCGGTGCTGCGGAATGCCGTCGGGGAAATTCCACACGACCGCGCGCGCCTTCGCGTTGCCGAAGGGGTGGACGCCATGGTTCTTCATGGCCACGCGGATCATGCCGCCCGAGTTGTCGGTCTTCCAGTTCTTGCCTTCGGCCAGCGCCTGCTCGGCCGGCGAGAGCTCGCTCCACCAGCCCAGCTTCTTCATCAGCACGTGGTCGATCTCGGGGTAGCCCGTCTGCAGGTCGCTGCCCACCGGGAACGAGCCGTCCTCCGCCAGCAGGTTGACGCCATCCTTCTCGACGCCGAAGTTGGCGCGGAAGCAGCCGCCGCCATCCATCACGTGCAGGTTGGTGTTGTAGAGGACGTGCGTGCCCGGATGCTTGAGCTCGGCCGTGCCCCAGCAGGGCCACGGCAGGCCGAAGTAGTCGCCCTGGATGTCGTAGCCGGTCTGCGGGTCCTTCACGCTGCCCTTGGCGCGCAACGTCTTCACGTCGAAGTGCTGCATGAGGCGCATGTGCGCCTTCAGCCGCTCCGGGGTCTGGCCCGTGTAGCCGATGGTCCACACGCACTTGTTGATCTCGCGCAGGATGTCCTCGGGCAGGGGCTCGTCCAGGCCCTTGATCTTCTGCATCTTGTAGTTCTTGACCAGCTCCTTGCCGAAGCCGAGCTTGTCGGCCAGCTGGTACATGATCATGTGGTCGCTGCGGCTTTCCCACAGCGGATCGATCACCTTCTCGCGCCACTGGATCGAGCGATTCGAGGCCGTCGCGGAGCCGCTGGTCTCGAACTGCGTGGCGGCCGGCAGCAGGTAGACGGCGCGGTTGGGGTTGACGTCCTCGGCCTTGCCGGGCATGGCGGCCATCGCCGCCGTGGCCGACGGATACGGATCGACCACGACCAGCAGGTCGAGCTTGTCCATGGCCTTCTTCATCTCGAGGCCGCGCGACTGCGAGTTGGGGGCGTGGCCCCAGTAGACGACGGCCCGCAGGTTCGGGTCCTGGTCGATGTTCTCGTTCTTCTCGAGCACGCCGTCGATCCAGCGCGAGACGGTGATCCCCGGCTTGGACATCATCCCCGGGCTCGCGAAGCGGCCCTTGATCCAGTCGAAGTCGACGCCCCAGGCATTGGCGAAGTGCCGCCACGAGCCCTCGACGATGCCGTAGTAGCCGGGCAGCGAGTCGGGGTTGGGGCCGACGTCGGTCGCGCCCTGCACGTTGTCGTGGCCGCGGAAGATGTTGGCGCCGCCGCCGGCCACGCCGATGTTGCCGAGCGCCAGCTGCAGGATGCAGCTCGCGCGCACCATCGCGTTGCCGATGGTGTGCTGCGTCTGCCCCATGCACCACACGATGGTGGAGGGCCGGTTCATGGCCATCGTCTGCGCGGCCTTGAAGACCTCGGCCTCGGGCACGCCGCAGGCCTCGAACACCTTGTCGGGCGTCCACTTCGCAAGGACGTCCTCGCGGACCTTATCCATGCCGTACACGCGGTCGGCGACGTACTTCTTGTCTTCCCAGCCGTTCTTGAAGATGTGGTACAGCATGCCGAAGAGCAGCGGGATGTCCGTGCCCGAGCGGAAGCGGATGTACTGGTCCGCCTTGGCCGCCGTGCGCGTGAAGCGCGGATCGGCCACGATCATCTTGGTGCCGGTCTCCTTGGCATGCAGCATGTGCAGCATCGACACCGGGTGGGCCTCGGCGGCGTTGGAGCCGATGTAGAGCGCCGCCTTGGCGTTCTGCATGTCGTTGTACGAGTTCGTCATCGCCCCGTAGCCCCACGTGTTGGCGACGCCGGCAACGGTGGTGGAGTGGCAGATGCGGGCCTGGTGGTCGCAGTTGTTGCTGCCGAACAGGCTCACGAACTTGCGCAGCAGGTAGGCCTGCTCGTTCGAGTGCTTCGACGAGCCGATCCAGTAGACCGCGTCGGGGCCGCTGGCCTTGCGGATGTCCTGGATGCGCCCGGCGATCTCGTTGTAGGCCGTCTCCCAGCTGATGCGCTCGTACTTGCCGTTGACGAGCTTCATCGGGTAGCGCAGGCGGAACTCGCCGTGGCCGTGCTCGCGGATCGCCGCGCCCTTGGCGCAGTGCGCGCCGAGGTTGATGGGCGAGTCGAACACCGGCTCCTGGCGGACCCACACGCCGTTCTCGACGACGGCGTCGATGGCGCAGCCCACCGAGCAGTGCGTACACACGGTGCGCTTGACCTCGATCTTGCCTTCGCCGATGGCGGGACCGCGGCCGTCGGCGGCCTTGGCCTTCTTGACGAGCGCGAGCTGCGAGGCGGCGAGGCCCACGCCGACCCCGAGGCCGGAGCGGCGCAGGAACGCGCGGCGGTCCATGGTCGGCACGGCGTTCGCGAGGCCGCGCTGCAGGCTGTGGACGAAGGGCGAACGGCCGGCAGCGGCGCCGGGACCCGATTTCTTGGTCAGCAACATGGGGGGTCTCCTCGCGCTCAGAGGCGCGTGGTCTTGTAGTAATGCGCGACGTGCTCCGAGAGTCGGTAGCCGCCTCCGCGCTCGGGCTTCGGTGTCGCCTCGGCGGCCTGTGTTTGCTCGACGGCCTGCTGCACCTTCGGCAGTGCGACGACCGCGGCGCCGGCGGCGCCGGCCGCGGCCGCGCCCCACATGAAACCGCGCCGCGATGCAGTTGGACTCTTGCTTTCCATGCCGTCTCTCCTTGGCTGGTGGGTCGTTATGAACTTCACTTCATACTCTAAGCGACGCACACACGCCCCGCAATCGTGCACGCGAAAAAAGTCGCCTCGCCGCCTCAGGGAAAACACCCCCCGAAGTCATTCAAGTCAACATGTCGAAACCCTGCGCTTCGACGCTCGCGAAGGCGCGCGTGAACTCCGCGAGCGATGCGTAGAAACGGGCGCGCGGCTGCGCCGCGATGTTGTCGCACATCGCCTGTACCCACGGCTGGAGATGAGCCGAAAAGAATTCGCGCTGGCGCGTGAGGTTGGCGACCGCGACGTCGTCGCCGGCGATCAGGTAGCGCATCACTTCGCACAGGTAGGCGATGTGGTCCTCGGTCTCCGGCATCGTCTCGTCGCGCGCGAGGCCGAGCGCGGCGAGGTCGTCGCGCAATCGCGCGAGCGGCTTCTCGTTCAGGTAACCCGAAAGGTAGTGCGAGCCGAACAGGTACACCTCGGGCTTGCCCACGCCGCCGAAGAGCGCGTCGTACTCGTCGCGCACCTCGGCGTCGGTCGTCTCGCGCGCGACGCCGACGAAGGCGCGCCAGGGCTCCTCGAGGAAGGCCCCTTCGCTCGGCGCCTGCGTGACCGCGACGCGCAGCGCCGCGAGCAGTTCGCCGGAAGGCGGCGCGTAGTAAAGCTGCGAAAGCAGGCCGTAGACCTCGGCACGCGCGGTCTCCTCGTCGAGGGCGCTGGTCGCCGGTGCGGTGTCGCTCATTGCTGCGTGATCCTTGCCTCGTCGGGCGACGTGTGGATGTCGATGACGCGGCAGTCGCCGCACATCTTCAGGCGCTCGAGCGCGGCGCCCTGGAACATCGCATGGCCGGCGAGGCGGCCGAGCATGGCCTCGACGCCCTTGAGCGTTCCGAAGTGCTTGCCGCAGCGGATGCAGCCATAAGGCTGCGTTTCGTTGAGCACGCGCGGCTGCTTGCGCTCGGGGCCGATCGAAAGTCGCGGCAGCAGCGACACCGCTTTTTCCGGGCAGGTGCCGACGCACAGGCCGCACTGCACGCAGTTCTTCTCGACGAAGCGAAGCTGCGGCGCCTGCGGGTTGTCCTGCAGCGCGCTCGCGGGACACGCGCTCACGCAGCTCATGCACAGCGTGCATTTGTCCTTGTCGACCTCGACGCTGCCGAAGGGCGCGCCCGCGGGCAGCGGAATGTGCGCGGGCTTCGTCGGCGCCCGCTCGATCAGATGATCGAGCGCGAGTTCGAGCGTCGCGCGCTTGTCCTGCGCGATGGCGAACTTGCCCGCCACCGCCGGCACCGCGCCGCGGCGCGCGCCGAGCAGTTGCAGCTCCTGGTCGAGGTCCGACGGCGTGCGGCACGCGATCACGCTGAAATGCGCGCCCGCGTAGCCCAGCCCGCCCAGCACCGCCTGCGCCACCGCCATCTGCTCGCGCAGCGCATCGACGTACTGCGGCGCTTCGTCGCCGGTCGTGAGCACGGCGACGTGCGACGCGCCTTGCGCGACCGCCGTGAGCCACAGGTCGATGCCGGTGTTCGCCGCGTGCCATACGGCAAGCGGAATCACGTCGGCCGGCACGCCGCTCGCGGCGCCGACCCGCGCCGCACGGCCCAGTTCGTCGACAAGCGCCTGGCCGCGTTCCTGGCTGTGCAGCAGCAGCGCGGGCTGCCGTCCGCCGGCCTTCGCGTAAGTGTTCAGCAGCGTGCGGATCGTGCGACCCTGGTCCGTGGCCTTGGGGTAGGCGTAGCTCATCGCGCCCGTGGGGCAGACGGTGGCGCACGCGCCGCAGCCCACGCACAGGTTCGCGTTGACCTTGACCTGCTGGCGTTCGAAATCGCTCGAGATCGCCTCGGCCGAACACACGTCGATGCAGGCCTTGCAGCCGATCTTCTCGTTGCGGCTGTGCGCGCACAGCTTCTGCTTGTACGCGACGAACCTCGGCTTGTCGAATTCGCCGACGAGTTCGCGCAGCTTCAGCAGCGCCTGCAGCGCCTCGGGGCCGGACTGCTTCTCGGGCGGGAGATGCACATAGCCCTGGGGCGGCGCATGGCGCAGGAAGCCGGGTTCGCGGCGCAGGTCGAGCACGAGATCGAACGCGTCGACGTGCGCCACCGGCGCGCGCGCGAAGTCGATGGCGCCGGCGGCCTCGCAGGCAACGACGCAATCGCGATGGCTCCTGCACGCCTGCAGGTCGACCTGGTAGTCGAAGCCGATCGCGTTCTCGGGACACGCGGCAATGCACGCGTTGCAACGCGTGCAGAGGTCGAGGTCGATGGGGTTGTCCGCGAGCCACGTGAGCTGGAAGGCGCCGAGCCAGCCGGCGAGCTTGTCGATGCGGCCGCCGACGACGGGCCAGCGCCGCTCCTGCGCGCCGGCGCCGCCGCGCGAGAAGATCGTGACGTCGAGCACGTCGCCGACGGCGGCGGCCATGCGTTCGGCTTCCTCGAGCGCGCCGATCACCAGCAGCCGGCCGGCGCTCTTGTACGTGACGGTCGCGACGGGATCCGCGTCGGGCAGCTTCGCGCTCGCGAGCAGCGCGGCGAGCTTGGGCATCGACGCTTTCGCGTCGCGGCTCCAGCCGCCCGTCTCGCGGATGTTGACGAATCGAATCGGCGAAACGGTGCCGCCGCGCTGACGCTGCCCCCCGGGGGCGCCTGGGGCATCGCCGAATTCCTGAGCGAGTTCGAGAAAGAGCCGCCGTTCCTGGGTGCAGGCGACCACGACGTCCTCGCCCGATTTCACCGCCTGCGCGAACGCGCCGGCTTCGCGGCGGCAGAGGGTCGAGTGGAGCTTCAGTTCCTCATCGAGTGCCGTGCCCAGGACCTTCGGGTCCAGCGGCATGGTCTTGTTGCAATCGCAAATCAGGGTCGGCATGGTCTTCGTCCGGCGGTACTACAGGCTCCGCCACATCATCGCCGGACTGTGCCACGGTTTGCGCCGCGGACTTATCCGCGACTTCCCTGCCTTCGGCGGCCCGCCTGTTCTTCTCCTCGTCGAAGAGGTCGAGGAACTGCGCGCTCGCCAGCTTGCGCAGCATCGATTCGGGGATCGGATCGGGCTTCGAGTAATCGTCGATGTAGGTGTCGAGGCCGTCCATGACGTTGAAGCGCGGGTCGGAGAACAGCTTCTTCATCGCGGCGTTCTTCACGTCGGGCGGCACGTCGCGCGCGGCGAAGCGCGTGAAGTCCGCGTCGGCGGTGAGCGCCTGGGCTTCTTCGAGCGTGGGAAGAGGGGGGGCCTCTTCCCGTTGGGGAGAGGAAGCCAAGTCACCGCCGCTCCCGCCTGCGGGAGAGGGCTGGGGTGAGGGCGCGTCGCGCGCCACACCCTCCGGCTCGGGAACGACCTGCCTGCCCTCGCGCACCGCCTCCTTGCGCTTCGACCACCGGCTGAAGAAGCCTTCCTCACTCACCGTATTTCTTTCCCGAGGACACCGTCGCCGGATTGCCGAAGCGATCCTCGAGCCGGCGGAAACTCTCGGGCCGCTTGCGCTTGCGCGGCTCCGGCACGTAGTGGTCGCGCGCGAACGTCATCATCCATTCGACCACGTGCGGCGGCGCCGGCACCTGCTCCACCGCCTCCTGCGCATCGAGCCAGCGGCCGGCATCGTGATAGCTCAGCGTGACGACTTCCGGCTTCGCGATGGGTTCGGCGGCCACCGACGGCGCATCCTCCATCCGCCACATCACGAACCAGCCGGGGGTGTCGGTCGTTCCGTTGAGGTAATAGCCTTCCGCATCGTCGCGGAACAGTTCCACCGTGAAGCCCGGATGCAGCCAGCGCTGCTCGCGGCCATCGTCGAACAGGATGCGCGGCTCGCGGCCGAACCCGTCGTCGTGCGGCACGACGTCGGCCAGTTCCCAGCGGAACGGCTGCCAGCGGTTGTCGAGGGCAACGCGCCGCATGACGACGGCGACGTGGATGTTGGGGCGCTCCTGCATGCCGTGACTCTACGCCGCTCCGGCCTCGACCGCGCAGATGGCGACCCGGTGCCTCCCGCTCAGGTGTTCTTCGACACCGAGATCGTCGGGAACTTCGACGAGAAGTCCTTGGCCTTCGCGGCGATCTTCACCGCGACCTGGCGCGCGATGTCCTTGTAGATCGTCGAGATCTTGCCGTCGGGGTCGGCCATCACCGTCGGCTGGCCATTGTCGGCCTGCTGCCGGATCGTGATGTCCAGGGGCAGCGCGCCGAGGTAGTCGATGCCGCGCTCGGCCGCGTAGCGCTGGCCGCCGCCTTCGCCGAAGATGTGCTCGGCATGGCCGCAGTTGCTGCACACATGCACGGCCATGTTCTCCACGATGCCGAGGATGGGCACGCCCACCTTCTCGAACATCGTCACGGCCTTCTTCGCGTCGATCAGGGCGATGTCCTGCGGCGTGGTGACGATCACCGCGCCGGTCATGGGCACGCGCTGCGACAGGGTGAGCTGGATGTCGCCCGTGCCCGGCGGCAGGTCGACCACGAGATAGTCGAGTTCGCGCCAGTTGGTCTGCCTCAGCAGTTGCTCGAGCGCCTGCGTGGCCATGGGGCCGCGCCAGATCATCGCCTCGTCCGGGTTGATGAGAAAGCCGATCGACATGACCTGGATGCCGTAGTTCTCCAGCGGGTCCATCGTCTTGCCGTCGTCGCTCTCGGGCCGGCGATCGATGCCCATCATCATCGGCTGGCTCGGGCCGTAGATGTCGGCATCGAGCAGGCCGACCGACGCGCCTTCCGCGGCCAGCGCCAGCGCGAGGTTCGCCGCCGTCGTGCTCTTGCCCACGCCGCCCTTGCCGGAGGCGACGGCGATGATGTTCTTCACGTTGGGCATGAGTTGCACGCCGCGCTGCACGGCATGGGAGGTGACCCGGGTGGTCACGTTCACGGAGACGTTGTCGACGCCGCCCACCGTGCGCGCCGCCGCGACGAGCGCCTTGCGCAGCGCGGGGATCTGGCTCTTGGCGGGATAGCCGAGCTCGACGTCGAAGGAAACGTCGCCGCCTTCGACCTGGAGGTTCTTCACGGCCTTGGCGCCGACGAAGTCCTTGCCGGTGTTGGGGTCGGTGACGGTGGCGAGCGCGGCGAGGAGTTGGTCGGAGGTGGGCATGGGCAAAGTACTTCGGTTCGCCCGCGAGTGTAGCGAGCGGGGGGTGCGGGTTTGCCCCCGAGGGTTATCGCGGCAACGGGGGCAGCGACGGATCGTCCGGATCGACGTGCGCCACCCGCCCGTCGCGCCAGAGGACCAGCTTCGTGCCGCTCTGGCGTGCGATTTCTCGCGCGCGCTGCGCGGCGCGGACCATCGCCTGCATGGCCTCGCGCACGTGCGCAGGCGGCGGATCCATCCGACGCCGTCCATGGAGCACGGTGGGTTCGCCGATTCTGTGCTGCTGCGTCATGTCGTCACTCCAATCGATCGGAACTGGCCGGTCCCCCATGTTGTCGTACAAAGTCCAGCGATCCACAAGCCGCTTGTACGTACCGTCGAAGAGCACGGCGCCGCTCGCGAAGCGCCGGCGAACGGTCGCCTCGGGGATGGCGTGGCCGCCGTGCCGCACCCGCTGCCTCACGCGATCGACTGCGGCTTCGACATTGCGCAACGACAGGAAGTGAAGCTCCACCCGGTACCCCGCCTCGCGCCACCGCGGAATTTGCCGCGCATACCCCAGCCCCGACAGCGTCGTCTCGATGGCGAAGCTTTCGCCTCGCGCCACATGGGCATCGATCTCCAGCAGCATCAGCCGTCCCGCGCGCATCGCGACCTTCTGGGGCGCGAAGGGCGACAGCCCCGCTGCGATGAGATCGGCGTTGATGAAGGCGAGGCAATCGCCCTCGTGCGTCAGGAACTCGCGCGCGAAGGTCGTCTTGCCCGCGCCGTTGGGGCCTGCGATGACGATGATTCTCGGTGGATTCAAGCGGGCGATTGTGGCAGCGCAGCGGTACTCCAGGGCCGCCTGCGCCGCCTCGTCGCCCTCGCTAAAATCGCCGGTTCCCCTCCGGAATCCCTCATGTCCCAGCGCAAGCTCTTCGTCACCACCGCCTTGCCGTACGCCAATGGCAAGTTCCACATCGGCCACATCATGGAATACATCCAGGCCGACATCTGGGTGCGGCACCAGCGCATGGGCGGGCACATGGTCCACTTCGTCGGCGCGGACGATGCGCACGGGGCGCCCATCATGATCGCGGCCGAGAAGGCCGGCAAGACGCCGCAGGCCTTCGTGGCCGACATCGCCGCGGGCCGCAAGGAATACCTCGAGGGCTTCCACGTCCGCTTCGACAACTGGCACTCCACGGACAGCCCCGAGAACACCGAGCTCGCGCAGGGCATCTACAAGGCGCTGAAGGCCAACGGGCTCATCGCGACGCGCACCATCGAGCAGTTCTACGACCCGCAGAAGGGCATGTTCCTGCCCGACCGGTTCATCAAGGGCGAATGCCCCACCTGCCACGCGAAGGACCAGTACGGCGACAGCTGCGAGGTGTGCAGCAGCGTCTACAGCCCCACGCAGCTCATCGCACCCTACTCCGCGCTCACCGGCGCGACGCCCGAGCTGCGCAGCTCGGAACACTACTTCTTCAAGCTGTCCGACGAGAAGGTGGTCGACTTCCTGAAGTCGTGGACGCAGGACGGCAAGCTGCAAAGCGAGATGGCGAAGAAGGCCGGCGAATGGTTCGAGGCCGGCATGGCCGACTGGGACATCTCGCGCGATGCGCCGTACTTCGGCATCGAGATCCCCGACGCGCCGGGCAAGTACTTCTACGTGTGGCTCGACGCGCCCATCGGCTACCTCGCGAGCCTGAAGAACCACTTCGACAAGGGCCAGGCGAAGAATCACCCGGACCCGAACTCGCGCACCGACGCGACGTTCGAGCAGTTCGTGGCCGACCCGCAGGTCGAGCAGATTCACTTCATCGGCAAGGACATCGTGTACTTCCACACGCTGTTCTGGCCCGCGATGCTGCAGTTCTCCGGGCGCAAGACGCCGAACCAGGTGAACGTGCATGGCTTCCTGACCGTCAACAACGGCGAGAAAATGAGCAAGAGCCGGGGCACCGGGCTCGACCCGCTGAAGTACCTGTCGCTCGGCATGAACCCCGAGTGGCTGCGCTACTACATCGCCGCCAAGCTCAACGGCAAGGTGGAAGACATCGACTTCACGCCCGACGACTTCGTCGCGCGCGTCAACGCCGACCTCATCGGCAAGTACGTGAACATCGCGAGCCGCGCGGTGAAGTTCGTGCCCGGCGGAAAGCTCGTGAAGGGCGACGCCTCGCGCTTCGGCGCGGACAAGCTGGTGGAGACGGTGCGCGTGTTGTTGGAGACCCGCGAGTACGGCAAGGCGCTGCGGGAAGTGATGGCCTTCGCCGACGAGGTGAACCTGCGCTTCGACAGCGCGGCGCCGTGGAAGCTGGCGAAGGAAGGCAAGGGCGACGAGGCCGCGCAGGTCGGCACCGAATGCCTGCAGGCGTTCAAGGTGATGACCGCCTGCCTGAAGCCGGTGCTGCCGTCGCTCGCTTCCCAGGCCGAGGACTTCCTGAAGTGCGGCGCGCTCGACTGGTCGAACGCCGCGCAGCCGATGGCCGAAGGCCACGTCGTCGGCGAGTACAGGCACCTCATGCAGCGCGTGGACATGAAGATGCTCGATGCGCTGTTCGAGCCGGGCGAAGAACCCTCGCCTCCGCCCTCGCCCGCAAGCGGGGGAGCGAGTGAACTGCCCGGCGGCGAGAAGATCGGCGAGAGCATCGGCATCGACGATTTCTCGAAGGTCGACATGCGCATCGCGAAGGTCGTCGACTGCCGGGCCGTCGAAGGTTCGACCAAGCTGCTGCAGCTCACGCTCGACGTCGGCGAAGGGCGCACGCGCAACGTGTTCTCCGGCATCGCATCGACCTACAAGCCGGAGCAGTTGAAGGACCAGTTCGTCGTGGTCGTCGCGAATCTTGCGCCGCGCAAGATGAAGTTCGGCGTGAGCGAGGGCATGGTGCTCTCCGCGAGCCACGGCGACGAGAAGGCGAACCCCGGCATCTTCGTGTTGCAGGCATGGCCGGGCGCGAAGCCGGGCATGCGGGTGCGCTGACGCCGCGTCAGCCTTCGCTGCGCGCCGCCTGATCGCGCAGCCACTGCGAAAACAGATCGGCCGCCGGGTGCGCGCCCAGCGCGCGGCGCCGGCACAGCCAGTAGCCGCGACCCGTGTTCGCCGCGCCCGGCACGGGCACGACGAGCCGGCCCGACGCGAGATCGGCCTCGACCATGCAGCGCTGCACGACCGCCACGCCCATGCCCGAACGCGCGGCCTCCACGAGATTCAGCACGAGGTCGAAGCCGGTGCCCTTCCAGCGCGCCGGCAGTTCGACACCGACCGCACGCGCCCACAGCGCCCAGTTCTCGCGGTAGTTGGAGTGATAGAGCAGCGGCAGCGCGAGCAGTTCGCGCGCCGACGTCACGTCGCGTACGAGCGCGGGCGCACCTACGGCGACGATCTCGCGGCCCACCAGGTACTCGGCCGCGATCTGCCGCGGCCAGCGTTGACCCGCCTCGCGCTTCAGCGCGACCCAGAGGTCGACGTCGTCGCGGCGGAAGTCCTCGTCGTGGTGGTACTGGCGGAACTCGACTTCCACATCGGGATGCAGCTGCCGGAAGTGTTCGAGCCGCGGCATCAGCCACAGCGTGCCGATGCTGGGCGCTACCGAGAGGCGCAGCCGCAGCCGCTCGGCCTTGCGTCCCAATGCGATCGCGGCCGCTTCGAGCTGCGCGACGGGCTTCTCGACGCGCCTGCGCCATTCGGCGCCCGCGGCCGTGAGTTTCACGCCCGCACCGGACCGCTCGAACATCTCGTGCCCGAGCGTCTCCTCCAGCCGAAGCACCGCACGGCTCACCGCCGCCTGCGTCACGTTGAGCGCCTCCGCGGCCTTGCGAAAGCTGCCCGTCCGCGCCACGGCGAGGAACGCATGGAGCTCCACGAGCGATGGACTGCGGATCGCCATGGCGCGATTACATCATGTCATCACCTGCGGCGGAAAAGTCGTTGGACCCGCGCAGGCCGCGGGCGTACGCTGGAAGGCATGAACAAGCGCCACTTCCTGTCCGTCATCGCCCTTGCCTCGCTCTCCACCCTCGCGGGCGCCGCGAGTGCGCAAGCCGCCTTCCCCGACAAGCCCATCAAGCTGATCGTGCCCTTCGCGCCGGGCGGCTCGACCGACCTCGCCGCGCGCCTGGTCGCCGAATTCGCGGGCCGCGAGCTCGGCCAGAGCATCGTCGTCGAGAACCGTGCGGGCGCGGGCGGCTCGCTCGGCATGGAGATGGTCGCGAAGGCCAAGCCCGACGGCTACACCCTCGGCATGGCCACTGTCAGCACCCACGGCAGCAACCCGGCCGTGTACGGCAGCAAGCTCAAGTACGACCCGGTCAAGGACTTCGCGCCGATCACCAACGTCGCCACCACGCCCAGCGTGTTCGCCGTGAATCCGAAGGTGAGCGCGAAGTCGATGAAGGAGTTCCTCGCCTACGCGCAGGCGAACCCGAAGAAGATCAGCTTCGCGAGCCCGGGCACCGGCTCGCTCGGCCACGCGAACATCGAGCACTTCATGCACCTCGCGAAGTTCGAGATGGTCCACGTGCCGTACAAGGGCGCGGGCCAGGCGATGAACGACGCGCTCGGCGGCCAGGTCGATGCGATCACCGACAACCTGCCCACCGCGCTGCCGCACATCCGGTCGGGCAAGCTGCGCGCGCTCGCCGTGCTCTCCGAGAAGCGTTCGCCGACCCTGCCGGACGTGCCGACCTATGCGGAGCTCGGCTTCCCCGCCATGGGCGGCGGCGGCTGGTTCGGCGTGGTGGCACCCGCGGGCACGCCGCAGCCCGTGGTCGCGAAGCTCAACGCCGCGATCCACCAGGCGATGAAGAACCCCGAGTTCGCGCGGAAGATGGACGAGTCGGGTGCGACGCTCATCCCCGGCACGCCGCAGGAGTTCGCGAAGCAGATCGAGCAGGCGATGCAGCGTTATGCGCGCGTCGCGCAGGTGGCCGACATCCGCGTCGACTGAGGAACGTCGAACGCATGACGAGCGACATCCAGGCCTTCGACCTGCACGCGCCGGACGCACCGCCCATCGCGCTGGTGTGCGATTCGCCGCACAGCGGCACGGTCTATCCCGCGGACTTCGGCCATGCCGTCGACATGTCGCTGCTGCGCCGCGGCGAAGACACCGACGTCGACGCACTCTGGTCGGCCGCGCCTTCGGTGGGCGCGACGCTGATCGCGGCGCGGTTCCCGCGCACCTACATCGATGCGAACCGCATGCTGGAGGACCTCGACCCCGAGCTCCTCGCCGAGCCCTGGCCCACGCCGCTGGCCCCCGGCGAGAAGACGCGGCTCGGCTACGGCCTGGTCTGGCGCAACATCGCGGGCGGGCGTCCGATCTACGACCGGCCGCTCACGGTGGCGGAGGTGCGCAACCGCATCGACACGTACTACCGCCCCTATCACGCGGCGCTGTCGCGGGCGATCGAGAGCAGCGTCGATCGCTTCGGCGGCGTGTATCACCTCAACCTGCATTCCATGCCCAACGATGCGTACGAGCGGCTGCGGATCGCAAGCGCGAAGCCGCTCGCCGACTTCGTGCTCGGCGACCGCGACGGCACGACCTGCGAGCCGGCGTTCGTCGATCTCGTGGATCGCGAGTTGCAGGGTCGCGGCTACACCGTCGCGCGCAACGATCCGTACAAGGGCGTGCAGCTGATCGCGAACATCGGCCGGCCGATGCTGAACCGGCACAGCCTGCAGATCGAGATCCGCCGGCCGCTGTACATGGACGAGGCCACGCGCGAGCGGCATGCGGGATTCGACGCGGTGCAGCAGGACCTGACGGAGGTGCTGGAGTCGCTGGCCGAGTATGTGGAGCAACGCACAGCGCGTTGAATTGCGAAAGCACGGGCACGGGGCTTTCCCGACATGCCATGGGCGCGGGTGCGGTAGCGAACAGACGCGGGCGCGTTGCTCACCTACTCTGCCTCTTGAAAGAGGCCCCCCATGGAACATGCATCGCCATCCCCGGTCTCCGGCGCGAGACGAAGGGTCGCCGGTGAGCAGAAAGTCGAAGAACAGCCCAGGATGACTGCGCGCCCGCGCATGCGCGCGCTTGCAACCCTGCTGGTTGCCACGGCCTGCGCGTTGGGCGCCGGCTTCGACTGCGCGGCGCAGCCGCTGCGCCCCGCGAGGATGGCGGACCTCGGCGCCGAGCCCGCCTCGGCGGAAGTGCTTCATGTGGCCCATTGGGCGGTGGACTCCGGCGACACGGCGGGCCTGCCGTTCGCCGTCGTCGACAAGATCGAAGGCCGGGCCTATGTTTTCGGCGCCGATGGCCGCTTGCGCGGCGCGAGCGCTGCGCTGGTCGGCTTCGCGCGCGGGGACCGCTCGGTGCCGGGCATCGGCGACCGGCCGATATCCAGCATCCGCGAAGAAGAACGCACGACCCCCGCGGGCCGCTACGAGGCCTCGATGGGGCGGGGGATGAAGGGTGAGGAGATTCTCTGGGTCGACTACGAAGGCGCGGTCGCGATCCACCGCGTCGTGACCGGCGTGCCCCGGGAGCGGCGGCTGCAACGTCTGGACAGCAAGCTCGCATCGGACCGGCGCATCACCTACGGCTGCATCAATGTGCCGGTGAAGTTCTTCGAGAACGTGGTGTTGCCCACATTCGGCAAAGCGGGGGGCATCGTCTATGTGCTGCCGGAGACGCGCCGCGCGCAGGATCTGTTCGGTTCTTACGAGGTCAGGCAGGGCCTCGTCGAAGCGCGTCCCGGCCCTCCGGATGCGCCGCGCGTGCCTTAATTCTTCCGGCCCGCGACGAGCAGCACCACGCCGATCGCGATCGCCGCGAGGCCTCCCCACATCGGGACATTCACGGATTTCCGCTCCTTGACGGACAGTTCGATCGGCCCGATCTTCACGACGTCGGTTTCCTTCGTGTAACTGAAGCCGCCGTACGCGAGCGAGGCGGCGCCGGCAACGATGAGGACGATTGCCAGGAGGCGAAGCGAGGTGGAGTTCATGCCTCAGCTTCGCCCGGCGCACGGCTGCGGTCTGTGCGGTGCCGCACACGGACGGCCGCCGGTCCGACGTGCGGCCGTGCGCCCGAGCCCTTGCGAAGTCCGATTTCGGCCGCGATTCACGCATCCGTTCGCGACCGCACAGACGGGAACCGGCGCAGTTGAGATGCTCGGGTCCAGCAGGCATTCAGCCAGCGCAGGAAACGATCATGAGCACCAACGACAAGAACGAATTTGAAGCCGGCAGCGAGAAGCTTGCCCGCGGCCTGAGGGTGGCGGCCGACGAGGCGGCCGAGGGGGTCCGGGACGCGGGGGCCCGCGCGCTCGAGGGCGGGATGGCCGCGCTGGCGGCCGCGACCCAGCGGGTCGAAGGCCACGCCTCCGAACTGCGTGGCGCCGCGCAGCACTATGTGCGCAGCTATCCGTGGCAGGTGATCGGCGCCGCCGCGGCGGCCGGCCTCGTCGCGGGCTGGTTGATGTCGCGGCGCTGAACTCGCCGTTTCGCACGCGTGTCCCCGACTTCCATCCACCCACAAGCGCAAGCCATGTTCCACAAAACTGCCATCCCCCTCGCGTTGCTGCTGGTGACGCAAGGTCTGCTCGCGCAGCAACCGCCCACCAGCGGCGGCCTGCTTCCGAGCGCGCCGCCTCAGGCACCGCCCCGCGTGTTGCCCGAAATGCGGATCGAACCGCGGGCGGCGCCGTCCGCCCCGTTGGCCGGCGAGGCGCGGGTCGTGGTCATGCGCCTGCGCATCACCGGTGCCAGCCTGTACTCCGAAGCCGACCTGCTGTCGGTGACCGGCTTCGTGCCGGGGAGCGAGGCGACGCTCTCGCAGCTGCAGGCCATGGCGGCGCGGATCACCAGCCGCTACCGCGCCGACGGCTACTTCGTGGCGCAGGCCTACCTGCCCGCGCAGGACATCCAGGACCAGTCGGTCACGATCGCCGTGAACGAAGGCCGCTACGGCGCCATCGAATTGCGGAACAACGCAGGGCTGTCCGAAGGCACGCTGCGCGGCAAGCTCGACGGACTCGGCGGCGGCGACGCGATCGAAGTCACCGCGCTCGAGGAGCGCCTGCTGCTCCTGTCCGACCTGCCCGGCGTCGTCGTGAAGTCGACGCTCTCGCCGGGCCGACAGCCCGGCACGAGCGACCTGCTGGTGGACGTGACGCCGGGCCGCCGCGTGACCGGCAGCATCGACGGCGACAACGCGGGCAACCGCTACACCGGCGCGTATCGCGCGGGCGCCACGGTCAACGTCAACGAACCGTTCGGGCTGGGCGACGTCGCGACGCTGCGCGTGCTGACTTCCGGCTCGGGCCTGCGGTATGCCCGGCTCTCCTACCAGATGCAGGCGGGCCGCGCACAAGTCGGCGTGGCGTACAGCACGCTCGACTACGAACTCGGCAAGGAGTTCCGCCCGCTCGGCGCACACGGAACCGCCGGCGTCGCCAGCGCCTTCGCGCGCGTGCCGCTGCTGCGTTCCCGGCACACCAACGTCTTCGCGCAGTTGTCGCTCGACGCCAAGCAGTTCCGTGACGTGATCGATACCGTCCCCTCGAGGGTCGACCGGCGTACGCACGTGCTGGCCGCCAGCGTGTACGGCGACCACAGCGACTCGCTCGGCGGCGGCGGCGTCACCTCCTATTCGGTGACGGTTGCCGCCGGCGACGTGGACATCCGCACGCCGGGGGCGCGCGCGCTCGACGCCTCGACCGCGCGCAGCAATGGCGGCTTCGGCAAGGTCGCGTTCAGCCTGATGCGTCTGCAAAGCCTCGGCGGTCCGTTCTCCATCTACGGGTCGCTCAGCGGGCAGGCAGCGGGCAAGAACCTCGACCCCTCCGAGAAGAAGGAACTGGGCGGCATGAACGCGGTCCGCGCCTACCCCGAAGGCGAAGCTTTTGCCGACCAGGGCTTGCTGGGAACGGTGGAGCTCCGGAAGGACCTG
>NZ_JBFWNP010000057.1:0-32507 GCF_050250995.1 Ramlibacter sp.
GACGGGGGACATTCGCGGAAGGGGCCGCCCCCGTCCCGGTCCGGGGTGCGCCACCGCATTCAACGCCACAGCTTCAGAATCTGTGGAGAAGGGCGCGGGCTACCCTTCTGCCGCCCACACTCCTAGCTCAGACCTCGACGATCATCTCGATCTCGACGCAGCAGCCCATGGGGATCTGCGCCACGCCGAAGGCGCTGCGCGCATGCGCGCCGCGCTCGCCGAAGACCTGGCCGAGCAATTCGCTCGCGCCATTGGTGACGAGATGGTGCTCGATGAAGTCGGGCGACGAGTTCACGAGGCTCATCACCTTCACGATCCGTTTGACCTTGTTCAGGTCGTTGCCCGTCGCGACGTGCAGCGTGCCCAGCAGGTCGATGGCGATGGCGCGTGCCGCCGCCTTGCCTTCCTCGGTCGTCATCGTCTTGCCGAGCTGGCCGACCCAGGGCTTGCCCTCGCGCCGGGCCACATGGCCGGAAATGAAGATCGTGTTGCCCGTCTGCACGAAGGGAACGTAGGCCGCCGCGGGCGTGGCGACGGCCGGCAGGGTGATGTCGAGTTTCTTGAGGGTGTCGTAGACGCTCATCGCGTGGGCTCCTGGTGCGCTCCTGATGGAGCATGCATTCTAGGAGCGCACCGGCATCACCGTGACGCCCACGCGCAGCGTATGGTTCGCGCCGCCGTGGATCACGCCGCGCATCGGCGAGATGTCGGCATAGTCGCGGCCGAGCGCGAGGCGCACGTAGTCCTCCCCCGGCGTGCGGTCGTTGGTCGGGTCGAGCTCGGCCCATTCGCCCGGGCCGGTGGTGTCGGCCGGCAGGTACACCGACACCCATGCATGCGACGCGTCGCTGCCCACCAGCTTCGCCTCGCCGGGCGGCGGCTCGGTGAGCAGGTAGCCGCTGACGTAGCGCCCGGGCAGGCCGAGGCTTCGAAGGCAGCCCAGCATGACGTGCGCGAAGTCCTGGCACACGCCCTTGCGCAGCGCGAGCGATTCGAGCGCGGGCGTGTTCGCATCCGTCGCCTGCGATTCGTACTCGAAGTCCGCGTGAATTCGGTGCATGAGGTCCGTGGACGCCTCCAGCACCGGCCGGCCCGGCGTGAAGCTCGCCCGCGCGTAGTCGACGAAGTCGTCGTGGCGCGGCACGTAGGGCGAGTCGAAGCTGAATTCGGCCGCGGGATCGTAATGCGCCGCACGGTGATAGCGCATCCGTTCGCGCACGGCTTCCCAGGGCATGTCGTGCGCGGGCGCAGGCGCGGCCGTGGTTTCCACGACGCTGTCGGCGACGACCTTCAGGTGGTGGTGCGCGCTCGTGAGCGTGAAGAACGCGCGAATGTTGCCGTAGATGTCGGGCGCTTCCTTGACCTGCGGCGGCGCGGGATCGACCGTGAGGCTGTGCGAGAGAAGCCGCTGGCGGGGGCCGTCGAGAGGCTTCAGGTGCGCGAGGTGGCGCGCCGTCTTCACGGCCGGCGCGTATTCGTATTCGGTCTCGTGGACGACGTGCAGGCGCATGGAGTGCGTTCGTTCGGTTCAGGCGCCGACGCTCAGGCCGGACTCGGAATGCGTGAAGTAGCGCGTGGACAGTTCATCGGACAGCCGGTAGGCGCTCTCGCTGCATTGCTGCAGCACCGCGGCGAGCGCGGCGTGGTTTCCATCGGCGTCGGTCGCGCACAGCGTTTCGAGCTTCCAGTCGTCGGGGCGCGGCAGGATCGGCGCGAAAGCGGTCTCCTCGCCCATCGTGCCGGCCGCGAGCTTCGCGATGCGGCCGCGCAGGGTGTGCGCCACCCAGCCGAGCGAGCGCGGGTTGTCGCGATCGATCACGAGCAGGTCCACGAGGGGCGGGATGTCGTGCCGCTGCTGGTATTGCGCATGGAACGTGATCGTGCTGTCGAAGAGGGCGACGATCGCTTCGAAGCCCGCCCCGTCGGCCACGGCGCCGGTCTCGAAGCCGAGCGCGAGCGCCTGCGAGAGAAATGCAAGGCGCTCGAGGTGGCGGCCGGTCGACAGCAGGCGCCAGCCGTCATCGCGCGTCATGCGGTCGGTCTGCGCGCCGGTCATGGCCGCGGTGCGGCCCGAGAGGATTTCGAGGACGCGCACCGCTTCGACCGAGGAGTAGTCGCCGTCGTCCGCGCACTGTTTGCAGCCCCGCTCGAACTCGCGCTCGGCATGCACGATCACGTTCCATTGCTCGAGCGAAAGCCGCTCGCGCACGCCGGCCGCGGCATTGCGCAGCGCGCAGAGGTTGTAGCCGACGCTCCTGGCCTTGCCGGCATCGGCGAGGCTTGCGATCAGCGAGCGTTCGAACACGCGCCGCGCCTGCGACGGCGCGGGCACGGCGGGCAGCACGAGCGCATTGCTCACCGCCATCTCGCCGAGCCAGGCGAGCAGCGGCTGCGACGACTGGTCCTCGCCGTTGATGCTTTCGAGCACGAGCCGGGCGAGCCGCGCCGTGTTCTCGGTGCGTTCGGTATAGCGGCCGAGCCAGAAGAGGTTTTCCGCGGCGCGGCTGGTGACCGCGCGGTTGCGATGCGCGATCTCGACCGCCGGATGCTCGTGGCGCAGCAGGCTCGTGGGGTCGACCTCGCCCTCGGTCATCACCCAGGTGTCGGCGCTGCTGCCGCCGCGCTGCATGCTCGCGATCTCGTGTTCGGCGGTGGCGACGCGCGTGAGGCCGCCCGGAAGGACGCGCCAGCCGTTCTTGCCGTCGGAGACCGCGAAGACGCGCAGGATGAGCGATCGGGGCACGATGCGGTCGCTCGCGGCCTCGCCCTTCCAGGTCGGCATCTGCGACAGCGGGAGATAGGCCTGCACCGTGTAGTCGACCGGGTCGCGCACGATGCGGCCGGCCCATTCGTCGAGCGCGCGGCGCGACAGCGACTTGCCGAGCGCCGCGCCCGCGCCGGGACCGCCGTAGGTGGATTTGATGACGCTTTCGGCCAGGCGCGGCAGCACGCCATCGAGCGCTGCGCGCTCGCCGCACCACCAGGTGTCGACGCTGGGCAGCAGCAGTTCCTCGCCCAGCACTTCGCGGCTGAGCGCCGGCAGGAAGCCGAGCAGGGCGGACGATTCGAGAAAGCCCGAACCCGGCGCGTTCGCCAGCATCACGTTGCCCGCGCGCACGGCCTGCAGCAGGCCGGGGACGCCCAGCGTCGAATCGGCGCGCAGCTCCAGCGGGTCGAGGAACTCGTCGTCGAGGCGCTTGAGCACGCCATGCACGGGCTCGAGGCCCTTCAGGGTCTTCAGATACAGCCGGTCGTCGCGCACCGTCAGGTCGCTTCCTTCGACGAGCGAGAGGCCGAGATAGCGCGCGAGGTAAGCGTGCTCGAAATAGGTCTCGTTGTACGGACCGGGCGTGAGGAGCACGACGCGCGGCTCGCCACCCCCGCTCGGGCACAGGGACACCAGGCTGTCGAGCAGCGCGCGGTAGGTCGCGCCGAGGCGCTGCACCTTGAGCTGGCGGAACGCGCGCGGAAACAGGCGCGAGATGATCAGCCGGTTTTCGAGCAGATAGCCCAGGCCCGAGGGCGCCTGCGTGCGCTGGGAGACCACCCACCAGCGGCCGGTGGCGTCGCGGGCGACGTCGAAGGCCGCGATGTGCAGATGGATGCCGCCGGGCGGCCGCACGCCGTGCAGGGGCCGCAGATAGCCGGGATGCCCCTGGACCAGGGCCGGCGGCAGCAGGTTGCCCGAGAGCAGTTCCTGGGGGCCGTAGACGTCGGCCATCACTCCATCGAGCAGGCGCATGCGCTGCACGATGCCGGCCTCGATCTCCTGCCAGCTGTCCGGCGTGACGATCAGGGGAAAGAGATCGAGCGACCAGGGCCGCTGCGGCCCGTCGGCGTCGGCATAGACGTTGTAGGTGATGCCGTTGTCGCGAACCTGCCGATGGAGGTTGACGGTGCGACGGTTGAGGTCGCGAAAGCCGTCCTCGCCGACGGCCTCGAAGAAGCGGGCCCAGTGCGGCCGCGGCAGATCGCCGTCCCCCCGCAGTTCGTCGAAATGCCCGGCCGCCGCCGGACGCGCGAGCGCGGCCGCGAGCTTCGCGGGGCTGTCGTCGGCGTCGGCGCCGAACAGGGAATTGTTGGGAGGATGCTCCACCCGGCCTATTCTCTGTCATGCGCCACTCGCCGCGACCGTGCGGCGTGGCGCGCGCGCCACCCTAGACGTTTGTCGCGAAGGAAGCGCGGGCCTGGGCGAGCCAGCCGGAGAACAGTCGCCACGTGTCGACAACCGCGACCGGGCGCCCCTCATGCAGGAACCACGAGGCGGCGAGAAGGCTCAGCGTCCCGGCCTCGTCCGGCGTTGCGCATTGCTGGTCGTCGCGGACTTCGATCATGGTCACGCGGCGGGGCGCGGCCACGGCGGCGAGCTGCACTGCGTCTTCGCCCGCCCCCTGCCACGCGAGCACGAGCGCGTGCGGAGGCGCGGAGTTGCCGCCGTGGCCGGCCGATGGCGGTGTCTCGTCGAGGCGGGCGAGGTCGACCAGCGGCAGCCGCCGGCCCTCCCAGCGCATGAGGCCGAGCACGTGCGCGGGCGCGCCGGGAACGTAAGCGCATGCAGGTTCGTCGAGCAGGGCGAGCGTGGCGTGCAGACCGAAGGCGGCCTGGCGTCCGTCGCCGTATTCGAGCAGCCAGGCCGGTGCGACGCGTGCGTTCATTCGGTGACCTCCAGTCCCGCGAAGAGATAGGCGACCACGGCCGAGGCATCCGCGCAGAGGACGAGCTCGTCGTCCAGCTCGCAGTAGCGTGTCGCCGGCAGCTCCTCGGACCCGAGCAGCGCGGGGGGCAGGTCATGGGCTTCGAATGCGGCGTTGATGAAGACACGCACCTCGTCCCAGGCGAACCAGAGGTCGTCCGCCCCGGTCACGCGCAGCTGCGTGAGCACGAACCGCGGCGAATCGACGCGGTCGAGCGCACGCAGGCGCGAGGAGGGAAAGATCACGTTGCGCAGTCCTTCGCCGGCCGGCATCTCGAAGATGCGCGGATGCGCGGTGGGGTTGGGCTCCGACTCGCGGTATTCGGCCGCGCCGACGCTTGCCTGCGGCAGCAGGAGGCGCAGCGTGCCCGCGCGCATCAGCACATGGTGTCCGCTCAGCGTGGTTTGCATGGCCTTACGCGGGGAGCGCCTCGCGGATGGTTCGCAGCAGGTCTGAGTCGCTGTAGGGCTTCGTCAGGTAGGCACTGACGCCCGCCTGCTCGGCGAGCCGCCGGTGCTTGTCCTGCGAACGCGAGGTGATCATGATCACCGGCAGCCCGCCCATGTCGGCGCGCCCGCGGATGTGCGTGGTGAGCTCGATGCCGTTCATGTTGGGCATTTCGAGGTCGGTGAGCACCAGGTCGGGGTGGACCGTCCCCAGCTTCTCGACCGCATCCATGCCGTCGCGCGCTGACTGGGCGTCGAAACCCGAATCGCGCAGCAGCTGCACGACCGAATTGCGCACCGTCAGCGAGTCGTCGACCACCAGCACGCGGCGCTGTGAGCTCTGCTCGGTCTGTGCGGCGGCGCTCGCGCGCACCTCCATGCTCCGCGCGCCGCCCGAGGCGAACAGCCCGCCGAGGTCGAGGTTGACCGCCACCGAGCCGTCGCCGAGGACGGACAGGCCCGCCACGCCGCGAACGTGCCGCGCGTACGGGCCGGGCGACTTCACCAGCAGTTCGCGCGAATCCACGAGGCGGTCGACCGCGACCGCACGGGCCTTGTTCTCGATGTTGACGATGACCGCGTCGCAATCGGACAAGGGGGCGGGCGCACCCGACGACGGTATTCCGGCGAGGTCGGCCAGCCGCACGGCCGGCAGCGTCCGCTTGCCGTGCCGGAACACGCACTCGGTGCCCTGCTGCGCGAATTCGCCGATGCCGCGCGCGACGGCCTGCTCGACCTGCAGCGAAGGCAGCGCGAGGCGCTGGCCGTGCACTTCGACGATCAGCGAATGCTGCGTGGAGAGCGAGGCCGCGAAGCGCAGCTCGATCGTGCAGCCCTGGCCGTGGACCGTGCGGATGCGCACGGAGCCGTTCATCGACGAGGCCCATTCGCGCACGACGTCGAGTCCGACGCCGCGCCCCGAGATCTCGCTCACGCTGTCGCGCGTGGAGAAGCCGGCCAGCAGGATGAGGCGCGCGGTCTGCTCGTCGTCGAGTTCGGCGTTGGCATCGATGAGCCCTCGCTCGACCGCCTTGCGGCGCACGCGCGCGAGGTCGAGCCCCGCGCCGTCGTCCCGGCAGGTCAGCACCACCTGCTGCCCTTGCCGCGCGAACGTGAGCTCGATGCGGCCCGCCATGGGCTTGCCCGCGCCGATGCGCAGCTCGGGTCGCTCGAGGCCATGGTCGACCGCGTTGCGCAGGATGTGCAGCAGGGGCTCGGCGAGCTGGGCGAGGATGTCGCTGTCGATCTGCGTGTCGCCGCCGCGCATCTCCAGGCTCGCCTGCTTGCCGGTCGACTGGCACGTCGCGCGCACGGTGCGCTGCAGGCGCGACTCGAGCGTCGAAGCGGCGGTCATCCGCGTGCCGAGCACGAGGTGCTGCAGGTCCTTGCCCAGGCGCTGCTGCTGCGTGTGCGCGCCACCGAGCTGGGCGAGATCCTCGACCAGCCGCTGCGACATCGCTCGCGCGTCGGCGGCTTCTTCCATCAGCGCGTGCGAGGTGCTGTGCAGCTCGCTGTACTGGTCCATCTCGAGCGGATCGAAGCCGGCATCGGCGGTGCGTTGCGTGCGCGTGCGCATCATGGTGAGCGCGCGGACGTCGACGGCCGTCTCGAGTTCGAACAGGCGCCTCTGGACGCGCAGGTTCTGCTCCATCAGCTCGCGCGCGCGGTCGGCGAGGCTCTTGATCCGCACTTCCATCGACGCGCCATGCACGGAGATTTCGCCGGCGACGCGGAAGAGCTCCTCGATCCGGCCGACGCCCACGCGCAGCGCGGCCTCGGGCGCGGCGGTCGCCCCCGAGGTCACGGCGTGGGGCGCCGGCGCCGACGCTGCAGCCGCGGCTTCGGCGCTCGCCGGGCTCGAGGCGTCGGCACGCGACAGGGCGTGCTCGATGTCCTCGCCCCGGTCGATCTGGTTGGCCAGGTCGAGCACGGCCTGCAGCACGCCCTGCGCCTGCGTCGGATATTCCTCGTTGCCGCAGACGAAGCCCACCATCTGCTCGAGGCAGTAGGCGGCGTCGAGCAGGGTGTCGGCCGCGCCCGCGGCGACCTTGCCGCCATGGCCCTCGAAGTGCTCGAGGATGTCCTCGAAGTGATGGCCGAGCGACGCGAGGCCGCGCAGCCCGATGATGGCGCCGGAGCCCTTGAGCGTGTGGACGGTGCGCTTCGCGGCGGCGATGTCGGAGGCATCGCCCTCGCCGCGCGACAGCTGGGTCGCGAGTCCGACGAGATAGCGCGCCTGGTCGGGCGCTTCCTGCACGAAGCCTTCGAGGAGTTTCGGGTCGGCGCCTTCCGGGATCGCAAGCGCGACGTCGTCCGGCGCGGCGAGCACGGGCCGCAGCGGCTCGTCGCCGCCGCCGGGCAGGCTCACCTGCAGGGGCATGCCGCCGAGCTGGTGCATGACCTTCAGCGACTCGTCCGGGTCCATCGGGTACGGCGCATGCGCGAGGTAATCGAGCAGGCCCGCCGCGGCCGACGGATCGGACAGGTTGCGCAGGTAGAAGGCGATCAGCGGCGGCCATTCGCGCAGGAAGGCGATGAGCGTGTTGCGCTCGTCGCCTTCGCTCGAGGCGAGGGCGAGCGAGTTCTCGAGGACGTGGCCGCAGACCGACTGGAGCCCGGGGAAGCCGGCCATCTCGGCGGCCTCGCCCATGCGCTGCGTCTGTTCCGTGTAGTCGCCGACGAGGTCGTAGAAGCTGGGATCGTCGGCTCCGAGGGCGGCCAGCTGGTCGAGCTGGCCGCTCATGCGCGGCTGCGCCAGTTCGACCTCGGCGGCGAGCGCTTCGATGAGGTCGTTGAGTTTCATGGCTCGACCTTCAGGCTGCCGCGGGCAGCTTGAACACGTTCACGGACTCGAGCAGGTGGCGCGCGGACTGCAGCAGCGTCTCCGTCTCGCGGTTCTGGTTGTCGATCTGCTGGCCCGTGCGCTCCGTGCTTTCGCCGATGCGCTTCGCCGCGGCGAGCAGCTCGCCCGACTTCGACTTCTGCTCTTCCGACGCGTCGCCGATGCGCCGCACCTGCGCGACGAGTTCGGCCGTGATCTGCTGCGTGATGCGCATCTGCTCGCCGGCCTGCTGCGCGCGCTCGGAGCCCTCGACCACCTGGCCGATGGTGCGGTTCACCGTGCTGATCGTCTCGTTCGTCTCGACCTGGATGTTGTTCACCAGCGTGGCGATCTGCTGCGTGGCGTTGCGCGAGCTCTCCGCAAGGCGCTGCACTTCTTCGGCCACCACCGCGAAGCTGCGGCCCGCTTCGCCGGCCACCGCGGCCTGCATGGACGCGTTGAGCGCCAGCACGTGCGTGCGTTCCGAGATCGTGTTGATCAGGTTCACGATGCCCGAGATCTCCTGCGAACGCTCGCCGAGCCGCTTGATGCGCTTCTCGGTTTCGGCGATGGTCTCGCGGATCGACTCCATGCCCTTGACCGTGCCGTTCACCGTCTCCAGCGCGGTGTCGGTCGCCTGCGTTGCCTGGCGGGCGGAAGCGTTGGAGTCTTCCGCGAGCTTCGACACGCGGTTCATGGTGTCGGTGGCGTTGGCAAGCGAGCTGACCATCTCCTCGATGCTGACCCGTTCGTCCTGGGCCGTTTGCGACACCAGCTCCGCCTGCGAACGCACGTTGCCGGAGGCCTGGGCCACCTGTGCCGCGATGTTGCTCACGCTGCGCAGCACCTTCGACGTTTCCTCGGCCAGCGAGTTGATGGAGTCCGACACCGTCCCGATCACGTCCTCGGTGACTGGCGCGCGGCTCGTCAGGTCTCTTTGCGACAGGTGATGCACGGCCTCGAGGAGGTGGATCACGGACCGGTTCAGCGCGTCGTTCTCGGACTCGGCCTTCTTCTGCGCCGACAGGCGTTCCGTCAGCAGCTCGTTGATCGTGCGGCCGAGGTCGCCAACCTCGTCCTTCGCGTCGATGTTCTGCAGGGCTGTCGTGTCGCCGCCGCGAACGCGGTCCACCGAGGACTGCAGCCGGTTCACCGTGCGCCGCACGTTGAGCACCGTCAGCAGACCCACGAGCGTCGCGATCAGCAGGGCGGCCAGGATCTGGCCCGAGATGACGAATTCCGCCTGGCGCTTCGCGGCGATCTGGCCTTCGAGCTCGTCGTGCATCAGCTGGGCGACGGAGAAGAGGAGCTTGAACTGCGCGTCGATGCCCTGGTTGAATGTGGCGAGCCAGGCGGCGGGATCGTGCGACGGCGGGTTCGCGTCGACGATTTCCTTCTGCGCGAGCTGCACGAGCAGGCGTGTCTGCTCGAGCGGCGCGGCCAGCTCGGATTCGATCCGGTCCTTCAGGCGCCCCTCCTCGCGAACGACCTTGCCGAGGAACCGCCGCGTGTCCTCGGCCACCGTCTGGACCGTTCGCAGGGTGGTGACCATGCGCACCCGGTCGGAGTCCGTGATCGCCTGCGCGGGGTTCGATCCGGCGGCCGTGAGGCGCGCGGCCTCGGTCAGGACGCCGGCGCCGAGCGCACGGGCCTGGCCGAGGCTTTCGGTCAGTTTGGGCAACTGAACCGTGAAGGTGTTCATCAGGAAGTAGGTGTGGGCGGCCGGGTCCAGCGAGAGCTTCGAGATGTCCGCCACCTGCTCCACCGCGAGCAGCAGCACTTCGATCAGCGCGCCGTGCGCGATGTTGCTGGACCGCGCGTCGCCCTTGCGCTGCGCGAGGGCATCGGCCGTCGCGCGCCAGTCCGCCTTGATGCGCCCCCACTCTTCCTGCATGCGCTCGAAGCCGCTGCCCGCGCCGAACAGGCGGTCGATCTGGGCCATGAGCTGCGCGATCTCGGCCTCCTTTTCGCCGCGCCGCTTAGCCGCCCCTTCGGTCCCCGCGAACATGCTCGCGGCGAGGTCGCGATGCTGCTGCGTCGCCTGCACCAGCTTGCCGAGCGCGACGATCGGCGGGATGCCGCTTTGCTCGTCGCGCGCGAAATGGATTTCCGACTCGGCGATGTTGATGTACCGGTAGAAGGGGAACAGAACGGCCGCGATGGCGAACACGCCGAGCAGCAGGAACTTCTGCCACAGGCGCATTTTCTGGAGGATGTTGAAGCGTGCGAGTCCCATGATGCGTCTCCTGGTGAATTCGGTGAGGTGCGCGGCTACTGCGCGAGTTCGCTTTGCAGACGCTCGAGGAGCGCGTTGCAGTTGAGGTCGATCCAGTCCGTGTCGCCGATGCGATGCACGGCGCTCACGCAGCCGGCGAGCGCGGGCGGCTCGGCGGCGGCTTCGAGCCGGTCGCCCGCCGTGGGCCGCAGCCGCGTGGGCAGGCCGTCGATGACGATTCCGGCGCGCTCGTCGCCGTGGCCGAGGACCAGCAGCATGCGCGTGGCGCCATCGACGTGTTCCGTGCCCCAGTGGCCCGCGAGGTCGAAGACCGGAACGAGGGTGCCATGGAGGTTGGTCATGCCCAGGAACCAGCCGGGCGAATGCGGCAGCCGGCAAACGGCGGGCATTTCCGCGAGTTCGTTGCCGTCGGCATAGCGCACCATGAAATGCAGCGTGCCGACTCTGAAGCCTTCTCGCCGCGTGTCGAAGCCCGGGTCGTGGGCGGCGCCGCCGATCGCGGCCTGCACGGCGGCGACGTTCAGGCCGCCCAGCAGGGCTTGCGTTGGCGCCAGCGCGCCGTGTTCGAGTTCGGAGCGTGCGCCTTGCATGACATGCCTCTTCAGAGGTCCTGGACGCGTTCGAGGATTTCCTGGTCGCTGAAGGGCTTGGCGACGTGCGCATTGGCGCCGAGCATCTGCGACCAGGCGCGGTCGGCCTTCTGGCTGCGCACGCTGCAGATCACGACGGGGATGCTCTTGGTCTTCTCGTCCGACTTCAGCGTGCGCGTGGCGGCGAAGCCGTCCATCTCGGGCATGTTCACGTCCATGAAGATCGCGTCGGGCCGGGCGCGGCGCACGGATTCGAGGGCCTCGAGCCCGTTGGTCGCGAACTGGGTCTCGTAGCCGGCGGCTTCGAGGACCTGCTTGAGGCGGCGGCGGTCGACTTCGCTGTCGTCGACGATGAGAAAGGTTCTTGCCATGGTGGTTCTCCTGAGTGCCATCTAAAAGTAGGCGGACGGAGGTCGCGCTTCAACCATACGAAAGTCAGAAAGCCGATGCTGCGAACAGCATCGGCCCCCAATAGACCTTCGTCTCGATACCAGGCGGTGGACTACGTCTTCGCCGGCTTCCGCAAGTCCAGCGTGAACGGAAATTCCCGGCTACCCGCCACGTCCACGGTGGGCGTCGACACCTCCATCCGCCCCGGCGTGTGCCCCATGCGGAAGAAGCGCGCGAGCCGGCGGCTCTCGGCTTCGTAGGCGTTCACCGGGAAGGTCGCATAGTTGCGGCCGCCCGGATGCGCGACGTGATACTGGCATCCGGCCACCGAACGCTTCATCCACGTGTCGACCACGTCGAACGTGATCGGCGCATGCGCGCCGATGCTCGGATGCAGCGCCGAGGGCGGCGCCCACGCCTTGTAGCGCACGCCGGCCACGAACTCGCCTTCGGTGCCGGTCGACTGCAAGGGCAGCGGCCGGCCGTTGGCGGTGACCGCATACCGGCTCGGGTTCATGCCCGTGATGCGCAACTCCAGCCGCTCGAGCGACGAATCGACGTAGCGCACGGTGCCCCCGGCCGAGCCTTCCTCGCCCATCACGTGCCACGGCTCCAGCGCGTTGCGCAGCGTGAGCTCCATGCCCATCGCCTGCACCTCGCCCACGTGCGGGAAGCGGAACTCGAAGTGCGGCGCGAACCACGTGGCATCGAACGCGTAGCCGGCAGCCTGCATCTCGGTCATCACGTCCTGCAGGTCCATCCAGATGAAGGTGGGCAGCATCCAGCGGTCGTGCAGCTCTGTGCCCCAGCGCGTGACGGGCGCCCGATAAGGTTCGTTCCAGAAACGCGCGACCAGGGCGCGAATGAGCAGTTGCTGCACGATGCTCATGCGGGCGTGCGGCGGCATCTCGAAGGCGCGCAGTTCGAGCAGGCCCAGGCGCCCCGTCGCGGAGTCGGGCGAATAGAGTTTGTCGATGCAGAACTCGCTGCGGTGCGTGTTGCCCGTCACGTCGACCAGGATGTTGCGCAGCGTGCGGTCCACCAGCCACGGCGGCATCGATTGTCCATGGACCTGCCGGTTGCGCTCGATCTCCTGCAGCGCGATTTCCAGCTCGTAGAGCTGGTCGTTGCGCGCTTCGTCCACGCGCGGCGCCTGGCTCGTGGGGCCGATGAAGAGGCCGGAGAACAGGAACGACAGCGACGGATGGTTGTGCCAGTACAGCAGGAGCGAGGCGAGCAGCTCCGGCTTGCGCAGGAAGGGCGAGTCCGCCGGCGTCGCGCCGCCCAGCACGAAGTGGTTGCCGCCGCCGGTGCCGGTATGGCGGCCGTCGGTCATGAACTTCTCGGCGGTCAGGCGCGTCTCGAACGCGGCGTCGTAGAGGAATTCGGTGTGGGCGACGAGCTCCTTCCAGCTGTGCGCGGGATGGATGTTGACTTCGATCACGCCGGGGTCGGGGGTGACCTGCAGCAGCTTCAGGCGGGGGTCGCGCGGGGGTGGGTAACCTTCCAGGACGATCTTCAGTCCGAGTTCTTTCGTGGTGGCCTCGATCGCTGCGAGAAGTTCGAGGTAGTCCTCGAGGCGCGCGAGCGGCGGCATGAAGACGTAGAGCACGCCGCTCTTGCCGCCGTGCTCGCGCTCGGCCTTCGGGCCGTTGGCGCGCTGGGGGTCGCGGACTTCGACGCACAGCGCCGTGCGGGTGATCCAGTGGGCGGATTCGAAGCGGGTGGGGGATCGGGAGAGGTCTGTCGGAGTGGCGCGCGTGCCCTCACCCCGGCCCTCCTCCAGCGGGGGAGGGGGGAAGGCACGGCCGGTTTCGGACGGGGCGGGGTGTTGCATCACCCGCGGCGCCTCTGGCGCACCGACGTATCTCGCGCGGAAGGTGTCCGCCTGCGGCAACTGCTGCCGCGGCGCCATCGGGTCTGTTTCGACCATGTAGGGATAGTCTCCCTGGCTCACCCACGGAAACGCATCGAGCGGCAGCCGATACCCCATCGGCGAATCGCCGGGGATCAGGTACATGCGCTCGTCGCGGAAGTACCAGGGGCCGGTCGTCCAGGTCGCGCCCGCGAGCGCGGGACCCTCGTCGCCCGGCGACAGCGGCAGCGCGTAGCCCACCACCGAGTCGAGCTTCTGCTCGAACACGCGCCGCAGGCGCACGCGCTCCATCTCGTCGTCGAGGCGGCTGTCGAACGGGTCCACGTTCACCGGCAGCCGCCGCTCGCGCCACAGGTAATAGAAGACGTCTTCGTAGCCCGGGTGGATGAACTCGTCGGTGATGCCCAGCTTGCCGCAGAGGTGGCGCACGAACCGCTGCGCATCGTCGCTGGTGTAGCGCAGCGTCTCGCGCTCGTCGGCGAACAGTGCGGGGTCGGTCCAGCAGGGCTGCCCATCCGCGCGCCAGCAGATCGACAGGGCCCAGCGCGGCAACTGCTCGCCGGGATACCACTTGCCCTGGCCGAAGTGCAGGAAGCCGCCCTGGCCGTACTCGGCGCGCAGCTTGTCCACGAGCGCCGTGGCGTAGCCGCGCTTGGTGGGGCCGAGGGCATCGGTGTTCCATTCGGCGCCGTCGCGGTCCGCCGTGGCCACGAAGGTCGGCTCGCCGCCCATCGTCAGCCGCACGTCGCCGGCCTGCAGCCGGCGGTCGACCGCATCGCCCAGCGCGACGACCTTCGCCCACTGCTCGTCGCTGTACGGCTTGGTCACGCGCGGCGATTCGTAGATGCGCGTGACGACCATGTGGTGGCCGAATTCGACCTCGGCCTCGTCCACGAGTCCCTCGATGGGCGCGGCGCCCGAGGGTTGCGGGGTGCATGCGAGCGGGATGTGGCCTTCTCCGGCCATCAGGCCCGAGGTCGGATCGAGCCCGATCCAGCCGGCGCCGGGCAGGTAGACCTCGCACCACGCATGCAGGTCGGTGAAGTCGACCTCGGTGCCGCTCGGGCCATCGAGCGATTTCACGTCGGGCTTCAGCTGGATCAGGTAGCCGGAGACGAAGCGGGCCGCGAGCCCGAGGCGGCGCAGCAACTGCACGAGCAGCCAGCCGGAGTCGCGGCACGATCCGCTGGCGTTCTCCAGGGTCTGCTCCGGCGTCTGCACGCCCGGCTCCATGCGAATGAGGTATTTGACGTCGCGCTGCACCTGCTGGTTGATCGCGACGAGGAAGTCGATGGTGGCGCGCGGGGTGAGGTCGATCTTCGCGAGGTAGGCCGACACGAGCGGCGTGAGCGGCTCCGGGGCGAGGTAGGGCGCGAGCTCCTGCGCTTCCTCCTCGCGGTAGGCGAAGGGGAATTTCTCCGCGCTCGGCTCCAGGAAGAAGTCGAACGGGTTGTACACCGCCATCTCGACGACGAGGTCCACGGTGACCTTGAACTCGGTCGTCTTCTCGGGGAAGACGAGGCGCGCCTGGTAGTTGGCGAACGGGTCCTGCTGCCAGTTGATGAAGTGATTCGCGGGCTCGACCTTCAGCGAGTAGCTGACCACCTTGCTGCGGCAGTGCGGCGCGGGACGCAGGCGCACGACCTGCGGGCCGAGCTGCACCGGGCGGTCGTACTTGTACTGGCTGACGTGGTTGAGGGCGGCGTGGATGGACATATCGCCGCATCCTAGCAAGATGCGGTCCGGCAAGGCGAGCTGTGCGAGACCGCGTCGCGGGTTTGTACGCGGAGGTACCGCCGCGCGTGTCGGCGGGCGAGCGAATACGGACGTTGTGCAGGCGAATGATGAATTCGCGCGCCAGGCCGAGGGGCGGGGGGCTGACCGCGGCACTGGCCGGCACGGTGGCCGGGACCTTGCTGCAATTGCAGCAAGGGGAACTGTGGCCGCTTCCGGCGTATGCCGTGGTGGTTGCCGTGGTGGTGGTCGCCTTGTTGGCCGTGATGGCGGCACGGTCGGCCGTCATTCCCGCGAAGGCGGGAATCCAGGGCGTTCGAATGTCCCTTGGGAAGCCCTGGATCCCCGCCTTCGCGGGGATGACGGCGCGGCTCGTTTGGCCAGCCGCGGCGGCGGCAGTCCTGGCTTTCTCGCTCACCGGCATTCGCGCCCACGCCTTCCTCGCCAGCGCCCTCGACCCCGCGCTCGAGGGCCGCGACATCGAAATCCTCGCCCGTGTCGAAGCCATGCCGCAACGCACCGAACTGGGCCTGCGCTTTCGTGCCCGAGTCGAATCCGCGAGCATGGCCGGCGAACCCGTGCGGGTGCCGCCGCGCATTTCGCTGGGCTGGTACGGCGGCGCGTGGCCGGGCGGCGACGATCGGCTCGAACTGCAGCGCAGGCCCGCCGACCTGCGCCCGGGGGAGCGCTGGCGCATGACCGTGCGCCTCAAGGCGCCGCACGGCAACGTCAATCCGAACGGGTTCGACTATGAGTTGTGGCTGTGGGAGCAGGGCGTGCAGGCGACCGGCTACGTGCGCGCGGGTCCGCGCGATCCGCCGCCCGTGCGGGTCGACGCGACGGGCCGGCACCCGATCGAGCAGGCGCGGCATGCGGCGCGCGATGCGATCTTCGCCCGCGTGGCGGACCGTCGCATCGCCGGCATCCTCGCGGCGCTGGTGGTGGGCGACCAGGCGGCGATCGAGCGGGCCGAGTGGGACGTGTTCCGCGCAACCGGCGTCGCGCACCTCATGAGCATCTCGGGTCTGCACGTGACGATGTTCGCCTGGGCGGCGGCGCTGGCCATCGGCATCGTCTGGCGGCGCAGTTCCCGCCTGTGCCTCGCCTGGCCCGCGCAGCATGCGGCGCTGGCGGGCGGGGTGGCGCTTGCGCTCCTCTACGCGCTCTTCAGCGGCTGGGGCGTGCCGGCGCAGCGCACGATCTGGATGCTCTGTACCGTGGCGCTTCTTCGCCTCGCGGGCCGCGAGTGGCCGTGGACGGCGACCTGGCTGCTCGCCTGCGCCGTGGTGGCCGTGCTCGACCCGTGGGCGCTGACGCAGGCCGGGTTCTGGCTGAGTTTCGTGGCGGTGGGGGTGTTGTTCGCGGCGGAAGATCGGGGCGACAGCCGACGCAGCCGACGCAGCCGCGAAGGCCGTCATTCCCGCGAAGGCGGGAATCCAGGGCTCCCCTCCGACCACCCGAAGCCCTTGCTCCCCGCCTTCGCGGGGATGACCGCACGGCTCCTGCGCGAACAATGGATCGTCACCCTCGCGCTCACCCCGCTGTCCCTGCTCCTGTTCGGCCAGGTCTCCCTCGTCGGCCTCGCGGCGAACCTGTTCGCCATTCCCTGGGTCACGCTCGTGGTGACGCCGCTGGCGCTGGCGGGCGCGATCCTCGGCCCGCTGTGGGACCTCGCCGCGCTCGCACTGCGCCTGCTCGTCATCGCGCTCGAATGGATGGCTGGCTTGCCCTTCGCCACCGTCGGCACGCCCGCGCCGCCGCTCTGGGCGGCGGTCGCCGGCGTCGCGGGCGGCCTGCTGCTCGCCCTCCGCTGGCCGTGGAGCCTGCGCGCGCTCGGCATTCCGCTGCTCGCGCCCGTCCTGCTCTGGACCGCGCCGCGTCCGCTTCCCGGCGAGTTCGAGCTGATCGCCGCCGACGTCGGCCAGGGCAACGCCGTCGTCGTCCGCACCGCCGGCCATGCGCAGGTCTACGACGCCGGACCGCGCTACGGCGCCGAGAGCGATGCCGGGCACCGCGTCGTGGTTCCCCTGCTGCGTGCCTTCGGCGACGAGGTCGATACGCTCGTCGTCAGCCACCGGGACAGCGACCATTCGGGCGGCGCCGCCGCCGTCCTCGGCATGCAGCCCAATGCCACGTTCCTGAGTTCCGTCGAGCCGCAGCACGAACTGCAGGCGCTGCGCCGGGCCACCCGCTGCGAGGCGGGACAGCGCTGGACGTGGGACGGCGTGAACTTCGAGGTGCTGCATCCCGCGCCCGCGCACTACGCCGCGGCCGGCAAGCCCAACACCGTGAGCTGCGTCCTGCGCATCGGCAACGGCCGGCATGCCGCCTTGCTCGCGGGCGACGTCGAACAGGCGCAGGAGCGGGACTTGCTCCGCTCGGCCGGCGCGTCGCTGGCGTCCGACCTCCTGCTCGTTCCGCACCATGGCAGCAAGACCTCGTCGAGCGGCCCCTGGCTCGATGCGGTGCGGCCGTCCCTGGCCATCGTCCAGGCCGGCTACCGCAACCGCTTCGGCCATCCCGCCGCGCCGGTGCTCGCCCGCTACGAGGAGCGAGGCATCCGGGTCGTGCAGTCGTCGCGTTGCGGCGCCGCCACCTGGCGATCGGACCGTCCCGGCGACCTTCGTTGCGAGCGCACCGAATCGATGCGCTACTGGCGTCACCGGGTGCCCTGAAAAAGGTGCGGAACTTGCTATCCTGTCGACTGGAGAAAAAGCGCCCATGCACAAATACGACGAGATGTTCGCCCAGTTGCCGGCCAGCGGAGCCATCCAGTTCCAGCACCAGGCGCAGGCCGGGCAATCTCAATCCCAGGTCCAGGGCGTTCGCGACCACTACCGGACCTACGCGCAGTGGCTGGCGCGCCAGGCCGAAGAAAGCATGAAGGACCGGCGCGAAGAGGCCGAGATGATCTTCCGCCGGGTCGGCATCACCTTCGCGGTGTATGGCGCGAAGGACGAGGACGGCTCGGGCACCGAACGGCTGATTCCCTTCGACCTCATTCCGCGCATCATTCCCGCGTCCGAATGGCGTGCGATGGAAAAGGGGCTGGTGCAGCGCGTGACCGCGCTCAACCGCTTCATCCACGACGTCTATCACGAGCAGGAGATCATCAAGGCGGGCGTGATCCCGGCCGAGCAGATCCTCGGCAACGCGCAGTACCGTCCCGAGATGATGGGCGTGAAGGTGCCCAACAACATCTATTCGCACATCGCGGGCGTCGACATCGTCCGGGCGCCGAATTCGAACGGGGTCGGCGAGTACTACGTGCTCGAGGACAACCTGCGCGTGCCCAGCGGCGTGAGCTACATGCTCGAGGACCGCAAGATGATGATGCGGCTCTTCCCCGACCTGTTCTCCGCCTACCGGGTCGCGCCGGTGATGCACTACCCCGACCTGCTGCTCGAGTCGCTGCGCGCCTCGGCGCCGTCGACCACCGACGACCCCACGGTGGTCGTGCTCACCCCGGGCATGTACAACAGCGCCTACTTCGAGCACGCCTTCCTCGCGCAGCAGATGGGCGTGGAGCTGGTGGAGGGGCAGGACCTCTTCGTGAAGGACAGCTTCGTCTACATGCGCACGACGCGCGGTCCGAAGCGGGTCGACGTGATCTACCGCCGCGTGGACGACGACTTCCTCGATCCGCAGGCCTTCCGACCCACCTCCACGCTGGGCTGCGCCGGGCTGCTGAACGTCTATCGCGCCGGCAACGTCACGCTGTGCAACGCCATCGGCACGGGCGTGGCCGACGACAAGTCGATCTACCCGTACGTGCCGAAGATGATCGAGTTCTACCTGGGCGAGAAGCCGATCCTCTCCAACGTGCCCACCCACATGTGCCGCGACCCCGAGGAGCTGAAATACGTGCTCGCCAACCTGAAGGATCTCGTGGTGAAGGAGGTCCACGGCGCGGGCGGCTACGGCATGCTGGTCGGCCCGGCCGCGTCGAGCCAGGAGATCGAGGATTTCCGCCGCGCGCTCATCGCCAACCCCAGCGGCTATATCGCGCAGCCCACGCTGTCGCTGTCGAGCTGCCCGACCTTCGTCGAGAAAGGCATCGCGCCGCGCCACATCGACCTGCGGCCCTTCGTGCTTTCGGGCAAGGAAGTGCAGATGGTGCCGGGCGGACTCACGCGCGTCGCGCTGAAGGAAGGATCTTTGGTCGTCAATTCGTCCCAGGGCGGCGGGACCAAGGACACGTGGATCCTGGAGGTCTGATGCTTTCTCGCACTGCCGATCATTTGTTCTGGATGGCGCGCTACACCGAGCGCGCCGAAAACACCGCCCGCATGCTCGACGTCAACTACCAGACGTCGCTGCTGCCGCAGTCCGCCGCCGTGTCGCAGGTGGGCTGGCAGGGCATGCTGTCCATCAGCGAACTCATCCCGGCGTACAAGGCGAAGTACGGAGACATCACCGGCCGCGACGTCATGGAGTTCATGGTCACCGACGCGACGAACCCGTCGTCGATCGTCGCCTGTCTGCGCGCGGCGCGGGAGAACGCGCGCGCGGTGCGCGGCTCGCTCACGACCGAAGTGTGGGAGACGCAGAACCAGACCTGGCTGGAGGTGAACCGGAGCATCCGCAGCGGCGAGTTCCACCGCGACCCCGGGCAGTTCTTCGAGTGGGTCAAGTTCCGCTCGCACCTCTCGCGCGGCGTGACCGTCGGCACGATGCTGATGGACGAAGCGTTGCACTTCATGCGCCTGGGCACCTTCCTCGAACGCGCGGACAACACCGCGCGGCTGGTCGACGTGAAGTTCCACGCGGTGCAGAGCGACTTCTTCGGCAATGCGAGCGAGAAGGACCAGGAGTACGACTTCTATCACTGGAGCGCCATTCTTCGCAGCGTCTCCGGCTTCGAGATCTACCGCAAGGTCTACCGCGACGTCATCAAGCCCGAGCGCGTGGCCGACCTGCTGATCCTGCGGGCGGACATGCCGCGCTCCCTGCATGCGAGCATGAACGAAGTGGTGCAGAACCTCGCGATGGTGGCGAACGACCAGTCGTCCGAGACGCAGCGGCGCGCCGGCCGCCTGCGCGCCGAACTGCAGTACGGCGACATCGAGGAGATCCTGGCGACCGGCATGCATGCCTTCCTCACACAGTTCCTGGACCGCGTGAACGAACTCGGAGGCCGCATCAGCCGCGACTTCCTCGTGCCGGCCTGAAGTCGGGCATGATCCCGGCATGAATTTGATGGAGCAAGGCGACACCCTGCTGATGGGCGGTCGCTTCCACGAAGCGCTGAACGTTTTCGCGCAGGCGCTGCGCGCCGACCCCTCGCTGCTCGAAGCACGCTACGGCCTGGCCCGTGCCTGTGCCGGCGCGGGCGACCCGCTGACCGCCATCGCCTGGATCAGCGATGCGATGCGCCTCGCCCCCGCAGCGCTGGAGCCGCTGCTGATGCTGGCGGACCTGCTGCTGACGACGAAGCAGTACGCGCAGGCGCTGCCGATCTACGCGCGGCTGCACCATGAATTCAAGCTGCGCGACAAGACGACGCTGCTGCACTACGGCTTCTGCCTCGAACACACCGGTTCGCTCGACGAGGCCGCGCAACGCTACCGGCAGGCGCTGGAAGTCGACCCCAATTTCCTCGAGGCGCACGTCGATCTCGCGGGCCTGCTCTGGCGGCTCGGCGACTTCGAAGGCTCGCTCACGCACGGCTGGAAGGCCGTGTCGGTCGACCCGGAACACCCCTTCGCGGTGCGGGTTCTGGGTGCGGCCCTCCTGAGCCTCGGCCGCATCGAGGAGGCCGAGGTGCAATTGCGCCGCGCCCTCTCGCTCAAGCCGGGCTTCCCGCTTGCCGAGCTCGATCTGGCGCTCGCGCTTTTGCAGGACGGCCGGCTGCAGGAAGGCTGGCGCTGGTACGCGAAACGCTGGAAGGACGCCGACCGGATTCAGCGGCCCACCTTCTGGCAGCAGGAGCTGGAATGGCAGGGCCGCGACGTGCAGCCGCTCGCCGGCAAGCGCATCGTGGTCTATGCCGAGCAGGGCCTGGGCGACGTGATCCAGTTCATCCGCTACGTGCCGATGCTGCAGGCCGACGGCGCCACGGTCTACGGGGTCGTGCAGCCCGAACTCGTGAACCTGCTGGAAAGCAGCTTCGAGGGCTTTCTCTGCCTCACGCCGGGCCGCGACCTGCAGGCGGACTATCACGTCGCACTGCTCGACCTGCCGCTGCACTACGGAACGCACAAGGTCGAGGCGATCCCGGCGAAGGTGCCTTACTTGAAGGCCCCCGCCGAGAACGCCGAGCGCTGGGCGGCGCGCATGAAGCCGTGGGCCGGCAAATTCAAGCTGGGGATCTGCTGGTCCGGCTCGCAAGTGCAGATGAACAACCGCAACCGCGGGGTGGCGCTGTCCGAATTGCAGGGTCTGCTCGCGACACCCGGCGTGCAGTGCTTCAGCCTGCAAAAGGGCGACGCGGCGCACTTCAGCGACGTGACGCCCGATGGCGCGCAGCTGATCGACCTCACCAGCGAATGGCGCGATTTCGGCGACAGCGCGGCGATGCTCCAGCAGCTCGATTTGGTCGTCACCGTCGACACCGCCATCGCGCATCTGGCCGGCGCGCTCGGCCGGCCGGGCTGGGTGCTGCTCGCGCCGAACGCGGACTGGCGCTGGCTCACGGGACGCGACGACTCGCCCTGGTACCCGACCCTGCGGCTGTTCAGGCGCGCTTACGGCGAAAGCCGGACGGTGCAGGTCGGCCGTGTGACTCGTGCGCTGGGCGGCCTGCTGCAAGAGACGTAACCGCGCGTTTCCCGATGCGCTCGCGGCCGAGGCCGCACGTTGAAGTCTGCTTACAAAGTCGTCGTCGCCGCGGGCTTAAGTTGGCGGCATGGACAAGATGACACTCCTCTGGGCCGGCCTCGCCTTCGCCGGCTTCGTGGTCGGCCTGTGGGTGCGGCCTGTCGTGCTTCTGCGCATGGGCATCGGGCTCATGCTGCTGGCGGGCCTCGGCCTGCTCGCGAGCAACCTGATGGGCTTTCCGGGTGCGGCCTACTGGTTCGGCGCGGGGATGATCGGCATCGCCGTCGTCTTCGGTGTCGCCTTCGTCGGCGCGCTGGGCGGCTGGATCGTGCGCCGGATCATCGGTGTCGAGGACCAGCGGCACCGCGTCAACACAAAGGAATACAACAGCATCATCCAATGAGGGAGCGACTGGCTATCTCCCCGCCAGCGCGCGCTTGACTTCCTGCCCGAGGTCGATGACCGACATGGCGTAGTAGCTCGACCAGTTGTAGCGCGTGATGACGTAGAAGTTCTCCGTGCCGGCCACGAAGGTCGGCGCCTCGCCGCCGTTCTGAAGCTCGACCAGCGCGAGCGGCCCCTGGTGCTGCAGCGCCTCGCCCTCCAGCACCGCACCTTTGGCCTGGAAGCTTGCCACGCTGAAGGTCGGCAGGATGTCGGGCGCGAGCAGGGCGTCGAGGTCGAGCTTCGCGCGGTCGAAGCTCACGGGGTAGTGCGTCGGCATGCCCGTGATCCAGCCGTAGCCCTTGATATAATTCGCCACGGAGCCGATCACGTCGGGCGTGCTGCGCACCAGGTCGATCTGCTTGTCGTCGTCGTAGTCGATGCCCCAGCGCGCGAGGCTGGTCGGCATGAACTGCGGCATGCCCATCGCCCCCGCATAGCTGCCGCGCGCGCGCAGCGGATCGGTCTTCGCCGTGCCGTGGAGCGCGAGGAACTGCTCGAGCTCGCCGCGGAAGTACGTCGTGCGCTCCGCCGCGCGCGGATGCGAGGTGGGGAAATCGAAGGCGAGCGTGGCCAGCGTGTCGAGCACGCGGAACGATCCCATCTGCTGGCCGTAGATCGTCTCCACGCCGATGATGCCCACGATGATCTCGGCGGGCACGCCGAACTCTTTTTCCGCGCGCTCCAGCGTCGCGCGGTTCTCCTGCCAGAACCTCACGCCCGCGCCGATGCGGATGGGGTCGATGAAGCGGCTGCGGTAGACGCGCCAGTTCTTCGCCGTGCCGGCGGGCGCGGGCTGCATGAGCCGCACGACGGACGGAAGCTTCTGCGCCTGGCCCACGATCTCGCGCGTCCAGGCCGGGTCGAGCCCCTTGCGGATGGCGATGTCCTCGGCGAACTTCATCGCGTCATCGCGACTGGCATAGGGCGTGCCGCGGGGCCCGGCCTGCTCGGCGGCGGGGGCGGGCTTCTTGCGCGAGGACTGTTGCGTCGCGGCTTGCGCCCACGCCGCATGCGCGGCGGCGACAAGGACGAGGGCGACGAAAGGCGATCGGAATTTCACTGCGGCCAGACGAGTTGGTTGAAGCGGTGCCGCAGCGCGGCAAGGTTCGCCGACGGCGCCCGCGAATAGCGTTGCGCCTCCAGCATGAGCAGCCATTCGGCCAGAGCGCGGCCCGATTCGCCGAAACGGTCGGTGACAAGCGTAGCGATCTGGCGCGGCGGTGCGGTGGCGGGAACTTCCAGCCCGGCCTTCCCGAGCCGGCGCCGCGCGGCCCCGAGCAGGCGCAGCCACGGATCGTGTTGCGCCTTGTCCCACCAGCTCCAGCCTGCGCCGAGCAACGCCACGCCAACGATGATCGCGAGCAACACGTAGCTCAGGTCCTCCCAGCTCGGCGACTCGAAGCCGAGGTTCTTCAGCAGGTCGAGCTGCTTGCTCTGCGTGTAGTTGAGGATCCACTGGTTCCAGCTGTTGTTCAGGGCCTCCCAGGCCGCGCGCAGGTTCGCGGCGAGGTTGGGGTCCACCGTCGCGATGGTCGATGCGATCACGCCGCGCGGCGCCTGCAGGCGCTGCAGCGCGCCCACGCGCAGCGGCGCCACCGCCTCGGTGGGGTCGACGCGCACCCAGCCCTGGGGGCCGAGCCAGACCTCGGTCCACGCGTGCGCGTCGCTTTGCCGGATCGTCCAGTAGCCGTCGACCGGATTGCGCTCGCCGCCCTGGTAGCCGGTGACGATGCGCGTGGGGATGTTCATCGCGCGCGTCAGGACCGCGAATGCCGAGGCGATGTGCTCGCAGAAGCCTTCCTTCTTGTCGAACCAGAACTCGTCGGCCGTGTGCTGGCCGTACACGCCGGGCTCGAGCGTGTACGAATAGCCGCCGCTCGCCAGGCGCTGCATCGCCGCGCGCACGAGCGCCGCGCGGTCCGCGCCGGGGCCGGCCTCGCGGCGGATGTCGGCTGCGAGCTGCAGGGTGCGCGGATTCAGGCCCGCGGGGAGCTCCAGGTACTCCGGCAGAACGCCCGCGATGGTACTCGGCCCGTGGCGGAAATCCGGGTAGCTCTCGGCCCGGTAGCGCAGCAAGTCGGTGACGAGCTTGAGCGAGAGCCATTGCAGCTCGCCGGTTATGATCGATTCGAGCCCCTCCGCGCGCGGCGGCTGCGTCGCCGCGTCGAGCACGAGCAGCCACGGCCGGTTGTGCGGCTCCAGCGTCACCTCGTAGCGCAGGGGCGGACCCTGCACGCGCAGTTGCGGATTGAACCAGGTGAGCGAGCGCTGCGCGTAGCGCGGCGTGAGCGGGCGCCACTCGCGGCCATCGAAGTTCGAGAGCACGGGGCCGCGCCAGTACAGGTCGTTCTGCAGCGGCACGGCGTCGAAGAAACGCGCCCGCATCGCGACGCTCTCGTCGAGCGCGAGCTTCGCGACGGTGCCGATCTGCATGTTGGCCGAGAGGCCGCTTCTGCCGGTCATCGCGTCGCCGGGAATGCCCCACAGCGGCGCGAAGCGGGGGAACAGCACGAACAGCACCGCCATCACCGGCGCGCCGAGCAGGGCCATCCAGGCGGCGGTCTTCGCGGCTTCGGAAAGCGGCGGCCGTCCCACGGGCAGGTGCGCGTTGACGAGCGCGGTGAGCAGGCCGAGCAGGCCGATCAGCATCGCGGCGGCGAGCGCCAGCGACTGCGAGAAGAAGAAGTTGGTGAGCATCGTGAAGAAGCCCAGGAAGAAGACGACGAAGGCGTCGCGCCGCGCGCGCAGTTCCAGGGTCTTCAGGGCGAGCAGGATCACGATGAGCGTCACGCCCGCGTCGCGCCCGAGCAGCGTGCGGTGCGTGAGGAAAGTCGCGGCGACGGCGAATGCGAGCAGGCCGAGCAGCCACCACTTGCCCGGCAGCGGCTGCCCGCGCACGGCGAGCGTGCCGCGCCACGCGAGCACGGAGGCGGCGAGCAGTCCGCACCACCAGGGCAGGTTCGCGGCGTGGGGCAACATCACCCAGCCGATCACGACCAGCAGAAACAGCGTGTCGCGCGCTTCTCGCGGCAGCGACGCCGCCCGCTGGCGAAGGGCGTTCAACATAGCGCGAGCGCCTCCAGGCACCGGCGCTTGTGCGCCTCGCCGCTCGCGGGCGCGATGTCCTGCCCCGGCAGGCGCAGCCCGTAGTCGGTGCCCAGCTTGTCGGCCTGCAGCACCCAGGCCGCGAGGCGCGAAAGGCGATGCTCCTTCTCGGGCGGACCGGCCTGCGCGTAGTCGAGCCAGAGCTCGTAGCGTTGCGCCTGCATCGTGTCGCGGCTCACGAGCTCGCCCGTCTTCGCGGCCTTTTTCCACACCACGAGCTTGAGCGGGTCGCCGCGCCGATACGCGCGCACGCCCTCGAACTCGCCGCTCGTCTGCGGCCGTGTCGCCGCGGCGCCGCCCGCGCGCGGCTCGCCCGGCGGCAGCGGCGGCGGGAAGGCCTCGGGCGCCGGATACACCATCACCTGCGCGGCGGGCCGCCACACGGTCCACACGCGGAAGGTGCCGAGCGGAAAGCGCGTCTCCGCCGTGAGCGGCGGCACGCGGTGCAGGCCGCGCCGGTCCGGCCGGAACGCGACGTGGACCGTGCAGGTGCCTTGTGCGGGCACGTCGCTCCAGGCCCAGCGGTCCTCGCGCGATTCGTCGAGCACGGCCAGGCCGATGCCGTGCCGCGTCGAGCGGCGCGTATTGGTGAGCACCACGGTGAGCATGGCCGCCGCGCCCGCGAACTGCGCCTCGGGCTGCGCGAGGTTCATCGTGAGCCCGCGCAGCGTGCCGTGGCACACGTGCATGCCGACGGCGGCGCTGCCCGCGAGCAGGAAGGTGAGGAGGTAGCCGAGATTCAGCTGGTAGTTGATGGAGCCGATCAGGAGAACCAGCAGCGTCGCGACCAGCATGAAGCCGGGCCGCGTGGGCAGGATGTAGACGTTGCGCTGCGTGAGGGTGGTGGTATCCGAAAGCGGCAGGCGCGCCTGCCACCACGCGCGGAACTTGCTGCGTGCGAAACCGACCGGATTCAGCGCGGACGCCGTCACGGCAGCGCCACCCCTTCCAGCATCGCCTTCACCTGCTCGATCGGCCCGCGTCCGGCGTCGCCGACGGGGATGAGCCGGTGCGCCACCGTCTGCGGAAAGATCGCCTGCACATCGTCGGGCGCCGCGTAGTCGCGTCCCGAGAGCAGCGCCTGCGCCTTCGCCGCGCGGATCACGGCGATGCCCGCGCGCGGCGAGAGGCCCTGCAGGAACCAGCGGCCCGAGCGCGTCGCCGCCACCAGGTCCTGCACGTAATCGAGCAGCGCGTCGGCCGCATGCACGTCCAGCACCTTCTGCTGCAGCGCCATCAGCTCGACGGGCGACAAGGTGTTGCCCAGCCGCTCGATCATGTCGCGGCGATCGACGCCGTTGAACAGCTCGCGCTCGGCCTTGCGGTCCGGGTAGCCGAGCGAGATGCGCATGAGGAAGCGATCGAGCTGGGACTCCGGCAGCGCGAAGGTGCCCAACTGGTCGTGCGGGTTCTGCGTGGCGATCACGAAGAAGGGCGAGGGCAGCGGGCGCGTCTCGCCTTCCACCGTCACCTGTTTCTCCTCCATGGCTTCCAGCAGCGCGCTCTGGGTCTTGGGGCTCGCGCGGTTGATCTCGTCGGCCAGCAGCACCTGCGCGAAGATCGGGCCGGGGTGGAAGATGAAGGATTCGCGGCCGCGGTCGTAGATCGACACGCCCGAGAGGTCGCTCGGCATGAGGTCGGCCGTGAACTGCACGCGCGAGAACTGCAGGCCGAAGGCGCGCGCGAGCGCATGGGCGAGGGTCGTCTTGCCGACGCCGGGAACGTCCTCGATCAGCAGGTGGCCCCCCGCGATCAGGCAGGCCACGCAGTCGCGGACCTGGGAGGGTTTGCCGACGATCACCGTGTTAAGCTGGTCGAGGAGCGTTTCGAGTTTTCGTTGTGCTGCATCCATGGGCATGACGTTATCCGAATTTTCCTTGCAGTGAACAAGGCCGAAGAGGCGAAGAGACGAGTATGGCGGCGACCCGGACCGGTTATTTCACCCACCCCGACTGCCGGCGCCACGACATGGGGCGCGGCCATCCCGAGTGCCCGGAGCGGCTCGACGCGATCGAGGATCGTCTCATCGCCTCGGGCCTGGGCGATGCGCTCGAGCGGCGCGAAGCGCCGCTCGCCTCCGTCGACGCGGTGCAGCGTGCCCACACCGAGAGCCACGTGGCGACCCTGCACGAGTTGGCGCGGGAAGTGGCCGACGACCCCGATGGCCTGCGCTACATCGACCCCGATACCGCCATGAATCCGTACAGCCTGTCCGCCGCCTTGCGTGCCGCGGGCGCGGCCGTCGCGGCGACCGATGCTGTCATCGGCGGCGAACTGAGCAACGCGTTCTGCGCCGTCCGCCCGCCGGGCCACCATGCGTGCCGCGCCCGGGCCATGGGGTTCTGCATGATCAACTCGGTGGCGGTCGCGGCGCTGCACGCGCTGGACCATCATGGCCTGAAGCGCGTGGCCGTGGTCGACTTCGACGTCCATCACGGCAACGGCACCGAGGACATCCTGGCGGGCGACGAGCGCGTGCTGATGGTCGGCCTGTTCCAGCATCCCTTCTATCCGTACACCGGCACGCAGCCCCTGGCCGGGAACATGGTCAACATCCCCGTGCCCGCGTACACGAAGGGCGAGCCGATCCGGCAGGCCATCGTCCAGAGCTGGCTGCCGCGCCTCGAAGCCTTCCGGCCCGAGATGATCTTCATCAGCGCGGGCTTCGATGCGCACCGCGAGGACGACCTGGGGCAACTGGGCCTGGTCGAGGCCGACTACGTGTGGATGACCGAGCGCATCAAGGAGGTCGCGGACAAGTACGCGAAGGGGCGCATCGTGTCGTCGCTGGAAGGCGGCTACAACCTGAGCGCGCTCGGGCGCAGCGTCGAGGCGCACGTGCGCGCGCTGGCGGACCTGTAGGGGCCGGCCGCGGGCATGGACGTTCTCGCGCGACTGCTGCGCAACCTGGGCCACGCCGGCTTGCAGTGGGAAATCGCTGCGCTCGCGGGCAGCCTGGCGCTCGCGTGGCTGACGGCATGGGCGGCTGGCCGCCGACGCGGCGCGGCGGGCGAGGGCGCCGCCGTGGGCGAGCCGGCACACGGTGTCCAGGCCCGCATTCAGCACCTTGTCGGCGCCGACTCGGTCTGGTTCGGCAAGGCCACCGTCGACGGTCTCCTGTTCCCGCTGCTGGCGCTCGCGCTGGTGTTCGGCGCACGCGCCATGCTCGCGCGCTACCAGCCCGTGCCGCTGCTCGCCATCGCGATTCCCATGCTGCTCGCGCTTGCGGGCATCCGCTTCATCGCGCGCATCCTGGCCGTGGTGTTTCCCTCGTCCGGCTTCGCGCGGTCCGTCGAGCGCGTCTTCTCCTGGATGGCCTGGCTCGCCGCCGTGCTGTGGATCCTCGGCCTGCTGCCCGTCGTCGTCGACGAGATGGAGAAGATCCAGTTCGCCGCCGGCAAGGCGAAGATCAGCCTGTTGTCGCTGTTGCAGGGCATCCTGTCGGCCGGCGTCGTGCTCATGGTGGCGCTGTGGGTGTCCGCCGCGCTCGAGAAGCGGGTGCTGCGCGACGCGGTCCACGACCTGTCCTTGCGCAAGGCGTCGGCCAACGCGATCCGCGCGTCCCTGCTGCTGGTCGGCCTGCTGCTCGCGCTGTCGACGGCGGGCGTGGATCTCACGGCGCTGTCGGTGCTCGGCGGCGCGCTCGGCGTGGGCATCGGCTTCGGCCTGCAGAAGCTCGCGGCCAACTACGTGAGCGGCTTCGTCATCCTCTTCGAGCGCAGCTTGCGCATCGGCGACAGCGTGCGCGTCGACAACTTCGAAGGTCTCGTGGTCGACATCAAGACGCGCTACACGCTCATCCGTTCGGCCAACGGCCGCGAGTCCATCGTGCCCAACGAGAAACTCATCACCGAGCGGATCGAGAACCTGTCGCTCGGCGACACCAAGGTGCTGCTGTCGTCCGACGTCTCCGTCGGCTATTCGAGCGACGTCGACGTGGTGCGGCGCATCCTCGTCGATGCCGCCGTGTCGGTGAATCGCGTCATCGCGGAGCCCGCGCCCTCGGCGCGGCTGGTCAACTTCGGCCTGCATGGCCTGGACTTCACGCTGTACTACTGGATCGAGGATCCGCAGAACGGCCAGGTGAACGTGAAGTCCGACGTGAACATCGCCCTGCTGAACGGCCTGCGCGCGGAGGGCATCGAGATTCCGTATCCGCAGCAGGTGGTCCACAGGGCCGCCGCGCCGCCGCTCACTTCATCAACGAAGGCAGCCACAGACTGAGCTGCGGAAACGCGATCAGGATGGCCAGCACGCCGACCATGATCGCGACGAAGGGCCAGCAGCCGCGGAAGATCTGCTTCAGGCCCACGCCGGGCAGCAGCGAATTGATGACGAAGAGGTTCATGCCCACCGGCGGCGAGATCAGGCCGATCTGAACGATCATCACGATCAGCACGCCGAACCACACGGGATCGAAGCCGAGGCCCGTGACGATGGGGAAGAACAGCGGGATGGTGAGCAGCACCATCGTGAGCTCCTCCATCACCGTGCCGAGCACGACGTAGATCCCCATCATGGCCACGATCACCATCGTGGGCGACAGGCCCGAGCTCGTGATCGCCTGTTTCAGGTCGCCGGGCATCGAGGTGAAATTCACGAAGTTGGCGAACACCGTCGCCGCGATGAGCAGCGTGAAGAGCATCGCGGTCGTGCGCGCGGACTCGACCAGCACGTCGAACACGATGCGCATCGTGAGCCGGCCGCGCAGCAGCGCGAACACGAACGCGCCGAACGCGCCGAAACCCGCGCCCTCGGTGGCCGTGAACAGTCCGCCGTAGATGCCACCCAGCACCACCACGATCAGCACCACCACGCCCCAGATGCCGCGCATCGCCCGCCAGCGATCGGGCCACGACGTGCGCTCTCCGGCCGGCGCATGCTCGGGGTCGCGCGAGGTGATGAACACGATGCCCGCCATCAGCAGCGCCGCCGTCAGCAGGCCGGGGATCACGCCCGCGGCGAAGAGCTTGCCGATGTTCGTCTGCGTGACGATGCCGTAGATCACCATGATGGTCGACGGCGGAATCATGATGCCCAGCGTGCCGCCCGCGGCCATGGCGCCGGCGGAGAGGGACTCGCTGTAGCCGAGTTTCCGCATGGAGGGATACGCCACCTTGCTCATGGTCGCCGCGGTGGCGATGGACGAGCCGCAGATCGCGCCGAATCCGGCGCACGCGGCGATCGTCGCATGCGCAAGCCCGCCCCGCTTGTGACCGATGAAGGCGTAGGCCGCCTGGAACAGCTCGTGCGCCAGGCCGGCGCGCGCAACGAAATTGCCCATGAGGATGAAAAGCGGAATCACGGACAGCGTGTAGGCGAAGCCCGTCTCGTGCACGACCTGCGCCATGCTCGCCATGGCCGGCTGCCAGCCGACGTGCAGGCCGATGCCGCAGAAGCCGACGATGCCCATCGCGAACGCGAGCGGCACGCGCAGGACCGCGAGCAGGAAGATGCAGCCGAAGCCGATCATCGATTCCGTCACAGCGCGGCCCCCTCGCCCTCGGCCCTGTCCACCGGAGGCTTCGCGACCATGAAGAGGTGGACGAGACCCGTGAGCGCGCACAGCACGCCCATGCCGTAGATGAAGGGCGCCTTCGGGATCTTGAGCTGCGCGGTCGTCTCGCCGGTCTCGGTGAACTGCGCGCCGGTGCGCAACATCAGCCAGCCGAGTCCGATCAGCAGCACGGCGCAGAGCAGGTGGACGGCGACGGACTGCAGTTTGCGCAGCCAGCCGGGCAGGTAGGGGTCGAGCGAATCGAACTCGACGTGCTCGCCGCGGTTCGACACCAGCGGCAGCGCGCCGAAGATCACGACGACCATCAGCAGCTCGGTGATCTCGAGCGAGCCGGGGATCGAGTGGTTGGCGAACTTGCGGCCCATCACGTCGAAGAACGTGAGCACCATGATCCCGAACAGGGCCAGGCCCGACAGCAGGCCGCAGGCCAGCTCCAGCAGCTTCTTCATCGTATTCCTTGCGCCCAAGACAAAGGCGGCAAACTCGTGCCGCCTTTGTAGCAGAGCGTCGGTGTCGTCGCGGGACCTATTTCGCCGCCTTCGCGATTTCGGCGCGGAACTCCGCCATCACCTTCGCCGCGTCCTTCAGCCCCTTGGCTTCGGCGTCCTTCACCCATTGCTGCTCGAGCGGGGAGGTCTTCACCTTCATGTCGGCGATGAACTTCGCGTCGGCCTTCACGACCTGGACGTTGTTCGCCTGCATGAGGCCGTGCGCCACGCGATCGGCCTTGTCCCACTGGCGGCCGATGAGCCGCGCCAGCACTTCGCCGGACGCGGCATCGATGGCCTTCTTCTCGGCCGCGCCCAGCGCGTTGTACTTGGCCGGGTTCATGAAGAACGCGAAGCTGGTGTTGTACAGGCCGCCGGGGAAGATGGTCGCGTGCTTGATGATCTTGTCGATCTTGAAGCCCTCGATGGACTCGGCGGGGAAGAACGTGCCGTCCATCACGCCGCCGGAGAGCAGCTCGTACGATTCGGGCGCGGGCTTCAGCGTCGCGTTCATGCCGACGGCCTTGCCGATGTCGTTGATCATGCCGCCGCCAACGCGCCACTTGAGGCCGAGCAGGTCTTCCATCTTCGTCACCGGCTTCTTGGTGTTGAAGATGATGCCGGGGCCGTGCGTGAAATAGGCGAGCACCTTCACGCCGGGATGCTCGGCGGTGAACTGCGGGTGCTTCGAGGCGACGCGGTTGAAGGCGACCGAAAGCGACTCCGCGGAGTCGCCGAGGAAGGGCACCTCCGCCATCTTGGTCAGCACGAAGCGCCCGGGCGTGTAGCCGTGGACGGTGAACGACACGTCCACGAGGCCGTTGCGCACCGCGTCGTAGGTGCCCGGCGGCGTGGAAATGTGGCGCGGGAGGATGTTGCACTTGACCTTGCCCGCGGAATTCTTGTCCACGAGGCCGCACCATTCGTTGAGCGACACCGTGAGCGCGTGCGTCGGGTGGATCCAGCTCGAGGCGGTAAGCACGGTCTGCGCCGACACGTGCGGGACTGCGAACGCGGCGAGCGCGGCCAGGCAGGCAAGATGTTTTCTCATGGGAAGACGCTCCTTGGAAGTCTTCGCCAATGTAAGCGCGCGGCTTCGCCGTGCCGGTCCTGAGTTACCCGCATGGGGGGGCACGTCTCCACCTATAATCGCGAAATAGAACGCTCGTTCTTTTTTCGAGGTCTCTGGCGGTACCACGCGGGCCTCATAGAATTCCAGTTTACGTAAACGTCAATTCCCCCCGCGGGCAGGAGCCAGGCCATGAAGGTCCTCGTAGCAGTCAAGCGAGTCATCGATTACAACGTCAAGGTCCGCGTCAAGTCGGACGGCACGGGCGTCGATCTCGCGAACGTGAAGATGAGCATGAACCCGTTCGACGAGATCGCCGTCGAAGAGGCGGTGC
>NZ_JBFWNP010000058.1:0-32352 GCF_050250995.1 Ramlibacter sp.
CGCGCATGCTGATCGGCGCCGTGCTGCTGGTGGACGGCGTGGGCGGGCGCCTCGTCGAGACCGAGGCTTACGACCGGGAAGACCCGGCGTCGCACCGCTACACGGGGCCGACCGAACGCAACCGCGCGATGTTCGGCCCGCCCGGTCGCGCCTATGTCTATCGGTCCTATGGCATTCACTGGTGCCTGAATTTCGTGTGCCGCGAAGACGGGCACGGCGCGGGGGTGCTGATCCGCGCGGTGGAACCGCTTCAGGGCATTCCCACGATGCGCGAACGGCGCGGCCTCGACGATGTGCGCCTGCTCTGCGCCGGACCGGGGCGTGTCGGGCAGGCGCTGGGGATCGTGCATGCGTTCAACGGCCACCGACTCGATCGTGCGCCGTTCAAAGTACTTGCGGCGACGGGCGACGAGAACATCCTCGAAGGACCGCGCATCGGCATCAGCAAGGCCGCGGATGTTCCGTGGCGGTTCGGGCTGAGCGGATCGAGGTTCCTGAGCCGACGGTTTCAGGCTCGCGCTTGACGCTCAACGCTGAATGATCGTCTTGCCGTGATAGCTGATCTTCGCGGGTGGCGAAGCAGGCGAATCGACGGTCGGCATGGGGGCATAAGCCGGACCCGCGCCCATCACCTGTGTCGACAACATCGGCCGGGCCGATGCGAACGCGGGCGCAGGCGCCGACGAGCGCGTATCCGACGCCACCACGCTCATCGTCGAGAACTGGACGTCCTTCGCGATGCTCGCTGGAACCACCGCCACGTTGCCCAGGGTCCTGTGGGGCACCTGCAGCGCCGCCACCACGGCGCGATCGGTCAGCAACGGCGATGCGGAAGCACCGGCCTGGCGGCGAGGCGCGGATTCGGCCAGGTTCGCCGACTGCACGGCCGGACAGTTGGTGGCCGCGGCATCGAAGACCATGTGGCCGCCGGGGAAGGCGCGCGGCACCGTGTCGCCCACGTGCAGGCGCATGTCCACGGGCGGCGTCTGCGCGTTGTAGACGACGTTGTTCGAGCGGTCGTACACGGTGTAGCAGGCCAATGCATTGACGCTGGCCGCCCCGAGGATGCACAGCAGAGCGATCTTCGATTTCATGTCCCTGACCTTTCGCCGGACGCTGGGGCCGGCCTTTGGTGATTCGATACCGGGATGATGAAGAACGATCCGCAACGGTCGCGCAGGCGCGTCTACCGCCCTGGCGCAGGCTGGGGCGAGCAGACGATGTCAGCCGCATTCCCTACGCTGTAGCGAGAAGTTACCAGTGTGGCGGGGAGTGTCCGGGCGGAACGGATGGACGTGTCCAACTTGCCGGCGTGCGCGCGAGCTTCGCGCTGTGCCGGATCGCGCCGAGGGCGCCGAATCCGCTGGCGGTGACCTCGACATAGGGGTCGATCGCGGGCCGCTTCGCCGTGAGTCCACCCTCGACGCGGCCAAGCCCGCGCAGCCATTGCGCCGTCTGCGCGAGCGACACGCGCACATGCCAGCTGCCGCCTTCGCGCTGCTGGCGCGCCAGCGCAGCGGCCGCGCCGAAAGCGATGAGGTAGCCCGTGGCCTGGTCCAGGATCTGCATGGGCATCGGCCGCGGCTTGCCGTCGCCCTGTGCAAGGCCTTCGGCATGGTTGAAACCCATCGCGGTCTGCACGAGGGAGTCGAAACCGCGTCGTTGCGACCACGGGCCTTGCGGGCCGTAGGCGGAGAGCGAGACGTACACGATGCCCGGGCGCCGCTGCGCGACGTCTTCGAAACCGAAACCCAGATCGCGCAGGCCGCCCGGCCGATAGCCCTGCACGAACACATGCGCGTCCTTCACCAGGTGGTCCATCGAAGCGCGGCCGGCCTCGGTGCGCAGGTCGACGTGCGCGGAGCGCTTGCCGCGGCTCGTGTCGGCCACGGCTTCGATGTTGGGCAGGTTCGGCGACGTGACCATCATCACGTCGGCGCCGTACGCCGCCAGCGCACGCCCGCCCACGGGGCCGGCCAGGATGCGCGTGAGATCGAGGACGCGCAGGCCTTCGAGCGGACGCTGCGATGCGTCGAGCGGCGGCAGGTCCAGCACGGGCGCATCGCGCACGCGCTCCATCGTCATCGGCGGCTGGCCCGCGATGGCTGTTCCCTGCGGCGACGCATCCCATTCGTCGAAGGTGCGCAAGGCGCTCGCCACCAGGCCCCGCTGCGCGGCCGCGGCCTCGAAGTCGAGGGCGTGCCACGACAGCATCGCGCGCTCGGCGTCTTCGCGCGAGGCCCGGACCGGGTCCAGGCCCAGCAGTTTCAGCGCGCCTTCGCGGTGGTGCGCGAAATTCGCATGGATGCGCACCCAGCTGTCGCTGGCGCGATAGAGGCCGGAGAAGGCGTCCCACGGATCGGGCACGCGGCCGTCGATGCTGAACCAGGCCAGGCACTCGACCGACGCATGCTCGATGTCGACCGAGACGCCTTGACGCGGCACGCCGCGCACGTGGCCGACCTCGCACGCCGCGAGTGCCGCGGCGGCGATCGTCGACTGCGCCGCGGTGGCGACCGCGAACGAAGACGGAAAGACCGGGTCGGCTCCCGTCAAGCTGCATTCGCGCAGCGCATCGCCCGGCAGCCCGGCGAGCCGCCACAGGCCTTCGAGCGCGCGGGCGCCGGTCATCTTATGCGAGAGCGGTGCGAACGCCCTTCAGGCGATGAGCGTCACGCCGGTCTTGGACTGCACCTGCTCGAAGCTCGTGTCCGGCGCGAGCTCGACGACCTTCAGGCCCTTGTCGGTCACGTCGAACACGCCGAGATCGGTGATCAGTCGGTCCACCACGCCCACGCCCGTGAGCGGCAGGGTGCATTGGGGCAGGATCTTCAGGTCCTCGGTGCCGTCCTTCTTCTTCGCGACGTGCTCCATCAGCACGATGACGCGCGGCACGCCCGCCACGAGGTCCATCGCGCCGCCCATGCCCTTGACCATCTTGCCGGGAATCATCCAGTTGGCGAGGTCGCCCTTCTCGCTCACCTGCATCGCGCCGAGGATCGAGAGGTTGATCTTGCCGCCGCGGATCATCGCGAAGCTGTCGTGGCTGCCGAAGATGGACGAGCCCTTGATGGTGGTGACGGTCTGCTTGCCGGCGTTGATGAGGTCGGCGTCGACCTCGTCCTCGCGGGGGAAAGCGCCGATGCCCAGCATGCCGTTCTCGGACTGCAGCCACACTTCCTTGTCGCCGGTGTAGTTGGCCACGAGCGTGGGGATGCCGATGCCGAGGTTCACGTAGAAGCCGTCCTCGAGTTCCTGCGCCGCGCGCGCGGCCATCTGGTCTTGGGTCCAGGGCATGTCGTTCTCCTCAGGCGGGACGAGTCGTGCGCTTCTCGATGCGCTTCTCGGGGGTGGCGTTGAGCACGAGCCGGTTCACGTAGATCCCCGGCAGGTGGATGTCGTCGGGCGCGAGCTCGCCCACTTCCACGATCTTCTCCACCTCGACGATGCAGACCTTGCCGGCCATCGCGACGGCGGGGTTGAAGTTGCGCGCCGTCAGGCGGAAGCGAAGGTTGCCGCTCGTGTCGGCGACGTCGGCCTTCACCAGCGAAACATCGGGGACGAGCGAACGCTCCATCACGTACTGCTCGCCGTCGAATTCACGAATCTCCTTGCCCTCGGCGACCATCGTCCCGACGCCGGTCTTGGTGAAAAACGCGGGAATGCCCGCGCCGCCCGCGCGCAGCTTCTCGGCGAGCGTGCCTTGCGGCGTGAACTCGAGTTCGAGCTCCTTCGCGAGGTACTGCCGCTCGAACTCCTTGTTCTCGCCGACGTAGGACGAAATCATCTTCTTGATCTGCCGCGTCTCCAGCAGCTTGCCGAGGCCGAAGCCATCGACCCCCGCATTGTTGGAAATGACCGTGAGGTCCTTCGCGCCGCTTGCGCGCAACGCCTCGATCAGGGCCTCGGGAATACCGCAGAGCCCGAAGCCGCCGACGGCCATCAGCTGGCCGCTGCGCACCACGCCGTCGAGGGCGGCAGCCGCGTTGGGGAAGATCTTGTTCACCGTTCATCTCCTGCTAGAAACCCGTACGCGCACGCGCGCAGCGAGCCGCTACGATACTACCTATGGGTTTAGGTAGTAATTCGTAGAAGCTTACCCCGATGGACGTCGACTACAGGCTCGCATTCGACCTCGCCCCGGTGGGCCTGTGCGTCTCGCGCAATCGCAACATCGTGGACTGCAACCGGCAGCTGTGCGAGATGTTCGGCTGGTCGCGCGAGAACCTCATCGGCCAGTCGTTCATGGTGCTCTACCCCAGCGTCGACGAATACGAGCGCCTCGGCGCACGCATGGCGCCGATCCTCAACGCCAAGGGGCATTACGCCGACGACCGCATCATGAAGCGCGCGAGCGGCGAGGTGTTCTGGTGCCACGTCACCGGCCGCTCGCTCAATCGCGAAGACCCGCACGAGGCGGGCATCTGGTCGTTCGAGGACCTCAGCTCGCAGCGGCCGGTGAAGGCGGAACTCACGGCGCGCGAGCGCGAAGTGGCGGCGCGCTTGCTCGACGGCCTGACCTCCAAGGAAATCGGCAAGACCCTCAACATCTCTCACCGCACCGTGGAAATCTATCGCGCGCGGCTCATGCGCAAGTACCGCGCGAACACCACGGCCGATCTCGTCCACAAGCTGATGGCCGGCGTCTAGTTTCTTGTCCCCGGGCGGGTGGCTCTGCCGTGCTGTACACATTTGTGACTTTCTGTGAGCCACGCGCACATTCCGCGCGACAGTGGCGTAAGGTGAGCCCATGAACGCGAGGTTTCGCAAGGGACTGATCTTCGCCGCGGCGCTGGCGGCAGGCCTGCTCGTGCTGTGGGGCGTGCAGCGCGCCGTGCAGAAGCCGCCGCCGCCGACACAGGCGTCGCAGATCGCCGCGCCGAAGCCCGCGAGCGCGCCGTCCGATTCGTCGGCCTTGCCGGCGGCCCAGGTGATCACGGCGAAGCATCCGACCGGTTGCGACCTCGATCCCGTGGCCCAGGCGAATGGCAGCCGCGACGGCCAGTTCACCCTGCGCACCGGCCTGGCCCACGGGAGCGCGCCGGAGCCTACCGCCTATGTGACGGTGGCGCGCGAGGCCGCCGCGGACGGTCGCCTGCGCGATGCCGAGATTGCATTGATCACCGCATGCCAGCTGGCGGGGGAAGCCACACCCGCGCCATCGACGCCGCTGGCCGACATCCAGATGAAGCTTGCCGAGCACTACGCGGCGCTCGGCGCCACGGACCGTGCGGGCGAATCGCGCAGCGAGTTCCTGCGGCGCGCGCAAGTGCTTTTCGCCGCGAGCGAGCAGTCGTACGAGCACGTGCTCGGCCGGCAGGCGTCGAAGACGCGCATGGCGGCGCGCAAGCTCGCGTCGCTGAACGACCCGGCGTCGCTCATGGCGTCGACCCCGCCCGACACCGGCTCGATGGGCGCGGCGCGCGAGCGCGTCGCGAGCGACGAGGAGCTGTCGCAGATCGACAGCGACATTCGCCGCCTGCAGGCGCAGGCGAGCGCGCTCACGCGCGACCCCGAGGGCTTCCGCCGCCGCACCGAGTACGCCGATTCGCGGCAGGCGCGCTGCACCGACCGCGAATGCCTGCAGCGCTGGTATCAGCAGCGGCGCGCGCAGTTGCTGCAGGAGTTCTGAAGGCTGTCAGGCGTCGATCACTTCCGAGCCGACGCGAAACGCATCGAGCGCCGCCGCAAACCCGCAGTACACCGAGGCGTGCAGGAAGATCTCCTGCAGCTCCTCGGGCGTCACGCCGTTGTTCAGCGCGCCGCGCACATGCACCTTGAGTTCGTGCGTCCTGCCCAGCGCCACGAGCATCGATACGGTGACGATGCTGCGGGTCTTCAGGTCGATGCCCCCACGCTGCCAGGTGTTGCCCCACGCGTGCTTCGTCACCGCTTCCTGAAGCGGCGCGGTGAAGGCCGTGGACCGGCCCAGCGCGGCATCGACGTAGGCATCGCCGAGCACGGCGCGGCGGGTGGCGAGGCCGGCCTGCGTGGCCGGATCGTCGCTCAGCAGATCGGGGGGGATCGGGGGCATGGAAGGACTCCTCTTTCGATGCGCACGATGCTACCCTTCGCGCCATGACCGCCGCCCGCTACCCCCTGCCCGACCTGGCCGACCTGCCCGAGGACATCCGCCTTCGCATCCTCGAGGTGCAGGAAAAGGCGGGCTTCGTGCCCAACGTGTTCCTCGCGCTGGCCCGCCGCCCCGCGGAATGGCGCGCCTTCTTCGCTTACCACGACGCACTGATGGAGAAGGAGGAGGGTTCGCTCACCAAGGGCGACCGCGAGATGATCGTCACGACGACGAGCGCGGCGAACCAGTGCCTCTACTGCGTGGTGGCGCACGGCGCGCTGCTGCGCATCTACGAGAAGAAGCCGCTGGTGGCGGACCAGGTCGCGGTGAACTACCGCAAGGCGGACATCACGCCGCGCCAGCGCGCGATGCTCGACTTCGCGATGAAGGTATGCCTGCGCTCCCACGAGATCGCCGACGCCGACTTCGAGGCGCTGCATGCGCACGGCTTCGACGACGAGGACATCTGGGACATCGCCGCGATCACGGCGTTCTTCGGCCTGTCGAACCGCATGGCGAGCTTCAGCAACATGGCGCCGAACCCGGAGTTCTATCTGCTGGGTCGCGTGCCGCGCGAGAAAACGAAGTAACCCCCGCGCACCGAGCCGCTTACCCCAGCTGCGCGCGGAACCACTCCGGCAGCGCCTTGGACTTCTGCGCCGGAAAGTCCACCCACACCGTCGTCGCGCCGCCGCTGGCGTAGACCACGCCCGGGTCGTCGGCGCGCTCCAGCGTGCCCCAGGTCTCGAACGAGCTGCGGCCGGGGTCGCTCACGTACATCTTCGCCAGCACGTCGCCGGGGTACTGGAACTGCTTGTGGAAGGTGCAGAACGCGTTGATGATCACCGGCCCCTCGCCGAGCGGATTGGGCGCGAACCCGCAGGCGTCGAACCACGCGATGCGGATCACCTCCAGGTAGCGGAAATAGGCCGCATTGTTCACGTGGCCCATGGCGTCCATGTCGCCCCAGCGGATGGGGAACGTCATTTCGTGGACGAGCTTCTTCTCTTCGGGCAGGACGAACTTCATCGATCGGGAAGGAAAGGTTTAAAGGCTGAAACCGTCGTCGGCCGCGACGACCGCGCCGTTGACGAAGTGACTTTGGTCGGAGGCGAGCAGCACGATCAGCGCGTCGAGGTCCTCTGGCTTGCCCAGGCGCTTGCGCGGCAGCATGCCGACGAGCTTGCGGCCCTGCTCGGTCGACCAGTGGTGGTGGTTGATCTCGGTGTCGATGTAGCCGGGGCACAGCGCGTTGACGTTGATGCCGAAGCGGCCCCACTCGATGGCGAGGGCGCGCGTCATGTGGATCACCGCGGCCTTGCTCATCGAATACACGCCGATCTGCGGCAGCGCGCGCAGGCCCGCCATCGACGCGACGTTGATGATGCGCCCGCCCGTGAACGTGCCCGGCGCCGCGCCCCGCGAGCGCGCGATCATGCGCTTGCCCACCTCCTGCGCCACGAAGAACATGCCCTTGGTGTTGGTGGCGAACACGAAGTCGTAGTCCTCCTCGGTTACCTCCTGCATGCGCTGCGTGGTGCTCACGCCCGCGTTGTTCACCAGGATGTCGATGGAGCCGACCTCGGTTTCGGCGTGGGCCACAGCGGACTTGATGCTGTCGACGTCGGTCACGTCGAGTTCGAGCACGTGCGCGTCGCCGCCCTCGCCCTCGATCTGCGCGCGCAGGGTCTTCAGTTTCTCGACGCGGCGGCCGGTCAGCACCACGGCCGCGCCCGCGCGGGCCAGCACTCGCGAGAACTGCGCGCCCAGGCCGCTCGATGCGCCGGTGATGAATGCGACGCGCCCGGAGAGATCGATGGTGTAACTCACGAAGGCAACCTTTCGAAATTGCGAATGCGGCCGCCGGGTCGCTCGGTAGAATCCCTGCGGCATTTCGAATCATTATGTGCGAGACCCCGACACCATGACCCAAGAAGAAATCCTGGCGCAGTATGGACCGCGCGAAGCAATGGAATACGACGTGGTCGTGGTCGGCGGCGGCCCGGCCGGCCTGGCCACCGCGATCCGCCTGAAGCAGCTGAGCGCCGAGAAGGGGCAGGACGTCTCCGTCGTCGTGCTTGAAAAAGGTTCCGAACCCGGCGCGCACGTCCTCTCGGGCGCCGTGATGGACCCGAAGGCGCTGGGCGAACTCATTCCCGACTGGAAGGAGAAGGGCGCGCCGCTCAACCAGCCCGTGACCGACGACGCGATGGTGTTCCTGTTCGGCAACGACAACGCGATGCGCGTGCCGAACTTCGCGCTGCCTTCGATCTTCCAGAACCATGGCAACTACATCGTGAGCCTGGGCAACGTCGTGCGCTGGCTGGCGCAGCAGGCCGAGGAACTGGGCGTCGAGATCTTCCCCGGCTTCCCCGCCGCGGAAATCCTCTACGACGAGAACGGCGCGGTGAAGGGCGTGGCCACCGGCAACATGGGCGTCGGCAAGGACGGCGAGCCGACCGAGAGCTTCCAGCTCGGGATGGAGCTGCACGCGAAGTACACGGTGTTCGCCGAAGGCTGCCGCGGGCATCTCGGCCGGCAGCTCATCGCGAAGTACAAACTCGACGAAGGGCGCGATCCGCAGACCTACGGCATCGGCATCAAGGAATTGTGGGAGATCGACCCGAAGAAGCACGAGCCGGGCCTCGTGGTTCACACGGCCGGCTGGCCGCTGCCGGACGACACGTACGGCGGCGCGTTCCTCTATCACATGGAGAACAACCAGGTCTCGCTCGGCTACGTGGTGGGCCTCGATTATTCGAACCCGTACCTCAGCCCGTTCGAGGAACTGCAGCGCTGGAAGACGCACAAGAACATCCGCTGGTACCTCGAGGGCGGCAAGCGCGTGAGCTACGGCGCGCGCGCGATCACGGCCGGCGGGCTGCTGTCGCTGCCCAAGCAGGTGTTCCCCGGCGGCGCAATGGTCGGCGACGACGCAGGCTACCTGAACGCGGCGCGCATCAAGGGCAGCCATGCGGCCCTGAAGACCGGCATGCTCGCGGCCGAGGCGGCGTACGACGCCGTGGTGGCGGGCCGTTCGCACGACGAACTGACGGCTTACCCGGCGGCATTCGAGAGTTCGTGGCTGCACGACGAGCTCAACCGCTCGCGCAACTTCAAGGCGTGGTTCAAGAAGGGCCTATGGACGGCCACGCTCATGAACGGCATCGAGCACAAGCTGCTGGGCGGCCGCGCGCCGTGGACGCTGCACCGCGACCGGCCCGACCACACCTACCTGAAGCCCGCGGCCGAGTGCAAGCCGATCGCGTACGCCAAGCCCGACGGCAAGCTCACCTTCGACCGGCTCTCGTCGGTGTTCATCTCGAACACCAACCACGGCGAGGACCAGCCCGCGCACCTGACGCTGAAGGATCCTGCCGTGCCGGTGCAGGTGAACCTGGCGAAGTACGCCGGCCCCGAGAGCCGCTACTGCCCGGCCGGCGTGTATGAGTTCGTGCCCGCCGAAGGCGGCGGCGAGCGGCTGCAGATCAACGCGCAGAACTGCGTGCACTGCAAGACCTGCGACATCAAGGATCCGACGCAGAACATCGTGTGGGTGACGCCGGAGGGCGGCGGCGGGCCGAACTACACGAACATGTAGGGCGTCGGCAGGCTCGTGGCGGAACTTGCGGACAGCCACTGGCCCGCGTTCCGTTACGGGAGTTGACCGAAGCGAACTTCCAGACGCTCGAGGCGGATGCGACAGAGTGTCTGAAGCACGAGGTTCCGACTCTCTTCCGAACCTCCCCTCACTCGCCCCACAGCGCCGCGATCGGGACGGCGAACATGTCCGGTCCGAAGCGCAGGATGAGTTCTCCGTCGTAGAGGACCACGCCTCGGCGGAATCCGTCGCCTGCGATGTCGCGAAGCTTCGCGAGGCCCCGGAAGTCCACTTCGCGCACCGTGCTGCCCGCCTTGACTTCGACACCGATCACCGCGCGCGCGCCCTGCTCGATCACGATATCCACCTCATGGCCGTCACGATCCCTGAAGTGGTGGAAGGCCACGTCCCCCGCCATTGCCTCCGACTGGCGGCGCAACTCCTGGAACACGAAGGTCTCCAGCAGCGGTCCCAGCACCTCGCGGTTCGCGGCCAGGTTGCTTTCCTCGATCCGCAGCAGCGCGCAGGCGAGGCCCGTGTCGCCCACGTGAACCTTGGGCGTCTTCACGAGCCGCTCCAGCCTGCGCAGGTTCCAGGGCGGCAGCGTCTCGATGAGGAACAGACGCTCGAGGAGCATGAGGTATTCCCGGATCGTGGGCCTGCTGAGCTGAAACGGACCCGCCAGTTCGCTGACGTTGGAGAGTTGGGCCGTTCGTCCCGCGGCCAGCTCCATGAGGCGCGGGAGCACGTCCAGTGCGGCGATGCGGGCGAGGTCGCGAACGTCTCTCTGGATCAGCGCCTGCACATAAGCGCGATACCACTCGCGGCGGCGCCGGCCGCTACGGACCAAGGCTGCCGGATAGCCGCCGGCCACGATTCGCCGCAGGAGATCTCCACCCGCCCGCTCATGCCGCTGTGTCGCCAGCTCGCCCGATGTCAGTCGCTCGAGGAAGCGCCCCGGTCTGCGCTGAAGCTCGCACTGGGCCAGGGGATGCAGTCTGACGGATTCCATTCGCCCGGCCAAGGAGTCCGCCAAGGCGGGCTGCAGCAAGACGTTGGACGAGCCGGTAAGCAGAAATCGGCCGGGCGAGCGATCTTTGTCGACGGCCGCCTTGAGGGAAGTGAAGAGCTCGGGAACCCGCTGAATCTCGTCCAGCACCATCCTGCCGGGCAGGTCCGCAACGAAACCCACGGGATCGGTCCTCGCGGCCGTGGCGAGGTTGTCATCGTCGAAGGTGAGATAGCCGTAGCCCAGCGGCTGCGCGATCGCCTGCGCGAGCGACGTCTTTCCGCTCTGGCGCGGGCCGTGCAGGAGGACCACGGGCGTATCCGCCAGCGCGGTGGCGAGCGGCTGGGCGGCAAGCCTGGGGTAGTTTCCGGGGTCGTCCATGGTCCGGCTGATTGTAAGTCAAGCGCTCGCTGATTGAAAGTCCATGGTCCGCTGATTGAAAGTCTACAGCCTTCCATTCGAAGCGTGACCGACGTTCGGCGCACCCGGTTACAATCCCGCCCGTCAGGAGAGAGCTTCGCAACGTGGTCAGCGAAGCCGCCGAAGGCGCAACAACGCTCAGGCACCCAGGACTGACAAGCGCGCCGCATCGTCGGCGCGTCACCTTGCTGGAGAGAGGCGCTGCGCGGTTGAGCAGCGCCCACCGAAGGAGCAAACCCGTCGCGGGTGAATCTCTCAGGTAAAGCGGACAGCAGGGGCCCGAACCCCATGGCGCGGCATAGCTGCATTACCATGGCCCGTAGCCCCTTTCCCTCTTTGGAGAGCCGCTTGTCGACGAGCCAGCAAGAGCTTCTTGAAACGCCCCTCCATGCGCTGCACCGCGAGCTCGGCGCGCGCATGGTCCCCTTCGCCGGCTATTCCATGCCGGTGCAGTACCCCGACGGCCTCATGGCCGAGCACCATCACACGCGCAGCGCCGCGGGACTGTTCGACGTCTCGCACATGGGCCAGCTTCGGCTGGCCGGCCCGGACGCGGCCGCCGCCTTCGAAACGCTGATGCCCGTGGACGTGATCGACCTCGCGCCGGGCAAACAGCGCTACGGCCTGCTGCTGACCGACGAGGGCACGATCATCGACGACCTGATGTTCGCCAACCGCGGCGACGACCTCTTCGTCGTCGTCAACGGCGCGTGCAAGGACGGCGACATCGCGCACATCCGGCGGAAGATCGGCTCGCGCTGCGAGGTGACGACGATGCCCGAGCGTGCCCTGCTCGCACTGCAGGGGCCCAAGGCGGTCGATGCGCTGTCCCGCCTCGTGCCGGGGGTGGAGAAGCTCGTGTTCATGACGGGCGAGCGCTTCGACTGGGAAGGCCACGAACTCTTCGCCACGCGCAGCGGCTACACCGGCGAGGACGGCTTCGAGATCTCGATCCATCGGGACGCCGCGGATGCGTTCGCGCGTGCCCTGCTCGCGCAACCGGAGGTCAAGCCCATCGGACTCGGCGCACGCAACTCGCTGCGGCTCGAAGCCGGGCTGTGCCTCTACGGCAACGACATCGACACGACGACCACGCCCGTCGAGGCCGCGCTGAACTGGGCGATCCAGAAAGTGCGGCGCACGGGCGGCGCGCGCGCGGACGGCTTTCCCGGCGCGCACAAGGTGCTGGCGCAGTTGAGCGGCGCACAGCCGCTTGCGCGCAAGCGCGTCGGCCTCGTCGCGCTCGAGCGCGTGCCCGTGCGCGAGCACACCGAACTGCGCGATGCGCAGGGCGAGCGCGCGGGCGAGGTGACGAGCGGCCTGCTCGCCCCCACCTTCGGCCAGCCCATCGCCATGGCCTACGTGCGTCCCGAGCTCGCGAGCCCCGGCACGCGGATCGACGCCATCGTGCGCGGCAAGCCCGTGCCCATGGAAGTAACCGCCATGCCCTTCGTCCCCCACCGTTACCACCGGGGCTGAACGCCCCCCAAGGAGAAACCGATGACCATGAAATACACGGCCGAGCACGAGTGGATCCAGCTCGAAGACCATGAATACGCGCTGGTCGGCATCACGCTGCATGCGCAGGACGCGCTGGGCGACATCGTGTTCGTGGAGCTGCCCGAAGTGGGGCGCACCTACCAGAAGGGCGAGCAGGCCGGCGTGGTCGAGTCGGTGAAGGCCGCGGCCGACATCTACATGCCGGTGACCGGCGAAGTGACCGAGGTGAACGAGGCGCTGCGCGGCGAGCCCGCCATCGCCAACAAGGACCCGATGGGCAACGGCTGGTTCTTCAAGCTGCTCATCAAGGACATGGCGGAGTTCGACGTGCTGATGGACGAGCCCGACTACGCGAAATTCGTCAAAGAGAATTCCTGATCCCCAAGGCCCGATCCGCATGCTGATGCAATCCGCCCGGCCGCTCGACGAGCTGGAAAACCCGACCGAGTTCCTTCCCCGCCACATCGGCATCGACGCCGAGGGCGAGCGGCACATGCTGTCCGCGATCGGCGAGGCGTCACGCCGCGCGCTGATCGACGGCATCGTGCCGCGTTCGATTGCCCGTGCGAGCGCGATGAAGCTGCCGCCCCCGGCCACCGAGGCCGCGGCGCTGGCCGAGCTGCGCGCCATCGCGAACAAGAACCAGGTCTTCAAGAGTTTCATCGGCCAGGGCTACTACGGCACGCTCACGCCGGGCGTGATCCTGCGCAACATCCTCGAGAACCCCGCCTGGTACACCGCGTACACGCCCTACCAGGCCGAGATCAGCCAGGGGCGCATGGAAGCGCTGGTGAACTTCCAGACGATGGTGTGCGACCTCACCGGCATGCCCATCGCCAATGCGTCGATGCTCGACGAGGCGACGGCCGCCGCCGAGGCGATGACGCTCGCGAAGCGCAGCGTGAAGAGCAAGAGCGAGACCTTCGTGATCGGCGGCGACTGCCATCCGCAGACCATCGAGGTCGTGCGCACGCGCGCGAAGCCGCTGGGGATCGAGGTCGTGGTCGCGAATTCCGCGCCCGAGTGGGAGGCCGCGATGGCGCTGCAGCCCTTTGCCGCGCTGATCCAGTATCCGGCCAGCAGCGGCTGGGTGTACGACTGGAGCGGCGACGTGAAGAAGCTGCATTCGCACGGCGCGGCCGCGATCTTCGCGACCGACCTGCTCGCGCTCACGCTGCTCGTGCCGCCGGGCGAATGGGACGCAGACATCGTGGTCGGCTCGACGCAGCGCTTCGGCATGCCCATGGGATGCGGGGGGCCGCATGCGGCCTTCCTCGCCTGCCGCGACGAGTTCAAGCGTTCGATGCCGGGACGGCTGGTCGGCGTGAGCGTCGACAGCCACGGCAATCCGGCCTATCGCCTCGCGCTGCAGACGCGCGAGCAGCACATCCGCCGCGAGAAGGCGACGTCGAACATCTGCACGGCGCAGGTGCTGCCCGCCGTCGTCGCGAGCATGTACGCGGTCTATCACGGGCCGCAGGGTCTCACGCGCATCGCGCAGCGCGTGGCCTCGTACACGGCCATCCTGTCGCGCGGGCTGGCCGAACTCGGCTGGAAGCGTACCCATCACGACAGCGCGTTCGACACGATCTCGCTGCACACCGGCGAGGCGACGGCGGAGCTCGTCGCGCGCGGGCACGCGCTGCGCGCCAACCTGCGCCGCGCGTGGGACGAGTACATCTGCATCTCGTTCGACGAGACGACCACGCGCGACGACGTGGAGCTCGTGTGGAAGATCTTCGCGAAGCCGGGGCAGAAGCTGCCCACCTTCGCCGCGTTCGAAAAAGGCATCGAGCCGCTGATCCCCGCCGAGCTGCGCCGCACGAGCGCGTTCCTGTCGCATCCCGTCTTCAACACGCATCACAGCGAGACGGGCATGCTGCGCTACATCCGCGGCCTGTCGGACAAGGACCTCGCGCTCGACCGCACGATGATCCCGCTGGGCAGCTGCACGATGAAGCTCAACGCCACGAGCGAGATGATCCCGATCACCTGGCCCGAGTTCGCCAACGTGCATCCGTTCGCGCCGCGCGAACAGCTGCAGGGCTATGCGGAACTCGACGCCGGCCTGCGTGCCTGGCTGTGCGAGGCGACCGGCTACGCCGGCATCAGCCTGCAGCCGAATGCCGGCTCGCAAGGCGAATACGCCGGCCTGCTCGCGATCAGGGCATGGCACGAGAGCCGGGGCGAGGCGCACCGCAACGTGTGCCTGATTCCGTCGTCGGCCCACGGCACCAACCCGGCGAGCGCGCAGATGGCGGGCATGCAGGTCGTCGTGACGGCGTGCGATGCGAACGGCAACGTCGACATGGCGGACCTGAAGCGCAAGTGCGAGCAGCATGGCGCCAACCTCGCCTGCATCATGATCACCTACCCGAGCACGCACGGCGTGTTCGAGATGCAGGTGAAGGAACTGTGCGAACTCGTGCATTCGCATGGCGGCCGCGTGTACGTCGACGGCGCGAACATGAACGCGCTGGTGGGCGTGGCCGCGCCGGGCGAGTTCGGCGGCGACGTGAGCCACCTCAACCTGCACAAGACCTTCTGCATCCCGCACGGCGGCGGCGGACCGGGCGTGGGACCGGTATGCGTGGTCGCGGACCTCGTGCCCTTCCTGCCCGGCCATGAAGCCGGCGGCATCGCCGGGCATCCGGTGGGCGCCGTGTCCGCCGCGCCGCTGGGCAATGCGGCCGTGCTTCCGATCAGCTGGATGTACTGCCGCATGATGGGCGCCGAGGGCCTGCGCCAGGCGACCGAGGTCGCGATCCTCAGCGCCAACTACATCAGCGCGCGGCTGCGCGACCACTACCCGACGCTCTACGCGAGCGAAAACGGCCACGTCGCGCACGAGTGCATCCTCGATCTTCGGCCGCTGAAGGAGTCGAGCGGGGTCACCGCCGAAGACGTGGCCAAGCGGCTCGTCGACTACGGCTTCCATGCGCCGACGCTGAGCTTCCCGGTGCCCGGCACGCTGATGGTGGAGCCGACCGAGAGCGAGACGCTGGAGGAGATCGACCGCTTCGTCGACGCGATGATCGCGATCCGCGAGGAGATCCGCCGCATCGAGCGCGGCGAGTGGCCGCAGGACGACAACCCGCTGAAGCATGCGCCGCACACCGCGGCCTCGCTGCTGAAGGGCGAGTGGACGCATGCGTACGAACGCGGCGTCGGCGCGGCGGTGCTCGACGAGCGGCGGCATGCGAAGTACTGGCCGCCCGTGGGCCGGGTGGACAACGTGTACGGGGACCGCAACCTGTTCTGCGCGTGCGTGCCGATGTCGGCGTACGAGTGAAGGCGCGGCGCGGCGCCTGCAAGCCCTGGATTGCCGCCTCCGCGGGAATGACGGGGCGTTGATGGACCACCTGCTCGTCATCCTCGCCGGCGCCGCCATCGCGGCCTTCGTCCAGGGCCTGTCGGGCTTCGGCTTCGCGATGACCGCCATTTCGATCTGGGCCTGGGTCCTGGAGCCGCGGCTGACCGCCACGCTGGGCGTCTTCGGCGCGCTCGCCGGCCAGGTGTTCACGATGATCAGCACGCGCCGCGGCTTCGGCTGGCGCGCCGTCATGCCCTTCCTGCTCGGTGCCCTCGCCGGCCTGCCGCTGGGCCTGTGGCTGCTGCCGCGCCTCGACGTGCCGATGTACAAGGCCGTGCTCGGCACGATCCTCGTCGTGGTGTGTCCGCTCATGTTCTTCGCGCCGAACCTGCGCCGCATCACGGCGGGCGGCAAGTTCGCCGACGGCGTGGCCGGCGCGCTCGGCGGCGTGATGGGCGGGCTCGGTGGCTCCACCGGCGTCGTGCCCACGCTGTGGTGCGCGCTGCGCGGCTACGACAAGGACGAGCAGCGCTCCATCATCCAGAACTTCAACCTCGCCGCGCTTGCCGTCACCTTCGCCTGCTACGTCGGCACGGGCATCGTCACGCGCGACATGCTGCCCCTCTTCGCCCTCGTGGTGCCGGCGATCGTCCTTCCCTCGCTGGCGGGCCGGCGCATGTACATCGGCATCGGCGAACTCGCTTTCCGCAAGGTCGTGCTGGGGCTGCTGACGCTCGCCGGGCTGATGATGCTCGGCTCCGCGTTGCCGGTGCTGCTGGCGCGGTAGCGCGGGTTTCCGGGCACAATCGCCCGCAGCAGGAGATGTTGCTTGGCGCTCAAGGCATTCGTCGTAGAAGACAACCCGTCGATCCGTCAGGGGCTCGTGGACGCCCTGGCCGACCTCGCGGGCATCGACACCAGCGGGACCGCCACGACCGAGCAGGGCGCGGTCGCGTGGCTCACCGAGCCCGCCAACCGCTGGGATCTCGCCATCGTCGACCTCGTGCTGGTGCCGGGCGGCGGCAGCGGATTCGGCGTGCTGCGCGCGCTGAAGGACCGACCGCCGAACCGCAAGATGGTCGTGCTGACCGGCTCCGCGAGCCCCGACGTGCGCAAGCAGTGCCTCGCGCTCGGCTGCGACGGCGTGTTCGACAAGGCGATGGAGACCGAGGCGCTCATCGACTATTGCATCGCGCTCGCCCGGGCGCAGGCCCCGGGGGCGTGAAGGATGACGCCATGAGCACGCCCGCCATCCTCGTCGTCGACGACAATCCCGACCACCTGGAGCTCACCATGCTCGCGCTCGGCGAGTGCTGCGACGAGGCGGACGTGATGACGGCCTCCGACGGCGTGGAGGCGCTCGACTGGCTGCTCGGCCGGGGCGCGCACGCCGGACGCGACACGTCGCAGCAGCCGCGTCTTGTGATCCTCGACATGAAGCTGGTGCGCATGCATGGCCTCGAGGTGCTGCGGGCGATCCGTGCCGACCCGCTGACCGCGACGCTGCCGGTCGTCATGCATTCCTCCTCGACCGAGAAGAACGACATCTCCACCTGCTACGCGAGCGGGGCCAACAGCTACGTGCGCAAGGCCACCGACTTCGACGAGCTGCGCCGCAAGATGCGCCAGCTCTACGAGTTCTGGGTCACGGTGAACGAGCAGCCGCGCGAGCTCGGCTAAGCCTGAGCCTCTTTCGCCGCGCCCGCGGCCTGCCGCAGCGCCTGCTCGAAATATTCCGGCGGCTGGCCGCCCTGCACCAGCCATTTGTCGTTGATGACGACCGAGGGCACGGCGGTGATTCCCATGCTCTGCCAGTACTGCTCGGCCTCGCGCACCTCCTGCGTGAAGCGCTTGTCGTCGAGCACCGCCCTCGCCTCCTCGCGATCCAGGCCCGCTTCGGCCACCGCGTCGAGGAGCACGGACGCATCGGCCATGCTGCGGCCCGCGCCGTGATACGCCTTCAGCAAGGCCAGCTTCAGCGCATGCTGCAGCGCGGCCGACTGCAGACCCGCCCAGTGCAGCAGACGGTGCGCGTCGAATGTGTTCCAGATGCGCCCGCGGCCGACCGGGCTGAATTCGAAGCCGACGGCCGCGCCGCGCTGGCGGATGTTCTCGCGCGCGGCGGACTGCTGCTCGGGCGTGCTGCCGTACTTCTGCGTCAGGTGCTCGGTCACGTCCTGCCCCTCGGCGCCCATCTGCGGATTGAGCTCGAAGGGCTGGAAGCGCAGCTCGGCGTCGATGTCGGGCGACACCTTCTCGAGCGCGCGCTCCAGCGACGCGAGGCCGACTGCGCACCACGGGCACGCGACGTCGGAAACGAAATCGATCTTGACGGAGGTCTTCATCCCCCCACACTACCCGTAATCGGCTGGACGATCCCGGTGATGTAGCTGGAACACACAGGCGCAGCAAGGAATAAGTGCGCGGGCCGCTTGAAGTCCGTACTCTTGCGGCAGGACGCGGCCGATGCCCGCGCAGGGACATGAAAAGCTCAGCTCGTCCTTTGCGCCCGCCACGCGCACGCCGTCGCCACGAGCCCCAGCCCGGCCGCCGCTGCGAAGACGACTTCCAGGCTCCAGCGTGATGCAAGGGCACCGCCCGCCAGCACGCCGAGCACCCCGCCCAGGCCATAGCCGATCACCGTGAAAAGCGCCTGGCCGCGGGCGCGCAGCCGGCCGGGGAAATGCTTCGTCACCATCGCGATGCAGGCCGTGTGGTGCGTGGCGAACGTCAGGGCATGCAGCGCCTGCGCGACGAAGAGCGCGGCCAGCCAGCCGCCCAGCCCGGCCGTCAGCGCCATCCGCACGAGCGTCGCCACGCCGCAGATCATCAGCCAGCGCTCCATCGTGAAGCGCCCCATCCACCGCCCCTGCGTCCAGAACCACGCGATCTCGACCACCACCGACACGCCCCAGAGGATGCCGATGGTCGTCTTCGCGTAGCCGAGCGCGTCGAGGTAGAGCGACAGGAAGCCATAAATGGCGAAGTGCGCCATGACGTGGAAGAAGAGGGAGGCGAAGAACCAGCGCACCGCCGGCTGGCGCAGCACGGGGCCGATGGGCTCCTTCGCCTGCTCGGCATGGCGCGGCGCCTCGCGCAGGTCGGGCAGCCACAGGGTGCAGAGGAAGACGAGCGCGAGCGAGGCCACCGTCCACTCGGGGAAGCTGCCCATGCCATGGCCCTCGAACCACGCGCCGGCCGCGAACACGGTGACGAGGAAGCCGGCCGAGCCCCACAGGCGCACGCGGCCGTAGCGGCCCCAGTCGCCGGCCACGAGATGCGCCATCGCCGCCTCGGTCAGGGACATCATCGAACTCGTGTGCGTGAAGAGCACGAACAGCACGAAGCCCAGCCACCACACGCCGCCCTCGACATACAGCCCGGCGCAGCACAGCAGCGCGATGAAGGAGCTGATGCGCAGCAGTTTCACCCGCTCGCCCGTGTGGTCGGACAGCGCACCCCAGGCATACGGCGCGAACAGCCGCGTGGACGACTGCACCGAGGCGAGCAGGCTGATGACGAGGATGGGGTAGCCCTGCGCCTTCAGCCACAGCGGCAGGTACGGATTGAAGAAACCGATGTGCGCGAAATAGACCGCGCCGAGCGCCGCGAAGGGAATGAGCGGGCGGTCGGCCTTCGCCAGGCCCGCCATCAGAGGAAGGACGACTCGATGGGGGCGAGCGGCGCGACCACGTCGCCGCACTGGGCGCGATGGCGCAGCGCATGCTCCATCACCACGAGCGCGAGCATCGCCTCGGCGATGGGCGTGGCGCGGATGCCCACGCAGGGGTCGTGGCGGCCCTTGGTGATGACCTGCGTCGGCTGGCCCTGGATGTCGATGGTGTCGCGCGGGCTGATGATGGAGCTCGTCGGCTTGATGGCGATGGACACGTCGAGGTCCTGCCCCGTGCTGATGCCGCCGAGCACGCCGCCCGCGTTGTTGCCGGCGAAGCCGGCGGGCGTGAGCGAATCGCCATGCACGGTGCCGCGCTGCGTGACGCTGCCGAAGCCGGCGCCGATCTCGACGCCCTTCACCGCGTTGATGCCCATCATGGCGAACGCGATGTCGGCGTCGAGCTTGTCGAACAACGGCTCGCCCAGGCCCACTGGAACGTCCGACGCCGTCACGCGCACGCGCGCGCCGCACGAGTCGCCCGACTTGCGCAGGCCGTCCATGTAAGCCTCGAGCTTCGACACATCGGCCACCGGCGCGAAGAAGGGGTTGTTCGGGACGTGGTCCCAGCTTTCGAAGCCGATGGCGATGTCGCCGACCTGCTGCATGCAGCCGCGGAATTCGGTCCCGTACTTCTCGCGCAGCCACTTCTTGGCGACGGCGCCGGCCGCGACCATCGGCGCCGTGAGCCGGGCCGACGAGCGCCCGCCGCCGCGCGGGTCGCGTAGGCCGTACTTGAGCAGGTAGGTGTAGTCGGCGTGGCCGGGGCGGAATTTCTGCGCGACCTCGCTGTAGTCCTTGCTTCGCTGGTCCATGTTGCGAATCAACAGGCAGATCGGCGTGCCGGTCGTGCGGCCTTCGTAGACGCCCGAGAGGATTTCGACCTTGTCTTCCTCCTGCCGCTGCGTCACGTGTCGGCTGGTGCCGGGGCGGCGGCGGTCGAGGTCGGGCTGGAGGTCGGCCTCGGACAGTTCCATGCCGGGCGGGCACCCGTCGATCACGCAGCCGATGGCGGGTCCATGGGACTCGCCGAAGTTGGTGACCGCGAAAAGATTGCCGAAGGTGCTGCCGCTCATGCGGCGATTATCCCAAACGGGCGGGAACGGTTGATGCATGGGCCCTGTCGCGGTGCCGAATCCGGCGCCGAGGAGCCGATGCATGCTGGACCGAACCCAGACCCTGTTCTCCCACGTGAAGCCCGCCGACACGGAATACGTCTCCGGCGGACTGCGCGACTTCTTCCTCTACCGCGACCTCGGCGTCGCGGAAGCCACGCACGGCAAGGTGATCGCGCACCTGGTCAAGGCGAACATGGCACCCGAGAAGGGCACGGGCTGGCACCGCCATGAAGCGGACTTCCAGATCGTGATCATGCTCAAAGGCTGGGCGCGCTTCATGTACGAGGACAAGGAGACGCTGGTGTCCGCCGGCGACTGCGTGCATCAGCGCCCCGGCATCCGCCACTACCTGTTCGACTACTCGCCCGACATGGAGTACCTGGAGATCGTGTCGCCGGCGGACTTCAAGTCGGTGGACGTCGAAGCGCCCTGCGCGGTGCCCGATCCGACGCCCTGGGCGTAAAACGAAGACGTTTCGCCGCCGGGCCGCCCCAAGGCGAAACAGCCCCCTCGGGGGGGAGCGATCCTCGCGATGCGGGGAGCGTGGGGGCTCAGAATTCCGCCTCGAGCTCGTCGATTTCCTCGGGCTCTTCGGCGGCTGCGGCCACCCATTCCTGCATCGCGGGCAGCTCCATCACCCGCTTGCAGTAGGCCATGCAGGCCTTGTCGAGCGGAATGCCGTAGGTGATGAAGCGCGTCACCACCGGCGCGTACATCGCGTCGGCGATGCAGGGCTTCGCGCCGAAGAGGAAGGGCCCGCCGTAGGCCGCGAAGCATTCGCGCCAGATGGCGAGCACGCGGTCGATGTCCGCCTGCGCGCGCGACCACACCTTGAAGTCCTTGAAGCGGGCCTTGATGTTCATGGGCAGCGCGCTGCGCAGCGAGGAAAAGCCCGAATGCATCTCGCCGCAGATGGCGCGGCAATGCGCCCTCGCCTTCGCGTCGGCCGGCAGCAGTAGCGCCTTCGGCTTGATCTCGTGCAGGTACTCGCCGATGGCGAGCGTGTCCCAGACGTCGATGCCGTTGTGCCGCAGCGAAGGCACGCGGATCGACGAGGCGAGCAGCAGCATCTCGGCCTTCATTGCCGGGTCGTCCGGCGGAATGATCTTCTCCGTGAATTCGAGACCGGCGAGCTTCGCCATCAGCCAGCCTCGCAGGGCCCATGCTCCGTAGTTCTTGCTGCTGATCGTCAGCACCGCCTTGGCCATGTCGCGCTCCGTTGCGGGGAGCACCACGCCCCCGTCGAACGCACCGAGCAAGCGTTGTGCCAAGACGGTGCGAAGCTGGCGCGCATATTGCTGTGCGTGCTGCATGCTCTATCACGCCTACCAGGCGCAATCGGATGCCACCGCGCCCTGGCGCCTCTGGGCGCAGCACCATGCCGGCCTGCTCTGGTGGGCGAACACCGAAGGCTCGGCGCTGCGCAAGATGTCGGCCGCGCTCGATGTCTTCTCGCGCATGCGGCTCACGCACACCCGGCCGGCCTACGGCATCGCCTCGGTCCGCATGGGCGAGACCGACGTCCCGGTCGTCGAGGAGAACGTGCTGCGGCTGCCCTTCGGCACGCTGATCCGCTTCCGCAAGGAGGGCGTGAGCGGCGGCCCGCCGGTGCTGCTCGCCGCGCCACTCTCGGGCCACTTCGCCACGCTTCTGCGCGAGACCGTGCGCACCCTGCTCGCCGACCACGATGTCTACATCACCGACTGGCACAACGCTCGCGACGTGCACCTGCGCCACGGCGCCTTCGGCCTCGACGACTACACCGACTACCTGATGCAGTTCCTGCGGCACATCGGGCCGGGCACGCACGTGGTCGCCGTCTGCCAGCCGTGCGTGGCCGCAGTCGCCACAGCGGCCCTGATGGCCGAGGATGAAGACCCGGCCCAGCCCCGCAGCCTGACGCTGATGGCCGGCCCGGTCGATTGCCGGGTGAACCCGACCGAGGTGAACCGGCTCGCGACCGGCAAGCCCATCGAATGGTTCGAACGCAACCTGGTGAGCCACGTGCCGCTGCCGCATGCCGGCCACATGCGGCGCGTCTACCCCGGCTTCCTGCAGCTCACCGCCTTCCTGAGCATGAACCTGGAGCGGCACCAGCAGCAGTTCCGCAACCTCTTCGACCATCTGGTCAAGGGCGAGGTGGAACAGGCGGACGTGATCCGCGTGTTCTACGACGAGTACCTGGCCGTGAACGACCTGCCCGCGGAGTTCTACCTGGAGACGGTGGAGAAGGTGTTCCAGACCTACGACCTCGCGGCGGGCACGCTCACCTATCGCGGCCGGCCGGTGCGTCCCTCGGCGATCCGCCGGACGTGGCTCCTGACGGTGGAAGGCGAGCGCGACGACATCTGCTCCGTCGGCCAGACGGTCGCGGCGCACGACCTCTGCACGCGCATCCCGCCCTTCATGAAGCTGCACCACATCCAGACCGGCGTGGGGCACTACGGTGTGTTCAGCGGAAGGAAGTGGAATGGGCAGATCTACCCGCGCGTGCGGGAGATGATCCACGGGGCGGCGTAACGCTTCGGCCGCCCGGGGGGCTCAGAGCTGCGCGGACGGCTGCTCGTCTCCGCTCGCCGGCCAGTCGCGGATGTAGGCCTTCAACATGCGGTTCTCGAAGTTCTGGCTGTCGACGACGGCCTTCGCGACATCGTAGAAGCTGATCACGCCCATGAGCATGCGCTGGTCCATCACGGGCATGTAGCGCGCGTGCCGCTCGAGCATCATGCGGCGGACCTCGTCGAGCTCGGTTTCGAGCGTGCAGGTGGTGGGATGGTCGTCCATCGCCGTGCGGACGGTGGTTTCGCCGACCGTATGGCCGTTGCGCACGATGCACAGGATGACTTCGCGGAACGTGAGCATGCCCACGAGGTCGCCGTGTTCCATGACCACGAGCGAGCCGATGTCCTTTTCGGCCATGACGTCGATGGCGCGGGCCAGCGGCTCGCCGGGCGTGACGGTGTAGAGCGTGCTGCCCTTCACGCGCAGGATGTCGCTGACTTTCATGGCCTCATCTCCTTTGCTTCCCTCTGCCGCCTCCCTGCGACGACGGGTCGAAATGAATATAGCCCACAATGCCGCAGGGCACCAGAGGCGGTGCCAAGGAGGATTGCTTCATGCCCGGTTACTCCGATCCCGGCTTCGACACGCTCGCGCTGCACGCGGGCGCCGCGCCCGACCCGGCGACGGGCGCGCGAGCGGTGCCCATCCACCTGAGCACGTCCTTCGTGTTCGAGTCGAGCGACCATGCGGCGGCGCTCTTCAACCTCGAACGCGCCGGCCACGTCTATTCCCGCATCAGCAACCCGACTACTGCCGTGTTCGAGCAGCGCGTGGCCGCGCTCGAAGACGGCATCGGCGCCATCGCGACCGCGAGCGGCCAGGCGGCGCTGCACCTGAGCGTGGCCACGCTCATGGGCGCGGGCTCGCACATCGTCGCGAGCACGGCGTTGTACGGCGGCTCGCAGAACCTGCTGCATTACACGATGCGCCGCTTCGGCATCGAGACGACGTTCGTGAAGCCGGGCGACATCGACGCGTGGCGGGCGGCGATCCGGCCGAACACGAAGCTGCTGTTCGGCGAAACGGTGGGCAACCCGGGGCTGGACGTGCTCGACATCCCGACGGTCTCGGCCCTCGCGCACGAGCACGGCGTGCCGCTGCTGGTGGATTCGACCTTCACGACGCCCTACCTGATGAAGCCTTTGTCACTGGGCGCCGACCTCGTGTATCACTCCGCGACGAAGTTCCTCTCCGGCCACGGCACGGTGATCGGCGGCGTGATCGTCGACGGCGGCAGCTTCGACTGGGAGGCATCGGGCAAATTCGCCGAGCTGAGCGCGCCCTACGACGGCTTCCACAACATGGTGTTCACGGAGGAGTCGACGGTCGGCGCGTTCCTGTTGCGCGCGCGCCGCGAAGGCCTGCGCGATTTCGGCGCGTGCATGAGTCCGCACACGGCATGGCTGATCCTGCAGGGCATCGAAACGCTGCCGCTGCGCATGGAAAAGCACATGGCGAACACGCGCAAGGTGGTGGAGTTCCTCGCGTCGCAATCCTTCGTCGAGAAGGTCGGCCATCCCATGCTCGAATCGCACCCCAGCCATGCGCTTGCGCAGAAGCTGCTGCCGCGCGGCGCGGGCTCGGTGTTCAGCTTCGACATGAAGGGCAACCGCGAACAGGGCAAGAAGTTCATCGAGACGCTGAAGATCTTCAGTCACCTCGCAAACGTGGGGGACTGCCGCTCGCTGGTGATTCACCCGGCGAGCACCACGCATTTCCGCATGAGCGACGAAGCGCTGGCGGGCGCGGGGATCGGCCAGGGCACGATCCGCCTTTCGATCGGGCTGGAAGATGCGGACGACCTCATCGACGACCTCAAGCGCGCCTTGAAGGCCGCGGAGAAGGGAGCCTGAGCATGGAACTCACCGTCAACGGCGCGCGCGCCTACTGCTACACCGGCGGCAAGGCGTTCGACGCGTCGCGGCCGACCGTCGTCTTCATCCACGGCGTGCTCCACGACCACAGCGTCTGGATCCTGCAGTCGCGCTACATGGCGAATCACGGGTGGAACGTGCTGGCGGTCGACCTGCCCGGGCATTGCCGCAGCGCAGGCGAGGCGCCGTCTTCCGTCGAGGAAGCCGCGGATTTCATCGTGGCGCTGCTCGATGCGGCCGGCGTCGAGAAGGCCGCGCTTGTCGGCCACAGCTGGGGTTCGCTCATCGCGCTCGAGGCGGCGAGCCGCATGCCGCAGCGCGTGACGCACCTCGTGCTGGTGGGCACGGCGTTCCCGATGAAGGTCTCGCCGGTGCTGATCGAGACCTCCCTCGCCGACCCCGAGAAGGCGATCCACATGATCAGCGTTTTTTCGCGTTCCACGCTGGCGCCGCCGCCGTCCGCGCTCGGCCCCGGCACGTGGGTCTGGGGCACGTCCAAGGCGCTCAACCGCCGCGTGCTGCGCAGCAACCCGAAGGTGAACGTGTTCCATCGCGGCTTCGTCGCCTGCGACATCTATGCGAACGGCGAGAACGCGATGGAGAAAGTCGCCTGCCCCGTGCTCTTCCTGCTGGGCGCGCAGGACCAGATGACGCATCCGAAGGCGGCGCAGGCGCTGATCGAGAAGGCACGCGCGACGGGCAAGCGCTTCGAGGTGCATGCGATGGCGGTCGGGCATCACCAGATGAACGAGGCGCCGGACGAGACGCTGTTTGCGCTGAAGCGGTTCCTGACGGCGCGATGAACGACGTCGTCATCACCCCGCCCATGACCCGCGAACGCGCGCACGAGATCGCTGCGTCGTTCGACCTGCGCGCCCTGCCCCCCGACTTCTACGCGAACCCCTTCCCCGTCTACGACGCGCTGCGCGAGGCCGCGCCGGTAAAGCAATTGCCCGACGGCAGCTTTTTCCTCACGCGCCATGCGGACCTCGTCGCCGTCTACCGCGATGCGCACAACTTCAGCTCGGACAAGAAGATCGAGTTCACGCCGAAGTACGGCGCGGGCGCGCCGCTGCTCGAGCACCACACGACGAGCCTCGTCTTCAACGACCCGCCGCTGCACACGCGCGTGCGCAAGCTGATCATGGGCGCGATGACGCGGCGGGCGATTTCGGAGATGGAGCCGGGGCTGGTGCGGCTGGTCGATACCCTGCTGGACGACATCGCATCGAAAGGCGGCTGCGACCTCATCGAGGACTTCGCATCGGCCATTCCGGTCGAGGTCATCGGCAACCTGCTGGGCGTGCCGCACGCGGACCGCGCGCCGCTGCGCGGCTGGTCGCTCGCGATCCTCGGCGCGCTCGAGCCGAAGCTCACCCCGCAGCAGGCGGAGCACGGCAATCGAAGCGTCACCGAGTTCGTCGACTACTTGCGCGGGCTCGTCGCGCACCGGCGCAGGCAACCCGGCGACCCGGAACACGACGTGCTCACGCGCCTCATTCAGGGCGAGGAAGCCGGCGAGCAACTGTCGGAAGTCGAACTTCTGCAGAACTGCATCTTCATCCTCAACGCAGGACACGAGACCACGACGAACCTGATCGGCAATGCACTGGCCTCGCTGCAGGAATGGCCCGAGCAGAAGGCATGGCTGCTGCATCACCTCGACGACGAGGCGATGGAATGCGCCGTGGAGGAATTCCTGCGCTTCGAATCGTCGAACCAGCTGGGCAACCGACGCGCGCTGCGTGCCTGCGAGGTGGGCGGCGTGGCGCTGCCCGAGGGTGCGCTCGTGACGCTGGGCATCGGCGCGGCGAACCGCGATCCGGCACAGTTCGAGCACGCGCATCGTCTCGACCTGCAGCGCCGGAACAATCGCCACCTCGCCTTCGGTTTCGGCATCCACCAGTGCGCGGGCCTGAGCCTCGCGCGACTCGAGGGGCGTATCGCCATCGGGCGGTTTCTGGCAAGATTTCCGGCGTATCGCTTGTCGGCACCGCCGGTGAGAGGCGCCAGGGTCCGCTTCAGGGGATTCCTCCAGGCGCCGTTCGAGACCTGACACCTGCCCTCGCCCCCACTTTCTCCCGCAAGCGGGAGAGGGAACAAGAGAAGGAGACTGTCCGATGACTTCGACGACCGAGCCGCGCACCTTCGCGAGTTTCGCGGAGTTCTATCCGTTCTACCTGGACGAGCACAAGAACCGGACCAGCCGGCGGCTGCACTTCGTGGGAACGACGGTCGGCAGCGTGCTGCTGCTCACGGCCATCCTGTCGATGAATGCGTGGTTCCTGCTCGCCGGGCTCGTGGCCGGCTATGCCTTCGCCTGGGTCGGCCACTTTTTCTTCGAGAAGAACCGCCCGGCCACGTTCAAATACCCGTTCTACAGCTTCGTGGGCGACTACGCGATGTACCGCGACATCTGGCGCGGAAAGATCCCGTTCTAGAGGACGTCCCTCAGGGTCAGGGCGTCGAGCCGCCCCGAACGCCAGAGCTTCGCCGTTGCGTCGCTCGGGGGCAGCAGCAGCGCGCGAATCAGGGGTTCGAGCGCGGTGGACTCCGCATCGGCCAGCAGGAGGTAGCGCATCTGCGCATCGTCCTCCTTCTCGTTGAGCCGGCCCACCCAGTCGAGCCGCACGAGGGTCTCGAGCACCGGCTCCAGCTGCAGGGGGTCGACCTGCATCCGCGTCGCGAGCGCGGCGGCGCTCAGGCCGCGCGAGGGCGTGGCGCGCGCCGCCTGCAGATGCTGCATCGTTTCCAGCGCCAGCTGGAACTGCCAGCCATGCGCATTCGCGCGCCGCGGGGTGCCGGCCAGCAGGCTCGGAATGCACGCGGCGAACAGCGCGCCGAGCAGCACGATCACCCAGCCCATGTAGATCCACACGAGCAGGATCGGCACGGTCGCGAAGGCGCCGTACACCATCGAATAGGTCGGCACCAGGCCGATGTACCAGGCGAGCAGGCGCTTCGCGAGCTCGATGCCGATGGCCGCGAACAGGCCGCCCGCGATCGCGTGCGCGGGCCGCACGGGCGTGTTGGGCACGAACCGGTAGAGTGCGCTCAGCCCCGCGGCCAGCAGCAGGAACTCCACGAGATCGAGCATGAACTGCACGCCGCCCGGCATGGAAGCGACGAGTCCGCGCGAAGCGGAGATCGCATACGAAGTGATGCTCAAGCTCGCGGCCAGCACCAGCGGCCCCAGCGTCATCACCGCCCAGTACACCATCACGCGCTGGCCGAGCGGACGCGGGCGCTTCACGCGCCAGATGTTGTTGAGCGTGCGGTCGATGGTGAGCACGAGCGCGAGCGCCGTCACGAGCAGCGCGCCGAGGCCGAGCACGCCGAGGCGGCTCGCCTTGCCCGCGAACTGCGTGAGGTAGCCCAGCACCTGCCGCGCGATCGCGTCGGGCACGAGGCTCTGCACCAGCCACTGCTGCAGGCTGGTCTGCAGCTTCCCGAACATCGGGAACGCGGTGAAGACCGCGAGCGCGAGCGTGAAGAAGGGCGCGAGCGCGATGACGGTGGTGAAGGTGAGGCTGCTGGAGGTGATGCCGAGCCGGTCTTCGCGGAAGCGCTCGCGCAGCGTCAGCACCGCGTGCTTCCAGGGGAAACGCGCGAGCTGGGCGCGGAGCGGGGGTGTCTGCATCGGCCGCTATGATGCCATCGCACTCATGGATCACGACACGAACACGCCCGAGCCGTCCTCCCCGCGAAGGGGGGGACCCAGTACTTCCGGATCCGGCGTCGAGGCGCCCGGGACTCCCGCTTCCGCGGGAACGACGACGGCCGGCGTCGACGCCACGCGCTGGCTCGCCGCAAGCAGTCTCATCGGTCTCATCGTGCTGAGCGTGCTGTGGGAACTGTGGCTCGCGCCGCTGCGGCCCGGCGGCTCGTGGTGGGTGATCAAGGCGCTGCCCCTGTGCATCCCCCTCGCGGGCCTGCTGCGCCGGCGCATGTACACGTACCGGTGGGTCAGCCTGCTGGTGTGGTTCTATTTCATCGAGGGCGTGGTGCGCGCGTACAGCGACCGCGGCATGAGCGCGGCGCTCGCCGGCATCGAGATCGTGCTGTGCCTCGCCCTCTTCACGGCATGCGTGATGCACGTGTGGCTGCGGCTGGGTCCAAGGAAGAAGGTGGCGGCATGAACGATCTGCTCGGCAAACTGCGAGGCATCGTCGGCGCGGGCAACGTCCTCGCCGACGGCGACCTGAGCGCATGGGAAGTCGACTGGCGCAAGCGCTGGCGGGGCAAGGCGCTGGCGGTGGTGCGACCGGGCTCGACGGAAGAGGTCGCGGCCGTCGTTCGCGCCTGCGTGGCGGCCGGCGCCACCATCGTGCCGCAAGGCGGCAACACGGGCCTGGTCGGCGGCTCGGTGCCGGACAAGACCGGCACGCAGGTCGTGCTGAGCCTCTCGCGGATGAACAAGGTGCGCGCGCTCGACGCGGCCAACCTCACGATGACGGTGGAAGCGGGCTGCGTGCTGCAGTCGCTGCAGGAGGCCGCTGCGCAGGCGGGCTTTCTGTTCCCGCTCAGCCTGGCCGCCGAGGGCAGCTGCACCATCGGCGGCAACCTGTCGACCAACGCGGGCGGCACGCAGGTGTTGCGCTACGGCAATGCGCGCGAGTTGTGCCTGGGGCTGGAAGTCGTCACGGCGCAGGGGGAAGTGTGGGACGGCCTCTCGGGCCTGCGCAAGGACAACACCGGCTACGACCTGCGCGACCTGTTCATCGGGAGCGAAGGCACGCTCGGCATCGTCACGGCCGCGACCATGAAGCTGCAGCCTCTTCCTGCGGCGACCCTGACGGCCTGGGCCGCGGTGCCCTCGCTCGACGAGGCGGTGAAGTTGCTCGGGCTCGCGCAGAAGCAGCTGGGCGCGGCGCTCACGGGGTTCGAAGTGATGGGGCAGTTCGCGCTGTCGCTGGTGGCGAAGCACTTCACGCAGATGCGCGTACCGCTGTACGAGTCCACGCCGTACTGCGTGCTGCTGGAGAACTCGGACTCGGAATCCGACGCGCATGCGCGCTCGCGTTTCGAGGCGCTGCTGGAACTCGCGATGGAAGAAGGGCACGTCACCGACGCCGTGGTCGCCGAGAACCTTGCGCAGGCGCACCAGCTCTGGCACATCCGGGAATCGATTCCGATGGCGCAGGCGGAGGAAGGCCTGAACATCAAGCACGACATCGCCCTGCCCGTCTCGCGCATTCCGGAGTACTGCACGCTGACCGACGCCGCGCTCGCGCGCGAAATCCCCGGCGTGCGCCTCGTCAACTTCGGCCACCTGGGCGACGGCAATCTGCACTACAACGTGCAGGCGCCCGTGGGCGGCGACCCGGCCGCCTTCCTCGACGAATACGAAGAGCGCGTCAACACGATCGTCTACGACAACGTGCAGCGCTTCGCCGGCTCGATCTCGGCGGAACACGGCGTAGGGTCGCTGAAGGTGGAGAAGCTGCCGAAGTACAAATCGCCGGTCGCGCTGGCCATGATGCGCGCGGTGAAGCAGGCGCTGGATCCGGAGGGGACGCTGAATCCGGGGCGGGTGGTGCAAGCTCCCGAGAACGTGCGCGTATGATATGCGCATGAATCATGGAGCCCCATCATGATGCGATCCGACGACGGCGGAAAGCGGCCTACCAACCTGACGCTTACGGTGAAGACACTGGAGATGGCCAAGGAACTGGGAATCAACATTTCGCAGACGGTCGATGTCCTGCTCACCGAAGAAGTGAAGCGTCTTTACTGGGAAAAGTGGCGCGAGGACAACCGCGGGGCCATGGAGGCCTACAACGAGTTCGTTCGCCGCGAGGGCTTGCCGCTGGCCAAGTACCGGACGTTCGGCAAGGGCCTGGGTGACGGGCGGCAGAAGGATTGACGTGGCACGCTACGACATCTATGCCAACCCGGACCCGGAGGAGCGGAAGAAGGTCCCGTATTTCATCGACGTGCAGAATGATTTCCTCGGTCCTCTCGAGACGAGGGTCGTCGTACCGCTCCGATTCTCGGCGTCCTTCCCGCCGCGAACGCGAAACCTGAACCCCGAGCTGGTCGTCGAAGGGCGCAAGGTGGTGCTGGACGCCGCCGCGATCGGCGCAGTGCCGATGGCCGAACTCCGCCGCCCCGTGGCGAACATGAACAGCGCGCGGCTCGAGATCCAGGATGCCCTGGACACCCTGCTCGGCGCCTACTAGGGTCCTGAAATGCCACCGCCCATCGTGCATCGTCAATACGAAGACTTCATGCGCCATGTCTACACGCATGGCACGGCCAAGACCGACCGCACGGGGACGGGGACGCGCAGCGTCTTCGGCTACCAGATGCGCTTCGACCTGAACGAAGGCTTTCCGCTCGTCACGACCAAGAAGGTGCACCTCAGGTCCATCATCGTCGAGCTGCTCTGGTTCCTGAAGGGATCGAGCGACAACAACTGGCTGCGCGAGCGCGGCGTGACGATCTGGGACGAGTGGGCGCGGGAAAACGGCGACCTCGGCCCGGTCTACGGCGTGCAGTGGCGCAGCTGGCCCACGCCGGACGGCGGGCACATCGACCAGATTTCGGAAGCGATCAAGACCATCCGGACCAACCCCGATTCGCGCCGCATCATCGTGAGCGCCTGGAACGTCGCGGACCTCTCGAAGATGGCGCTCGCGCCCTGCCACGCTTTCTTCCAGTTCTACGTGGCGGACGGCAAGCTGTCGTGCCAGCTGTATCAACGCAGTGCGGACATCTTCCTATTTGCCTACCAATTCTCTTTTGTTCAATCCAGCTTGGTTGTCCACAGAGGCAACGACCAGGCGGGAGTGCCCCATTCCAAGTGCCGCTTCCTCATGGCAAAGTCCAGGAATGGAGCTGCACACCGACGCCGACGGCCGCTATCGCTTTCTGATGCTGGACGACTTGGAGCGGGCCGCGGAGCTGCCAAGCAGGTTCCTCCGCTCACTTGAGCGCACCAAGGGGAAGTACGCTCCTCTTACGGTTGAGCGGTACGCGGGCAGACTAACCCTCTTCTTGGACTACATAGAGTCCGAGTACGCCGGGGAAAAGCCAAGCGAGTTCAGCATTGATGAGTACCTCCCGTACCTAGACGTGGAGAGAAGTGGCTCCGCTTGTCTGAACAGCTTTCCCCGATTCTTAGGTGGATTCCGTGCGGGTTGCCAAGGGTGCAGAGATGTCCACGGCGGCGGGCGTCGCTTGCGACGAACGCACGACGCGGTGGGC
>NZ_JBFWNP010000059.1:0-32118 GCF_050250995.1 Ramlibacter sp.
CGGTGTGGCAGTGGCCCTATTCGGCGTTCGGGGACAACAAGCCGACAGGCATCCTGGCCGCGACGCCGAATCCGCAGGTGGCGCTGACGAATCGGCCGCTGCTGCTGAAGACGACGAGTCCGAGGCAGGGGCTGGACCTTGCGTTTGCGGGGCAGGTGCGGGATGAGGAAAGTGGGTTGAGTTACAACGGATATCGGTATTTCTGGGCTTTGGGCGGCATATACACGCAAGGCGACCGCATTGGATTGAGTGGCGGGATGAACCGCTATGGATACGCCAACACGAACCCATTCAAGTTCACGGATCCCTATGGTCTCTTTGGCTGGGCCGATATGCCTGCTTTACCCCGTAGCACCGTCGACTTTATTGCCGGCTTCGGCGATTCCATGTCATTTGGACTCACGGGGTATGCCCGTACCGCCATGGACATCAATGAAACCGATCAGTGCAGTGAAGCGTATGCTGCCGGCGAGATTGCAGATCTGCTGTTCCAGACTGGGGCGTTCGGATTGTCTGTGGGACTGAAGGCCTTGGCGGCGAACGCATCGCGTACCGGAGCCAGGGACGCCGCGCGCCCCTTTGTTTCGGGTTTCAGGTCCAATGGACAATATCGAGGAGGCTACGTGCATCACTCCAACCCATTGTTCGGTCATCCCGGTGGCGCACCTGCCATGTTCCCCACGGGAGGACTTCCCGCCAGCATGCACAGCGGCGCCTGGAATCTGAAGTGGTTCGCCGACGGTACTAGCCACTCTGCGGCGCACCAGGCAATGCGCAGGATGGAGTCTGGCTGGGCAGCGTTCAACAATCCGGCAGCAACCGGGGCTCGTGCCGCTCGCGATGTGGCGCAATCGTGCTTCTGCCGTTGAAGGAGGTTGAAGTGATATGGCTGACACTCCTCGGCGTACTGCTTGTGCTCGGCTACTTCTTCCTTTCCGGAAGAGACGGCGCGACGGAGGCTGCTCCGATGCGCGACGACTTCATTCCCACCGTGTCACTTGAGGAAGCGAGAGCGGGGGTCCGTGAACTTCTTGCAGCTGGCATCTACGTGAGTGATCCTCCGGCGCTGAATGTGGAGGCGCTGAAACAGCTTGGACCTATCACCCGAGAGTTTTTTATGACTTACGGGAAAATTTGGTCTGAGGGGGGTGGCCTGGAGCTCGCTGCGACCGCTGTAGCATCCTCCGAACATCGACCGGGTCACCTCTCGATTGGACACAGCGAGGATTGGGACATTGTTCAGCGACCTGGACAAGACGAGGTGTTCATCGTGGAGGGGAGTGAGGGGCTGGCCTCGGCACCGGAAATTTGTTTCTCATCGGTTTATCACCTCCTTGTTGAGGAGGCGGGAAAGGATTCAGCTTCTCGCTGGGCGCACGCCGGCCGGTGACCCCCGGTGGAGCCTCCTCATTCATGACCACTTGTGGATGCACGCGATGAATTCGAGCGTGGAAGAACTTGCCAAGTCGATTCTGTCGGCACGGCGCAAGGGTCTCTTCCGAACGAAGCGGATTTTTGAGCCGTACTCCACTCCTAACTCCGACGATCTCCGCAGGATTGAAGCGGCATTGCCCATTCCGTTGCCAAACGAGCTCCGTACATGGTTGCTCCTGGCAGGTTTCGGAGACATCGGCGAAGAGTTGAGCTTTCGCGAGGAGTGGTTCGCGGCCATCGAGAGCGGCCCGCTGAGGGGAAGTACACGATTTGCTCAGGACATCCTGGGAAACTTCTATGCGTTCGATCTCAGCGGCAGCATCTACTACATCTGCAGATCGGAACCCAAATTCGCGCCACTATCGAACAGCTTCTTCGAGTTCATCGACGAGCTCGTGCGCCGTGATTACCATATTGTCGAATGGGTGAGTGCTCTCGATTCGCAGCCCTACGAATGGTAAATCAGGATCCGCGCCAAATCCTGCCAAGCGGTGATCCTGTCGCAATGACATCGCGAGCCACTCAGTGGCGACTTGTCTACAGGAGCCTCCAACAGTGCCTGTCGGGGCTCGGTGCTGAGAACGCATATGGTGAAGGCGACTACTGGCTGGTCGACGAAGACTACGGGGACTGCACTCAGAAGCTGTGTGTTCACCGGCTATCGCTATTCGCGCCGTCACTTGTTGTCGGCCTTCAGAAGACGTTGCGGTCCTTTCCCGAGTGGCGTGTCATGGTCCAGATTGAATTCGCGTTGCCGGGTGTGAAAGACGCGTCGTCTGGGTTCATAGTTTTTGCAGATCGCATCGAGGAACATTGGGATCGCAGTCGAGTCGAGGAGATCGTCAGTCGCCTTCGTCTGAGGTAGCTGCGCAAAAGATGGAGGGGAATGTCACTCGATGATGCTCCATATGTCGCAGGCCTCGAGGACACCCGCATCCGACGAATCCTTCCGCTCATCTCGATCAGCACCGACCACCTCGGCGCGCCGAGGCTGATCAAGGGGTGCTGCGGGAGGCCTGTACGGGTCAGGTGGCGCGACATTGTCTGGATGCTCATGTCGACGCTTATTGAAATTCTGAAGCGGCTGTTTCTGCCTCGCGTCGAGCTCTCGCGAGTCGAGCGGACAATTTTCGATTCCGTAGTGAAGATGCTCCCACCTCGCGAAGCTGAGATATGGGCGAAGCAGCTCGCGGTGGTCAACAAGATTCACCGGAGCCCGGACGGAAAAGAAATCAACCTCTTTTCGATGCGCAGGGGCAAGTCGGACTTCCCCGATGAACTCTGCTTCAACTTGCGGGAACCGTTCAAAATCGCAGTCGTCGACCTCTCCGCTGGAAAGTGCCGACTCCGAGGTCGCGTGTGGTGTGTGAACGGCCATGTGTTCTCGATCGAGTACAAGACGTCGTGGAAGAATTTCGATAAGGAAGCCGTAGGTGATCTCACTGTTCATTGCCACCTCGAGACCTCTCCCGTGGCTGGCTGAATGAGCGGGTTGCTCAATCGGAGACTCCGCCCCGTCGGGAATTCATCGTGCGTTTCGACTCAAGGCTATCGGGGCCCACTCTTGGCCCGCAACTCGATCATGGAGGAACGGACCTGGAAACCAGACGCCGGGTTCGGGCCAGGAAAGACACCACTGACTCTTCGAGCGAAATCAGGAGTGACGCACGAACCTTGCTTCTCCTTTTGCCGGAGAAGCGACAGATGTTTCCCTTGAGCACCTGCGCATTGACGCGAGCCCAGGCCGGCCGCCGGGAACTGGCAAAGGAATATCGGAACGCATTCATCCTGGACGGCGTCGAAAATTCGCTTCGGCGATTCGAGAAGGTCAATGTGGTGGCACCTTGGGGCGACACCGCCGCACGCCGGCTTTTGAGTCGGCTCACGGATGCTTGGCGGATTTCCGTCACTCTCACCGAGCCTCTTTCGTATGAACTCGAGGATGTGAAGCGGATGGTCGTCGACTGCCTGGGCGCACCGGAGACGATTGATGGACTTTCTGCGGACGCCGTCGACCTGAGACAAGTGGCCATGGATATTCAGGGTTCGCATACGATTTCCGATCTACTTGTCGCACTCAGATTGCCGCCTCCGGAAGAAGCGCTGGACGTGCTCTGAAGCCGAATGCTTGGAGGGTCGATCAGCCCCTCGTTCGACTATCCTTCCAAGGATGTCCCCAAGCCTCCCCCTCGAAGACGAGCCCGGCGCCGCAGGCGTCGAGGACGTCCGCATCCGCCGAATCCGTCCGCTCATCTCGCCCGCGCTGCTCCAGTCCGAACTGGTCGCGGACGACGACGTCAACAACTTCGTCCAGCGCAGCCGCCGCGCGGTGGCCGACGTCGTTCATGGACGCGACCCGCGCCTGCTGGTCGTCGTCGGTCCGTGTTCGATCCACGATGGCGAACAAGCCCTCGAATACGCGGGAAGGCTGCGCAAGCTTGCGGGCGAACTCGGCGACCGGCTGCTCGTCGTGATGCGCGTCTACTTCGAAAAGCCCCGCACCACCGTCGGCTGGAAGGGCTACATCAACGACCCCCGCCTCGACGACAGCAATCGCGTCAACGAAGGCTTGCGGCTCGCCCGCAAGTTGCTGCTCGAGATCGCGCAGATGGGCGTGCCGGCCGGCACCGAGTTTCTCGACCTGTTGAGTCCGCAGTACATCTCGGACCTCATCTCGTGGGGCGCCATCGGCGCACGCACGACCGAGAGTCCGAGCCATCGGCAACTCGCCTCGGGCCTGTCGTGCGCCATCGGCTTCAAGAACGGCACCGATGGGAGCGTGCAGATGGCTGCGGATGCGCTCGTCGCGAGTCGCGCCTCGCATGCCTTCATGGGCGTGACCAAGATGGGCGTCGCCGCGGTGTTCGAGACGGCCGGTAACGAAGATTGCCACGTCATCCTGCGCGGCGGCGCGCGCGGGCCGAACTACCAGGCGCCGGAGATCGAGGCCGCGTGCGCCGCGCTGCGCAAGTCGGGCGTGGTCGAGCGCGTGATGGTCGACTGCTCGCACGGCAATTCGCAAAAGGACTTCGCGCGGCAGGTGAGCGTCGCCGAAGACATCGCCGCGCAGATCGAAGGCTGCGAGCGGCGCATCCTCGGCGTGATGATCGAGAGCCATCTGCGCGAGGGCAAGCAGGCGCTCGAACCGGGAAAGCCGCTGCAGCACGGCATTTCGATCACCGACGCATGCCTGGGCTGGGAGGCGACGGAGGCGGTCATGCGCCGCCTGGCGCGCGCGATTCGTTAGTGGCCGAGCTTCACTGCACCTGAATTTTCGCGTTCTTCACGATCGCCTCGGTCCTGCTCAACTCGTCCCCGATCAGCGCGCGGAACTCCGCCGGGCGGGTGCCGCCCATGAGCGCGGGGTCGTAACCCAGGCCGACCAGGCGGCCCTGCGTCGTGGGCTCCGCCACGGCCTTGTTCAGCGCGTTCGCCAGCGCCTCGACTCGCGCGGCCGGCACGCCGGGCTCGACGAAGAGGCCGAAGAAGAAGGGGCGGAACACGCCGCGCAGCTCGGGCATGCCCAGCTCGGGGATCGACGGCGCATCGGGATAGATCGGCGAGCGGCGGTCGGCCAGCGTCGCGAGCAGCTTGATCTTCCTGTCCTGCACGAAGCCGCGCATGCTGCCCATCTCGTTGATGTACACGCCGACGTCGCCCGAGATCATCGCGGGCAGCACCGCCGCCGTGCCCGAGGGATAAGGCACATGCGTCATCCGCGCGCCGGTGGCCGCCATGAACTGTTCGGTGGTGAGATGCGCGATCGCGCCGACGCCGACCGAGCCGAAGTTCACCTTGCCGGGATTCTTCTTCACGTACTCGACGAGCTCCTTCACGGAGTTCACCGGCAGCGTGTTGCTGACGAAAAGGCCGAGCGGCGCCTGCACCACGCGCGCCACCGGCGTCAGGTCCTTGCGCACGTCGAACTGGCCGTGCTTCTTGATCGCTTGGTCGACGACGATCCCGGAGGAGAGGAAGAGCACGCTGTAGCCTTCGCCGGGGCTCGAAAGCACCGAACGGACCGCCACCATGTTGTTGCCGCCCGGCCGGTTCACCGCCACGACAGGCTGGCCGAGCTGCTGCGCAAGGCCCTCGCCGACCATGCGCGCGGCAACGTCGGAGGCCGAGCCGGCCGCGACGGGAATGACGAGCGTCACGGGACGGCTGGGAAAATTGTCCTGCGCGTGCGCGGCGGTCGCGGCGGCGAGCGCCAGGACGACGGCGCCCCATGCGCGCGCGAGAGGATGCTGGAAGACGGTTTCGGTCATGGTTCCACCCAGGTGAATAGATCGGCGTCGGTCCGCGCGAGGCGACGGTAATGCGAAGTCCACAACCGTGGCACGACGATACGACGGTAGCTTCCCTGACCCCGGCGCACTTCCGCAAGGGGGATTTCACTGCCGCCCGCTGCGCGCACCTCGACGTGGTAGCGCGCCGACGCTTCGAGCAGCATGGCCAGGCCGGTCGTGTGCTCCAGGTCGGGGCCGACGACGATCGCGCCGTGGTTCTTCACCATCAACACGCTGCGCGTTCCCAGCGCCTCGATCACGCGATGGCCCTCCACCGGCGGGCGCGTGCCGTCATCGGCGAGGAACGCCTGCTCGTCGAACAACACCACGCTGCCGACGTTGTACATGCCGATGGGCTCGCCGGTCGCGGCGACTACGCTCGCGAAGTGCGAGTGGAGGTGGATCACGCAGCCGACATCCGGCCGCGCGCGATACAAGGCGCAGTGGAACTCGACGGCGGGCGACACGTCGTGATCGCCCGACAGCAAGCGGCCGTCGAGGTCGAAGCGCATCACGCTCGCCGGCGTGGTCTCGTCGAAGTACTCGAGCGGCGTGGTCCAGAAGCTCGCGCCGTCCTCGGCGCGCATGCTCACGTGGCCGCCGATGCCGCTTTCGCAGCCCGCGCGCGCGAGCATGCGGCGCGCCGCCGCCACGCGAAAGCGGGGGTCGCTTTCCGCCAGCGGCGCCGTGCCCGCGGGGCGGTGGAAGAATCGGGCGGCGGTGTGCATGGCGCCGTCGTGCCGTGGTCGTGAACGAGCGCGCTACTGCGCGACCGCGATTCCCGCGTCGCGCACCACGGCCTCGGTCCGCGTGAGCTCGTCGTTCACGAGCTTGCGGAACTCCGCGGTCGACATGCCGCCCATGGCCGAACTCGCATAGCCGAGGCCGTTCAGCCGCGTACGCACTTCCGGGTCCTCCATCGTGCGGTTCACCGCGCGGTTCAGGAACTCGACGCGGTCGGGCGGCGTGCCGGGCGCGACGTAGATGCCGTAGAAGAACGACGCCGTGAAGTTCCGCAACTCGGGCACGTTGATCTCCGGCGCGGCCGGCGCGTCGGGATAGATCGGCGACTTCACGTCCGCCAGCGTTGCCAGGACCTTCACGCGCTTGTCCGCGACGATGCCTTTCATGCTGCCCATCTCGTTGATGTACAGCCCCACGTCGCCCGAAACCAGCGCGGTGAGCACGGGCGCCGTGCCGGCCGGGTAGGGCACGTGCAGGAATTCGGTCTTGGTGGCGAGGCGGAAACGCTCGGTGTTCAGGTGGATCACCGAGCCGACGCCGGGCGATGCATAGGTGAGCTTGCCGGGGTTCCTGCGGGCATAGGCGACCAGTTCCTCGACGCTGTTGACCGGCAGCGTGGCGCTCACGAACACGCCGAGCGGCGCCACGGAAACGCGCGCGACCGGAATCACGTCCTTGCGCACGTCGAACGTGCTGCCCTTGCGAACGACCTGCTCCGCGGCGATGGCGCTCGCCGAGAACATGAGCGTGTAGCCGTCGGCCGCGACGCCGCGCGCACTGTTGATCATCACCATGCCGGAGCCGCCCGGGCGATTCACCGGCACCACCGTCTGCTTGAGCTGCCGCGCGAGGCCGTCGCCGACGATGCGCGCGACGACGTCGCTTGCCGCGCCGGGGCCGTAGGGGATCAGCAAATTCACGGGCCTGGACGGAAAAGCCTCCTGAGCCGAGGCGGGAGAAGCTGCCGCGAGCATCGCGCACGCCAGCGCCGCGATCGAGGCGAGCGCAGGCTTGCCCGCGTTGAAGAGGTTGAACATCGCTTGTCTCCGAATTGTGGTCGCGTCCGCATTTCAGCAGGCGCTCCTCGCGTTGTCAATGCGATATGAAAATTGTCCAAAGACAACGATCTGGAGAAGCCTCAACCCTGCGCCAGCAGCGCGGACAGCTTGTCCGCGCGCTCTTTCAGGTCCCGGCCGATGCTCGCGCCGCGCGCCGCGTCCTGCGTGCCGACGCCGACGATCACCAGCGAATGCGTGAGGCGTCCGTTGCGGTCGAGGATCGGCGCGGCCACGATGGTCACGCCGGGGATGTAGTTGCCCCGGTCGATGCTGTAGCCGCGCTGCCGCACCGCCGCGACTTCCTTGCGCCAGGTCGCGAGGTCCGGCGCGTTGCCCCAGCGCACTTCGCGAAATTTCCTGTCGACCTCCGCGGCGGGCAGGTCGGAGTAGGCCGCGGCCAGCCGGCCCGTGGCGCTGATGAGTGCGGGGAAGCGGCTGCCCACGTCGACGTGCAGTCGAAACGGCGTCTTCGACTTCGACAGCGCGAGCACCGTCATGTGCTCGAGCCCGGTCACGTCGCAGCCGACGGCGGTGGCGTTCCACTGCGCGCCCAGCTCGTCGAGCACCGGCTGCACGGTGGCCGGAAAGCTCAGGCGCTCGAGCACGCTGCGCGCCAGGGCGAGCATGCCCACGCCGATCGTGTAGCGCTTGGTGGCGGGGTCGACGCGCGCGAGGTCCTCCTCGACCAGCACGCGCAGGATGTGCAGGCAGGTGCTCGTGACGAGTCCCAGTTCGTCCGCGATGGCCTTCACGCCCAGCGGCTCGGCCGAGCGCCCCAGCAGCCGCAGGATGGCGATGGAGCGCGTGACCGCGGGAACGGGGCGCACGCGGCGCGGCGCCGCCTTCTTCGCGGGCGGCGGCTTGTCCTCGACGCGCGCGCGGGTGCCGGGCGCGGTCGACTTACGAATGATTCGTGAGGTGGTCATGCCCGGCAGTGTATCGACAGATTTGTCTTTGGACAAACGCCATGCCACGTTTGACAAACGGTGCGGCCGCCTGAAGAATGCCGGCAACGACATTGCTGTGAAGGCGCACTCCCGGTGACCACTCCCTCGCAAGGCGGCGCACTGGCCGGCCTGAAGGTTCTCGACCTGTCCCGCGTCCTTGCCGGTCCGCTGTGCGCCCAGATGCTCGCCGACCATGGCGCGGACGTCGTCAAGCTCGAAGCGCCCGCGGGCGACGAGACGCGCATGCTCGGCCCGCCGTTCGACGCGAACGGCGACGCCGCCTACTTCGGCGCGGTCAACCGCGGCAAGCGCGACATCGCCGTCGATCTCTCGAAGCCGCGCGGGCGCGAGGTGCTGGAGCGGCTCATCGCGCGCAGCGACGTGCTGATCGAGAACTTCGTGCCCGGCACGATGGAGCGCTGGGGCCTGTCGTACGAGGACGTGCTCGCGAAGCGCCATCCGCGTCTCATCTACTGCCAGATCACCGGCTTCGGCAGCGACGGACCCCTGGGCAAGCTGCCGGGGTACGACGCCGTGCTGCAGGCGATGGCCGGGCTCATGAGCATCAACGGCACGCCCGAGAGCGGGCCCACGCGGCTGGGCATTCCCATCGTGGACCACCTCACCGGCTACACGGCGATGCAGGGCATCCTGCTCGCGCTCAACGCGCGCCACGCCACGGGACGGGGGCAGAAGGTGGAGGCGACCTTGTTCGACACCGCGCTCAGCCTGCTCATCCCGCACGCGGCGAACTTCCTCGCATCCGGGCGCGAGCCGCGCTTGCTCGGCAGCGCGCATCCCAACATCGCGCCCTACGACAAGTTCGCGGCGGCCGATGGCGAAGTCTTCCTCGGCATCCTGACCGATGCGCAGTTTCGCCGCTTCTGCGAATTCATCGGCCGGCCCGAACTGCCGGCCGATGCGCGCTTCTTGCGCAACGGCGCGCGGGTGGAGAACCGGGACGCCCTGCGCGAGGAAATCGAATCGGCGCTGCGCAGGCATCCGCGCGACGCGCTGTGCCGCGAGCTCATGGCCATCGGCGTGCCGGCGGGGCCGGTCAACACGGTGTCCGAAGCGCTGGCGCAGCCGCACGTGCGGCACCGCGAGATGGTGGTGGAGCGCGGCAGCTACAAGGGCGTCGGTCCCAGCGTTCGCCTGAGCGAGACGCAGGCGTCCGTGCGCAGCGGCCCGCCGCTGTTCGCGCAGCACACGGAGGACATCCTGCGCGAAGCGGGCTTCGATTCACGCGAGATCGAGTCGCTGCGCGTCGACGCCGTGCTGGCGGCTCATCGAGGAGGGACGACGACATGACAGCCGCGACCACGACCATCGTGTACGAAGCGCTCGCCGCGCAGATCCGCGACGCGGGCATCGAAGCGGTGTTCGGCCTCATGAGCGACGACACCGCGTTGCTCATCGCAACGCTCGACGCGCTGGGGGTGCGCTTCTACGGCGCGCGGCACGAGAACATGGCCATCGCGATGGCCGAGGGCTACGCGTCCGCGACGCGGCGCCTCGGCGTCGCGCTCATCGGCCGCGGGCCGGGGACGGCGAACGGCTTCAACGCGGCGATGTACGCGCAGCGCTCGGGCTCGCCGGTGCTGCTGATCCTGGGTGCGGCCGCGACGAACACCGCTGCGGATCTCAAGGACCTGAACACGCCCGCGGTGCTTGCGGCGGCCGGGCTGCGAGCCGTGGTGGCGAGCGACGCCGATGCGGTATGCGCGAACTTCGTCGATGCTGCCAGCCTGGCGCGCGACACGGGATGCGTCGCCCTGCTGGTGCCTGCGGACGTGCTGCGCCGTCCGTTGGCGGCGCCTATGCGGCCGCTTGCACTTGCCGCGCCGCCGCCCGCCCTTGCGGCCGCGAAAGAAGAACTGGAGGCCGCCGTCGCGGTGCTCGCCGAAGCGCGCCGCCCGCTGATCGTCGCGGGCCACGGCGCGCATCTCGCCGGCGCGCGCGAGGCCATCATCGAACTTGCCGAGCGGACCGGCGCCGTGCTCGCGACGACGCTCAAGGCCAAGGACATGTTCCGCGGCCATCCGTACAACGTCGGCATCGTCGGATCGTTCTCGCAGCGTCATGGACGGCGCTTCATCGAAGAGGCCGACTGCGTGATGGCGCTCGGCGCGGGAATGAACACCCGCACGACGGCGAACGGCACGGCGCTGCCGCGGGGCCCTGTCATCCACGTCGACCGCGAACGGGCGCACATCGGCCGCTGGCTCGCGACGGACGTCGCGGTTGTCGCGGACGTCCGGCTCGCGGCCGAACAACTTCTCGCGCTGCTGCCCGCAAGGGACGAGGCCGAGCGCCCGTTCCACACGAAGGACACGCGCGACTGGCTCGCGGATGCGAACCCGGCCGACGAGTTCCAGATCGCCAATACGTCGCGCACGATGGACCCGCGTGCGCTCGCGATGGAGCTCGACCGGTTGCTGCCGCGCGAGCGCAACGTCGTCTACGACGCCGGCAACTTCGTGCAGGTCGAGCCCCTCATCTCGGTGCCGGGCCCCGCCTGCCTGAAGAATAGCTGGGACTTCTCTTCCATCGGCATGGGCTTCGGCACGGCGCTCGGCTTCGCGGCCGGCGCGCCGCAACGGCCCACGGTGTTCATGGTGGGCGACGGCGGCTTCCTCATGACACTCGGCGAACTCGAGACGACGGTGCGCGAGAACCTGCCGCTCGTCATCGTGGTGATGAACGACTGCGCGTACGGCGCGGAGCTGCATTACCTCAAGGAGCGCGACATGCCGGTGGCCACCGCCGCCTTCCCCGACGTCGACTTCGCGCCGGTCGCCGCGGCGTTCGGCTTCGAGGCGCACACGGTGCGCACGCTCGACGAACTGAGGGCGCTCGCGCCGCTGCTCGCCGTGCCCGAGGGGCCGATCCTTCTCGACTGCAAGATCAATGCATCGGTGGGCGCGCCATTCGTGCTGGAGGCCGCGGCGCGCGAGCGCGCGATGCGGCAATCGCCTCGTTCTTAGTTTGTATATAGACAAACACGAATTGTATTTGACAAACACGGTCCCGCTGCCCGATACTTCTCCCACGCCAGCGCACCCCAAGACACGCATGCACCGCCTCACCGACTACACGACCTACGCCGACGCGCAGCAGCACTTCGCGTCCGACAAGCTGTGGGAGCTGTTCGACGGCAACCGCGAGTTCTTCAACATCGCGACGGAGTGCGTGGACCGGCATGCGGACACGGGGCGCGACGCGCTGATCGTGCTGCGCGCCGACGGCAGCGAGGAGGTCATCACCTACCGCGCGCTGTCCGACGATTCCTCGCGTTTCGCGAACTATCTCGTCTCGCGCGGCGTGAAGGCCGGCGAGCGGGTCGCGATCATGCTGGAGCCGTCGCGGGCCTTCTACACCGCGATGTTCGGCGTCATCAAGAGCGGCGCGATCGCCGTGCCGCTGTTCACCCTGTTCGGGCCCGACGGCGTGAAGCTGCGCGTGCGCGACTGCGAGCCGGTGCTCCTCGTCACCAACGAAGAAAAGGCCGAGGTTGCGCATTCCGCAGGCGCGGCCGACGTGCTGGTGTTCGACGATGCTTTCGCGGCGACCCTGTCGCGGTTCGCTCCGGCGTTCGAAGTGAAGACCGAGGCGAACAGCCTCGCGGTGTTCCAGTACACCTCGGGCACGACGCGCGAGCTGCCCGAGGCCGTGCGCCACAACCAGCGGGCGCTGGTCACGCTGATGGTCGCCGCGCTGTACGGCACGGGCCTGCGCCCCGGCGACCGTTTCTTCTGCCCGTCGTCGCCCGCATGGGGCCACGGCCTGTGGCACGGCACGCTCGCGCCGCTCGCGCTGGGCCTGACCGTCGGCGCATACAGCGGCCGCTTCAATCCCGAGCGGCTGCTGAAGGGTTTGTCGCAGCACCGCTTCACCAACATGTCCGCCGCTGCCACGCACTACCGCATGATGAAGAACTGCGGCAAGGCGGGCGACTACACGTTCGCGTTCGAGAAGCTGTCGTTCACCGGCGAGCCGATCGACGACGACACGTCGGACTTCATCCGCCGCACCTTCGGCCTGGAAGTCTGCAGCATGTACGGCACCACCGAGATCGGCGTCGTGCTCGTGAGCTATCCCGGCGCGTCCGATTTCGCGGTGAAGCGCGGCTCGCTCGGCAAGCCGATTCCCGGCGGCCGCGTCGAGGTGCATGACGCACAAGGAAATGTGTGCCCGCCGGGCGTCACGGGCCAGATGTTCGTGTGGCGCCGCAACGGCTGGATCGCGACCAAGGACCTGGGCCGCACCGACGGGGATGGCTACTTCTATCACGGGGGCCGCGCGGACGACGTGATCATTTCCGCGGGCTGGACCATGAGCGCGGTGGAGATCGAGAACGCGATCCTGGCGCACCCCGACGTCCACGAAGCCGCCGTGATCGGCGTGCCCGACGAGACGCGCGGCCAGGTGGCGAAGGCGTTCGTCGTCGCCACGCGCGCGCAGAGCGACGACTTCACGCGCGAGGTGCAGGACCTCGTGCGCAACCGACTCAGCCAGCACGAGTATCCGCGCGTCGTCGCATACGTCGCCGAGCTGCCCAAGACGCCCGCCGGCAAGGTTCACCGCAAGGTGCTGCGCGAGCGCGAGCTGGCCGCGAGCTGATCGCCCGAACCCTCACAAGACCCGAGACCCGAGACACACAGGAGCCAAGAGACCATGTCTGAGAATGTCGAACGTACCTTCCCGAAGATCACCGAGAGCGGGCTCGAGGCCCTGCGCCAGCGCATCGGCGTGAAGATCGAGAACACGCTGGAGCCGTGGTGCCACGAAGCCACGCGCGACAACATCCGCCATTACGCCCACGGCATCGGCGACGACAACCCGCTGTGGTGCGATCCCGCCTATGCCGCGAAGACGAAGTACGGCACCGTGGTGGCGCTGCCCAGTTTCCTCTTCGCGACCAACCGCATCATCTCGGGCTACGTCGGCGGCCTGCCGGGCGTCCATGCGATGTGGTCGGGCGCCAACTGGACCTGGCACAAGAACGTGCTGCGCAACGACGAGATCCACACCGAGGCGCACCTGAAGGACCTGGTGATGCACCAGACGCGCTTCGCCGGCCGCGCCGTGCAGCAGATCTATCACGTCGACTTCTTCAACCAGTCCGGCGACAAGGTGGCCGAGGCCGACAGCTGGTGCTTCCGCACCGAGCGCGACCATGCGCGCGAGCAGGGCACGAAGTACAAGGAAGTGCGCAGCCGCGAGCCGCGCAAGTACACCGAGGAAGAGATCCAGGAGGCGTACAAGCTCTATCGCAACGAGGAAGTGCGCGGCGCGACGCCCCGTTACTGGGAAGACGTGAAGGAAGGTGAGGCGCTGCCCGTGATGTTCAAGGGGCCGATGACGGTCACCGGCTTCATCGCGTACGCGCAGGGCTGGGGCGGCCTCTACATCCGCGCCAACAAGATCGCGTGGAAGCTGATCGACGCGCACCCCGGGGTGGGCATCAAGAACCGCTTCGGCATTCCCGACGTGCCCGAGCGCGTTCACTGGGAAGAGGAGTTCGCGCTGGAAGTCGGCGCGCCCGGCGCGTACGACTACGGCCCGGAGCGCAACTCCTGGCTCACGCACCATCTCACCAACTGGATGGGCGACGACGGCTTCCTGCACAAGTCCGACTGCCAGGTGCGCCGCCACAACCCCGAGGGCGACATGCTGTTCATCAAGGGCACGGTCAAGCGCAAGTTCGTGGAGAACGGCAAGCACTGCGTGGAGATCGCGCAGGAAGGCCGCAACCAGGACGATGAACTGTCCGTGGTCGGCACCGGCGTGGTCGTGCTGCCTTCGAAGGGCCGCTGACCTAGTTCGCGTCGAAGGCGGCGCGGATCACCGCGCCGATTTCGGCGACGGCCTGCCGGCCTTCCGGCAGCACCGGATGGTAGTTCGGCCAGATGTGGAACATCCCCGGCCAGATCTCGAGATGCACTTTCACGTCGGCGAGCCCCGCCGCGCGTGCAAGCTGCACCGAATCGTCGAGCAGCGCCTCGGTGGAGCCGACATAGATCGTGAGCGGTGCAATGCCGCTCAGGTCCGCGCGCACGGGTGAGGCGAGCGGATCGTCGTTCAAGGCTTCGCCGATGTACTGGCGGGCGCAGAACTCGATGATCTCGCGGCCCACGACCGGGTCGCGCTCCGCGTTGCGCGCATAGCTTTCGCCCTTCGCGAGCATGTCGGTCCATGGCGACAGCAGCACCGCGCACGCCGGTTGATCGAGGCCCATCTCGCGCAGGTGCACCATGAGCGACACGGCCAGCCCGCCGCCCGCGCTGTCGCCGACGACCGCGATGTCCTTCGCCTTCGTGCCGAGCTTCAGCAGCGCCTGCCATGCAGACAGCGCGTCGTCGAGCGCGGCGGGGAAGGGCGCTTCGGGGGCGCGACGGTAATCGAGCGCGATGGACTTCGCCCTGGCCGCGCGGCCGAGCTCGGAGGCGAGGTGGCGGTGGCTGTGCAGCGAGCCGTAGACGTAGCCGCCGCCGTGCAGGTACAGGATCGTGCCCGCGCCCTGCGTGGCCGGCGTCGTCGTCGCCTCGGCCGGCACGCCGCCGAGCATCAGCGCTTCCGCGCGCGCATCGGCGGCGAGGGGGAACTTCTCGCCGAGCGAGTCGTAGATCTTGCGGCGCTCGGTCGTTTCGAGCGGCTTCGGCCGCGTGCGCAGCATCTGTTCGAGGGCCTGGTTGTCGGTGGAAGGCATGGGATCTCCAGTCCGTGAGTTCGTGAATTCGTTGTGATGAAGCGGCGGCTAGTTGCCGGCTTGCCTGTTTCCGATGTGCGTGCCGGCCGCCTGTTCGACGAGCCGGATGATCGCGGTGAAGTCGTCGTCGCGCAGGTCGTCACGCGCGCCGGCCGCCTGCCAGATGTCAGCCGCGGCGGCGATGACGGGCGAGGGCACGCCGAGATGTTCCGCCTGCGAGAGGCCCAGCCGCACGTCCTTGTCGATGATGGAGGTGCGCGCGCCGAATGCGAACGTGCGCGTCAACACCGCGTCGGGAAGAATGTCCGAAGTGGCGGCACTGCGCGCGGTGCCGGAGTTCAGCAGCGCGAGCATCTTCTCGGGGTCCAGCCCCGCCTTTGCGCCCATCGCCAGGCCTTCGGACGCCGCCACCATGTTCGCGGCGACCACCAGGTTGCACACGAGTTTCATCACCTGCGCCTGGCCGGGCTCGTCGCCAAGCACCGTGAGCTTGCCGCCGATCTTGCCGAGCCATGGCATGACGGCGTCGCGATCGGCGGGCGCGCCGGACACCATGATCGACAAGGTTCCGCGCAGCGCGCCGGGCACGCCGCCGGTGACGGGCGCGTCGACGCTGCCGATGCGGCGTGCGCCGAGCGTGGATGCGATCGTTTCCATGCACTGCCTGCCGATCGTCGACATCTCGACGTAGTGGCGCAGCCTCGCTCCGGCCGCGACCTCGGCCGCCACCTGCTCGCTGACTTCGTTGTTGGGCAGGGACGCGAAGACGATCGTCGCCGCATCCGCCACGGCCTTCGGCGACGCCGCGGCGATCGCGCCCGCGTCGACCAGCGCCTGCGCGGCCTCCGCGCGCGGGTCGTAGACGTGCAGGCGCACGCCGGCGCCGATGAGGCGCGCGGCCATCACGCCGCCGATCTGCCCGAGGCCGACGAATCCGAGGTCGAGTTGCCGTGGAGCGTTCATGTCGTGGGGAGTATTGGGACTCGCATGCCCGTTGTCAAACGCCGAGTCCATTTTGTTCCTGGACAAACCAATGAAAGTGTCTATGTACAAATCATGGCGACATTTGACAATCATGGACGCGCTCCGGATACTCGTCCGCCAGTCCACACAACGAGGAGACAGACGATGAGGTTCGTGAAGGGGGTTCGCGCCTGCGCCCTGGTTTCGGCGCTCTGCATGGTCCTGCCGCATGCCGGCGCCGCCGACGACAAGACCGTCCGGCTGGTCGTGTCGTCCCAGGCCGGGGGCAACAACGATACCGTCGCGCGCATCGTCGCGCCCAAGTTCGCGGAAGCCCTGGGCCAGCCGGTGATCGTCGACAACAAGCCGGGCGCCAACGGCATGATCGCCGCGAAGTTCGTCGCGACGGCGACCATCGACGGTACGGCGCTGCTCATCGGCACCACGAGCCTCGCCATGGTCCCGGCCACGCTGAAGGCGCCCGCGGTCGACGCGCGCAAGGACTTCGTGCCGGTGTCGAATCTCGTTGAAGTTCCGGTGGTGCTCGTGGCCGGCAAGGACTTCAAGGGCAACAGCGTGAAGGACATGCTCGCCATGGCGAAGAGCGATCCGGGCAAGCTCACGGTCGGCATCTTCGCGTCGAGCTTCATCTTCTACGCCGAGCGCATGGCGCTGGAGCCCGGCACGAAATTCACGCGCGTGCACTACAAGGGCATGTCCGACACCATGAACGACGTCGTCGCCGGGCGCGTGGACATGCTGCTGGACACCGTCGGCCTGCAGTTGCCGCACATCAAGGCCGGACGCACGAAGCCGCTGGCCGTATTCACCGCCAAGCGCCATCCGCTGCTGCCCGACACGCCGACGATGGACGAGACCGGCTTCAAGGGTTTTGCCGACAATCCGTTCGTGGGCGTGTTCGCGCCCGCGGGCACGCCGCCCGAGACGGTGCAGCGCCTCAATGCGGCATTGCAGAAGTCGCTGGCGCATCCGGAAGTGAAGGGCAAGCTCGAAGGCATGGGCTTCTCCGTGATCTCCGGCAATGCCACGGAATTCGCCGAGCGCTATCGCGCCGACGTGAACCGCTACGAAGACATCGCGCGCAAGGCGAACCTGCCGAAGGAATGATTCACCGGTCGAGAGGAGACAAGATGAAAAACGATGGCACCGCGGCTCATGTTTTCCAATTGCAGCGCAGGACCGCCGTCCTCGGTTCGGCGGCGTTCGTGGCTTTGCTGACGACGGGCTCGGTTCGGGCGAACGACCCTTTCCCGACGAAGACCGTGCGGATCGTCGTTCCGTATGCTGCAGGCGCAGGCATGGATCTTTGGGTGCGTGTGCTCGCGCCTTTGCTCGAAGCGCGCTGGAAGCAATCGGTCGTGGTCGAGAACCGTCCCGGCGCGAGCGGACTGATCGGCACCGAGTACGTGGCGCGAGCGCCTGCCGATGGGCACACGATCCTTGCCGGCAGTCAGACGACGGCGATGGCGAAGCTCACTTCGAGCGCGATCAAATTCGATCCGCAGGTCGACCTGGCTCCGGTCTACAAATTCATCAACTACAAGATCGTGTTCGCCACGAACGCGCAGACGGCGGCGCAGGCCAGGACCTTGGTGGATCTGGTTGCGCTCAGTCAAGCGAAGGGCGGACTATTTTTCGGCGGGCTCGGTGCGAGCTCCTCGATCAACGTGAGCAACGCGATCGTGAATCGCGCTCTGGGCATGAAGTTCACGAGCGTCGATTTTCCGGGCACCGCGCAGGCGATGCTCGCGCTGCTGCGCAACGACGTGCAGCTGGTGCTGAACACGCCGGGCGCGCTCAAGCCGTTCATCGATGCGGGCACGGTGGCGCAGGTCGCCGTGCTGTCGGAAGCGCGATTCAGCGACATGCCCGATGTGCAGTCGGTGCGCGAGGCCGGCTATCGCGGTTACGTTCCGCAAATCTGGAACGGATTGTTCGCGCCCCGCAATACGCCGCTCGCGATTCGCCAACAGATCGCGCGAGACATCCAGGCTGTGGCGACGACCGCGGAAGGCCGGGCCCTCTTCGACAAGTTCACGGGCGTTGTCCAGGTGTCCGCGCCGGAGAGCTTCGAGAAGGAGATGACGGAAGAGACGCGGGTATGGAGGGAATTCCTGGCGAGCATCAACTTCAAACCGGAGTAGGCCCACGTTGCGCCAACGTCTCGATCGTGCGCCCGTAGGCAGACCGTCGCTCAGCGGGTCGGCAGCGTGGCCTTCATCAACTCGGTTTCGGCATCGATCTGCTTCGACAGAAAGGCGCCATCCGCCGCAATGAGTTCGGGATTCGAATTCGTCCGGTTGAATGCCTGGTACTCCGGTGATCTGAGGACGGTCAGCATCGCGCTTTCCAGCACCTTGACGATGGGCTCCGGCGTTTCGGCGCGAACACCGTAGCCGAGCCATATGCCGAATTCGAAGTCGCGCATGGACGGCATGGCCTCGCGAACCGTCGGTACTTGGGGCATGGCGGCGGAACGCTCGGGTGACGTCACGGCGAGTACACGCAGTTTCCCCGCATCGACGAGACTCAAGGGCCCGAGGAGGTCGGTGAATGCGGAGTCGACGCTGCCGCCGATCAAATCGGTGAGCGCCTGGCCCGCGCCCTTGTAGCTGACCAGGTTGAATTCGGCGCCCGCGCTGCGCGCCATGCGGTTCAATCCCAGGCGATACGCGCCAGAGTAATTTGCGACGCTGATGGACCCAGGCTTCGCCTTGGCCGCCGCGAGAAACTCGGCGAGGGTCCGCCACCTCGAATTGGCGCTGACGACCAATGCCGCCGGAACCCGAGTCGCCAAGGCGAGGGGGCGCACGCGCTTGCGAACGTCGATGTCCCAGCCTTCGATCGTCAATGGGTTGATGACCATGACCGAAGACGAGATCAGCATGACGGCGTGACCGTCGGCAGGCGCCGAGATCAAGGCCTGCAGCCCCACCTTCGTTTCTCCGCCCGGGCGATTCTCCGGCACCACGGGGCTTTGGAGCAGCGCGCTCATCTTTTCGGCAAGGAAGCGGCTGGCTGCCTCCGAACCGCTGCCGGGTGCAACGGGCATGATCAGCCGGATCGGCCTGGAGGGGAAACCTTCGGCGCCGGCAGGTCGTGCGACCTGCGCATGCGCGATCGAGGTCGGCAAGAGGATGGCCGACATCGCCAGGGTGAGGGTGACTCGCCGCAGGGGCATGAATGTCGACGTGCGTGAACTCATGACTTTTCCAGTAGCCCTCGCGGAGCGATCATCGAGTTCTGATTCTCGTCAGCGTCATATTGAATGTCAATGGAGTGCATCTGTTGTCCTTATACAACCGCCCGGCGTCCCCCCAGAATCGCCCGGATCGAGTCGAAAAAACCGGCACCCTACAATCGCCGCCCACGATGACAAGAACGACAACGACCCGACGGACGACGCTGTCCGCGCCGGATGCAGCGCCCGCCCGTGTGCCGAAGCGCGTGCGCGCCGTGCCCGCGGTGACGCGGGCGATCGCGATCCTGCGGCTGCTCGGCCGCAGCGCGGAGCCGCTGGGCGTGAAGGCCATCGCCAGGGAGCTCGCGCTCGTGCCGAGCACCTGCCTGCACATCCTGCGCGTGCTCGTCGGCGAAGAGCTGGTGCGGGTGGACCCGGAGACGAAGCGCTACACCATGGGCGTCGGCATGCTGCCGCTCGCGCGCAGCGTGCTCGAGCGCCTGGGGTTTCCGAACGTCGTGCAGCCGATGATCGACGACCTCGCGGCGAAGTGGCACGTCACCGTGCTCGGCGTCGAGTTGCACGGCCTCGAGCACATGACCGTGCTGGCGCTCGCGAAGTCGAGCGCGCCGTTTCGCCTGCAGGTGGACGTGGGCAGCCGCATCCCCGCGCTGGGCGGAGCGACGGGGCGCCTGGCCGCGGCCTACACGGACCAGAGCTGGAAAGAAGTGGAGAAGCGATTCCGCGCCCTGCGCTGGGACAAGCCGCCGACCTTGGCGGCGTGGCGCAAGGAGGTCGAAGTGGCAGGGCAGAAAGGCATGAGCATCGACCGGGGCAACTACATCGCGGGCGTCACCTTCGTCGCGGCGCCCCTGCTCGACGCGGGCGGGCGGCTCAAGTACGCGGTCGGCGCGATCTGCGTGTCGAGCGCGCTCGATCCGGCCGGCGTCACGCAGCTTGCGCGCGAACTGAAGGATTGCGCGGATCGCGCGCAGGCGATCCTGGCGGCGAGCTGAGAGCGCGGCCGGGCGCCTGCGCGCCGGCCCGCTCGTGCGGCGTCACTCCGCCTTGATGCCCGCGCCGCGAATGATGGGTTCCCACTTCGCGCGTTCACTGCGCGCGAACTTCGCGAGGTCCGCGGGCGAGCCGCCGCCGGGCTCGAAGCCGAGCGACAGCAGCCGCTGCTGCGTCTCGGGCGCAGCGAGGATCTTGGCCAACTCGGCATTGAGCGTGCGCACGATCGCGGGCGGCGTGCCGTGGGGCGCGTAAAGCGCGTTCCAGGCGATCACCTCGAAGCCGGGCAGCCCCTGCTCCGACACGGGCGCCACGCCCGGCAGCAGCGCGGAGGCCTTGAGCGAGGTCACCGCGATCGGCCGCACCGTGCCCGCGGCGATGTGCGAGCGCAGGCCCGCGGGCGTGTCGACCATCAGCGGCAGCTGGCCGCCGCCCACGTCGGTGAGCGCCGCGGCCGAGCCGCGATAGGGCACGCCGAAGAGCGACACGGCGGAGCGCGACTTGATCAGCTCGATCACGAGCCGCGCCGTGGTGCTGGGCATGGCGACGTCCGCGCTGCGCGGATCGGTCTTCACGGTCGCCATCACGTCCGACAGCGTGGAGAACTTCGACTTGGGGCTCGCGGCGATCACCATCGGGAAGGTGCCGACCAGCATGACCGGCTCGAAGTCCTTCTCGGGATTGAACTTCAGCGAGGGGTAGAGGAACTGGTTGAGGTTGTGCGTGGCATTGGTGCCCATCGTGAGCGTGTAGCCGTCGGGCGCGGCCTGTGCGGCGAGTTCGGTGCCGAGGTTGCCGCCCGCGCCGGGCCGGTTTTCCACGACGACGGCCTGGCCCAGGCCCTTGCCCAGCTGCTCGGCGATGTAGCGCGTGGCGACGTCGGTGCCTTGCCCGGCCGGATACGCCACGATGATGCGGATCGGCTTGCTGGGGTAGGCCGGCTGGGCGAACGAAGGCGCGGCGGGAACGGCAAGCGCGAGCAGCGTTGCGGCCGCGATGGAAAAACTGCGAGTCTTCACGTTGACTTGTCTCCGGTGTTGGCGCCCTCGGGGCCGGGGCGTCTGCGGGTCATTCTTCCCAGTGGTGCGCGAAGTGTCAATAGTGAACTTCATTTGTCTAAGTACAAAAGCGAAGTCGGCGCGTGTGAGGCTACACCTCCGTTCGGGCCACTCGCGTCGACGGCGGCTTGACCTTGCCATCGTGGCAAGCTTCACAATCCGTGAAGGAGGTCGCCATGAAGACGATTGCAGAAGGCGTGAACATCGGCGAGGCGGCGCGCCTGGCCAGGCTCACGCCGAAGATGGTGCGGCACTACGAATCGCTGGGCCTGCTGTCCAAGGTCCACCGCACCGAAGCGGGCTATCGCGTCTACACGGACAGCGAGGTCCACACGCTGCGCTTCATCAAGCGCTCGCGCGACCTGGGCTTCTCGATGGCGGAAATCGGCCAGCTCGTGAAGCTCTGGCAGGACCGCAGGCGCTCGAGCGGCAGCGTGCGCAAGGTGGCTTCCGCCCACCTTGCCGAGCTCGACCGGAAGATCGAGGAGATGCAGTCGATGCGCAAGACGCTCGCGAACCTGGTTCACTGCTGCCAGGGCGACGACCGGCCGGAGTGCCCGATCCTCGAGGACCTGGAGGGCCTCACGGAGCCGCTTCGATCTCCGTCACCTTGAAGGTGCCGCCATCGTTGGTCGCGCGAAATCGCACCTTGTCGCCGACCTTCACCCGGTCGAGCAGCTCGGGCTTGCCGGCGACGAAGACCATGGTCATCGGCGGCATGTCGAGGCTTTTGATCTCGCCGTGCCGCAGCGTGATCTTGCCGGCCGCCTTGTCCACCTTGCGGACCTCGCCGTTGGCGAAATCGGAGATCGCCGCCTGCGCGGACGCGGCGGCGGCGGCTAACAGCAGGATGGCGCCGATGAGTGAATGTTTCATGAGTTTTTCTCCTTTCAATGGGTGTGACCGCCGTGCCCTGCGCCGGGCTTGCGCACGCGCACTTCGATGTCCTTCGCGCCCGACTCGGGCGCCGCGCGCACGGCGGGGCCTGCATCGCCGCGCACGGGCTGCGGCAGTTGCCCGGTGAACTCGTACGCGACCGTCCCGGCCGGATGCCGGAACCAGCCGGGGTCGGCGTAGTCGCCCCGCTTCTGTTCGCGACGCACCTTGACGGTGGTGAACATCCCGCCCATGGCGATGTGCCCGAAGGGCCCCTTGCCGGTCATCATCGGCACGGTGTTGTCGGGCAGGGGCATCTCCATCTCGCCCATGTCGGCCATGCCGCGCTCGCCCATCACCATGTAGTCGGGAACGAGCTTCGCGATCTTCTTCGCCACGTCGCGGTGGTCCACGCCGATCATGGTGGGCACGTCGTGGCCCATCGCGTTCATCGTGTGATGCGACTTGTGGCAGTGGAAGGCCCAGTCGCCTTCCTCGTCGGCCACGAATTCCAGCTGCCGCATCTGCCCCACCGCGATGTCGGCGGAGACCTCCGGCCATCGCGCGGCACGCGGCGTGGGGCCGCCGTCGGTGCCGGTCACGACGAACTCGTGGCCGTGGATGTGCATCGGATGGTTGGTCATCGTGAGATTGCCCACGCGAATGCGCACCTTGTCGCCGTGGCGCACGTTCATCGAGTCGATGCCGGGGAAGACGCGGCTGTTGAACGTCCACAGGTTGAAGTCCGTCATCGTCATGATCTTCGGCGTGTACGAGCCGGGCTCGATGTCGTAGGCGTTGAGCAGGAAGACGAAGTCGCGGTCGACGGCGTCGATGAGCGGATGCCTGCCTTTCGGGTGCGTGACCCAGAAGCCCATCATCCCCATCGCCATCTGCGTCATCTCGTCCGCATGCGGGTGGTACATGAAGGTGCCGGGGCGGCGCGCGGCGAACTCGTACACGAAGGTCTTGCCGGGGTCGATGGCCTTCTGCGTGAGCCCGCTGACGCCGTCCATGCCGTTGGGCAGCCGCTGGCCGTGCCAGTGGATGCTCGTGTGCTCCGGCAGCTTGTTGGTGACGAACACGCGCACGCGGTCGCCTTCCACCACCTCGATCGTGGGACCGGGCGACTGCCCGTTGTAGCCCCACAGGTGCGCCTTGAAGCCCGGCGCCAATTCGCGCACCACCGGCTCGGCGACCAGATGGAACTCTTTCACGCCGTTGTTCATGCGCCAGGGCGCGGTCCAGCCGTTGAGCGTGACGACGGGGTTGTAGTCGCGGCCGGTGTTCGGGATCAGCGGACCGGCGGTGTCCGGCTTCGTCCGGATCGCCGGCTCGGGGAGCGCGGCCATCGCGACCTTGCTCACGCTTGCGGCGCTCACGGCGCCGGCGATGGCGCCCATGCCGGTGAGGAAGCCTCGCCTGCTGTTGGTGTTCATGGTCTTCGGCATCAGTGCTTGTCCTCGGCGCCGGTGGCCGGGCCTTCGCGTTTCGAGGGGGACGATTCGGCGCCGGCCTGCGGTCGGCCGATCAGGGTCGACGCGAGCGCGGCATCCGCGTGCCAGAAATCGCGCTGCGATTCGATGGCTGCGATCACGCCCGAGATCTGGTCGCGCGCGTCGGCCAGCAGCTCGAACACGCCGATCAGCATGCCGTTGTAGCGAAGCAGGTTCTCGTCGGAGATCGTCTTGCGCAGCGGAACCAGCTCCTTGCGCTGATGCTGCGCGATGTCGTAGGCGGCGCGGTACGCCGCATAACGCTCGCGTGCCTGCGATCCCGCGGCTCGCAGCACGGCTTCGTGGCGTTGGATTGCGGCCAGCGTGCGCGCGTCGAGTGCCGCCTTGCGCGTGGCGCCCCAGTCGAAGAGCGGCAGCCGCAGGTCGAGTTCCCAGCCGCGCGTCGTCGACTTCGCGCCGCTGCCTGCGAAATGCGTGTCGCGCCGCGCGCCCAGCTCCGCGTCGACGAGATGCGAAGCGAGGTCGAGGCCGCGCGCGCGGCCGGCCGCTTCGAGTTCGAGGCGCGCGATTCGCATGTCGAGCCTTTGCGCAGCGAACGCGATCGAGACTTCCTCCGGTGACTTCGGGGATGCCGGCAGGTCGGTCAGACGGGCGGGCAGCTTCAGTTCGCGCGACTGCGCGTCGGTCAGGCCGAGCTGCCGCACGAGCGACTCCCGCGTCGCCACCGCCGCCTGGCGTGCGGCGGCAAGGCGGGAGCTTGCGTCCGCATAGAACAGGTGCTGTCGCGCGGCCTGCAACTTCGTGAAGTTGCCGACCTGCTGCATGCGGCGCGCGAGCTCGGCGCTGGCTTCCGCGGCATCCTTCACCTGGGTCGCGTAGGTCTCGATCTCGTGCGCGGCGACCGCATCGATCCAGGCGCGCCGCGCGGCCGATGCCTGTTCGACGATCGACGCGGCCATGCGCACGCGGACCTGATCGGCTTCGACTTGCGCGACGCGCGCGCGCCGCGGCAGCGTGAGGAGATCGAAGAGGCCGACGGAGAGCAGGCGGCCCAGTTCGAGGTCCGAGCCTTCGCGCAGGCGCTCGAAGGAGAAGCTCACGCCGCCGGGCAGGCCGCGCTGCCGGGCCGCGGCGAGCTCGCCCCACCGATCCGCCAATGCGGCCTGGAAGGCGGGGCTGTTCGCGAGCGCGAGCGCCACGGCGCCATCGGCGGTGAGCGGCTTCGCGAGCAGCTCGCCGGCGAGCTTCGCGGCGGCATCGCGCTGCGTCTGCTCGCGTGCGAGTTGCGCCGTCGCTTGCCCCGCGACGGGCGCGGCGAGCGCCGATGCGTCGCGCATCGCTGCATCCATGTCGGGCGCCGCGCAGCCGGCGAGGGCGAGCAGGGCGGCGACGGACAGCGCGATCCGGGTGTGCCGTGCCGCCGTCATTTGTGCCCCTCGTGAGGGTTGGCAGGCGCTGGCGGCCTTCCCGGCATCGTGGTGCTCGGGGTCCGGGGTTCGGTCCGATGAGGATGCGCGGCGGGGGCGGTGGAGGCCGGGGCGCCGTGGATCTCGCGTGCATACGCGCGCCAGCCGCCGACCTCGCGAACGATGTCGTTGCTCCTGCGCCAGTCCTGCACGTCGCCGGCCTCGAAGGGGCGATAGGTCTGGAAAGCCGATTCGTAGGTCAGCGACGGCGTGGAGGGCGCCGATGGTTCGATCTGCGCGATCTGCGCGGCGGCGATGCCCGTGGCCATGAAGGCGGGCACCGCGAAGAGAAGCGGGTGGATGTTCGACATGATTCCTCGCGTGAATTCACAGCGCGCTGGCGCGCGGCGGAGGGCCGGGCGGTCAGAGCAGGAAGGGAATGCGGCGGCGCGCCTCGCGAATGCGAGGCCGCCTCAGGCGCGAGGTGGTTTGTCGGGGCGCGGCGAAGCGCGCGTGAGGATGAGGGCCGCGGGCGGCGAAGGCAGCGCGGTCGGTTGCTCGAAGGAGTGCGGAACGAACACGGCCTGCGTGATGGCCGTGGCGTTGCAGCACGAAGCGCAGATCGGGCAGGTGGGGCTGGCGTCGGCGCTGTCGTGATGGGCCGAGTGATCGGCGGCATCCACGGCATCTACAGCATCCACGGCGGGAGCGGGCCGATCGTGGACGTTCGCGTGCGAATGTTCGTGGGCGTGGGAGCGCGCATCGGCGTGCACGTGCGCGCCTGGATCGCTCATGCCCTCGTGCCCGCGTTCATGCCCCTCCGCCGCGTGGCCGTGGCCATGATGGTCGGCGGCATCGACGCCGGCAACCGCGGCCGGCACGCCTGGCCCGCAGAACAGCATGGACGCCGCCGCCAGCCCCTGGAGGGGCAGCGCGGCCATGAGCAGCCATGCGACGACAAGACGGACGATCGACATCGACTTCGAATGCTAGCCAGTGAAGCGGTCGGCCGCAAGCCATGCATCGGGCGCCAACGTGCAGGCGCGGTCCCGCAATGGCTGAGCCATGGCGGGCCACTTCATGGTTTTCGGACGTCGTACGAACATTAAGCCGGACGATACCCGGCCGCGGAAAGCGCCTGCACGAACTTCGCGCGATCCTGCATCGTGTCGATGCTTACGCGCTTCGTGCGCGGATCGGCCTTCACTTTGGCGGCGGGGTCGACCTCGGCACAGACGCGGGCGATGCCCCGGGCGCACCCGCCGCAGCGCATCGAGGGAATGGTCATTTCGATCATGGCGATCTCCTGGGTTTCGATGCTTGCAGTCTGAACCCTGACACGGTGGCAAGGTCAAGCGGGCACCCGATGTTCCGAAACGCGAGTCGGCCATGTAACGTTTCGGGTCCTGCGAGCGAATAACGAGCAGGTACCCAGGAACAACCCGTCCGGGGCCTGAATCTCGAAACCTCAACCTCAGGAGATCCCCATGAATTCGTCCGCCCCCCGCCTTTCCTCCGCCGCGCTCGCCGTCGCCCTCGGCACCGTATTCGCAGCCTTGCCCGCCGCGGCGCAACAGCCCGCCGCCGAGAAGGAGAGGTGTTACGGCATCGCCATGAAGGGCAAGAACGACTGCGCGGCGGGCGCGGGCACGACCTGCGCGGGCACCTCGAAAATGGACTTCCAGGGCAACGCCTGGTCGTACGTGATGAAGGGCACGTGCCTGAAGACCGCGTCGCAGTCGTCGCCGACCGGCTTTGGGCAGCTGAAGGAGTTCAAGGAAAAGAAGGCCTGAGGTGACTCGCCCCCGGTCGGCGCTGCCGGCGGGGTGCGGGGTCGGGCTGAAGCCGCAGCACTACCGCGACGCGCTCGAGGCGCGCGCGGCCCCGTCCTTCGTCGAAGTCCACGCGGAGAACTACATGGTCGACGGCGGGCCGTTCCATCACTGGCTCGGCCGGGTACGCGAGTGCCGCGCGCTGTCGCTGCACGGCGTCGGGCTGTCGATCGGCGGCGAGGAGCCGCTCGACGAAGCGCACCTCGCGCGGCTCGCGGCGCTGATCGAGCGCTACGAGCCGGCGGCATTCTCGGAACACCTGGCCTGGTCCAGCCATGGCGACGTGTTCCTCAACGACTTGCTGCCGCTGGCTTACGACGCGGGCGCGCTGGCGCGCGTGTGCGACCACGTCGACCGGGTCCAGGCGCGCCTGGGCTGCCGCATGCTGCTGGAGAACCCGGCGACGTACCTGGAGCTGGAGGCGTCGACGCTGGCCGAGGCGCAGTTCCTCGGCGAGGTCGTGGCACGGACCGGGTGCGGCCTGCTGCTCGACGTGAACAACGTGCATGTGGGTTGCGTGAATCGCGACGGCGACGCGCACGAATATCTCGAGGCCCTGCCGCTGCACGCGGTCGGAGAGATCCACCTGGCCGGGTTCGCCCGCGAACTCGACGCGGCGGGCGCGCCCCTCTTGATCGACGACCACGGCAGCGCGGTGGACGACGCGGTGTGGATGCTCTATCGCAGCGTGGTCGAACGGCTCGGACCCTGCCCGACCCTCATCGAGTGGGACAACGACGTGCCGGAATTCGAGGCGCTGCTCGCCGAGGCCGGTCGTGCGCAGGCGATCCTGGCGGCTTGCTCGCGAAAGGTGAGACCGTGACCGCGATAACGCCATCTTCACAGCGCGTGTTCGCCGATGCGCTGCTCGACCCGCATGCACCGTGCCCGGACGGCCTTCGCGTCTGGAACGGCTCTGACCCGGCACGGCGCTTCGCGGTGTACCGGAACAACGTCGTCGCTTCACTGATCGACGGACTCGCGCAGACGTTCCCGGTCGTGCAGGAGCTCGTGGGCACCGAGTTCTTTCGCGCGATGGCGGGCCTTTTCGTGCGAGCCCATCCGCCACGCACGCGCGTGCTGGCCCACTACGGCGCAGCCTTCCCCGCATTCGTCGACGGCTTCGAGCCGGCGCGCAGCGCGCCTTACCTGGGCGGCGTGGCGCGGCTCGAATTCGCGCGCACCGAATCCTTCCATGCGCAAGATGCACCGCCTTTCGATGCCGCCGCGGCCCGGCTTGCGCTGTCGAGCGGGGAACGCGTTGCCGACCTGCGGCTCGTTCCGCGGCCTTCGCTGCGACTGGTGGAATCGGCGCACGCGATCGTTTCGATCTGGGCAGCACACCAGGGACACGGCGAGCTCGCCGACGTCGATACCAGCGCGGCCGAGAACGCGCTGGTGACGCGGCCCGATCTCGAGGTGCTGGTCGTGCCGTGCGACGCGGCAACGTCTGCCTTCGTGCGCGCGGCGCAGCGCGGCGCCGTCCTGGCCGTGTGTGCGGCCGACGCTGCCCGCGCCTCGGCCGATTTCGACCTGACGAGCACCTTGGGGCTGCTGGTCGCGCAGGGCGCGTTGTCGCGCGTCGATCTTCCGGAAGAAGGGTGAACATGAACCGTCTCATCGCTCTGTTCGAGCGCATTCCCCACTCGGTGGTCGCCTTCGTGGCGCGATTCTCGATCGCGGCCGTGTTCTGGAGTTCGGGTCAAACGAAGGTGGAGGGCTTCGCCCTCAACATCGTGAGCGGCGAGCTGGAACTGGGCTGGCCGCGCCTGAAGGAGTCGGCCGTCGCCCTGTTTCGCGACGAGTACCGCGTGCCGCTCCTGCCCGCGGAGTTCGCGGCCCCGCTGGCCGCGGCGGCGGAACACGTCTTTCCCCTGCTGATCCTCATCGGTCTGGCCACGCGGCTTTCATCGACCGCGCTCCTGGGCATGACGATCGTGATCCAGCTCTTCGTGTACCCCGGCGCCTATGCCACTCACGGCACTTGGGCAGCCGTCCTGCTGTACCTGATGGCACGGGGGCCCGGCGTGTTTTCGGTCGACCATTGGCTGGCCCTCCGGCGGGAGATCCGCTCATGAAAGCACGGCACAATATGAACCGCTCATTGCGAGCGCGGTGTCTTCGCTGCGAGGAGAACGATGGACTGGAAGGAACGAGCCGAAGCCAGCGAGCATCGCCTTCGCGCGTTGTTCCGGCAGGCGCTGGCGGGCGACGCCGTCGCCTATCGGGAATTCCTCGCCGCGCTCGCGGCGCATCTGCGGCCATTTTTCCGCCGGCGGCTGACGCACTTCGCGGATGACGTGGAAGACCTCGTGCAGGAAACCCTACTGGCGGTGCATGGCCAACGGCACACCTACCGGCCGCAGGAGCCACTGACGGCGTGGGTCCATGGCATTGCGCGCTACAAGCTCGTCGACCTGCTGCGTTCCAAGTCGCGTCGCGAGGCGCTTCACGTGCCTTTCGACGACGAGCTGGAACTGTTCGCGCATTCGGAAGCCGAAGCGACCGAGTCGAAACGTGATCTGGACCGCATGCTTCAGACCTTGCCCGAACGCCAGCGGCGCGCCCTCGTCATGACGAAGCTCGAAGGCGCGAGCGTGGCCGAGGCCGCGGGCGCGATCGGCATGTCGGAAGGCGCGCTGCGCGTCGGCGTGCATCGCAGCCTGAAGGCGCTGATGGCCCGCGCGAGGGGGCAGGCATGAAGACCGATGACCTGATCGCCACGCTGAGCGCAGCCGCGCCCGTTGTCGGTGAAGGCCAGACCGAGCGGCGCTTTCTCGCGCTGCTCCTCGCCGGCTGCGTGCTCGCGACGCTTGCCACGATCGTCTTCCTGGGGCCGCGGCCCGACCTCGCGGCAGCGACAGGGCTGCCGATGTTCTGGGTGAAACTCGCCTTCCCCGCGAGCCTGATGGTCATGGCGGCGCTCATGCTTTGGCGACTGGGACACCCGGGCGTGCGATTGCGGCGCACGCCCATCGCCCTGGCCATCCCCGTTGCGGTCATGTGGATCCTCGCGCTGCACTCGTTGTGGGTGGCGCCGGGCGGAACGCGGGTGGCCTTGCTGCTGGGCAGCACGTGGACGGAGTGCGTCGTGAATGTGTTCCTGCTGTCGCTGCCGGCGGGCGTGCTCGCATTCGCGGCAGCGCGAGGGCTGGCGCCCACGCGCCTTGTCCTGGCGGGCGCGATGGCGGGTTTGTTCGCGGGGAGTGCGGGCGCGCTGGCCTATGCCCTTCATTGCCCGGAGCTGGAGGCGCCTTTCCTCGGCGTGTGGTACCTGCTGGGAATGCTCGTGCCGGCCGGACTCTGCTCGCTGTTGGGGCGGTCGTTGCTGCGGTGGTGAACCCGAGGCGCGTCGCAGCGTTCGTCGTGGCGACGGGCGTGCGTTTCAGGCGAGCTGGATTCCGTGACGCCGTGCAATCAGCATGACCGCGACGAAGCACAGCGCCGTGATGACTGCCGAGGCGGCCATCGCGCCCCAGAACCCGAACCGCGCCATGAGGGCGGGGAAGGCAAGGAACATCGGCAAGGTCGGGATCACGTACCAGAACGTGTAGCGGGCGTGGTTCGCGATCTTCTCGGCGGGCGCGTCCTCGAAATGAAGCCACGCCATCGCCAAAAGCGTCACGAGGGGCAGGGCGGCGATGAGGGCGCCCAGGCGGTCGCTGCGCTTGGCGACCTCGGAGACGGCCACGACGATGGCGGCGGTGATGAGGTATTTCCAGACGATCCAGGTCATGGGGGTCTCCTTGAGGGAGATTGTCGTCGGGGGAGGGCGGGTTGCACCGGTGCTGGGTAGGCGGCGACGCGTAAGGCGCGGGGACCAGCCGTTTAGCGACGCAATGCGGCTACCTCGATTTCCTGTGAAGCCAGTCGCCCCGCATCTTGCCAAAATGTTGCCGATCGGGCAACATTCGTTGCTGAATGAGCAACACCCTGCTGGACACCTTGTTCACCGCCGCGCGGCAACGTGTGATGGCGCAGCTGCTGCTCAACCCTGGTGAAAGCTTTCACCTTCGCGAGTTGGCTCGCCTCACTGGCGCGCATGCGGGCACGCTGCTTCGCGAACTGGAGAAGCTCACGGAGGGTGGCCTGCTGATTCGCAGCCAGCAGGGCAATCAGGTGCGCTACCAGGCTGATCGCGGCAGCATGTACTTCGAGGACCTCGCGGCCATGTTCCGCAAGGGCCACGGCCTCGTGCCCGCGCTCAGGGAAGCGCTGGAGCCGTTGTCACGCCGCATCCGCGTCGCCCTGGTCTTCGGCTCTGTTGCGCGCGGAGCGGAAACCCGAGGAAGCGATGTCGACGTGCTGGTGCTCGGAAACGTTGCATTTCCAAAGCTGGTGAATGCGGTCTATCCGCTGCAAGAGGCTTTCAGGCGCGAGGTCAATCCGGTGCTGTACTCGCCGGAGGAGTTTGCCGCTCGCGCGAAGCAGGGCGACGCTTTCGCGTCGTCGATTCTGTCCCACGCCAAACTGTTCGTGATTGGCACCGAAGACGACCTTGCAAAACTTGCTGGCGATACAGCGCCTGCAGCAACACGCCGCTGATGCGGCATCCGCGCGAAGACTCCTTGCGGCGGTTCGCCAGAGCCTTGTCGATGCCCAGTTCGATCAGGTCAGCGCCGACAGCCGATTCGAAGCGGCCTACAAGTGCATCATGCGCTGCGCCATTCTCGGGCTGTGGGGGAACGGCTATCGAACCTCGAGCAGCCAACCCGGGCACCATCAGCTTGCCCTCCAGTGCCTGCCGCTCACGATGAAGGTGAAGCAGGACGTCGTCAATGTGCTGGACTCGCTGCGGAGGCAGCGGAATGCGACTGACTATGACGGCGTGCCGGTGTCCGAAGCGATGTTGGCTGCCTGTATTGACGCCGCGCGTCGACTTCTTGAGCATACGGAGCGGTGGGTGGGCGAGAATCGGCCGGAGTGGGGCACTCGTCCTTGATCGCGAGATTCAGCCGGCGAGATTGCCGCGAATGGAAACTCGGAGAGTGGAGCGGGCGATGGGAACAGCACCCGGTCGCTAACTCGTTTATTACGAACGTTTTTTCCGATCCAAGCGTCACGGAATGGACTCGATTGTGGACTCAAGTCTTCGGCCTGGTCAACGCAGGCCGTTGCGGGTGATC
>NZ_JBFWNP010000060.1:0-30165 GCF_050250995.1 Ramlibacter sp.
AAGGGCCAGGTTCGGGCATAATTGCGCCCTACGGAGCGGTGACCGAGTGGCCGAAGGTGCTCCCCTGCTAAGGGAGTATGCGGGCAAAAACCTGCATCCAGGGTTCGAATCCCTGTCGCTCCGCCAAGACCTGATTCTTACGTTTCAGCGTCTGCCCAATTAGCGGGCAAAGTGGCAATCTCTTACTCGTAGAATCGACCCTCGACAGTCCCGCATGTGCTCGGGGCGTATGGCCGGAGCCAGCTGCGAAACGTGGTATCCGGCGGGGTAGAGGGACCCGATACCATGCCGTTGACAGTTCGCCAGGTCGAAGCCGCAAAGCCGAGCGAGAGGCCGTACAAGCTCACCGACGGGCAGGGGCTTTACCTGTTCGTGGCGCCGACCGGCTCGAAGAGTTGGCGTGCGAACTACGTCGCAGGCGGAAAGCAGAAGACGCGCACCTATGGCTTGTTCCCGGCGATCGGGCTCGGCGAAGCGCGCAAGCTCCACGCTGCAGCGAGGGATGTAGAGCCTGGGGTCGACGCGCGAAAACCGACCTTCGAGGCCTTGGCGCGGGAGTGGCTGTCAACCAAGCTGCCCAGCCTGTCCAATCCGAAGCACAAGATCCAGGTCGAGAACACGCTCCAGGTGTACGCATACCCATGGATCGGCGATGCCCCGGTCGATACCATCAAGCGGGCGCGGCTGGTTGAAGTCGTGAAGGCCGTGCAGGCGGGCCTCGACGTCGATGGCAAGCCGCTGGGCAAGGGCGACAAGATCGAGACCGCGCACCGTGTCGCCGGGCGCATCACGGCGGTGTTCGACTATGCGCAGGACGTCGGCGTGCTGGAGGGACACCCCGCCTCGCACCTGTCGCGGGTGCTCATCCCGAGGCGCACGAAAAAGCCGATGCCGAGCATCCCGAAGGGAGAGGCCGGCGAGCTCCTGCGCGCAATCGCGGGTTACCCGGAGCCCGTCACCCGGATGGGCCTGCTGCTGATGGCGCACACGTTCGTGCGCGTCAACGAGATCCTGGGCTTCAAGAACGACGAATTGCGCGAAGGCGGTGCCGTGTGGGTCGTTCCGGCCGAGCGGGTAAAGGGTGAGGGCGCGAACAAGCTGCCGCACGTGGTGCCACTATCGGCGCCGGCACGGGCGCTGGTGAGGCAACTGCAGGCCATGAGCGGTTGCGATCTGGTGCTCGAGTCGCCAGCGGTGCCAGGGCGCCCGCTGTCCGAGAACACCCTGCTGTTCGCGCTCTATCGGCTCGGCTACCGCGGCCGGATGACGGTGCATGGATTTCGCGCGCTGGCGTCGACCGTGCTCAATGAGGAATCGCCGTTCAAGGAGGACGTCATCGAGCGCCAGCTGGCGCATAAGGAAACGGATGCCGTCAGGGCCGCGTACAACCGAGCAGAGTTTCTTCCTCAGCGTCGTGAGTTGATGTCGTGGTGGTCGGCGTGGCTTGAACGTGCTGCTGCAGGTCAGCCACACGCCAGCGAGGAAGCGAGCCGATCAACACCGCCGGGGGAAGCTTCCCCTGCTTGACGTAGGCGAAGAACGTCGAGCGGCCGATCGAAAGCATGCGCGCGGCCTCGGCGGCGGTCACGAGGATCTTGTCGCTGTTCATCGCAGTTCGCCCGATCCATTGGAGCCACCATCAGTATCTGCCGGGCGCACCGTGTGGGCGCTACTGCCTGTCACGCCATAGGCGTCGTTCGGCGCGGGTAGATCGAAGTCCTCCGACGCCGCGCGACGGCGCGGCAGAGCGCCCCACTGTTCAGCCATCGCCGCCGCGATGCCCTCATAGGTGCGACTGCGCTCCTTCCAACGATCCGGCGACGGTGCCATGCGATGTACGCGCGCCTCGCGCCCGTCGACGATGTTCGTCGGCTTCAGCAGCGGTAAGCCCTTGAGCCATAGACACGTCGCCTTCGTCTCGCCGTGCCCGAACTGCCACGGCTGGATTGTCTGATCCGGCTTGCGAATCTGGGAACTGATGATGCTGACCGGGTTTTCGAGCGCGATGCGCGGCACTGGCGCATCCATCAGAGCGCGCACGAACGCGAGCGCCTCTTGCTGCACGCCGCTTGCGCGCTTCGCCTCGAAATGCCGCGCGCCCGACACGGCAAGGTGCGTGCACGGCGGATGCGCGATGAGCAAGTCCCAGCCGCCCCAGCCGAGCAATTGCAACACGTCGCCCTGAACGTGCCAGCCGCGCGGATTCTCCGTTGGCAACAGGTCGCACGAGACGGCCGTATGCCCACGCGCAGCGAACGCATCGCGCACGCGGCCCGAGTATTCGCAGGCGATCAGGACTCGCACGGCGGAACCCCCCGCACGCCAGCATTACCTGCGCCGAACTCACGCACGAGAGCGAGCACTGCGCGGCCAGTCTGATTGACGAAACGCTGGCCGCCCGCATAGACGCCCCAGCAATAGAGCTGATGGCGCTCGGCGGCAGCAAGGATTTCATCGTCCGTGGGCGACGACACGCCATCGGCGTCGTCGGGGAACAGTTCTGACAGCAGTCCGCAGTCGGCGAGGTCTGCGTCTGTCAGCGGTGCAGGCGACGAATCCATGCCGCCAGCGTCGTTCGCGGCCTGCTTGGCCTGATGCATCCGCATGGCATCCCAAATCGCGTCCCGCATGCTGTCGAGGTGTCGGTAAACGCACTCCTCGGGCAGCAGCACGGCGGCGACGTCCTGGCCTTTGTCGGCAAGGAAGTCGAGCAGTTCGGCATCGCTGGGGCGCTTCATCGCGGCACCCGCCCGCCCAGCACGCCAGGGGCGTCGGGCCGTTGTTCCATCGAGCGGTAGCACTTCCCCTTTTCGCGGCACCAGTAGGCGTAGCCGCAGCTTCGGCAAAGTCCGTCGCCCCCCCCATTTGCTCTGCGTCGCGGGCGTCGGTGACACGCCAGAAACGTGTGCCCAATGCACGATCACGCCGAGATGGCGGCGCTCTTCGTCGTTGAGCCACGGATGCTTGGTGCTGACCCGCAGCAGGTCGTTCAGGTCAGGGCCTTCGCCGTCTTCCAGCAGTTCAGCGATGCGCTGCAACGCTGGCTTCGGCGCGTGGTCGCGGATCGTCGCCTTTGCGCGAAGGGCGGCGAGGTGCTCGGCCATTGCCTGCTGCTCATCGGCCGTCACATTGAGCGAAGTGCAAAGCTCGTTGAAGGTCATGCAACCCCCAGCACGGCGCGCAATTCTGCCGCCTTGGCCTGTCGCCCCGCCTCGAAGCACTCTCGCGCAAATTCTTCGATGTGTGCTGCCGTGGGTGTGACGCCGTGCGACATGATCGAATGCGTCTCCGCGTTCAGGATGCGAACGTAACCGCGCTCGCTCGGGTGGTCTTCGACCTTGATCTGTGCGGCCGTGCGCGGGCCGTTGCGCTCGATGATGGTCACGGCTTCACCTCCCCGTCCTGCGTGCCAAAAGCGTCGGCCAGCGCGTCCCGCAGTTCGTCGCGCGCCTGTTGCGCTTCGTCTCGGGCATCACCCCATGCAAGCCCCTGACGCCGCAGCGCTGCCTCGTGGATGCGGGCGCAGATGAGCCTGTCTACTGCGACCGCAATCTTGTCAGCGTCCATCGCTGCCTCCTTCGTTGCGTGGCATGCCAAGGGCGACTTCCGCGCCCTGTAGAGCCGGGATAATCTTCGGCGGAAAAGTGCCGTATTCGCGCAGCGCCGCGACGAGCATGGTTAGGGCCTCACGCACATCAGGCGTCTGTGGCACGCCATCGGAGTGCCACAGCACCTTGCCCCACGGGTCGATGCTGCCGCGCTTCTCCACACCGTCCACGCTGCGCGCGAACTCGATGCGCTGCATGCGGTAGCCCTCGGCCTGTAAGCTTTCCCACTTGCCCTGCGCCACACGGACGGCGAACAGCGGCATAGGTGCGGGCGACGGCTGCACGCCATCGGTGCCTTTGACCGCTTCCACGAAAGCAATCAGCTTGTCCGGGTGCGCTGGTAGTGGTCCGTACAGACCATCCCCGAGAGATACGAGTAGGCCGCACTTTGCTGCGATCTTCAGGGTGTCGGAGGTGTCCTGTTCGCTGGGTTCGCTTCCAGGTGGAGGGGGAAGCTCTCGCCAGTGCGTCCAGTCGTTCGGGATGTACGGATATGACGCTTCACCATCCCAAGATGCAAGGTGGTAGAAGTCGGAGTACCTCCGGCCGACCGGCGCACTCCATCGGAAAATCCCAAGCATGATGCGCGTCCCATCCTTCGGCGCAGTTTCGATGGGCTTCCATCCGCTCGGGGTGGGGGAGGTCGCCTGAATGCTCAGGATGACCCAGCCGTGTTCGAGGCCGTAGCCGTCCTGGATGTGCGTGATGACGGCGCGGAATTCTTCGCCAGTGAATTCGAGTGGCGCACCCGTGTTCCGCATCGCCCAGCCGGTGTTCCGCGTGCGACGTAGTAGCAGGTTGTCGCCTACCTTGAAGTCGCGATCATCGAAGCGAATCTCGTGCGTCTTGTCGCCCCGTGCCACAGCATCGAAGGCGGCGGGATCGGTCTTGAGGTCGTGCGTCACGGTCATGGTGTTGGTGTCTCCGTAGGAGTGGAGGGGGTGCGCTCGTGGAAGCTGCGGGGGAACCAGTCGCACGATGTTTCGGCACCCTTGCGGCCGACGAACGCGGCACAGCGCGCGAAGCTGCGGCAGTCGCCACAGGTCTTCCCAGCCGGCAGCTTCATGCATGTCCTGTCGTTGCACGCCTTGTCGGCGCAACATCCGTGTTTGCTCACGTATTCCCCCCATCAGAGAGGCGGCGAGAGTCCTGATCCAGAGCGGCGGTACGCTCGTAAAGCCGCACCTCACGGAGGCCCATGCGGTGAAGGAGGGGATCGCCCGGCTCCGTCTTCTCGCCAGAGCACAGGCGATGCAGGTAGCCGCAGTCCGTCATCAGGACGCGAGCCGTCGCGCGCAGCGTTCCGTGCTGGGCGATCAGTTCATCGATTCGCTCGCGAAGGGTTACGTGGTCAGCCATGCTTCACCTCCCCGCCCGGCACGCCACGGCCCTTCTCGCCCGCCACGGCTTCAGCGATGGATTCCGGCGTGATCGCACTCACGCCCGGCGCGTCGAAGAGGACGACGCGCTTCCACGCATAGCCGTTCTCGACGGGCCAGGGCGGCTCGGTGCCGTGGTAGAGGCTGTCCCAGTCCGCGCCGTGTTCCGGATGCACGGGCACCAGGTGCTCGACGCCGGCGCCGTGATCGACGGCGATTCCTGGGGAAAGCCGCTGGGTACTGGGGGTGATCGTCACCTGCACGCGCGGCTCAGCTTCGAGGTCGAGCACAGCGGCCAGACCGTGCAGGTCGATCGAGCCGTCGGCGCCGAAGGCATGGTCGTAGCCGGCGGCGCGCAGCTTGGCGGCGATTTCGTCGTAGGCGGGCTGGCTGAGGCCGAGCTCGACGTAGGTGCGCGTCTGGCGCAGTTGGGAGGGCGTCGTCACGCGGCGATCCTTTCGGTGGTGGCGGCCAACTGGCCGGAGGTGAGGGGCGCGCTGTTGCCGCGGTGATCGCGGCAGGCGTTGAGGCTCCATTCGTAGGGCCAGTGGTGGTCCAGCACGTGCGCCGGCCGGTTGCACTGCGCGCACGGGATCACGAAGCGCCGCTGTCGCTTCGCGTCGGCAATCAGCGTCACGGCGGCGCTCTCGAAGTCGGCGGTCGCGAAGCACTCGTCGTCCAGGAGGATCTGCATGCCGGACGCGACCCGCGGCGCGCCGAAGTAGTCACCGCGAGCGAGGGCGGCGACGGCGCCGGCCAAGAGCTGCAGCGCGTGCTCATCGCAGGGCTCATCGAACGAGCCCACGAACGCGCTCACGACCGGCGCCCGATCTTCGGTCCAGTGCGGCGCGAAGTCCCAGAGTCGGACGACCTCGCCGACGCGCAGCATCTGCTCGGCGAAGTCGCCCTTGTGCAGCGCATAGAGGACGGAATGCTCGAGCGACAGCGGCACCAGGTACATGAAGCCGGTGTTGTCCACGTGGCGGCCGACGTTCTGGCCCCAGCCGTACAGTTCCGGCCTCTTCGTGTTCTCAGTGCCGACCACGCGGTCTGATTCTTCCTCGCGCGTCGCGGCGAGCATGGCGTTGGCCAGCGCTTCACGGTGGAAGCGGTGAGCGACGACCGTGGGCGGCACTTCGATGCGGCCGACCGGGACGAGCATCGGTGCCGGCGCCGGGCGCGTGGTGGGGGCGATCTTGGCCTTCATGCTGCTGCCTTCGCAGTGCCGTCGGGGTTGAACCTGGTGCTCTCCGGGAATGGCCAGAGCACGGGGCCGGCGGCCGCAGTGACGGCGGCCTTCGGCTTCCAATTCGCGGGCGGCGGAAGATCCGCTTCGGGCACGCCGTAGGCTTTCAGCGCGGCCCGCTCGGTCTTGTGAATCTTGCCCGGAGCCCAGCGGCCGCCGAGCTCTTCGCCGCACTTCACGCAGCCCATGACCTCGACGACGCCCCAATACGCGGGCCGGCCGTGTGTGGATTCGACCCTGATCCTGGCGAAGTGGCGCACCTTCGTGCGGCGGCGGTGCGTGCAGGGCTTCGGCTTCGTCACAGCTTGCCTCGCGTGTCGAGCGGCTGCTCCTTGTCCCGAAGGCGGCGCAGCCGCGCCTTTGTCCGATCCTCTTCCGCCTTGAGCACGCCGATGCGGTCGTTCAGTTCCGCGACCATGGCGGTGCAGGCGCGGTGGTTGTCCCACGCGCGCTGCAGCGTCTTCGCGTTGTCCCGCAGGAAGTTGAAGGGGTCGAGCACCTGCCGGCAGTCGCCGCAGATCACGACTCGCTGGTACGGGTCGAGGGTGATGCGCGCGTGCTCACACCAGCCGTGCGGCTTCGGGTTCGACGACTCGATGCGCAGCGGGTTCTCGGGAAGCTCTGGCTTCTCGGCGCCAGGGAACGTGACGATGCGGTCGGTCACGGCGCGATCCTCCGGAACGCAACGACCCACACCCACGGGTTCGCGTCCCAGCTGTCGGGGCCGTTGATCGAACTCCACAGCGCCATGTACCAGACGCGCGGGCTGTTCGCCACGCTCGCCGACATGCCCTCGGCCCGCGCATCTTCTTCGCTGATGTCGCGCAGCCGCTCGACGCGCACCTCGGTGATTTCGAGCAGGATGCGGCTCGCCCAGCGGGGCATGTGGATGCTGGGGCGGTGGGACCAGCCAGGCCCCTTGCCCCAGTGGGCGCATTGCTCGTGCCCGGGATTGTCGAAGCGCACCCGTTGGCCTATCGGCTTGAAGCGCCAGCGGCACTTACCCGTGCGTGTCTTGCCGTCCTCGTGCCATTGGCCGTAGATCCAGCATGCCTCGCGCACCCACAGCCGGTCGCCGGGCACGCCGTAGGGGCAGCGAATCTCGCGCCAGGCGTTCTCGCTGTCGCGGAGCTGGCCGACGATCCACCCGGGATCCGTGCCTTTGCGTTGGATGATGTCGCCGGCCGACGGCTGTGGCTTTACCGCCCGCCGTGTCTGCGTTTTCGTGCCGGCGAGCAGCGCGCAGCTCATGGGCGCGCTCATGAGGATGCCGCGTTCCTTCATAGCCCGGTCCCATCCCGCTTCGCCGTCACCTTCACGCCCCAGCGCACGCACGCGAGCGTGTGCCGGCCGGGGAACTGCGTCTTGAACTTGTCCGCGAGCTCGTCGACGGTCGCGGGCTTCTTCGCGAGCTGATGCACGCGGATCAGCAGGTGCAGCGGGTCGACCTCCGTTGGTGGCGTCGTGCGCACGCTGAACGTGTACTTCAGCGGGTGGCCGGTCTCCGAGTCCGGGCAGAAGAACTCGCAGGCGTAGGTGTTGTCGGTGCTCACGACCGTTCCCTTTCCGCCCGGACGTCCGCCACCATGCGGTAGGAGCCCATCGCCAGCGGCTGCTGCGGCTCCAGGTGGATCGTGGCGACGAGGCCGTGGCGCAGCGCATACTGGATCGCCTCGGCGAGTTTCATGCTGAGGGCCGCGGCGGGGTTGCTGAGGTCGAGGCCCTGCTGCCCGTGCTGGTCGGCGAGCTCCTGCAGCTCGATCTTCTCCCGCTGGCAGGTGACGGGGCAGCCGATGGCCAGCGGGCACGCGCGGCAGTGGGGGCGGTCGGCAGCCATGACGTTCAGTGCGCAGCCGCGCCGTTGCGACCCTTGCCCTTGCCCACGGATGCCGCAAGCGCCTTCACGGGCGTGTTCTCGTCGTCGGCGTCGTCTTCCTCGAGCGTCTGCTGCTGCGTAAGGACGTCCGGCAGCGTGAGCTCGATGGGCATTTCGTGGTTGAGCAGCAGGCACGCGGCGCCCGCGGCTTCCTCGTCGATGTCGGTGGCGGTGTAGACGGTGAAGTGGACGTCGACCGTCCCGCCTTCGTGAAGCACGACCTTCTGGATGGAGCGCGTGCAGTCCACGTACTTGAGGTCCGCGGCGCCCGTCGCGCCCTGGTACACGATCAGCTTGCAGCCGGTCTGCTCGTCGTCCCACTTCAGGACGCCGCCCATTTTCTTCGCCGCGTCCGAGAGCTGCGGCATGTCGGAAACGACGGGGATGCCATCGAGCGCGCCCTGCGTCGCGGCCGCCGAGTTCTTGAGGTAGAGGAACGGCAGCAGCGTCGCGTCGAGCATGTTGAGCACTTCGCGATTCGAGCCGCTGTACTTGAAGCCGAGCACGATGGCGGGCTTCAGATCCTGCTGGCCGAGCTTCATCGACTGCGGGCTGACGTCGGTGAGCTTGGCGTTGGATTTGCCGATGAGGGAAAAGGGCACGGTGGTTCTCTCCGGGGGTGGTTGGGGTGGAAGAGGGCGCGCGCGGCGCCCGTGGGTGGGATCAGCGGTCCTTGATTTCGACGTGGAACGAGTACTGGTTCTTCGTGGCGTCGATTGCGCCCTTCACCACGCCCTCGGCGAGTTGCTTGATGAGCGGCGAGTTCTTGCGCGAGAGCTGGTCGCTGATCTGCTGTCGAAGCACGTCCTCGTATTTCACGAGCTCTTCGCTGATGACGCGCTTGACCGCCGCGCGCAGCGACTCGTCCACGGCCCACGTGATGAACTCGCGGTCGCTGCCGTACCCGCGGCCGGGCTTGCCGTCGCTGTCGACTTTCTGCGTCAGCACCTGATGCACCGCCTGAGCGAGAAGCTTCTGCTGCCCGCCGAGCGCTTGCGTGATCGCAATTTGCACATGCTGGTTGATCGCGGCTTCGACCAGATCCTTCGGTAGTTGGAGGGTTGCGCCTTCCATGGTCATTCCGCCTTCGCGGTCTCGTCTGCGGGCTGCTCGTCGGGCTGGCGCTCGTACTTGAATCCGCCGCCACGCACGCGCTTCTCGAAGAAGGAGCCCTTGCTTTCGGCGGCCTGGAACTCGGCGTAGAACTCGGGGCTGACGCCCGAGTAGTGGTAGGTCGAACCGTTCGGGTTCGTGCGGTTCGGCGGGAACTTGACCGCGAGCGTCTTCGTCTCGGCGTCGTAGCCGATGCCGGCGAGGCGGTTGGATTCGACGGGCGTGATGGCGATGTTCAAGGGGATGCTCCTGGTGGGTGGGGAAATCAGAAAGGAATTTCGTCGTCGAGGTCGACCACGAACAGGGCGGTGATGGCGTCGCGCTGGTTGGGCGGCAAGCTGTTGACGGCGCCGCTGTGGTGGACGTCGCGCAATATCTCGAGCAGCTTGTCGTGCGCGCGCAGCTTCGACTGCTCTTCGTGTGACAGGCGCGGGGGAAGCGGGGCGGCGAGAGCGCGCAGGAGCGCATCGGCGCAATCGACCGCGTTGCGCGCCATCTGGTCATCGACATCGAGGCCGCTGTCGATGGACGCTGCGACGAGCGCGTCGGCGGCTTCGCCGGGCACGCCGCACGTCGTGAGTTCGCTGTGCATGAGGATCGCGGCGATGAGCGCGCGCTGGCTCATGCCGGTGCTGGTGAGTTCCAGCCCTTGGCCGCCGCGCTCTAGGGTCGGAAACGCGGGGCCACCGTCGAATGAGGTGTCGCTCATGGTCAGGCCGCCTGCAGGTGCTTCTGCTGCGCCATGCGCAGGTGCGCGACGATGCTGTCGACCATCGCGGGGAACTGCGAGGCGTGGTACAGCTTCGCGGATTTGTCGGTCGCGGCCGGCGCGAAGCCGAGCGCGGCCAGGCCGGCGGCGTCGATCGTCAGCGGCGCGATGCGCGCGTTCAATTCGCCGAGGCGCATCGTCGGCTTCTCGTTCGCGGCCGGCGCGCGCGAGAGCATCGGGACGACGGCGGGCGGGGTCGCGCCGCCTGCGGCCCTTACTGCCGCGGCGCCGGCCTCGGCGTCGCGGTGCACACGCTCCATCGCCTCGCGCTGGCGGCGCTCAAGCGCTTCGGCATCCTCGCGCTGGCGGCGCTCCGCAGCTTCGCGCTCGCGCTGCTCGCGCGCCAGCTTCTCCTGCTCTTCGGCCCGGATCCGCGCGCGCTCGCGCTCGGCCGCTTCCTCGGCCCGCCGCTTCACCGCGGCGTCGTGCTCGGCCACCCGCGCGCGCACCAGTGATTCCAGGTCTTCCGGCGCCTTGAGCACGATGGCGGCGCGATCCGGGAACAGCGCGGCGTGCTCCGGCGCAACAGCCGCCAGCGTCTTGAGGTTCGCGTCGATCTTGTCGGCGACTTCGTTCGCCGCGATCTTCGCGCCGGCCACGCGCGTCGCTATTGCGTCCTGCATGCCGGCCAGCGAGCGCATGCCCTTGATGACCTGGCCGAAGTCCACGGCCGTGACCGTGGCCGGCATCAGCGCGGCGCCGAGCCGCTTGTTGAGCCCGTCGACGTGCGCGCGGATCGCGGCGACGCCATCGGCCACGAGTTCGCCGCGGCGGCGCTCCTTCTCCGTGGCCAGCAGCTTCTCGGCGAGCAGGCGGTTGTCCCGCACCAGCTTCTTCAGCGTGTCCTTGCGGCGCTTCGCGGCGTCGACGCTCGACACCTGGGCCAGCATCTGCGCCTCGGCCCGGTCGAGCGCATCCTCCGCGCCCTTCATCGCCTTGATCTGCGCGTCGAGGTCGGCGAAGTCCTGGTCGGTCTGCGGCTCGCGGATCAGCCGGTCCTGAAGGAAGGCGCGCATCGCCTTCTCGAACACGTCGAAGTTGTCGGTCAGCGTGAGCGCACCGGACACCTGCACCATGACAGCGGGCAGGGCTTCCACTGGCTCGGCGGCGAGCTTCTCGGCGCGCACGGGCTGGACATAGTTCGCGAGGTCTTCGGCAAATTGCTTCCACCCGGCCTGAATGCGCGCCCACAGCGCATCGTCGGGGTAGTACCAGCAGGAGAGCGTGTCGCCGAGCGTGCCGTCTTCGCGCAACTCGCCGGCGAGAAAGAGGCACCGCGTCGCGCCGGCAATGCGGAGCTGCTGCTCCATCTGGAGGCGGTAGTCGATCGGCAGGCACTGGCCGGCGCTGCGCTCGCGGTGTTCGGGCGCGATGGTCTCCATGTCCGCGAAGGCCGCGCGCAGCCGCGCGTTCAGGAGCTTGCTTTCGGCAATCTCGTCGCCGACGAAGGTGCAGCCGTCGAAGCTGGCGCTGTAGCGCTCGTCGAAGTCGGCGACGGCAACGAACGGGTGCAGGGGCTCGCCGATCAGTTCGCAGGCATGCGCGATGAGCAGCTTCTCGACCGCGTGGCCCTTGTCGAAGCGGCGCTGCGTGGCGTCGTCGACCTCGGGCGCGATTCCGGTGGCCATCCGCTGCAGGAGCTCTGCACGCGTGCAGTGCGGCGACTCTCCGACCATGGCGGGCGCGTCGCTCGCGTTCCACTTCGTCGCGCGGTGCGCGTGCCAGGCCGTCGAGCCCTGCGTCAATCCGGTGATGATCTTCATGGCTCAGCCCTCCACCGTCAGCGCCTGCTCGCGCTCGTCGTACTTGGCCTGCAGTTCGCGTTTCTGCTCGGGGTCGGTAATGCCGCCGATGAGGTCGCCCGCGAGGTTGAGGGCGTCCATGTCCTGCGCCTTCACGAGCGCGTCCGCGACGCTGGCGAACGTCGGGCCGTCCGCCGCCTTCTTGAGCGACAGGATCGTGGCCTTCTGCTTCTCGGTGAATGCGAAGTCGGGATTGGCGGCTTCGGCGCGCGTCAGCACTTCGCCGACGGGCAGCCGCGCTGCGGCCTTGCGCCATACCGGCAGGCCTTTCTCGAAGTCGGCGGCGGGGAACTCGGGGCGCGAATCGGCGGCGGACTGCTGCTCGGCCGGCGCGGCGGCTTCCGGCTGCGCCTCCGATGAGCCCATGTGCTTGATGACCGGGACGTCGATGGTGCGGCCGTCATCGACAGTGAGGGATTTCCCCTCCATTTCCTCGGCCGTCGGGGCGGCTCCGATTTCGGGGAAGGCCTTGCGCAAGGCTTGTGCCTCTGCACACTTCCCGATCTGGCCCATGATCCGCTTGCGCCACATCGTGTTCGGGGCGGACGTGTCCTTGCCGGCCGTCGCGTAGTTCTCGATCCAGTATTCCTTGGCTGGGAATTCCGCGACCATGCCGCTGGGCAGCAGGCGCCGCACCGTCACGCGCGCCCACTCGGGATAGGTGATGTCGACCCCACTGAGGTTCGCGGACACCATCGGGCCGAACTCCGGCTCACTGATGCCCACGAGCTGGCCAGTGCGCGCCGCCTTGGAGCGGTAGTTATTGATGCCCGGCATGATGACGTCGCGCCACTCGTACTTGCCGGTCTGTGCGTCCTTCACGTTCATCGGAACGATGTGGACAGGCTTGTCCATCGGGTCGAGGTTCGCGTGCGCGCAGTAGCTCAGGACGAGCTTGATGCTGCCGACTTTCGCTCCAGGGTAGAGCGACGACTGCAGCGTCTCGATGAACTCGCGTTCATCTTGAGCGGCGAGCGCGGTCTGCTCGGTTTTTGCGAGTGCGTTCATGTTCGCTTTCGGTAGGTGGGATTCAGGGAAGCAGACCCAGCACGCGGCCGACGAGGTAGGCCAGCGCGCAGGAGGCGAGGAAGAGGGCGATGAGGGACTTGCGGCCCAGGCGCACAGCGCGCTGCGGCACATGGGGCCCGTCGATGACGTGCGGGGCGAATCGGATCGGCCGGAACGCGGCGCGCTCCACCGCGGCCGCGGCCTCGAGAGCAGCAACGCGGTGCAGGCGCAGCGGACAGAGGTCGCCCTGTTGGCAGTTCCCCTTCGCGGGGCCGGCGCAGGCTTCGGTGCACATGGTCATACCTCCCAAGACGCGGCTTCCGCGCGCAGGTTGTCGTTCATCCGGTCGTAGCTGGCCTTCGACATCGACTCGCCGAGGTAGAAGCCGCCGAGCGAATCGCAGGTGCTGCAGGCGAGCCCGAGCGGGATGCAGTCGTGGCAGTCGGGGCATTCCTGCCAGCCGGCCTCGCCGTCATCGACGGGCCCGTGGCCTTCGCATTGGGGGCAGTGGCAAACGCTCACGAGCGGACCTCGGCGTCGACGACATCTGCTGTCAAAGGCTTGAGAGCGTTGAGCAGCATCATCGCGAGGCGCACGCGCGCGTCATCTTGTTCGGCCCACGCGAGCAGTTCGTCGCCGTCGCCGCCGCGCCGACCGTGCTCCCTAACGAATAGCGTGAGCGATTCAACGGTCATCGGCCCGAGCTCGCGGCTCACCGGCGTAATCCAGTTGCGGCGACCGTGCTCCCGTCGCGCCGAATGCTCTTCCGGTGTCGCCATCCAGAAGCGTGGCGCTTTGATCGACGAGTGCGTGAGCGTTACGACTTGGCCGAGCATTTCCTCCCAGCAGAGACGGTCGCTGTACTTCTCACCTTCGTGGACGTCGAAGTGGTTGCCGTCGCGGACGACGATGGTGATGATTCGCGGCTTCGCGCGGGTGCCGAAGTACGCGCCCATCACCAGCCCCTTCCTTCCGAGAGGCCTTCGTGCCGGCCCTCGCTGTACGCTTCGCCGGCCGCGCGCTGGCCCTCGCGCTGTTCGTCGCGGAGGTCTTCGTTCGCGCGCTTGAGCGCGGCCTGCAGGCGAGCGACTTCGCGAACCAGCGTCGCCAGCGTCGGCGGCGTCAACTGCACGAGTTCGCCGTCCGCGACCTGCTGCAGCGCGAGGTTCGCTTCGTCGAGGGCACCGGGCACGGCCTCGCGGTGCGCCTTGGCCGCCTGCTGTGCGCGCCAGATTTCGAGGTTCCTGGCGATCTGGTCAGCGGCGCTCACGACCGCTTCTCCCGCGCACGGAGCATCGCGTCGGCATACGCATACGCGACCTCGGCGGTGACGTCGAGCCCATTGCGGCCGGAGGTCTTGGTCGCGAACTTCAATGCGTCCAGAACTTCACCACCAGCCACAAGGGAAGGAAGAACCGCGAGCGCAGCGGCATCGCGATAGGACATCCCGCGAACCGCCGCGCCGCGCGCCTCGATGCAAATCGCGTACCCGGTCCGGTGCTGCTCGTCGTGATGGTCTTCCCCCTCGAGCGGTCCGTCGCACAGTGCCGCGATGCGGCGCTGCTCGTCCGTCAGTTCGGGGGTCCGCTTCAGCGCGATCGCCTCACGCCGCTTGTTCCTGTGCATCGTGCCTCCAGTCGTGATGACTGAAGGCAGATTAGCGTTTCGCTAGAAGCCTGTCAAGCGAAACGCTAGGACGATCGAAATCTCTTGATCCTCAGAATCGATACGGCTCGTGCGGCGACTCGAAAACCCGGTCCGGGCCGCTGTCGCCGCCGCAGTTCGGAAGCGTCAGCAGCGCGGCCGTCGCGACCAACGCCAGCACGACATTCAGACCGCGTCGAAGGAGCTTGATGCGCCCGGACAATGGATTTGCTCGGGCTCGGTTCAGCACCACGTGCAGGGCCAGGCCAGCGACGAGCAGCACCAGGAAGAGCACGAACGAGTCGGCGTCCGAAGTCATAGAACCTCGCTGCGCCAGACCGTGAGCACCTTCCCGAAGACCTCGAAGTAGCCGTCTTGGGCCTGCATCGCGGGCGTGATGTCGAAGGGGTCGTAGTCCGGGTTCTTCGACTTCGCTCTGATCGCCATACCGTCGGAAGTAGGGATGCGCTGGAGCGTCTTGATGAATCCGTGCTCGCCGACTCTGAAGAAATAGACCGCGTCGTGATCCACGCTTTCGAAGCCGACGTCGAGCAGCAACGGGTCGCCGGGATTGAACATCGGGCGCATCGAGGGGCCGAAGCCGGTGACGATTCGAAGATTGTGTACGCCGCTGTGGTGGCGAACATTCAGACGAAGCCACTCGTGGTCTACGCGCCATGCCTTGATGAAGCCAGGGGGTCGATCCTCGAGCACTAGACCTCGACCCATCGCTCCGCCGGCCGCGTATTGCGCAATCGTCAGAACGTCTTCCTCCGGCGACTTCTTCGTCGTGCGTTCAGCGCGTTGTTCGGCAGCAGCTGCATCAAGCCAGTCGGGAAAAGCAGATGTGAGTTTCGCCCGCAGACGCGGGCCCAATCCTCGGGGATTTCCCGACGGCAACTTTGTACCGCTGAGAACCTGCCAAAGATTGTCGGGGCTCACGTGCGCCTTCTCGGCCACATGGACGTAGCCGCCCTCGCGTTCGACAAGCGCCTCCAGGGCTTTGATGTAGGGATCCCGATTCATTGATTGCGGGTTTACCAGCAGCGACGCTACCCGGCCTAGCGAATCGCTTGACGCATAACCTAGCGTTACGCTAGGATGTGGCATGACCAAGCTTTTGCCACCCGAGGAACGCCGCAAGCTCGCCGACAAGGTCGGGGTGAACGAGGCCACGCTGTATCAGGCCATGACGGGCAAGGGCAGCGGGTTCAAGCCCGCCGAGTGCGTTCGGATCGAACGGGACAGCGAGTTTCGACTGCGACGGTGGGACCTCCGGCCGAAAGATTGGTGGCAGAACTGGCCCGAGCTCATCGGGGCAGAGGGTGCGCCGGAGGTTCCGACGCTGCCGAAACCTGCAGCGGAGTCGACGAAGTGACCGCCTCCGCGCACCTCGACCTCGACGACGAGGTGCTCGCACTGCTTCGTGATCGCCGCCGGCAGTGGAAGCGCATCGCCGAGCAGTCCCGCCTCGTCAGCTACTCGTGGATCTCGAAGTTCACGAACGGCCGCATCGACAACGCTGGGGTGAAGACCCTGCGCGAGTTGCGCGACTGGCTCGTCGCGCACCCCGAAATTGCAAGCCCCGCGCCCACCGTCCCGGCCCCAACCGGCGACGGAGCTTCCCAACCCTCCTGCATCGGCGCGGGTTCGGCGCCGCCGGGGTAACTCCTGGCGGCGCATTTTCTCTTCGACCACAACGACAACGAACACCCGGATGGAGCAGCAACGATGGAACGACCCGAGAAAGATCCGGTAGGCGAGTTCGCGCGCGGCATGGGATGCCCGCTCGGCTCGTTCACCAAGGAGGTCAAGACGTACATCGACGAGACCACGTTCGACCTCTGGCTCAAGCGCTGCCACAAGGCGAATTGCACCTCGTCGGAACTGCTGCGCGACTGCCTCTACATCCTCGAACACGGAAAGACTCCCTCTGAACTGTCGGCCGATGATCGCCGCGCGCTGCTGCAAAGCGAAGGGTGAATTGCCGCCTTGAGCAGCCTGGGGTCCCGGTGATGGATTACGCCATCCGCGAGCTCACCACCGCCGACGTCATCCGCATGGCGCGCGAGCAGGCCGAGGCCGGCCTCTCGATGCAGCACGACTTCGAGCCGGGCACGACGCAGGCCGCTGCGTTCGAGCGCACGTACATCGAGCGCGCCCGCCAGCTCGACGAGCACGACGACGAGTGATCGCGCAGTGCCGGTGACGATCCTTCAGGGCAACTGCGCGGAGCGCATGCGCGAGCTGGCCACGAGGATCAAGCGGCGTTGGCAGGCACGCATTGACGCGGCGAAGGATGCCGCCGCATGAGCTTCGACGCCATCAGGTGGGCGATGAATCAGGCGTTCGACAAAGCGTTGACGAAGTTCTGCCTCGTCGCCATGGCCGACTGCGTGAATGCAGAGGCGGGAACCTGGGAGTTCTTCGCCTCGTACGCACACCTGTCCAAGCGGACCGGGATGAACGCAAAAACCGTTGAGAGCGCGGTCTATTCGCTCCGACAAAAGGGCTACATCGTGGACACCGGCCGACGCGCCGGCGAGACCGGAAAGGTGGTCATCTACCGCCTCAATGACCCCGCAAACGGTGGCATTCCAGTTCACTCCACAACGCCCGACGCGAACGGCACGCGGCCGCTGAAGACACCCGAAAACGGTGTTATTGGAAGTCAGGCAAGGGGATCGGAAATCCCCCCAAATCCGACGCCCAATCCCCCCAAAAACACGGGCCAATCCCCCCAAATACCGGCTCCAATCCCCCCAAAAACGGGTGACGGAACCAGTAAAGGAACCAGGAAGAAACCAGGACTTGAACCAGGTGACGCGGCGGCTTTTGCCGCCCTCATCGACGTCCATCTGGTGCCGCCGGAGCCGTTGAACGACTGGCTGAAAGTCCGTCGGGCGAAGAGGGCGCCGCTCACCGCGTCGGCGATCAACGGTCTCGTTCGAGAGGCCTCGGTCGCTGGGATCACGGTAGCCGACGCCGTGCGCATGTGCGCAGAGAACAACTGGCAGAGCTTCCAGGCCCGATTCCTTGCCGAACGCTCGCGGCCGCACAGCGCCTTCCCGACGGCGCAGGAGCGCCGCGTCGCTGAAGCCGTCCCCGGGCTGGCCGCGCGCCGCGACCCGCCACCACGAACCCCGCAACCTCTGGAGGTGATCGACGATGTCACACCACGACGCTCCGCAATCCCGCAAGCCTGAGCCGCTGCCCTTCGCCACGGTTGTGTGGTTGTGGGAGCGCCTCGCGCTGCGCTACGGCCAGTTGTGGCTCGGGCGCTGGGCCGGCATGAACACGACCGCGGTTCAGGAGGAATGGCGGTACGAGCTCGCCGGGATCACGGACCACCAGCTGCAGCACGCGATCGACAACGCGCCGCACGGTCGCACTCCGGACCTGGGCGAATTCCGCAGGCTCTGCCGCGAGGCGCCGCAACCACGCGGGGTGCTCGCGCTCGAACCGCCGACGCCGAAGGCCGGCGTGCCCGCGCAGATCCGCTCGGAGATTGCGAAGGCGCTGACCCACAAGGCGAAGACGGGGGAGCCGCATCGCGTCACCGTGGCGCGCAACTTCCTCAAGAGGTGGGAACACGCGGAGAAGCTGACCCCGCTACAGCGGCAATGGATCGTTCACTCGAAGCGCGTCCTCGAGCGGCACGAGCGTCGTCTCACGCAGGAGCAGGACTTCGAGGCCGCAAAGCTCGACGCACAGTCGAAGGCCAACGCGCTGCAGGAGCAGCAGCATGGCTAAGCCGCCGGAAATCACTGCGCAGTGGCTGCTGGCGCGCACGCGCCCCACCGAGTACGGCTGCCTCATCTGGACCGGCTACACCGTGAACAAGGGGCGCGACCCGCGCGCCACGCTCAACGGCAAGAACCTGAACGTGCGCCGCGCGATCTGGAGCGTGATGCACGATGGCCGAGACCCCGGAAGCCTGTTCGTCGGGGTGTCCTGCGCGACGCCCGCATGCGTCGAGCCGTCTTGCCTCGTGGCCAGGCCGCGCAGCGTTGCTTTCGTCGTCGGCGGGTACGTCAAGACGCTCGCGCACCGCGCCAAGATCGCCGAGACGAAGCGGGCCAAGAGCAAGGTGCCGCAGTCGGCCATCGCGGAAATCATCAACTCCGACCTGTCGGGGCCGAAGGAGGCCGAACGGCGGGGGATTTCGAAGGACATGATCAACCGGATTCGCGCCGGTCAGTACCGCATCGACTACACGAATCCCTATCTGCAGTTGCAGGAGAGCACCGCCTGATGGCCCGCTCCGGTGACTTCTCAGCCCACCGCGCCGAGCTGCGCCATCACGTGCTGCGCATGGCGAGCGTCGATCGCGAGCTCGCTGTCTGGTCGGCCTGGAGCTACGAGTTCGGCGTCGACGACGACCCGGCGGGACCGCTCGCTGGCTTCTACCAGGAAATCCGCGCGGCGCTGGGCCTGCCGCCGGTGAGCACCACCGCACCGCCCACCAACACGACGACCACCACCGGAAGGAGAAACCGCCATGTTCCAGCTTGAAGCCGTGACGAAAGCCGAATGCATCAGCGTCACCGCGCGCCCCGAGTTCCACGGCGAGGACAAGGTCAGTGCCTTGAGCCTTCGCTTTCGGATCAAGGGCGAGAACAACCTGCTCGACCTCATCGAGCCCGGCTTGCGCGAGCACCACTACTTCAACAAGGCGATGCTGCCCGGCCAGGAGACCGTCGAGGGGATCGAGTTGCCGCTGCCGAACCTGTGGCACCCGAAGCTGCCCACGAAGTACGTGTGGGGCGGCAACGACTTCAAGAGCCGCGGCTACCGCTGGGTATGGGACTGGGGCACCGAGGCCGAGCACGTCGACTTCACCGACGCCGTGCTGTCGCGGATCACGTACGAGATTCACGAGGGCGGCAGCGTCGACATCGAGTTCAGCGTCGCCTACAACGGCGACGAGCTCGAGAACGACACGCTGTACGGCGAACTCTGCAAGCTGTCCGCGAAGGGCGAGGTCCATATCCAGCTCTTCGCGCCGCCGGATCTCATGGCGGTGAAGAAGGGCTACCGCGCCGGACGCACCGACACGAAGCCGAAGGATCCGAACCAGCTGGAACTCGGGGCCGGGGGCAGTGATGGCGAGCACATCGGCGACGCCGACGAGTTCGTCTCCGATGACGAGGACGACGTCGAGCACCCGGCGGGCTCGCCGGAGGCGGCGCTCGCAGGTACCGAACCGAAGCCGCAGGTGCATTGATCGTGAAGTGGGTCGCGGCCGTCACTGCCACGCTTCCATATCCGGTGAGCGCCAATGCCTATTGGGGTAGCCGCGTCGTGCTTCTGCCGAAGCCGCGCGCTCCGATCGTGCAGACGTTCGTGACGCACGAAGCGCGGAAGTACCGGGAGACGGTCGGGTGGATGCTTCGCGCCGCGGGTGTGCGTGCCACGATTCCTGGCCGCGTGCGCGTCGACATCCAACTCCGCCCGCACTGCCCGCAGGACTGGAAGAAGCGGGCGCGGAAGGATCCGCTGTGGTGGGCCGACACGGTACAGCGCCTGGACATCGACAACTGCCGCAAGGTCCTGCTCGACGCCATGAAGGGCATCGTCTTCGAAGACGACAAGCAGGTCTGGAGGGACAGCGGCGAAGTCATGGAGCCGGAAGAGGGCGTCGAGGCCTGTGTCGTCGTGCGGATCTCGCGTGCCGTCAAGGACGAACCGCAGGGAGGGCTCGCACTGTGATCGTGTGCGTTCGTTGCCGCCGGCCGCTGCGCCACGCCTCGGAAACGGGGATGGGACCCGTGTGCGCGCGGCGCGCCAAGGCGATCGCGCCTTCGGTTCACGAGCGCGACCTCTTCGGTTACGACACCGAGAAGGCCTGCGCTGCCGCGTGCGAGCGCAATGCGGTGTTCATCGCGTCCCTGGTGGCAGAGGCAAGCATGGCGGTGCGAAAGCGCGCCCGGCTCGCGAAGGAGCGGCTGCTGGGATGGGAGCCGAGGCCGTGACCACTCCCTACGTCAACGTCCACGGCGAACCCATCGGCGTCAGCGCGCGCGATGCGGTCGTGATGATCGAGCCGCTGGCGTACAGCCAGAAGAGCCCGCTCTTCGTCAGCACCGTGCATATCCGCCGCGGGCGGGCGGATGGAAAGCGGCGCAACGCCGACGCAATCATCGGCAGTGGCGCGAACGAGGAATCTGCATAGCGCGATGCGTGGTCGCGCATCTTGATCGAAGCGGAGGAGCCGAAGTCGTGACCACCGCAAGCCCCATCCTCATCTGCCCGCGCGTCGACCTGCGCGCGATCCCGGATGCCGACCGCGATGTTCTGCGCCGGCTCGTCACTCAGTACGTTACCGGCGCCGACCGCGATCACGACCGCGAATGGCGGCGGCTCTGGCGCGATCTCGAACGCGCCGAGCCCGGCGAATGCACGCAGCTGTACCGCTCCGAATCGCGCGATGGTCCCTTCCACCGCCGGCACCGCTGCATCCTCGCGAACCTGCTGGCGAACGTCGAGGGATTCGCGAACGAAGACGCGCTCCACGATTTCTTGAAGGTGAAGTGCTGGCACGTCGACTGGAAGAACGGGAAGCCGACGCCGGCCTCGACCAGCTTCGACGAGTGCAGCGAAGCGCGCATGCGCAAGTTCAACCGCCGGCTCGTCGACCTGCTGCACACGCCCGCGATCCAGCGCACCTTCTGGCCCGCCATCAACTCCGCGCAGCGCGCCGAAATGGTGGAGCTCGTGCTGCGCAACCCGAACGATCAACAGGAGACACCATGAAGGAACTGCTCTGGCGCCTGGTGGCGCGCATCGTCTCGCGCCCGCGCGTCTCAAACTGGCTCATCCGCCGTTCGTGGCGCACGCCGTACAGCGACATCATTGGCCCCGACAAGACGCTCTACATGAAGCGCTGGTGGCTCTTCAATCCGTACCCGCCCATGGATGGAGAGGACACCCGCTCGAAGTTGATGCGCGCGCTGCCGTCGGTGCGTATCCACTACATCCGCCGACCCGACACCGACCGCCACCTCCACGATCACCCCTGGAATGCGCGCACCGTCGTGATCGACGGCTGGTACGAGGAAGAGCGGCCATCGAGCACGCCGCTGCGGCGAGGCTGGATCGGTCTGCGCGTCATGAAGTCCGGCGAAGAGCGCGACGTCTTCCGCCGCGACGCGGGCTACACCGGGCCGCTGCTCTTCGGGCAGTACCACCGCATCAGCCGCGTTTCGCCCAGCGGGGTCATGACGCTGTTCATCACGTGGAAGAAGCAGGGCACGTGGGGCTTCGAGGTCGACGGCCGCAAGGTGCCGTGGCGGGAGTACCTCGGGCTCGGGGAAGTGCAGTGAACCTCCAAGACGCCATCACCGCGCGCGAACTGGAAATCCTGCGCCTGACGGTGCAGAGGCTGCGCCCCGTGAAGCTCGGCGCGGCCATCGTCGTGACGCACCGGCCGAAGCCGCGCACCGCCCTGGTCGGATTCCTCGCATTCGACATCCCCCAACCCGCGGCACAGCCCGCACAACCTGAAAGGCAATCCATGAACCACATCGCATCCCCGGACAGCACCGACCGCGGCATCGAGGCCGCAATCGTGGCCGCAGGCAAGACGGCGCCGCGCGTCACGCCCGCCGACATCGAGGCCAACATCGAGAGTTGGTGGTACTTCACCGCCGCCGAAGGTGCGGAAGGTGCGGCCCAGGCCGGCACGCCGCACAGCGAGCAGCCGCCTGTGGGCGCGGCGTCGCCGCTTCGCCTGCTGACGTTCTGCGTGCTCGTGCTGAAGAACGGCTTCACCGTCACCGGCGAGAGCGCCTGCGCGAGCCCGGAGAACTATGACCGGGACATCGGACGTCGCATCGCGCGCGAGAACGCCATCAACAAGGTATGGCCGCTCATGGGCTACGCGCTGCGCGAGAAGTTGCACGCCGCGCGGGTGGAGGTCTGAGCCATGGCCTGGATTCTCGTGATGTACGTCTACGCCGGCATGCTGGCGAAAGGCGATTCCGTCGCAATGCTCACGGTCCCCGTGGCGTCGCAGGAGGTCTGCGAGCGCGAGGGACGCAAGGGCGAAAAGCTCGTCGGCGGCAGCGCAAAGGAATACCGCTACCTCTGCCTCAAGGTGGACAAGTAGCGTGACCTTCTCCGGCCGCCCCGTCGCCCCGCCGAGCCCGGTCATGCAGGCATTGCGTTCGCTCGAAGCAGAAGCCGAGAAGGCCGAGCGCAAGAGCGCGCGCCAAGCGAAGCGCGAAGAGGCGGCACCAGCACCGAAACAACCTGCCGCGAAGAAGGCGGCGAAGAAGAAAGGGCGGTAATGTGGATCGTCCCGTCCTCAATGCAATCGAGCTTTGCGCAGGCGTCGGCATGCTCGGTGAGGGAGTTGCAGCCGGACTTCGATACCTGGGCGTCGACGTGCGCGTCGTCATGCACGCTGAGCGGGAAGCTTACCCAGCCGCAGTCTTGGCGGCGCGCATGGAAGAAGGAAGCCTTCATGCAGCGCCTGTATGGCTCGGCGATCTTCGAGCCGTGCCCTACGGCCGATTTCGTGGCGTGGTGGACGCAATCATTGCGGGATTCCCCTGCCAAGACCTCTCCGTCGCCGGCGCGCGCGCTGGGCTCGATGGGAGCCGCTCCGGCCTGTTCTTCGACATCCTCGACGCCGCCGACGCTTGCGGTGCGTGGTGCCTCGCTCTGGAGAACGTCGCTGGCATCGCTACTGCCACCGCCTCCGTTGTGGACGAAGCCGAAGGCGCTCTCGAAGAGCGAGCGGCCGCCCGAGTCCTGGGAGAACTGGCCGACCGCGGGTGGAATGCGGAATGGCTCACTCTTTCAGCGTCCGACGTGGGCGCCTCGCATGGGCGGGAACGATGGTTCTGCCTCGCGTGGCGACGGCTGGATGACGCCGGACGTTCCGAACGGTGGCCGCAAGTTGGACGCGGAGACGATTGCGCGCAAGGGCACGCGAGCGGACGGCACAAAGGCGCAGGTCGGTCTGGAGAACCAGACCCGCATGTGGATGACGCCGAAAGCGAAGACAGCCACGGACCAGGAATACACCCGCGACGGCGGGGTGAAGGGCAAGGAGCGCCTGACGCTTGCCGGGCAGGCGACTGCCCGGCAAGCACCGTGGCCGACGCCGAGCCAGCGGGACGGCGATCCGAGGCGGGCGCCTACGCACCCGGAATCGGATGCGTGGAAGAACAAGGTAGCGCGCGGCTCGGTGAACTCGGCGGGGATGCTCTCGGACGACCTGAGCTCGTTGGCTGCGAGTTGGCCGACACCGACGAGTTCCAACGGTGGCGCGAACAGCAACCGGGACGAGCGCGGCAATGTCGGTGCGGACCTGAAGGAAGCCTCGCAGCAGTGGCCGACGCCGAGGGCGACGACACGCGCGGGCGACTCGGGCTCGGCGCAGAGGCAGGAGCAGGGACCGAATCCAGGCCTCTACGACATGGCGAGGAACTGGCCGACACCAGCATCGAGGGACTACCGCAGCCCGAATGCGGAGAGCTACGAGGACCGAGGCGGCGGGACGAAGGGCGAGCAACTGCAGAACTTCGTGGAGCACCGTTTCTCTTCGCTCCAGGCCCCGCCGATCCCAGATGGCCTGCCATCCTCGCCGACCACTCGCACCTCGCCCCTGCGCTTGAACCCTCTTTTCGGAGCGTGGTTGATGGGCTGGCCTTCGACATGGACGATTGCCGAGCCGCACGCCTCAAGTGCGTTGGCAACGGAGTCGTTCCGGCGTGCGCTGGATTCGCTTTTGCGGAGCTCGCTCGGCGCGCGGGGATCTTCGTGATGGAGAGGACGCCGTGAACCTCAAGTGCTCTCTGGCTTCGGCCGACCTCGGCGCAGCGGTTCAACGCCAGCTGCCCGAAGCGCACGACGAACGGACGAAACAGCAAGACCGTGATGCTTCGCTGCGGCCGTCACCGTGTACCCTCGGTCGCGCACCAGCCGTACCGCAAGCGCAACGGCCTGAGATTGCCGGCCGCTCACAGCGAGTTCAAGTGATCGACCGCCTTCGGCATGGTGAGCCATCCGCTCAGCGGTTCGACATGGCCGTTCTTCCCGTCAGGGTATGTGACGCGCACGACTTGGAAGCGGCCGGCTTCCACGCGGGTTCCGATCGCCGCGTCGGCGGTGCGCTTGCGAGCGGCGAGTGTGGCTTGCTGCAGCGGTGCGAGGAGTTCGGCGAAAGTCATCTGTCTGTCCCGGTAGTTTGTCGCCAAATAATAGAGCATCTTGCGCTATTTGCAAGCGCTGCGGAGGCGTCGCCATGATGACCCGAGCCTCCCGCGAGTACCAGGAGCGCAGAGACCGAGAGCGCGCGGATCGCCACGAGCGCATCGGCCGGCAGACGCCGCCCGCGAACCGGCTGCACCACGGCGTGATGGGCGGACCCGTGGGCGTCGCGATGCCGGTCCCGAAGTCGAAGCCCTACCGCGACGCCGCGCTGCTCGCAATGGCGAAGGATCGCCCCTGCCTCATGCTGGTGCCCGGCATGTGCTCCCACCGCACGGACACCACCGTCGCCGCGCACAGCAACTTCTCGGCGCACGGTGGCAAGGCCAAAGGCAGGCGCGCCGACGACTGCTTCAGCGTGTGGGCGTGCGAGGCGTGTCATATCCGGTGGCTCGACCAGCCGATCGGCCACAACGGACCGACGAAGGCGCAGAAGGAATCCGCCTTCATGGCCGCCCACTCCCGACAGGTCATGGCATGGCGCGTGATCTCCACCGACCCATCCGAGCCGGAACGCTTCCGCCGCGCCGCGCGCCGCGCGCTGGAACACCTCAACGCGAGCATGCCTCCGAAGGAGTGGCCGAACCTATGACGATCCGCGGAACCTTCGGCCTGGGGCCGGTGATCATGTCCCGTCAGATGACGGGCCCGCAGGCCTGGGCGCTCATCGAGCCGGTGCGCTGCGCCCTGCAGCGCCTGCTCGACGGCGTCGGCGACGGCAACGACCTCGGCGGCGTCGGCCTGGCCGTCAATCTCGCATGGCTGCGCTGCAAGAAGATCGGCAACAGCAAGGCCGCGATGGGCGTGCTGGAGCAGGGTAGCGCCGCCCTCCTGCGCTTCGAGGATGCCGCCGGACCCGAGGGCGGGCCGCTGCTCGAGCCCGAGCGCAACGCGGTGCTGATCGCCGTCGATCTGTACGAAACGATTCTGCGAAAGAGTTCGCTCCGGCAGTGGGCCGAAGCCGAGGTCGACATGCTGTCGGTCTGGAAGGGCATGAAGAAGGAACGCGCATGAACGCACCGCAAACCCCGTACCCCGTGAAGCAGGCCGACCTCGAGGGCGTCATCGACGCCCGCCTCATCGAGTGGTTCGAGCACTTCCGAAACTACACCTACGGCCGCAAGCAGGGGCACCGCCGCTCCAGCACGGTGGCTGGGGACTACCAGACGCCGGGCTACATGGACTGGGCCAACGGCGCCGACGAGGAAAAGGCGGAGTGGATCCGCACGAGGAATCTCGACGAAGCGGTGAACGCCGTGAAGGACGAGCCGCAGCGCTGGCACACCGCGCTCGTGTTCAACGCGCGCAACCTGCACATCGGCCGGGTGATATGGGACTCGCCGCGCCTGCCGGTCGACCGGGAAGAGCGCGAGATTCTGATCCAGGAGGCGAGGAACCTGCTGGCCACCGAGTTGCACAAGAGGAACCTGCTGAAATGAACGCAAGGCAAGCACGGCAACATCGGCGCGCGTGCGAGCGCACGCTGGGGACGAAGGTACACATCAAGAACCGGCGAGGCCACTGGGTCGCTTACGAGGTTGTCGAGGTATTTCCTCGGCATCCAAGCGGCCCGCGCGTGAAGCTGGTCGACTTCTCCGACTATGGGCGCCGCCGAGAATATTCGGTCATCGGTTTTCGGCGCACGCGCGAAGGGGGAGCCCGATGAAACGAACGCTGATCGATTCCAGCGTGAAGGCCGCGCTGATGATGGACCGCCTCGAGCGCATGGCCCTGGGCGCCGCGCACACGTTTGGGCAGCCGGCGCCGGTCGTTGTCGACGGTGCGGCGAACGACAGCGCACTCGATGAGGCCGTGGCGCGCGAGGCGTCGCTGAAGATCCCGCTCAAGGAAGCCATGCGCGAAGGCGCCCGCGAACTCGCCGCGCAGCTCGACGCCGAGTTGCAGGTTGCGATCGAGCGCGCCCTCGGCGAGCCGCTGATCGATCTCCAGCGCCAGGTGAAGGGCCGGCTCACCGCGCACCCCGACCCCATCGACCCGTGGGACCCGATGCAGCGCGCGTCCGGCGGGGAGACGTATGCGTTCGACGGCAAGGCGATCCTGTGGGCGGGGCCGGTCAAGACGGAGCGGTTCGGTGACCGCGGGAACGAGCACATGCGGGTGACTCGCCAGCTGCGGCACCTGCTTTCCCAGTCTGACAGGCGCAGGCGTTCTGAGCCATGAAAGTCGAAGACCTGCACAAGCTGCTGGCGGACGTCCCGGACGACGCCGAAATCAACTTCGCCGACGGCAACTTCGGCGGCCGAGGCGATGACCTCAATGCCGGCGACATCACGATCAGCCCCGACCGGCGCGAGGTGCTGATCCGCCCGCCGTACTGGACCGCGGTGGACTGAGCCATGACCACCCGCCGCTCCTTCCTCGCCGGCATCCTGGCCGCTGGTGTCGCGCCCGCCGCCGTGGGCAGCGGCATCCTCATGCCGGTGCGCAAGATCGTGATGCCTGGCGACGTCCTCTGGCGACTTCCACGGGATGTCCTCGATGCCGCCTACGTTCTTCGTATCAGGCCTGGCGGGTACGTCGCGGGCTTCGGGCTCGCGTATGTAGGACCGAATTGATGGGGCTGTAGGCGCCGTCTTGCGCCCAGCGCCATTCCTGTGACAGAATCGACCCGGGCAGGTTGCGGCGTGGTGAGATAGAAACGCGACCGCAGCCCACCTCGACAGAAGCCTCGGCGTACAAACCGGGGCTTTTTGCTGTCAGACGATTCCCACGGCGGCGTAGCTCGGCCGGTAGAGCAACCGGCGTCCCGGCCGCAAGGGTTGGGGGTCAGCGCCGAGAGGTCGCGGGTTCGATCCCCGCCGCCGTCGCCATGAATTCCACATTTCGGCCCGGAGCTCGCCCGGGATTCGGCAGGCTTCGCGGCCGCGTCGATGTGAGTCCCCCGTCTCGCGCAGGCCGGGCAAGCGAGTGATGCAGCAACCGGCAGCCGACCGAACGGCGAATCGCACCCCTGCATGGTAGGTCGCCCCGCGCGGCCGTCGACCACGTAAGGCCCGAAGGGCGTGCGCTCCTGAATCTTGGGTAGAGGCCTGTGCTTCCGCCATCCGTTGCCCGCCGGGTTCACGCCTGGCGGGCTTTTTTACTTCGGCCGCAGCCGGGGAGGTAGCGCTTATGACCGAACCCGGGCCCGTCTCGTTTTCCCTGCTGGCGCTCGCCGTCGCGTTCTTGGGGCCCGTCATCGGCCCGTACGCGCTGCTCGTCTTCGCCGCCTGCTTCGGCGCCGCGCTCGCGCTCAGTGCTCAGGATGCCGGCACGCGCATGGCCGGCATCAGGTTCGTGGTCGGAGGCGTGGTCCTGGCGCTGCTGCTGACGGGCCCGCTCGTGTACCTCGTGCATCGATTCACCGACGTCCCCGGAAACATCGCGTTCGTGCCCGTCGCTTTCATCCTCGGCGTGGGTCGCAACCTCGTCGTCGACTTCATCCGAAAGGCGTTCGACGCGCTCGCCGCGGCGTTGGGCGCCTTCCTCAATGCCGCGGCTGCTCGTAGAGGTGGCGGGAAATGAGTGCAACGACCTTCGAACTTCTGGTGCAGGCCGCGCTGGCGGGCCTGCTGATGTGGACCTGCCTGTGCCGCGTCGTGAAGACCGACCAGGACACGCACCGAGAGGTGCGATGGGCGATCGTCTTCGAGGGTCTTGCCGCCGGTCTGGTGCTCGGCGCGCCTGTCCTTCCGATCCTGATGCCCAACGAGGCGACGTGGGCACCGTGGACGACGCCGCTATGGGTCTGGATCGCGCTGCTCGCCGCGGTCGCGCTGGTCCAGATCGTGACCGCGAAGTATTGGGCGGGAGGTCGACCGCCGGAGCAGTTCCAAGGCCGCAACGTCGTTCCCATGTCGGGCGTGGGCGTCTTCGCCTTTGTGGTGCTGATCAACTTCGGCCTGTTTTCGGTTATCAGCGAGGCGCGGGCGCAGACCACGGAGGTGACGTCACCCATCCGCGTGATGGCCGCGGGCGACGAGCTCAGGTGCAACACGCAGTGCGTCGCCATGCCGCTGTGGTTCTTCGAGAAGATGGTGGAACTCATGGAGAAGCCGGCGGCGGCGCCCACGGCATGCCGCAAGGGGCCGACCACGTGAGCATCAGCGCAACCGAGTGGGAGGGCATCCTGCGCAAGCTCGGATGCAAGCCCATGACGGCGCTCGACTGGCGCGACGCCTTCGCCGACGAGGTGCAACCCGAGAAGTTCAGCGCGGGCGAGGCCGACCTGGTGGACTGGCTTCCGCAGATCCTGCACGAATGCACGATGCTCACGCTGCTCGAAGAGCGGCTGTCGTACTCCGCCGAGCGGCTGATGGCGGTGTGGCCGAGCCGCTTCCCCAGCTACGACTTGGCCAGCATGTACGCGGGCAACCCGCGCAAGCTGGCGAACGCCGTCTACGGCGGCCGCATGGGCAACACCGAGCCGAACGACGGCTACGACTTCCGCGGCCGCTGCCCGATCATGCTGACCGGCCGGGCGGGCTACGCCCACGTCGGCGACCTCATCGGGCAGGACCTCCTTGTCCTGCCGCACCTGATCCTCGAGAAGCGCTACGGCCTCATCGCCGCGATTGCGTGGTGGGAGGACCGGATCCCCGACTCGATGCTGTCCGACCAGGTGCGCCTGCGCAAGCGGGTGAACGGCGGGACGATCGGGCTGGCCCACGTGCAGCAGCTAGCCGACCTCACGCGGGAAGTCTTCGCATGAGCGCGTGGCCCCTGATCGTGGTCATGGTCGTGATCGGCCTGTGCCTTGGCCTCGCCGCGTGGCTGATGGGCAAGAGCCACGAGGAAGCCGCGGACATCGGGGGCCACGAGCAATGACGAAGTGGGTGATCCGCATCGCCATCGTGCTCGTGCTGATCGCCGCGGCCGCTGCGCTGGTGGCCGCCATCCACGGGTGGATCGATGGCGTGCGCAAGGAAGGCTTCAAGGAAGGCGACCGAGCCGGCGCCGCGCGCGTGCAGGAGCTGTGGGATGAGGACCGAGCCCAGGCGCAGGCCCAGCGCATCGCGGACGCCGAGGCATCGGCCCGAGAGACCCTGCGCCGGCTCAACCGGCAGGAGGAAAACCAACGTGAACAAGACCGACTTCTGGCTGTGGCTCGCGCTGACGCTGATCGCGCCCGTGCTGCTGCTGACAGCCTGCAGCTCCGCGCCGCAACGTACCTCGACGCCGCCGGCTGCGGCGCCCGCAGCGGCGATTCCGCCATTGCCTGCATCCGCGAGGCAGCTGCCGCGATCGGAGACGCCCTCGGCCAGTGCGGAGAAATCGCTCGAGGCTTTGCTGCAGAAGCCACCGAAGCCCGCGCCCGCGGCCTCAAGTGCGAGGCCGACTACGACGCGCTCACCCTGAAGCCGAGCACGCCATGAGCCCGCAACATGCCGCCGTCGACATCCGCAACGCCTACGAGGCGAAGGACCGCGACGCGCACGACCGCGCCCTCGCCCGGTTGGTGGCCATGGTCAGCCTCGGCCCGGTGATCGAGCGCATGAC
>NZ_JBFWNP010000061.1:0-29353 GCF_050250995.1 Ramlibacter sp.
TCTACGTGCTGAGCAAGGACGAGGGCGGCCGCCACACGCCGTTCTTCAACAACTACCGCCCGCAGTTCTACTTCCGCACGACCGACGTGACCGGCTCGATCGAGCTGCCGAAGGACAAGGAAATGGTCATGCCCGGCGACAACGTGTCGATCACGGTCAAGCTGATTGCCCCGATCGCCATGGAAGAAGGCCTGCGTTTCGCCATCCGTGAAGGTGGCAAGACCGTGGGTTCGGGCGTCGTTGCCAAGATCATGGAGTAATTCGATAGGGGTATAGCTCAATTGGCAGAGCGTCGGTCTCCAAAACCGAAGGTTGTAGGTTCGATTCCTACTGCCCCTGCCACCTGAGTGGCACCTGACCGAAACGAGCCCGACCGAGTGTCGGGCTTCAGCGTCTTCAAGGAACCGCGATCAAGCATGGCCACCTCTCAAGTTGAAACCGTCAGCACGGGCGCCGACAAGGCCAAGATGGCCGTTGCCGTCGCGCTCGTGTTCGGCGCGATCGCGGCGTTCTATCTGCTGTCGAAGCAGGGCCAGATCGCGCAGTGGGCCGCCCTGATCGTGGGCATGGCCGCGGCCGTGGTGGTGTTCATCACTTCCGAGCCCGGCAAGGAGTTCGTGGCCTTCGGTCGCGACGCCTGGAAGGAGACCCGCAAGGTCGTCTGGCCGACGCGCAAGGAATCCATCCAGATGACGGCCTACGTGTTCGGCTTCGTGGTGATCATGGCGCTGTTCCTGTGGCTGACCGACAAGACCCTGGAGTGGGTGTTCTACGACCTGATCCTGGGCTGGAAGAAGTGATGAGCGAAACCGACAACAGCATCCCCGAGCAAGCCGCGGAAGGCGTGGAGGCCGCGCCGGCCAAGCCGGTCAACCCCGACCTGCGCTGGTACGTGGTGCATGCGTACTCCGGCATGGAGAAGGCGGTCGAGCGCAACATTCGCGAGCGCATCATGCGCGCGGGCATGCAGGACATGTTCGGCGAGATCATGGTGCCGACCGAGGAAGTGGTCGAGATCAAGAACGGCCAGAAGAAGACGTCGCAGCGCCGCTTCTACCCCGGCTACGTCCTGGTCCAGATGATCATGAACGACGACACCTGGCACCTGGTGAAGCACACCAACAAGGTGACGGGTTTCGTGGGCGGCGCCAAGAATCGCCCGGCCCCGATTTCCGAAGACGAGGTCGCCAAGATCCTCGGCCAGATGGAAGAGGGCACCGAGAAGCCCCGCCACAAGGTCGAGTTCGTGGTGGGCGAATACGTGCGCGTCAAGGACGGCCCGTTCACCGACTTCAACGGCACGGTCGAGGAAGTCAATTACGAAAAGAGCAAGGTCCGCGTGTCGGTCACGATCTTCGGTCGTGCCACGCCGGTCGAGCTCGAGTTCTCTCAGGTCGAGAAGACCTGAGCCTGTTCCCCTCGGGCCGCAAGGTCCGGGGGTTCTGTCACCCCCGGGGAGCCGCAAGGCGTTCGTACCCGCAAGGAAAGCAAGCAATGGCGAAGAAAATCGTCGGCTTCATCAAGCTGCAAGTGCCAGCTGGCAAGGCCAACCCCAGTCCCCCGATCGGTCCCGCGCTGGGCCAGCGCGGCCTGAACATCATGGAGTTCTGCAAGGCGTTCAACGCCCAGACCCAGGGCGTCGAGCCGGGCCTGCCGCTGCCGGTGGTCATCACCGCGTTCGCGGACAAGAGCTTCACCTTCATCATCAAGACGCCGCCCGCGACCGTCCTGATCAAGAAGGCCGTGAAGCTCGACAAGGGTTCGGCGAACCCGCTGAAGGACAAGGTCGGCAAGATCACGCGCGCCCAGCTCGAAGAGATCGCCAAGACCAAGCTCAAGGACATGAACGCTGCCGACGTCGACGCCGCCATCCGCACCCTCGCGGGCTCGGCGCGCTCGATGGGCATCACGGTGGAGGGCGTCTAAATGCCGAAGTTGACCAAGAAGCAGAAGGCCCTCGAGGGCAAGGTCGACAGCACCAAGCTGTACCCGCTGACCGATGCCCTCGGCATCGTGATGGAAGCCGCTACCGCCAAGTTCGATGAGTCCATCGACGTGGCCGTGCAGCTGGGCATCGACCCGAAGAAGTCCGACCAGGTCGTGCGCGGCGCTGTCGTGCTGCCCAATGGCACCGGCAAGACGAAGCGCGTCGCCGTGTTCGCCCAGGGCGCCAAGGCCGAGGAAGCCAAGGCCGCCGGCGCCGACATCGTCGGCATGGACGACCTGGCCGCCCGCGTCAAGGCCGGCGACATGCCCTTTGACGTGGTCATCGCCGCGCCGGACGCGATGCGCGTGGTCGGCCAGCTGGGCCAGGTCCTGGGTCCGCGCGGCCTGATGCCGAACCCGAAGGTCGGCACGGTCACGCCGGACGTCGCCACGGCGGTCAAGAACGCCAAGGCGGGCCAGGTGCAGTTCCGCGCCGACAAGGCCGGCATCATCCATGCGACGCTGGGCCGCCGCTCGTTCGCGGCCGACAAGCTGCAGGGCAACCTGGTCGCACTGATCGAAGCGCTGAACAAGGCCAAGCCGGCGTCGAGCAAGGGCGTGTACCTGCGCAAGGTCGCGGTCTCCTCGACGATGGGCCTGGGTGTCCGCGTCGACCTGCAGACACTGAACGCGAGCACGGCGCAAGGCGCGTGACGAAATTGGCGGGCTCCGCAATGAGCTCGCCGGTGTGGTGGGCCGTGCCGGGCAACCGGCGCGGGCCATCCAAGACCGTTGGCGGGGCAGGGGCCCCTTAATCGGAAGACGGAAAGCCAACGCAGATGGCGATCCCGCCGCGAAAGAGAAACGAGAGATTCTCCGAAACGGTTGGTCGCTTCAATCCAAGGGCGCGCCGAGGGGGAAACCCCGGAGCGCAATATGAAGGAGTAGACCTTGAGTCTGAATCGCAGTGAGAAAGAAGCGGTCGTCAGCGATGTGACCGCACTCGCCGCCAAAGCTCAAACGCTGGTGATGGCGGAGTACCGCGGCATCACGGTCGCCGACATGACGAAACTGCGCACCGACGCGCGCAGCAAGGGCGTGACCCTGAGTGTTCTGAAGAACACCCTGGCTCGCCGTGCTGTGGCCGGAAGCGCATTCGAAGTGGCGGGCGACCAGATGACCGGTCCGCTGATCTACGGCTTCTCCGTGGACCCCGTGGCCGCCGCGAAGGTGGTGGCCGATTTCGCGAAGACGAACGACAAGCTCGTCATCCGCGGCGGAGTCTACGGCGGCAAGTCGCTGGACGTTGCCGGCGTGAAGCAGCTCGCGAACATTCCGTCGAAGGATGTTCTGCTGGCCCAGCTTTGCGGCCTGTTGATGTCGCCCATCTCGCGCACGGCCGTGGTGCTGAGCGCGCTGGCGAAGAAGAAAGAAGAGCCGGCGGCCGAGCCGGCAGCGGCTGCCGCCTGAGCCAGGCAGCAGCCCCACTCCCCACCAACCTATTTCGGAAAGATCAAAATGGCATTCGACAAAGACGCATTCCTGACGGCGCTGGACAGCATGTCCGTCATGGAACTCAATGACCTGGTGAAGGCCATTGAAGAGAAGTTCGGCGTGTCCGCCGCGGCGATGGCCGCGCCGGCCGGCGCCGGTGGTGGCGGCGCCGCCGCCCCCGCAGCGGAAGAGAAGACCGAGTTCACGGTGCAGCTGCTGGAAGCCGGCGCGCAGAAGGTCGGCGTCATCAAGGCCGTCCGCGAAATCACCGGCCTGGGCCTCAAGGAAGCCAAGGACCTGGTCGACGGCGCACCGAAGGCCGTCAAGGAAGGCATGAACAAGGCCGACGCCGAAGCCGCCAAGAAGAAGCTGGAAGATGCCGGCGCCAAGGTCGAGCTGAAGTAACTCGATCTCGGTCCAAGGCTGGAGCGTCCCTTCGGGGCCTCCAGCCTTTCGTGCTTACAGAGCACACCCGACAGCCCCTCGTGGAGGCGCTGCCGAGTGTCTTCTGACCCGACTGCAGAAGACCGCTTGGTTCGGGCCGCGTGCAATGCGCGGCCGTCCGCCAAGGTTGGTAGTGGCCAACCCGCCAAGCCTGCCCTCGCCCGGGGCGCGCCAGTCGACGAATCTGCTCTAGAGATTCACTAGCCCGGAGATCTCATGGCCTACTCTTATACCGAACGCAAGCGCATCCGCAAGAGCTTCGGCAAACGCGACAGCGTGCTCGAAGTCCCCTACCTGCTGCAGATGCAGAAGGATGCGTACACGGCCTTCCTGCAAGCCGACGCGCCACCGCAGAAACGCACCATCGAAGGCCTGCAGGCGGCATTCGACGCGGCCTTCCCCATCGTCTCCCACAACGGCTTCGTGGAGATGAAGTTCATCGAATACAACCTCGCCAAGCCCGCGTTCGACGTGCGCGAGTGCCAGACGCGCGGCCTGACCTTCGCGTCCGCCGTGCGCGCGCGCGTGCAGCTCATCATCTACGACCGCGAGTCCTCGACCCCCGGCTCGAAGGTGGTGAAGGAAGTGAAGGAGCAGGAGGTCTACATGGGCGAAGTGCCGCTCATGACCGACAAGGGCTCGTTCATCATCAACGGCACCGAGCGCGTGATCGTCTCGCAGCTGCACCGCTCGCCGGGCGTGTTCTTCGAGCACGACAAGGGCAAGACCCACAGCTCGGGCAAACTGCTGTTTTCCGCGCGCATCATTCCCTACCGCGGCTCGTGGCTCGACTTCGAGTTCGACCCGAAGGACGTGCTGTACTTCCGCGTCGACCGCCGCCGCAAGATGCCCGTGACGATCCTGCTGAAGGCCATCGGCCTCACGCCGGAAACCATCCTCGCGAACTTCTTCGTCAACGACAACTTCCGCCTCATGGACACGGGCGCGCAGATGGAGTTCGTCTCCGAGCGCATCCGCGGCGAGGTCGCGCGCTTCGACATCACCGACAAGTCGGGCAAGGTCGTCGTCGCCAAGGACAAGCGCGTCACCGCGCGCCACACCCGCGAGCTCGAGCAGTCGGGCACCACGCACATCAGCGTGCCGGAAGACTACCTCGTCGGCCGCGTCGTCGCCCGCAACATCATCGACCCCGACACGGGCGAGATCATCGCGAAGGCGAACGACGAGCTGACCGAGTCGCTGCTGAAGAAGCTGCGTTCGGCGAACATCCAGGACATCCAGGCGATCTACACCAACGAGCTCGACCAGGGCCCGTACATGTCGCAGACGCTGCGCATCGACGAGACGGTCGACGAGTTCGCGGCACGCGTGGCCATCTACCGCATGATGCGCCCCGGCGAGCCGCCGACCGAAGACGCGGTGCAGGCGCTCTTCCAGCGCCTCTTCTACAACCCGGACACGTACGACCTGTCGCGCGTCGGCCGCATGAAGTTCAACGCCAAGGTCGGCCGCGACACCGCGGACGGCCCGATGGTGCTGACCAACGACGACATCCTGTCGGTCGTGAAGATCCTCGTCGACCTGCGCAACGGCCGCGGCGAAGTGGACGACATCGACCACCTGGGCAACCGCCGCGTGCGTTGCGTCGGCGAACTCGCCGAGAACCAGTACCGCACGGGCCTCGCGCGCATCGAGAAGGCCGTGAAGGAGCGCCTCGGCCAGGCCGAGCAAGAGCCGCTGATGCCGCACGACCTGATCAACTCCAAGCCGATTTCCGCGGCGCTCAAGGAGTTCTTCGGCGCGTCGCAGCTGTCGCAGTTCATGGACCAGACCAACCCGCTGTCCGAGATCACGCACAAGCGCCGCGTCTCGGCCCTCGGCCCGGGCGGTCTCACGCGCGAGCGCGCCGGCTTCGAGGTGCGCGACGTTCACGTCACCCACTACGGCCGCGTGTGCCCGATCGAGACGCCGGAAGGCCCGAACATCGGCCTGATCAACTCGCTCGCCCTGTACGCGCGCCTGAACGAATACGGCTTCATCGAAACGCCGTACCGCCAGGTCCGCGACGGCAAGGTGACGATGCAGATCGACTACCTGTCGGCCATCGAGGAAGGCAAGTACGTCATCGCGCAGGCCAACGCCGTGCTCGACGCCGACGGCAAACTCACCGACGAGCTGGTGTCCGCGCGCGAAGCCGGCGAATCGATCCTCGTCGGCGCCGAGCGCATCCAGTACATGGACGTGTCGCCCGCGCAGATCGTGTCGGTGGCCGCATCGCTCGTGCCCTTCCTCGAGCACGACGACGCGAACCGCGCGCTGATGGGCGCCAACATGCAGCGCCAGGCGGTGCCGGTGCTGCGTCCCGAGAAGGCCTTCGTCGGCACGGGCATCGAACGCGTCTCCGCGGTCGACTCGGGCACGGTGGTCACGGCCACGCGCGGCGGCGTCGTCGACTATGTCGACGCCACGCGCATCGTGGTCCGCGTGAACGATGCCGAGGCGCAGGCGGGCGAGGTCGGCGTCGACATCTACAACCTGATCAAGTACCAGCGTTCGAACCAGAACACGAACATCCACCAGCGCCCCATCGTCAAGCGCGGCGACAAGATCGCCAAGGGCGACGTGGTGGCCGACGGTGCGTCGACCGACCTCGGCGAGCTCGCGCTCGGGCAGAACATGCTGGTCGCGTTCATGCCCTGGAACGGCTACAACTTCGAGGACTCGATCCTCATCAGCGAGCGCGTCGTCGCCGACGACCGCTACACCTCGATCCACATCGAGGAACTGGTGGTGATGGCCCGCGACACGAAGCTGGGGCCGGAGGAAATCACGCGCGACATTCCCAACCTGTCGGAGCAGCAGCTCAATCGCCTCGACGAGTCCGGGATCATCTATGTCGGCGCCGAAGTGCAGCCGGGCGACGTGCTGGTGGGCAAGGTCACGCCGAAGGGCGAGACCACGCTGACGCCGGAAGAGAAGCTGCTGCGCGCGATCTTCGGCGAGAAGGCGTCCGACGTGAAGGACACCTCGCTGCGCGTCGACCAGGGCTCGCAGGGCACGGTCATCGACGTCCAGGTGTTCACGCGCGAAGGCATCCAGCGCGACAAGCGCGCGCAGCAGATCATCGACGATGAACTGAAGCGCTTCCGCCTCGACCTGAACGACCAGCTGCGCATCGTCGAGGCCGACGCCTTCGACCGCATGGGCAAGCTGCTGAACGGCCGCACGGCCAATGGCGGCCCCAACAAGCTCGGCAAGGGCGACAAGATCGACAAGGCGTATCTCGACTCCGTCGAGAAGTACCACTGGTTCGACATCCGCCCGGCCGAAGAGGACATCGCCTCGCAGCTCGAGTCGATCAAGAACTCGCTCGAGCAGACGCGCCACAGCTTCGATCTCGCGTTCGAAGAGAAGCGCAAGAAGCTCACGCAGGGCGACGAGCTGCCGGCGGGCGTGCTGAAGATGGTCAAGGTCTACCTGGCCGTCAAGCGCCGCCTGCAGCCCGGCGACAAGATGGCCGGCCGCCACGGCAACAAGGGCGTCGTGTCCAAGATCGTTCCGGTCGAGGACATGCCCTACATGGCCGACGGCACGCCGTGCGACATCGTGCTCAACCCGCTGGGCGTGCCTTCGCGCATGAACGTGGGGCAGGTGCTCGAAGTCCACCTGGGCTGGGCCGCCAAGGGCATCGGCAACCGCATCGGCGCCATGCTGCAGCAGGAAGCGAAGGCGGCCGAGCTGCGCAAGTTCATGGAAGAGCTGTACAACAAGTCCGGCAAGAAGGAAGCGCTGGGCGAGTTGTCCGACGAGGACGTGGTCGAGATGGCCGGCCAGCTCTCCAAGGGTCTGCCCTTCGCGACGCCGGTGTTCGACGGCGCCTCGGAAGAGGAAATCCGCGGCATGCTGAAGCTCGCCTTCCCCGAGGACGTCGCCAAGGTCAAGGGCCTCACGGCCACGCGGACGCAGGCGATGCTGTGCGACGGCCGAACGGGCGATCAGTTCGAGCGTCCCGTCACCGTCGGCTACATGCACGTGCTGAAGCTGCACCACCTGGTGGACGACAAGATGCACGCCCGCTCGACCGGCCCGTACTCGCTGGTCACGCAGCAGCCGCTGGGCGGCAAGGCGCAATTCGGCGGCCAGCGTTTCGGCGAGATGGAAGTGTGGGCGCTCGAAGCCTACGGCGCTTCCTACACGCTGCAGGAAATGCTGACCGTGAAGTCCGACGACGTGCAGGGCCGCACCAAGGTGTACGAGTCCATCGTCAAGGGCGAACACGCGATCGATGCGGGCATGCCCGAGTCGTTCAACGTGCTGGTCAAGGAAATCCGGTCGCTCGGAATCGACATCGAACTCGAGCGCTCGTAAAAGGAAGGACAGAGTTACATGAAATCCCTACTCGACCTGTTCAAGCAGTTCACGCCGGACGAGCATTTCGATGCCATCCGCATCGGCATCGCCTCGCCCGAGAAGATCCGCTCGTGGTCCTTCGGCGAAGTGAAGAAGCCGGAGACCATCAACTACCGCACGTTCAAGCCGGAGCGCGATGGCCTCTTCTGCGCCAAGATCTTCGGCCCCATCAAGGACTACGAGTGCCTGTGCGGCAAGTACAAGCGCCTGAAGCACCGCGGCGTGATCTGCGAGAAGTGCGGCGTCGAAGTGACCCAGACCAAGGTGCGCCGCGAGCGCATGGGCCACATCGACCTGGCCGCGCCCTGCGCGCACATCTGGTTCCTGAAGTCGCTGCCGTCGCGCCTGGGCCTCGTGCTCGACATGACGCTGCGCGACATCGAGCGCGTGCTGTACTTCGAAGCGTACGTGGTGACCGACCCCGGCATGACCCCGCTGAAGAAGTTCAGCATCATGTCCGAGGACGACTACGACGCGAAGCGCAAGGAATACGGTGACGAGTACGTCGCCAAGATGGGCGCCGAAGGCATCAAGGACCTGCTCGAAGGCATCGACCTCGACATCGAGATCGAAAAGCTGCGCGGCGACCTGACCGGCTCCGAAGTCAAGGTCAAGAAGAACGCGAAGCGCCTGAAGGTCCTCGAGGCCTTCAAGAAGTCGGGCATGAAGCCCAACTGGATGGTGATGGAAGTGCTGCCCGTGCTGCCGCCGGACCTGCGTCCGCTGGTGCCGCTGGACGGCGGCCGCTTCGCCACCTCCGACCTGAACGACCTGTATCGCCGCGTCATCAACCGCAACTCGCGCCTGAAGCGCCTGCTCGAACTCAAGGCGCCCGAGATCATCGCGCGCAACGAGAAGCGGATGCTGCAGGAGGCTGTGGATTCGCTGCTGGACAACGGTCGCCGCGGCAAGGCGATGACGGGCGCCAACAAGCGCGCCCTGAAGTCGCTGGCCGACATGATCAAGGGCAAGAGCGGCCGCTTCCGCCAGAACCTGCTGGGCAAGCGCGTCGACTACTCGGGCCGCTCGGTCATCACCGTGGGCCCGACGCTCAAGCTGCACCAGTGCGGCCTGCCGAAGCTGATGGCGCTCGAGCTCTTCAAGCCCTTCATCTTCTCGCGCCTGGAAGCCATGGGCATCGCGACCACGATCAAGGCCGCGAAGAAGGAAGTCGAATCCGGCACGCCGGTGGTGTGGGACATCCTCGAAGAGGTGATCAAGGAGCACCCGGTTCTGCTGAACCGCGCTCCGACGCTGCACCGCCTGGGCATCCAGGCCTTCGAGCCGATCCTGATCGAAGGCAAGGCGATCCAGCTGCACCCGCTGGTTTGCGCGGCGTTCAACGCCGACTTCGACGGCGACCAGATGGCCGTCCACGTGCCGCTGTCGGTGGAAGCGCAGATGGAAGCCCGCACGCTGATGCTGGCCTCCAACAACGTGCTGTTCCCGGCCTCGGGCGAGCCCTCCATCGTGCCGTCGCAGGACGTCGTGCTGGGCCTGTACTACACGACCCGCGAGCGCATCAACGGCAAGGGCGAGGGCATGATCTTCGCCGACGTCGCCGAAGTGCAGCGCGCCCTGGACCTCGGCCACGTCGAGATCACCAGCAAGGTGTCGGTGCGCCTGGTCGAGTGGAGCCGCAACAAGGACACGGGCGAGTTCGAGCCCACGCGTTCGCTCGTCGACACGACGGTCGGCCGCGCGCTGCTGTCCGAGATCCTGCCGAAGGGCCTGCCGTTCAGCAACATGAACAAGGCGCTGAAGAAGAAGGAAATCTCGCGCCTGATCAACGTGTCCTTCCGCAAGTGCGGCCTGAAGGAAACCGTGGTGTTCGCGGACAAGCTGCTGCAAAACGGCTTCCGCCTCGCCACCAAGGCCGGCATCTCCATCGCGGTCGACGACATGCTCGTGCCGAAGGAGAAGCACAACATCATCGAGCGCTCCGAGAAGGAAGTGAAGGAGATCGAGCAGCAGTACAGCTCGGGTCTCGTCACGGCCGGCGAGCGCTACAACAAGGTGGTGGACATCTGGGGCAAGGCCGGCGACGAAGTGTCGAAGGTCATGATGGCCCAGCTCGCGAAAGAGAAGGTCATCGACCGCCACGGCAAGGAAGTGGACCAGGAGTCGTTCAACTCCATCTACATGATGGCCGACTCCGGCGCCCGCGGTTCCGCCGCGCAGATCCGCCAGCTGGCGGGCATGCGGGGCCTGATGGCCAAGCCGGACGGCTCGATCATCGAGACGCCCATCACGGCCAACTTCCGCGAAGGCCTGAACGTGCTGCAGTACTTCATCTCCACCCACGGCGCCCGCAAGGGCCTCGCGGACACGGCGCTGAAGACCGCGAACTCGGGCTACCTCACGCGCCGCCTGGTCGACGTGACGCAGGATCTCGTGGTGACCGAGGAAGACTGCGGCACCTCCGACGGCGCGCTCATGCGCGCCATCGTGGAGGGCGGCGAAGTCATCGAATCGCTGCGCGACCGGATCCTGGGCCGCGTCGCGGCCGAGGACGCGCTGCACCCCGAGACGCGCGAGACCGTCGTCAAGGCGGGCACGATGCTCGACGAAGACGCGATCGACGTGCTCGAAGCCGCGGCGGTGGACGAAGTGAAGGTCCGCACGGCCCTGAACTGCGCCACGCGCTTCGGCCTGTGCGCCAAGTGCTATGGCCGCGACCTCGGCCGCGGCGGCATGGTCAACGTCGGCGAAGCGGTCGGCGTGATCGCCGCGCAGTCGATCGGCGAGCCCGGCACGCAGCTGACGATGCGCACGTTCCACATCGGCGGCGCGGCCTCGCGCGCGGCGGTGGCGTCGAGCGTCGATGCCAAGTCATCGGGCGTCGTCGGCTTCAACAGCACGATGCGCTACGTGACCAACGGCAAGGGCGAGCTGGTCGTGATCGCGCGCTCGGGCGAGATCGTCATCCACGACGAGCACGGCCGCGAGCGCGAGCGCCACAAGGTGCCGTACGGCGCGATCCTGGCGGTGAAGGCCGACCAGCAGATCAAGGCCGGCACGATCCTGGGCAACTGGGACCCGCTCACGCGACCCATCATCACGGAGTTCGCCGGCACGATCAAGTTCGAGAACGTCGAGGAAGGCCTCACGGTCGCCAAGCAGGTCGACGAAGTCACCGGCCTGTCGACCCTGGTCGTGATCGACCCGAAGCGCCGCGGCTCCGCCAAGGTGGTTCGTCCGCAGGTGAAGCTGATCGACGCGCAGGGCAACGAGGTCAAGATCCCCGGCACCGACCACTCGGTGACGATTGCCTTCCAGGTCGGCTCGCTCGTCCAGGTGCGCGACGGCCAGGACGTGGGACCCGGCGAAGTGCTGGCGCGCATTCCGGTCGAAGGCCAGAAGACGCGCGACATCACGGGCGGCCTGCCGCGCGTGGCCGAGCTCTTCGAAGCGCGTTCGCCCAAGGACAAGGGCGTGCTCGCCGAGATGACGGGCACCGTGTCGTTCGGCAAGGAGACCAAGGGCAAGATCCGCCTGCAGATCACCGACCCCGAAGGCGGCATCCACGAGGAACTCGTGCCGAAGGAAAAGAACATCCTCGTGCACGAAGGCCAGGTGGTGAACAAGGGCGAATCCGTGGTCGACGGCCCGGCCGATCCGCAGGACATCCTGCGCCTGCTGGGCGCCGAGGAGCTCGCGCGCTACATCGTCGACGAGGTGCAGGACGTCTACCGCCTCCAGGGCGTGAAGATCAACGACAAGCACATCGAGGTGATCGTTCGCCAGATGCTGCGTCGCGTGGTCGTCGAAAACCCGGGCGAGAGCGACTACATCGGCGGCGAGCAGGTCGAGCGTTCGGAGATCCTCGACACCAACGACCGGCTGCGCGGCGAGAGCAAGATTCCCGCGACGTACAGCAACCTGCTGCTGGGCATCACGAAGGCGTCCCTGTCGACCGACTCGTTCATCTCCGCCGCTTCCTTCCAGGAAACGACGCGCGTGCTGACCGAGGCGGCGATCATGGGCAAGCGCGACGAGCTGCGCGGCCTGAAGGAGAACGTCATCGTCGGCCGCCTGATCCCCGCGGGCACCGGCATGGCGTACCACGTGGCGCGCAAGGCGAAGGACGCCATGGACGACGCCGAGCGCCGCGCCATCGCCGACGCCGAAGCCGCCGACCTGGCGGTGGCCATGGAAGCCTCGGCGGGTGCCGCTGGTGACGCAGAGGGTTCGACCTCGGCCGAGTAAGCGCTGCCTCTACCTGTAAGGTAGGGCGCCACCTGCGAGGGTGGCGCCCTTTTCTTTTTGGCGGTGCGGTGCCGTACGTGGCGGACCGGCTGCCACCGGGTGATCTACCATTCCGGGCCAGACACCCGACCGGACCGCCCGCAGAAGGAATCCGCAGGCTCATGCCTCTTACGCTCTCCCAGCTCGAACGCCACCTGTTCAAGGCCGCCGTTATTCTGCGCGGCAAGATGGATGCCTCCGAATTCGAGGAGTACATCGGTGGACGACCTCCTCACCGGCCGCGTCTGCGCCAATCTCTCTTGGACGCGGTTCCATGACCGACCGCCCGACCTCCCTCACGCCTGCCCCCACCGGCTACGCTGACTGGCTCGCCGAGTTGAAGTCGCGCATTCATGGCGCGCAGCAACGCGCGGCGCTTGCGGTGAACCGGGAGCTGGTGGGGCTGTACTGGCAGATCGGCCGCGACATCCTGGAGCGTCAGGCGCGCGAAGGCTGGGGCGCCAAGGTGATCGACCGGCTGGCGCACGACCTGCGCAGCGCGTTCCCGGACATGAAGGGGTTTTCGTCGCGCAACCTCAAATACATGCGTGCCTTCGCGCAAGCCTGGCCCGAACACGAATTCGTGCAGCAGGCTGCTGCACGATTGCCCTGGTTTCATCTCTGCACCCTGATCGATAAGCTCAAGTCGCGCGAGGAGCGCGACTGGTACCTTGCACGGGCCGTCGAGCACAACTGGTCGCGCAACGTGCTCGAGATGCAGATCGAGACGAACCTGCGGCAGCGCACGGGGCGCGCCTTGACCAACTTCGTGCTGCGGCTACCGCCGCCGCAGTCCGACCTGGCGCGGGAATCCCTGAAGGACCCCTACCGCCTCGATTTCCTGGGCTTGGCCGAGGAAGCGCAGGAGCGCGAGGTCGAAGGTGTCCTGGTGCGCCACGTCACCCAGTTTCTGCTGGAGTTGGGCGCCGGATTCGCCTACGTCGGCCGCCAGGTGCTGCTGAACGTGGGAGGCGACGACTTCTTCATCGACCTGCTCTTCTATCACCTCCAGCTGCGCTGCTACGTCGTAATCGAGCTCAAGGGCGGAAAGTTCAAGCCGGAACACCTCGGTCAGCTGGGCTTCTGCCTCACTGCGGTCGACTTGCAGCTCAAACGCCCGGACGATGGCCCCACCCTCGGCCTGCTTCTGTGCAAGAGCAGGAACAAGGTCGTGGCCGAGTATGCCCTCCGTGACAACACGCAACCCATGGGGGTCGCGGAATACAGGTTGCGGGAGTCGCTGCCGGAAACGCTGCAGACCAACCTGCCGAGCATCGAACAGATCGAGGAGGAGCTGGGTCGGATGCCGAACGGGTCCGCCATGGAGGGCGACTGATGGGTTGGGAGGTGGAGGAAGATGTGCGGGGCACCTTGAGCAGTGGGAAGCATGAGATCCCCGCGCTGCGCGACCGGAATACGCGCGTAGTGGACCTGTTGCGTCAACGAGGCGTGGCTGGCCGAACACGGCATGTGCGCCGAAGGCTCTTTGCGTCTGGACGCTGTTCATGACCTCATCGCTGCTGTTCTGGACGGCCCTGGCCATCCTCGTCTTCTGGGCCGTGGGCGCCTACAACCGCCTCGTGCGCCTGCGTTCGGACGTGAACGCGGGCTTTGCCGCGCTGGACGCAGAGCTCTCGCGGCAGGTGGCGCTGGTGCTGGCCATGGCGCCGGCGCCGGAGGATCTGACGGACTCTCAGTTCGACGGCGGCAGCGCGTTCTGGACCGGGCTGCAGAGCGCCGCGTCGCAGTTCGCCGCCTCGCTCGCAGCCGCGCGGCAAAAGCCCCTCGATCCCGAGCGCATCGCGGCGCTCGGCGCGGCGCACGAAATCCTGGACATGGCATGGGACCGTGCGCTGCGCGACGACGCGCACGACCTGGCGGGCGCGCGGCTGCCCGAGACCGTGATGCAGCAGCGCGCGCACCTGGCGCAGGCGACGCAGGCCGCCACGGAGAATTTCAATCGCGCCGTCGCCCGGTACAACGATGCCATCGCGCAGTTCCCCGCGCTCGTGCTCGCTTGGATCTTCGGGTTCGCGGCCACGCGCGGACTGCGCGCCCGGCCATAACCTCATTTCCAAGTCGTCTTTGGACTTGCGGACGGCCGAGCCCTATAGTGCGCTCCACCGACAACGAGGAGAGAACATGGCGTGGAAAAGGATCGCCGCGGCAGCCGTCGCGGCGGGGGCACTGTGGGTGGCCGGCCCGGCAGGCGCGCAGACGCCGCAGGACCTGAACGTGCGATCGCTCGCCGCGACTTGCGCGAACTGCCACGGCACGCAGGGGCAGCCGGTCAGCGGATCCACGGTGCCGGGGCTCGCCGGCATGCCGCGCGATGCGATGCTGGCTTCGATGAAGGCCTTTCGCGACGGCACGCGGCCGGCGACGATCATGCACCAGATCGCCAAGGGCTACAGCGAGGCGCAGCTCGCGCAGATCGCCGCGTACTTCGCGGCTCAGAAGAAGTGAGGCCCGCCATCATGCAAAGACGTTCCTTCCTTCAATCGTCGGCGGCGCTCTCGCTGCTGGGACTGGCTTCCTGCGCGACGACGTCGATCCCGGCGAAGGCGCGCGTGGTCGTCGTCGGCGGCGGCTACGGCGGCGCGACGGCGGCGAAGTACGTGCGCCTGCTGTCGGACCACAAGATCGACGTGGTGCTGATCGAGCCCAACGAGGCCTTCGTTTCCTGTCCGATCTCCAACCTCGTCATCGGCGGCAGCCGGCAGATGGCCGACATCACCACGCCGTACACGGGCCTCGCGCGCAACCACGGCGTGACCGTGGTGCGCGACTCGGCGCGATCCATCGACACGTCGCGCAAGGTCGTCACGCTCGCGGGCGGCGCGACCATCGGCTACGACAAGCTCGTGGTGTCGCCCGGCGTCGACCTGATGTTCGGCGCGGTCGACGGCCTGCAGGCAGCGCAGCAATCGGGCCAGATCGTGCAGGCGTGGAAGGCCGGCGCGGAAACGGTGACGCTGCGGCGCCAGCTCGAGGCGATGCCCGACGGCGGCACGTACGTGCTGACGGTGCCGGAGCAACCCTACCGCTGCCCACCCGGACCCTACGAGCGCGCCTGCCAGGTCGCGTGGTACTTCAAGAAGGCGAAGCCGCGCAGCAAGGTGCTCATCCTCGACGCGAACCCCGACGTCACGTCGAAGGGCGCGCTCTTCAAGAAGGTGTGGGCCGAGCAGTACCGCGGCATCGTCGAATTCCGCGGCCAGCACAAGCTCACCGCGGTCGATGCGCGCACGAACACGGCGAAGTTCGAGATCCACGAGGACATGAAGGCGAACGTCCTGAATGCGCTGCCGCCGATGCGCGCCGGCGCGATCGCCGTGCAGACGGGCCTGGCGAACCTCGCCAACAACCGCTGGTGCGGCGTCGACTACCTCACCTTCGAATCCACCGCGGCGAAGGACGTCCACGTCATCGGCGATTCGATCCAGATCGCGCCGGGCATGCCCAAGAGCGGTCACATGGCGAACAACCACGCCAAGGTTGCCGCGGCGGCCATCGTCGCGCGACTGTCGGGCTGGGAGGCGAACGCCGCGCCGATGCTCACCAACACCTGCTACAGCTACGTCGACGACAAGAACGTCGTGCATGTGGCGAGCGTGCATCAGTATGTGGCGGCCGAAAAGACCTTCAAGACCGTCGCCGGCTCGGGCGGACTGAGCCCGGGGCCGACGGAGCTCGAAGGTGCGTATGCGTGGAACTGGGCGCGCAACATCTGGGCGGACGCGCTGACCTAAGCGCGCCTTCGCGGGAATGACGGCCCATCGGGCTGACACAATCGCGGCATGACGCCCGCGGTTCCCCTTTGGCGGCAGCTTCAGGCTGCCGCTTCCGTCCTGATGGCCGTGCGAGCGGGCGAATCGGCCACGCCCGCCGTCGCGCGCGTGTATCCGGACCTGCGCGCCGGGGCGCAGGCGCTCTCGTTCCACGCGCTGCGGCAGATGGGCCGCGCCGAAGCGATCCGCAAGAAGCTCGCGAACCGCCCGCCGCCGCCGCCCGCCGATGCGCTGCTGTTGACGGCCATCGGCCTCGCGTGGGATGCGAACGCAGCGCCCTATGAGCCCTTCACGCTCGTCGACCAGGCCGTCGAAGCCGCGAAGCGCGACCCCGCGACGAAGGCGCAGGCGAACTTCATCAATGCCTGCCTGCGGCGCCTGCTGCGCGAGCGCGAGCAATTCGTCACCGAGACCGACAAGGACCCCGTCGCCGTGTGGAACCATCCGCGCTGGTGGATCGAGCGGACGAAGCAGGACCATCCGTCGAAGTGGCAGGCGATCCTGACCAACAACAACGTGAGCGCGCCCATGACCCTGCGCGTGAACGCGAGGCGGGCAACGCGCGAAGCGGTGCAGGCGGCGTTCGCCGCGGAAGGCATCGCGTCCGAGCCCGTGGACGAACACGGCCTCGTGCTCGCGCAGGCGCGTCACGTCGAAGCCATCCCCGGCTTCAAGGAGGGACTCGTGTCCGTGCAGGATGCCGGTGCGCAGCTCGCCGCGTCGCTGCTGGCGAAAAGCCTCGGGGACACGCCGAGCCCCCGCGTCCTCGATGCGTGCGCCGCCCCCGGCGGCAAGACGGCGCACATCCTCGAACTCATCGACGCCGACCTGCTCGCGCTCGACGTCGACCCGACGCGCTGCGAGCGCATCGGGGACACACTGAAGCGACTGGACCTCCATGCCGGGGTTCGCTGCGCCGACGCGGCCGAGCCGTCGAATTGGTGGGACGGCCGCCCGTTCGACGCCATCCTGCTCGACGCGCCCTGCACGGCATCGGGTATCGTGCGTCGTCATCCGGACGTGCGATGGCTGCGCCGCGAAGCGGACATCCAGCGCCTGGCAGTGCAGCAGGACCGGCTGCTCGGGGCGCTGTGGCCCTTGCTGCGGCCGGGCGGAGTGCTCGTCTATTGCACGTGCTCGGTGTTCCGGGCCGAGGGCGAAGCCCGCATCGCAACGTTTGTTGCGCACAACAAAGAGGCTCATTTGGAGGCCTCGCCCGGCCATTTGCTGCCGCAAGGCGCAGGCAAGGGCGAGCCGCTTGGGGACAATCTGGACGGTGACCACGACGGTTTCCATTACGCGGTGCTTCGCAAGCGTGCGGCCTAGGCTCGCCGCGTGGGTGCGCTTCGCCCTGCTCATCCTGGCCTGCGCCGTCGCGGCCGTCGCCGGCCCCGTGCGCGCCGAGCTGGCCGACGTGACGATGTTGCGCGCGGAGCGCACCGACGAGGGCGTGGTTCTGTCGGCCACGCTGCGCTTCGACCTTCCCACGGTGATCGAGGATGCGCTCGCCAAGGGCATCCCGATGTTCTTCGTGGCCGGGGCCGCGCTGCAGCGCGAGCGCTGGTACTGGTACGACCGCCAGGTCGCGCAGACCGTGCGTCACTTCCGGCTGTCCTACCAGCCGCTCACGCGGCGCTGGCGGCTGCAGGTGTCGGCCGCGCCCATCGGATCGTCCGGCCTGTCGCTCGGCCAGAACTTCGACACGCGCGAGGAAGCGGTGGCGGCGATGCAGCGCATTTCCAACTGGAAGATCGCGGAATCCACCGACGTCGACCCGGACAGCAAGCACCTCGTGCAGTTCCGCTTCCGGCTCGACGTATCGCAACTGCCGCGGCCGTTCCAGATCGGCGCGGTGGGCCAGTCGGAGTGGCAGATCTCGGTGGCACGCAGCGTTCGCCTGCCCACCGAAGCCGCGCGCTGAGGTCGACGACGTGACGACCCTGCCGCCGCCGCGCTCGCTCTTCCAGACCTCGCGTGCGCTGCGCTGGGCGATGGGCGTCGGCGCGGCGATCATCGTTGCCATCGGCATCGTGCTCATGTTCCTGCTCACGCAGGCCACCAACAACCGCGAGTTGTACGAGCAGAACTACGGCCGGCTTTTCATCGTCAACGTGGTCGTGGCCGCGATCCTGCTCGCGGTGCTGGTGTGGGTGTGCTTCCGACTGGCGTCGCGCCTGCGGCGCAAGAAGTTCGGCAGCCGGCTGCTCGTGAAGCTCGCGGCCATCTTCGCGCTCGTCGGCCTCATTCCCGGACTGCTCATCTACGTCGTGTCGTACCAGTTCGTCTCGCGCTCCATCGAAAGCTGGTTCGACGTGAAGGTCGAAGGCGCGCTCGACGCGGGCCTGAGCCTGGGCCGCACGACCTTCGACACGCTCACCACCGACTTCTCGAAGCAGACGCGCGCGGCCGCGAGCCAGCTGGCCGAAACGCCCGATGCCTCCGCCGGCCTCGTGCTCGAGCGGTTGCGCGAGCAACTCTCGGCCACCGACGTCGTGCTGTGGAACGGCTCGGGCCAGATGATCGCGAGCGCGGGCCAGTCGCGTTACCAGCTCGTGGCCGAGCGGCCATCCCCGCAGCAGTTGCGCAACACGCGCACGCAGCGCGCGACCGCCACGATCGAAGGGCTCGACGAACCGTCCACCGGCGGGGCGGCCAGCCAGGCGCGCATCCGCGCGCTTGCGCTCGTGCCGCAGCCGAGCATCGGGCTGCTGGCCGAGACGCGCTACCTGCAGGCCACGCAGCCCCTGCCGCAGGGGCTCGTTGCGAACGCGGTGGCCGTGCAGGAGGCGAACCGCGAATACCAGGAGCGCGCGCTGGGCCGCGAGGGCCTGCGGCGCATGTACATCGGCACCTTGACCCTGAGCCTGTTCCTGGCCGTGTTCGGCGCGATCCTGCTGGCCGTGATTCTCGGCAACCAGCTCGCGCGGCCCTTGCTGCTGCTCGCCGCCGGCGTGCGCGAAGTGGCGGCCGGCGACCTCTCGCCCAAGCCCGTGCTGCAGGGCAAGGACGAGCTGGGGGGGCTGACGCGATCGTTCGCCGAGATGACGCAACAGCTCGCCGACGCGCGGGCCGCGGTCGAGAAAAGCATGGACCAGGTGAGCGCCGCGCGCGCCAACCTGCAGACCATCCTGGACAACCTCACCGCCGGCGTCATCGTGCTCGACGGCGAAGGCCGCGTGCAGCTCACCAACCCCGGTGCCACGCGCATCCTGCGGGCGCCGCTGGCCGCGCACGAGGGCGACCTGCTGTCGTCCGTCGACGGGCTCGAGACCTTCGGCGCGGCGGTGCAGCAGCAGTTCGACGAATTCATGAATGAGCGCCGGCAGCACTCGGGCGTGGACCACTGGCAGCAATCGTTCGAGCTCAACACCGCCTCGCCCGGCTCGCAGGCGAACATCGTCACGCTCGTGGCCCGGGGCGCGGAGATGATGCCGGGTCGCTCGCGCCTGCTCGTCTTCGACGACATCTCCGAGATCGTCTCCGCGCAGCGCGCGCAGGCGTGGGGCGAGGTCGCGCGGCGGCTCGCGCACGAGATCAAGAATCCGCTCACGCCCATCCAGCTGTCGGCCGAGCGGCTCGAAATGAAGCTCTCGGGCAAGCTGACCGGCGCCGACCAGGCGCTGCTCGGCAAGTCCGTCCACACCATCGTCGACCAGGTCGATGCGATGAAGCGCCTCGTCAACGAGTTCCGCGACTACGCGCGGCTGCCCGCGGCGGAACTGAAGGCGGTGGACCTGAACGCGCTGGTGACCGACGTGCTGCACCTCTACACCCGCGAGGGCGATGCGGAGCGCGGCGCCGCGCACGTGCCCGTGGTGGCCGAGCTCGACGCGGCATGCCCGCCCATCCTCGGCGACCCGCAGCAGCTGCGGCAGGTGATCCACAACCTGCTGCAGAACGCGCAGGACGCGACCGAGGGGTGCGAGCGGCGCGAAGTGACGATCAAGACGAAGCTGAACGCGACGTCGAAGCGCGTGCGCCTGCTGGTGCAGGACACGGGGCCGGGCTTCCCGCCGCACATCCTGAAGCGGGCGTTCGAGCCCTACGTCACGACGAAATTGAAAGGCACGGGCCTGGGCCTCGCCGTCGTGAAAAAAATCGCGGACGAGCACGCGGCGCGCGTCGACCTGAAGAATCGGGAAGACGGCGGCGTCATCGTGGGCGCCCAAGTGTCGTTATCATTCGCAGTTGCAGGTTAACAACAGCGCGCATGGCAAACATTCTGGTGGTGGACGACGAGCTAGGCATCCGGGATCTGTTGTCGGAGATCCTGAACGACGAAGGTCACACCATCGACCTGGCGGAGAACGCCGCCCAGGCGCGTGCGGCCCGATTGCGAACGCGGCCCGACCTCGTGCTGCTCGACATCTGGATGCCCGACACCGACGGCGTGACGCTGCTGAAGGAATGGTCGACGGCCGGCCTGCTGTCGATGCCCGTGATCATGATGAGCGGCCACGCCACGATCGAGACGGCGGTGGAAGCCACGAAGATCGGCGCGCACTCGTTCCTGGAAAAGCCGATCACGATGCAGAAGCTGCTGAAGGCGGTGGAAGCGGGCCTGTCGCGCACCCCCATCGGCGCGGTGTCGCTGCTGCGCAAGCCCGTGGGCGTGGTGATGTCGGGCCTGCCTGCAAAGCCGGTCGAGCTGACGGTCGAGGCGGCGATGACCGGCGGCCAGACGATCCCCGCGCCGGTGGAGATGGGCCCGCAGGCGCGCCAGGTGTTCGAGCTCGACAAGCCGCTGCGCGACGCGCGGGACGAGTTCGAGAAGAGCTACTTCGAGTTCCACCTGGCGAAGGAGGGCGGCTCGATGACGCGGGTGGCCGAAAAGACGGGGCTGGAACGCACGCACCTGTACCGCAAGCTCAAGCAGCTTGGGGTTGATCTGTCGCGGGGCAAGCGCGGGTCTGCCGCCTGATATAATTCGCCCTCCAGGCCCGGTAGCTCAGTTGGTAGAGCAGCGGATTGAAAATCCGCGTGTCGGTGGTTCGATTCCGCCCCAGGCCACCACCTTTGAAACCCGCATGAAACTTAGCGCTCATGCGGGTTTTCTCGTTTTCGGCGGGTGCGATCGCTTCGCAAATCCGTGTGCAATTTGCTGCACACGCCGAGTCCCCACCCCCGGTGATTCAGGGGGAGACGTCCCGCGGGCTGTCCGCGATCTCAGCTGCGGGCGGGGTCTGGTAGCGGCGGCTCGCCCCCTCGTGTGCCATCGCCGCCGAGCAGTTGCTGCGTTGCCTGGATTCGCTCCGTCCAGATCTTCTGGATGAACGGGTCGCTCACCGCGTAAATACCGTGGCCTTGGCGCATGATCAGGTTGGCCTCGATCATCTTGTCGGCGGTCAGCTGGACGTCCCGCGCCACTACCGGTTGGCCCGTTAGTTCTGAGTAGGCGGCCAAAGCTTCTGCGCCGAATAGGCCCGTGGTGCGCCCCCGGGCGATGCGGTCGAAGATCGCCTTGCCTAGCTCGCCAAAGTTCTCGATGGCCGCCAGTTCCACGTCGCCCGCGGCATCGGCGAGTGTCTGGCAAATGATCTTGAAGGCCCCAGCCACGTCGTTGTCGACGATCTGCACCCGCTGCAGCTGCAGCAGCGCCTTGGTGAACTCCTCCGGCCGATTGCCCATCGCTCGGAAGCCTTGGACGGCCGCATCCAGATTCGGAACCACGACCCGGGCGTCGTGCGAGGCGACCCGCTCAAGTTGCCACTCCACGAAGTCTCGATCGAGTACCCGGAAGTCCACGGCGACGGCGCCGGCGAAGGGCTGAGTTCTTCGGATAGCCATGTCGGACACAAGCGATTTGTGCGAGCCGGTGCCTACGAACAGGAAGTGCCCTGGCATGTCGGGGTCGGCGTTGATGCGGTCGCGCGCGGCCTTCAGCGCGTGCATCAGGTTGATGCCGCTGTCGGAGAGCATCGCCTGTTGCACCTCGTCGACGATAAGCACCACGTCAACCTGCAGCTTCCGCACAACCTCAGCGAACGCCTGGGCGAGCGTCACGCCATCGGTGGCTCCCAGGCTATCGAGCTGAAAGCCAAACTTGAAGCCTGCGGCGCCGACGTCGAGTCCCTTGAGCCGCTTCAACTGCGCGAGGATCCCCGAGGCCGGGTTTTCGACGGCCTGCAGCGCATTGCGCACGGCCTCGTGAACCAACGTCGACGGGTCTTTGGACTTGTCGGCCCAGAGGTCAACGTAGATCGGCAAGGCGCCCGCCCCGCGAAGCGCGGGGATCAAATCCTGGCGCACGAACGTCGTCTTACCCACTCGGCGGATGCCAGAGAGGAACACGCCCGATCGCAGCTGCTCTTTGAGCACCGTCGGCTTGAGTAAGTCTTGGACGATTTCCTGGGCGTATTGCTGACGATGGAAGATCTCTTCAACTGGCATCGATTACTCCCGTTTATCTGGTTCGTGTAATTATCGGCGATGGGTAAAATCCTGTAAATCAACTGCCGTCGCCTTGAGTATCTTGCGCGCCGTCGGCGGACGGCGGGGGTAAAACCTCTTCAACTGGCGTCGATTACCCCGGCTTATCTGGTTGGTGTAATTACCGGTAACGGGTAAATCCATGTAAACAATCCGTTGTTTGCTGAGGTTCCGGGCTCACCAGGCACGGATGGTCGATCTGCTCTGGGCGATTGCCCATCGCTAGAGCAAAGCCCCCTTTCGCTTGGTCGAAGGTGAGGAGGTCGTTTCCACTTTGCCCGTTCGGTCCCCGCTATCGCACTTTTCGCAGTCCTGTGCAATCCGCCTGCACACGAGCCACGAGACTGCGGCGATCTTGCTCAGCATGCCGGTGGTGATCTGGCCGTAAGCTTCGATCATGTCGCCGAGCAATGGAACGTTCTTGCCGTATTTTTCCATCGCCGTTCCCAGTGCATACAGGTTCGCGGCCAACTGACCCTGTTCGGACTGGTAAGACTGGTACTGCCGCCGAAAGGTCTCCATGGCCTCGTAGGCATCGAACGCATCGGTGACGACACTGGCCTTGCTGTGGAATTCATCCAGGGCCCGCTTGGAGCGCTTGATCTGCGATCGGGACTTCTCGATCGTCTCCCGAAGGGCGCTGCGCTGATCTTCAGTCAGCATCTTCTTCGTGTCCGCCAGATTCAGCCGGCGCTCCAGCTCCTCCAGCCCGTCGAGGGCGGAACCGAGTTTTCCGGACGCGTCCTCGGCGCTCGACTTGATGGCCGCGAATTCCTTGCCCGCCTGTTCGATCACGGCCTGAGGGTCGGCGTCGGCGGCGCGCAAGGTGGAAGCGCCAAGGGCCAGGAGAAGGAGTCCGGCCCAAAAGAAAAAGCGTTTCATCCGACCATGCTAGGCCCGCCCCAATGGCTTCCGGTTGATGCGGCTCAATGGGAAGGCCGAGACCCGTCGGCCCCGAGGAAAAAGATTCGATATACTTCGAAATATGGAAGAAAAATCGGCCGTCGCCTCCCTGGCTGCCTTGGCCCAGCCCGTGCGTTTGCGAGTATTCCGCGCACTCGTCGGCGCCGGCACCGAGGGCATGAACCCGGGCGCGCTTGCTGTCTTGCTGGATGTCGCCCCTTCCACGCTCTCCTTCCACCTGAAGGAGCTGACGCATTCGGGCCTGGTGCTGCAGGAGCGCGATGGCCGCAATCTCATCTATCGGGCGGCGCTGGAGCAGATGAACGACCTGATGGACTACCTGGCTGCGCACTGCTGCCTGGGCGCGGGCTGCGACGAGCTGTCCGCGGCGAAGAATTGCAGGACCTGCTGACAGGGCTGACCGTGAGTGCAACAGACATCGCAGCGGGCGCAGCCGCGTCCTCCCGACCGGCCATCGGCTTCTTCGAGCGGTACCTGACGATCTGGGTCGCCCTGTGCATCGTGGCCGGCGTCACCCTCGGTCAGCGGCTCCCCGATCTCTTCCACGGCATCGCCGCTCTGGAGGTCGCCAAGGTGAACCTCCCCGTGGGTGTGCTGATCTGGATCATGATCATTCCGATGCTCCTGAAGATCGACTTCGGGGCACTCGGCCAGGTGAAGTCGCACGTGCGGGGCATCGGTGTCACGCTCTTCATCAATTGGGCCGTCAAGCCGTTCTCGATGGCGCTGCTCGGATGGATCTTCATCCGCCACGTCTTTGCGCCCTACCTCCCCGCCGAACAGATCGACAGCTACATCGCAGGGCTCATCCTGCTCGCGGCTGCGCCCTGCACCGCGATGGTGTTCGTCTGGTCGCAGCTGTGCAAAGGTGACCCGTATTTCACGCTGTCCCAGGTCGCGCTGAACGACGCCATCATGGTCGTGGCCTTCGCACCGATCGTGGCGCTGTTGCTGGGGCTTTCGTCGATCACGGTGCCCTGGGACACCCTGCTCACCTCGGTGGGCCTCTACATCGTCGTGCCCGTGGTGATCGCGCAGGTCTGGCGCAAGGCCCTGCTTCGCAAGGGCGTGAAGCATTTCGAGGCCGCCGTCGCGAAGCTCGGCCCCCTCTCGATCTCGGCGCTGCTGCTGACGCTGGTGCTGCTGTTCGCCTTCCAGGGCGAAGCCATCATCGAGCAGCCGCTGGTGATTGCACTGCTGGCGGTTCCCATCCTGGTCCAGGTGATCCTGAACTCCGGGCTGGCGTACGGGTTGAACCGTCGCATGGGCGTGCAGCACTGCGTGGCGGGTCCTTCGGCGCTCATAGGCGCGAGCAACTTCTTCGAACTGGCGGTCGCCACCGCGATCAGCCTCTTCGGTTTCCAGTCGGGGGCCGCGTTGGCAACCGTGGTCGGGGTTCTGATCGAGGTTCCGGTGATGCTCGCCGTGGTGGCGATCGTGAATCGGTCCCAGGGCTGGTACGAGAGCGGCATGCATGCCGCGCGAGGTTGACCCAATGACGCAAATCACCATCTTCCACAACCCGGACTGCGGCACCAGCCGGAACACGCTCGCCCTCATCCGCCACGCCGGCATCGAGCCGCAGGTCGTCGAGTACCTGAAGACACCGCCTTCCACGGCACAGATCCGCGAACTCCTCGCGGAAATGAACATGCCGGTCAGGGAGCTGCTGAGGGAAAAGGGCACCCCCTTTGCCGAACTCGGCCTGGCGGACCCGAAGTGGACCGACGACCAGTTGCTGGATTTCGTCCGGCAGCATCCGATCCTGATGAACCGGCCGGTCGTCCGGACACCGCTGGGCACCAGACTGTGTCGACCGTCCGAGGCGGTCCTGGAACTGCTGCCGGTGGCGAAGCTGCCGCCCTTCACGAAGGAAGATGGCGAAGTCGTCCAGGACAACGGGGTGCGCCGTGCTTGAAGCCGATTCGACTTTTCCCGCGCTGCGCACCGATCTGTTCGATGTCCCGACGCAGGACCGGCTGCACGTCCCGGTTCTCTCGCAACATCGCCCTCGCTTCCTCCTACTGTATGGATCCTTGCGTGAACGCTCGTACAGTCGCCTCCTTACGTTCGAGGCCGCACGCCTGCTGGAAGCGATGGGAGGCGAGACCAGGATCTTCGACCCCACGGGGCTCCCGCTGGCTGACGGTGCGCCGGACACGCACCCCAAGGTTCAGGAGTTGCGCAGCCTCGCCGCGTGGGCGGAGGGCATGGTGTGGTGCTCACCGGAGCGCCATGGCGCCATGACGGGCGCAATGAAGACGCAGATCGACTGGATCCCGCTGTCCGTGGGCGCAGTGCGCCCGACGCAGGGCAAGACGCTCGCGGTCATGCAGGTTTCGGGTGGGTCCCAGAGCTTCAATGCCGTGAACCAGATGCGCGTGCTCGGGCGCTGGATGCGCATGATCACCATCCCGAACCAGTCCAGTGTGGCCAAGGCCTTCGCCGAATTCACGGAGGAGGGCCGGATGAAGCCGTCGGCCTTCTACGACCGCGTGGTGGACGTGATGGAGGAGTTGTTCAAATTCACGCTGCTCACGCGCGATGTCAGCGCGTACCTGGTGGACCGCTACAGCGAGCGCAAGGAGAGTGCCCAGGAACTCTCGAAACGCGTCAACCAGCGCACGATTTGATCTGGAGCATTCGCATGGACGACTCGCCCTTTTCCTGTGTGGCCTGAAGCGCCATGCCCAAGCTCGAATTCGAAGTCACGGCGCGCCGCCTGAGCGCACACGCCAGCGAGGCCCGCTGCAAGCAGGCGCTCATTCCGCTCGATACCGACATGGCCGGGAATCCGGAGGCCTTCAATCCGGCGGAGCTGCTGCTGGCCGCGCTTTCGGCCTGCATCATCAAGGGCATCGAGCGGGTCACGCCGATGCTCAAGTTCCAGCTGCGCGGACTGGACGTGCATGTGCATGGTGTTCGCCAGGACGTGCCACCGCGCATGGAATCCATCACCTACGAGATCGTGGTCGACACCGACGAGGAAGATCGCCGCCTGGACCTGCTGCACGACAACGTCAGGAAGTTCGGCACGGTCTTCAACACGGTCGCCCCGGGCACCGAACTCGTGGGCACCCTGCGCCGCAAGCGGGTGGGCGAGTAGGGAGCCCGCCCGCCGCGCTACTTCAACGGCTCCGGATCGATCACCCAATCCGCCGGCGACAGATACCGCCCCGTCGCCATGGCCAGACTCGACCAGATCGGCAGGTAGTGCGCCGGCATGATGTCCATGCCGGTCGCCATGATGCTCGACGAACCCAGCGTCAGCGGGAACTTCACCTCCGGGTTGTCCTTCTTGTACGCCTTGACCTGGTCCGAGGTCCGCCCGTGCGCCTTCTCCAGCCGGATGATCTCCGCCTGACGCTCCTCGTACAGCCTGTTGGCCACTTCCGATTCCGAGGCCAGCGCTTCGCCGGTGGTGAACAAGGGCATGTCGATGCCGCCGCCGTGCGATTCGAACGTGCGCGCGAAACCGCCTTGCTGCATCGCCTGCCGCACGTCCTTGCGCTTCACGCCTTCCCTCAGCTGCAGGTGCGTCTGCCCCGACAACTTCGTGTACTGCTGCATCGTCTCCGGCAGCACCGATGCCAGCGGCTTCGTCGCGGCGATGCGGGGATGAAGCCGCCCCGTGTATTCGTCGGGCAGGCCGAGCACGTGGCCGAACTCATGCACCATCACGATGTAGTTCGTCTCGGCCTCGCGCACGGTGTCCGGCGGGGAGTCGACGAAGATCAGGCATCCGCTCAGCGACAGGCTGGTGCGCGTGAAGTCCTTGTAGTGCCCCTGCAGCGCCTTCAGCGCGGCCGTCTTCTGCACGGGCGTCAGCTTGGTGATGCTGACGAACACGTCGTCGCTGTTGGGCACGTTGGACTTCAGCCAGTTGCGCACGGCGTCGGCGCGCGACTTGGCGCGGCCCGAGATGGCGAAGCCGCTGGTGCTGCCGTAGATGTAGACCTTGAGCCCCTTCACGTCGGGCTTGACGATGGAGGAGAGGCTGCGCGCCAGCCGTCCGAGCTTGGCCACTTCGGTCTGCTGCAGCGCGTGCGAGTTGCGCGCGAATTCGATCACGCCGCAGTTCGAGAGGGTCACCGCTTCGCGCATCATGCGCTCGCGCATGTTGAAGATGTTCTCCTGCAGCTTCTGCGCGTACTTCGGCACGATCCCCATGCTGTCGACGTCGATGGTCGGCGGCACCTTCGACCATGCGACGCCGCCGCCTTGCGAGCGCGCGCCCGTGGGTAGCCGCTTCGCGTCGAGCTGGAAATGGGCCTGCGAGACGTCGGACGTGTCGACGACCGTCACGACGACTTTCGCACTCAGGTCCGTCCAGCCTTCGCGCACGCACTTGATCTTGTAGCGGCCGCTCCAGGACTCGTTGACCACCCGGAGGGTCTCGGCCTTGTAGGCTTCCTGCGACTGCGTGTCCCACCGGAGGGCTTCGGCGGTGTCGCTGACGGGCGAGATGAAATTGAACTTCACCCGAGCGGTGATCCTGTACTCCATCGACGCCGGGTCATACACCGCGTCGAACAGCCCGATGCCGGTGGGCGCGACGAAGTCCTTGACGCTCAGTCGGCCCGCGGCGCCTTCGCGCAGGAACATCGCCTTGTCGGTGGTCTGGCGGATGCCCCGGTTCTTGAATGCGAGCTCCAGCGCCTCGCGGTTTTCCTTGAAACCCATACTGCATGTCTCCCTGGCGAGGCATGCTAACGGCGGCGGGGACGATTCGGGAATCCCGGCATTCAGCTTTCTGTCAACATTGGGCCGCCTCCCCGTTACACCTGAAAACTAATGTCGAGCACACAATCACCCCAATGACCGCCGACAAGAGCCATGAGCAACCGCACCCCGATCGGCGCGACCTCGATGCGTTCGAGAGCGCGCTCTCGGGTGGCCTGCAGTCCGCCATTTTCCATCTCAACAGGCTGACCCCCCATCGGTTCACGGGCGTGTTCCGGTTCGACGGCGAAATGCTCCGCAGCGTGGCCTTGGTCGACAAGTGGGCCCCCGACGTCACACGAGGCGACGACCTGCCGATCGCCAACGCCTACTGCGCTCACCTGCACTCCACCGGCCAGCCCCTGGAGGTCCACGACGGCGCGAGCGATCCGCGTACGGGGTGGATGCGGGACGCGCCGTTCCGCTCCTACAGCGGGGCGGTGATCTATGCGCCGGACGGCTCGCTCTGGGGTGCCTTGTGCCACTTCGACGAAAAGCCGTGCGACGAAGCCACGTCCAGCCTTCCCCTGCTGCTTTCGGCGGCGGGCCGGCTCTATCCGTGCGCGGCCGACGTCGCCGCGTGAGCCCACGCCGGGTCGAACTCGAGACGACCTGCCTTCAGCCCCGTCCCGCCCCGCCGCCGCGCGGCAACTTCTCGAGCGCGCTGGCAGCGCCATCCAGGAACACGTCGATCTTCGAGATCACGATGTCGTTCACGTCGGCCGGCAGCCGCTCGTGCATGCGGCGCAGCCCCACGTAATAGATGCTCCCGTGCAGCGTCTGCACGAGTTCGAGGTCGCGCGCGCTGACGCGAGGCCTCGACTCGCCGAGCAGTTCGTGCCGCAGCGCGCGCGCGATGCGGGGAAGAATCTCCGCGTTCAGCATCTCGGTGTATTTCGCGTTCAGGTGGTCGCTGCCCACAAGGCGAGCCCAGCTGGACAGTCGCAGGAACTTCGGGTTCAGCAGCGCGCGCGTGTAGTCGACGTAGAAGCAGACCAGCCGCT
>NZ_JBFWNP010000062.1:0-29270 GCF_050250995.1 Ramlibacter sp.
AGCGCGACGCCCGCGCCGCACAGCGCGAGCCGCCACGCGATGTCGCCGCGGCCCGCGCGGTCCGGCAGCAGCGCCAGCAGCAGCAGGCCCAGCGACAGCATCACCCGCCCGATGCTGCCCAGGATGCCGGCCGGGTAGCGCGAGATCAGACGCCCGGCGATGGGGGCCACGACGACGACGGCGGCCGGCCAGGCCGCGATCAGCAGGCCGGCGTGGCCGTGCGAAAAGCCCTGCGCGCCGAGCAGCAGGAAGGGCAGCGCGACGAAGCCGAGCGTGTGCGCCGAGAACGTGGCGACCGAGGTGCAGAACGAAAGCGCGAACGCCGGAATGGCCAGCAGGTCGATGGGCAGCATGGGCGTGGCGAGCCTGCGCTGACGCCGGACGTACCAGACGGCGAGCGCGACGCCGGCCGCGAGCATGGCCGCGCCCGTGGCCGGCGGCACGATCGCATGCCCGCCGCCGCCGAGCGAGGCGAGCGAATCCGCGCCGAGGAAGAAGAGCGAGAAGGTCGCGATGTTCAGCGCCACGTCGAGCGCGGCGACCGGCGCGCCGGCACGGGGCCGGTGCGTGTTCGCGGGCAGGCATCGCGACCCGAGCGCGAAGCACAGGATGCCCAGCGGCACGTTGAGCGCGAAGAGCCAGGGCCAGGGCGCGAGCGAGAGCACCGCGGCGCCGAGGGGCGGCCCCGCCACCGAGCCCGCGGCGACCACGACGGAGTTGAGCGCCAGCGCGCGCGGCAGGCCCGCGGCCGGGAACGTGAGCCGCACGAGCGCCGAATTCACCGACATGATGCCGGCGGCGCCGAGCCCCTGGAACGCGCGTGCCACCACCAGCAGCAGCATCGAATCGGCCACCATGCTGGCGAGCGAGCCGACGGTGAACACCACCGCGCCGACCAGGTAGACGCGCCGGTAGCCGATGCGTTCGCCGAGGTTCGCGAGCGGCAGCAGCAGCGCGAGCGCGGCGATCTGGTAGCCGATGACGACCCACACGGCCGCCGAGGCGCTCACCTTCATGTCGCGCGCGATATCGGGCAGCGCGAGATTGACGATGCCCGAGTCGAGCACCGTGAGCGTGATGCCGAGGATGATGACGAGGAAGGCCCACCAGCGCACGGGGGGCGGCAGGCCGTCGGGTGCGGTCGTTGGCGCGCGCTCGACGGTCATCGGGACAACATGCTCGGGGTGCAATCGGGATATGGCTGGCCTGCCCGGAGGGAATCGAACCCCCGACAACCTGCTTAGAAGGCAGGTGCTCTATCCAACTGAGCTACGGGCAGAAGCCCGCATTGTCCTATACGGGGGCCACCGGCTGCAGGCGAACGCTACCACCCGATTCCGCCATGCGCCGGGCAAGCAGGCTCACCAGCGCATACACCGCGTCGATGTGCGGCGTGGGCGTGCCGCACAGGCGCGCGAGCTCGACCACCGCGCCGACGAGCGCGTCGATCTCCGGCGCGCGGCCGGCCTCGATGTCCTGCAGCATCGAGGTCTTGTGGGCCCCCACCTTGGCCGCGCCGGCGATGCGCTTCTCCAGGGGCACCCGCATCTCGATGCCCAGTTGCCGCGCGACGTCCTGCGCTTCCCGCATCATGTTGGCGGCGAGGTCGCGGCCGAGCGGGTCTTCGCAGATGTCGACCAGCGTCGAATGCGCCAGGGCGCTGATCGGATTGAAGGTCAGGTTGCCCCAGAGCTTGAGCCAGATTTCGGAACGGATGTCGGTCAGCACGGGCGCCTTGAAACCGGCGCGCGCGAAGCACTCCGATATGCGCTGCACCCGCGCCGAGGCCGAGCCATCCAGTTCGCCCACGGGCAGCCGGTTGCCCTCGACATGGTGGATCACGCCCGGGGCCCGCAATTCCGCCGCGGGATAGACCACGCAGCCGATGATGCGCTCCGGCGAAATTCGCCGCGCGAGCGGCACGGGCGCGTCGACGCTCTGCACCACGCGGCCTTCATGCGGGCCGCCGTGCCGGTGGAAATACCAGAACGGAATGCCGTTCTGCATCGTCACGATGGGCGTCTCCGGACCCAGGAGATCCTGCAGCGGATCCGCCACCGCGTCGAGCTGATGCGCCTTGACGGCGAGGATGACCAGGTCCTGCGGGCCGGCTTCGCGATAGTCGTTCGTCGCGAGCAGGCGCGTGACGCGCTGCTCCACGCCGTCCATCCCCGTGAACCGCAAGCCGTGCTCGCGAATCGCCTGCAACGTCGCCCCGCGCACGATCAGCGTGACGTCCTCGCCCGCCAGCGCCAGTTGCGCGCCGACAAGGCCGCCGATGGCGCCGGCGCCTACGACCGCGATCTTCACGTCAGGCCCGCACGTCCGCCAGGCGCTGCCGGGCCGACTCCACCGCGTTCGCGAGGAAGTCGGCGTCGTAGGCCTGCAGCAGGTGCGGCTGGTGGCGCTCCACATAGGCCTGCACGCGACCGGCGTCGCTGGGAAGCCTGGCGAACGTCGCGGTGTCCCAATGCCAGGCGAGCCCCAGCGCGTCGAAGGCGATGTTGTACGACTGGCGCTCGGCCTCTGCGGGGCGCGAATCGAGGGTCTGCGGTACGGCTACTGCTGCAAGCATCTTCGTGTCTCCTTTCGAAGGCGCAATCTACGTGCAGCCTCGCATAAATAACAGTCAAAGTATTTTGTTGAATTCATAAACGATCATTTATAGTGGCCGCATGCGCCATGCCACGTTCCGCCAACTCCGGGTTTTCGAGTCGGTGGCGCGGCACCGCAGCTTCTCGCGCGCGGCGCAGGAACTGCACCAGACGCAGCCCGCCGTCTCGACGCAAGTGCGCAAGCTGGAGGAGCACGCGGGCCTGCCGCTCTTCGAGCTTCTCGGCAAGAAGGTGCACCTCACCGCGGCCGGCGAGCAGATGCTCGTCTGCAGCCGCGAGATCATGCAGAAGTTCCGCGAAGCCGAAGAGGCCATGGCCCAGTTCAAGAGCGTCTCGGGCGGGCGGCTCAGCGTGTCGGTGATCAGCGCGGGCGACTATTTCTTTCCGGGCCTGCTGGTGGCGTTCGCGCAGCGCCACAAGGGCGTCGAACTTGACTTCGTGGTGTGCAACCGCGAGGAATTGCTCGCGCGGATGGAGGCGAACCGCACGGACCTCGCGATCATGGGCCGCCCGCCCACGGACGGGGACTTCGTGGCGGAGGCGTTCGCGCCCCACCCCTACGTCGTCATCGCCGGCCCGTCGCATCCGCTCGCCGGGCGTCGGCGCATTCCGGTCGCAAGGCTCGCCGGCGAGCCCTTCATCGTGCGCGAGCGCGGCTCGGACACCCGGCAGTCCATGCAGGAAGCCTTCGGCGACGGGCTCGCGCTGCTGACGGTCGCGATGGAGATCAAGAGCACCGAGACGATCAAGCAGGCCGTGGCCGCGGGCATGGGCCTGAGCTTCCTGTCGGCGCACACGATCGGCCACGAGCGCAAGGCCGGGGCCCTGCAGGTGCTCGACGTGAAGGGCCTGCCGCTCATGCTCCACTGGCACGTGGTGCACCGGCGCTCGAAGCGCCTGCCGCCGGTGGCGCAGGCGTTCAGGCAGTTCCTGCTGCAAGAAGGCGCGGGTTTGATCGAGCGGGCGATGCGGTAGGCGCACCGGACAAGACTCACCGGAGCGCGCGGCAACAATTTTCGAGCGGTGGTCGGAGCGAGAGGATTCGAACCTCCGACCCTCTGGTCCCAAACCAGATGCGCTACCAGACTGCGCTACGCTCCGACAGCCGCATTCTATGCGCCCGTTGTCCGGGGCGCATTGTCGGGAGACCGAAAAAAGGCTAAATTCGGTCATGCGCTATTCCGAACACATCAAGCCCATCAGCTACGTCAAGGCCAACGCCGCGCAGGTGATCGCCGAACTTGCCGAGCACCGGGCGCCTTTGATCATTACTCAGAATGGCGAGGCCGCGGCCGTGCTTCAGGACATCGCGTCCTATCAGGCCGGGCAGGAGACTCTGGCGCTCCTGAAGATTCTCGCGCTCGGCAATCGGCAGGTCGAAGAGGGCAAAGTCATGCCGTTGCGCGAAGCGTTCGCGGCCGTACGGCGCAAGCGCAACACGAAATGACCGCGCCTCACAACGTCATCATGACGTTGGATGCCGTGCAGGACGTCGAAGAACTGCACGACTACATCGCGAGTCATGACGCTCCCGCAAAGGCAGCGCACGTCCTGGACAAGATCGAGGCGGCAATCCTGGGGCTGGAGCGATTTCCGGAGCGCGGTGCCTACACGAAGGAGTTGCTTGCGCTGGGCATTCGCGACTTTCGGGAAACGTACTTCAAGCCGTACCGGATCATCTATCGCATATTTCCGACGGAGGTCGTCGTGTATCTCGTCGCGGATGGACGACGGGACCTCCAGACGCTCCTGCAAAGGCGCATGCTGAGCAGCCAATGATTTTCACCCCACTCCGGGCACCGCCCGCTCCAGATCCTTCAGCGACTGCCTGACGCTGCGCGCCGCCGTGTCCACCACGGCATCGGCCCGCGCATAGAGCGCTTCGCGGCTCGAAAGAATCCGGCGGATGTCGTCCAGCGCCTCGCCGGTCGCACCCTGCGTCGTGCCGAAGGGGCGCATGTCCCCCTGCGCGACCACGCGCGACATGTGCTCCTCGGGGCTTGCCTTGATCCACACGCAATAGAAGTGGCTTTGCAGCACGTCGAAGGTCTCGCGCTCGCTCACGATGCTGCCGCCCGTGGTCATCACCACGCCCTCGGCATGCTGCTCGGCGATGCGCAGCAAGGCGCGCCGTTCGTAGCGCCGGAAGCCGGCCTGGCCGTGCAGCAGCAGGATCTCGTTCATGCTCGTGCCGGCCTCGCGCTCGATCTCGCGGTCGAGCTCGACGAAGGCCACGCCGCGTTGCGCCGCGAGTTGCTCGCCAAGCGTTGTCTTGCCCGCGCCGCGCAGGCCCACCAGGGCGATGCGCCGCTCGCGCCCCTGCGCGCCCGCGAGCCCGAAGTTCGACGCGAGCAAGGCATATGCCGCGTCGAGTTGCGCATCGTCGAGCCGGGCGAGCACGCCCTGCAGGCGCGCGAGCGCCGGCCGGGGCGGATCCTGCAGCAGGTCCTGGATGGTGATGTGGAGCGCGCGTGCCGCCGCATCGAGCGAATTGATCGAGACATTGCCTTTGCCGCTTTCTACGTCGGCAAGGAAGCGCTCGGACAGGCCGGAATCCCCGGCGAGTTGCTTGCGCGTCATGCCGCGCCGCGCGCGCCACGAGCGCACGCGCGCGCCCAGTTCGGGCAGGATCGTGCGTTCGTCGGGTTCCATCGTCATCGGGTGCGTCCGGGTTGCAGTCGAGCGCGATTGCAATATACTGCCTGAAGACGCGCTGTCAAGCAGTTTACTGCACCTCTCGAGAGACGCCCCGATCATGAATCCGAGCCACGCCGACCATTCCGCCAGCCCGCCGCGCGTCGACATTCCGCGCGACTACAACGCGGCGCACGACCTGCTCGCGCGCAATGCGTCGCGGGCAAGCAAGGCGGCTTTCATCGAGGCGGGCAGCGGCGCACGACTGACCTACGGCGAGCTCGCGCGGCAGGCGCATGGCCTCGCGAACGCGCTGCGCGCGCGCGGCATCCCGCCCGAAGCACGGGTGATGATCGCGATGCACGACACGCTCGAGTGGCCCGTCGTCTTTCTGGGTTGCATGCTGGCGGGGGTGGTGCCCGTTGCGGCGAACACATTGCTGACGACCCAGGACTTCGATTACATGCTGCGCGATTCCCGCGCGCAGGCGCTGTTCGTGTCGAAGGGCTTGTTGCCGGCGTTCGCGCCGCTGCTTCGTGAGCGGGACGGCATGAGCCTGAAGCACGTGTTCGTGGCGGGGGGCGATGGCGAGGATTCGGTCGCGGCGCTCGTGCAATCGGGCGGCAGCACGCAGCAAACCGTCCACGACACCTGCGCCGACGACGCCGCCTTCTGGCTGTACTCGAGCGGCTCCACCGGCATGCCCAAGGGCACGGTGCATCTGCACAGCCACCTGATCCAGACCGCGGAGCTCTACGCGAAGCCCGTGCTCGGCATCCGCGAGGACGACGTCGTCTACTCGGCGGCGAAACTGTTCTTCGCCTACGGCCTCGGCAACGCCCTCACCTTCCCCATGAGCGTCGGCGCGACGACGGTGCTGCTGCCCACGCGGCCGACGCCCGGCGACGTGTTCAGGGTGCTGAAGGAGCATCGGCCCAGCGTCTTCTACGGCGTGCCGACCTTGTTCGCCGGCCTGCTCGCCGACGGCAACCGGCCGAAGCGCGCCGAGCTCAACCTGCGCGTGTGCACCAGCGCGGGCGAGGCGCTGCCCGCCGAGATCGGCAAGCGCTGGACCGAGGAATATGGCTGCGAGATCCTCGACGGCATCGGCTCCACGGAAATGCTGCACATCTTCCTGTCGAACCGCCCCGGCCGCGTGCGCTACGGCACGACCGGCGAGGCCGTGCCCGGCTACGCGCTGCGCATCGTCGCCGACGACGGCCGCGAATGCGGCGACGGCGAGATCGGCGAGCTGCAGATCCAGGGCCCGACCTCCGCCCTCATGTACTGGAACAACCGCGCGCGCACCAAGAGCACCTTCGCGGGCGAGTGGACGAGAAGCGGCGACAAGTACACGCGCGACGCCGACGGCTACTACACCTACGGCGGCCGCAGCGACGACATGCTGAAGGTGGGCGGCATCTACGTGTCGCCCTTCGAAGTGGAAGCGTCCCTCATGACGCACCCCGCCGTGCTCGAGGCCGCCGTGATCGGCGTCGAGGACAGCGAGGGCCTGGTGAAGCCCAAGGCTTACGTGGTGCTGAAGGCCGGCGCGCAGGCCGATGCCGCGCAGTTGCAGATGCACGTGAAGAGCCGGCTCGCCCCCTACAAGTATCCGCGCTGGATCGAGTTCGCCGACGAGCTGCCGAAGACCGCCACGGGCAAGATCCAGCGCTTCCGGCTGCGGCAGGCCGCGCAACGGGCATGATGCGTGCGCGACCGCGCTGCGGGTCATTCCCGTGGCAGGCTCCCGCGCGATGCGGTAGAAATGCTTGACACCTCAATCAAATAAGGAAATTTCCATGACCACTCGCCGTCTCGTCCTCGCCCGCGGCGCGGCCACCATCGGCGCGGCCTCCGTCGGCCTGCTGCTGCCGCAGATCGCGCGTGCGCAGTCCAGTCGCATTCGCGTGGGCTTCATGCTGCCGTACACCGGCACGTTCGCGTCGCTCGGGGTCAACATCGAGAACGGCGTGCGCATGGCCATTGACGAAAAGGGCGGCAAGCTCGGCGGCCGGGACATCGAGTGGTTCAAGGTCGACGACGAGTCGGAGCCGTCCAAGGGCGTCGAGAACGCCAACCGCCTGGTGCAGCGCGACAAGGTCGACGTGCTGATCGGCACCGTGCATTCGGGCGTGCAGATGGGCATCCAGCGCGTCGCGCGCGAGTCGGGCGTGCTCAACCTCATTCCGAATGCCGGCGTGCATGCGGCCACCCGCGCGCAGTGCGCGCCAAACGTGTTCCGCACCTCGTTCAGCAATTCGCAGCCGACGCTCGCGCTCGGCAAGCCGATGATGGACAAGGGCCTGAAGCGCACCGCCTGGATCACCTGGAAGTACGCGGCAGGCGACGAGGCGTTCGAGGGCTTCAAGGACAGCTACACCAAGGCCGGCGGCACGATCGTGAAGGAGCTGGGCCTGCCCTTCCCGCAGGTGGAATTCCAGGCGCTGCTGACCGAGATCGCCTCGCTGCGCCCCGATGCGGTGGCCTGCTTCTTCGCCGGCGCCGGCGCCGCCAAGTTCATCCGCGACTACGCGGCCGCGGGCCTGAAGGACCGCATTCCGCTGTGGGGCTCGGGCTTCCTGACCGAAGGCGTGCTCGACGCCGCAGGGCCCGCGGCCGAGGGCATCATGACCACGATGCACTACAGCGACTCGCTCGACACGGCGCGCAACAAACAGTTCCGCACGGCCTTCGCCAGCAAGTTCCGCCTGCAGCCCGACGTGTACGCGGTGCAGGGCTACGACACCGGCCTGCTGCTCGCGCAGGGCATGGCCACGGTCAAGGGCGACATCGGCAACAAGGCGGCGCTGTACAAGTCGCTGGAGACGCAGACCATCGACAGCCCGCGCGGCAAGTGGTCGATGAGCAAGTCGCACAACCCGGTGCAGGACATCTACCTGCGCCGCGTCGAGAAGGGCGAGAACAAGGTGATCGGCATTGCCGCGAAGGCGCTGGCCGATTCGGGCGCGGGCTGCCGCCTGGGCTGATCCTCACCCATCTTGAAAGCCCTGGATTCCCGCCTTTGCGGGAATGACGGCAAGCAGGCTGTCATCCCCGCGAAGGCGGGGATCCAGGGCTTCCGCATTTCCGACCGCGTGCCGCAACCTGCCTGATGGACTTCGCCAACTTCCTCATCCAGCTGCTCAACAGCGTCCAGTACGGGCTGCTGCTGTTCATGCTGGCCGCCGGCCTCACGCTGATCTTCGGGATCATGGGCGTGGTCAACCTCGCGCACGGCAGCTTCTACATGCTGGGCGCCTACCTCGCTTGGTCGCTCGCGGCCAAGACGGGCAGCCTCACCGTCGCCATCCTCGGGGGCGCGGTGCTGTCGGTGCTCTTCGGCCTGATCCTCGAACGCGTGCTGTTTCGCCACTTCTATCACCGCGACCATCTCGACCAGGTGCTGCTCACCTTCGGCCTGATCTACATCTTCGAGGAGATGCGCTCCATCCTGTGGGGCGACGACGTGCATGGCGTGACCATCCCGTCGCTGCTCTCGGCCTCGATCCCGCTCACGGACAACCTCTCCTATCCCGTGTACCGCCTCTTCATGTCGGGCGTGTGCATCGTCCTCGCACTCGGCCTGTACTTCCTGATCTCGCGCACGCGCCTGGGCATGAAGATCCGCGCCGGCGCCTTCAACCACGACATGACCGAGGCGCTGGGCATCAACATCAAGCTGATCCACGCCTTCGTCTTCGCGCTGGGCGTGGGGCTGGCGACGGTCGCCGGCATGATCGCCTCGCCGGTGTCGAGCGTGTACCCGAACATGGGCTCGCAGGTGCTCATCATGTGCTTCGTGGTGGTGACGATCGGCGGCATCGGCTCGGTGCGCGGGGCGCTCATCGCGTCGCTGCTCGTGGGTCTTGTGGATACCTTCGGCAAGGTGCTCGTGCCGCAGGTGGCGGGCATGCTGGTGTACATGCTGATGGCCGCCGTACTTTTATGGAAGCCAGAGGGCTTGTTCAAACAATGAGCACGGCCAAAGCCAACCTCGAAGCCTTGCCGCGCGGCCTGCAGGTCGTGCTGGTGCTCGTCTTCCTCGCCCTCGCCGCCTTCCCGCTCGTTGCGACGGACTTCTACGCGCAGATGGTCGCGCGCATGATGATCCTCGCGATCTTCGCCATGAGCCTCGACCTGCTGCAGGGCGTGACCGGGCTCGTCTCGCTCGGCCACGCGGCGTACTTCGGCCTCGCCGGCTACGCGCTCGCGTTCATGACGCCGGCGAACGAGGCGGTGAGCCTGTGGTGGACGCTGCCGGCGGCCGTGGCGGCGTCCGCGCTCGCGGCGCTCGTCATCGGCTTCTTCGTCGTCCGCACGCACGGCATCTACTTCATCATGGTCACCATGGCGTTCGCGCAGATGGTGTTCTTCCTCTTCTTCGACAACAAGGCGCTTGGCGGCTCCGACGGCCTCTACATCAACTTCAAGCCGGTGGCGGGTCTCTTCGACCTGGAGAACAAGACGGTCTTCTACTACTTCACTTTCGCCATGATGATCGCGGTGTATGCGTTCCTGCGCCGCCTTCTCTTCAGCCCCTTCGGCCGCGCGCTCGCGGGCATCCGCGTGAACGAGCACCGCATGCGCGCGATGGGCTTCGGCACCTTCGGCTACAAGCTCGCCGCGTTCACGCTCGGCGGCGCGCTCGCGGGCCTCGCGGGCTACCTGTGGGGCGCGCAGACCGGCTTCGTGAATCCGGAGCTCATGGGCTTCCACATGAGCGCGCACGCGATCATGATGGTCATCCTCGGCGGCATGGGCAACTTCGCGGGCGCGATCGTCGGCGCGTTCGCCTTCGAGATGCTGCTGCACGAGTTCAAGGATCTGCCCACCCTCGGCGGCTTCAATGCCGGCAAGCATTGGCAGCTGTGGATGGGACTCTTCATCGTGCTCATCGTGGTGTTCGCGCCGCGCGGCCTGCTCGGGCTCGTCGAGCGCGCGATGCGGAAGCGGGAGCGCATCGATGGCTGAAATCCTGCTCGCCGCATCGCATCTCACCAAGCGCTTCGGCGGCCTCGCCGCGGTGAACGACGTGTCGCTCGAACTCTGGCGCGACCGCATCCATGCGGTGATCGGGCCCAACGGCGCGGGCAAGTCGACGCTGACCAACCTGCTCTCGGGCGACATCGCGCCGAGCTCGGGAACGGTAACGCTCGCGGGCCGCAACACGACGGGCTGGTCGCCCGAGAAGATTTCCCGCGCGGGGCTCGGCCGGAGTTACCAGAAGACGAATATCTTCGGCCCCTTCACGGTGTGGGAGAACGTGCGCCTGGCCGCCCAGTCGCGCACGCCGCATGCGGCGGGCTGGCTGCGTCTGGCGTCGAACGTCGGTGCGGCGAACGAGCGTGCGGAGCGCGCGATCGAGCTGGCGGGACTCGCGCCCCGCCGCGACTCCGTGGCCGGCGCCATCAGCCACGGCGAGCAGCGCCAGCTCGAGATCGCGATGACGCTCGCGACCGATCCGCAAGTGCTGCTGCTCGACGAGCCCCTTGCCGGCATGGGCACGGCCGAGGCCGAGCGCATGGTGCAGCTGCTGCTGAAACTGAAGCCGAATCACGCGATCATGCTCGTGGAGCACGACATGGATGCGGTCTTCGCGCTCGCCGATCACCTCACGGTGATGGTCAACGGCCAGGTGATCGCAAGCGGTACGCCGGCGCAGATTCGCGCGGATGCCGGGGTGCAGGCGGCGTATCTGGGGGAGGAGGCATGAATCGCCGGGCAGCCCCAAGATGCAGGGCCCCGCAGCGCGTAGCGCGGAGGTTCATTCCATGACCGATCGCCTCATCGACGCGCGCGGCCTGCACACCTACTACGGCGCGAGCCACATCCTGCGCGGCATCGACTTCCACGTGGACCGCGGCGAGACCATCGGTCTCATGGGCCGCAACGGCATGGGGAAGTCGACGCTGCTCAAGACTTTGATGGGTCTCGTCGTTCCACGTGCCGGCACGGTCGACGTGATGGGCCGCTCCACCCTGGGCCGGCCGACCTTCGAAGTCGCGCAACTCGGCGTTGCCTACGTGCCCGAAGGCCGCGGCATCTTCGGCAACCTGAGCGTGAAGGAAAACCTGGTGATGGCGGCGCGGCCGGGCACGCGCGGTCAGCGCGACTGGACCTACGAGCGTGTGCTCCAGACCTTCCCCCGGCTCGCCGAGCGGCTCGACCACGGCGGCCAGCAACTCTCCGGCGGCGAGCAGCAGATGCTCACCATCGGCCGCGCGCTGATGACGAACCCGGACGTGCTCATCCTCGACGAAGCCACGGAGGGCCTCGCCCCGCTGATCGCGCGCGAGATCTGGCGCATCTGCGGCTTGATCCGCGAGACCGGTATCTCCAGCGTCATCGTCGACAAGAACTGGAAGCACGTGACGCAGGTGACGGACCGCAACGTGATACTGGTGAAGGGGGAAGTGGCCTTTGCGGGCACATCCGACGACCTCCGATCGCAGCCCGAGGTGCTCGACAGGTATCTCGGCGTGTAGTCCGTGAAGCGCCGCGCCGACTGGAGACGCGCGCGCGAAACCCCGGAGTGCCAGTGGACGACTCGCTCAGACGGCTGCGCTCGTCATCGCTCCGAGGGTGCCCGCAGCGGCATGGTGTTCCTCATACCTCACCTTTCCCGCTGCCGTCGTCACAGGCACATGGGCCAGCACGATTTTCGACACGCCCGGGACCTCATGGCCCGACTCGGTTCCCGCGTTCGTCGTCGGCGATAGCCAGAGCGTACCTTTCAGGTCTGTCCGGCACTTCAGGAACAGGTTCAGCTCGCACTGCGCAGGCGCACCCGAAGACGGATAGAGGTGGAACGCGCACAACGGATCGACGATGGTCGCAACGACGTCGGGTCTGTAGTCGCCCGCCGGCAGCCGGAGTCGGGCCTTGAGTGCCGCCTCGATCTGATCGTTCCGGCCAGGCGGTAGTCTCACGCAAGTCAATCCGCCCGCCGCCTTGCAGTCTTCGACCATGCACCGCCAAGTGTCCGAGCGACCGAGAAAGGTCCAGAGCTGATCGGCCGTGAATGAGGGCGCGTCTGCCACGCTCAGGTCGTCTGGGATGTTCTCGAGGTCGAGCACACCGTCGCGAATATGCGTCGCAAGGTAGCCGAGGATCGCCGAATCTTCGGTCGACAGCGAAGGCGGAAACGCCTCGGTGTCTGCATCGAGCGCTTGAAGGTCGGTTGCGTCTTGCGCCGCTTGGAGGAGGAAATCGTTCGTGTTCTCGTGAAGGAGGCTCGCGCTTTCGATGAGCTTCATCATCGGTGAGTCTTCCGGTTGGGGAAATCGCCGCATCAACGCCCCATTGCTGTAACTGTAGGAACGCGGATCCCACCAGTCCCCAAGATTCTCATCGCGCGCGATGCGGAGCTCGTAGCCCCTGCAGTCCTCCACGAGCTGCGCGATCCGCTCGAGACGATGGAGCCTGCCTGCGAGCGAAGCGGGAAGATCCGTCCAGTCGAGTTCCGGTACCTGGAGATGCTCCCCCAACTCCCTCACCGCGGCGGTAGCCGATTCCTTCGCACACCGCGCAGCCGCTTTGAGAGGAGGCGCTTCGACCCACTTGACGGCCTCCGCAAGCAGCATTTCATCGCGGGCCTTTTGCCGGGTTTCGAAACCCTGCATAAGCTTCAGAGTCCTGTTCAGAGTCGTCTCATTGGCCAGGTAGTCGCCCACCAGCGCACGCAATTCCTGAATGCGCATCGCCGACCCGCTGCGCATCAGCGTGCCACGCAACTCGCGCCAGTCGTTCGGGGCGCCGGGGAATCGCGAGGCTTCGTCCGCTGGCCGAGGCGGCGTCGGCCAGAATCCGGCGGCGGCGGCGGCGGCGGCAGACTGGAAAGGCGGTAGGTGCAGTGCGCTCATGACGATGAATTGCCCATGGAGTGGATGAGCGAAACATATCGGCGCGCTCACGCACCCCGCTCTATACACCCGTCTTCGCCATTCGGATACGCGCCAATGGTCGAGCCAGACGCCCCCGCCCAGCCCGACGAAAGCCCTCTCCCTACACGCGCCTGACCGCTACCAACCGTCCCGGCTGTAGTCCGCCGCCTACGGCACCATCGCCGTCTTGCCTGCATGCCTCGGCCGTACCGCATTCCAGAATGGCGCGAGAATGATCGAGGCCATGACCGCGACACAGCCCGGAACGGGGATACCTTCAGCAACGCACGGGACGCCCGATCGCGAGGCGGCGGCGCCACGTCGCGAGCCCGCGCATCACCTCCGCCCCTTCGAGGTGCTGGGCGCGCATTGCACGGCCGACGGCACCCGCTTCGCGGTGTGGGCGCCCAACGCCCGCAACGTCGGCGTCATCGGCGCGTTCAACCACTGGACCTTCCACCCGCTGCAGCGCACGGACGACGGCTCCGGCCGCTGGAGCGGCTTCGTCGAAGGCGCGCAGCCCGGCCACGCCTACAAGTACCGCATCGAGAGCGCATCCGGCGAATGGATGGACAAGGCCGACCCGTTCGCGTTCCGCTGCGAACACCCGCCCGGCACCGCGTCGCAGGTCTGGGACCTGGCGTACGAATGGAATGACGGCGAGTGGATGGCCGCGCGCGGCAAACGCCAGGGCCACGATCAGCCGATGTCGGTCTACGAGGTCCACCTGGGCTCCTGGCAGCGCGACGACGAAGGCAATTTCCTCAACTACCGCGAGATCGCGACGCGACTCGCCGCGCACTGCAACGCGATGGGCTTCACGCACGTGGAGCTGATGCCGACGACCGAGCATCCGTTCTACGGCTCGTGGGGCTATCAATGCACCGGCTACTACGCGCCGACGGCGCGCTACGGCACGCCGCAGGACATGATGGCGCTGGTCGACACGCTGCACCAGCAGGGCGTCGGCGTGCTGCTCGACTGGGTGGCCTCGCACTTTCCCTCGGATGCGCATGCCCTCGCGCGCTTCGACGGAACGGCCCTCTACGAGCACGAGGACCCGCGCCTGGGCTTCCACCCCGAGTGGAATTCGCTCATCTTCAACTACGGCCGCTACGAGGTGCGCGACTTCCTGATCGGCAACGCGCTCTTCTGGCTGGAGAAATACCACTTCGACGGGCTTCGCGTCGATGCGGTCGCGTCGATGCTCTACCTCGACTACGCCCGCAAGCCGGGCGAGTGGATTCCGAACGAGAACGGCGGCAACCAGAATTACGCGGCCGTGAAGTTCCTGCAGGAACTCAACACCGCGGTCTACGCGCATTTCCCCGACACCCACATGATCGCGGAAGAGTCCACGGCATGGCCCGCCGTGTCGCGCCCGGTGCATTGGGGCGGCCTCGGCTTCGGCATGAAGTGGAACATGGGCTGGATGAACGACACGCTGCGCTACATGGGCCGCGCGCACTTCTACCGCCCTTACCACGGCGACGACATCCGCTTCTCGTCCGTCTACGCCTTCCACGAGAACTTTATCCTGCCGCTGTCGCACGACGAAGTGGTGTACGGCAAGGGCAGCCTCGTGGCCAAGCAGCCGGGCGACGAGTGGCAACGCTTCGCGGGGCTGCGCGCGCTGTACGGCCTGATGTGGACCCACCCCGGCAAGAAGCTGCTCTTCATGGGCGGCGAGTTCGCGCAGCTGGAGGAATGGCACCACGAGCGCACGCTCGACTGGCACTTGTGGGCCCGGCCGCTGCATGCCGGCGTGGCGCGCTGGATCTCCGATCTCAATGCGGCGTATCGCCGCTGGCCCGCGCTGCATGCCAACGATTTCCGCGCGGAGGGCTTCGCCTGGCTGCCCTTCGAGCGGCACGAGCCCACGGTGCTCGGCATCCTGCGGCGCGGCGGCGAGCGCGATGCGTTCGTGGTCGCCATCGTCAACCTCACCCCCGAGGTGCGCCTCAACGTGCGCATCGGCCTGCCGTGCGCGGGCCCGTGGGACGAGATCCTCAACAGCGACGCCCCGAGCTACGGCGGCACGGGCGTCGGCAACCTCGGCCGCGTGCAGGCCGTGAAGGAGCCGCTCGGCGGCCAGCCCGCGAGCACGGTTCTTGCACTGCCACCGCTCGGCGTGGTCGTGCTGGCGAGCCGTGCCGATCCGCAGGATTTCAAAGCATTACCCGAATCCGGAGACCCCCATGTCCGCCCATAGAAACGTACTCGCCTTCGTCATGGCCGGCGGCGAAGGCGCGCGGCTGCACCCCCTGACCGCCAACCGCTGCAAGCCCGCCGTGCCCTTCAACGGCAAGCACCGCATCGTCGACTTCGTGCTGTCGAACCTCGTGAACTCCGAGATCTACTCGACCTACCTGCTCGTGCAGTACAAGTCGCAATCGCTCATCGAGCACGTGCGCCAGACCTGGACCATGGCGCGCTTCATGCCGCAGCAGTTCATCACCGTGGTGCCGCCGCAGATGCGCAACGGGCCGGAATGGTTCCAGGGCACGGCGGATGCCGTCTACCAGAACATCCACCTGATCGAGAGCTTCCGGCCCGACATCGTGGCGGTCTTCGGCGCCGACCACATCTACCGCATGGACGTGCGGCAGATGATCGACTTCCACGTGAAGACCGGCGCGCACGCGAGCGTGGCCACCCTGCCCGTGCGGCTGGATCAGAGCGACCAGTTCGGCATCGTCGAGATCGACGACGACCACCGCATCCGGGACTTCAAGGAGAAGCCGAAGACGACGCGGCCCATGCCGGGCAGCCGCACGCACGCGCTCGCGTCGATGGGCAACTACATCTTCAACGCCGACGTGCTGCTCAGGCAGCTTCGCAAGATGCACGACAACGGCGAAACCGACTTCGGCAAGCACATCCTGCCGGCCATGGTGAATTCGCACAAGCTCGTGGCCTACGACTTCGACACGAACGAGATTCCCGGCGCCAAACCCTACGAGGAGCACGGCTACTGGCGCGACGTCGGCACCATCGACGCGTACTATCAGGCGCACTTCGACACGCTGGGCGCCGAGCCGAAATTCCGCATGACCAACAGCCGCTGGCCGATCTACGCGAGCCCGGACCCCGCGGAGTCGGCGCAGATCGAGAACGGCACGATCAACCGCTCGGTGGTCGGCTCGGGCAGCATCGTCGACGGCGCCACGCTCGACCACGCCATGCTGCGCCGCTCGGTCCACGTCGAGCGCAACGCGAATCTCGCGCACTGCATCGTGATGGAACGCTCGCGCATCGGCCGCGGCGCGCACGTGAAGCGCTGCATCATCGACCAGGACAACGACATTCCGCCCGGCGAGCGCATCGGGTTCGACCTGCAGGCGGACCGCCGCCGTTTTCCGGTGACGGAAAGCGGCATCGTGGTGGTGCCCGCGGGCTTCTTCCCGCGGCGCGAGCGGGCTGCGGCGCCGGTCGCCCCGCGCATCGAGGCCGGGCACGACGCCGCCTGCGACACCGGCCCGCGGATCGAGGTGGCCGCATGACGGCGGCGGCCGTCGCCGTTCCACTGCCCTCCTCCGCGTCCCACGATCCCGACACGGCCGCGCCCCATGGCTGCGAGTCGGGGCGTGCATGGCCGCTTGGCGCCACGCTGCAGGCGGGCGGCGTGAACTTCGCGATCTTCTCCGGCGCGGCGGACAAGGTGGAGCTCTGCCTGTTCGACCGCAGCGGCACGCGCGAGGTGCAGCGCATCGCCCTGCCCGAATGCACCGATCATGTGTGGCACGGTTTCGTGCCGAACCTGCCCGCCGGCACGCGCTACGGCTATCGCATCCACGGCCCCTACGACCCGGCGAACGGCGTGCGCTGCAATCCGCACAAGCTCATGCTGGACCCCTACGCGAAAGCGCACGACCGGCCGCTGCGCGGCGCGGCCTGGCAGTACGCGTACACGCTGGGCGCCGAAGGGCAGGACCTGACGATGGACACCGTCGACAACGCCGCCGGCGCCGCGAAGTGCATGGTGGTCGACCCGGCGTTCGACTGGGGCGACGATGCCGCGCCCGCGGTCCCCATGAGCGACACCGTGTTCTACGAAGTCCATGTGCGCGGCTTCACGAAGGAAATGCAGGACGTGCCGCCCCACCTGCGCGGCACCTACCTCGGCCTCGCGAGCGAACCCGCGATCCGGCACCTTAAGAAGCTCGGGGTCACGTCGGTCGAGCTGCTCCCGATCCACGCCTTCAACGACGAGCGCCGCCTCGTCGACATGGGCCTCGGCAACTACTGGGGCTACAACAGCATCGGCTTCTTCGCGCCCGAGCCGCGCTACGCGGCGCAGGACGCGGTGGGCGAGTTCAGGCAGATGGTGAAGTCGCTGCACGCGGCGGGACTCGAAGTCATCCTCGACGTCGTCTACAACCACAGCTGCGAGGGCAACCACCTCGGTCCCACGCTCTCGTTCAAGGGCATCGACCACGGCGCGTACTACCGTCTCGCCGAGGACCGGCGCTATGGCATGGACTACACCGGCACCGGCAACACGCTGGATGCGAGCCACCCCGCGATGCTGCGCCTGGTGATGGACAGCCTGCGCTGGTGGGTGGAGGAGATGCACGTCGACGGCTTCCGCTTCGACCTCGCGCCCGCGATCGCACGCGATGCGAACGGGGCGTACGACCATCGCGGCCCCTTCCTCTCGGCCGTCGCGCAGGACCCGGTGCTGAAGCGCGTGAAGCTCGTGGCCGAGCCCTGGGATATCGGCGACTACGGCTACCAGGTCGGCGGCTTCCCGGCGGGCTGGTCGGAGTGGAACGGCCGCTACCGTGACTGCGTGCGCGACTACTGGCGCGGCATGGAGGGGCAGCTGCCCGAGTTCGCGGCGCGCCTGTGCGGATCGTCGGACATCTACCAGGGCGCGCGGCGCAGGCCTTCGGCCAGCGTCAACGTGATCACCGTCCACGACGGCTTCACGCTCAACGACCTCGTGAGCTACAACGACAAGCACAACCACAGCAACGCGGAGGACAACCGCGACGGCGAGGGCCACAACCGCAGCTGGAACTGCGGCGCCGAAGGCCCCACGCGCGACGCGACGATCCTCGCGATGCGCGAGCGGCAGAAGCGCAACTTCCTCGCCACGCTCTTCGCGTCGCGCGGCGTGCCGCTGCTGCTGGGCGGCGACGAGATGAGCCGCACCCAGGGCGGCAACAACAACGCGTACTGCCAGGACAACGAGGTCAGCTGGTTCAACTGGAGCGAGGTGCGCCGCAAGGACCCGCTGATCGCCTTCACCGCATCGATGATCCGGCTGCGCCGCGAGCTGCCGGTGCTGCGCTGCGACCAGTGGCTCTCGGGCCAGCCGGACGCGGACGGCCGGCGCGACGTCGACTGGTTCAGCGTCTGGGGCCTGACCATGACGGAGGAGGAATGGACCAACCCGGCCGTGCGCTGCGTCGCGGTGGCCTTCGACGGCCGCTTCGCGCCGGTCCACGGCGAGGCGAGTCCGTCCGTGCTGATGGTCTTCAACGCGACGCACGAGACGGTGACGCAGACGATTCCCGAAGTGCCGGGCCATGGGGGCCCCTGGGAACTGCGCGTCTTCACCGACGTCGCCTCGGTGGAGGGCGAGCCGCGCATGTACTCCGCGCAGGAGACGCTGGAGCTGCCGCCCTTCTCGATGGCGCTGCTGACCCAGCGCGGGAGCTGAGCGCCGTGCGATGCAGGCATGTCATGCCCTTCGGCGCGCAGCTCGCGCAGGGCGGCGGCGTCGACTTCGCCTTGTGGGCGCCGGCGGCCGACCGCGCGGAACTCGCGTTCTACCCCGGCGTCGCGGGCAAGCCCGTGTTCCACCCGGCCGAGGTGGATCGCGAGGGCTGGTGGACCGCGCACGTACCCGAGGCCACGGCGGGCTCGCTCTACCACTGGCGCATCGACGGTGAATGGCTGGTGCCCGACCCGGCGTCGCGCCAGAACCCGGCGGGCGTGGAGCAGCCGAGCGCGGTGGTCGATCCGCTGCAGTTCGAGTGGGACGCCGGCTGGCGCGGACGGCCCTGGCGCGACGTCGTGCTCTACGAGATGCACGTGGGCGCGTTCACGGAGGAAGGCACCTTCGAGGCGGCGGCGCAGCGGCTGAAGGAGCTCGCCGATCTCGGCATCACCGCCATCGAGCTGATGCCGCTGGCCGACTTCCCCGGACGCTTCGGCTGGGGCTACGACGGCGTGCTGCCCTTCGCGCCGCACTCCGCGTATGGCACACCCGACGAACTGAAGCACTTCATCCAGGACGCGCACCGTCTCGGGCTGATGGTGTTCGTGGACGTCGTCTACAACCACTTCGGGCCTTCCGGGAATTACCTGTCGAAGTACGCGCCGCAGTTCTTCTCGGCCTCGCATTCCAGCCCGTGGGGCGCGGCGATCAACTTCGACGGCGAAGGCAGCCGCATCGTCCGCGACTTCTTCATCCACAACGCCCTGTACTGGGTGAACGAATACCGCGTCGACGGGCTGAGGCTCGATGCGGTCCATGCGATCGTGGACGGCGCGAGCCCGCATCTGCTCGAAGAGCTTTCGACGAAGGTGCGCGAAGCGACCCCCGGGCGGCACGTGCACCTGGTGCTGGAGAACGAGCACAACACGTATTCGCACCTCGCGACGGCGCCGAAACCGGGGTCCTTCGACGCGCAGTGGAACGACGATTTCCATCATGCGCTGCACGTCGCGCTGACGGGCGAAACCGCGGGCTACTACCACGACTACGGCGCGCAGCCCTTCGACCAGCTCGGACGCTCGCTCGCGCACGGCATGCTGTACGAAGGCTCGGAGCGCTTGCCGGGCGGCGCGCGGAAGGACGTTCGCGCCACGCCGCCGCAACCGCTGACCACGCTCGTGAACTGCGCGCACAACCACGACCAGGTGGGCAATCGCGCCTTCGGCGAGCGGCTCTCCCAACTCGTCGCACCCGAGGCGGCCATGCTGCCGACGCTGCTCGCCCTGCTCACACCCGCGACGCCGATGCTGTTCTTCGGCGAGGAATTCGGCGCGACGGAACCCTTCCTGTACTTCGCGGACTGGGAAGGCGACTTGCGCAAGGCCGTGCAGGAAGGCCGCTTGCGCGAGTTCGGCGCGATGGCGGACCCGAAGGAGGGACGCGTGTTGCCGGATGCGTGCAGCCTCGCGACCTTCGAGGCGAGCCGGCCCGATGCGGCGCGGCGACGCACACCCGAAGGCAAGGCGTGGCTCGCGCTCGTGAAGCGCGCGCTGGAAGCGCGCCGCACGCACATCGTGCCGCGCCAGTCGCAACTCCTGCACGACCGGCACACCTGGCAGCGCGTCGGCGCGACGGGGCTGGCGGTGCAGTGGCGTTATGACGATGGACGCGTGCTCAGCATGGACCTGAACCTGGGCGCGGAGCCGCTCGACGCGCCGGCGCGATCATCCGGGCAGAACGATGCGCTCGACGTCTTCCGCCACAACTGGCCGGTCGATGCGGGCCACCGCTGGCCGGCGTGGGCCGCACGCTGGACGCTCGGCGCGGGGGGCGCGACATGACGGGCATGAGCGACATCGCCGAACTCGCCGCGCGCTGGGGCGTGTCCGACCGGTACTCGACCTTCTGGGGCGAAGACCAGGTCGTGCCGCAAGAGGTCTTGCGCCAGGCGCTGGACTGCATGCGCATCGACGGCGATGCGGAACGCCACGGCGGCGGCCTGCCGCCCGTGCAGGTGGTTCGCGAAGGCGAGGAGAACCAGATCCGACTCGGCGCCGAACACGCGAACGCGACCCGCTGGTCCATCGCCGCCGAAGAAGACGCGCAACAGATCATCGAATCCGGCGAACTTCGGTGGGACCAGGACCGGCGCGTCATCGACCTTCCCCCACACCTCGCGCCCGGCTACTACCGCCTCGCCCTCGACACCGATGCCACCCGCTGGTGCCGGCTCGTGGTGGCCCCGCGCCGCTGCTGGACGCCCGCCGCGCTGCAGGAAGGCGAGCGCTGGTGGGGCTGCACCATCCAGCTCTATGCGCTGCGTTCGTCGCGCAACTGGGGCATCGGCGACTTCGGCGACCTGCGGCGGCTGGTGGATGCCGCCGCGCAGCAGGGCGCATCCTTCATCGGCCTGAGCCCGCTGCACGCCCTCTTCCCGCAGCAGCCCGAGGCTGCGAGCCCCTACAGCCCGAGCAGCCGCAACGCGCTGAATCCGCTCTACCTCGACGTGCAGGCGCTCGTCGAACTCGCGGGCAGCGGTGAGGCGCGCGAGCGCGTGCAGGCCGAGGCCTTCCAGGACCGACTGCGCGAAATGCGCGAGGCCGAACTGGTGGACTACGCGGGCGTTGCCGCGGCGAAGCAGGACATCCTGCAGCGCCTGTGGCGGCATTTCGAGACGGCGGACGTCGCAGGCCGCACTTCGCGCGGCGAACATTTCGCGGCCTACGTGCGCCAGCGGGCGACGACGCTCGGCCCGCACGCGCTGTTCGAGGCGATCCAGTCGCACCTGAGCGCCGCCGACCCGAACGTGTGGGGCTGGCCCGCCTGGCCCGAGGCGTATCGCGACCCGCGCGGCGAGGCCGTGCGGGCGTTCGAGCGCGACCACGCGTCCGAGGTCCACTACCGCTACTGGCTGCAGTGGCTGTGCGAAACGCAGCTGGAGTCGGTGCAGCGCTACGCGCGCACGCGCGGCATGGGCATCGGGCTCTACGGCGACCTCGCCGTCGGCGTGAACGAAGGCGGCTCCGAGACCTGGACGCGGCCCGAGCTCTTCGCGCTCGGCATGCACGTCGGCGCGCCGCCCGACCCGCTCAATGCGCTCGGGCAGGACTGGGGCCTGCCCCCCTGGAATCCGCTGCAACTGAAGGCCGCGCGCTACGCGCCCTTCATCGACACGCTGCGCGCGAACATGCGCCATTGCGGCGCGCTGCGGCTCGACCATGCGATGGCGCTCATGCGCCTGTTCTGGATCGGAGCCAACGGCGGCACCTACGTCGCCTATCCGCTCGACGACCTGCTGGGCATCCTCGCGCTGGAGAGCCATCGCCATCAGTGCATGGTGATCGGCGAGGACCTCGGCAACGTCGCGCCGCAGATGCGCGAGGCGATGCGCGAGATGCAGCTGCTGTCGTACAAGCCGCTGCTGTTCGAGCGCAACGACGATGGCGGCTTCCGCGCGCCGGCGCAGTGGCATCCGCAGGCGCTCGCGGTGGTCAGCACGCACGACCTGCCCACGCTGCGCGGCTTCTGGCTGGGCGACGACGTCGAGCTCGCCGGAAAGCTCTCGCTCTATCCGACCGACGATGCGCTCGCGCAGCAGGTCCTCGCGCGCGCGCAGGACCGCGCGCACCTGCTGCTCGCCCTGCAGCGCGAGTCGCTCCTGCCCGAAGGCGCGACGGTGCATCCGACGTCGCTGCCCGACGCGACGCCCGCGATGGTCGATGCGGTGTATTCGTACCTTGCGCGCACCCCGTGCTGGCTGGTCGGCCTGCAGCTGGAGGACATCGTCGGCCAGCGCCTGCAGGTGAACGTGCCCGGCACGACCGAGGACCGTTTTCCCAACTGGCGGCGCAAGCTCTCCGTGAACGTGGACGACCTGCCCGCCGAGCCGCGCTGGCTGTCGGCGGCGGCGGCCCTGCGCGCCGAACGCACCGGCCCCGCGGCGCTGGCCATGTCGTCGGCCGAACTGCCGGCGCTGGACACGGCCGTGGTGCCGCTCAGCACCTACCGCATCCAGTTCCACAAGGGCTGCTCCTTCGAACAGGTCACGGCCGCCGTGCCCTACCTGCATGCGCTCGGCATCGGCCATCTCTACAGCTCGCCCTACCTGCGCGCGCGCCCCGGCAGCACGCACGGCTACGACATCGTCGACCACGCAGCGGTGAATCCGGAAGTGGGCGATGCGCTGGCGCTCACCCGCCTCGGCGAGGCGCTGCGCCGCCACGGCATGGGGCAGATGCTCGACATCGTGCCCAACCACATGGGCGTGCTCGAAGCCGACAACGCGTGGTGGCTGGACGTGCTGGAGCATGGCCGCGCGTCCTCGCACGCGGAGACCTTCGACATCGAATGGTCGCCCGCGGCGCCCGAGATGGAAGGCCGCGTGCTGCTGCCGGTGCTCGGCGACCATTACGGCAAGGTGCTCGAGGCCGGTGAAATCCAGCTGCACTTCAGCGCGGACACGGGTGAGTTCGGCCTGCGCTACTGGAACCACCGCTTCCCGATCGACCCGGGCCACTATCCCGACATCCTCGCGACGCTGCCCGCACCGCCCGCGAGCGACGACGGCGAGAGCGACAGCCATGCGGTCGTCACCTCGCTGCTCGACGCGTTCGGCCGCCTGTCCCACCGCGATCGAGCGACGGGCGACGCACAACGCGCCCGGGTGCGCGACGCGTCGCTGTACAAGCGCAGGCTTGCGCGCCTCGTGCAGCGCCACGCCTGGCTCGCGCAATGGATTGCAGCATGCCTGCAGCGGCTCAACGGCATGGCGGGCGACGCCGTGAGCTTCGACGCGCTCGACGCGCTCATCGCGCGCCAGGCCTATCGCCTGGCCGACTGGCGCGTGGCAAGCGACGACGTGAACTATCGCCGCTTCTTCGACGTGAACACGCTCGCCGCGCTGCGCATGGAACGCGAGCCGGTGTTCGAGGCGACGCACCGGAAGGTGATGCACTGGCTCCAGGAGGGCGCGCTCGACGCGCTGCGCATCGACCACCCGGACGGCCTCTCCGATCCCCTACGCTACTTCGAGCAATTGCAGCGGCGACATGCCAATCAGGCCATCGTGGCCGGCCGCGAGCCGCGCGCGCTCTATCTCGTGGTGGAGAAGATCCTCGCGGAGCACGAGCAGCTGCCGGCCGAATGGCCGGTGCATGGCGACACGGGCTACCGCTTCGCGGCACTGGTCAATGCGATCTTCGTCGACGGCAGCAAGGAATCGGCGATGAACGACTGCTACCGGGCGTTCACCGGCGAGACGCTCGACTACGACGAAGTCGTGTACGCGGCCAAGAAGCTGATCATCGACACCTCGCTGTTCTCCGAACTGAACTGGCTCACGCAGGCGCTGCACCGCATCACCGCCGGCAACCGCCGGCGCGCGGACTTCACGCGCAACCGCCTGCGCGCGGCGCTCGCCGAGGTCGCGGCGAATTTTCCCGTGTACCGCACCTACCTGCGGGCCGACGAGCCCGCGTCGGCGATGGACCGCCAGCACGTCGACTGGGCCGTGGCCGCCGCGAAGCGCCGGCTCGGCGGCTCGGAGATCGGCGTGATCGACCACTTGCGCGAGGTGCTGCTGGGCGACGGCGAAGCGGCGAACCTGCCGGTCGAGCCGCGTCGGCGATTCCTGGCGCGGTGGCAGCAGTTCACCGCGCCCGTGACGGCGAAGTCGGTGGAGGACACCGCGTTCTACCGCTACCTGCGCTTGGTGTCCCTCAACGACGTGGGCGGCGAGCCGCGCAGCTACGGGCTCTCTGTCGCCGCGTTCCACGGCGCGAACCAGGCGCGCGCGCGCTACCGGCCGCACTGCCTGCTGGGCACGTCCACGCACGACAGCAAACGGTCCGAGGACCTGCGCGCCCGCATCGACGTCCTGTCCGAAGACCCGATGCTGTGGCAGCAGAGCCTGGCGCGCTGGAGCGGCTGGACGGAGATGTACCTCACGGTCGGCCCCGAGGGCGTCATGCCGTCGCGCAACGACATCTGGCTGTTCTTCCAGACGCTGGCGGGCCTGTGGCCCGCGACGCCGCCCGACGAGGCGCAGCGGGAGGACCTGCGCGCGCGCATGCAGGCCTACATGCTCAAGGCCGTGCGCGAGGCGAAGCGGCACACCAGCTGGACGTGGCCCGAGGCCGCCTACGAGGAGGCGCTTGCGCGCTATGTCGATGCGGTGCTGCGGCCAGCCGACAACAATCCGTTCACCGACGAACTGCAGAAGTTCACGCAGCGCATCGCACCCTTCGGCTTCCGCAATGCCCTGAGCCAGCTCGCCCTGAAGCTGACCGCGCCGGGCGTGCCCGACGTGTACCAGGGCTGCGAGCAATGGAACTTCAGCCTGGTCGACCCGGACAACCGGCGGCCGGTGGATTTCGCGCGGCTGGCGAGCGAGCTCGATGCGCTGCGGCGGATGTACGCTGGCGATGCATGGCCCTCGGCTGCCGACTGGCAGTCGCTGCTGCACGACGTCGCGAACGGCCGCGTGAAGCATCTCGCGACGTGGCGCCTGCTGCAGTTTCGCCGCGAGAATCCCACGCTGTTTCGCGACGGCAACTACGTCGCGCTGTCCGCCGACGGCCCGGCGATGGAGCATGTCGTCGCCTACCTGCGCACCCACGAAGCGCAGGCGGTACTGGTCGTGACGACACGCCTGGCCTACACGTTGTGCGGCGGCGACGATGCCGCATGGATGCCCTCGCTGTGGCGAGGCACGCGCCTGCGAGTGCCCGCCGACGCGGTATCGCGTCTTTCCGGGCGCTGGCGCAACGCCCTCTCGGGCGATATCCTCTCGCTCGACGCGGAGTCGGACGTCGAGGTCGAAGCGCTCTTCGCCGGTTCCGCCGCCCTGCCCTTCGTCGTCCTCGCGGCGCTGCCATGATCCCATCGATCGCGAACCCATGAAGATCCTTTTCGCCACCCCCGAGTGCGCGCCGTACGTGAAGACGGGCGGCCTCGGCGACGTCAGCGCGGCGCTGCCCGCCACGCTCGCGGCGCTCGGCCATGACGTGCGCATCCTGCTGCCGGCCTACAAGGGCATGAACGTGAGCGGCGAACTCGGCGACACGGTGGAGCTGCCCGCGCGCGGCCCCTGGCCCGCCGCGCAACTGGTGCCGGTGCGCATCGCCAACGGCGTGACCCTGCTGCTGCTCGCCTGCCCCTCGCTCTACCAGCGTGCGGGCGGCCCCTACGTGGACGCGAGCGGCCGCGACTACGCGGACAACGCGCTGCGCTTCGGCCTGCTCGCGCGCGTGGCCGCGCAGCTCGGCACGACGCAGACGCCCTGCGCGGGCTGGCAGGCCGATGTCGTGAATGCGAACGACTGGCCCACCGCGCTCGCACCGCTGTACCTGGCGCAGGCGCGCGAGCTCGCCCCTCGCGAGCCCGTGGCGAGCAGCGTCCTCACCATCCACAACATGGCGTTCCAGGGCGTGTTCCCGATGTACATGGCCGACACCCTCGGCGTGCCCCCGACGTGGCGCGGCATGGACGGCGTCGAGTTCTGGGGGCAGCTGTCGATGCTCAAGGCGGGCCTTCAGTTCGCCGATGCCATCACGACCGTAAGCCCGACGTATGCGCGCGAGATCCGGACCGAGGCCTTCGGCGTCGGCCTCGAAGGCGTGTTGCAGACGCAGGCGCACAAGCTGCACGGCATCCTCAACGGCATCGACACGCAGGTGTGGAATTCGGCGCAGGACAAGCTCATTCCGCATCACTTCAGCGCCGTCGACCTCACGGGCAAGGCGCGCAACAAGGCCGCGCTGCAGCAGCGCTTCGGCTTGGCGCGGCACGGCATGGTGTTCGGCGTGGTGAGCCGGCTCACGTCGCAAAAGGGCATCGACCTCGTGCTCGGCTCGCTCGATGCGCTGCTCGCGTCGGACGGGCAGCTCGTCGTGCTCGGCCAGGGAGAACCCGGCCTGCAGACCGCGCTGCAGGAAGCCGCGGCGAAGCATCCGCGCCAGGTGGCGGTGATGGTCGGTTTCAACGAGGAACTCGCGCATCTCGTCGAGGCCGGGGCGGACTGCTTCCTCATGCCGTCGCGTTTCGAGCCCTGCGGGCTCAACCAGATGTACAGCCAGGCGTACGGGACGCCGCCGCTCGTGTCGGGCGTGGGCGGCCTCGTGGACTCGGTGACCGACGCGACGCGCGACCCGCAGCACGGCACCGGCTTCGTGATGCGCAGCGTCGATCCGCAAGGCTATCGCGAGGCCCTCGATCGCGCCGTGAAGGCCTGGCGCGACCCGCAGCGCTGGCGACGCATCCAGGCCAACGGCATGGCGCGTCACTTCGGCTGGGAAGAGAGCGCCGCGCAGTACGTCGAGGTCTACGCCAAGGCGCGCGCTGCGCCTGCGGCCGCGGCCGCATAGACGCAAGTCTGCTTGTGCGCGAGGGCGCGCCGCCATCCAATGGCGCGAACCCTCAACCGGAGAAGCAGATGGCGAGAATCGGCGATGCAGGCAAAGGCGGCGGCTACACGAAGGTCGAAGTGCGGGAACGCCCCGACGACCACAAGCGCAAAGCCGACAACGACACGAACCACAACACCGGCGTTCGCGGGCCGCAGCATCGGCCGGGGAGCCTGGCCGCGCACCTCGAGAAGCTGAGGAAGCCGGACACGACCGACGAGACGTCGAGCACGACGTCGACGACCACGACGACGACAGTGACGACGACGACCACCGGGGGGCCGGAGCTCGTCGGCTGCGATTTCACCGTCGTCAAGCCGGACGACAATGGCCTCGTCGTGATCAAGAGCTTCGACGATGCGGCGAACCTCGTGCTCAATGGCGCCGGCAGCACGCTCGGCTCGCTCAACGTCAGCCTGCCGCTGGAGGGCGACGACATCGCGCTCCTGTGCGAGGCCCTGCAGTCGGTGCGCAGCGCGAAGTTCGAAGGGTGTACGTTCACCCCCGAGGCGATGCAGAAACTCGCGGAGCTCTTCGTGCGCACCTTGCAGCTCCAAGACTGCAAGGGCGTGGATGCCGAACTCCTGAAGCAGCTCGCCGCGATCCCCACGCTCGTCAACCTCGCGATCTGCCACTGCGGCGTGACCGACAGCGATCTGAAGGCGCTGCTCGATTCCACGTCCCTCGTGAAGCTCAGAATCGAGGGCGAGCTGGCCGTGACCGACAAATTCCTGGCGTTCCTGCCGCCCCGACTCGAGGACCTCACCTGTACCAACACCGGCGTCGTGGGTCCGAACATGAGCGCACTGCAGGGCATCGTCGCCACCATCAGCTGACAGGCGCGCGAAAGTCCGCTCAGGCGGCTTTCGCCGGTTCCGCCGCTTTCGCCGGCTCTTTCGCGGCCCCCCTCGTTGCCCCTTTCACGGCCGCGGTCCGCCCCGTCTTGCGCGGCCGCGTCGCCGGGCAGTTCTCTCCCAAGCCCTCCGCCTGCACGCGCTCCCCGAGAAAATCGAGGAAGCGCCGCACGGCCGGCACCATGCCGCGCCGCGACGGGAACACGGCATGCACGATGCCGATGGCGGGCGCCCAGCCGGGCAACACTTCCTCCAGCAGTCCCTGCGCCATGTCGGCCGCGCACATGTAGTCGGGCAGGAGGCTCATGCCTGAGCCCTGCACCACCGCCTGCTGAAGCGTGAGCATGTCGTCGGCCGTGTAGACCGGGCGATGCTGGAAATCGAACTCGCGCTCGCCGGGGCCGCGCAGCTTCCACGTCGCGCGTCCGTCCGCCGCGGACATCGCGACGGTGGGAATGCGATGCAGGTCGTCGGGTCCCTCCGGCCTGCCGAAGCGTTGCAACAACTGGGGCGAGGCGACGAGCAGCGTCTGGCTGTCCGACAGGCGCTTCACCACCAGGCTGCCGCTGTCGTCGAGCGTCTGCCGCACGCGCAGCGCGACGTCCACGCCGTCCTGCACGAGATCGACCACGCGGTTCGTGACCTGCATGTCGATGCGCACCTGCGGATGCTTCTCGAGGAACTGCGGAACGAGCGGGCCGATCGTCGTCTGCGCGATGGTCACCGGGCAGGTGATGCGGATCGTGCCGCGCGGCTCGTTGCGGACGAGCTCCACCGCTTCGCTCGCCGCCTCCGCGGCCTCGCGCATCGCGACGCAGTGGCGGTGGTACACCTCGCCCGCCTCGGTGAGCGAGAGCTTGCGCGTGGTGCGTTGAAGAAGCCGCACCCCCAGCCGCGACTCGAGGTCCGCCACCCGCCGCGAGAGCTTCGACTTGGGCACGCCGAGCGTGCGGCCGGCCGCCGCGAAGCCGCCGCGGTCCACGACCTCGGCGAAATAAAGCATGTCGTTGAGGTCCTGCATCGCGTCGATCATCGTTCTGTTGATGGAACAATCTATCGCGAATTCACCGACTTATCAAGTTGTCTGCGTATTCCACCCGATGACGGGCACGATTCCACGCTGATGGCGGGCGCTGTTCCAGCCGATGGCGGGCGGCGTTCCATGCGATCGCGGGCAGCGTTCCATGCTGATGGCGGGCACGATTCCATCG
>NZ_JBFWNP010000063.1:0-26763 GCF_050250995.1 Ramlibacter sp.
GTCGGTGAAGTCGAGCATCGACGGCGGCTCCGTCGGCGCCGGCGTGTCCTTTTCGCCCGGCAAGGGCTGCGGCTCGGTGCGCGTGTACGCGGTGGGCTTCAGCGGCGCCGGCCCGGTCGGCCGCCCGATGGCCTCGGGCGGCATGTGGGAGGACATCGGGAAATTCGTGCTGCTGCCCGCCGCGCCGCGCAGCGACGAGTCCGCATGCTTGGTCTTCCACCACTGCATCGACATCTGCGCCTCGATCTCGTCGATCTTCTTCAGCGTGGTCGCGCGGTCGTCGGGCTTCGACGGCATGGAACTCTGGAAGAACGACGGGCGCGCGGCGGGGTCCTGGCCGGACATCACCTCGCTGCGGCGCATCTTGCGCAGCATGTCGAACTCCCGCTTGCGCACGAAGTCGTTGCGCCGCTTGCGCTCGATCATCTCCTTCAGCATCTGCTTGCTGTAGGTACTCTCGCGCTCCGTCTCCTGCTGGTCGAGGTCCGCCCAGTTGGTCGTGGGGTTCTTGACGAAGCGAACGACCTTCGAGAGCAGTCCCGGCTCGTCCTTCGCTGCCATCGGAACTCAGTCCCCGAACATCTTCTGCTTGAGCTCGCGCCGCTGCTGTGCTTCGAGCGAGAGCGTCGCGGTGGGACGCGCCAGCAGCCGGCCCACGCCGATCGGCTCGCCCGTCTCGTCGCAGTAGCCGTAGTCCCCGGCATCGATCCGGGCGATGGACTGTTCGATCTTCTTCAGCAGCTTGCGCTCGCGGTCGCGGGTGCGCAGCTCGAGGGCGTGCTCCTCCTCGATCGTCGCGCGGTCGGCGGGGTCGGGCACGATGACCGTTTCCTCGCGCAGATGCTCGGTCGTCTCGCCCGCGCTGTTGAGGATCTCCTGCTTCAGCTGAACCAGCTTTCCGCGGAAGAACGCCATCTGCTTGTCGTTCATGTACTCCGAATCGGGCATGGCGAGGACTTCGGCATCGACCAGCTCCTCGGCGCTCTTGGTCTTCCAGTTGTTGGCCAGCTTGGGATCTTTCTTGACGGCCACGGCGGGCGGGGGTTTGAGTAGGGATTCGGAGGCCATGGGGATATAGCTTGCCTTGGCGGCGACCGGTGCGGCGGGCGCCTGGAGCGCCGCGGGCGCACGCGAGGCGCCGGTCTGCGTCGGGGCGGCGGGTGCCGCGGACACGGTTTTGCTGGAAGCCTTGGCAGCGGGCTGCGCCTTCGCGGGCGCGGCCGCTTCCTTGGCGGCGGGGGCAGGTTTCGGGGCGACCACCGTTGCTTTCGCGGGTGGCGTCATGGCTTTCACGAGACCCTTCGCGGCCTGCACCACCTTGGCGGCGACCTTGGCGACCGCCTTGGCAGCGGGCTTCGCGACGGGCTTGGCGGGCTGCGAAGCGGCCTTGCCCGCCCTGGCGGGCGTTTGCTTCGCGGCAGGTACGGCCTTGGCGGCGATCTTCTTCGCCGGCGCCTTGGGCGCAGCTTTGGAAGCCGGCGCCTTCGCCTTCGCCACCGGCTTCTTCACCTTGGCCGCGGCCTTGGGCTGTGCCTTCACGTGCTGTCTCCTCGCTCCTGCGGCGACGGCAGCGGCGTGCGGATGGTCCGCCGCCCTGCCTTTCTCTGGATGTGAAACGCCGTCATGAGGGCGATTTATACCCTGATTGTCGAACGGCGCACGCTTCGGGGGGACGTTTTCGCCTGTAGGCAAAGCGGCTGCACCCGCGGCCGGCCAGCCCATCAGTGGCGGATTCGAGACACTCCCATACCTTCGTCTAGATCAGGCACTGCTCGAGCCCCTGCAGGAAGATTTCCTTCGGCAGCTCGATGCCGATGAAAACCATCTTGCTCAGGCGCTCCTCGCCCTCGGCCCATTGCGGTCCCAGGTCGCTGCCCATCAGCTGGTGGACGCCCTGGAAGATGACCTTGCGCTCCGTGCCCTTCATGTTCAGCACGCCCTTGTAGCGCAGCATGCGCGGGCCGTAGATGTTGACAATGGCGCCCAGGAAGTCTTCGAGCTTGGCCGGGTCGAACGGCCGCGTGGAGCGGAACACGAAGCTCTTGACGTCGTCGTCGTGGTGGTGATGGTGCGGATGGTCGCACTCGGCGCCCGGCGCATGGTCGTGGCCCTCGTGGCCGTGCTCGTGGTCGCCGTGCGCGTGGTCGTGCCCGTGGGCATGGCCCTCGTGCTCGTCCTTCAGGAAATCGGGGTCGATCTCCAGCTTCGCGTTCAGGTTGAAGCCGCGCAGGTCCAGCACGTCGCCGAGCGCCACGTCGCCGAAATGCACCGCCTTCTGCGGCGCGCGCGGGTTCATGTGCTTGATGCGGTGCATCAGCGCGTCGACCTCCTCCTTGCTTGCGAGGTCGGTCTTGCTGATGAAGATCTGGTCGGCAAAGCCCACCTGGCGGCGCGCCTCCTGGCGCTCGTCGAGCTGCGTCTGCGCATGCTTGGCGTCCACCAGCGTGAGGATGGAGTCGAGCAGGTAGCTCTCGGCGATCTCGTCGTCCATGAAGAAGGTCTGCGCCACCGGGCCGGGGTCGGCAAGGCCCGTGGTCTCGATCACGACCCGGTCGAAATCGAGCTCGCCCTTGCGCTTCTTCGCGGCGAGCTCCTGCAGCGTGGTGCGCAGGTCCTCGCGAATGGTGCAGCAGATGCAGCCGTTGCTCATCTGCACGATCTGCTCCGTCGTCTCGGTCACGAGGATGTCGTTGTCGATGTTCTCCTCGCCGAATTCGTTTTCGATGACGGCGATCTTCTGGCCGTGCGCCTCGCCGAGCACGCGCTTGAGCAGCGTCGTCTTGCCCGAGCCGAGGAAGCCGGTGAGGATGGTGGCGGGGATGAGGGACATGGAGACTCCGGGAAATGCTTGCGTCGAGTTTAAGGACTTACTTGCGCACGACGACCAGCCCCTTCAAGTACTCCCCCTCGGGAAAGGCCAATGTCATCGGATGGTCCGGCGCGGCGCCCACGCGCTCGGCGATCGCGCCGTCCACGCCCGCATCGGCGCCCGCGGACGCCACGATCTTGTGGAACAGGTCCGGCGCGATCCCGCCCGAACACGAATAGGTGAACAGCAGGCCGCCGGGCGCCAGCAACTTCAGCGCGAGCCGGTTCAGGTCCTTGTAGGCGCGCGCCGCGCGCTCCGCGTGCGCCGCCGTGGGCGCGAGCTTCGGCGGGTCGAGCACGATGGCATCGAAGGCGCGGCCTTCCTCGATGTAGCGCCGAAGCATGACGTTCACGTCCGCGTCGACGAATTCGGCGCGGCTCGCGTCCAGGCCGTTGAGCGCGACGTTCGCGCGCGCACGCTCGAGCGCGGGGCCGGAGGAGTCGATGGAGGTGACATGCGCCGCACCGGCGGCCAGGGCTGCCACGGTGAAGCCGCCGGTGTAGCAGAAGCAATTGAGCACCTTCGCGCGGCCGTCGCCGCGGCGCAGCCACTGCGCGAAGCGTTCGCGGTTGTCGCGCTGGTCGAGATAGAAGCCCGTCTTGTGTCCGTGGGCGATGTCGACGCCGAAGCGCCAGTCGTGCTCCCGGATCGCCAGCTCGGTCGGGCCTTCGCCCCGCAGCCAGCCGGTCGCCGGCTGCAGGCCTTCGAGACCGCGCGAATTGGCATCCGAGCGCTCGTAGAGGCGCGAGAGGCCGGTCGCGGCGAGCAGGGCGTCGGCGAGAACTTTCTTCCAACGTTCCACGCCCGCCGACAGGAACTGCGCCACGAGCGTGTCGCCATAGCGGTCCACGATCAGGCCCGGCAGCCCGTCGGATTCGCCGTGGACGAGGCGCAGGCCGTCGCTCGCGATGGCGAGCCGCCCGCGAAGCGCGATGGCGTCCCGCACCCGCCGTGCGAAAAAGGCCGGCTCGATGCGCTCGCCCTCGTCGAAGCTCCAGGCCCGCGCGCGGATGCGGGACGCCGGGCTGAAGGCGGCCCAGGCGAGGAAGCGGCCGTCTCCGCCCTCCACCCGCACCGTCTCGCCCGCATCGCCGCCGCCGCGCGCGACCGCAGACTCGAAGATCCAGGGGTGGCGCCGCAGCAACGAACGCTCCTTTCCCTCGCGCAACCGGATGACTTTCATGCGCGTATTGTCCGTGCGGCAGGCGCGGTGCGCGGCCTTCCCCGACAATGGCGGCCACGAACGAAGAGATTCAAGGAATCGTTGGGGCATGGGGATCCTGGGAGGCGCACGACACGGGCTGGCGGCCGTTCTTCTGCTGCTCGCCGCGGCGCTCGGCGGCATGGCCCACGCGCGCACCGTCCTCGAGCTCGACCCCCTGCGCCAGCCGGTGCCCCTGCTCGACTGGGGCGACACCTGGACCGACGATTCGGGCAACGCGAGTCCGAACTTCGTCGGCAGCGACCCCGATCTTCCGTGGCAGCCCACGGTGCGGGGACGCATCTACCCGCTCGACACGAGCCGCGACCTCTGGATCCGGTTCACGGTGCCGCCCGCGCCCGACGCCGAGCGCTGGTATGTCGAGGTGCCCTACCCCGCCGTGAACCGCGTGACGCTCTACAGCCTCGACAGTGTCGGCCAGTGGCTGCCGCAGTCCGCGGGCGACCTCGTGCCCGTCTCGGCCTGGCCGGTTCCGCACCGGCATCCGCTGCTGCCGCTGCAGGTCTCGGCGGAGGAGCCTCGCAAATACCTGCTGCGGGTGGAGAACTCGGTCAACTTCAGCGCGCCCCTGATGTTCGTGAGCGAGGGCTACCTGCTGCGCCGTGAACAGCGCACCTCGCTGATCCTCGGCATGTACTTCGGCCTGGCCGCGCTCGCGGCCGCGATCGCGTTCCTGGGCGCGGTGTCGCTGCGCGACGAGACCTATGCCTGGTTCGGCCTGGCCGTCGTCATGATGGGGCTCACGCAGGCCTCGCTCACCGGGATCGCGGGCCTGCACCTGTGGCCCGACAACCCTTGGTGGAACGACGTGGCCGTGCTCGTCCTGCCGATGCTCGCGGTCGGCGCGCTGCAGGGCTTCGTGGGCTCCATGGTGTCGCTGCGCGAGCGCTCGATGGCGCTGCACGCGATGTCGGTCGCGGTCGGCCTTCTCGCCTTCATCGCGGTCGCGGCGGCGCTGCTGGTCGAGCCCTCGCACCGCGTCCGCATCATGGTTCCCTACATCGTGCTGGGCCTCATCTCCGGCACGCTGACGGTGCTGTGGGCCGCGCGCCGCGGCGACCGCTACGCCAAGTGGCTGATCGCCGGCATGGTGCCGGTGGCGGTGGGCGCGGCGTTCCCGCTGCTGCGCGTGACGGCGCTGCTGCCGGTGAGCTTCTGGACCACCTATTCGATGCAGATCGCCCTGGCCATCGAGCTGCCCATCCTGCTGCTGATCCTCATGCTGCGGACCCAGCGTTCCCGCGAGGTACGCCGCCGGGTCGTGACGCTGGAGCGCATCGACCCGGCCACCGGCCTCATCAACGACGCCGTGTTCGTCGAGCGCCTGGCCCAGATGTCGTCGCGTGCCATGCGCCTGAAGTACCGCGCGGCGGTGATGGTGATCGACATCGTGAACATCGCGCAGATCCGCCGCGCCTACGACCGGCGATCGGCCGAGGAACTGCCGCTGCGCGTCGCCGGCCGCCTGATGTCCGTCGCCCGCGAGATCGACAGCGTGGCGCGTTTGGCGGACCACCGCTTCGGCATGCTGCTCGAAGGCCCGCTCACGCCCCAGGAGATCGCGGAGTCGGGCTCGCGCGTCGTCGCGCGCTGCCTCATGCCCTTCGACAACAAGCCGCTGGACTGGGTCGCCCAGGTGCGCGTGGCCCAGGCGATCGTGCCGCTGGACGGCGCCGATGCGGACGATCTGATGCGCCGTCTCGAAGCGCTGCTGGCCTCGGTGCCCGCGGACTCGAAGCGCGGCGTGTTCTCGCTGTCGAAGACCGCCTGATTACTTCTTGCGGTGCGCGCGCGGATGCGCCGCGTCGTAGGCCTTGGCCAGGTGCTGGAAATCCAGCCGGGTGTACACCTGCGTCGTGCCGATGTTGGCGTGGCCCAGCAGTTCCTGCACCGCGCGCAGGTCGCCGCTCGACTGCAGCACGTGGCTCGCGAACGAATGCCGCAGCATGTGCGGATGCACCGGCGTCGCCAGCCCCGCCCGCAGGCTGCGCAGGCGCACGCGCCGCCAGATCGTCTGCGCGCTCAGCCTGCGTCCGCGCGGATCGATGAAGAGCGCCGGCTGCGGCAGCGCCACCTCCGCGCGTACCGCGAGCCAGGCGCGCACGGCTTCGTCCGCCTTGCGGCCCAGCGGCACGATGCGCTGCTTGCTGCCCTTGCCCAGGACGTGGGCCTCGCCCGCGTCGAAGTCGAGCCAGCCTTTCGCGGCGACGCTCGCCTGCGCGTCGAGCCCGACCAGCTCGCCCACGCGCAGCCCGCAGCCGTAGAGCAGTTCCACGATCGCGTTGTCGCGCGCCTCGACCCAGGGGTCGGCATCGGCGTCCTCGAATTCGGCCAGTTGCACCGCATCGTCGACGCTCAAGGCCTTGGGCAAGGGCTTGGGCGCCTTGGGCGCGCGCACGTCGAGCACCGGGTTGCTCGCGACCCGGCCTTCGCGGCCGAGCCAGGTGTAGAAGCCGCGCCAGCCCGAGAGAATGAGTGCGATGCCGCGCGCGCTGCGCCCCCCCGCGTGCATCTGCGCGACCCAGCGGCGCACGTGCGTGTTCTGCACGCGCGTCAGGCCGACGCCGGCCTTGGCGGCGTTGGCCGTGAGCTTCTCCATGTCGAGCGAATAGAGCGTGACGGTGCGCGCGGCCAGGCGCTTCTGCACGCGCACATGCTCGAGGTATTTCTCGACGAGCGCCGCGTCTTCGGGCGAAACGCTCGCGCCGTCCATGGCGCTAGTGCGGCCGCACGCGCGCGAGCGCGGCACTCGCGAGCTCGGCGATGCGCTCCAGGAAGTCGGTCGCCATGCCGCCCGAGAAACGCTGCGGATCGGGCGAAGCCAGCACCAGCATCCCGAAGGCGGGCGCCGGGCTGTCGATCGCGCCCGCGCGCAGGGGCACGAGCGCGATGGACACCGCCGCCGACGGATCGTCGAGCCAGCGCACGGCCTCGAAATCGGCGTTGACGCCGCAGTACGGCTGCGTGAGCGACGAGGCGAATGTCTTTGCGTCGTCGCTCACGCCCAGCGCGAAGGGCTCGCCGCCGTAGCGCGAGTCGACGTCCCACACCTTGAGGGCGACCTGCGGCACCATGAACTCCCTTTGCAGCTGCGCGACCAGCGCCGCCGGCAGCGCGCGGCCCGACTGCACCAGGAACAGGTCGCGCGCCCAGCGGTGGATGCGCTCGGAGATCACCATGTTCTCGTTGCCGTGGCGCACCATGTCCATGATGCGGTGCTCGAGCGCCTTGATCTTCTCGCGCAGCATTTCCGCCTGCCGCTCCTGCAGGCTCACCGCGCGGTTGCCGTGCGGGCTCGTGAGCTGCACCTGCGAGAGCAGTTGCGCGTGGCGCACGAAGAAGTCGGGCGTGTTCGCCAGGAAGCTGGCGATGTCGTCCTCGGTGATGGGGTTCATTGCGTCGTCGGTCATTGGTCGGGGAGTTCCATTTCGCCTTCGAACACGGTCGCGGCGGGGCCGGTCATGAGAACGTTCGCGGCGCCGCCGGCCCATTCGATGGTGAGCAGGCCGCCGCGCGTCTCGACGTCGACCTTGCGGTCGAGCCGGCCGAGGCGGATGCCGGCGACGACGGCCGCGCACGCGCCGGTGCCGCAGGCGAGCGTTTCGCCCGCGCCGCGCTCCCACACGCGCAACCGGATGCGACCGCGGTCGACGACCTGCATGAAGCCGGCGTTCACGCGGTTCGGAAAGCGCGGGTGGTGTTCGATCCTCGGGCCCTGCGTTTCGACGGGGGCGGTGTCCACGTCATCGACTTCCTGCACCGCATGCGGATTGCCCATCGAGAGCACCGCGACCGCGACGATGGGCGCATCGGCGCTCGTGCCGAGGGCGAGACGCCACGTCTGCCAGGCGCCGTCCGCCTGCGGGCTCACGCCCGCGGCGTCGAAGGGAATCGATGCGGGTTCGAACACGGGCGGGCCCATGTCCACGGCGACGCGGCCATCGGCCTCGATGCGCGGCTCGATCACGCCCGAGAGCGTCCGCACGCGGATGCGGTCCCCGTTCGCGAGGCCGCGGTCGCGCACGAAGCGCGCGAAGCAGCGCGCGCCGTTGCCGCACTGCTCCACCTCGCCGCCGTCGGCGTTGTGGATGACGTATTCGAAGTCGATGCCCGGCGCGGGCGACGGGCGCACGGAGAGGATCTGGTCCGCGCCCACGCCGAAGTGGCGGTCGGCCAGGCGACGGTACTGCGCGGCGGTGAGGTTCAGGCGCGCGCGCGTTTCGTCGAGCACGACGAAGTCGTTGCCCGCGCCCTGCATCTTGGTGAAGCGAACCTTCATTCAGCCTCCGCCGAGCCGCCTCGGCGGGCAGCGCAGCACTCGAAGCGACAAGCGTGGGATCGGCATGGCCCGGATTATCCGCGCTGGCGCAGGCGCTCGAGGGCGCGGTCGACGAAATCGAGCCGGTCCTGCCCCCAGTAGCGCACGCCCTCGAGCACGTAGGTGGGCGCGCCGAACACGCCCGCGCGCTCGGCATCGGCGCTGAACTCGTCGTACTGCGCCAGGGTGGCGCTCGCCTGCTCGAGCGCCTGCAGGGCGCGGCCGTCGTAGCCGTTCGCATCGGCGATGGCGATGCGCACATCGGGCTGCGACGTGTCCCGCTCCTCGGCCCACAGCGCACGCAGCAGCGCGTGCGACAGCGGCTGCACGTCGAGCCCCTGCTGCTGGGCCGCGATCACCATCCAGCCGGCGTACTTGTTCCAGTTCGGGTCGGCCACGGTGTAGCGCGGATAGTGCTTCGGCTGGATCACCATGGGCATGCCGAGGTACTCGGACCAGCGCGCGAGCTCCTCGTCGTGGTACGCACGGCGCGGCTCGGGCCGGGTGCGGATGGGGATGCCGCCCGTCACCTGCACCACTTTCTGGAAGTCGTAAGGCTTCATCGTGAGCTTCACATGGTGGCGGCGCACGATGTCCTGCAGCTTCGGCCCGGCAAAATACGCCCAGGGCGACGACAGGCTGTAGTAGCAGTCGAGTTGGATCGTCATGATGGAATTATCTTGGTTGTGCAAAGCCCCTCATCGCTTCCGCCCGTTCCCCCGCAGTCCGTCGCCAGTCCGCGCGACGCCGCGGCCCTCGATTCGCTTGCGGCGACCGCGCGCACGCAGCTCGCGCTTCTCAACTTCCCGGTGGCGAACTGGGTGGTGCCCGCTTCGGGGCCGCAGGGCGAGGCGGCACTCGACGTGCTCGTGGCCGGCGCCGGCATGTGCGGGCAGACCGCGGGCTATGCGTTGCTGCGCGAAGGCGTCACGAACATCCGCGTCATCGATCGCGAGCCGCGCGGGGACGAAGGGCCCTGGGCCACGTACGCGCGCATGCTCACGCTGCGCAGCGCGAAGCACCTGACCGGGCCGGACCTCGGCGTTCCCGCCCTCACCTTCCGCGCCTGGTACGAGGCGCAGCACGGCGCGCAGGGCTGGGCGGCGCTGCACAAGATCGGGCGCATCGACTGGCGCGACTACCTGTTGTGGGTGCGCGAGACGGTGGGCCTGCGGGTGGACAACGGCACCGAGCTGATCGACGTCGAGAACGTCGGCGAACTGCTCCGTGTCCGGCTGCGCTCGGCGGCCGGCGAAGAGACGGCGTGGACGCGCAAGCTCGTGCTCGCCTTCGGCCGCGATGGCAGCGGCGCGCCGCGGTGGCCGGCATTTCCCTCGCTGTCGCGCGACGCTTCCTTCGGCCGCGTGTTCCATTCGGCCGATGCCATCGACTTCGACGCATGGCGCGGAAGGCGCGTCGCCGTGCTCGGCGCGGGGGCGTCGGCCTTCGACAACGCGGCGTGCGCGCTCGAAGCCGGCGCCGGGGTCACCCTTTTCGCGCGGCGCGAGCATCTTCCGCAGGTGAACAAGAACAAGTGGGCGACGTTCACCGGCTTCCTGCGCGGCTACGAAGCGCTGGACGATGCGCGCAAATGGCGCTTCCACACCTACATCTTCGACGAGCAGGTGCCGCCGCCGTGGGAGACGGTGCGGCGATGCGACGACCATGCCTCGTTCGCCCTGCGGCTCGGCGAGCCGTGGCGCGACGTCGCGCCCGATTCGTCGGGCGTCCTCGTCACGACGGACAAGTCGGCGGAGCGCTTCGATGCGGTCATCTTCGGAACCGGCTTCGATGTCGACCTGGTCGACCGCCCTGAGCTCTGGCGCTACGTCAAAGACATCGACACCTGGCGCAATCACGTCACGCCGCAGCAGGCGCTGGCGCATCCGGATTCGGCGCGGTTTCCGTATCTCGGCGCGGGGTTCGAAATGCGCGGCATCGGGGGCGCGAGCGCCAACGCGCTATCCCGCATCCATCTTTTTAACTGGGGCGGCACGATGAGCCAGGCCGCGCTTGCCGGCGACATACCGGGCCTGCACGTCGGTGCGCGGCGGCTCGCAGAATCCATCTCGCGCGACCTCTTCGTGGCCGATGCGGATGCGCACTGGGCGCGTCTGCAGGCGCACGACGAGCCGGAGCTGATAGCGACGAAGCGGTACGTGCCGCCGGAAGAGCGCGGCTGACCCGCTCGCGCGCCTTGCCCGAACCACCCGTCGCGATTGAATTACAGATCGAAATTACAGATCGAAGTTTGAATTTTCGATTTGTAAGGACGCCGAAACTCAATTTCACCGACAGCGGATTGGTGTCATGGCTGCTGGGAATCGACGCCCCCGGCGCGCTGGTGACGTATCCCGCACGAGGCGCGCTTTTCGAAACGTGGGTCGTGTCGGAGCTGCTGAAACACACATGGAACCAGGGGGGTCGCTTCGATCGCGAGGGATGCCGCGTGCTGGGGTGGAGGGAGCTGGCGGGACGGTGAGCTGTCCTCGCACCGGCTGCGGGATCCGCCTCACCGCCAGCGCGAGAAATCCGGCTTGCGCTTCTCGAGGAAGGCCGCGGCACCTTCCTGCTGTTCGCCGGAGGCGAAATAGCCCGGCGCATGGCGGTCGATGATCTCCTTCATCGGCGTCCAGTCCATGATCCCCTGGAACGACTTCTTCAGCAGCTTCTGGCAGGTCGGGCTGACCGCCAGCAACTGGTCGCACCAGCGGCGCACTTCCGCATCGAGATCCGCCATGGGCACGACGGCGTTGACAAGGCCCCAGTCGAGCATCTTGTCCGCGCTGTAGCGGCCGCAGAGCAGCCACATCTCCCGCGCGCGTTTGTGACCGACGATGTCGGCGAGGTGCGAGACGAGATGGCCGGACGCGGGCGAACCGACGCGCGGACCGTTCTGGCCGAAGATCGCATGGTCCGCGGCGATGGTGAGGTCGCAGAAGTAGGCGATGTGGTTGCCCGACGCGATGGCGTAGCCGTTCACGCGCGCGACGGTCGGCTTCGGGCAGTCCACCAGCATGCGGTTGATGCGGAAGTCGAGGTCCTCGAGTCCGCCATCGGCTTCCCACTTCACGTCGCCGCCCGCGCAGAAGGCCTTCTCGCCGACACCGGTCAACACGACGACGCCCGAGTCCTTGCTCTCGCTCGCGCGCCGGATCGCATCCTCCAGCTCGCGGATGGTCTGGCCCGTCATCGCGTTGAGCTTCTGCGGCCGGTTGATCGCGATGGTGCAGACCTGGTCGGAAACCGTGTAGAGAATGTCGGTGTAGTTCGGCGTCACGTCGGGTTCAATCCTGCTTGATGTTGGCGTCCTTGATCAGCTTCGCCCACTTCGCGTTTTCCGAGGAAAGATGCTTGCTGAGGTTCGCGAGCGAGCGGTTGCGTTCTTCGTCCATGCTCAACTCGTAGCGTTGCAGCACCTGCTGGCCCTCGGGCGTGGCCCAGGCCTTCTTCATTTCGTCGTGCATCCGGGCGACCACGCTCTCCGGCGTGCCGGCCGGCGCGGCAACCCAGATCTCGGGGCTGATCACGAAGCCGGGGACGCCGGCTTCCGCAGTCGTCGGCACCTCGGGCATCGCCGCGCTCCGGCGCGTGTCGGTCACGGCCAGCGCGCGCAGCTTGCCGGCCTTCACGTGCGGCATCGCCGTGCCGACGTTCGACGTCATGATGTGGACCTGACCGGCGAGGATGCCGTTCAACGCCGCGGGCCCGCCGCTGAAGGGCACGTGCACGAGATCGATGCCCGCCACGCGCTTGAGCATCTCGCCGGCCAGATGCGCCGACTGCCCGACACCAGGCGAGGCGAAGTTCAGCGTGCCCGGACTCTTCTTCGCGAGCTCGATGAATTCCTTCAGCGTGTTCGCCGGCACCGAGGGATGGACGACCACGAGGTTGGTCACCGACACGAGCGAGCCCACCGGCACGAAGTCGCGCTCCATCTGGTAGGGCAGCTTCGGGTTGATCGCCGGATTCCACATGAGCGGCCCGGAGTTCGCCATGAGCAGGGTGTAGCCGTCGGCCGGGGCCTTCTGCACGATCTGCGTGCCGAGCGCGCCGCCCGCGCCGGGCTTGTGGTCGATGACGAAGGGCTGGCCGAAGACGCGCTGGAAGCGTTCCTGCACGAAGCGCGCGACCGGATCGATGATGCCGCCCGGACCCGAGGGCACGACGACCTTGATCGGCCCGGCGGGAAAGGTCTGGGCGCTGGCCATGCACGCGAACGCGCTGAGCGCGACCGCGGCAAGAAAGGGGATGCATGTCGACATCGTGCGTCTCCGGTTGTTGTGGGGAAAGCCGAAATCTCAGAGCGCAACCCCGCGCCGCGCGTGATCGCGCAGCCGCTCGGGCGGCTCGAAGCGTTCGCCGTAGCGGGCGGCGAGCCGTTCGGCCCGCTCGACCGCCGCGGCCAGCCCGTACTGGTTCAGGAACTGGAAGACGCCGCCCGTCCAGCGCGGAAAGCCGATGCCCATCACCGAGCCAACGTTGCCGTCGCCGGTGTGGTCGATCACGCCGTCCTCCAGCGCGCGCGTGGCTTCGAGCGCCATGCAGAAGAGGAGGCGGTCCTGCACATCCTCGAACGGGATCTGCGCAGCGGGCTTCAGAAAATGTTCCGCCAGCCCCGGCCAGAACGCCTTGCCCTTGCCCTGGTAGTCGTAGAAGCCGCCGCCCGCGGCGCGGCCCTTGCGGCCGAGCTCGTCGACCATCTTCGCGAGCACGTCGTCGCCGGCATGCGGCATGACTTTCCGGCCTTCGGCCAGGAACGCCCGCGTGGTCTCGCGCCGGTTGTTGAGCGACAGCGCGAGGCTCACCTCGTCGAGGACGGCCAGCGGCCCGACCGAGAATCCGGCAAGCACGGCCGCCGACTCGATGGTCCCGGGCTGCTGCCCTTCGCCGAGCAGGGCCGCGCCCTCGCGCGTGAAGGTGCTGAAGACGCGGCTCGTGAAAAAGCCCCGGCTGTCGTTGACCACGATCGGCGTCTTGCCCAGCTGCATGACGAAGTCGAGCGCATGCGCGAGCGTCTCCTTCGACGTGGCCGCGCCCTTGATGACTTCCACGAGCGGCATGCGATGCACCGGCGAGAAGAAATGCAGGCCGATGAAGCGATGCGGTCGCGTGGACGCGGCCGCGAGTCCGGTAATCGGCAGCGTCGAGGTGTTCGATCCCCACATCGCCTGCGGGCCGAGCAGCGGCTCGAGCGCCGCGGTCACGTCGGCCTTGAGCTTCGGGTTCTCGGGCACGGCCTCGACGACGAGGTCGACGTGCGCGAGTTCGCCATAGCTTTCCACCGGATGGATGCGCGCCACGATGTCTCGCGCACGCGCCTCGTCGAACTCGCCCTTCTCCACGCGCTTCGCGAGCAGGGCCTCTGCCGCGCCGACCGCCTTGCGCGCGTCCTCGACGGTCGCGTCCTTCACCCAGGCGTCAATGCCGCGCGTGGCGGCTGCATAGGCGATGCCGCGTCCCATCATGCCCGCCCCCAGGACGGCGACGCTGCGGACGCTCTTGCGCATGACGTCAGCAGGCCGCTGCGCGCCCGACTTGATCTCGTTGGCGCGGAACCAGAACGTGCCGATGATGTTCTTCGCGACCTGGCCCGTCACGACCTTCACGAAATAGCGCGCCTCGACCGCCGCGGCGGTCTCGACTTCGACGCGCAGGCCCTCGACGCTCGCGGCGAGGATCGCTTCCGGCGCCGGATAGCGGCCGCGCGTCTTCGCGCGCACCTGCGCCGCCGATTCGGAGAGCCAGCGCTTGACCGGCGGCGAATCGAGCCGCCCCCCGGGGAGCGCGAAGTCCTTCCGGTCCCACGGCTGGCTGGCCGAGGGATTCGCGCGAATCCAGTCCCGCGCACGCGCGAGGAGATGCTCGTGCGTGGCGCACAGCGCGTGGACGAAGCCCGCCTCCAGCGCCGCGCCGGGGGACAGCGTCGTGCCCTCCTGCATGTACGGCTGGCTGGCCGCGAGTCCGAGCAGACGCGGCAGGCGAACGACGCCGCCCGCGCCGGGCATGAGTCCGAGTCCGGCTTCCGGCAACCCGAAGAGCGCCTTGGGCTTGTCGACCGCGATGCGGTGATGGCACGCGAGCGCGATCTCGAAGCCGCCGCCCAGCGCCGTGCCATTCAGTGCGGCGACGACGGGCTTGCCCAGTGTCTCGAGCTGCCGCAGGGCGGCCTTCAGGCGCATCGTCGAATCGAAGAGCGCACGCGCCTCGGATTCGCCCGCGGTGTAGAGCTTGTTCAAGTCGCCGCCCGCGAAGAAGGTCTCCTTGGCGGACGTGAGGATGACGCCGACGATCGTGTCGCGCGTGGCCGCGAGTTCCTGCACGCTCTGCAGGAGGCACTCGCGCATCGCCTCGGTCATCGTGTTGACGGCCGCGCCCGGCGCGTCGAAGGTCAGCGTGACGATGCCCTCGGCATCGCGTTCGTAGCGGATGGGTGCTTGCATGGGGACTCGGAGTTCTGCGCAGTCAGACGCGTTCGACGACGGTGGCGACGCCCATGCCGCCGGCGGTGCACAGCGTGGCGACGCCGCGGCGCAGGCCGCGTCGCTCGAGCTCGTCGACCAGGGTGCCGAGGATCATCGCGCCGGTAGCGCCGATGGGATGGCCCATGGCGATCGAGCCGCCATTGACGTTGATCTTCTCGAGCGGAACGCCCAGCATCTTCGCGAAGTGCAAGGGCACGGCGGCGAAGGCCTCGTTCACTTCGAACAGGTCGATGTCGTCCACACCCAGCCCTGCGCGGGCCAGGGCCTTGCTCGTCGCGGGAACAGGACCGGTGAGCATGATCGTGGGATCGACGGACGCGAGGCCGACGGAGACGATGCGCGCGCGCGGACGCAGGGACAATTCCTTGCCGATGCGCTCGCTGCCCACGAGCACGAGCGCCGCGCCGTCGACGATGCCCGACGAGCTGCCGGCCGTGTGCAGCGCGTGGACCCGATCGATCTGCGGATAGCGCTGGCGCGCGACGAAGGTGTAGGCCGGCGCGGCTTCGCCGCCGAAAGCCGGCTTCAGCGCGGCGAGCGACTGCGCGCTCGTGTCCGGGCGCGGGTATTCGTCCTGCTCCAGCACCGCGAACCCGTTCGCGTCGCGCACCGGCACGAGCGACTTCGCGAAGCGTCCACCGCTCTGGGCCTGCGCGGTGAGCTGCTGCGAGCGCAGCGCGTACGCGTCGAGCGCCTCGCGATCCAGGCCGTGCAGGGTCGCGACCAGGTCGGCGCTGAAGCCCTGCGGCACGTAGCCGATGGCGAGGCCGGTCGCCGGATCGTCGACCCACGCGCCGCCGGCCGCGCCGAGCCCCACGCGCGACATCGACTCCACCCCGCCCGCGACGATGAGCTCGTGCCAGCCCGAGCGCACGCGCTCGGCCGCGAGATTCACCGCTTCGAGCCCCGCGCCGCAGAAGCGCTGCAGCGCGAGACCGGGCACGCCGGACCAGGCCGGCGTACAGAGCGCCGCGATGCGCGGCAGGCACGAGCCCTGGTCGCCGACCGGCGCCGAGACGCCCATCACCACGTCGTCGACCCGGCTCGGGTCGATCGCGTTGCGCTGCCGCAGCGCGTCGAGCAACCCGGACACCAGGTCGATGGGCTTCGTGCCGTAAAGGGCGCCCGCGCCCGGCTTGCCCTTGCCGCGCGGCGCCCGCACCGTGTCGAATATGAAAGCTTCCGGCATTCGATTTCCTGAAAAACGAGATGATCGTCTCATTTAAATTGACGAGGGTCAACGTTCAGGTAATACTTTCCTTATGCAGTCTCAAAATATCGAAAACGACGACGGGGCATCCGGCCCCACCGCGGGCAGCGCGCTCGTGCGCGGCATCCGCATCCTCCAGGCCTTCACGGCCGAGACGCCCGCGCTCACGGCCCGGCAGCTGATGGAAGCGACGCAACTGCCGAAGCCGAGCCTGTTCCGGCTGGCGACGACGCTCGTGGACATCGGCCTGCTGCGCTACGACGAACCCACCGGCCAGTTCCGCCCGGCACCCGCCGTGGCGCGCCTCGCCGAGCCGCTGCTCGCGCGCACCACGCTGCGCCAGCTCGCCTTCGGTCCGATGCAGACGCTCGCCGACCGCGTGTGCGGGCAGGTGTCGCTCGCGCTCGGCCTCGGCCACGACCTCGTGTTCATCGAGCTCGCGCAGTCGAAGAGCTGCCTGACCGTGCGTCCCGCGATGGGCAGCCACATTTCGCTCGCCCGCACGGCAACCGGCCGCGCCTATCTCCTGTCGCTGCCCGACGAGCAGATGCTCGCCTACGTCGCCGATGTCGCCCACCGCGATCCGAAGCAGGGCGCCTGGCTCGACGAACGCCTGCGCGAGGCGCAGCGCGATCTCGACGAGCGCGGCTTCTGCGTGAGCTACGGCGACCTGCACCGTGACCTGCAGGCGGTGGCCGTGCCGCTGCGCAGCGGCCACGACACGAACGAAACCTTCGTGTTCGGCTGCACGGTGCCGGCCTTCGAACTCGGAGCGGGCCAGTTGCTCGACGAAGTCGGGCCACGGCTGACCAGCCTCGCCCGCAGCATGGAAGCCGCGCTCGGCACGGCGCAGCCGGCCGCGGTCTGAGACCTCGGAGCTCGACCGCATGACGCTCGGCGGCAACGTGGCGGTGGTGTTCGGCGGCAGCCGGGGCGTGGGCCGTGCCTGCGCCGCCCTGCTCGCCGAGCGCGGCGCCGACGTCGCGGTCGTCTGCCGCAGCAACCTGCGCGAAGCCGAGGTCACGGCCCAGGCCGTTCGCGCCGCGGGCCGCCGCGCGCACGTCGTGCAATGCGACATCGCGGACGACGCGCAGGTGGCCGCGGCCTATCGCGAGGTGCGCGAAGCCCTCGGCCCGTTCCGCCTGCTGGTCTCGAGCGCGGGCGTGACCACTGCCTTCACCCCCGTCCGTGAGCTCTCGCCCGCGCAATGGCGGGCGTACGTCGCGGTCGATCTCACCGGGACCTTCCACATCCTCCATCACGGCGCGCCGTACCTGGAAGCCGCCGGCGGCGGCTGCGTCGTGGTGGTGTCGTCCATCGCGAGCCAGATGGTTCCCGCGCGCAATGCGCACGGCGCCGCGGCCAAGGCTGGCGTCGACGCGCTCGTGCGCGTGTTCGCGAAGGAAGAGGCACGCCGCGGCATCCGCGCCAACGTGGTCGGCATCGGCCTCACCGAGACGGAGATGGGCGCGCGCGCTGTCGAATCGTGGCACCCGGACACCTTGAAGCGCGTCGTCGCGGGCATTCCGCTGGGCCGCATCGCGACGCCCGAGGACGTGGCGCGCTCGGTCGTGTTCCTGCTCGGCGACGAGGCGTCCTACATCACCGGCAAGGTGCTGCAGGTCGATGGGGGCCAGTTCATCGGCGGTTGATTTCGACGAAGGAGACAAGATGGCAGACGCGAAAGCAGACACGACCGGACCCGAAGCGCTCATCGGCGTGTGGAAGATGGTCTCGTGCCATGCGGAGGTCGAAGGCGAAGCGGAGCCCCGCTATCCACTCGGCCAGGCGCCCAATGGCTATCTCATCGTGACGAAGGAGCGCCGCCTGATGGCGCTCATCACCACCGGCGAGCCGAGGCAGCCGCCGAAGGACGACGCCGATGCGGCGAAGCTCCTCCGCACGCTCATGGGTTACTCGGGCAGATTCGAGGCGAACGCCGAGCGCTTCATCACCACGCCCGACACCACCGCGACGGGCTCCTACGTCGGCGAGAAGCAGGTGCGCCACTACAAGGTCGAGGGCGACCGCCTCACCGTGCGCTCGGGCGTGCAGACGATGGGCCTCATACCGAACCGGCGCGCCGTCACCGTCAACGTCTTCCAGCGGGAGCACTGAAGCATGACCTCGAACCTCGAGCGCACCGCGCTGCCGCTCTATTGCAAGTCGATCGACTGGACCTCCTATCTCGAGGAGGTTCCGCCCGCCGACATCTGGTACGAGACCATGTTCAAGTGGTCGCGCGACGAGCTGCGTGCCTACCAGGAGCGGCACTTCGCGAAGATGATGGCGATCGGCTGGAACAACGCGTTCTACCGCAAGCTCTGGGGCGCGGCGGGCATCGAGCCCGGCGACCTCCGCGGGATCGACGACCTCCCGAAGCTGCCGACCTTCGATTCCGAGGACGTGAAGGCGAGCCTCGCGGAGAAGCCGCCCTTCGGCGAAGTGTGCGGCATCGAGGCGCTGGCTAATGCCGCGAAGACGCCGCTGAAGGTGCAGACCTCCGGCGGCACCACCGGCCTGCCGCGGCCCACGCTGTTCGGTCCGCTCGACTGGGAATACAACGGCGCTTTCACCGCACGCGCGATCTATGCGCAGACCGGCCGCCCCGGCGACATGATGCAGATCACGAGCACGCTGTCGCTCGCCAACATGGGCTGGGCCTTCTACAAGGCGTGCCACGACTACCTCGGCATCGTTCCCATCACCACGGGCACCGGCGTCGTGACGCCGAGCCGGCGGCAGCTGGAATACGCGCTGCACTTCGGCGTGAACGCGTGGGTGTCCTTCCCCGAGTACCTCACCCAGCTCGCGCACGTGATGAAGACCGAGCTCGGCCGCGACCTGCGCGACCTGAAGACGAAATTCATCTGCGCCTACCTCGGACCCGACACCGACAACGGCCTGCGCCGACAGCTCGAGGACCTCTGGGGTTGCGACGTGTACGACAACTACGGCACCCACGAGATCGGCTCGACCTGCTTCGAGGGCTTGGACAAGGACGGCCTCTACATCATGGAAGACGCGGCGATCTTCGAGTTCATCGACGTCGAGACCCGCCAGCCCGTGCCCACCGGCAGCGTCGGCGACATCTGCGTCACGCACCTGCACCGCGGGATTCCGCCCCTGATCCGCTACAACCTGCGCGACCTCGGCCGCATCAAGCACGAGGCGACGAGCGCGCTCGGCAGCAACTTCAAGCGCATGGACAAATTCCTCGGACGTTCCGACCAGATGGTCAAGATCCGCGGCGTCAACATCTATCCGATGGCCTGCCTGCAAGCGGTGCGAAGCGACGAACGCTCCACCGGCGAATGGATCTGCGTGGCCGACCGCTTCTCTCGCAGCGGCGTGCTGCGCGACGAGATGACGGTGCGCATCGAGCTGCGCGAAGGCGCGAAGGGCCTCGACGAACTGCGCGAGCACTACGAGCGTCGGCTTCACAACGACCTGGGCGTGAAGGTCGCGGTGGAACTCGTGCCCGAGGGAGGCCTGCCCGAAACCAACGTGGGCAAGGAGGGCAAGCCCCGCCGCCTGATCGACAACCGCGGCACGACGATCGTCGCCGACTGAATACCCGAGAACCCGAGGCCCCCGCGCGGCGCACTGCAAGGAAACCGATGTTCGAACGCACCCTGTACGGCCCGGAGCACGCGGCATTCCGCGAGACGGTCCGCCGCTTCATCGACGCCGAGATCGCGCCCTTCCACGCGCAGTGGGAACGCGACGGCCAGGTGCCGCGCGAACTGTGGCGCAAGGCCGGGACGGCGGGCCTGCTCGGTTGCTCCATTCCCGCGGCCTACGGCGGCGCCGAGGCGGATGCGCTCTTCAACTTCGTCCTCGTCGAGGAGATCGCGGCCGCGGGCTACACGGGACCGGGATTCGCCATCCACAGCGAGATGGTGATGCCGTACATCCATGCCTTCGGCACCGAAGCGCAGAAGGAGCGCTACCTGCCGGGCATGGTGCGCGGCGAGACGATCGGCGCGCTCGGCCTCACGGAGCCGCAGGCGGGCAGCGACCTGAAGGGCATCCGCACGCGCGCCGTGCGCGACGGCGACGGGTGGGTCATCAACGGGCAGAAGACCTTCATTTCCAACGGCCAGATCTGCGACGTGGTCGTGCTCGCCTGCAAGACCGAGGGCGCGTCCGGCGCCGGCCTGTCGCTCTTCATCGTCGAGGCCGGCACGCCGGGCTTCACGCGCGGCAGGCGCCTCGAGAAGATGGGGCTGAAGGCGCAGGACACGTCGGAGCTCTTCTTCCATGACGTCCGCGTGCCGGCGACCGCGCTGCTCGGCCCCGAGAACGAAGGCTTCAAGCTCCTCATGAAGAACCTCGCGCAGGAGCGGCTCACGCAGGCCGTGCGTTCGGCCGCCGTGGTCGAGGCCGTGATCCAGTGGACCGTGGACCACGTGCGCGAGCGCCGGATGTTCGGCCAGACCCTGGCCGAGTTCCAGAACACGCAGTTCAAGCTGGCCGAGCTCAAGACCGAGGCGACGGTGGGCCGCGTGTTCACGGATCAATGCATCCGCCAGTTCGTCGAGGGCCGGCTCGACGGCGTCGACGCCGCCATGGTCAAGCTGTGGCTGTCGGAGTTGCACGGCCGCGTCGTCGACCAGTGCCTGCAGATGTTCGGCGGCTGGGGCTACATGTGGGACTACCCGATCGCGCGCGCGTACGCCGATGCGCGGCTAGTCCGCATCGCGGGCGGATCGATCGAGACGATGAAGTCGATCATCGGCAAGAGCCTGCTGAGGGAGCGCAACGCATGACCGATGCCGGCATGCACCCGGTGCTGGAGGGCGTCACCGTCATCGACCTGAGCCGCTTCATCGCCGGACCGTACTGCGCGGCGATGCTCGCGGACTTCGGCGCGCGCGTGATCCGCGTCGAGCGCCCGGGCGGCGGCGAGGACCGGCAGTTGCTGTCGATGGAAGGGGCCGGCGATGCGGGTGCCCTCTTCATGCAGGTGAACCGGAACAAGGAATCGGTGACCCTCGACATGACGACGCCGGCAGGGGCGGACATCTTCCGGCGGCTCGTTCGGGAAAGCGACGTCGTGGTGCAGAACCTTCCGCCGCGCGTGCTGTGCAAGCTGGGCCAGGACCACGAGTCCCTCGCAAAGATCAATCCGCGGATCATCCTGGCGAGCATCACCGCGTTCGGCAGCCGCGGACCCAAGGCGGACCAGCTCGGCTTCGACGGCATCGCGCAGGCCGTGAGCGGGGCCATCTACCTGGGCGGCGACGAAGCGCAGCCGATGAAGTCGCCATCGTCCTATGTCGACTTCGGCGCGGGCGTGGCCGCGGCGTTCGGCGTCATGGCGGCGCTGATGGCGCGGGAGAAGACGGGCCGAGGCCAGCTCGTCGAGTCCTCGCTGCTGGGGACGGCCCTCGCCTCCTTCAGTCCGTACCTGATCGAGCAGGCCGTCGCCGCGCCGAACCGCAAGCCGCAGGGCAACCGCAGCCAGATCGCCGCGCCCGCGGACCTCTATCGCACGCGCGACGGCTGGATCATCGTTCAGATTTTGGGACACGACATGTTCACGCGCTGGACGAAGCTCGTGGGCGCGGAACGGATGGCGACGGACCCGCGCTTCGCGACAGACACCCTGCGCGCGAAGAACGCAAGGGAGATCGGCGACGCGATGTCCGCCTGGTCGTCCGGTCTCGCCAGCGCCGACGCCGTGGCACGGCTGCAGCGCGCGAACATCCCGGCCGCCGAAGTCCTGTCGCCCGCGCAGGTCATCGCGGACGAGCACGTGCGCGCGAGCGGGCTGCTGCAGAACGTGAACTATCCGGGCCTGCCCGGCGACGTGCCCGTCGTGGCCTCGCCCGTCGTCCTGTCGGACACCCCCGGCACCGTGCGCTGCCGTCCGCCGCAAGCGGGCGAGCACACCGACGACGTGCTGCGCTGGCTCGGCTACGCCGACGACGACGTCGCCGGGCTGCGGGCGTCGCGGGTCGTCTGACGTCCCGCGGGCGCGAACACGGAATTCCAACAAGAAGGAGACAACGAGATGAGAGCGCTGAAGATCGACTACGAAGCCGTCCCCTGGAAAGACGCCGGCCCCGGCGGCGTGCAGTACAAGCCCGTCCTCCTGAACGGGCTGGGCGCGTCGCTGGTGAAGTTCGGGCCGAACGCGACCCACAAGGTGCATTCGCACGACGAAGTGCAGATGGTCTTCTGCCTGGAAGGCGAGATCGACTTCTTCGTCAAGGACAGCCAGTCCGAGCGCCTCGAGGTGCTGAAGAAGGGCGACGTCATCGCGTTCCAGCCGGGCGTCGAGCACGGCACGCGCACCGTCGGACCGGCGATGTGCCTGGTCATCTGGAATCCGATGGAGCGGTTCACGGCCGACTCCATCGTCGTCTAGTTCCTCCCCCCACTCCAGGAGCAAATGCCATGAGTCTTGCGAATCGCGATCGCGCGAGCCATCGCCGCGACTTCCTCCTCGCCGGCGCGGCCCTCGCCGCCACTGTGACCGCGCCGCTGCCGGCCTCCGCGCAGTCCCGTGTGTGGACGCCGTCGCGCCAGGTGACGCTCATCGTCCCCTTCAGCCCCGGCGGCTCCGCCGACCTGACGGCGAGGACGCTCGCGCCGAAGCTCTCGGAGCTCTGGGGCCAGCCCGTCGTCGTCGAGAACCGGGCCGGCGCGAGTTCGGCCATCGGCACCAACCTCGTCGCGCGCGCGCCAGGCGACGGCACGTCCTTGCTCGTCACGGCCAACGGCATTCTGCTGACGCCGTACCTGATCAAGTCGCTGCCCTACAACCTCGAGAAGGACCTCGTGCCCGTGGGCTCGCTCGCCTTCGCGAGCATGCTCCTCGTGAGTTCGACGAACACGCCTGACAAATCCCTGCGCGAGTTCGTCGCCGCCGGCGGCGCGCGCTCCATCGGCTACTCCGATGGCTTCTCGCAGCTGATCGCGACGCGCCTGGCCGTTACGACCGGAAAGAAGTTCGTCCTCGTCCCCTACAAGGGCGCGGGGCCGCTGGTCAACGACCTGTACGGCGGACAGGTCAATGCCGGGCTCGTGTCGGTGCTCGCCGGCAACAACCTGCTCAAGAGCGGCAAGGTCAACGCCATCGCCGTCCTGGCCGACGATCGCAGCAAGTTGCTGCCCGAGGTGCCGACGTCGAGCGAGCAGGGCATCAAGGGCATGACGACGCCGCTGTGGATCGCCGTGTTCGCCTCCGGCACCACCCCGCCCGCGGTGCAGCAGCAGATCAACGCAGACCTGCGGACTGCCCTGGCCGATCCGGCGGTGCGGGCGAACCTGTCCAAGTCCGGCGCGGACTTGAGCACGGAAGACCTGGATCAGTTCCGGCGCCGCTACCTCGCGGAGATGGAGGAGACCAAGGGTTTCGTCAAGCACGCGAACTTCGTCGCCGAATGACGAACCTCGACGCACCGACGAACGACGCGATGCGCGTGGAGCAGATCGCGGTACGCAGCAGCCTCGGCTTCGAGGTGTACGCCGATCTGCGTCGGCCACCCGAGGGCGTCGAGCCTCTGGGTGTCGCGCTGTTCTGCCACGGCTTCAGCGGGACGAAGTACGCGACGCTGACCACGCGCCTGGCCGCCGCCGGCTACATCACCGTGTCGATCGACTTTCCGGGCTACGGCGCGACGCTGCCGGGCAGCGGCCGGGTCCTCCCCGAAGAGCAGGTGCTGATCGTGCGCGAGTTCGGCGAGGACGCGCGCAAGCGGTTCGCCGAGGGTCTGCCGATCATCCTGGTGGGCGCGTCGCTCGGCGCGGCGGTGGCGCTGCTGGCCGCGCAGCAGGACCCGCGCTTCGGCGCCGCGGTGCTCGCGCATCCGCTGGCCACGGGAATCGGCTTCCTCCGCCTGCGCTATCCCGACGCCGACGCGATGGCGCAGTTCTGGGCGAAGGTCGAAGCCGCGAAGCGCAGCGGCGACAGGTTGCACCGCACCGACATCGCGGCGCTCCCGAACCGCCTGACCAACTTCCTGCCCGGCGACACCGCAATGACCTTCGTTCCCGAGTTCGCGACGCAGTTCGCCGCCGTGTCCGTGCTGGGCGTCATCGCCGCGCTGGCGCCGATGCCGGTGCTCGCGCTGCACTGCGACGGGGATCCGATGATCACGACGGAAGACGTCCGCTCGCTCGTCGACGATGCGCCGGGCAACGCGCAGCTGCACCTCATGGAGGGCGGCGACCATTTCATCTTCGACCGGCCCGAAGTGATTCGACCGACGCTCGACTGGCTGCGCGCTGCCCTCGGCACATCGACGTCCTCCGACTCCCGTCCCTCTTCCATCTGAACGCTCGAAAGGAGAATGCGATGCCATCCATCACCCGTCGCGCCGCCCTCGGCGCCACGCTCGCGCCCTTCATCGGCAATGCCTGGGCGGCCTGGCCCGAACGGCCGATCCGAACGGTGGTCCCCTACACGGCGGGCGGCGGGGCGGACAAGGTCGGACGCGCGATCGAATCGGGTATGCAGGCTGCCCTCGGACAGCCCCTGGTGTTCGAATACCGACCGGGCGGTTCCGGGACGGTCGGCGCCCTGGCGGTCGCGAACGCGCCTGCCGACGGCTATTCGATCCTCGTCGCGGACAACGGCCCCGTCACGATCATCCCGAGCGCGAAGTCCGTCGGCTACGACCCGACGAAGAACCTGACGCCCATCGGCGTAATCGGCGAAGGGGCCTACGCCATCGCGATCAACGCGGCGTTCCCGGCGCGCACGCTCGCCGACCTGGTGCGGCTCTCGAAGGCGAAGCCGAAGTCCATCGCCTATGCAAGTCCTGCGGTGGGAGGCCCCGGACACCTCTTCATGGAACTGTTCGCAGGCGCGAGCGGCGCGGACCTGATCCATGTTCCCTACAAAGGCGGCGCGCAGGTCATGACCGACCTGGTCGGCGGCCACGTCCCCATCGCGATGGTGTCGCCCGGCACCGCGGTGCCGCACGTGCAAAGCGGGAAGGTTCGCGTGCTGGGCATCACCACCACCAAGCGAAGCTCGGTCTTCCCGGACGTGCCGACGATCGCCGAGCAGGGCTACCCGGGCTTCGATGCCTCGGTGTGGATCGCGCTGTTCGGACCGGGGAACCTGCCCGCGGACGTGACCGACCGCTTGCGCAAGGGCCTGGAGACCGCGCTCGCGCGCCCGGAGAGTCAGCGGCAGCTCCGGGATTTCGGCTACGAGCCCGGCACGACGTCCACCGTGCCCCTCGCCGCGCGGGTCCGCGCGGAAGTGGAGAAATGGGGCACGCTGATGAAGGCGCGCGGCATCGTGCTGGAATAGCCGGATCGTGCCTCGTCTCCAGGAGTGGGCGGCGACGCAGCCCGACAAGATCGCCGTCCGCATGGCGAAAGGGCCGGGCCTGACCTATCGCGCGCTCGACGAACGCGCGGACCGCGCGGCGCGCTGGCTGCTGTCGCTGGGCCTGCAAGAAGGCGACGCCGTGGCGCTGCTGCTCGAGAACCGGATCGAGACTTTCGAGCTGTGGTGGGGCGCGCGGCGCGCCGGACTCTACTACGTGCCCGTGTCGACCCAGCTCACGGCCGGCGAAGTGGCCTACCTGTTGCGGGACAGCGGCGCGCGCGCCTTCGTCGCCAGCGCGGCGCTCGGGGATCTGGCGCGCGGCGTGCTCGCGCAACCGGATCTGCAGGATGTTCGCCATCGGTTCGCGATCGGCGGCGCGGTCGCCGGCTTCCTCGGCTACGACGATGCGCTCGCCGGCACGGCAGGGGATGCACCGCTGCCGCGCCGCGCGCTGGGCCGCGAGTTCATGTACTCGTCGGGCACGACCGGATTCCCGAAAGGCATCAGGCGGCCGATGGTCCCGCACGAACGGCGGTCGGACCTGCCGGAACTCGAACGCCAGTTGCGGCGGATGTTCCGGTTCGACAAGACGGCCGTCTTCCTCTCGCCCTCGCCGCTGTATCATGCCACCGGACGATTCGTGATCCGGGCCATCGAATGCGGGGGCACGGCCGTCATCCTGCGCAAGTTCGATGCGGCGTCGGCGCTGGAAGCGATCGAGGCCCACGGCATCACCCATGCGCAATGGGTCCCGACGATGTTCGTCCGCATGCTCGCGCTGCCGCCCGAGCTGCGCGCGCGACACGATCTTTCGACGCTGCGCTTCGCGATCCACGCCGCGGCGCCGTGTCCGCCGCACATCAAGCGCGCGATGATCGACTGGTGGGGACCGATCGTCCACGAGTACTACGGCGGCTCCGAGAACGCCGGCATCACCTGCATCGATGCGCATGCGTGGCTCGACCGGCCGGGCTCGGTGGGCCGGCCGATCGCCGGGAAGGTCCACGTCGTCGCGGAAGACGACCCCAACCGCGAACTCCCCGTCGGCGAAGTCGGCCTCGTCTATTTCAGCGGCGGCGTGGAATTCGCGTATCACGGGGATGCGGAGAAGACCCGCGGCGCCTTCAACGACCGGGGTTGGGCCACCTACGGCGACCTCGGGCACCTCGACGCCGAGGGCTTTCTCTTCATCAGCGACCGCCGGACGGATCTCGTCATCTCGGGCGGGGTGAATGTCTATCCGCAGGAGGTGGAGAACCTCCTGCTTCAGCACGAAGCCGTCGAGGACGTCGCGGTCGTCGGCGTGCCCCACGAGGAACTGGGGCAGCAGGTGACGGCCGTGGTGCAGGCGCGGCATGCCGCGC
>NZ_JBFWNP010000064.1:0-26143 GCF_050250995.1 Ramlibacter sp.
CTGCTCGCCGATATTCAGAAGCGTAACGACCCTGTGCGCGGGCTTGAGCGTCCAGATTCCTGCGCGCAGAAACTGCGCCAACGCCCGGTATTCACTCCCCTTCGAAAATGTGAGCAATGCCTCGACTTGCTCATACCCGGTTCCGTCAAAGTACGGACCCTTCAAGCGGCCTAGTCCTAATCGCGCGTCAAGCTCGTGCAACTCCTCCTCATCCAGGCAGTTGACCTTCAGTTCATGGGCCAACCAACGAGCGCTGTCCGGGATCTTCTTCTTGAACAGATACAGTTCCTCCAGTTGGAGAACGTCCTGCAGGCCCCTAACCCAGAGGATGCGATCGACCGCGCGACCGCTAGCGGTCTTGCAGTCGATTAGCAGACGAGACACGCCCCCGCTCGCGCTGAAACGAAATCCGAGCACATCCGCATCGGTCAAGTCCGTTCCCGCACGGGAGTTGGTATCCGCAGGCAAGGTAACTGAAACGTTGATCAAGGGCACATAGCCCAAGGCCCATGCCAAGCGCTTTCCCAGTAACTTGTAGGAATGATCTTGATCACTTGATGACACGATGAATTCCTCGTAAGTCATCGAGCAGCGCTCGGCCGAGACGGGCTGCGGTGCTTGTTTTAGGATCTAGTTTTCGCGTTGCAATCAGATCCCGCGCGCGCTTCCTATTCGCCTCCGGCAAAAGCAGCCCACCAGGCTCAGACTTGGAAAAATGGGCTTTGACATCAGCCGGCAATAACAGGGAGGAAGAGGCGTCCTCGCTTTGACCTGCACACATCGCAAGCGCCAAGTCTACCGCCGCAAGGTTGTCTTCCGTGTCATAGAGTCGGAAGCGGAAGCGTCCGCCTTCCGGCTCGATCCAGCCCACCCCCATGTTTGCCGCTGCGGCGTACTGCGACTGGATGTTCGAATGCGGCGTGCGGCCGATCATCTTCCTGTCGCGCAGCCCTCTCAGGATCGCGGTCGGGTCAGACACTTTTGTGATGGACGAGTAGCCTTCGCCATAGCGAACACATGCCAGAATGATGCGCGCCTTCTCCAAAATCGCACGAGGGTGGGTCGTCTTGAACGGGGCGAAGGCGAATGACTGTGCGCCGCCCGACGACACGATGGCAGGTGCACGGAGGATGTTTTCGTTGACCAGTTCGAGAACCAGTGGGTTGGTCTGTTCCAACGCGCTGATCGGCGCGCCCGGGTGTGCCTTGGCCGCTTGGAATACGGCCTCGATATCGCTGTGTGCGCCGGGGTTCTTGGCGATAAAGTTCAACAGCGTCTCTGGATTCTCCTCGGTGAAGAGCGGCGCGTAGAGAATCGGAACACGGTCTTTCGGGGAGTCGTACTGCCGAAGGTAGCCGCCAAGGTCACCGATGTCCACGACTGTTTGAATGTCAGCCGACGTCAAACCCAACTCGGACTCTAAGGTTTCTAGCGGCACCGGCGCGACCGTGAGTCGATCAATGATGGACATCGTCGCTTGCTCAAGTTCCCCGGGCTTGCGCACCGACCACTGCTCGCCGAGCGCACCATAGACCTCTTGAAAGTACGGGATGGACTCTTCAATGCGTGTCGGCGCATAGGCATTGGGGACTACGCGTATCCAGCCGATCTGTTCCAGAGTCCCCAGAACGGTAGGCAGCGAGTCCGACGAGATGCCGAGATTGCTGCAGAAGCCGTGGAAACCGACGATATTTTCGATGGTGTCCAAGCCACGGATGTGTACGGCGAGCTGCGCCGCCATGCCGATCTGGCGTGTGATCGGTATGGTGGCCGACACGCGCAAATCTGAGACATCGCGCAAGCCGGACTGGACATCCTGCGCTCGGCGGCCGATAGCTTCGCGGTCCATAAATTCCTCCTTATCTCTTCCGTTTTGTAGACTTAGCAAACCCCTACGGCTTCTTCTCGGCACCCGAGAGCGGATGAACGTAGATCAGGCCCTTCGTCTGGGCACCCTTCACCTTGCGGTCGATCATGTCTCGCAGCGTGAGGTGCCCTTCCAGCACCAGAATCAGGTCTTCGCCGTCGATGAAGAGTGTCTGAATTTCCTTGCCCGTTACAAGACTTCGGATCACTTCGGGACTGAAGCCATTCACCGAAATGAAGAGGCCACGTCCGTATAGCTTTCCCGCCACCTTGCCGGCGAACTGGTAGACAGGCTCATTGCTCGCGGACCGTTCTTGCCACTTGGCTTCGATCAAGTAGTGTTCGCCATCGAACTTCACTGCGCCGTCGATTTGCTCCCCGCTGACGCGGAAGGCTTCTGTGGTCTCCAGCCGTGAGAGACGCGACAACTCGGCCAAGATGCGCTCCAGCGCGTAACCGCGCTGCTGCCGCGAAGTCTTGTTTGCGAGTAGGTCGAGGTATTCGGCGCGCAGTTGATCCAGCGACGTCGTTGGTTGTTGGCGCTGTGCTTCTTGCGCCGCTCGGCGATCACGATCAACCCTAATCTTGGCATCCCGGATTTCTTGCAATTGGCGCAGATGCTCCAAGTTCTTGGTCGCCGTGCCTCTATCCAGTTTGCGCAGCTTGTCGAAGTAGTACGGGTCAAAGTGGGACCAATTCAGCAGCGACTGCAGCATGGCGCGGAAAGGCCCGAGCCCTGAGTCTGACCTCGCCGCGAGCGCTGTGAACAGCGCATCGACGATTTCGTACCGCTTGAGGGCGCTCTCTCCCTCAAGCGGCACGGACTCAAGCTCCGCCTTCGTGCATCCGTGTTTCTCGAAGAAGCCGACGATGTCCTTCCGCGGCCAGAACAGCGACAGGATGCAGTCCTTCATGCAGCCCTTGATATCGGCAGGAAAACTCATGCGGCCCCCTCGTCTTTGGCGACCCGGTCGAGAAGCCGCGAAATCACATCACTGGCCTGTCGCTGACGCAATGCTCTCGCCTCACGTTGCTCGGGCTCGTCCCCTTCACCCAATTCAAATTTGGCGACGGCAACCGGTCCGTCCTTTCGGAAGCCCTCGGTCTTATCGTCGTCCGTGAATCGGCCGCGCAGAATTGCTAGCGAGGACTCGACTACTGCACCGTGCTTGCCGCCTCGCTCGTTGCGGAAAGCCTGGGCCACAACGTCGATGCCCTCAGCCGCATGCTCGATGCAATAGATCAGGTCGTGCGCGTCTTTGCGTTCGAATCGCTGATCGAACGCGAAGGACTTCAAACAAGTGAAGCTGACGAGGTTGGCGTGCTTGATCTTTTCGGTTGCCACGCCGTTGCCGCCCAGAAGTTCGGCTTGAATCTCAGCGACGTCGTGCAAGTCGAAGACGATGGACGAGTGTGGAATGTTCAGCGCAGAGATCGTGCCGTCGGTGGGTAGTGGCTGGACCTTGCCGCCAGCAATGTCCGGCGCGTCGGCCAGCAGTTCCAGCACCATAAGCGCCCCTTGCTCGGTCCGGGTCTGCCATCGCCACGAAAGTTTCTGCTGCTTCTCGTTCTCGGCCCGCTCGAAGCCCATCTTCTTGAAGTTGTCCTCCAGCGTACGGTATGCCTCGGTGTCGGCGAGGATCTGCAGGTCGATGACGATGTCGACGTCCAGGGTGCCGGCATGCGCCGGCACGTTGGGCGGCCGAGTGGCAACGAGGTAGCGCGGCGTGAGCCCCCCGACCAAGTAGACCGAGTCTTTCCAGGGTCCGAGACCTCGCAGCAGCGTGACGAGCACGCGCTCGCACTCCACTGTGTACTTGTCGCTGTAGCCGTCAAGCGTCGCGGGTTTAGCCATCAGAAGCCGATCCTTTCCTTTCGAAAGTGCTCGGCCATCTCTTTACCCCGGCCTTCGCCGCGCAGCAAGTCCAAATAGATCTGGATTGGGCTTGCTAACCACACCTCGCTCACACGTTCGCGAAACAACAGGTCGCCCGGCGACTTCACCTCGATGATGACGAGGTTCGCGCCTTCGGTGACCGGTCGCGCGTTTAGGTCGATCAGCGCCGCATTAACAGAGGCGCCAACGAGCACGCGCGCGCGCACCTGCGAGACGTGGGACAGGAATGGTGCAAGCTGTTGTGCTGCTGCCTCGTGGGTGAGCGCGTAATCGACTTCGCGTGATTCGAAAACGTCTGCCAGTTGCTTCGCCAGCGCATCGGCTTTGATGCCTGCCACATAGTATCGAGGCAGGGTCTGCAGCCTCGTGGTGACGAGTTGCTTGACCCAGGCGTCCAGTAGGGCTCCGGGCTCACGCAGATGTCGTTCCTTGCTTGGTCCTTGGCCTCGTGACGCAAGCCACTCGAACCGGTCGAGCTCGGTCAACACTTGCGAAGCGGTGGCTGGCGACACAAGAGCCTCGCGTGCAAGTTCCGTCACACCGAACCAGTCTCGCTGCCGAACCAGTAAGGCATGTAACACTTGGGCGCGCCGGCCCGAGAACAAAGCACGAATTGATTTCGCAAGGGTCTTCGGCGGGGGCTTGTCGATGTAGATGTACGCACCCGGGGCGGACAGAAACAGGCTGCCGCCGCTGTCGTAGTAGCCCACCCCCTCTTTCCTCAGCAATTCCTTCGCGCCTGGTGAGATGGTCTCGGCGATCAGCAGTGTCAGACGCATCCTTTCCTGCCTGCTGCGTTGCGCTGGACTCCTCTCCCGCAGATGCCAAATCATTTGGCGAACTTCTCGTGGATAGACGGCCTTCTTGGCTTCCACGAGGAGGATGAAGGACTTCCCAGCGACACGCAGAGCTACGTGTGCGTTGTACTCGCGCTCCATCGGAGGTCTTTGCGCCTTATAGTCGAGTTCCGCTTCCACTTCTGGAAGCTCCTTGAGATCCTCGACGAAACGCTCTATCAGATGTTGCTCGGTTGTGCGTGATTCATACACGATCAGGATCCATTCACTGCGCAGTGAATATTTGCTGATCCTAGCCGTTATTCGCTAAAAATGCAATATTTACTGTGCAGCGAATAATCAGATGTGGTGTCTCCCCTCCGTCGCGTGGCTCTGAGGCCGGCTGAAGTTCGGAGTGCGGTTGAGCGCTAAAGGTCCTCCCAGCAAGTCGAGATCGTGGACTATCACTGACAAGGGATCATCATGACGCGGACCATCCCTCCCGTTTCGCCCGGCGAGATGCTCGAAGAGGAGTTTCTCCGGCCGTTGGGCCTTTCGAATATCGCCTCGCGAAAGACATCGGCGTTCCTGCGCAGCGCATCGGCGACATCGTGGCCGGCAAGCGCGCGATCACGGCGGACACCGATCTGCGACTCTGCCGCTACTTCGGGTTGAGCGACGGGTGGTGGTTGCGCGGTCAGGTCGCGTTCGAGACCGCACTCGCCAAGGAAGCTCTGAAAGAGGAGCTTTCCCGAATTCCGAAGTGCTCGCTGCTTCCTGCTTGATTTCGTCGCGGCACGAGGTGCGGGCGTGCTCGAAGACCCACCCGATCACGCCAGCCGCCGCGCCAGATCGATCAGCTTCGGCCCCACATCCTCCAGCAGCCAGCGCTCGTTGAGCGTTCGGCGCTGGAACGACGCGTTGATCGCCCCGAGCTCGCCGCGGTCCAGCCGGCCGAGCGGCACGGCCACCGCCTGCACGTCCGGGTAGACCTCGCCCACCGAGGTGCAGCACCCCCAGCGGCCGTACTCGGCGAGGGCGTTCAGCAGGCGGTCCTTGTGCCGCGTCCATTCGTCCGGCGCCTTCACCTGGATCTCGTTGAGGATGGCCTGCCGCTCCTGCGGGCTGCACACGGCGAGGTAAGCCCGGCCGACCGCCGTGCCCACCATCGAATACGTGCGGCCGATGTCGATCGGATGGCCGGTGCGCTCGCCGCCGCGCGTGACTTCGATGCACACCATGTCGAGCCGGTCGCGAATGGCGATGGCGACCGTGCCGCGCACCTGCTGCGCGAGTTCGAGCATGCCGGCGCGCGCGCGCTGGCGCACCGGAAAGGTCTCGAGCAACGGGAAACCCAGCGACAGCACCGCCGAGCCCAGCCGGTACTTGCCCGAATCGCGGTCCTGCGCGAGGTAGCCCATGCACATCAGCGTGTAGACGAGGCGCGATACCGTCGGGCGTGGCAGGGAAAGCCGTTGCGCGAGATCCTTGTTGCCGAGCACCGGCTGCGCCGGCGTGAAGCAACGCAACAACTCCAGCCCCCGGGCGAGCGTGGTCGCGAACTGGCGGTCGCCCTCGTGCTCGGCATACGCCTGCGGGGACCGGAATACGGCACTGCGCGTGCCCGACTCGTTTGACATATCGAAATTGTGGCCGGAATAACGAGCCGGAACGAGGCGGGAAAGCCCGGTGTTCCTACAGTGTGGCCACTGCGATGAAGAAGCGCCTTCGCGGCGCGCCTCCCCCGATGAAGCTCGACGACCTGCCACGCCACGAAATCCCCGCCCTCGACGGCAACAACGCCCCCATCGACCGCGAGGACGTGTTCGAGGACCTGCCCGTGATCGGCGAGATGCCCACCGATTTCGCCGGCCTCTACGTGCGCAACGGCCCGAACGCCTACTACCCGCCCGACTGGCGCTACCACGCCTACGACGGCGACGGCATGCTGCATGCCGTGCGCTTCGACCACGGGCGCGTGAGTTACCGCAACAAGTGGGTGCGCACGGCGGCGCTGGGCGAGGAACAGGCCGCGGGCCGCGCGCTGTGGAAAGGACTCAAGGAGAAGTTCCGGGCGGACCGGCCGGACGAGCCGCTGAAGAACACGTCGAACACCGACGTGAAATACCACGCGGGCCGCCTGCTGACGATGTGGTATCGCTCGGGCCTGCCCTATGCCGTGGACCCGTTCACGCTCGAGACGCTGGGCAGCGCCGACTACGACGGCGCCATCGACCGCATCTCCGCGCACTCGCGGCCCGACGAGCACACGGGCGAGCTGATGTGGTTCGACTACTCGCTGCAGGCGCCGTACATGCGCTACGGCGTGATCGGGCCGGACCGCAAGCCGCGCCACGCGATCGAGATCCCGCTGGCCGGCCCGAACCTGCCGCACGACATGGCGGTGACCGAGCACTACACGATCCTGCACGACTTCCCGCTGCGTCCCGACCCCGAGGCGCTGGCGGCCGGCCGCTACAAGGTGCAGTTCCACCCGGACGAGCCCTCGCGCTTCGCCGTCGTGCCGCGGCACGGCGCCGCGAGCGAGATCCGGTGGTTCACCGCGAAGCCGGCCTACATGCTGCACGTGGTGAATGCGTGGGAGGACGGCGACGAGGTCGTGATGGTGGGCACGCCCTACCGCCTGCACGAGAGCGAGCCCGGCCGCATCGACGTGCGCCGGCTGGAGCGCACGATCAACCAGCGCCAGCGCGACTTCCTGCTGTACGAATGGCGCTTCGACCTGAAGACCGGGCAGACCCGCGAGCGCGTGATCGACGACGTGCTCAACACCGAGTTCCCGGTGATCAACGGCGCCTACCAGGGCAGGCGCAATCGCTGGTCGTATCACGTGGTCTTCCCGCCCGGCGGGCGCGAGGAGCCGCGCTTTCCCGGCCTCGTGAAGTACGACCTGGAGACGGGCGGCTACATCGCCTACAGCGCCGGGCCGCAGTTCTTCTACAACGAACCCGGCTTCGCGCCGCGCGACAACCCCCGGTCCGAGGACGACGGCTATCTCGTCTCGCTCGTGTGGAATCCGCGCGAGCGGCAGTCCGAGATCCAGGTCTTCGACTGCCTGGGCGCGCGCCTGGCCGAAGGACCCGTGGCGCGCCTGCCGCTGCCGCGCCGCGTGCCGAACGGCTTCCATGCGACCTTCGTGAGCCAGCGGACGCTGGACCGCTGGAAGTGACGAAGCCATGATCCTCGTGCCGCCGGAGAAGATCGCGGACTACGTGAAGAAAGGCTGGTGGGGCGAGCGCACGCTGGCGGAGATCTTCATCGCGACCGCGCTGCGCCAGCCCGAGACGCTGGCCGTGGCCGATCCGCCCAACCTGTTCGCGCTGTGCGGATTGCATCCGCGCCGCTGGACGTGGGGCGACCTGCTGCGCGAGGTGGGGCGCATGGCCGCGTTCCTGCACGCGCAGGGCCTGCGCAAGGACGACGTGCTGGTCGCGCAGCTGCCCAACTGCGTGGATCTGCACGCGCTGTACCTCGCCTGCGCGGCGACGGGAATCGTGATCTCGCCGGTGCCGGTGCAGTACCGGGGACATGAACTCGCGCATGTGCTGGGCATGACGGGCGCGCGGATGGCGATCACGACGGAGCGCGTCGGCAACCATCGTTCGGCCGCGTTGTGGGCTGAACTCGCGCCCCAGTTCGCCGGGACGTTGCAGCAGGTGCGGATGCTGGGCGCGTCGATGGACGGGCAGGAGGCCCCCTGGGATGCGAAGGCGCTGCGCGCGCACATGCAGGCGCATGGCGTCACCGCCCACGATGTCCTCACCGTCTGCTGGACCTCGGGCACCGAAGCGCGCCCCAAGGGTGTTCCGCGCAACCACAACGAGTGGCTGATCGTGGGGCAGTCGGTGATCGACGCCGGGCAGTTGCAGCCTGGCGCGCGCATGGTCATTCCGTTTCCCTTCGTCAACATGGCCGGCGTGTCGACGAGCCTCGCGGCATGGCTGCTCGTGGGGGGCACGCTGCACCATCACCACCCGTTCGATCTCGACGTGTTCGTCGCGCAGTTGCGCGACGAACCGACCGACTACACCGTGGCCGCGCCGGCGGTGCTGAGCATGCTGCTGAAGGACCCGGCGAAGCTCGCGGGGGTGGACCTCGGCCGCTTGAAGCGCCTCGGCTCCGGCGGCGGGCCGGTGGCCGAATGGCTGGTGGAGCAGTTCGCGCAGCAGTACGGCGTGGAGGTCGTCAACTACTTCGGTTCCAACGAAGGCGCGGCGCTTTCGTCCGCGCCACAGGACATACCGGACCGCCGGCAGCGCAGCGCCTATTTCCCGCGCATCGGCGTCGAGGGCTTCACCTGGTCGCTGTCGAACGCGAGCAAGATCCGCACGCGTCTCGTCGACCTCGACACGGGCGCCGACATCGAGGAGCCCGGCCGAGTGGGCGAGTTGCGCTTCCAGGGGCCGACGATCTTCAGCGGTTACTTCCGCGCGCCCGAACTCACCGAGCGCGCGTTCGACGAGCAGGGCTACTACCGGACCGGCGACCTGTTCGAGATCGCGGGCGACCGGCGCCAGTTCTACCGCTTCGCGGGCCGCCACAAGGACATCGTGATTCGCGGCGGCATGAACATCTCGTGCGAGGAGGTCGAGGGCCTGTTGCTCGCGCATCCCAAGGTGCGCGAAGCCGCGGTGATCGGTCTCCCCGATCCGGTTCTCGGCGAAAGAGTGTGTGCCGTCATCGCGCCCCAGCCGGGCGCGGCCGTCGACCTGCAGGAGCTCGTCGAATTCCTGCGTGGCGAGGAGCAGGTCGCCCCCTTCAAGTGGCCGGAGAAGCTGATCCTGGTGGAGGAGCTTCCCCGCAATCCGCTGGGCAAGGTGCTCAAGCGCGAACTGCGCGCGCGGCATGCGCCGACGGAGGCCGCGGCATGAAGGCGACGCTGCTGCTCGTGCCGGGCATCCTCAACGACGAGCGCCTGTGGGATGCCGTCGCGCCGCAACTGGAGTCGCTCGCGGACGTGCGCCGCGCACCCGCGCCGTCGCAGGACAGCATCGCCGCGATGGCGGATGCGGCCTGGCGCCTGCTCGACGATCTTCCCGCCGATGCGCCCGTGGTGCTGGGCGGCTTCTCGCTGGGCGGCTACGTCGCGATCGAGATGCTGTCGCGTCCCGCGCGGGCGGTACGCGGCGTGGCGCTCATGTCCACCTCGGGCCGGCCCGAATCGCCCGAGGCGCACGCGGCGCGCGAGAAGAGCATCGCGGCGATGCGGAAGGATTTTTCGCGCGTCCTCGACGGCATCCTTCAGTTCGGCACGCATGAAGCGACGCGCGGGCTGCTGCTCGAACTCAAGGACATGATGCTGCGCGTGGGCGCCGAGACCGCGATCCGCCAGAACCGGGCGGCGCAGGGGCGTGGCGATCACCGCGCGATGCTCGCGAAACTCGATCTGCCGGTCACGGTGGTGTGCGGCCGGCAGGACCGCATCACGCCGCCCGCGCTGTCCGAGGAACTGGCCGCGCTCGTGCCGGGCGCGCGGCTGCAATGGGTGGATGGCTGCGGGCACATGCTGCCCGCGGAACGGCCGGACGCGCTGGCGGATGCCTTGCGTCCGCTGCTGATTCGATGAAGTACCGACGAACGACAACAGACGACAGAGACAGGACACGGAGACACGACATGAACAAGCGAACCCTTCTGCTGGCCGGCGCCGCGATGGCCACCTCGGCGCTCACGGCGGCGCTGCCCGCCGCGGCCCAGACCTTCCCCGACAAGCCGGTGCGCGTCGTGGTCCCCTTCGCGGCCGGCAACACGCTCGATACCGCGCTGCGCCAGGTCGCGGAGGAATTCCGCCGCAACACCGGCCAGCAACTGCTCGTCGACAACCGCCCCGGCGGCGGCGGCAACATCGCGGCCATCGCGGTCGCGCAGGCGCCGGCCGATGGCTACACGCTGCTGCTGTCCAACACGAGCATGCTCGCGATCAATCCGCATACGTTCAGCAAGTTGCCCTACGACGCGGAGAAGAGCTTCAAGCCGGTCTCGGGATTCCTCGGCGCGTCGCTCGTGCTCGCAGTGAACGCCTCGGCCGTGCCCGCGAACAACCTGAAGGAGTTCGTGGCCTGGACGAAGTCCAAGCCCGGCGCGGTGTCGTATGCGTCGTTCACCGCGGGCAACTCGTCGCACTTCGCCGGCGTCCTGCTCAACCGGCGCGCCGGGCTCGACATGGTTCACGTGCCCTACAACGGCACGCCGCCCGCCGTGCAGAACCTCGTGGGCGGACAGGTGCAGGCCGCCTTCCTGCCGCTGCTCGCCGTCAAGCCGCACGTCGAATCGGGCAAGGTGAAGGTGCTGGCCGTCTCCACGCCCAAGCGCTCGCCGCTGCTGCCCAACGTGCCGACGTTCACCGAGGAGGGCTATCCCGATCTCGAGATCTACATCTGGGCGGGCTTCTCCGCGCCCGCGGCGACGCCCGATGCGGTGATCGCGCGGCTGAACGCCGAACTGACCAAGGCGCTGAACTCGCCGGAGATCCAGCAGAAATGGCGCGACATCGACTTCGAGCCGCTGCCGATGTCGCCGGATCGGTACCGCAGCTTCGTGCAATCCGACAGCAAGCGCTGGGCCGAGGCGGTGAAACTCTCGGGCTTCAAGGCAAGCGAATGACGCCGCACGAATTGCTCCTGCGCCTGCGCGTGCCGGTGGTGGCCGCGCCGATGTTCCTCGTGTCCGGCCCCGAGCTGGTCGTGGCGGCATGCCGCGCCGGCATCGTCGGCGCGTTCCCCACGCCGAATGCGCGGCCCATCGAGGTGCTCGACACCTGGATGCGCGAGATCGTCGACGCGCTCGCCCGCGCACGCGACGAGCAGGCGCCCGAGAGCATCGGCCCGTGGTGCGCGAATCTCGTCACGCATTCGTCCAACACGCGCCTGTCCGACGACCTGCGGCTCATCGCGCGCTATCGACCGCCCGTGGTCGTGACGGCGCTCGGCAGCCCCAAGCCGGCCATGGAGGCCGTGCATGGCTACGGCGGCCTCGTGATCGCCGACGTCACCAACCTCACGCTCGCGCGCAAGGCGGTCGCGGCGGGCGTCGACGGGCTGGCCTGCATCTGCAACGGCGCGGGCGGCCACACCGGCACGCTCTCGCCCTTCGCCTTCGTCAGTGCCGTGCGCGAGTTCTACGACGGGCTGATCATCGTGGGCGGCGGCATCACGGACGGCTGGGGCGTGGCCGGCGCGGTGGCGGCGGGCGCCGACCTCGTCTACATGGGAACGCGCTTCATCGCCACGCGCGAGAGCATGGCCGATGCCGCCTACAAGCAGATGCTGGTCGACAGCACCGTGGACGACATCGTGGTGAGCGCGGGCCTCACCGGCACCGCCGCAAGCTGGCTCAAGCCCTCGCTGCGCTCGCAGGGGCTCGACCCCGACAACCTGCCGGCGGCGCCGCCGCGCAGCTACGACAGCAACGACGTGAACAAGCCCTCGCGCTGGCGCGACATCTGGGCCGCGGGGCAGGGCGTGGGCGCGATCAAGGCGGTGGACCCGGTCGCGACCGTGGTCGAGCGCCTGCGCGCCGAATACGACGCCGCCGGGCGTCGCTTCGCCCGGCGCATCGAAGGATCTTTCGATGCAGCTTGAAGTCATCGACCGCATCCGGCCCACGCTCGTGCCGGGCTCGCATCCGTACATGACGGGGCCGTTCACGCCGAACTACGAGGAAGTGAACGCGGGCGAACTGGAGGTCATCGGCGAGGTGCCGAAGCGCCTGAAGGGCGTGTACCTGCGCAACACCCAGAACCCGGTGCATCAGCCGCGCGGCACGTATCACCCGTTCGACGGCGACGGCATGCTGCATCTGCTGCGCTTCGACGAGGGCCGTTGCGAATACCGCAACCGCTTCGTGCGAACCAAGGGGTTCGTGCAGGAGCAGGCGGCGGGCCGTGCGCTCTATGCGGGTCTGATCGACAGGCCCTCGCTCGCCGAGCTTCCCGGCTGGGGCGCGCGCGGCGGACTGCGCGACAGCGCGGCGACGGACGTCATCGTGCATGCCGGCAGCGCCCTCGCTACCTTCTACCAGTGCGGCGAGCCCTACCGGCTGGATGCGAACACGCTGGAGTCGCGCGGCGTCTCGGCGTGGAGCGAAGAGGTGATGAAGGACGGCGGCATCTCCGCGCACCCCAAGGTGTGTCCGCGCACGGGCGACCTGCTGTTCTTCAACTACTCGAAGACCGCGCCCTACATGCATTATGGCGAAGTGGATCGCCACGACCGGCTCGTGCATTACGTCCCCGTGCCGCTGCCCGCGCCGCGCCTGCCGCACGACATGTGCTTCACCGAGAACTTCGCGATCCTGAACGACTTCCCGCTGCACTGGGACGAGTCGCTGCTCGCGCAAGGCCGGCACAAGCTCGTCTATCGCGAGCAGCAGCCGTCGCGCTTCGCCATCGTGCCGCGCCGGCATGCGCCGCAGGACGGTATTCGCTGGTTCGAGGCGAGCCCGACCTACGTGCTGCACTGGCTCAATGCGTGGGAGGAGGGCAGCGAGATCGTGCTGCACGGCTACCATCAGGCCACGCCGATGCCGCGCGGCGGCTACGACAACAAGGGCGCCACGCTGGGGCCGGAACGCTACGGGCCGACGCTTTACGAATGGCGCTTCGACCTCGCGACGGGCCGCACGCGCGAGCGCCGGCTCGATGCCCGGGCGCTCGAGTTCGGGATGATCAACGCGCGGTACTGGACGCGGCCCTATCGCTACTCGTACAACATGATCGCGCACCCCGGCTCGTTCCTCTTCGACGGCATCCTGCGCTACGACCATACGACGGGCGAGTCGCAGGAATATCGCTTCGGCGAGGGCCGCTTCGGCAGCGAGTCGCCGATGGCGCCCTGCCATGACGCGGCGGCGGAGGACGATGGCTACGTGGTGAGTTTCGTCACCGACATGAACGCCGACCGCTCCGAATGCATGGTGCTCGACGCGCGCGACCTCGCGCGCGGCCCCGTCGCGCGCATCGTCCTGCCGCACCGCATCAGCAGTGGCACGCATGCGTGCTGGGCCGACGCATCCGAAATCGACCTCAGCTTTTATTCCGGCAGTCACGCACAAGGAAACCGGCCATGACCTCCCCCGTCTACATCCTCGGCGGCCACCAGACCGACTTCGCGAAAGTCTGGTCGCGCCACGGCGAAGACATCTCCGACATGACGCGCGAGACCACGCTGCATACGCTCGCGGCGAGCGAACTCGACGCGTCCGCCATTCAGAGCATCCACGTCGGCAACGCCTTCGGCGAACTGCAGCGCAGGCAGGCGCACCTCGGCGCGATGGTCGCGCAGGTCGTGCCCGATCTGTGGGGCGTGCCGGCGATGCGCCACGAGGGCGCGTGCGCGTCGTCGTCGCTCGCGGTGCTCAGCGCCATGGCCGAGATCGAGGCGGGGCGCTACGACTGCGTGCTCGTGCTGGGCATCGAGGAGTTCAAGAACACGCCGGGCAACGAGGCGTCGGTCAACCAGAATGCCGCCGCCTGGCAGGGCCGCGAGGACATCGATTGCACCTTCATGTGGCCGGCCGCGTTCGGCCGCGTCGCGCAGGAGTACGAGCAGCGCTACGGACTCGACCGGCGCCACCTCAACCGCATCGCCGAGATCAACTACACGAATGCGAAGCGCAATCCGCTCGCTCAGACGCGCAAGTGGAACTTCGACGAGCGCGCGTTCACCGACGACGACGAGGCGAACCCGATCATCGAGCCCGGCACGCGCCGGCAGGATTGCGGGCAGATCACCGATGGGGGCTGCGGCGTCGTTCTGGCGTCGGCTCGCTTTTCCGAGGAGCACGCGCGCCGCACGGGCCGCAGCCTGGATCGCATGGCCCGCATCGCGGGCTGGGGCCACCGGAATGCGGGGCTGCGTCTGATCGACAAGCTCGAACGCAGCCGCGGACAGACCTACGTGTTCCCGCATCTGCGCGACGCGCTTCAGGATGCGTGGCGGCGCTCCGGCATCGAGGGCGTGGACGCCGTCGACGGCATCGAACTGCACGACTGCTTCACGACCACGGAGTACACGGCCATCGACCACTTCGGCCTCACGCCCCCCGGCCAGAGCTGGCGCGCCGTGGAGGACGGCACGATCGCGCCCGGCGGGAAGTGCCCGGTCAACATGAGCGGCGGACTCATCGGCTGCGGCCACCCGGTCGGCGCGACGGGCAGCCGCATGCTGCTCGACGCCGCGCGGCAGGTCACCGGACAGGCCGGCGACTGCCAGATCGAAGGCGCGCAGCGCGTGCAGACGCTCAACATCGGCGGTTCGTGCGCCACCGTGGTGAGTTTCGTCGTCGAGGGCGGGTCCGCACCATGATCATGTCCCTGCTGCGCAACGCGAACAATGCGCCGCTGAAGAAGGTCATCGCGTTCTACGTGCGCTTCACGCCGAGCTACAGCGCGATCGGGTATCGCGCGCGCAGCGTGTTGTGGGGACGGCTGAAGCCGGATTTCCGCGGCAAGACGTGGCTGGTGGTCGGCGGCTCCGAAGGCATCGGCGGCTCGGCGGCGCGGTCCGCCGTCGCAGCCGGCGCGCGCGTGATCTGCGTCGGCCGCGATGCCGGCAAGCTCGCGGCCTTCGCGCAATCGACCGCGCATCCGGAGATGGTCGTGCCCGAGGTGGCCGACTTCTCGCTGCGCAGCAGCGTGTGGACGCTGCTCGACAGGCTGCAGGCGCGCGGGGTGAAGATCGACGTGCTCGTGAACAACGTGGGCATCCAGAAGCGCGACCAGATCATCACGCGTGAAGGCCTGGAGACCTCGTTCGCGACGAACATCCTCAGCCACTACCTCTTCACGAAGGAAATGCTGTCGCGCGGCATGCTCGCCGACGACGCGACCGTGATCGAAACATCGTCCGGCGGCATGTACAACCATGCGCTCGCGGTGAAGGATCTCGACATCACCGGCAGCGGCTACCTGGGTTCGCGGGCTTACGGACTCTCGAAGCGCGCGCAGGTGGTGCTCACGCAGTACTGGCGGCGGAAGTTCGCCGGCACGCAGCGGCGCTTCTACGTCATGCATCCCGGATGGGTCGACACGGCGGCGATCAGCCGTTCGATGCCGCGCTTTCGCGAGACGCTCAAATCGGTGCTGCGCGACGATCCGCAAGGCGCCGACACCATCGTGTACCTGGCGGCGAAACGCCCCGACCAGAAGTCCGACGAGTCGATCTGGTTCGACCGCAAGGAGCGCACCGCGCACATTTTCCCGCGTACGCGCGCGACGACGGACACGCCCGACACCCTGGTGGCGATGCTCGACTCCTACTGCGAGCGCGACGCCGAAGCCGTTGCCACAAGAAAGGCCGCATGACCGACGACGACAAGATCGCCATCTTCCGCCGCATGGCGCAGGCCTGGCAGGACCAGGACTTCCGCACCTGCGCGGACCTTTTCGCACCCGACGGCGTCCTGCATTCCGTCATGCTCGATCCGGTGGTGGGTCGCGAGGCGATCTACGACCGCATCTCGAAACTCGCCGCGCCGAACAAGAAGGTGACGCTGCACATCCACCGCATCGGCGTGATCGGCGATGCGCTTTTCACCGAACGCACCGACGAGATCGTGATCGACGGCCGCAGCGGCGAGTCGCCCGTGGTGGGCGTGCTGACCTTCGAAGGCGGCAAGATCAAGCTGTGGCGGGAGTATTACGACCGGGCGCAGTTGATGCGCGCGGCGGGGCACGCGAGCTAGGCCCCGCCCGCAGGCCGATGCCTGCGCAGTTCCATCGCCACCCAGACGCCCGTCAGCGTCAGCATCGCCGCCGGAGCGGCGAGCAAGGCCACCGGTCCGCCGTGGTCGAACGCGAAGCCCGCGAGCAGGGTGCCGATCGACTGGCCCAAGAACAGCATGAACGCGAAGAGCGCCACCGCCGTGCCACGCGCGGTGGGCGCCATCTGCGTGGCATGGGCCTGCAGCGTGTTGTGGAACAGGTAGGTGCCGAAGCCGATGGCGAGCGCGACCGGCGCCGCCGTCCAGGCCACCGGCGAGAACAGCCAGCCGAGAAAGCCCAGGCCCATCAGCACGCCGCCGACCTCGAGCATGCGCACCTGGCCGAAGCGCGGAATGATCCAGCGCGCAAGCATCGCGTAGACGAGGCCGCCGACCGCATACAGCACCAGCATGCCCGCGGCGGCCGAGAGGCTCAGGCCGAAGCGCTGGTGCAGCATGGCCGGCATGAAGGCGAGCGGGCCGAGGAGGAACACGCCCTCGGCGAAGGAGGCGGCGAGCACGACGCGGCTGAAGCGCGCCTCCACCACCAGCGCCCAGCTCTTCAGGCCGCGCGGCGCGGGCTCGCCGGACGGGGGCTGCGGGCGATGCGGCTGCAGGCGCACCACCATCAGCACGGCCACGGCCACATAGGCGACGGCCATCGTCGCGAACGCCCCGCGCCAGCCGGCGGCGCTGTCCGCGAACAGGCCGCCCGCGAGCTGCCCGGCCATCATCCCGGAGATCGTCCCCATGAGCATCTTGGCGAGCACTGGCTGGCGGTCCTCGAAGGGCACCGCGTCGCCCACCCAGGCGAGGATGAGCGGCACGACGCCTGCGGCGGCCACGCCCCAGCCGATGCGCGTCGCCATCAGCGTCCCGAAGCCGGGCGCCGCCGCCGACGCGCCGGCGAAGACCGCGCAGCCGATCACTGCCACGGTCACCATCCGTGCCTTGCCGAAGCGGTCGCCGAGCGGCCCGAAGACGAGCTGCATCAGGCAGTAGGCGAGCGAGAAGGCGATGACGAACCATCCGGCGCGGCCGGGCGTGACGGCGAAGTCGGCGGCCAGGCGCGGCAGCAGGCCGTCGCACACGCGCATCGCCACGCCGCTCAGGAAGCCGGCGGAGGCGAGGACGAGGATGGTTTGCGTATGGCCCGCGCGCGCGGGCGGCGCGGGCGGCGCGGAGGGCGCGGGCGGAGTCGCGGGTTCGGACGGCACGAAGGGGAGGGTGCGCGCAGGCGCTGCCCTCAGCTGCTGCTGGAGATGTCGAAGTGCTCCACCACCGGCGGCTGCGCGAAATAGGGGCCGATGATCTCGCGCCACTGCTTGAAGAGGTCCGACTGGCGGAAGCCCACGTTGTGGTCCTCGATGGAATCCCACTGGACCATCAGCACGAAGCGGCCCGGCGTCTCGACGCACGAATACACGGTGTGGCCCCGGTAGCCCTTGGCCTTGCAGATGACGGTTTCGCCCGCGCGCGCGATGGCTGCGGCGAACGCGGCCTTGTCTTCGGGCTTGACGCGGATGTCGGCGATTTCGGTGATCATGGTCCCGCGATCTTAGACGAGCGCCACGCCCGCGCACGCGAGACGGTATAAACCACCCGATGGCACCGACGACCGATCCGCCTCGAATCAGCGCCCTCGGCGCGGGCGGCCTGCTGCTCGACGCGAGCGGCACCGCCTATGTCGAAGCCGTGCAGCAGCGCGTGTGGTCGCTCGCGCGCTCGTTCCACGACGACCCCGAGCTGCCCATGCGCGAGGTCGTGCCCGGCGTGAACAACCTGCTCGTCGTCTTCGACCCGCTGCGCGTCGATGCCGACCGGGTGCGGGCCGCATTGCTGGACCGATGGGCAGCGGTCGCGCCTTCGCAGGAGGCCGGCCGCGAGATCGAGATTCCCGTCGCCTACGGCGGCGCGGCGGGCGACGATCTCCCGCGCCTGGCGAGCGAAGCGGGCCTCTCGGTCGAGCAGTACGTGCGAATGCACAGCGGCACCGTCTATGGCGTCGCCTGTATCGGCGCGATGCCGGGTTTCGCCTATCTCGCGCCCCTGCCGCCGCAGCTTGCCGTGCCCCGGCGCGCGGTGCCGCGCCAGAGCGTGGAGGTGGGCACGGTGATCGTCGGCGGCGCGCTCGCGGGCATCATGCCGGTGACGGCGCCCACGGGCTGGCACTCCATCGGCAAGACCGAGGCCGTGCTGTTCGATGCGATGCGCGATCCGCCTTGCCTGTTCGCGCCCGGCGACCGCGTGCGCTTCGTCGTGGAAGGCATCGCGTGATCGAGATCCTGAGCGGCGGAGCGATCAATGCGGTGCAGGACCTCGGGCGCGAAGGCTGGCAGGCGATCGGCGTGAGCCGCGGCGGCGCGATGGATGCGCATGCGCTCGCGACGGCGAACGCGATGGTCGGCAACGACGACGGCGCGGCCGGGCTCGAGATCGCGCTCTTTCCGTTTCGCATGCAGTTCCGCCGCGATGCGTATTTCGCCTGCACCGGCGCGCGCGTGAGCTGGAAGCTCGGCCGGCTGGAGCGCACCGGCTGGTGGGCCGCGCCGGCGCGCGCGGGCGACACGCTCACGCTGGAGATGCCGCAGGCCGGCGCGCGCGCGTATCTCGCATTCTCGGGCGGCATCGACGTGCCGTGCGTGCTCGGCTCGCGCGCGACCGATCTCAAGGGCGGCTTCGGCGGCTACAAGGGCCGCGGCCTGCGCAAGGGCGACCTCGTGCCCCTGGCGGACAGGGAGCGGCCGCGCGAGCGCCCCGTGGGCACGACCTCGTCGGTGCGCTCGTCGTTCTGGGAGGAGGCCATCGCCGGCTGCGCCACCGTGCGCGTGCTGCCCGCGGCGGAGTACGGCGAATTCACGCCGGAGGCGCGGGCCGCCTTCGAGGCCACCGAATACAGGCTCACGACCGATTCGAACCGGCAGGGCTATCGCCTTCAGGGCCCGGAACTCGCGATGACGGCGCGGCGCGAACTGCTCTCGCACGGCATCCTGCCGGGCACGGTGCAGGTGCCGGCGTCGGGGCAGCCGATCATCCAGCTCGCCGAGGCCAACACCTGCGGCGGCTATCCGAAAATCGCGAATGTGATCGAGGCCGATCTGTGGCGCCTCGGCCAGTTGCGCCCCGGCCAGCGCATCCGCTTCGCGCGCACCGACCATTCAAGCGCCGTCGCGGCGCTTGCAGAGCTCGCGGCCGAGCATGCGCGCATCCGCGATGGGCTCGCGTTTCATTCAGGACACCGGAGAAGGCAATGACATCCCCCACCACGGCTTCAGTCGACCTCAATTGCGACATGGGCGAGAGCTATGGCGCATGGCGCATGGGCGACGACGAGACCATGCTCGACTTCGTCTCTTCCGCCAACGTCGCGTGCGGCTTCCATGCGGGCGACCCGCACGTGATGGCGCGCACGTTCAAGGCGGCGGCCGAGCGCGGGGTGGCCGTCGGCGCCCATCCCGGCTATCCGGACCTGCAGGGCTTCGGGCGACGCACCCTCGACTGCACGCCCGCCGAAATCGAGCATTTCGTGGCTTACCAGATCGGCGCGGCGCAGGCCGTGTCGAAGTACGCGGGCAATCCCATCCGGTTCGTGAAGCCGCACGGTGCGCTCGCGAACGTGTCTCAAGTCGACGCGGCCGTGGCCGGTGCGATCGTGCGCGCCATCGCGGCGGTCGACCCCGGCCTGGTGCTGCTGACCTTCGCGGATGGGGAGGCGCGGCGCATCGCGCAGGAGATGGGAATTCGCGTGTGCGCGGAGATCTTCGCCGACCGCGCGTACACGGAGCGCGGCGAACTGGTGTCGCGCAAGCTGCCGGGTTCGGTGCTCCACGATCCGGCGCAGGTGGCCGATCGCGTGCTGCGCATGGTGCAGGCGGGCGCGGTGGAGACGCAAAGCGGAAAGATGCTGCCTTGCCCGATCGAATCGATCTGCGTCCACGGGGACAGCCCGGGCGCGGTGGCGATGGCGAAGGCGGTGCGCGAGAAGCTCGAGGGCGCCGGCGTTGCCGTGCGGCCGTTCGCGTTGGCGCGTTGAATTGGGGGGAGAGGGTGAGCGCCGCTGCTGCGGCGCTCGGTCGATCAGGCGACCACGCGGATGTTGGAAGCCTGCGGGCCCTTGGCGCCCTGCGTCACTTCGAACTCGACGCGCGCGTTTTCGGCGAGCGTCTTGTAGCCGTTGCCCGTGATTTCGCGGAAATGCGCGAACAGGTCCTTGCCGCCGCCGTCCGGCGTGATGAAGCCGTAGCCCTTGCTTTCGTTGAACCACTTCACGGTGCCGGTGGTGGTGGGAGTCGTCATGCGATTGTCTTTCGATAGGGGAAGTTGCCGCGCGGGAAAAACCGCCGCGCGGTGCGAACGCCAAGAAACCTTCGGGGGGATATTCGACGACGACTCGCCGCCGGAAATGCAAAGGCGGGAGCGGGGAAGACAAACCTGGAAGAAGCTGACTCTTGGAGACGTCGGCGATGCGATGGTAACCGATGTCGGGCGGCGGCCCATCCGGAAGGCGGAATCCGCTCGGTTATGATCGACCTCATCCGTCGCGACAAGAGGCAAGAGGAAGTGTGCTGATCAGTTTCCGTCGGGCGGTACTGGCCGGTGCGTGCATGGCGGTGTGCGCCGCGTGGGCCGTCGAGCCGCCGGGCGGCGCCGACGCCCCGCTCGCGATCGCCATGAGTCACGCGCTCCTGGTCCGTGCAGCCGTCTCCACCGCCCCGCGCGCCGCGACGCAGGCCACGTCCACCGCGTCCACCACGTCCACGTCCACCTCGGTCGCATCCGCACCCTTGTCGCTCGCGCCTGCGTCGCTGCTCGGTCAATCGGTGCCCGCGAATCCGTTCCTCGCCGGCACGACGCTTTCGCTCTCGGAAGCCTATGGACTCGCGCTGCAGAACGATCCCACCATCCGCTCGGTGCGCCATGCCACCGACGTGCGCCGCGAGCGCGTCCCGCAAGCGCGCGCGCAATTGCTGCCCAACATCTCGGCCAGCCTCTCGCGCTACCGCAACGATCTCGAGAGCACGAGTCCGTCGATCGGCGGCAGGACGACGTCGCGCCTCCTCTACAACAGCAGCGCGAACTCGATCACGGTTCGGCAGCCCATCTACAGGCCCTTCCAGCGCGCCGACCTGCGACAGGCGCGAGCCGAAGTGCGGGATGCGGAGGCGCTGCTCCAGGTCGAGGAGCAGAGTCTCGCCGTCCGCACCACGCAGGCGTATCTCGAGGGTCTGGCCGCCGCCGACCGGCTCACGCTCGTGCGCGCCCGGCTCCGCGCGTATGGCATCTACCTGGACGCCGCGCGCCGGCGATTCGAGGGCGGCGCGGGCACCCGCACGGACGTGGACGAGGCCCAGGCGCGCATCGATCTCGCACTGGCGCAGGAGCTGGAGGCGCAGCAACTGGTCGAGCTGACGCGACGGCAGCTCGAGGCGATCACGGGCATGCCGGTCGCCTCGGTCGTTCGCATCGACGCATCGACGCTCGCGCTTCGATTGCCCGAGCCTGCGGAGCTCGACGCCTGGCTCGACCGGACGGAGGCCAGCAGCCCGGAGCTGCGCGCGTTGAAGGCGCGCCTGGATGCCGCCGTCCAGGGCGTCGAGAAAGCGAAGGCGGGGTTCAGGCCGACCCTCGACCTCGTGGCGCAGTGGTCGGTGAGCAGCAGCGAGAACGTCACGCAGATCAATAGCCGCTACGACCAGAAGCTCATCGGTCTGCAGTTGAATGTGCCGCTGTTCACCGGCGGCTATGTCTCGTCGCAAGTTCGGCAAGCTACGGCCGAGCAGGTTCGAGCAAGCGATTTGCTCGAATCGGCGCGGCGCGAGCTGCGGGTGCGAGCCCATAAAGAGTACCGAGGTGTCAGCGAAGGCATCGCACGTGCCCGCGCGCTCGAGCAGGCCGTGCGGTCGGCTTCGGTCCTCGTCGACTCCGCTCGCCGCTCATTCGAGGGGGGCGTGCGCACGCTGGGAGACATTCTCGGCGCCGAGGAGCAGCTTGCCGCCGCTCAACGGGAACTCGATGAAGCGAGATATCTCTATCTGCTTTCTCACGTCAGGCTCCGTGCTCTTGCGGGGCAGGCGGACCGGGCTGCCATGAACCAGTTCAACGGCTGGTTCGGGCGCTGACTCGGCCGCCCGGCGTCTATCAGAGACGTCGCAGGAAACAAACAGACCTCCGAATGCGCTGAAAGCCGGAACTATTTGGCGGGCAGCCGGATGGTAGTGGGTGAGACTAACGGATACAATTCGTTGTAACCGAGTGTTTCGAGTCTCGTAACAACCTGTCGTCGGATTGACGGCGACCACTCAGGGGATTAAAGGGCACATGGCCGCACGGACGTTCTCGACTGTATATGCCGCGCGTCGGCACCCCGGAACTTCGAGCATCGAGGTGGTCCCGGGTGCGCTCGGCCACGTCTCGGTCGAAGGCCAGTCGGCGGATTTCCTGCGGCTGAACTACGGTGACGTCGATGTCACTGGCGTTCTGTCGGGTGCACTGATCGTTGCTGGCGCCCTGCGGGCTTTCTATGTCGAGCCGAATTCGCAGCCCGCATCGGCCGATGCGGTGACGGCTGACGCGGGATACCTTGTCGTCACCGATCCGGGATTCTTCGAGGCGATGACCGCGAGCGGCGCCCCCCTGTGGGTCACGCTTTCCGAGTCGCGCATCGCGGCGGTGTTCGATGCGCTGGGAATGACCGGTAGCGCCGTCCCCGTCCTGGAGCAGGCCGCTTCCGCATCCGTGGACGCTCCGATCGTCCCGGCACAGCCCGCCTCGGATGTCTCGGCGATCGACCCTGCGACCGTGTCGGCTCTGTCGGCGCCGGTTCCCCTGTCGGCGACGAGTGCTTCGGTTTCGCCCGCGATGGTCGTCCCGGATGCGCCGGTCGCGGCTGCTCTACCCGTGGAGGCGGTTGACGTTGCTGCGGCCGAGCTGCCTATTTCACCGGAGCCCGCGCAGGCAGTGCCTGCGACCGCGGCGCCCGAAGGCACGGAGCTGATCTTCATCGACCCGACCGCAGGCGACGTCGAGGGCTTCCTGCAAGGCGTGAAGGGCCAGGTCGTCCGGCTGACGGCGGACCGGGATGGCTTCGAGCAGATCGCCGAAGCGCTGGCGGGCCGCTCGGGCGTCACCGCCATCCATGTGCTCGGCCATGGCGAGCCCGGCGAAATTCGTCTCGGCTCCACCGTGCTCAACTCCGGCACGATCGGCGGGTACACGGATCTGCTGGGCCGCATCGGTTCCTCGATGGCGGCGGACGCCGACATTCTTCTTTACGGTTGCGACGTCGCCCAGGGCGACGGGCCGGCGCTGATCGACGCCATTGCGCAGGCGAGCGGCGCGGATGTCGCTGCCTCGACCAACGCCACGGGCGCGGCGTCGAAGCAGGGTGACTGGGTCCTCGAGGCGTCCACGGGGGCTATCGAGGCCGCCACCCTCACGGCGGACCAGTTCGACAACCTGCTGACGGTTGCCATCAGCGCGGGCGACGGGGCGCTGATCGGCGCCTACGGCAATACGTTCTGGAGCGTCGACGTCACGAGCGGCAAGGCCATCCAGCTGACGACCGTTCCCGGCACCATCGGCATCCACACGCTCTCGGCCGTGGTGAACTCCGTGGCGGTCGATCAGGCGAACAACCTGATCTACTACGTTGACAGCGAGTCGACGAGCCCGACGACCTGGGCGCTCTTCGCCTACAACTACATCACCAACACCCATTTCGTCGTCAACGACGACCTGCGAACCGCCGGCGTGACCGTCGGTTCGCGCGGGGTGGGCAGCGGCGCCGCCACGTTCTACAACAACACGCTGTTCCTGGGCGTGGAGCAGAACGTCAGCACCACGAACACGATCTACAAGATCACATTCACGAACAGTGGGCAGACGGTGAATACCGTCTCGACCTTCACGACCAACACGGGCGTGGACTGGGGCGACATCGGTTACTACGCGGCCAGCAACTGGATCATCAGCGGCAACACGAACAACATCATCCGCTACAACGCGACCACCGGGTCACAGGTGAGCACCGCGACTCACACCTGGAGCGGGCCGCAGCTGGGCGAGAGCAACACCGGCAAGGCATACGTGCTCAGCGGCTCCACGGTCCGCGAGTACACGCCGACGAGCACGTCGATGGGCACGTCGATCAACGTGACCACCAACGGCACGACGACGATGACGTTGTCGATGGCGGACGGCGCGGGCTGGACGCCGCCGACGGGGTCGGTGAGCGGGCAGATCTACGTGGACGCGAATGCGAACGGCGTGCTCGACTCCGGCGAGCAGCTGATGGGCAACGTCACCGTGGAGATTCGGGAGGACCGCGACAACGACGGCGTCTACGACACGAGCCCCACGGCAGAGCGCCTGCTTGCCACCGATACGACGGACGCCAACGGCAACTTCAGTTTCACGGGGGCGCTTCCGGGACATTACATCGTTCGCGTCACGGACACGAATGGGGCGCTGGGCGCTTCCCCGACGTACTCGCCGGCCAGCGGCGTCAGCGGCACGGGCGACGTTCTGACCATCGGGCAGGTCGTCACGGGCGTGAACATCGGCGTGACTTCGGCTGTGCCCGGCATCACGGTGACCGGCGCTCCCATCACGACGACCGAGGCGGGGACGACCGGCACCTTCACCCTGCGGCTGACGAAGGCGCCCACCGCGAACGTGGTGCTGACGATCAGCGGACTCGACGCCAGCGAGCACACGATTTCGGGTGGAAATACCCGCACGTTCACGACAGCCAACTGGAACACGGCACAGACCGTGACCGTCACCGGTGTCGACGATTCGCTGATCGACGGAAACATCGCGTATTCGCTGACGGTCGTCTCCAGCGGCGCCGCGACCTACACCGGGGCGAATGCGCGTACGGCCACGGTGTCTGTCACGAACGTGGACAACGACGTGGGCAGCGTGATCGCGGGCAGTGCGATCACGACTTCGGAAGCCGGCACCACGCAGACGTACACGCTGCGCCTGGGGGCGCAGCCCGTTGGCGATGTCGTGCTGACGATGTCGGGACTGGACGCGACGGAAGGCAGCCTGTCCGCGTCCGCCTTGACGTTCACGACCGCGAACTGGAATACGAATCAGACGGTCACGGTCACGGGCGTCAACGACGACCTGATCGATGGAAGCATCACGTACACGCTCACGGCGACGTCGAGCGGCGACGCGGGGTACAGCGGGACCAATGCGAAGACGGCGACCGTCGCGGTCACGAATCTCGACAATGACGTCTCGGGACTGACGCTCACGGGTGGCCCGACGCTGACGACGACGGAAGCGACGGGTACGACGCAAACCAAAACGTTCACCGCCGTTCTGGACAAGGCGCCCGCCGGTAACGTCACGGTGACCTTGACGGGCCTGGACGCGACCGAAGGCAGCCTGAGCGCCAGCACGCTGACGTTCACGACGGCGAACTGGAACACGGCGCAGACGGTGACGGTCACCGGCGCGGACGATGTGCTGATCGACGGCGACATCACGTACACGCTGACGGCCACGACGGGCGGTGACGCGACCTACGCGGGCACGAACGCGAAGAGCGCGACGATCAACGTTCGCAACGTCGACGACGACGTCTCGGGGTTGACGCTCACGGGCGGGCCGACGCTGACGACGACGGAAGCGACGGGCACCGGGCAGACCAAGACCTTCACCGCGGTTCTGGACAAGGCTCCCGCCGGTAACGTCACAGTGACCTTGACGGGCCTGGACGCGACCGAAGGTAGCCTGAGCGCCAGCACGCTGACGTTCACGACGGCGAACTGGAACACCGCGCAGACCGTCACGGTGACGGGCGCGAACGACGACCTGATCGACGGCAACATCACGTACACGCTGACGGCGACCACCGGCGGCGATGCGA
>NZ_JBFWNP010000065.1:0-25178 GCF_050250995.1 Ramlibacter sp.
GGTGGCCCCTGCAGCGAAGTAAAGGAGGAGGAGCGCGCACGCGCGCGACGGGGGACATTCGCGGAAGGGGTCGCCCCCGTCCCGGTCCGGGGCGCGCCACTCCCTTCTGCCGCCCACACTCCTAGCCCGGTCGCCGTCCTGGCCCATAACGGATCGCCATGGGTCCGGACGGCGTGTCCCCGAATGAGGATTTCACCGCAGCGACGACCCGATCCCAGACGCCATCGTTCTCCAACGCCGGGATTTCCTTGGTCAGGGCATGCGTCAGGACACCCTTGCCGGCGTCGATCGAGCGGATGATCCGATCGATCTGCGCATCCGGCATTTCGATGATGTCCTTGATCGCCACACGCGCCCGTGCATGGTTGCGCATATGGCGCGACTCTTCGCGCATTTCCTCCTTGATCGTACGTTCCACCACGTCCGCAAGGTACGTGACATGGGCACTCAGGTCCATCAGGCGCCAGACATGCCTTGCGCTCGCATCGCCCGTGAACAACAGGTTCGAGGTGATGCCATCCGGGTAGGCGATGCGCTCGCCGAACGCGTAGTGCCCCGCAAGCGAAATCATGAGCGGCCTGGAGATGACCTCGAGGATGCGGTCATAAGCGTGCCGCTGCGCGCCGTCGCTGTCGATATGGGAGGAGACCGGAAGGATGATCGGTTCCTTCACGACGCCGTCGCGGCGGAGCAGGTCGTTGACCAGGAAACGGTGGATGCGGCCGTTGCCATCCGCGAGTGGATGGATGTACACGAAGCCGAATGCCGCCACGGCGCTGCGCATGATAGGCGACTGGCCCTTCGTCCTCTCGATGAAGGTCGCGATGCCCGCCAGCATCGGCCGAAGGTCTTCGGGCGGCGGGGCCACGTAATGCACGATCTCCTGATAGTTGCGGACTTCGCCGACAAAGACGGGAGAGCTGCGAATGCCGAACTGCCGCAGCGACGTCTGGCGACCCAGGATTTCGGACTGCAACTCGGCGAGCGCGGCCTCCGCGAGCGGCAGGTCGCCCTGCCCCGTGCGCCGTCCCAGAACGCCGGCAAACCGCTGGATGCGATCGGCCGCGTCGGCCTCGCCCTCGATCTCGAAACTCGAGCGGCTCTCTCGCAGCGTCATCCAGACGGCCGACTTCATCAGCAGGTCCTCGCCGAACTCGCGTCCCAGATCCGCGAGCAGCCCCGCCACGTCGAGCGCCATGCTCTCCACGACCTGCGGCGTCTTGCGAACGATCGGGCAGAAGGCCGGCGTTCCGGGCATGTTGTCGCGCACCCGCCAGCGGCGATTGGCGGTCGCCACGTCCGGGGAAGCGGCGACGACGCGGTCCGCATCGAGCACATCCACATACGCCACCGTTGCCGAGGGTTCAACGGCAAGTTGCCGGCCCGTGAGCCACTCGTACAGGAAGCAGGCACGGCGGACATACTGACCCGTGGGCTCGCTCATGTACCAGTCCACGAGTTCGCGCGGGTCGCATCTTTCGAACAGCCTCGACAGGAACTCGAGATGCGGCGCTTCGTGCTTCAGGTAGAACGTCAGATGGCCACGGAGCGACGTCTGCGGCCGCATCGCTTCGACGAAGGTTTCACGCGTGATGCCGTCCTCCGAGTGCGACGCACGCCTTCCGCCCACGCGACTGACCGTGGCGAGGGGCATGACCAGTTCGAGGCCGTACTTTCTGGCAAGCCAAGCGCCTCCAACGAGATCTTCAGGGGCTTCCATCCCGCGATTTTGCGCTCGATCGATGTAGCTTGCCAAAAAACGTTCGAATATCGGGCTTGGCGCCAAAAATCGCCCTGCAACGGCTTCGAGCAGCAAGCCGCCCTCGTCGCCGTGCATCCCTGAATGTCACCGGCATGGCCGCAAGGCGGTCACCCATCCGCGCCCCTCACTCCACCGTCACGCTCTTCGCCAGATTCCGCGGCTTGTCCACATCCGTCCCCCGCGCCAGCGCCGTGTGATACGCCAGCATCTGCAGCGGCACCACGTGCAGCAGCGGCGACAGCGCGCCGTAGTGCTCGGGCATGCGGATCACGTGGATGCCTTCCTCGCTCTCGATCTTCGAGTCCGAGTCGGCCAGCACGTACAGCACCCCGCCGCGCGCGCGCACTTCCTGCATATTGCTCTTGAGCTTCTCCAGCAGCGCGTCGTTCGGCGCGACCGTCACCACCGGCATGTCGCTCGTGACGAGCGCGAGCGGGCCGTGCTTCAGTTCGCCCGCCGGGTAGGCCTCGGCGTGGATGTAGCTGATCTCCTTGAGCTTCAACGCGCCCTCCAGGGCGATCGGGTAGTGCATGCCGCGCCCGAGGAAGAGCGCGTTCTCCATCCGCGCGAAGTCCTCCGCCCAGCTGATCACCTGCGGCTCCAGCGCCAGCACGGCGGAGAGCGCGGCCGGCAGGTGGCGCATCGCCTTCAGGTGCTCGGCCTCCTGCGACTCGGTGAGGCGGCCCTTGGCCTGCGCGAGCGCCAGGGTCAGCAGGAACAGGCCGGCGAGCTGCGTGGTGAACGCCTTGGTCGACGCGACGCCGATCTCGACGCCGGCGCGCGTGAGGTAGGCGAGCTTGCATTCGCGCACCATCGCCGAAGTCGACACGTTGCACACCGTCAGCGTGTTCTCCATGCCGAGGGACTGCGCGTGCCGCAGCGCCGCCAGCGTGTCGGCCGTCTCGCCGGACTGGCTGATCGTCACCACCAGCGTCCTGGGCAGCGGCACGCTTTCGCGATAGCGGTACTCGCTTGCGATCTCGACCTGCGTCGGGATCTTCGCGATGCTCTCCAGCCAGTACTTCGCGGTGCAGCCGCTGTAGTAGCTCGTGCCGCAGGCGAGGATCAGCACCGACTCGACATCCTTGAAGATGCGGTGCGCGCCATCGCCGAACAACTCCGGCACGATGCCGTGAACGCCTTCGAGCGTGTCCGAAATCGCGCGCGGCTGCTCGAAGATTTCCTTCTGCATGTAGTGCCGGTACGGGCCGAGCTCCGCCGCGCCGCTGTGCGCCTGCACGGTCTTGACCGGGCGCGTGACGGCCTTGCGCGTGCGGTCCTCGATCCAGTAGCGGCCCAGTTGCAGGTCGACGAAGTCGCCCTCCTCCAGGTACACGATCTGGTCGGTCACGCCCGCGAGCGCCATTGCGTCGCTGGCGAGGAAGTTCTCGCCCTCCTTGCCCACGCCGAGCACGAGCGGCGAGCCCGCGCGCGAGCCCACGACGCGATGCGGCTCGTCCTTGCAGAACACCGCGATGGCATACGCGCCGTGCAGTTTCGCGATCGCGGTCTTCACGGCCTCGAATAGGTCGCCGTCGTACACGCTGTCGACGAGATGGCAGATCACCTCGGTATCGGTCTGGCTCGCGAAGACGTAGCCCTTGGCCTTGAGCGCCGCGCGCAGTTCGTCGTGGTTCTCGATGATGCCGTTGTGGACGACCGCGACGCGGCCGGGCCCCTGAGGCGCGGACGCACCGGGCCCGTGGCTGAAGTGCGGGTGCGCGTTGTGAACCGCGGGCGCGCCGTGCGTGGCCCAGCGCGTGTGGGCGATGCCGGTGGTGCCTTCGATGTGTTCGCTCTCCACCTGCGACAGGAGCTCGGCGACGCGCGCCGTGCTGCGCGCACGCTTCAGGCCGTCGGCGTAGACCGCGACGCCGCAGGAGTCGTAGCCCCGGTATTCGAGACGCTGCAGCCCCTGCACGAGGATGGGGACGATGTTGCGGGTAGAGACCGCGCCGACGATGCCGCACATGATGAAAACCTCCCTGGAATGAATCGACTTTAGAGGCTCACCCGAGGAATCGGCATTCAAAATTGACGAGAATTTGAAATAAAAGCTGCTCATCCATGATCGTCGTAATATGATTTCAGAAAATGGACATCGACGGAATCGACATTCACATTCTTGAGATGCTGCAGGAAGACAGCTCCGTCTCCAACCAGGAGTTGGCGAGTCGCGTCCACGTGTCCCCGCCGACGTGCCTGCGGCGCGTGAAGCGCTTGCGCGATGCGGGCCTGATCGCGCGCGAGATCGCGATCCTGGACCCCGAGCGGGTCGCGGCCGCGGTGGGCCACGGCCTCGAAGCGATCGTGGAGATCACGCTCGACCGGCAGGGCGCGGAGGCACAGGAGGAATTCGAGTCGCGGGTGAGCGCGGACAACGCGGTGCAGCAGTGCTACCGCGTCTCGCCCGGTCCCGACTTCGTGCTCGTGGTGCATGCGCGCGACATGCCCGGATACCTCGCGCTCGCGCAGCGGCTCTTCACGAGCGACGCGAACGTGCGCAACGTGAAGGCTTTCTTCTCGGTCAAGCGCGCGAAGTTCGCACCGCGCGTGGCGCTGCGCTGAAGCGCCCGCGCGGCCGCCCTCAGCCGCCCTTCTTCGGCCGCTGCCAGTTCGCGATGCTGACTTGCTTGCCGCGCGCGACAGTGAGCGCATCGGCGGGCGTGTCCTTCGTCACGACCGAACCCGCGCCGACGGTGCCGCCCGCGCCGATGCGCACCGGCGCCACCAGCACGCAGTTGCTGCCGATATGGGCATCGTTCTCGATCACGGTCTTGTGCTTGTTGGCACCGTCGTAGTTGGCCGTGATGCTGCCCGCGCCGTAGTTGACGCGCTCGCCCACCGTGGCGTCGCCAACGTAGGCGAGGTGATTCGCCTTCGCGCCGGCGGCCAGCGTGGAGTTCTTCACTTCGACGAAGTTGCCGATGTGGACGTCGGCGCCGAGGTTCGCGCCCGCGCGCAGCCGCGCGAACGGCCCGACGAGCGCGCCCGGTCCGACCTGCACGCCCGAGCTGGCGTCGCCGGCCATGTGCGTGTAGGCGTGGATCTGCGCGCCCGCCTCGATGTGCGCGTTCGAGATGCAGCAGTTCGGCCCGATCTTCACGCCGTCGCCGAGGTAGACGTTGCCCTCGAAGATGCAGTTGATGTCGATCTCCACGTCCTGCCCGCATTCGAGGCGGCCGCGCAGGTCGAAGCGCGCGGGGTCGGCGAGGCGCACGCCCCGATCCATCAGGTCCTGGGCCTGGCGCAGCTGGAAGGTCCGCTCGAGATCCGCGAGCTGGCGCGGGCTGTTCACGCCGTCGACCTGCAGGCGGTCGACGGCCTTCACCGCGACGACGTCCGCGCCGTCCTTCACGGCCATCGCGACGATGTCCGTCAGGTAGAACTCGCCCTGCGCGTTGTCGTTCTTCAGGCGCGGCAGCCAGCGCTTGAGCAGCGCGTTGGGCACGGCCATGAAGCCGGTGTAGACCTCCTGGATCTCGCGCTGCGCCTCGGTGGCGTCCTTGTGCTCCACGATGCCCCACACGGCCTGGCCGCTGCGGAGGATGCGGCCGTAGCCCGTGGGGTCCGGCATGTCCACCGAGAGCAGCGCCAGCCGCTCGCCGCCGCAGCGCTCCACCAGCGTCTGCAGCGTGCCGCCCTGGATGAGGGGCACGTCGCCATTGAGGATGAGCGCGATGCCGTCGTCGCCGAGCGCGGGCACCGCCTGTTGCACGGCATGCCCGGTGCCCAGCTGCGGCTGCTGCGTGACGAAGGTCGGCACCGGGCGATGCGCGCGCAGGGAAGATGCGCGCAATGCCTCTTCGACCTCGTCGCCGCCATGGCCCGTCACGACGATCACCCGGCGAGCTTCCAGCCCGGCCGTGGCGTCGATCACATGGTCGATGAGTGCGCGACCGGCCAGGGGGTGCAATACTTTCGCACGCCGGCTTTTCATGCGGGTGCCCTTGCCCGCCGCCATGATGACGACATCGACCGCCGTCGAACGCACGCCACTCGAATGAACCACCAGATCGACCGCTGCCATGAGACTCCCTTTGCCAGGTTCGCCCGTTGCGGGCCGTCCCGGATTATCGCGGCGCTCCTGCTCGCGGCAAGCCTTGCAGGCTGCAGCGCCGTGCGATTCGGCTACGGCAGCCTGCCCGAGCTGTCGTACTGGTGGCTCGACAGCTACTTCGACTTCACCGACGAGCAGGACCTGGCGGTGCGCCAGGAGCTCGCGCGGCTGCACCGCTGGCATCGCGCCACGGAGCTGCCGCGCGCCGTCGAATTGCTCGGCCGCATGGAGAAGATCGCCACCGGCCCCGTGACCGCGGCGCAGGCCTGTGCGTTCGCCCCGGAAATCCAGGCGCGCATCGAGGCGGTGGCGATGCAGGCGGAGCCGGCGGCCGCGGCCATCGCGGCCACGTTCTCGCCCGATCAGATGCGACATCTCGAACGCAAGTACGGCCGCAACAACGCCGATTTCCGCAAGGACATGGTCGAGTCGCCGGTGCGCGCGCGCGAGAAGCAGGAGAAGACCTGGGTCGACCGGTTCGAGATGGTCTACGGCAACATCGAGGACGGCCAGCGCGCCGCCTTGCGCCAGGCGATCGCCCAGTCGATCTTCGATGCGCCGCGCATGCTGCGCGAGCGGCAGCGGCGCCAGCAGGACCTGCTGAACACGCTCCGACGCATGCGCGAACCCGGCGTCACGACGGCGCAGTCGCGGGCCTTGCTTCGCGGATACATCGACCGCGTGAAGCGCTCACCCGATCCGGAGTACGCGCGTTATCAGGAGGCGATGCTGGAGGAAGGCTGCCGCTTCAGCGCGGCCATGCACGCGCTGACGACGCCCGAACAGCGCGCGCATGCGGCGCGGCGGCTGCGCGGATGGCAGCGCGACTTCCGCGAACTCGCGGCGGCGGACTGAAATGTTCGCCGCGGCCCTCGATCAGCGCTCGCCGCGGGCGTGCGACTTGCCTTCGCGCTCGGCCTGCTCGAGCTCGCGCGCTTCCTGCTCGGAGCGGGGCTTGGCGGCCTCCGCATCCTTCTGCACGTCGGCCTTGTCGAGGTAGTTCCTCGTGCGCTCGTTGTAGTCGCGCGTGGCGGTGTAGCTGCCTTCGCCCTCGATCTTCGAATCGTCCTGCGAGCCGCCCTGCTGGGCGCTCGGACGGGACTGGAAGTCGGTGCCGCCCGCCTGCTGCTGCTGGCGGTCGCCGCGGCCGGAGGATTGCTGCTGTTGCTGGAGGGGGCGGGATCTTTCGTTCATGCGGAGTCTCCTTGATTGCGCCTCAGCTTAAGGAGGCGTCAGGAGGTCCGGTGTCGTCCGCCGCACGGCGGCGCTGTGGGAGAGCGCCTACGACTTTCTCACCCAATTCAATCCTGCAGCGAGGCCCACATCTCCTTGTCCCGCTCGGCGGTCCAGATGCGCGGGTTCTTGATGCCGCGCGCCTCGTCCCAGGCGCGGCTCACGTCGAACGGCAGGCAATGCTCATAGATGAACACGTGGCCGAACACCGGGTCCATGGCCTTGCGCGTGTGCGCCATCGCGGCCTTCAGGTCCATGTTCGCGGCCGCCGCCTCGCGCGCGCAGCGATAGAGCGTCTCGACCCAGCGCTTCGTGTAGTCGAGCGCCTTGTGGACGTTGTCCGCGCCCTTCATCGCTTCGCCGCGGCCGGGCACGATGGCCTGCGCACCGAGCGCACGCAGTGCCTCCAGCGTGGCGGGCCACTCCTCAAGATGCGCGTCGCCGGTGTAGACGCCCGCCTCGTACTCGACGAGGTCGCCCGAGAACAGCACTTTTTCCTGCTCGACCCATGCGATGGTGTCGCCGCGCGTGTGGCCCGGCCCCGGCGACCAGATCTGCGCCTTCACGCCGCCCAGGTCGACGGTGAGTTTGCCGTCGATCACGAGCGTCGGCCACGTGAGCCCCGGCACCGACTCGGCGTTGCGGAACAGGCGCGGGAAGCGTTCCATCTCCGACTGCATGTCTTCCTTGCCGCGCTCGGCGATCAGCTCGTGCGTGCCCCGGCTCGCGATGATCTCGCTCGCGCCTTCGGCCGCATACGCGCTCGCGCCGAGCACGCGCACCGCGTGGTAGTGCGTGAGCAGCACGTACTTGATCGGCTTGTCGCTCACGCGGCGGATCTGCGCGATGAGGTCGCGGGCCATCGCCGGCGTCGCCGTCGCGTCGCTGACCATGATGAACTTGTCGCCGATGATGACGCCGGAGTTCGGGTCGCCCTCGGCCGTGTACGCCCAGCAGTGCGGGGACAACTGCTCGAAGGTCACTTTCTTGTCGGCCAGGTCGGCCTGGCTCGCGAATGCCTTGGACATGGGAACGGTCCTCTCAAGGTGAAAAGTCAAATGGGCAGCGGCTTCATGCCGCCGTCTCCTGCATGCCGTGCTCGAGCAGGCCGATCACCTCGTCCGCGAACGCCGCGTAGCTGAGCGGCCCGTCGGGGCGCAGCCAGGTGAAGGTCCAGTTGATCATGCCGAACAGCATCATCGTCAAAGCCGTCTGGTTCTGCTCGTTCAGCCGCCGCGGATAGGCGCGCCGCAGGAACCGCGTCATGGCCGAGACGACGTCGCGCTGGCGGTCGAGGATCATCTCGCGCTGCGCATCGCCGAGGAATTTCGCGTCGTGAAGCAAGGCCACGTGCCGCGTGGCCGAGTGCTCGTATTCCTCGAGGAAGGCGCGCACGAGTTCGTGCAGCGCGGCGCGGTCATCGAGGTTGCGCCGCTGGGCCTTGGCCTCGGCCTGTCCGATGATCGCGAGCAGCCGCTGCGTGTAGCGGTCGAGCAGGTCGAACAGGATCGCTTCCTTGCCGTCGTAGTAGTGATACAGCCGCGCCTTCGACATGCCCGTGGCGGTGGCGATGTCGTTCATGCTGGCCGCCGCATAACTGCGCTGCGCGAAGCACTGCGCCGCGAGATCGAGGATCTCCTCGCGACGCAGGTCGTGCTGCTGGGACTTGGGACGGGCCATTCGCGCCGATTATGGCCAAGGGAGTCATCCCCGAGCCGGCGCAAACGACGGGTCAGGTCCTGCAGACCCCGGCGGGAATCGGCTTGCGGGGCAGCACGGCATCGGCCGCGACCCGGACGAGCACCGTCACGACGCGGGCCGCCGCCTGCACGACGAGGCCCGTGGCGCGACGCAGGTCCGCGAGCGGCTGCACCATTTCGCCCCACGCCAGGCCGCGTGCAACGGCGACCTCGGCCACCGGGTCCCAGCTGAAATAGGCGGTGCGGCCGCGGCCCCACGACTCGATGACCACGCGCTGTCCGGGCGCGATGGTCACGGCCTCGCCGACTTCGACCACGAGGTCGCCCGCGTCGTCGGGGTGGATGCCGTGCGGACCGTCGAACGTGGCCCACAGGCGGCCATGCGCCACCTTCAGCGTCCCGCGCTGCAAAGGCTGCAGCGTGATCGCCCGGCCGGCGGCGAGCTTCCAGGTGCCGGGAAGCGGCGCAGCAGCAGCGTCGTGCAGGGGAGCGAGGCGGGTCGCGTTCATGGTTTCTCTCCAGGGGCGTTCTTGCGTTATCGGCATTGAATGATCGGCGACGCGCGCTTGGCGGTCCAATGAAATCCCGGTACGCTATTGATTCGCAACTCGCATCAATTGCCCGAGGCCTGCCGACAAGTCCCGACACTCGCCATGCAGCATTCCCAGACCCATCTGCGGACCCGGCCGATCTCGGCGGGGCATCTGCGCGCCTTCGAGGCGGTCGCCCGGCACCTCAACTTCCGCGCCGCCGCCGAGGAGATGGCGCTCACCCAGTCGGCCGTCAGCCGGCAGATCCAGTCGCTGGAGGAGGAAGTGGGCGTCGGCCTCTTTTTGCGACACACGCGCGCGGTCGAACTCACGAGCGCCGGTGCGCAACTCCTGACCGCCGTGTCGCAATCGCTCCCGCGCATCGACAACGCCGTGCGGCAGATCCGCCACAGCGCCGGGCGCCGCTCGGTGGCGCTCACGACCTTCGCGTCCTTCGCCTCGATGTGGCTCATTCCGCGCATGGAGCAGTTCCAGCGCGACAACCCGGACATCGACATCCGCATCGATGCGTCCGATGCCACCGTCGACCTCGACGTCGCCGACGTGGACCTCGCCCTGCGCTACGGTCCGATGGCGACCATGCCGGCCAACGCGGTGCGGCTCTTCGGCGAGCAGCTCACGCCGGTCGCGAGCCCCTGGCTGCTGAAGGACGGCGTGGCGTTCCGCAAGCCCGACGACGTCGCGCAGTTCACGCTGATCGAGGCGGGCGATGCGCACCAGACGCACCTGCAGTGGATTTCGTGGCGGCGCTGGCTCGACGAGCACAACCTCAGCCGGCTGCAGCCTCGCCGCTGGCTCTACTTCAACTATGCATACCAGATGGTGCAGGCGGCGCTGACGGGGCAAGGCCTCGTGCTCGCGCGGCTGCCGCTCGTGGCCGAAAGCCTGGCCAACGGCGACCTGGTGGAGCCGCTGCCCGCCCTGCGCATGGATTCGCCGATGGCGTATTGGCTCATCGTCGGCCCGCGCAGCGCGCAGCGGCCCGAGATTCGCGCGTTCTGCGAATGGCTGCGCGTGCAGAGCCGGATCACGCGGCAGACGATCGGGGAAGTGCCCGATCCGGATACCGTGGACAACATCGACTGAGGGCGGCGCCGGAACACGGGAGCACTGGATTCCCGCCTTCGCGGGAATGGCGGATCAATTCATCGGCCAGACGACGCCGAGCTCGTTCAGGATCGCATCGAGCGGCACGTCGTGAGGCTCGGGCTGCAGGTCCGGCAGCAGGCCGTTCGCGTAGCCCAGGCCCACGGTGTGGGGCTTCGGCGTGAGCGTGGCGAGCGTCTTGTCATAGAAGCCGCCGCCGTAGCCGAGGCGGTAGCCGCCCGCGCCATAGCCGACGCAGGGCACGAACAGCAGCGTGGGCACGACCACCTCGGTGTCCTTCGGCTTGGGAATGCCGTAGGCGTCCTCTTCCATCGGGCAGCCGGGGAACCACTGGTGGAACTTGAGGGTCCCATGCAGCTTGTCGACGACCGGCAGGCCGATGCGGCGCATCTGCGGCTGGTCGATCAGTTCGCCGTCTTCCTTCCAGCGGTGCAGCGCGGGCAGCGGATCGAACTCGCCCTTGATCGGCCAGTAGGCGCCGATCACGGTGTCGGGCCGGCCGATGAGCCACACGCGCATCACCTGCTGCAGGAGGTCGGCCCGCTTGAGCCGGTCCGGCATGTCCAGGCGCTGTTCGATGAGCCGCTTGCGCAAAGCCCTTTTTTCTTCCGACTTGTCCATAATCGTCCGATGAAATCGAGAACCATTTTGGCATCGTTGTGCGTGCTGCTGGCCACGGGCGCCTCGGCACAGCCCCGCGACGACGTCATCCTCGACATGCACCAGGCCTACCGCCAGGGCAACAAGGCGCGCCTGGCGCAACTGCTGCCGCAGGCGCGCAATCATGCGCTCGAACCGTGGGCCGCCTACTGGGAACTGCGCGCGCGCCTCGACACCGCGAACGCGCAGGAGGTCCAGAATTTCTACGCGCGCTATCCCGGCACCTACCAGGAAGACCGCCTGCGCAACGACTGGCTGCTGCTGCTGGGTTCGCGCCGCCAGTGGGACACCTTCATCGACGAGTACCCGCGCTATCGCATGCGCGACGACGCGAGCGTGCGCTGCTATGCCCTGCTGGTGCAGCACCTGCGCGAAGGCGCCGCCGCGCCCGCCTCGCTGCACGACGAGGTGCGCCGCCTCTGGCTCGCGCAGCGCGACGCCGACGACGCCTGCACCCTCGCCGCCAGCCGGCTCATCGGCGAAGGGCGCGGCGCGGGCCGCATGACCACGGCGGTTGCCTGGCGCTAGGCGCGCCTTGCCATCGAAAACAACCGGCCACGCGCCGCGGCCGGCGCCGTGCAGATCGTCGCGCCCGAGGCGATGGACCAGCTCGCCGAACTCAATGCGAGCCCGGCGCGCTTCCTCTCGGCCCGCGTGAGCGCCGCTTCGCGGGTGCGGCGCGAAATGATCGGCCTGGCGCTCATCAAGCTCGCGACCACCGAGCCCGACCAGGCCGCGGCGCAACTCGACAGCAAGTGGGGCCCGCAGATGCCCCCCGAGGAGCGCGACTGGATCTGGGGCGTGATCGGCAAGCAGGCGGCGCAGAAGCTGATGACCGATGCGCTGTCGCCGTACACCCGCGTGTCGCGCGACAGCCATCTGTCCGACGACGCGCTCGCATGGAAGGTCCGCGCCGCGCTGCGCGCCGGTCGCACGCCGCAGTGGCCCGCGATCCTGAGCGCCGTGAACGCGATGAGCGACGAAGCGAGGCAGGACCCCGCTTGGGTCTACTGGAAGGCGCGCGCGCTGCTCGCCCCCGCGAATCCGGGCGAGGCGAATCGCGCGGAGGCGCATCGGCTGCTCGAATCCATCGCCTCGCCGCGCGGCTTCTACGAGCAGCTCGCGATGGAGGCGCTCGGCCACAAGATCGTGCCGCCGGTGAAGGCCGCGGCGTTGACCGACGCCGAGCGCGAGGGCGCGCGGCAGAACGAGTCGCTCAACCGGGCCGTGTACGCCATCGGCATCGGTCTGCGGCCCGAAGGCGTGCGCGAATGGAACTACGCGACCAACCTGCATCGGCAAGGCGGCATGAACGACCGCGAACTGCTCGCGGCCGCGCAGTTCGCCTGCGACCGCGAGGTGTGGGACCGCTGCATCAACACGAGCGAGCGCACCCGCGCCGAGTTCGACTACGAGCAGCGCTTTCCGATGCCTTTCCGCGAAGCGGTGGTGCGGCGCAGCCAGCAGATCGGGCTGGACCCCGCCTACGTGTACGGACTGATCCGCCAGGAGAGCCGCTTCATCATGAACGCCCGCTCCCACGTCGGCGCTTCCGGCCTGATGCAAGTGATGCCCGCCACGGCGCGCTGGACCGCGCGCAAGATCGGCCTGAACAACTTCGCCATCGAGCAGCTGAACGACCGCGAGACCAACATCGCCATCGGCACCGGCTACCTGAAGCTGGTGCTGGACGACTTTGCCGGCTCGATGCCCATGGCCGCCGCCGCCTACAACGCGGGGCCGGGGCGGCCGCGCAACTGGCGCAACGGACCGACGATGGAAGCCGCGGCGTGGGCGGAGAACATTCCCTTCCACGAGACGCGCGACTACGTGAAGAAGGTGCTTGCGAACACAACCACTTACGCGGCGCTCATCTCCGGCCAGCCGCAGTCCTTGCGCGCGCGCCTGGGCACGGTGGGGCCGCGCGACGGCGGCGCCGAGCCCAATCGCGACCTGCCCTGAGGACGGCCGGCGATGTGGGAGATCGTCGCGGCCACCGCCGCCGCCGAATTCCGCGACGTGGCGGATGTGCGCCAGGTGACGCAACTCGTCATCCGCACCTTGCTGGCCGCGCTGCTCGGCGGACTGATCGGCCTCGAGCGCGAAATGCACGGCAAGCCGGCGGGCATCCGCACGCACATGCTGATCGCGCTGGGCTCGGCCCTGTTCGTGCTCGTGCCCCAGCAAGGCGGCATGGACATGGAGTCCCTGAGCCGCGTGATCCAGGGCCTGCTGGCGGGCGTCGGCCTGCTGTGCGCGGGCAGCATCCTCAAATCGAACAGCGACGACGAGCAGGTTACCGGGCTCACCAGCGCGGCCGGCCTGTGGATGACCAGCGCCATCGGCGTCGCCATCGGTCTGGGCCGCGAATCCACCGCGATCATCGCGACGCTGCTCGTGCTCGGCATCCTGATGCTGGAGCGGCCCCTGCGCCGCCTGAAGCAACGCAGCGGCGACGGGCCGACCGGCTGAGGGCCGCATCAATCGCCGGCTCTTTTGGCATCAATCGCCCGGCGCCGTCCCGCTAGCATGCGGCACCCCCTATCGAAGAGGCGCACATGCTCGAGCTCTACATCGGCAACAAAAACTACTCCTCCTGGTCCATGCGGCCCTGGGTGCTGCTGCGGCAGGCGGGCATCGCCTTCGAGGAGGTGAAGGTGCGGTTCGATTCGTTCGACACCGACTCGCGTTTCAAGGAGGCCGTGCTGCAGGTCAACCCCGCCGGCCGCGTGCCGGTGCTGGTGGACGACGGTTTCGCGGTGTGGGACACGCTGGCGATCGTCGAATACGTGGCCGAGAAATTCCCCGACCGCGCCGTGTGGCCGACGGACGCGAAGGCCCGCGCGCGTGCGCGCAGCGTCTGCGCCGAAATGCATTCGGGGTTTTCGGCGCTGCGCACGCACTGCCCGATGAACCTCGAGGCGTCGCTGCCGCAGGCCGGCGCGCTCGCCTGGCGCGACCACCCCGCCGTGCGCACGGACGTGCAGCGCATCGTCTCGATGTGGACGCGCCTGCTCGAGGAACACGGCGGCCCGATGCTCTTCGGCCAGTTCAGCGCGGCCGACGCGTATTTCGCGCCGGTCTGCTTCCGCCTGAAGAACTATGCCCTGCCGGTGCCGGGCGCCATCGCCGACTACATCCGCCGCGTGGAGGCGCTGCCCGGCGTGAAGGCATGGGTGGAGGACGCGCTCGCCGAGAAGGACTTCCTCGACTTCGAGGAGCCGTACCGCACGGCACGTTGAAGCACCGGGCGCGGCTTACACTGCCGCCATGAAAAGCTTCGTGGTCGGCGGCGCCGTGCGCGATGCCCTCCTCGGGCGCGCGGTGAGCGACCGCGACTGGGTCGTCGTGGGCGCGACGCCGCAGCAGATGGCCGAGGCCGGCTACCTGCCGGTCGGCAAGGATTTCCCCGTGTTCCTGCATCCGCAGACGCGCGAGGAATACGCGCTCGCCCGGACCGAGCGCAAGACCGCGCGCGGCTACCACGGCTTCGCCTTCCACGCCGCGCCGGAAGTGACGCTCGAACAGGACCTCGCGCGGCGCGACCTCACCGTCAACGCGATGGCCCGCGACGAGGACGGCACGCTCGTCGATCCGTACGGCGGCCAGCGCGATCTCGACGCGAAAGTGCTGCGCCATGTGACGCTTGCCTTTCGGGAAGACCCCGTGCGCATCCTGCGCGTGGCGCGATTCTCGGCACGGCTGGCCGACTTCTCCATCGCGCCGGAGACGATGGCGCTGATGCGCGAGATGGTGGCGGTGGGCGAGGTCGATGCGCTCGTGGCGGAAAGGGTGTGGCAGGAACTGGCGCGCGGCCTGATGGAGGCGAAGCCGTCGCGCATGTTCGAAGTCCTCGCGCAGTGCGGCGCACTGGAGCGCCTGCTGCCCGAGCTTTCGTCCGTCGCTTCGTCGCGCTGGGCGCGGCGCATCGACGTCGCGGCCTCCGCATCGTCCACCGTGGATCGTCAAGGCGCCGATGCTGCCGTCACGGCGTCGCTCCCCGTCCGGTTCGCCTGCCTGACGCTCGATCTCGGCGCGGCCGTGCGTGGGTTGTGCGAACGACTGCGCGTGCCCACCGATTGCCGCGACCTCGCGGAGCTGGCGGTGCGGGAGCGATCGAATGTGCGGGCGAGCGCCGAACTCGACGCCGAAGGCTTGATGCAGTTGCTGGAGCGCAGCGACGCCCTGCGCAAGCCGCAGCGGTTCGGCGAATTGCTCGCCGTCTGCGAGTTCGATGCGGCGGTCGACGCCAGCGTCGGGGACGCCTGGGCGCATCGCCTTCGGTTCGCACTGCAGGCGGCGCAGCGGGTCGGCACCGCGGCGATTGCGGCCGAGGCGCAGCGACGCGGCCGCTCGGGGCCCGCGGTCGGCGAAGCGATCCATCGCGCCCGCGTCGAAGCCATCGCCGCCGCCCTGGGCCTGCGGCTTCGCGGCGACGACGATCAGGCCACCAGCGCCAACGCCGCGTAATCCCCCACCGCGTCGGCCAGGCCCGCCGGCACGAAATCGCATCCCTCGGTCAGCGCCGGAAAGCGCCCGGCCAACTGTGCCGAGAGGCGCGGCAACAGCAACTCCCTGTTATGGAAGAACACGCTGCCGCCCAGGCTGATGCGCTGCAGGTCGAGCGTGCAGACGAGGTTGTAGAGCCCGCGCCCCATGATGCGGCACAGCTCGTCGACGGTGGCCCCGGCCGCCGCGTCGCCCGCGCGCGCGCGCTGCATGAGCGTTGCCGCATCCGCGCCGAATCGCCGCGCCACCGCATTGCCCGCGACCAGGGCCTCCAGGTCGCCGACGTTGCCGCAGCCGCACAGCGCATCGTCGTTTTCGCTCACGAACATGTGCCCGGCATGGCCGGCATTGCCATTCTTGCCGCGCAGCACGCGCCCGTCCACGCACAGACCCACCCCGACGCCGGTGCTCCACGTCACGTAGGCGCAGTGGTCGAAGCCCTGCAGCGCGCCCCAGCGCCGCTCGGCCTCGAGCGCGGCGACGCAATCGTTCTCGACCCGCACGTCCGTGAAGCGCTGTCGCAGCGGCGCCTCCAGCAAGGCGGTCGTCCAGTCGTTCGGCAGGCCGCGCTCCGGGCCCGCCAGGCCGCCGCAGATGTTGGGCGCCGCGAGTTCGACCAGGCCATCGCGCAGCACGAACGGGCCACATGAGGACACGCCCGCCTTGCGCACGTCGCGCGGCGCGATGCCGGCCTCGGCACAGGCTTCGTCGACCATGCGCAGCAACTGCGCCGCGAGCGCATCGTTCGTGCCGGTCTTGGCGGTCGGCTCCGCGCGGCGCGCGATGAGATCGAGCCCCTCGCCGGTGTTGAGACTGACGGCGACCTTGGTGCCGCCGATGTCGATGCAGGCCTTCATGTCATATGAATTTGGAAACTATTGCCGCCACCATGCTGAGCAGCAGCGTGGTGGTCAGCGGAATGAACCATTCCCGCCCGAACAGCCTGAAGCGGAAATCGCCGGGCAGCTTGCCGAACCCGAGGCGCTGCAACAGCGGCGTGAACCAGCTGATCAGCACGAGCGCGAGGAAGACGACGATGATCCATCGAATCATGGGGCGGGGGCTTTCGTGTTCGAGTGTGCCGCGTTTTCGGCGTCACAGGGTGTGAGTGCGGTCGCCTTCGCCGAAACCGCGCGCATCCCAGAAGGGGCCCTTGTGCAGCGCGAGAACCTTGAAGAGTTCGCCCATCTCGTGCTCGGCGATGAGCGGCTGCGCGGCGATGCGCGTCTTCGCGTCCGCCGCCGCCATGAGCGGCACGATGCCGCAGTTCACGAGAAAGCGCGCCTGCGACGTATAGCCCAGCGTGGCGAGCCCCGCTTCCTGCGCGGCGACGGCGATGCCGGTGAAGTTGACGTGCGCGGTGATGTCCTTCTGCCCCGGCTCGGCCAGCGGCTCGGTGTCGGCCATGTGGCCGCGGTGGCACATCAGTGTGCCCATGTGGCGCTGCGGGTGGTAGTACTCGGACTCGGGGAATCCGTAATCGAGGAAGAACGCCGCGCCACGCTCCAGGCGGTCCGCGAGCGTGCGCACGAAGGCCTCGGCCTGCGGATGGATCTCCGTCAGGTAGTCGTGGGGTCCGGCCACCTCGACGGGCGGCCGCAGGTCCGTGGGCCGATCCTCCCACGCCAGTGCATCGCCCGCATGGGCAACACCCCGTTCATGCCAGGTTCCACCCTTGCGCACCAGGAGCTTCACCGGCATCGCATCGAGCACTTCGTTGCCGACCACGACGCCCGAAAAGCGCTCGGGCAACTGGTCGACCCACCGCACGCGCTGGCCGAAGCGGGCGAGCCGCTCGCGCTGCCGCTCGCGCAGGCTCGCGGACAACTCGACGATGGTGTAGCGGCGTGCGCTCGTCCCGAGGGCTTCGAGCAATTGCGCGGCCAGCGCGCCGCTGCCCGCGCCGAACTCCCATACCTCGCGCGTGCCGGTCTTCTCCAACGCCTCCGCGACCTGCACCGCGAGCGCACGGCCGAAGAGCGGACTCATCTCCGGCGCCGTCACGAAATCGCTGCCCGAGGAGGGCATCGTGCCGAACTTGCGCGATGCATTCGCGTAGTAGCCCAGCCCCGGCGCATAGAGGGCACTGGCCATGAACCGGTCGAACGGCAGCCAGCCGCCGGCCCGCGCCACCTGCCGCACGATCAGCGCTTCGAGAGCGCTCGCTACACTTGCCTCGCCATGATTCACTTCCCGATTGTCCGCGAATGACGAACGACGCCCCGGCGCCCCCGCGCACCGTGCTCGTCACGGGCAGTGCCCGCCGGCTCGGCCGCGCGATCGCGCTCGCGCTGGCCGAGGCGGGCTGGCAGGTGGCCGTCCATTACCGCGGCTCGCGGGCCGAGGCGGACGACACCGTCGACGAATGCATGCGCCGCGCGCCGGGCCGGCGCTTCAAGGCCTTCCGCGCCGACCTCGCCGACGAATCGCAGACGCGCGCGCTGCTGCCGCGGGCGGTCGCCGCGTTCGGCAGCGTCGATGCCGTGGTGAACAACGCATCCCTCTTCGAGCACGACGACGCCGACTCGTTCTCGTACGCCGCCATGGAAGCCCATGCGCGTACGAACACCGCCGCGCCGGTCGCGCTGGCGCAGGCGCTGCACGCGCATCTCGCGCAACGCGACGCGCAGGGCGCGGTCGTGAACCTGCTCGACCAGAAGCTCTGGAACATGAATCCGGACTTCTTCAGCTACACCCTGTCGAAAGCCGCGCTGCACGCCGCGACCACGATGCTCGCCACCGCGCTCGCGCCGCGCGTGCGCGTGGTCGGCGTCGCGCCGGGTCTCACGCTCACGAGCCACCTCCTGTCGCAGGAGCGCTTCGAGCAGCTGCACAAGCTCTCGCCGCTCGGCCGTTCGTCCACGCCCGAGGACGTCGCGGCGGCCGTGCGCTTCGCGCTGGACAATGCGTCGGTCACGGGCACGACGCTGCTCGTCGACGGCGGCCAGCACCTCATGCGCTTCGAGCGCGACTTCTCCCACATGTGACCGCCATGGCATCGTCCGGCAACCAGATTCTTTCGCTCGCCGGGCTGCGGTTCGACGCGAGCCTCGGCATCCTCGACCACGAAAAGGACGCGCCGCAGCCGATCCTCGTCGACGCCGAGCTCAACCTCGGCTTGCAGCCGCTCCTGCCGCGCGACGACGACATCGGGCATGTGCTCGACTACCGCAAGGTGCGACGCATCATCATCGAGGAATGCACCGCGGAGCACGTGAACCTGCTCGAAAGCCTGATCGGCAAGCTGTCGAACCGGCTGCTGCAACTGCCCGGCGTGCTGGGCGTGCGCGTGCGCATCGTGAAGCTCGAGATCTTCGACGACTGCGAGGTGGCGATCCGGATGGAGAGCGGGACGTGGTGAACCGGTACGACCCTGCGATCGAAGCGCGAATCCGGGAGGTCGCGGCGGCGGGCGAGACGCCGGTGCTGCAGCGCCTTCGCGAAGCGAAGTTCATCTCCCACAACGTCCCGCTGACGCCCACCCTTTGCACCCGGCCCGGCGAGCCCCTGATCGAAGCGTCCCCGCGCACGCGCGCCATCCACGATGCGCTCCACCTGTATCTGCCCGGCGGTCCCCGTGGCAAATCCGCCGTCGACCTCGGCTGCCTCGAGGGCGGCCTGACCTTCGAGCTGTGGCGCGCGGGACTGCAGGTGCTCGGCGTCGAAGTCCGGCAGGACAACCTCGACCGTGCGCTGCTGCTGCGCGATCACTTCCGGGCGGAGGGCGAGATGGCGTTCCTGCAGGCCGATGTCCGCGAATTCCGGCCCGGTCGCAGGTTCGACGTCGTCGTCTGCTCCGGCCTGCTCTATCACCTCGACGATCCCGCCGCGTACATCGTGCAGCTCGCGGAACTGACCGCGCCGGGCGGACTGCTGTATCTCGACACGCACGTGGCGCCCGAGGACGTCGAACTGGCCGAATGCGAATTTCGCGGCTCGCTGTCGCCGCTGCGCTCGCGCGACGCCGGCGGCACGACGATCCGCTGGCGCGACTACGCCGAGGACGTGACGCAGGCGGAGTCGTCCGTGGGCAATGCCACGTCGATGTGGATGGACACCGACTCGCACGTCGAGCTGCTGATCCGGGCGGGCTTTTCGCGGGTGTTCGAGATGCACGGGTACTTCGGGCCGGGCGAGACGGCGCTGAAGCGGCGCTACGCGCGGCGGTACTGGGCGGCCCTGAAGTCCGCCTGAGATTGCGGCCGGTGGGACAATCCAGCCCATGAGTGCCCTCTGGAACGCCGACGAACCCGTATCGCTGTCGCCCGAGCGAAAAATCGAGCGCGAGGCCCACAAGCTGGAAAAGCGCCTGTGCCGCCAGGTGGGCCAGGCCATCGTCGACTACAACATGGTCGAGGCCGGCGACAAGGTGATGGTGTGCCTCTCGGGCGGCAAGGACAGCTATGCCCTGCTCGACATCCTGATGAAGCTGCGCCAGCGCGCGCCCATCGACTTCGAGCTCGTGGCCGTCAACCTCGACCAGAAGCAGCCGGGCTTTCCCGCCGACGTGCTTCCCAACTACCTGAAGCAGCTGGGCGTGCCCTTTCACATCGAGGAGCAGGACACCTACTCCATCGTGAAGGACAAGATTCCCGAAGGCAAGACGATGTGCAGCCTCTGCAGCCGGCTGCGCCGCGGCATCCTCTACCGCGTGGCCGGCGAGCTGGGCGCGACCAAGATCGCGCTGGGCCACCACCGCGACGACATGCTGCAGACCTTCTTCCTCAACATGTTCTTCGGCGGCAAGCTCAAGGGGATGCCGCCCAAGCTGCAGAGCGACGACGGGCGCAACGTCGTGATCCGCCCGCTGGCCTACGTCGCCGAAAAGGACCTCGTGCGCTGGGCCGAGCAGCGGCGCTTCCCCATCATTCCCTGCACGCTGTGCGGCAGCCAGGAGAACCTGCAGCGCAAGCAGGTGGGCGCGATGCTGCGAGAGTGGGAGCGCAAGCACCCCGGCCGCCTCGACAACATGCTGCACGCGCTGCAGAACGTCGTCCCGTCGCATCTCGCTGACGGAACGCTTCACGATTTCGCGACTCTCACAGCCACGGGCGTGGCGGACCCCGAGGGCGACAAGGCCTTCGACACGGAAGAATTTGCCGAACCTGCCGCGCTGCCGCTCCTGCAAGTCATCAAGCTGTGAGGTTTTCCATGAGAAGCGTGCTGCGGCGGGCGGGCGCCGCCGTCCTCGCCGGTTTCGCGTTGGCGCTGACGGGCTGCGCCACCGGCTACCTGCTCGACAACAACGTGCAGTCGTTTTCGCACCTCACGGCCGTGCCCTCGCCGGCCACGTACCGGTTCGAGCGCCTGCCGTCCCAGTCCGCCGACCCCGTGCAGTCGCAGCTCGAGGCGCTCGCCGACCCGGCGCTGCACAAGGCGGGGTTCCGCCGCGACGATTCCCAGCCGCGCTACAGCGTGCAGGTGACGGCGCGCGTCGAGCGCGTTCCTTCGCCCTATTCCGACCCCTGGGACCGCTTCGGTTTCGGTTGGGGATTCAGCGGCCGGCGCTGGGGCATCGGCGGCGGACTGGGCCGGCTCGAGTCGCCCTGGTATCGGCGCGAGGTCGGCCTCGTCGTGCGCGAACTGGCCGGGAACAAGGTGGTCTACGAGACCCGGGCCGCGAACGACGGGCCGTGGCTGGACAACGCTTCCGTCCTTCCGGCGATGTTCGATGCGGCCCTGCAAGGCTTTCCGAATGCGCCGCAAGGCCTGCGCCGCGTGGACATCCACGTCGGGGCGCCGGCCGCCGCGCCGCGCTAACGGATCGCGCCCGCCTTTCGACGGGGCGCCACGATTCGAAACGCAACACCGACCAGCGGACGCTGCCGGGCCCGGCAGCAAACCGCATCGCTCCCTACAATGGGTCGCCATGGAAGCCACCCGCATCATCGCCGTCCGGCATGGTGAGACCGCCTGGAACGTCGATGCCCGAATCCAGGGGCAGCTCGACATCCAGCTCAACGACACGGGCCGCTGGCAGGCCAGCCGGGTGGGCGCGGCGCTGGCCGGCGAGGAAATCAGCGCGGTCTACTCCAGCGACCTCGGCCGGGCCCACGAGACGGCTCGCGCCATCGGCACCTCGACCGGGCTCCCGGTCATCCCGCACCAGGGCCTGCGCGAACGCCGCTTCGGCATGTTCGAGGGCAAGACCTTCGACGAAATCCAGAATGTCTGGCCCGACCACGCGCGCGACTGGCGCAAGCGCATTCCCGAATGGGAGCCGCCCGAGGGTGGCGAGTCGCTGCTGCAGTTGCGCGAGCGCGTGCAGCGCACGGTGCAGGATCTCGCCTCGCACCACGGCGGCCGCCAGATCGTCGTGGTCGCGCACGGGGGCGTGCTCGACACGCTCTATCGCATCGCCACCGGGCAGGAAGTGAATTCGCCACGCACCTGGCAACTGCCCAACGGCGCCATCAATCGGCTTCTCTGGACGCCCGAGGGCTTCACCCTCGTCGGCTGGTCCGACACCCAGCACCTCGACCATGCGGCCTTCGACGAAGACACGTCTTTCTGAATCCCTGCGGGCCATCGTCGGATCGGGCGTGGAAGCCATCGACACGCCCGCCCTCGTGGTGGACCTCGACGCCGTCATGCGCAACCTGGGCCGCATGGCCGAGTTCGCGAAGAAGCACGAGATGCGCTGGCGTCCGCACGCGAAGATGCACAAGAGCTCGGCGCTCGCCAAGCTCCAGATGCAGGCGGGCGCCGTCGGCGTGTGCGTGCAGAAGACGGCCGAAGCCGAGGCGATGGTGGCTGGCGGGGTGAACAACGTCTACATCACCAACGAGGTCGTGGCGCCGGGCAAGCTCGCGCGCGTGGCCGCACTGGCGCACCTCGTCGCGGCCGAGAACGGCCAGCTCGCGATCGCGGTGGACAGCATCGAAGGCGTCACGCGACTCGCGCAGGCGATGAACGAGGCACGTCCGCATGCACCGGCGCCGGCCGTCATCGACGTCTTCGTCGAGCTCGACGTGGGGCAGGGCCGATGCGGCATTCCGCCCGGCCGGCAGGCCGTGGGCCTCGTCCACGAAATTCGCAGGCATCCCGCGCTGCGCTTCGCCGGGCTGCAGGCGTACCACGGCAAGGCGCAGCACCTGCGCTCGCCGCAGGCGCGGCGCGATGCCATCGCCGCCGCGGTGCAGGACACGAAGTTCACGCGCAGCCTGATCGAGAAGGAAGGCGTTCCCGTGGACCTCGTGACCGGGGCCGGCACGGGCAGCATGGTGTGCGAGGCGGCGAGCGGTCTTTACGGCGAACTGCAGGCGGGCTCGTTCATGTTCATGGATGCCGACTACGCGGCGAACGAACGCGATCCCGCCCAGCCGCATTTCGAGCACGCCCTCTTCGTGAAGTCGCAGGTGATCAGCTCGGGCCTGCAGCACGCGGTCTGCGATGCGGGCCACAAGAGCCATGCCATCGATTCGGGGCTGCCCAGGGTTCATTCGTTTTCGGGCGAGCCCACGCTCGACTACTTCAACGGCGGCGACGAGCACGGCATCCTGCGGCCGGCCGCGGGCGCGGGCGTTGCCGTGCCCCGCATCGACGACGTCGTGTGGCTGATTCCCGGCCATTGCGACCCGACCGTCAACCTGCACGACTTCCTGGTCGGCGTGACCGGCGGCCTCGAACAGGGCGAGGTGTCGCGCATCATCCGCGTCGACGCGCGCGGCGCGCTGACCTGAGGGCGGCTACTCGCCGAAGAGTTCGCCCGCGCCGCGCGGCGGCACGACGCCGAGGTGGCGGTAGGCGGCGACCGTCGCGATGCGGCCGCGCGGCGTGCGCTGAAGGTAGCCCTGCTGGATGAGATAAGGCTCGATCACGTCTTCGATCGTGTCGCGCTCCTCGCCGATGGACGCCGCGATGTTGTCGAGCCCCACGGGGCCGCCGTCGAACCGGTGGATCACCGCCTCCAGCAGCTTGCGGTCCATCACGTCGAAGCCCTGCGGATCGACGTCGAGCATGGCCAGCGCCTTGTGCGCGATCGCTTCCTCGATGCGGCCGTCGCCCTTCACTTCGGCGTAGTCGCGCACGCGGCGCAACAGGCGGTTGGCGATGCGGGGCGTGCCGCGCGAGCGCTTCGCGATTTCGGCCGCGCCCGCCGCATCGATGGGCACGGTGAGCAGGCCGGCGCTGCGCGTCACGATGCGCGCGAGCTCTTCGGGCGTGTAGAACTCCAGCCGCGCGACGATGCCGAAGCGGTCGCGCAGCGGATTGGTCAGCATGCCCGCGCGCGTGGTCGCGCCGACGAGCGTGAATGGCTGCAGGTCGAGCTTGATCGAGCGGGCGGCCGGCCCCTCGCCGATCATGATGTCGATCTGGTAGTCCTCGAGCGCGGGGTACAGGATTTCCTCCACCACCGGCGACAGGCGATGGATCTCGTCGATGAAGAGCACGTCGTTCTTCTCGAGATTCGTGAGCAGCGCGGCGAGGTCCTTGGGCTTCTCCAGCACGGGGCCGGAGGTCTGGCGCAGGTTCACGCCGAGTTCGTGCGCGATGATGTGCGAGAGCGTCGTCTTGCCGAGGCCCGGCGGGCCGAACAGCAGCACGTGGTCGAGCGCCTCGCCGCGCTTGCGGGCGGCGCCGATGAAGATCTCGAGCTGCTCGCGCGTCTTCGCCTGGCCGACGTACTCGTCGAGCAGCTTGGGGCGCAATGCGCGTTCGATGGCTTCTTCGTTCGGCGATGCGGGCGCGGCCGACACCACGCGCTTCGACGGCGCGGGCACGAAGTCGTCGGTTTGGATGGTCATCTCCAAGCCTGCAAATTCTGCATTGCCCGCCGCAAGCTTGGGCAACCTTCTGCCGCTCTTGCAGCGGACCAGGACGTTCGAGCAAATTCGCTCAGGTGGAGAACGTACCCCGCTCCGGGTTTCGTTCCATCACGATTTATCATCTCAGAGCGCAGAGTTCGACTCCTCGAACGCCTTGCGAGCTGCAGCAGAACGGTCTTAGGATCAGAAAGAGTTTCCGGCTGTGAGGGGATCTTCGCCAACGGTATGTCGAGAAATTTCGCAATGGCTTTTCGATCGCCAAGAAGCCAACTCTCCGCCTCGTTCACCGCCAACCGGAGCGCAAAGGTGCTTGGCGGACTTACAGGTAACCATTTCGAAAGTAAGTGCCTTACACAATTCCCGTCTGTATCTGCGACGCATAGGACTGGGTAAAGGTTTCTTGCAAGATTGGCGAGCCGAGGCAGAGCGGCAACCAGCTTTGTCACACCAGCAGTGTTGATGGAATCTCGCGCGAATGACCACGTCGGCAACGCAGCGCGCACAAGTTGTTCGCCCAGCGCACAGCAAAGCATATCCTCTCCAACCACTAGGACTCGCGTCACGCAAACAAGCCCATCTGATCGATCCCCCTTGGCCTTGTCCGGGGCAGAAGTACTTCAGCTGGATTCAGTCCATGCTGAACCTCCTCTTCCTCTTGCGCACTTGCAGTGCGAACCGTGGTGCCGTTGTCACCTGGCTCCAGTAGCAGAATCGAACTCACATCCGGGACAGCCCCAATCAAAGTCTCGCTGTGGGTCGAGCTTATTACTTGGCGAAGGAAACTTCCCTTTTTCCGCAATCGTAGAACTCGATCGATCATCGATGGGA
>NZ_JBFWNP010000066.1:0-24869 GCF_050250995.1 Ramlibacter sp.
CGTGCTCGATCATCTGACCAGTGAGCCGGTGCCTGCGCCGCTGAACGATGCGCCGGCGACGACGCCAGCGGACGTGCCGGTACCCGCCGCACCGGCAACGACGGCCGCCGCACCGGCTGCCAGCGAAACGCCACCGACAGCACCGTCGGTGAATGGCGATGCCGCCGACGTCCCCAATATTCCGCCCGCGAAGACTTCGCCCTGATCAATTTCTCGATATAAATTTCTGGCACGGATTGTATGCATCTCGTATGATCGCGGGCGGTCATACCGGCCCCGCGGTCGATGACGGACCAAAGTACAGCGCCGACGTGGTGGAATTGGTAGACACGCCATCTTGAGGGGGTGGTGGGGAAACCCGTGTGAGTTCGAGTCTCACCGTCGGCACCATTTTTCGTAGACTGACATGGCCTGCCGAGGTGGGCGCGGTAACGAACCGCAGTATCGTGAGCACGAAAGCGTCATTGATGCGGGCCATGAGCCGCAACATTGAACCGGGCGACCGGACGGCCTCAGTGTGCCGGGCGACGTCCTCCACTTCGACCCGACGCGGAAACCGACGACGTGCTTGAACTCTATCTTCCGGTACTCATTTTTCTCGGTGTCGGCGTTGCGGTCGGCTGCATCTCGCTGGGCGCGGGCTACGTGGTCGGCAAGTTGCTCGGGGTGTACAAACCCGACGCCCAGAAGTTCTCGCCCTACGAATGCGGTTTCGAAGCCTTCGAAGACGCGCGCATGAAGTTCGACGTGCGCTACTACCTCGTCGCCATCCTCTTCATCCTGTTCGACCTCGAGATCGCCTTCCTCTTCCCCTGGGCCGTGGCGCTCAAGGAGATCGGGCCCGTGGGCTTCTGGGCCATGATGATCTTCCTGTCCATCCTGGTGGTCGGCTTCATCTACGAATGGAAGAAGGGCGCGCTCGACTGGGAGTGATCCCGGCGCCCTCATTCCTGCAGAAAGCATCCTCATGACGAACCAAGGCATCCTCGAAAAAGGTGTCGTGACCACGACCGTCGATTCGGTCGTCAACTGGGCCAAGACCGGCTCGCTGTGGCCCATGACCTTCGGCCTCGCGTGCTGCGCGGTCGAGATGATGCACGCGGGCGCGGCCCGCTACGACATCGACCGCTTCGGCATGCTCTTTCGCCCGAGCCCGCGCCAGAGCGACCTGATGATCGTGGCCGGCACGCTGTGCAACAAGATGGCGCCCGCCCTGCGCAAGGTCTACGACCAGATGGCCGAGCCGCGCTGGGTGCTCTCCATGGGCTCCTGCGCCAACGGCGGCGGCTACTACCACTACAGCTATTCCGTCGTGCGCGGCTGCGACCGCATCGTGCCGGTCGACGTGTACGTGCCCGGTTGCCCGCCGACGGCGGAGGCGCTGCTGTACGGGATCATCCAGCTGCAGCAGAAGATCCGCCGAACCCAGACGATCGCCAGAACATGAGCACGGCTCTCCTCAGTCCCCATCCCGAGTCGGTGCGCGACGCGGTCGTCGCCGCGCTCGGCGACAAGGCGAAGTCCGTCGTGCTGAAGCTCGGCGAAGTGACCGTCACCGTCGCCGCGCAGAACTACAGCGAGGTCTGCCGCACGCTGAAGACCGCCGATGGCTGCAGGTTCGAGCAGATGATCGACCTGTGCGGCGTCGACTATTCCGACTACCGTGCCGGCGAATGGGACGGCCCGCGTTACGCCGTGACCGTGCATCTGCTGTCGATCAGCCTCAACCAGCGCGTGCGCGTGCGCACGTTCGCGGCCGATGACGACTTTCCCGTCGTGGACTCGATCACCGGCATCTGGAGCGCGGCCAACTGGTTCGAGCGCGAGGCGTTCGACCTCTTCGGCATCGTCTTCGAAGGCCACGACGACCTGCGCCGCATCCTCACCGACTACGGCTTCGTCGGCCACCCGTTCCGCAAGGACTTCCCTGTGTCCGGCCACGTCGAGATGCGCTACGACGCCGAGCGCGGCCGCGTGATCTACCAGCCGGTCTCGATCGAGCCGCGCGAGATCACGCCGCGCATCATCCGCGAAGAGAAGTACGGCGGGTTCGCGGAGTAAGCCATGGCCGAAATCAAGAACTACACCCTCAACTTCGGCCCGCAGCACCCGGCGGCGCACGGCGTGCTGCGCCTCGTGCTGGAGCTCGACGGCGAAGTGATCCAGCGCGCCGACCCCCACATCGGCCTCCTGCACCGCGCGACCGAGAAGCTGGCCGAAACCAAGACCTACATCCAGTCGCTGCCCTACATGGACCGCCTCGACTACGTGTCGATGATGTCCAACGAGCATGCGTACTGCCTCGCCATCGAGAAGCTGGTGGGCATCGAAGTGCCGATCCGCGCGCAGTACATCCGCGTGATGTTCTCCGAGATCACGCGCCTGCTGAACCACCTGCTGTGGCTCGGCGCGCACGGTCTCGACTGCGGCGCGATGAACATGCTGATCTACTGCTTCCGCGAGCGGGAGGATCTGTTCGACATGTACGAGGCGGTGTCGGGCGCGCGCATGCACGCGGCCTACTTCCGCCCGGGCGGCGTGTACCGCGACCTGCCGGACAGCATGCCGCAGTACCAGGCGAGCAAGGTGCGCAACGAGCGTTCGATGCGCCGCATGAACGAGAACCGCGGCGGCACGCTGCTCGATTTCATCGAGGATTTCACGAAGCGCTTCCCGCACTACGTCGACGAGTACGAGACGCTGCTCACCGACAACCGCATCTGGAAGCAGCGCACCGTGGGTATCGGCGTCGTCACGCCGGAGCGCGCGTTGAACCTCGGCTTCAGCGGCCCCATGCTGCGCGGCTCGGGCATCGCCTGGGACCTGCGCAAGACGCAGCCCTACGAGGTCTACGACCGCATGGAGTTCGACATCCCCGTCGGCAGGACGGGCGACTGCTACGACCGCTACCTCGTGCGCGTCCACGAGCTGCGCGAGTCCAACAGCATCATCCGGCAGTGCGTGGCGTGGCTGCGTGCCAACCCCGGCCCGGTGATCACGGACAACCACAAGGTGGCGCCGCCTTCGCGCGAATCCATGAAGTCGAACATGGAGGAGCTGATCCATCACTTCAAGCTCTTCACCGAGGGCATGCGCGTGCCCGAGGGCGAGTCGTACGCCGCCGTCGAACACCCCAAGGGCGAGTTCGGCATCTACATCGTGAGCGACGGCGCCAACAAGCCGTATCGCCTGAAGATCCGCGCGCCGGGTTTCCCGCACCTCGCCTCGCTCGACGAGATGGGCCGGGGCCACATGATCGCCGACGCCGTGGCGATCATCGGCACGATGGACATCGTGTTCGGAGAGATAGACAGATGATTTCCGACAGCACCCGCGCCCGCTTCGACAGGGAAGTGGCCAAGTACCCCGCCGAACAGAAGCAGTCCGCCGTGATGGCCTGCCTCGCGATCGTGCAGCACGAGCAGGGCTTCGTGAGCAAGGACGCAGAGCGCGAGATCGCCGAGTACCTCGGCATGCCCGCGATCGCGGTGCATGAGGTCACGACCTTCTACAACATGTACAACCAGCGCCCGGTCGGCAAGTACAAGCTGAACGTGTGTACCAACCTGCCGTGCCAGCTGCGCGACGGCGCGGTGGCGCTGCATCACCTCGAACACAAGCTCGGCGTGAAGATGGGCGAGACCACCGCCGACGGGATGTTCACGCTGCAGCAAAGCGAATGCCTCGGCGCCTGCGCCGACTCGCCGGTGATGCTGGTCAACGACCGCACGATGTGCAGCTTCATGACGAACGAGAAGCTCGACCAGCTGATCGACGGACTGCGGGGGGCGAACGCATGAACGCGCAGCAAGTGCTCCAGCAGTTCCAGGCGACCGGCGTCCAGACCTGCTTCCACAACCGCCACATCGATCCGCAGATCTATCTCGGGCTGGACGGCACCAACTGGCGCCTGAAGGACTACGAGGCGCGGGACGGCTACAAGGCGCTCAAGAAGATCCTGAGCGAAGGGCTGACGCAGGACCAGGTCATCGCGACGATGAAGGAATCCGCGCTGCGCGGACGCGGCGGCGCGGGCTTTCCCACGGGCCTGAAGTGGAGCTTCATGCCCCGCCAGTTCCCGGGGCAGAAATACCTCGTGTGCAACTCGGACGAGGGCGAGCCGGGCACGTGCAAGGACCGCGACATCCTGCACTACAACCCGCACATCGTCATCGAGGGCATGATCATCGCGGCGTACGCGATGGGCATCACCGTCGGCTACAACTACATCCACGGCGAGATCTTCCAGACCTACGAGCGCTTCGAAGAGGCGCTCGAGGAAGCGCGCGCCGCGGGCTACCTGGGCAACAACATCCAGGGCAGCAACTTCAGCTTCCAGCTGCACGGCTTCCACGGCTTCGGCGCGTACATCTGCGGCGAGGAGACCGCGCTGCTCGAGTCCCTCGAAGGGAAGAAGGGCCAGCCCCGCTTCAAGCCGCCGTTCCCCGCGAGCTTCGGCGTGTACGGCAAGCCGACCACGATCAACAACACCGAGACCTTCGCGGCGGTGCCCTGGATCATCCGCAACGGCGGCCAGGCCTACCTGGAGTGCGGCAAGCCGAACAACGGCGGCACCAAGATCTTCTCGGTCTCGGGCGACGTGGAACTGCCGGGCAACTACGAGATTCCGCTGGGCACGCCTTTCAGCAAGCTGCTGGAGCTGTGCGGCGGCGTGCGCGGCGGGCGCAAGCTCAAGGCGGTGATCCCCGGCGGGTCGTCGGCGCCGGTGCTGCCGGCCGACATCATGATGAACTGCACGATGGACTACGACTCCATCGCCAAGGCGGGCTCGATGCTCGGCTCGGGCGCGGTGATCGTGATGGACGAGACGCGCGACATGGTCGAGAGCCTGCTGCGCCTGTCCTACTTCTACATGCACGAGTCCTGCGGCCAATGCACGCCCTGCCGCGAAGGCACGGGCTGGCTGTGGCGCGTGGTCGACCGCATCCATCACGGGCACGGCAAGCCCGCGGACATCGACCTGCTGAACTCGGTGGCCGACAACATCCAGGGCCGCACGATCTGTGCGCTGGGCGACGCGGCGGCGATGCCGGTGCGCGCGATGATCAAGCACTTCCGGCACGAGTTCGAAGCGAAGATCGTCGCGGGCGAGCGTGTGAACACACCATGATTGAAATCGAACTCGACGGTCAGAAGGTCCAGGTGACCGAAGGCAGCATGGTGATGCATGCGGCCGAGAAGGCGGGCACCTACGTGCCGCACTTCTGCTATCACAAGAAGCTCTCCATCGCCGCCAACTGCCGCATGTGCCTGGTGGACGTCGAGAAGATGCCCAAGCCCATGCCCGCGTGCGCGACGCCCGTCACCAACGGGATGATCGTGCGCACGAAGAGCGACAAGGCGGTCAAGGCGCAGCAGTCGGTGATGGAGTTCCTCCTCATCAACCACCCGCTCGACTGCCCCATCTGCGACCAGGGCGGCGAGTGCCAGCTGCAGGACCTGGCCGTGGGCTACGGCGGCTCGGGCTCGCGCTACGAGGAAGAAAAGCGCGTCGTGCCGCACAAGGACGTCGGCCCGCTGATCTCCATGGAGGAGATGAGCCGGTGCATCCACTGCACGCGCTGCGTGCGCTTCGGCCAGGAGGTCGCCGGCGCGATGGAGCTCGGCATGATCCACCGCGGCGAGCACAGCGAGATCACCACGGTGCGCGGCGACACGGTCGACTCCGAACTCTCGGGCAACATGATCGACCTGTGCCCGGTCGGCGCGCTCACGAGCAAGCCGTTCCGCTACAGCGCGCGGCCGTGGGAGCTGTCCCGCCGCAAGTCGGTGAGCCCGCACGATTCGACCGGCGCGAACCTCATCGTGCAGGTCAAGAACAACGCCGTCATGCGCGTCCTGCCGCTCGAGAACGAGGACGTGAACGAGTGCTGGCTGGCCGACCGCGATCGTTTCTCGTATGAAGCGCTAAACACGGCCGAACGCCTGACCGCGCCCATGCTGAAGCAGGGCGGCGAATGGAAGACGGTCGACTGGCAGACCGCGCTGGAATACGTGGCCAACGGCCTGAAGCAGGTCCGGCAGGATCATGGCGCGAGCGCGATCGGCGCGCTGGTGAGCCCGCATGCCACCGTCGAGGAGATCTTCCTTGCCACCCAGTTGGTCCGCGCGCTCGGCAGCGAGAACGTCGACCACCGCCTGCGCCATGCGCAGTTCGGCGAGTTCGAGGGCGTCCGCTGGCTCGGCACCTCGATCGCATCGCTGTCCAATCTGCAGCGCGCACTCGTCGTCGGCTCCAACCTGCGCAAGGACCATCCGCTCTTCGCGCTGCGCCTGCGCGGCGCGGTGCGCAAGGGCGCGCTCGTCTCGGTCGTCCACGACGCCGACAACGACTGGGCGATGAGCCTCGCCGCGAAGTCCATCGTCCCCGCGAGCCAGTGGGCGCAGGCGCTCGCCGACGTCGCCACCGCGGTCGCCGAGGCGAACGGCGGCCAGGCGCCGGCGCAGGGCACGTCGACCGAGGCCGCGAAGGCCATCGCCGCATCGCTCGTCTCCGGCGAACGCAAGGCCATCCTGCTAGGCAACGCTGCCGCGCACCACGCGAACGCGTCGACCCTGCTGGCGCTCGCGCAGTGGATCGGCGAGCAGACCGGCGCGACCGTCGGCTACCTCACCGAGGCCGCGAACACCGTTGGCGCGCAGCTCGTGGGCGCGCTGCCCGGCGCCGGCGGATTGAATGCGAAGCAGATGCTCTCGGGCGCGCTCAAGGCCGCGATTTTGCTGAACGTCGAGCCCGAGTTCGACACGGCGGCCGGCGCTCAGGCCGCGGTCGGCCTCGCGCAGACGGACATGGTGATCACGCTGTCGCCCTTCCGCTGCAACCTCGACGTGAGCGACGTGCTGCTGCCCATCGCCCCCTGGACCGAAACGCCGGGAACGTTCGTGAGTGCCGAAGGGCGCGTGCAGAGTTTCCATGCGGTCGTGAAGCCGCTCGGCGAGACCCGTCCGGCGTGGAAGGTGCTGCGCGTGCTCGGCAACCTGCTCGGCCTGCCGGGCTTCGACTACGAATCCGCCCAGGAAGTCCTCGTGGTCGCACGCGGTGCGGACGACGCAAAGCAGCCGCTCGTGCAGGGCGCGCGGCTCGGCAACTCGACGCGCGCGGCCATCGACCTGCAGGCGAGGGGCGCCGATCCGGTCGTCGCGCCGATCTACCGGCTCGATGCGATCGTGCGCCGCGCGCCGTCGCTGCAACTCACCGCCGATGCCCGCGCCGTGAATGCCGGCGGAGAAGATTCCGACGGCGCGATGGCCGCCGCCAAGGCAACCTCGAAGATCGATCCCGCCGCGCAGACGGCAGGCACGGGAGTCCGGACATGATCGACACGATCTACGGATTCGGCAATGGCCTGATCGCGGCGCCGTGGTGGACCGGCGCCGGCTGGCCGGTGATCTGGACGCTGATCAAGATCATCGCCGTCGTGCTGCCGCTGATGGGTGCCGTCGCCTACCTGACGCTGTGGGAGCGCAAGGCCATCGGCTTCACGCAGATCCGCCCCGGCCCCAACCGCATCGGACCCTTCGGCCTGCTGCAGCCCATTGCAGACGCGCTCAAACTGCTGACGAAGGAAATCATCCTCCCGACCGTCGCGAACAAGGGCCTGTTCTATCTCGGCCCCGTCATGACGATCATGCCGGCGCTCGCCGCGTGGGCGGTCATTCCCTTCGGGCCGGAACAGGCGCTCGCGAACATCAACGCGGGCCTGCTGTTCCTGATGGCCGTCACCTCGCTCGAGGTCTACGGCGTCATCATCGCCGGCTGGGCGTCGAATTCGAAGTACGCCTTCCTCGGCGCGCTACGCGCCTCCGCGCAGATGGTCAGCTACGAGATCGCGATGGGCTTCGCGCTCGTCGTCGTGCTCATGGTGACGGGCAGCCTGAACATGACCGACATCGTGCTGCAGCAGGACAAGGGCTTCTTCGCGGAGAAGGGCCTGAACTTCCTGTCGTGGAACTGGCTCCCGCTGCTGCCGATCTTCGTCGTGTACTTCGTCTCGGGCCTCGCCGAGACGAACCGCCATCCGTTCGACGTCGTCGAAGGCGAGTCCGAAATCGTCGCCGGCCACATGATCGAGTATTCGGGCATGAGCTTCGCCATGTTCTTCCTCGCGGAATACGCGAACATGTGGCTCGTCTCGATCCTCACGGTGATCATGTTCCTCGGCGGCTGGCTGCCGCCCGTGGAGGCGCCGCTGCTGTCGTGGATTCCGGGCTGGATCTGGCTGGGCATCAAGACCTTCATGGTCGTCACGATGTTCCTGTGGATCCGCTCTACCTTCCCGCGCTACCGCTACGACCAGATCATGCGCCTGGGCTGGAAGATCTTCATTCCGGTCACGCTGGTCTGGCTCGTCGTGGTCGGCCTGTGGATGCAAACCCCCTACAACATCTGGAAGTGAACATGAGTTCCGCACTGGCATCCAACCAGCCCGGCTTCTCGCTGAAGGACTTCCTGTCGTCCTTCATGCTGCTGGAGCTCTTCAAGGGCTTGCGCATCACGGGCAAGTATTTCTTCGCGCGCAAGATCACCGTGCAGTTCCCGGACGAGAAGACGCCGCTGTCTCCGCGCTTTCGCGGCCTGCACGCGCTGCGCCGCTACGACAACGGCGAGGAGCGCTGCATCGCATGCAAGCTGTGCGAGGCCGTGTGCCCCGCGCTCGCGATCACGATCGAGAGCGACCAGCGCGACGACGGCACGCGCCGCACCACGCGCTACGACATCGACCTCACCAAGTGCATCTTCTGCGGGTTCTGCGAGGAAAGCTGCCCGGTCGACTCCATCGTCGAGACGCACATCCTCGAATACCACGGCGAAAAGCGCGGCGACCTGTACTTCACCAAGGACATGCTGCTCGCCGTTGGCGACCGCTACGAGGCCGAGATCGCCGAGCGCAAGGCGGCCGACGCCCGGTATCGCTGACACGGCCAACGAGAAGATTCGAGAAGAAGACCCCCCATGGACGTCCGGACCGGCCTGTTCTACCTGTTCTCCGCGGTGCTGCTCTTCGCGGCCTTCCGCGTCATCACGAGCCGCAACCCGGTGTATGCGGCGCTGTACCTCGTGCTCGCCTTCTTCCAGGCCTCGGCGATCTGGCTGCTGCTCAAGGCGGAGTTCCTCGCGATCTCGCTCGTGCTCGTCTACGTCGGCGCGGTGATGGTGCTGTTCCTCTTCGTGGTGATGATGCTCGACATCAACGTCGATGCGCTGCGCAAGAATTTCTGGAAGCACTTCCCGCTCGCCGCGAGCATCGGCGCGCTGATCGCGCTCGAAATGGCCGCGGTGCTCATGGGCGGCTTCCGCACCGGCGAGGAGCGGCCGGCGGGCACGGCGGCGGTGGCGCAGTCGGCCGTGCAGGCCGCGGGCCAGTACTCCAACACCAAGGAACTGGGCAAGCTGCTGTACACGCAGTACCTGTATCCGCTCGAGATCGCGGCCGTGATCCTGCTCGTTGCGATCATCGCGGCCATCGCGCTCACGCTGCGCCAGCGCAAGGACTCCAAGCACACCGACCCCGCGCTGCAGGTGCGGGTGAAGGCGGCGGACCGCCTCACGGTCATCAAGATGCCGCCGTCGCGGCCGGAGCCGCCGCCGGAGCCTTCGCCCGCCGCCGCAGCCGCCACCGGGGAGACCAAGGCATGAGCTTGACGCTCGGACACTTCCTCACCCTGGGCGCGATTCTCTTCGCGCTCTCGGTCATCGGCATCTTCCTGAACCGCCGCAACCTGATCGTGCTGCTCATGGCCATCGAGCTCATGCTGCTCGCGGTCAACATGAACTTCGTGGCGTTCTCGTACTACCTGAACGACATGCACGGGCAAGTGTTCGTGTTCTTCATCCTGACGGTGGCGGCGGCCGAATCGGCCATCGGCCTGGCGATCCTGGTGCTGCTGTTCCGAAACAAGAACAACATCAACGTCGAAGAACTGAACGCCCTGAAGGGTTGAGCGCAGCTCGACCCGAAAAAGAAACATGGCTACAACCCTCAACGCATCGACCCTGCTCGTCGTGCCGCTCGCGCCGCTCGCGGGCGCCATCGCGGCGGGCATCTTCGGCACGACGTTCGGCCGCAACTGGATCGGCCGTCGCATGTCGCACGTGCTCACGATCCTGGGCGTGCTCGTCGCCTTCATCCTCTCGGCGCACACGCTCTGGCAGGTGGCGGTGCATGGCGCGCGCTTCAACCAGACGCTCTACGAGTGGATGGTCATCGGCAGCCTGAAGATGGAGATCGGCTTCCTCGTCGACGGGCTCACCGCGATGATGATGTGCGTCGTCACCTTCGTCTCGCTCATGGTGCACATCTACACCATCGGCTACATGGAAGAGGACGACGGCTACAACCGCTTCTTCGGCTACATCTCGCTGTTCACGTTCTCGATGCTCATGCTGGTCATGAGCAACAACTTCCTGCAGCTCTTCTTCGGCTGGGAAGCGGTGGGCCTCGTCTCGTACCTGCTCATCGGTTTCTGGTACCAGAAGCCGACCGCGATCTTCGCCAACATGAAGGCCTTCCTGGTCAACCGCGTGGGCGACTTCGGCTTCATCCTCGGCATCGGCCTCATCGCCGCGTTCGCGGGAACGCTCAGCTACAGCGAGACCTTCGCGAAGGCGTCCGAACTCGCCAAGCTCGGCCTGCCGGGCACCAACTGGCAGCTGATCACGGTCATCTGCATCGGCCTGTTCATCGGCGCGATGGGCAAGAGCGCGCAGTTTCCGCTGCACGTGTGGCTGCCCGATTCGATGGAAGGCCCGACGCCGATCTCCGCGCTGATCCACGCGGCGACGATGGTGACGGCGGGCATCTTCATGGTGGCGCGCATGTCGCCGCTGTTCGAGCTGTCCGAGGCCGCGCTCACCTTCATCATCGTGATCGGCGCCATCACGGCGCTCTTCATGGGCTTCCTGGGCATCATCCAGAACGACATCAAGCGCGTGGTGGCGTATTCGACGCTCTCGCAGCTCGGCTACATGACGGTGGCGCTCGGCGCGTCCGCTTACTCGGTCGCGGTCTTCCACCTGATGACGCACGCGTTCTTCAAGGCGCTGCTGTTCCTGGCCGCGGGCTCGGTGATCATGGGCATGCACCACAACCAGGACATCCGCTGGATGGGCAACGTGCGCAAGTACATGCCCATCACCTGGATCACCTCGCTGCTGGGCTCGCTCGCGCTGATCGGAACACCGCTCTTCGCCGGCTTCTATTCCAAGGACATGATCATCGAGGCGACGCACCTGTCCACGGTGTGGGGCCGCGGCTTCGCGTACTTCGCGGTGATGGCGGGCGTCTTCGTGACGGCCTTCTACTCCTTCCGCATGTACTTCCTCGTCTTCCACGGCAAGGAGCGGTTCGACCAGAACCCGGACGCGCACCACGACGACCACGGGCACGACGCGCATGGCCACGACGAACACCACGAGCCGCACGAGTCGCCGTGGGTGGTCACGGTGCCGCTGATCCTGCTGGCCTTCCCGTCCGTGGTGATCGGCTTCCTCGCGATCAATCCGGTGCTCTTCGGCGACTTCCTGAAGGACGCGATCTTCGTCGACCACGACAAGCATCCGGCCATGAGCATGCTCAAGCACGAGTTCCACGGCCCGCTGCAGATGGCGCTGCACGCCTTCACCACGCCGGTGTTCTGGCTCGCGCTCGCGGGCGTGGTCTGCGCCTGGTACATGTACATCAAGAACCCCGCGCTGCCCGCGAAGATCAAGGCGCGCGTCGAGCCGCTCTACAAGCTGCTGGACAACAAGTACTACATGGATGCGTTCAACGAGCACGTGCTCGCGCGCGGCGCGCGCATGCTGGGCGTCGGCCTGTGGAAGGGCGGCGACCAGAAGCTGATCGACGGCGCGGTCGTCAACGGCAGCGCGCGCATCGTCGGCTGGTTCGCGGGCGTGGTCCGCTGGGTGCAGACCGGCTACATCTATCACTATGCGTTCGCGATGCTGGTGGGCGTGATCGGATTGATGACGTACTTCGTGACGTGGCCGATGATTTCCGGCTGGCTCGGCAAGTAGGAGAAGAACAAGAATGGGACTTCTGAGTCTTGCCATCTGGACGCCGATCGCATTCGGCGCGGTGCTGCTGGCCCTGGGCCGCGACGATCAGGCGCGCGTGGTGCGGTGGATCGCGCTGATCGGCGCCGTCGTCAGCTTCCTCGTCACGCTGCCGCTCTTCACGCGTTTCGACCGCGCGACCTCGGCGATGCAGTTCGTCGAGAAGTCGCCCTGGATCGACCGCTTCCACATCAACTACCACCTGGGCATCGACGGCATCTCGTTCTGGTTCATCCTGCTCACGGCGTTCATCACGGTCATCGTGGTGATCTCGGCGTGGGAAGTCATCACCGAGCGCGTGAACCAGTACATGGGCGCGTTCCTGATCCTCTCGGGCCTGATGATCGGCGTGTTCAGCGCGCTCGACGCGGTGCTGTTCTACGTGTTCTTCGAGGCGACGCTGATCCCGATGTATCTCATCATCGGCATCTGGGGCGGGCCCAACAAGATCTACGCGGCGTTCAAGTTCTTCCTGTACACGCTGCTCGGCTCGCTGCTGATGCTGATCGCGCTGGTCTTCCTCTATTCGAAGGCCGGCAACTTCGACATCCTCGCGTGGCACAAGCTGCCGCTGTCCTCGCTCGAGCAGACGCTGCTCTTCTTCGGCTTCTTCTCGGCCTTCGCGGTCAAGGTGCCGATGTGGCCGGTGCATACCTGGCTGCCCGACGTTCACGTGGAAGCGCCCACGGGCGGCTCCGCGGTGCTGGCCGCGATCATGCTGAAGCTGGGCGCCTACGGCTTCCTGCGCTTCTCGATGCCGATCGCGCCGGATGCCTCGCGCGAGTGGGCATGGCTCATGATCGCGCTGTCGCTCATCGCCGTGATCTACGTCGGCCTGGTCGCGATGGTGCAGCAGGACATGAAGAAGCTCGTGGCCTATTCGTCGGTCGCGCACATGGGCTTCGTCACGCTCGGCTTCTTCATCTTCAACGACCTGGGCGTCGCCGGCGGCATCGTGCAGATGATCGCGCACGGCTTCGTGTCGGGCGCGATGTTCCTGTGCATCGGCGTGCTGTACGACCGCGTGCATTCGCGCGACATCGCGAGCTACGGCGGCGTGGTGAACACGATGCCGAACTTCACGGCGTTCGCAGTGCTGTTCGCCATGGCCAACTGCGGCCTGCCCGCCACCGCCGGCTTCGTCGGCGAGTGGATGGTGATCCTCGGCGCGGTCAAGGCCAACTTCGTGCTCGGCCTGCTCGCGGCCACCGCGCTCGTGTTCGGCGCGGCCTACACGCTGTGGATGGTCAAGCGCGTCTACTTCGGCCCCATCGCGAACGACGACGTGCGCGCGCTCACCGACATCAACGCCCGCGAGTTCCTGATGCTGGGCCTGCTCGCCATCGCCGTGCTCTACATGGGCATCCATCCGAAGCCGTTCACGGACATCATGAATGTGTCCGTCGCCGACTTCCTGAAGCACGTCGCGATCAGCAAGCTGTAAAGAGACAACCAAAATGATCGATTCCAACAGCTGGCTCTCCGTCCACCCGGAACTGCTGCTGCTCACGATGGCGTGCGTGATCGCGCTCGTCGACCTGGGCGTGAAGAGCGCGCAGCGCACGCTCACCTACGTGCTCACGCTCGTGACGCTCGGCGTCGTCGCCGTGCTCACCGCGAGCTACGCGCTCGACGGCACCACCACCTACGGCTTCGGCCGCATGGTCGTGAGCGACCCGATGGGCAACTGGCTCAAGTGCTTCTCGGCGCTGGCCATGATGGTGTGCCTGGTCTATGGCCGGCCCTACGCGGCGCAGCGCGACATGATGCGCGGCGGCGAACTCTTCACGCTCGCGATGTTCGCGCTGCTGGGCATCTTCGTGATGATCTCGGGCAGCAACTTCCTCGTGCTGTACCTCGGCCTGGAACTGCTCACGCTCTCGAGCTACGCGCTCGTGGCGCTGCGCCGCGACCATGCCGTCTCGACCGAAGCCGCGATGAAGTACTTCGTGCTCGGCGCCATGGCGAGCGGCTTCCTGCTGTACGGCCTGTCGATGCTCTACGGCGCGACCGGCTCGCTCGACATCGAGCAGGTGTTCAAGGCCGTCGGCACCGGCCGCATCAACCACCAGGTGCTGGTGTTCGGCCTCGTCTTCGTCGTCTCGGGCCTGGCCTTCAAGCTCGGCGCGGCGCCCTTCCACATGTGGATCCCCGACGTGTACCAGGGCGCGCCCACGGCCGTCACGGTGATGATCGGCAGCGCGCCTGAGCTCGCGGCCTTCGCCATCGTCATCCGCATCCTCGTGGAGGGATTGATCCCGCTGGCGATCGACTGGCAGAACATGCTGATCGTGCTGGCGGTCTGCTCGCTCGCGCTCGGCAACCTGGCGGCCATCGCGCAGAGCAACCTCAAGCGCATGCTGGCGTATTCGACCATCGGCCAGATGGGCTTCGTGGTGCTGGGCCTCGCCGTGGGCGTGGTCAACGGCAACACGAACAACGCGCAGTACGCGTACAGCTCCGCGATGTTCTACATCGTGACCTACGTCCTGACGACGCTGGGCAGCTTCGGCATCATCCTGCTGCTCGCGCGCGAAGGCTTCGAGAGCGAGGAGATCGCCGACCTGGCCGGCCTCAACCAGCGCAGCCCGCTGTACGCCGGCATCATGGCGATCTGCATGTTCTCGCTGGCCGGCATTCCGCCGCTCGTGGGCTTCTACGCCAAGCTCACCGTGCTGCAGGCGCTGGTGCAGTCGGGGCAGGGGCTCTATCTCGGCCTCGCGATCTTCGCCGTGATGATGTCGCTCGTGGCGGCCTTCTACTACCTGCGCGTCGTGAAGGTGATGTACTTCGACGCGCCGATCACCGCCACCACGGTTTCCGCGCCGGCCGACGTGCGCGTCGTGTTGTCGCTCAACGGCGCACTCATCCTGCTGCTCGGCATCGTGCCCGGCGGGCTCATGACGCTGTGCGCGGACGCGATCGTCAAGACGCTCGGGACGTGAGCGATTCCTTGCCGGGCGTGGACGATGCGCACCTCGTCGAGGTGACCATCGCGCGCGAGGACCTGTTCCAGGGCAAGTTCCTCCGCGCCGTCCGCGAGACGGTGCGCCTGCCCGACGGCGGCACGAGCATTCGCGAATTCATCCTGCATCCGGGCGCCGTGATGGTGGTGCCGATGCTCGACGACGGCCGCGTCGTGCTGGAGCGCCAGTATCGCCACCCCGTGCGCGAGGTGCTCATCGAATTTCCGGCCGGCAAGCTCGATCCGGGCGAGGACCGCTTCGCCTGCATCCGGCGCGAACTGCTCGAGGAAACCGGCTACACCGCCCGCGAATGGGCGCGCGCGACCGAGATGCGGCTGGCCGTCGGCTACTCCGACGAGTTCATCGAAGTCTGGTTCGCGCGCGGCTTGTCGCGCGGCGCGCAGCAGCTCGACGAGGGCGAGTTCATCGAGGTCATCGCCGCCACGCCGCAGGAGCTGCTGCAGTGGTGCGCCGAAGGCAAGGTCAAGGATTCCAAGACCCTGGTGGCAGCGATGTGGCTCCAGAACGTGAATTCCGGCACTTGGAAACTCGACTGGCGCCCCCATACACTGTGACCATGAACCTCCACGCTACGCACTTCGCGTCGTCGCTGCCCCCCGAGCGGGCCGTGTCGTCCCGGGGCGGCCCGGCGACGGCGCCATGAAGGTCCTCAACCTGCAGTGCAATGTCGGGCACGGCTTCGAGGGCTGGTTCGGCTCCGAGGACGATTTCCAGTCGCAGCTCGCGCGCGGCCTGGTCGAGTGCCCGCTGTGCGGCGACAAGCAGGTGGGCAAGCTGCCGTCGGCGCCGCGTCTGAACCTGGGGGCGCAGAAACCCGCCGGCAAGCCCGAGACGCCGAAGCAGGACGTCATGACGACGCCCGACCAGGCCCTGCAGGCCGCGTGGCTCAAGCTGGTCCGGCATGTGATGGCGAACACCGAGGACGTCGGCACGAAGTTCGCCGAAGAGGCGCGCAAGATCCACTACGGCGAGACCGAGGAACGCGGCATCCGCGGCCAGGCGACGGCCGAGGAGGCGCAGGCGCTGCTCGAAGAGGGCGTGGGCGTGCTGCCGCTGCCGATCCCGGACGCGCTCAAGGGGCCGTTGCAGTAGGAGGCCAGGTCATTCCCGCGAAGGCGGGAATCCAGGGCTCCCCAACGACGGGCGCGTATCAATCCATGAACTGCAGCGCCGCCAGCCGCGCATAAACCCCGCCGGCCGCCACGAGCTCGTCGTGGCGCCCCACCTCCACGATCCGCCCGTGGTCGATCACCACGATACGGTCCGCCTTCTGCACGGTCGCCAGCCGGTGCGCGATGACCAGCGTCGTGCGCCCCTGCATCGCCGACTCGAGCGCGGCCTGCACCATGCGCTCGCTTTCGGCGTCGAGCGCGCTCGTGGCTTCGTCCAGCAGCAGCAGAGGCGGGTTCTTGAGCATCGCCCGGGCGATGGCGATGCGCTGCCGCTGCCCGCCCGACAGGCGCACGCCACGCTCGCCGAGGAAGCTCGCGTAGCCCTCGGGCAGGGCCAGGATGAAATCGTGCGCGAAAGCACCGCGCGCCGCGGCCACCACCTCGTCGTCCGTCGCGGACGGCCGCCCGTAGCGGATGTTCTCCAGCGCGCTCGTCGAGAAGATCACCGGCTCCTGCGGCACGAGGCCGATGCGCTGTCGCAGGTCCTGCAGCGCGAACTCGCGGATCGGCACACCGTCCACCGCAATGCGCCCCTGCGCCGGATCGTAGAAGCGCAGCAGCAGCGAGAACACCGTGCTCTTGCCCGCGCCGCTCGGGCCGACCAATGCCACCGTCTCGCCCGCGCCGACCACCAGCGAGAAGTCCTGCAGGGCCGCCGTGGCCGGCCGCGACGGATAGTGAAAGCGCACCGCCTCGAATGCCACGGCACTGCCTCCCGCTGGAGGGGGCGCGGCGGCGGGGGACGCAGGCGACGCGATGGTCGATCGGCTCGCCAGCAGCTCCATCAGCCGCTCCGTGGCGCCTGCAGCACGCAACAGATCGCCATACACCTCGCCGAGAACCGCGACCGCGCCCGCGAAGATCGCGACGTAGAGTGCGGCCTGCCCGAGCTGCCCCGCACTCAGCTTGCCGGCGATCACGGCCTGGGTGCCCTGGTAGAGGCCCCACAGCATGAGCGCCGCATTCGCGATGATCACGAAGGCGATCAGCATCGCGCGCGCCCGCGTGCGGCGCACGCCGGTGAGGTAGGCGTTTTCGGTCGCCTCGTCGAACCGGGCGGCCTCGCGCTTTTCCGCCGCGTAGCTTTGAACCACCGGAATCGCATTCAGCACCTCCGCCGCGATGGCCGAGGAATCCGCCACGCGGTCCTGGCTGGCCCGCGACAGCCGGCGCACCCGCCGGCCGAACGTGACCGCCGGCAGCACGACCAGCAGCACGGCGAGGAGCACGAGCGCCATCACGTACGGGTGGCTGTAGACGAGCATCGCCAGCGCGCCGATGCCCATCACCGCGTTGCGAAGCCCCAACGAAAACGAGGAGCCCACCACCGTCTGGACCAAAGTGGTGTCGGTGGTGAGGCGCGAGAGCACCTCGCCCGTCTGCGTGGTCTCGAAGAACTCCGGGCTTTGTTCCAGCACGTGCGCGTACACGGCGTTGCGCAGGTCGGCCGTGACCCGTTCGCCCAGCGTGCTGACCATGTAGTAGCGGCCCGCCGAGGCGAGGCCGAGCGCCACCGCCACCCCGAACAATGCGAGGAAATGCCCGCGCAAGGCCAGCAGCCGTTCGCCGTGGCCGGCGGCCGCGAGGCCACCATCGATCATCTCGCGCAGCGCGATGGGGAACAGCAGCGTCGCGCCGGCGGCGAGCAGCAGGAAGGCGACGGCGAGCGATATGCGCGCGCGGTAGGGGCGAAGAAAGGGCAACAGCCCCGAGAGCGACTGCGGCTCGCCCTTGATCGGTGCGGCGGCGAGGGCGGCGCGGGCGGGCGAGGGGGCGGGAGCGGAGGGCATAGCCATGGGGCGGACTGTACCTTTACAAAAAGGAATCAATGCCGTCCGACGGATGTGGAACACTTCTCGCTTCTCGGGAGAAGCGAATGAAAACAAGAATCCTGCTTCCTGTGGCGGGCTGGATGGCCGCGGTGGCCGCGGCGGTCACGCTCGCCGTTGCCGGGCCGCGCGAGTCGGTGATGCTCGGCCGCGTGCCCACGCTCGCCACCAAGAGCCTCGACCAGCGCACGCTGAAATTTCCCCAGGAACTTCCCGCCGCCCGCACCCTGGCCGTTGTCGTTTTCGCGAGCCACCAGCGCCACGATGCGCGCAGCTGGATCGAAGGCCTGCGTCTGCGCGACCAGGGCGGCATCGCCTGGGTCAAGCTTCCCGTGATCGACGACCCTGGGCACGCCCACGGCCGCGAAGCCATCCTCGACCGCCTGCTCGCCCGCGACCGCCCGAGCGGCGAACGCGAGCGCATGGTGCCGCTCTTCGTCGACCGCGCCGAGTTCGCGCGCGCCACCGGTCTCACGGCCGAATTCGCGTCCATCCTCGTGCTCGACCGCGAAGGCAACGTGCTTGCCCGCGCGGAGGGCGCTTACGACGAGGCCAAGGCGCAGGCGCTTCGCGAAACGCTGATGGCGCAGGCGCTCTGACGCCTGCTTCGGAGGACGGCGCTCTGACGCCTGCTTCGGAGGACGGCGCTCTGACGCCTTGTCACCGGGCGGCCCGCGCCGCCGCCAGGAAATCGTGCAGCAGCGCCGAATCGTCCACCACCCCCAGCCGCGGAAAATGAAACTCCGGGTGCCACTGCACGGCGGCCACCCACGCATCCCCACGGTGGCGGATCGCCTCGATCACACCGTCGTCGGGTGAGATCGCCTCGGCCTCGAAGCCGGGCGCGAGGTCCTTGATGCCCTGGTGATGCACGCTGTTGATCCGGTGCCGCCGCTCGCCGAGCAGGCGTTCCAGCTTCGTGCCGGGCAGGATCTCGACCTCGTGGAAATTCAGGTCGTAGGCGTCGGCGTCGCGGTGCGTCAGCGAGCCGGTCTTTTGCGTCGCGATATCCTGGTAGAGCGTGCCGCCGTGCGCGACGTTGATGAGCTGCAACCCCCTGCAGATGCCGAACACGGGCTTGCCCGCGGCCTCGAACGCGCGCAGCAGGGCCATGTCGTACGCGTCGCGCAGCGCGTCGCCGGACCATTCCGGGTGCAGCGGCGACTCGCCATAGCTGCCCGGCGCGAGGTCGACGCCACCGTGCATGACGAGGCCATCAAGCGCCTGCGCATAGTCGTGCACGCTCACATCGCCGCGCGCCGTCTCGCCGGTGGGCGAGGGAATCATGAAGGGCAGCGCGCCGGCCGACATCACCCAGTGCGCGGTGGACTGCTCGATCCACAGCAGCGTTTTCGAAGGCGCGGCCTTGCGCGTCGTGTCGGGATGGAAGAAGCAGGCGCTGATGCCGATGCGCAGGCGGTCGGGGCGGTCGATGCGGCGATCCATGATTCGGGAAGAATACGACGAGTCGCATCGTTACGGGTTCTCACATGACGCTCACCGGCCCGATCATCGCCGCCGTGCTGTTCGGCGCGCTGCTGCACGCGAGCTGGAACGCGCTCGTGAAGTCGAGCGCGGACAAGGCGCTCGACACGGCCGTGATGCAGATCGTGGGCACGCTGCTGTTCCTGCCGCTGCTCGTGCTCGTCGGCGCGCCGCCGCGCGGTGCGTGGCCCTTCATCGCGGCATCCTGCGTCATCCACATCGGCTACTACACGGCGCTCGCGGGCGCGTACAAGCATGGCGACCTCGGGCTGACCTATCCGCTGATGCGCGGCGTGGCGCCCTTGCTGGTCGCGCTGGCGTCGGGCGTCACGGTGGGCGAGTACCTGCCGACCCTGGGATGGGCGGGTGTCGCGGGCATCTGCGCGGGCGTCCTCGTGCTGGGCCTGTCCCGCCACGCGATGGAACGGCCGCGTGCCGTGGCCTTCGCGCTGGCGAATGCGGTGTGCATCGCGCTCTACACGGTGGTCGATGCGCTTGGCGTGCGCGCATCGGTGCGCGACGGCGGCACGGCGCTGCAGTACGTCACCGCGCTCTTCGTCTTCAACGGCTGGCCCTATGGCGTCGCGGTGCTGACGCGGCGCGGCTGGCGGGTGTCGCTGCCGTATGTGCGACGACGCGCGCCGCTCGCGGCGCTGGGGTCGACCGCGTCGCTCGCGTCCTATGCGATCGCGCTGTGGGCGATGACGAAGGCGCCCGTCGCCGTGGTTGCCGCATTGCGCGAGACCTCGGTGCTCTTCGCCGCCTTGCTCGGCACGTGGCTGCTGCGCGAGCCGTTCACGAAGCGGCGCGCGCTGGGGACGGCGGTGATCGTGGCGGGAGTGATTGCCTTGCGGCTGGGCTAGGGCAAGGCCGTCATTCCCGCGAAGGCGGGAATCCAGGGCTCCCGAAGCCCTCCGCGGGGATGACGCGAGTCACAGCTTCAGCGCCCCCGCATAGCCCGTCATCTCCAGATACCCGCGCCCGATCCGCCGCCCGTCGCGCGCGTAGAGATCGGCGAGCCCTTCCCAGTAGATCGCGCCGGTGGAGGCGCGGCTGTCGAGCTCCTGGTCGTCGAGCCGTGCCTTGACGGTGTAGACGCCCGAAGCCGTGGTCAGCAGCCACTCGACCGGGTAGGTGGCGCGCGACGCCGGGCTCGTCCATCGGCGGCGCGGAACGAACCGGGTGCTGCCCGACGGCGCGATCGACACCTTGCCCTCGGCGGTGCGGAACGAGCCGCCATCCCACAGCGCCGTGCCGTCGCGGCGGCGCAGGCGGAACGCGGTGAGTGCGCTGCCGTCGTCGAGGTTCATGCCGATCCAGTCCCAGCCCACGGCCTCGGGATGCAGCAGCGACTCGCTCCACTCGTGGTCGAGCCAGGCGCGTCCGGTCGCGTCGAACGTGCGTCCATTCAATGCGATGCGCCCGCTCGCCGCGAGCTGCGGCTGGCTGTAGTAGTAGCTCGCCTGCGCTTCCTCGGGCCCCTTGCGCGACAGCCCCTGACTGCCCTGCAGCAACACGGGTTGCGTCGCCGCGAACCGCAGGTCGAGCGCGAAGCCCGCGGCGGGAATGTTCGCGTGCCACGTGCCGTCCGCGCCGCGCTCGAGCGACCAGTCGCGCAGCTTCAGGCGCGCATCGCCTTGCGCCGCCGTCGCGACGCCGAAGCCTTCCCGAGCGATGCGCTGGTCGTGGTGCAGCTTGCGGCCTTCGAGGTCGGTGACGGCGGCATGCCCGAACACGAGCTGCTTCGCCGCGAACTTCGAGGTCATCGCCTGCGTTTCGTCGACCCGCGAGCGGAAGAACGTCACCTGGAAGCCGAACTCGCGTGAGCCCGCCGTGGCGTGGCCCGTGATGTACCACCACTCGGTGCGGTAGTCCGGGTGGGCGCCGTGGTCGCGCGGAAACGCGAGGACGGCGGGCGGCAGGGCGAACGCGGTGCGTGCGAATGCGAAGGCGGTCGAAGCGAGAATCGCGTGCCGGCGCAGCATCACCAATCCTCCTTCACCGCCAGCACCGCATCGCGCCCCGCGGCCGCGCGGCCGGCGAGCCATGCGGTCACGGTGCCGGCGACGATGACCGCCACGCACAGCAGCGCGAGCCGCAGCCACGGCACGAGCAAGTCCATCGTCCAGTGGAAACTCTGCGGATTGACGACGTGGACCAGCACCACGGCGACGGCCAGGCCGAGCGCGAGGCCCGCAAGGGAGCCGACCAGCGTCCAGGCCGCGCCTTCGCCCGCGACCACGCCGAGGATCTGCCGCCGCGTCAGGCCGAGGTGCGCGAGCAGGCCGAACTCCTTGCGGCGCGCGAGCACCTGCGCGCTGAAGCTCGCCGCGATGCCGAAGAGGCCGATGCCGATGGCGACCGCCTGCAGCCAGTAGGTGACGGCGAAGCTGCGGTCGAAGATGCGCAGCGAGATCGAGCGCAACTGCTGCGCCGAGGCGAGGTCGATGCCGTCGCCCGCGCCTTCGCGCTTCGCCAGTTCGCGCACGGACTGCTGCACCGCGGCCGCGTCGGCGCCGGGGTGCAGCCACAGGTGCAGCTCGTTCGCGCGCGCATCGCCGGTGAGCCGCCGGTAGTCCTGCGCATCCATCACGACCGCGCCGGTCTGGCGCACGTAGTCCCGCCAGATGCCCGCGACCGCGAAGCGCTGCGCGCTCGCGCCATCGAACGCGTCGCGCAGGGCAGGGAAGTCCTGGCCGAGGCGCGCGCCGTACAGGTCAACCACCGCTTCGCTCACGTAGATCGGCACGGCGCCGTCGGGCACGGCCGCTGGGCCGGCCACGAGGGGCAGCGTGGCGTGCGCATCGCCGAGCGGCCGCGCGAGCAGGGTGACGGCGGGAAGCGACGGCTGCAACTGCAGGGGCCGCAAGCGCTGGGTGACGACGGAACGGATGCCGGGCAGCGCCGCGACACGCGCGGCGAACTCCGGAGGCAGGAAGGCGGTCTCGCCGGCTGCCGCGGAGCCGGCGGTGCGCAGGTAGAGATCGGCGGGCAGCAGCACGTCGAGCCAGCGCGTCATCGATTCGCGAAAGCTCGCGACCATGACCGTCAGGGCCACGGCGAGGCTGAGCGCGGCGACCACGCCGCTCACGGCGACCGCCGCGGTGGCGCGCACGCGCCGCGCACGCTCGACGGCCAGCAGGGGCAGCAGGCGGTGCGCCACGAGCGGCGCGAGGCGGTCGTAGAGCGCGCCCACCGCCAGCGGCAGGGCGGTGATGCCGCCGACGAGGAGCAGGCCGATGGAGACATAGGCGGCGATCGGCAGGCCCGCCACCGGCGGCAGCAAGGCGATCGGGACGGCGGCGACCATGCAGGCTAGACCCGCGAAGCGCAGGCGAGAGGGCGCTGCGACGGCGCCGAGTCCCTTGAGCGTCTGGGCGAGCGGCAGCGTCGCGGCGGCGCGCGCGGGCCACGCGCCACCCACGGCCGCGGCGATCACGCCGAGTCCGCCGTAGACGAGCGCGGCCGGCGTGTTCCATTGCAGGTGCGGCGCGACGCCCGGGAAGTAGCCGCCGCCGAGGTCGCCGCCGAGCAGTCGCAGCGCGAGCGCGGCGAGACCCGCGCCGAGGGCGATGCCGGCAACGCTGCCGAGGACGCCGAGCAGCAGGGACTCGGCAAGCACGAGGCGCGAGCGTTCGCGCGCGGTCATGCCCAGCACGCCGAGCAGCGCGAACTGCGGCGCACGTCGCGCGACGCTCAGGGCCAGCACGGAGAACACGAGGAACGCGCCGGTGAACAAGGCGACGAGCGCGAGCACCGTGAGGTTGACGCGGTAGGCCCGCGAAAGCTGGTCGACGCGCTGCTGGGCGTCGCCGGGCCGCGCGGCGCGAACGCCCGGAGGAAGCTGCAAGGTGCGCAGGAAGGCATCGGCCGACACGCCGGGCTTCAGGCGGATGTCGATGCGCGTGAGCTGGCCCGTGCGGCCGAAGAATTCCTGCGCGGCGGCGATGTCCATCACCGCCATCGCACCGCCCGCGGCCGCCACGCTGCCGGCCACGCGAAGCTCGCGCCATGCGAGACCGACCTGCACGCGCAAGGTCTCGCCGTCGAATTGGGTGCGCGCGACCGGATTGAGGAAGACGTTGCCCGGCGCGAACATGGCGAGCCGCCCGCTGCCTTCGGCCGGCGCCGGCATCAGCGTCGGCGAGAGCGTGGCGGCCACGAGCGGGTCGATGCCGAGCACGCGAAGCGGCTGGCGCGCACCGTCTTTCGACTGCGCGAGCGCCTGCAACTCCACCACCGCGCTTGCGAGCGCGACCTGCGGCTCGCCCGCGACCTGCGCGAACAGCCGCTCGTCGAAGCCGCCCTGCACCGCGCGCAGTTCGACGTCGGGCTGCCCGCTTGCGGCGCGCGCCGCGCTCGAGAACTCGTCGAGCGCGGAGGCGTTGATGAGATGCACGGAAAACGAGAGCGCCACGCCGAGCATCACGGCGAGCACGGCGGCGGCGTTGCGCCAGGGATGATGGCGCAGTTCGGGCCAGGAGAAAGCGCGGAGCCAGGAAGTCACTCGCGCATCTTGCATGAAGCGCGGACGGCGTGGCCGATCGCTGGTTGCCCAGCCTTCTAGCGTCGCCCTCCGCGCTGCGGACGGCACGCCGCGCCGCCGCTTGCGGAGCCGTCGGCGTCGCAGGCGTCCGCGCCCGTCGCGGCGGGCGCGCCCATGACCGCGCGTGGAACGGTAGCCATGCCACCCCCGCCCCCGCCGCCGAAGCTCATCGCAGGCCCGCTCGACGGGGCGGCTGCGGCAGCGGACGTCGTGGCGCCGGAGCCAGCGTCGCACTGGAGGGCCGCGGACGTGTTGCGTGCGAGGACGCTGGAGGCCTTCGAGGGGAGCCACGCCGTGCGTTGCATGAAGCTCTGGGTCTCTCCGGTGACGAGTTCATCGAGCGCATTCGACCGGGTGGGGGCGGGTTCGGTCACGAGCAGTGACACGAAGGTGCTGGTGTCGGGGACGGGCGCCTGCACGGGTTGGGAAGGCGCGGGCGCGCTCGGAACCTGCAGCGGCGGTGTCGGAGCGACCACAGGCGCGGCGACCGGTGCAGGCGCCGGTGCAGGCACCGGTGTGGGCGCCGGCGCCGCGGTCGGCTCGTCCACGCGCGGATCACCCGATCCCGATGCTGCGCTCGGCGTCGGAGCAGGCGTGGGGGCGGCCGTCGGTGCTGGCGTCGGCGCGGGTGTCGGAGCAGGCGTCGGAGCAGGCGTCGGCGCGGGCGTCGGAGCGGGTGTCGGAGCGGGTGTCGGAGCGGGCGTCGGTGCAGGCGTCGGAGCGGGCGTCGGTGCAGGCGTCGGAGCGGGCGTCGGAGCGGGTGTCGGAGCAGGC
>NZ_JBFWNP010000067.1:0-24087 GCF_050250995.1 Ramlibacter sp.
CCTCGTCGCGGTCGCGGTGTTCGTCGGGGTGCTGATCGCCCTGGTGAACTGGGTGGCGAAGTGAAGCACTCAAGAGAAGCATTTCGAGATTTCAGAGATACAAGAGAACTGAGGAAACTGGAGCGACCATGAGCGCGAACACCCACGGCACGACGCCGCATTACTACGTCCCGGAGCCCTCGCGCCACCCGGCCTTCGCCGCGTTCGGACTGTTCGGCGTGATCTTCGGCGCCGCGCAGTGGATCAATGGCGCGGAGTGGGGCAAGTGGCCGCTGTTCGCCGGCCTGCTGTGGCTGTTCTGGGTTCTCTTCCAGTGGTTCGGCGACGCGATCCGCGAGAGCGAAAGCGGCCAGTACGGCCACAAGATCGACCTCTCGTTCCGCTGGAGCATGAGCTGGTTCATCTTCTCCGAGGTCATGTTCTTCGGCGCGTTCTTCACCGCGCTGTGGTGGATGCGCTCGCACTCGGTGCCGGCCCTCGGCGGCGCCGAGAACGCGCTGCTGTGGCCCGACTTCAAAGCCGTCTGGCCGTCCGCGGCGCCCGGCGCGACCGCGTCGCCGGCGAACATCATCGAGCCGTTCCAGACCATGGGCCCGTTCTGGCTGCCAACGATCAACACGGCGCTGCTGCTGTCCTCGGGGGTCACGCTCACCATCGCCCACCACCTGCTGCGCGACAACGCGCCGCGCGCCAAGGTGCTGATGTGGATGTGGATCACGGTCGCCCTCGGCGCGACCTTCGTCTGCGTGCAGGGCTACGAGTACATGCATGCGTACAGCGACCTGAACCTGAAGCTCACGTCCGGCGCCTACGGCTCCACGTTCTTCATGCTCACCGGCTTCCACGGGTTCCACGTGCTGATCGGCATGCTGATGCTGTTCTTCATCACGCTGCGCCTGCAGAAGGGCCACTTCACGGGCGAGCGCCATTTTGGCTTCGAAGGCGCGGCCTGGTACTGGCACTTCGTCGACGTGGTGTGGCTCGGCCTGTACGTACTCGTGTACTGGCTCTGAGGCGGTGCGTCGACTGGGAAGCCGGGGCGCCCGATGGGGCCCCCGGCTTTTTTACTGGCCGGGCCGGATGCCGGTCGGCTGAATCCATCCCATCTTCCATGCGACGAGGATGCAGACGAACAGGAGCACGGACAGGCCCACGCGGAGCGCCAGCGCCCGCGCCATGTTGCTCGTCTTCGGCTTGCCGTCCTTGCCGTCGTTCATCATGAAGAAAAGCGCCGACCCGAGGCTCGCGAGGATTGCCACGAAGCCCAGGATCACGAGGTATTTCATGCCTGCGATTATCGGCGGGACGCGATGAAGACGATCCGTTTCTGGCTCATCGCCGTCGTGGCCGTCGCGAGCGTGGCGACGACGCTGGCGCTCGGCTTCTGGCAATGGGGCCGGGCCGAGCAGCGGCTCGCGCTCCATGCGGCGATGCAGGAGCGTGCGAACCTGCCTCCGCTGGGGCAGCGCGAGCTGCGAGGCGACGAGAAGGACCTTCTGCATCGCCGGGTCGTGCTCGACGGTGTCTGGGAGGCCCCGCAGACCGTGTTTCTCGACAACCGCCAGATGCTCGGCCGGCCCGGCTTCTACGTTGTCACCCCCTTGCGGCTGGCGAACGGCGACGTGATTCTCGTCCAGCGCGGCTGGGCGCCGCGCAACTTCGAACGGCGCGAAGCGCTGCCGCAGATCGAAACGCCTGCGGGAACCGTGGAGGTTCGCGGCCGCTTGGCCCCGCCGCCGGCCAAGCTATATGAGTTCGCCGGAGAGGCGACCGGGCCGATCCGGCAGAATCTCGACTGGGCGAAGTTTCGCGATGCGACCCGCCTGCCCCTGCTGCCCCTGTCGGTGCAGCAGACCGGCCCCGCTTCGGAAGGCCTGCTGCGCGAGTGGCCGCAGGCCGAGAGCGGCGCCGCGAAGAACCGGGGCTACGCCTTTCAATGGTGGGCCATGAGCGCCCTGATCGCCTTCCTCTATGTCTGGTTCCAATTCGTCCGCGCCCGACCGACCCGACAGCCTCGATGAGCCGCTGGGGCTCACCGTTCACTCGCTGCCGACGCCGCGCGAGGCCGCCGAGGCCGACGGGCAGCGCACGAAGCGCGGTCGGCTCAAGATGCTGCTGGTGCTGCTCATCTGCGCGGCGCCGGTGATCGCGTCCTACTTCACGTACTACGTCATCCGGCCGGAGGGCCGCCGCAACTACGGCACGCTGATCGAGCCGCAGCGGCCGGTGCCGGACGTCACCGGCGTGTCGCTCGACGGCCGGCCCGTACCGCTGCCTTCGCTGCAGGGCCAATGGGTGCTCGTGAGCGTGGCGGGCGGCGGCTGCGACGCCGCCTGCGAAAAGCACCTCTATCTGCAACGCCAGTTGCGCGAAGGCCTCGGCAAGGACAAGGACCGTGTCGACTGGGCCTGGTTCGTGTCCGACGACGCGCCCGTGCGCGAGACGCTCCAGCCCGCGCTGTCGCAGGCCACCGTCGTACGGGTGCCGCAGGCTCGGCTCGCGCAGTGGCTTCTGCCGGCGCCCGGGGCGCGGCTCGAGGATCACCTCTACGTCATCGATCCGCTCGGCCACTTCATGATGCGTTTCCCGGCGGGCGACGACCTGCAGCACATCGCCAAGGTCCGCAAGGACCTCGAGCGCCTGATGCGCGGCTCGGCGGGCTGGGACAAGGCGGGCCGCTGACGCGATGGATACGCCGCTCTACAACCTCGCGCCCGCGCTTCGGCTGATGCTGCTCGGGCTCGTCCTCGCGGTCGGGCCGCTCGCCTGGGTGTGGCTGCGCCATCGCGGCGCCGGACCGCGACAGCGGCTCGCCGCGCTGTCGCTTCTCACGCTCTTCCTCACGTTCGACCTCGTGCTTTTCGGCGCGTTCACGCGGCTCACAGATTCCGGCCTGGGCTGCCCGGACTGGCCGGGCTGCTACGGCAAGGCCAGTCCCACCGGCGCGCATGCGGAGATCTCGCAGGCGCAAGCGGAGATGCCCACGGGCCCGGTCACGCACGGCAAGGCGTGGGTGGAGATGGTCCATCGCTACCTCGCCACAGGGGTCGGGGTGCTCATCACGGCACTGGCCATCGCGACCTGGGTTTATCGGCGGCGCGGACTGCCCGTCGGCCCCGGCTGGCCCGCGGCCACATTCGTGTGGGTGTGCGTGCAGGGCGCCTTCGGCGCGCTGACGGTGACGATGAAGCTGTTCCCGGCGATCGTCACGATGCATCTGCTGGGCGGCATGCTGCTGCTCGCGCTGCTGTGCCGCCAGTCGGTCGCCTACGCTCAGGACGGCGCGCGCGAACCGGTGCCGGCAGGCGCGCGCGCCTGGCTGATCGCCGCGACCGCGCTGCTCTGGGCGCAGATCGCGCTCGGCGGCTGGGTCAGCACGAACTACGCGGTGCTCGCCTGCACCGATTTCCCGAAGTGCCACGGGACCTGGTGGCCGGAGATGAATTTCGGGCAGGGCTTCGAGCTGTGGCGCGAGCTGGGCATGACCGCCGCGGGCGATCACCTCACCTTTGCGGCGCTCACGGCGATCCACTACACGCACCGTCTCGTCGCCTATGCCTTGCTCGCCCTGCTGGCAGCGACCGCGTGGCGGCTGCGCGGCGGCCCGCTGCGCAGGCAGGCGCGCTGGCTCGGCGCGCTCGCGGCGATGCAACTCGCGACCGGCCTGTCGAACGTCGTGCTCGGCTGGCCGCTCATTGCCGCGGTGCTGCATACGGGCGGTGCTGCGGCGCTCGTCGTCGTGACCACCTGGGCGCTGGCCGCGAGCCGCGCGGGGGCGACGGCGGAGTCGGGCGCATCTATGCGCGCCGCCGCTGCCCGGTCGACGGAGGCCTCGGCATGAGGCGCCGGTCCGGGCCAGGGGGTCCCTTCGCGCAGCGCGCAGCCCGGAGGGCCGTCGCATGAGTTCGCGCGTGTCCCAGTTCTATGCGCTCACCAAGCCGCGCGTCGTGCAGCTCATCGTGTTCTGCGCCCTCATCGGCATGGTGCTCGCGGTGCCGGGCCTGCCCACCCTCGACGACGTGAAGCTCGCCGCCGCCGCCTGTGCCGGCATCTGGCTCGTCGCCGCGGCGGCGGCGGCCTTCAACTGCCTCGTCGAAAAGGGCATCGACGCGAAGATGCGACGCACCGCGTGGCGGCCCACGGCGCGTGGCGAGCTGAGCGACGGGCAGACGCTCGCTTTCGCCACGGTTCTCTGCGCGGCTGGCGGCGCCTTGCTCCATGCGTGGGTGAACCCGCTCACCATGTGGCTCACGCTCGCCACCTTCGTCGGCTACGCGGTCATCTACACCGTCATCCTGAAGCCGCTCACGCCGCAGAACATCGTGATCGGCGGCGCGTCCGGCGCGATGCCTCCCGTACTGGGCTGGGCCGCGGTGCGCGGCGACGTCGGGCCCGAAGCGCTCATTCTTTTTCTCATCATCTTCCTGTGGACGCCGCCGCACTTCTGGGCGCTCGCGCTCTACCGCGTGGAGGACTATCGCAAGTCGGGCCTGCCGATGCTGCCGGTGACGCACGGCAACGAGTTCACGCGGCTGCAGATCCTGCTGTACACACTCGTGCTGTTCGCGGCATGCCTCATGCCGTTCGCCTACGGCATGAGCTCGTGGCTCTATCTCGCCGCAGCCGTCGCGATGAGCGTCGGCTTCACCTGGTATGCCTTTCGCCTTTGGCGCGAGTACTCCGATGCGCTCGCGCGCAAGACCTTCCGCTTTTCCCTCATCCACCTGAGCGTGCTCTTCGCCGCGATGATGGTTGACCACTATCTGCTCTAGGCTACGCATGGACCGCCGCACGCTGCTTCTGAAGACGCTCGCATGGGCCGGGACGGCCGGACTCGCCGCGGGCTGCGGCGAGAGCAAGCCGCAGTTCAAGTCGGTCGACATCACCGGGGTGAACTACGGCAAGGGCGTGCAACTGCCCGACCCGAGCGGCAAGGTGCGCACGCTCGACGAATTCCGTGGCAAGGCGGTCGTGGTGTTCTTCGGGTACACGCAATGTCCCGACGTGTGCCCGACCACGATGCTCGAAGTCGCGCAGGCGAAGAAGCTGCTCGGCCCCGACGGCGACAAGGTGCAGGGCGTCTTCGTCACGGTCGACCCCGAGCGCGACACGCCCGAGGTGCTCGCAGCCTACGTGAAGAATTTCGATCCCACCTTCGTCGCGCTTCGTGGCACGCCTGAGCAGACTGCCGCGGCCGCGAAGGAATTCAAGGTCTACTACAAGAAGAACGAAAGCAAGAGCGCCGGCGTCTACACGATGGACCATTCGGCGGCCAGCTTCGTGTTCGATCCGCAGGGGAAGCTGCGGCTCTACACGCGGTACGGGATGGGCGCGGAGTCGCTCGCGGGCGACTTGAAGCTGCTGCTGAAAAGCTGAGACCCCGTCATCCCCGCGAAGGCGGGGATCCAGGACTCCCCAGGGGATCTTCGAAAGCCCTGGATTCCCGCCTTCGCGGGAATGACGGCTATTCCGCCTTGATGTTTCGCATCTGGATCACGCCGCCCAGGAGCGCCGTGTCCGCCTTGATGCGGTTCGCCAGGCCTTCCGCGGACGTCCCCGCCACCTGCCAGCCCTGCTGGAACAGCTTTTGCCGCACCTCGGCCGAGCGCGCAATCTCGCTGATGAGGCTCGACAGCTTGTTCACGATCGGCCGCGGCATCGACGCCGGCCCCGCCGCGGCCGTCCAGATCTCGAGTTGGAAGTTGCGCGCCGCGCCGGTCTCGTCGAGGCTCGGGTACTCCGGCACCAGCGGGCTGCGGCTCACCGACGTCACGCCGATGGCCTTGAGCCGGCCCGCGCGAATCTGCGCGGCGGCCAGGCCCGGGGGCAGCAGCGACAGGTGAATCTGTCCCGCGATCATCGCGTTGATCACCTGCGGGTTGCCGGGGTACGGCACGTGGACCGGGTCGATGTTCGTGCGCGTCTTCAGCAGCTCCATGCCGATGTGGCCGACCGTGCCGACGCCCGGCGTGCCGTAACTCCACTTGTTGCCGGCATTGCGCGCGGCCAAGAAGAAGTCCTGCGCATTGTTGCCGGGCGCATTGGCCGGCGCGGTGAGCAGCAGCGGCGCGGTGCCGATCAGGCTGATCGGCGCGAGGTCCTTCAACGGATCGAACGGCGTCTGCGGATTCAGCAGCTTCGCGATCGTCATGTTGCCGTTGATCATCACGCCGATGGTGTGGTTGTCCGTCGACTTGGCCACGAGGTCGGCCGCGATATTGCCGCCCGCGCCGGGCCGGTTTTCCACGACAACGGGCTGCCCGAGCGCCTTCGACAGCGGCTCGGCGATCGTGCGCGCCACGAGGTCGGGCGTGGAGCCGCCGGGGAAACCCACGAGCAGGCGGATCGGCTTGGTGGGCCAGGGTTCGGCGGCCGGGGCGCGGGCCGGCGCGCGGGCCGTCTGGGCGGCGGCGATGCCGCAGGCGGCGGCGAGGGCGAGCGCGAGCATGCTGCGGCGCGGGGAAATCGGGTTCATGGACACTTCCTTGGAGACAAGCCCGAATGCTAGCGCCTCGGGACGGCACACTAGAAGTTCATCGACCGGATGGGCTTGCGCGTGTCGCCGGGCATGCTTTTGAGGCCGCTTGCGGCCCAGCGGTGCGAGGCCTGTGCATCGCGCGCATTGTCGGGCAGCATCGCCACGGCGACGTGAAACCGGATCGTCAGGCCCTGCGGCAGCGACCCGGCCTGCCGCAGCCCGCTCGCCACGATCTGCTGGGCGCAGGACACGGCTTCGGTCGGCGACGTCGGCCCGTCGAGCAGCAGCGAGAACTCGTGGTCGCCGGTGCGTGCGGCGATGTCGACATCGCGGACCGCGCGGCGCAGCAGGAAGGCGGCGACGACGAGCGCCTTCTCCGCCACCTCGCGGCCGAACTCGCTCACGATGGATTCGAAATTCGCGATGCGCACCGTGAGGAGCGCGCAGGCATGCCGCTGGCTGTGCGCACGCGCGAGCGACGCTTCGAGCCGCTGCATGAGCGTTCGCAGGTTCGAGAGGCCCGTCAGCGCGTCGCTGTGCGAAAGCGCGGCGGCGCGCGCCTGCGCCTCTCGCCGCCGGCTGCCGCGCATGGCGAGCGCGTAGAACAGGATCGGCATCTCCAGCATCGCGCCGATGGTCAGGCCGTAGCGCGTGAGCGCGCTGCCCGGTATGAGATTGAGGCCGCGCGCCAGCGGGAAGATCGCCATCACCAGGACCGGCAGGAAGCCGAGCGCGATCAGCCGGATGGTCGGGTCGTCCCCGCGCGACCAGACGATCCCGATCAGCGCGACGATGCTCAGCAGCGCGACGAACGTGAGGGCCATGACGAAGCCGAAGGTCGGCCGCGACTCGAAGATCGTGTCGGCCGTCACGGCCAGCAGCAGGGCGCCGATCAGGATGCGGACCATCAGGTCGAGCACGCGCGAGAAGCGCGCCGGCTCGGTGGCGGTGTGGACGAACCAGAGGCCCGCCGCCGACGAGAGACCCGGCAACAGGAAGGTCGCGACCTCGTTCCACTTGAGCCAGGTGTCCCACAGATGCTGCGCGCCGACGCCGAGGTAGGCGGCCTGTCCGACGCCGAGCAGCGCGACGTAGAGCGCGTAGGTTCCGAACGTGCGGTCGCGATACGCGATCGCATTGGCGACGGCCACGATCGCCATGAGCGCGGCCAGGCCGAAGTACGCGCCGAGCATGAACTGCTCGCGTTCGCGCAGGGAAAAAAGGCGCGCCTGATCGTACAGGGCGATGGGCGCCGCGAAGTTCACGCGGTCGTGCTCGATGCGCAGGTAGTAGCGCACCGGGCTCCCGTTGTCGTGGTGCGAGAGCTCGAAGGTCGGCACGCGGCCGGGCAGGGGCCACTGCGACACCGGGCGCGAATCGCCCGCTTCCTGGCGAACCCAGCCGCCGGTTTCGTTGCGGTGGAAGAACTGGACGCGGTCGACGCCCGACGAGGCGATTTCGAGGAACCACCGCGCGTGGCCGGCGCCGTGCGCGTCGAACTGGATCCACAGCGCCTTGCCGTCCACCCGGTATTGCTGGTCCGGTTCGCGCGGCGCCCAGGGCAGGGTGTCGCCGGCGCTCTCGATCTCCTCGACCGACTTCATGGCGCTGTCGTCGATCCAGAACCTGCTGCGGCCATGCAGGGGCAGCGCCACGTTGCTGCCGGCGAGCCGCACGGGCGGCGGTGCGGCGGCTGCGTGCAGCTGACCGCCGCTCAGGACGTCCTGCGCATGCGAAAGCGGCAGCCCGGCCAGGCAGAGTACCCAGCCGAGGCACGCCAGCCACCACGCTCGCATCGCTCTTGCCGTCACGACGTCATTTTCACAGGTTCAAAAAGAAAGCCCGGCGAAAACCGGGCTCCGGGAGGCGCGAGACGAGAGGGTCACGCGTAGGCGGCCAGCGCCTTCTTCATCTTCTTCATCGCGGCCGACTCGATCTGGCGGATCCGCTCGGCCGACACGCCGTACTCCGCGGCGAGCTCGTGCAGCGTCATGCCGCCGGAGCCGTCGTCGTTCACGCGCAGCCAGCGCTCCTCGACGATGCGGCGGCTGCGCGCGTCGAGCTGATCGAGCGCGGTGGCGATGCCGGTGGTGGCCATCGTGTCGCGCTGGCGGTTCTCGAGCAGCGCCGTCGGCTCGTGGCTCGCGTCGGCGAGATAGGCTATGGGGCCGTAGGCCTCCTCGCCGTCGTCGCCCGGGCCGGGGTCGAGCATGACGTCGCCGCCCGACATGCGGGTCTCCATCTCGGCGACTTCCTCGCGCTTGACGTTCAGCTCGCGCGCCATCACCTCGATCTGCGCGTCGGTCAGCGTGTCGCGGTGCGTCTGCGCGTCCTCGTCGTCCTTGAAGCCCTGCTTCATCGAGCGCAGGTTGAAGAACAGCTTGCGCTGCGCCTTCGTCGTCGCGACCTTGACCATGCGCCAGTTCTTGAGGATGTACTCGTGGATCTCCGCGCGGATCCAGTGCAGCGCATAGCTCACGAGGCGCACGCCCTGGTCGGGGTCGAAGCGCTTCACCGCCTTCATCAGGCCAATGTTGCCTTCTTGGATCAGGTCGCCGTGCGGAAGGCCGTAGCCCAGGTACTTTCGCGACACGGAGACGACCAGGCGCAGGTGCGACAGCACCAGCTTTCCGGCGGCTTCGAGATCATTCTCTTCCTTGAGTTTCTTCGCGAACTCCTGCTCCTCCTGCGGCGTGAGCATCGGCAGCCGGTTCACGGCGGAGATGTACGCATCCAGGTTGCCCAGCGAGGGGACGACCGCCCACGGATTGGCGACCGCCAGTGCCGTGCCAGACGTTCCGAGTGTGGTGTTGGACATGCCGGGGACTCCTTTCATTCGATACATATTAGCACTCTATTAGACGGAGTGCTAACTCACTAGTTCAATCGAAACGATAGCGGAATCCGGGTATTCCCGCTGTATCGGGGTAGGGTCATAATCGGACCCACAGGACGAAGGTAGGAGAAAAGCATGACGCAGTTGTGGAGCCGGATCTTCGGCACTCGCCCGCCCGCTCCCACGGATGCGGGGCCGCAGGTGTCGTCGCAGCTCACCAACAGCGACATCGAGGCCTACTACCATCAGCTCATCGAGGGCTGCTTTCGCCGCCTTCTCGTACCCGAGGACAGCATTGCCATCGAGGTCAAGCGCTACGGCACCAGCCCGCAGGGGCTCACGGGATTCGCAGGCTTCGTGCGCGTCATCCGCTGGGATGCGGCGCTCACCCCGGTGCTTCTCCAGAACGCCCCGGTCATCGACGGCCGCATCCGCAAGGCGGTCGCTGCCTCGGTCATCCTGAGGCACACGCATTTTTCGGGCTTGTGGTTCCAGGCCCTCAGCGGCACCCCCGGCGCGCCGACCTCGCTCAGCGGCGTGGCCGCCAAGCTCATGCAGCAAAGCGCCGCAGGGAACGGCTGAGCCGCCGCCTACCAGCGGATGCCGAGCCTGCGATAGAGCAGCGACAGGACGAAGAGCGGACCGACCCACAGGTATTGGAGGTCCTCGAAGAAGGAAGGTTTCCTTCCTTCGAGCCTGTGGCCCACGAATTGCGCGATCCACGCCCCCACGAAGATCGCGATCGACAGGGGCAGCACATGGGTGCCCATGGCGTGGACCGCTGCGAGCGCGAGCGCCGAGAGGGCCGCCATGCTCGCGAGGAACACCGCCGACAGGCGCGCGTAGTAAACCATGCTCGCAAGGACGAATGCATACGCCGCCCAGGGGTGGGCCGCGAAGATCAGCCCGACCAGGCTCAGCATGATCAGCGGAATGGCCACGCAGTGGATCGCCTCGTTGACCGGATTCCGGTGGCTTTCGCCATAGTGCTCGAGCAGCTGGTCGACGCGGCGGGGCGCGAGGGCGGCGGTCGGGTCGGCGGCGGCGGTCATGCGGCTCTCCTCGGGGCAGTGCAGCGACGATGCCGCCATTGTGGGAGGGCCGGGATGCAAGGACTGTAAAGATCGGGACAGCCCGGGAGCACGGGACCCGCCGGGCTCCCGTTCTAGCGGACGACGAGCTGCGGCGCGCCGGCGGCCACGTCGCCGATGACCGCGGCATCGGCGAAGCCGTGCCGGCGGAAGATCGCCAGCACCTCGTCGAGCGCCGCGCGCTCGCACGAGACCAGCAGGCCGCCGCTCGTCTGCGGGTCGGTCAGCAGCGCGCGGTCGGTGTCGCCCAGCCCTTCGGGCAATCGGACCTGCGCGCCATAGCCCGCCCAGTTCCGCGCCGACGCGCCCGTGACGAATCCTTGCGCCGCGAGCTCGCGCACGCCGGCCAGCATGGGTACCGAACGCCAGTCGATGCGCACCTCGTGGTTCGCCCCGCGCGCGAGCTCGAGCGCATGGCCCGCAAGGCCGAAGCCGGTCACGTCGGTGATGGCGTGGACGCCCGCGATGGCGGCGAGATCCGGGCCGGGCGTGTTCAGCCGCGTGGTCGTCTCGATCATGCGGCGATAGCCTTCGGCGTCGAGCCGTTCCTTTTTCAGCGCGGCCGACAGGATGCCCACCCCGAGCGGCTTGCCGAGCACGAGCACGTCGCCCGCGCGGGCATCGGCATTGCGCCGCACGCGCTTCGGGTGGACGAGGCCGAGCGCCACCAGGCCGTAGATCGGCTCCACCGAATCGATGGTGTGGCCGCCCGCGATGGGGATGCCGGCCTCGCGGCAGACCGACTCGCCGCCCGCGAGGATGCGCCCGATCGTCTCCGGCCCGAGCACGTTGATGGGCATGCCCACCAGCGCGAGCGCCATGATCGGCTTGCCGCCCATCGCGTACACGTCGGAGATCGCGTTGGTGGCCGCGATGCGCCCGAAGTCGAACGGATCGTCGACGATGGGCATGAAGAAGTCGGTCGTCGCCACCAGCGCCTGCTCGTCGTTGAGCTGGTAGACGGCCGCGTCGTCCGCGGTCTCGATGCCCACGAGCAGTTGCGGCGGCACCGGCAGCCGCGCCGTGTCCTTCAGGATCTCGGCGAGCACGCCCGGCGCGATCTTGCAGCCGCAGCCGCCGCCGTGCGAGAGCGAGGTGAGCCGGGGTTGCGCGATTTGCGCGGATTGCGGGGAGGCGGCGCTCATTGCAGCAGCGCGAGCGCGAACTCGCGCGCACGGAAGGTTTCGAGGTCTTCGAGCTTCTCGCCGACGCCGATGAAGTAGACGGGCACGGGTTTCTCCTGGGCAATGGCTGCCAGCACGCCACCCTTGGCGGTGCCGTCGAGTTTGGTGACGACGAGGCCGGTGAGGCCCAAGGTGTCGTGGAAGGCCTTCACCTGATTGAGCGCATTCTGGCCCGTGTTGCCGTCGATGACGAGCAGCACTTCATGAGGAGCCGTCGCGTCCGCCTTGGTCACCACTCGCTTGATTTTCCGCAGCTCTTCCATGAGGTGCGTCTGCGTCGGCAGGCGGCCGGCCGTGTCGACGATCACGACGCCCTTGCCGCGCGCCTTGCCCGCCGTGACCGCGTCGAAGCTCACCGCAGCCGGGTCGCCGCCTTCCTGGCTCACGATCTCGACGCGGTTGCGGTCGGCCCACACCGCGAGCTGCTCGCGCGCCGCCGCGCGGAAAGTGTCCGCGGCGGCCAGCAGCACGGTTTCGCCCGCGTCCGCGAGATGCTTCGTGAGCTTGCCGATGGAGGTGGTCTTGCCCGCGCCATTGACGCCCGCGACCATGATCACCGTCGGCTGGTGCTCGCCGATCACGAGCGGGCGTTCCAGCGGCTGCAGCAGTTGGGTGAGCGCGGCCACGAGGATGTTCTTCGCCTGCACGGGGCGCGTCGCGCCCGTGGCCTGCACCTTGCGGCGCACCTCGTCGAGCAGGTACTGCGTGGCCGCCACGCCGGTGTCGGCGAGCAGCAGCGCGGTCTCCAGCTCTTCGTAGAGCGCCTCGTCGATCTGCGCGCCGGTGAAGACCTGCGAGATGCTGGAGCCGGTCTTGCGAAGCCCGTTGCTCAGCCGGTCCATCCAGCCCTGGCGCTCCGGGGCGATGGGCGGCGCGACGGGGATCTCCATCGGCGCGACGAGGGCGCTGCCGATGAGGGAGCCCCCCAGCGGAGACCGGGCAGCGGCCGGGCGGGGCGAGGTCGAGGGCGAGGCGGCAGGCGCCGGCAACGGCAACGGTGACGGTGACGGTGACGCTGGGGGAGGGACAGGGGTCGCGATCGGCGCGGCCGTCGGTGCGGGCGGGCCGGGCGGAGGAGCCACGGCTGGCGCGGCCGTGGGCGCCGCGGTCGGCGGCAATGTAGGCGCGGGCGTCTTCTTGCGAAAGAAACTGAACATCGAAACCGTTTCTAGAATCACACGATTCTATGAAACACATCCTGCCGAGCCTGCTGCGCGCCTTCGCGCTCGCACTTCCGTTCATGTTCGCGCCGTCCGCCCCCGCGCAGACAGCGCCGCCGAAGGTGGAGCAGTTCACTCTCGCCAACGGCATGACCGTCATCGTCAAGCCCGACCGTCGCGCGCCGACGGCGGTCCACATGCTGTGGGTGCGCGTCGGCTCCATGGATGAGGTCGACGGAACGAGTGGCGTCGCGCACGTGCTCGAGCACATGATGTTCAAGGGCACGGACACGCTGAAGCCGGGCGAATATTCGCGCCGGGTCGCCGCGCTCGGCGGTCGCGAGAATGCCTTCACGAGCCGCGACTCGACCGGCTATTTCCAGCAGATTCCGAAGGAAAAGCTCGAAGAGGTGATGCGCCTCGAAGCCGACCGCTTCGCGCGCAACCGCTGGCCCGACGACGAATTCAAGCGCGAGATCGAGGTGGTGAAGGAGGAGCGGCGCATGCGCACCGAGGATTCTCCGCGGGCGATGCTGCACGAAGTCCTCGATGCGACGATCTTCACGGCGTCGCCCTATCGGCGGCCCATCGCGGGCTGGATGAGCGACCTCGACGCGATGACGCCGGACGATGCGCGCGAATTCTTCCGCCGCTGGTACGTGCCCGCCAATGCGGCGGTGGTCGTGGTCGGCGATGTCGATCCCGCGGAAGTCCGCAGATTCGCCGAGAAGCACTACGCGCCCATTCCCGCGCGCGCGGTGCCCGTCCGCAAGCCGCGCGACGAGCCCGAGCAGGCCGGCATGCGCCGCGTCGACGTCAAGGCCCCGGCGGACCAGCCTTACGTCGCGCTGGGGTTCAAGGTGCCGCGCCTCGTGTCCTTCGACAAGACGCCCGAGAACGACGATGCGCTCGCACTCAACCTGCTGGCCGGCGTGCTCGACGGCTACAGCGGCGCGCGCCTCGACCGTGCCTTGACGCAAGGCGCCGACCGGGTGGCCGACAGCGTGGGCGCGAGCAACGGGCTGTGGGGGCGCGGTCCGCAGGTCTTCTGGCTCGACGGCGTGCCGGCCAAGGGCAGGACGGCGGAGCAGGTGGAGGCGGCGCTGCGCGCCGAAGTGGCGCGTGTCGCGCGCGAAGGCGTGACCGAGGCCGAGCTCCAGCGCGTGAAGACGCGCTGGACCGCGAGCGAGGTCTACAAGCTCGATTCCATCATGGCGCAGGCCCGCGAGCTGGGCGGCACATGGATCCTGGGCCTGCCGCTCGACGCGGGCCGTCAACTGATCGAACGACTGCGCGGCGTCACGGCCGAACAGGTGAAGGCCGTGGCGGCGAAGTATTTCGGCGACGACCAGCTCACCGTCGGCATCCTGAGGCCGCAGCCGCCGGATCCGAACCGGCGTCCGCGGCAGGCCCCGGCCGGCGCGCGCCATGGAGCCGCATCGTGAGGCGCGCCGTGCAACGACTCCTGTCGCGCGCCTTCGGCGCATTCGTCCTTTGCGCCGCTTCGGCGACCGCGTTCGCGGCGCTGCCGATCCAGCAGTGGTCGCAGCCGAACGGCGCGCGGGTATGGCTGATCGAAAGCCACGGCCTGCCCATGGTCGACGTGCAGATCGATTTCGACGCGGGTGCGCGGCGCGACCCCCGCGAGAAGGCGGGCCTCGCGAGCGTGACGGCGGGCATGACCGGCAAGGGCATCGCCGCGCGCGGCGGGCAACCCGCGCTCGACGAGAACCAGGTCAGCGAAGCGTGGGCCGACCTCGGCGCCGGCTTCGGCGCAAGCGCCGGCGGCGACCGCATGAGCTTCACGCTGCGCTCGCTGACCGATCCCGCGCTGCTGCCGAAGGCGGTGCTGCTCGGCTCGCGCCAGCTGGCCGAGCCCGCCTTCCCCGACGCCGTGTGGCAACGCGAACGCCAGCGCATCTCGGCCTCGATCCGCGAGTCGAACACCCGTCCGGCCACGGTGGCGGACCGCGCGTACAGCGCCGCCGTGTACGGGGGCCATCCCTACGGGTACGTGACCACGGAGGAGTCACTCGGCCGCATCACGGTCGACGACATGCGGGAGCGCCATGCGCGCTACATCCAGGCTTGCCGCGCGAAGGTGAGCGTGGTCGGCGACGTCACGCGAGCCCAGGCCGACCAGCTGGTCACGCAGTTGCTGGCGCGCCTGCCCCAAGGCGCCGCGGCGCAATGCGCGCCCCTGCCGCCGGTGGCCGAGGTGCCGCCGCTGGCCGCCGCGCTCGAGCGCCGCATCCCGTTCGCGTCTGCCCAGGCGCACGTGCTGGTTGGTCAGCCGGGCTACCGCCGCGCGGACCCCGACTACTTCCCGCTGCTCGTGGGCAACTACACGCTGGGCGGCGGGGGCTTCGTCTCGCGGCTCACGACCGAAGTGCGCGAGAAGCGCGGCCTGAGCTACAGCGTCTACAGCTATTTCTCGCCCGGGCTGCATGCGGGCGCGTTCACGCTCGGCCTGCAGACCCGCCCCGACCAGGCCGCGCAGGCGATGCAGGTGGCGCGCGACGTCGTCGCCCGCTTCGTGCGCGAAGGCCCGAGCGAGGCCGAACTGAAGGCCGCGAAGGACTTCATGATTGGCGGCTTCGCGCTTCGCCTGGACAGCAATTCCAAGCTGCTCGACAACCTGGCGTCGATCGCCTGGAACGACCTGCCGCTCGATTACCTCGACACCTGGACGAAGAAGGTCGAGCAGGTGACCGTCGCCGACGTCCGCGCCGCCTTCGCGCGCAAGTTGCAGCCCGAGCGCATGGTGAGCGTCGTCGTCGGCGGCAATACGAACGTACAACAATGAAACGGACCCCTGTCAACGTTGACAGGGTTGGGGCTGCCCGATCGAAAGTTATGGGCAAGAATCGGTGCGTCTGTCACACAAGGACAAGGTCGGAAGAGGGATTCGTCGAAAATGAGAAAAGGGCGCGGCGCCATGCCGCGCCCTTTTGTTTTCGAGCCTCCCAGGGAGCCGCCTCTTGAGCCGCCCGCCACCGCGCGAAGTGCGCATCGTCGGCGGCCGATGGAAGCGCACGCGGCTGCCGGTCGCCGACAAGCCGGGCCTGCGGCCCACGCCCGACCGCGTACGCGAAACCCTTTTCAACTGGCTCGGCCAGTCGCTCGACGGCTGGCGCTGCGTGGACGCGTTCGCGGGCACGGGCGCGCTCGGCTTCGAGGCCGCTTCGCGCGGCGCGGCCGATGTGCTGCTCGTGGAGCAGGACGCCGAACTCGTTGCCCAACTGCGTGCCATTCAGAAGAAGCTCTCCGCCGAAACGGTGCGCATCCAGCGCGGCAACGGCCTCACCGTGCTCGCGGGGCTCGAAGCGGCCAGCACCGACCTGATCCTGCTCGACCCGCCGTTCGACGCCGATCTCTTCGACAAGGCGCTATCCGCCGCCGCCCCGGCGCTTGCCGAAGCAGGTTTCGTTTATCTCGAAGCGCCCGCGGCGTGGACCGCCGAAAGGCTCGCTCTGCACGGCCTTTCCCTCTGGCGGCACGCGCGCGCCGGGTCGGTTCATGCACATCTGTTGCGCGGGCATAATGCACCGCAGCAAACGGCGCCCGGCGCCGATCGCATCCGACCTTGAGGAGGGGTTTCCATGGCGAACGTGATCGCTGTCTATCCCGGCACCTTCGACCCCATGACCCTCGGTCACGAGGACGTCATCCGGCGTGCGTGCCAGCTGTTCGACAAGGTGATCGTCGCCGTGGCGGCGGGCCACCACAAGAAGGCGCTGTTCACGCTGCAGGAGCGCATCGACATGGCGCGCGAGATCGTGAAGGACTACCCGGACGTCACGGTCGAAGGTTTCCACGGCCTGGTGCGCGACTTCGTGGTGTCTCGCGGCGGCAAGGCCATGGTGCGCGGCCTGCGCGCGGTCACCGACTTCGACTACGAGTTCCAGCTCGCCGGCATGAACCGCAGCCTGATGCCCGACGTCGAGACGGTGTTCCTCACGCCGAGCGACAAGTACCAGTTCATCAGCAGCACCTTCGTGCGCGAAATCGCGATGCTCGGCGGCGAGGTCGACAAGTTCGTCTCGCCGACGGTGCAGGAGAAGCTGGCGATGAAGGTGCGCAGCCTCGGGCGCGAGTAGTCTTCAGCGCAGTTCGGCGATCCCCGCCGGCAACCCCAGCGCGGCATACACCGCAGAGGCTTGCCGCTTCAGGCGCGCCGACTCCGGCTGGCCCCGCACCTGCTGCTGCAGCAGGTGCTGCGCGCCGGCGCAATGGCCGCTGCGCACGAGCGCATCGAGATGCACCTGCGAAAACAGGTCGCGCTGCGCGTGGCTGCCGCCGATCTCGGTCATGCGCGGCAGCGCGGCGCCCAGTTCCTCCACCGACTTTTTCCAGTCCCCGCGCGCATGGGCGAGGAGCCCGCGGCTGGCCGGCACGCACACGGTGCGCCATGCCTCGTCCGTCGCGGTGGCGGCGTGCGCCTCGATGTTCGCCATCAGCGCATCGGCTTCCCGGCGTCCGGCACGGGCCAGTCCATAGAGATACTGCATGTCGAGAAAGGGCAGCACGTGATCGCGGGTGCGAACCGCGAGGTGCTGCGCCACGTCGTCCCAGCGCGCCCCCACATCCGCACCCGCGAGTTCGATGCGCGCGAGCAGCGAGATCGCATTGATCTGGTCCTGGCTGTAGTCCTTCGCCACGCCCCAGACTTGCGTGTCGTAAAGCGCGAGCGCCTCTTCGTGTGCGTCGAGTTCGAGCGCGAAGAGCGCCTGGTGCCACCAGTTGTGCGTGACCATGAACGAGTTGAGGCCGCTCCAGGTCGGGCTTACGTCCTGCAGGAAGGCATGCCCTTCGTGGATGCGGCCCTGCGTCAGCATCACGTGAGCCAGCGCGTGATGGGCCCACGGCTCCTTGCGGCGCATCCCGATGGCGCGGCGCGCCGCGGCTTCCGCCTGCTCGAGAAAGTGGCACTGCTCCCAGGCGAACGCGAGCATGCCGTGGAGATACGGCACGTCCCCCGCCGTGGGCAGGGCGGCGAGCGCGAGCCGCAGCATGCCGGGCGAATCGCCCGCGTTGAAGAGGTGGTAGTGCGCCAGCTTGAGCGACACGAGGTCGCGCGGAAACTCGCGCGCCTGCTCCTCGTGCAGCGCCAGCGCGCGCGGCATGTCGCCGGCGACCCACGCGGCGACGGCGGCGATGAAACGGCCCTCGCGCGGGGTCGGCTTCAGCGGCGAAGCGAGCGCGCGTTCAATGAAGGGGCGCGCATTCGTCCGCGCATCCGGCGTCTCCGCGAACATGTGAAGCGCCGCAAGGCAGGTCAGTACGAGCGGACCGCGTTCACGGCCGTCCAGCTGCAGGATGTCGGCCGCGCGCGCCTCGCTCGCGATGAAGCCCATCACGAAATCGTCGAGGCGCTCGAGACTGGCCGCGTGTTCGAGCGTGACGGGGTTGCCGAGCCCGTCTTCCATCAATCCAGCTGCCTTAGCGCCTCCGAGGGCGGCTGCGGCCATGGATGCTGCGGCTCCCGCACGAGCTCGAAGGCGCGCGCGACCTGCAGCACGCCGAGGTCGTCGAAGCGCGCCCCGGCGATCTGCAGGCCGATGGGCAGGCCGTCCTCCGTGTAGCCGCAATTCACGGACGCCGCGGGCTGCTCCGACATGTTGTACGGCACGGTGAAGCCGATGTGTTCGAGCGGCCGCAGCGGATCGTTGGTCGGCGAGGGCAGGTGCGCGGGGAACGCCGGCATGGGCGACACGGGCGAAATCACGTAGTCGAATTTCGCGCAGGCGTTGACGGCGGCGACACGCGTCGCATGGAACTGGCTCGCGGCGCGGAACACGGCCTCGCCGGAGAACGACGCGGCGCTGTCGGCCCACTGCTGGATGTAGGGCAGCACGCGCGCCCTCTGCTCGGGCGCGAGTCCGCGCAGGTCGACGAGCGAGCGCATCCGCCAGAAGTGGTCCATGCCGTCGAGCATCGCCTGCGTCATGAAGGGCCGCATCGGCGCGACCACCGCGCCCGCGCGCTCGAAAGCACGCGCGGCGCGCTCGACCGCGGCGCGCACCTGCGGCTCCACCGGCAGGCCGCAGCCGGCCTCGAGATGCAGGCCGATTCGCAGTCCCTTGAGCTTTTCCGCGCCGGCGTCGAAGGTATCCCAAGCGATGTCCTGCGCGGGCAGGCTCATGCTGTCGCGCGCGTCGGGCCGCGACAGCACCTGCATGAAGAGCGCGGCGTCGGCCACGGTGCGCGTCATCGGGCCGGCGGCGCGCCCGGTGTAGGGCGGATCGATGGGAATGCGCCCCAGGCTCGGCTTCAGCGTGAAGATGCCGCACCAGCCCGCGGGCAGGCGCAGGGAACCGCCGATGTCGGTGCCGATGTGCAGGGGGCCGTAGCCCGCCGCGGCGGCGGCGCCCGCCCCCGCGCTGGAGCCGCCGGGCGTCCGTGTCAGGTCCCAGGGGTTGCGCGCGAGCTTGTGATAGCTCGACAGGCCCGAGGACAGCATGCCGTAGTCGGGCATCGTCGTCTTGGCCACGATCACGCCGCCGCTTTCGCGCACGCGCGCGGCCGGCGGCGCGTCCGCGGCGGCGGGCACGAGCTGCGTCGCGGCGGTGCCCAGGGGCGTCGGGTCGCCCTGCGTCGCGATGTTGTCCTTGATCGTGACGGGCACGCCGTCGATGGGACCGCGCGGCTCCCCGCGCCGCCAGCGCGCTTCGCTTTCGCGCGCCTGCGCGAGCACGGCCTCGGGCCGCAGCAGGAACAGCGCGTGCAGGTGCTGTTCCCAGCGCTCGGCATGGCCGAGCACCGAACGCGCCACATCCACGGGCGACACCTCGCCGCGCCGGTACGACGCGACGAGTTCCGTGGCGCCCAGTTCGTGCAGCGCCTGCGTCATGCGGCTCGGATGTCCCTCAGGCCCACGACACCACCGACAGGTCGTTCACGAAGATCGGCATGTTGTTCCACAGGCCCTTCACGTTCTTGTTGGCGATGGTCACCCACTGCGGCTGGTACAGGTAGGCATGCACCGCGTCGTCGGCCACCAGGCGCTGGATGTCGCCGAGGATCTTCGTGCGCTCGGCCGCGCTCGGCGTCTGCTTGTACTTGTCGTACAGCGCGTTGAACTTCGGATTCGAGTAGTTCCAGTAGTAGCCGGGGCGCGAGAAGTTGCCCAGGTCGAAGGGCTCGACGTGCGAGATGATCGTCATGTCGTAGTTGCCGTTGCCGTAGGTGCCCGAGAGCCACTGGGCCCATTCGACGTTCTGCAGCTTGGTCTTGATGCCCACCTTGTCGAGCATCGAAGCGATGACCTCGCCGCCCTGGCGCGCATAGGGCGGCGGGGGCAGCGTGATCGTGAGCTCGAGATTGCTCACGCCGGCTTCCTTCAGCAGCGCCTTCGCCTGCTCGGGGTTGTACGCGTTGACCTTGGTGAGGTCGACGTAGCCCGGCGCGCTCGGCGGGTAGTAGCTGCCGATGGGCGTGCCGAAGCCGTCGGCCGCGCCCTTGATCACGGCGTTGCGGTCCAGTGCCATGTTGATCGCACGGCGAACGCGCACGTCGTCGAGCGGCTTCTTCTTGTTGTTCAGCGCGAGGATGGTCTTGGCGCGCGAGCCGCTGGTGATGACCTGGAACTTCGCGTTCCTGCGGAACTGGTCGACCGCGCGGCCCGTGACTCGCTGGAACGCATCGACGTCGCCCGCGAGCAGCGCGGCGATCTGCGCGGCCGGGTCCTGAATGAAGCGGAAGGTGCCCCGCTTCAACTTGATCGCGCCCGCATTGCGATAGCCGTCCCACTTGGAGAGCACGACCGACGAGCCCTTGACCCAGTTCTCGAGCCTGAACGGGCCGGTGCCCACGGGCTGCGTCGCGTTGGTGCCGGCGCTCTTCGGCTCGACGATGACCGCGGTGGCCTGCCCCATGAGGAACAGGAAGTCGGGGTCGATTTCCTTCGTGAGCAGCACCACCGTGTTGTCGTCGACCACCTGCGTGGTGATGGCGGCGAAGGTGCGCTTGTCCTTGTTGGTGCTCTTCTCGCTGCCGGCGCGGTCGAACGCGAACTTCACCGTACGCGCGTTGAACGGCTCGCCGTTGCTGAACTTCACGCCCTTGCGCAGGCGGAAGGTGTAGGTGCGCAGGTCGGGCGAGATCTCCCAGCTCTCGGCCAGCAGCGGCACGACGGCGCCGTCGGGCTGAATCTTCGTCAGCGTCTCGTAGATGTTGTAGAGCGTGATCTCGGCGATGGCGGACGCGGCGCCCGCGGTCGGGTCGAGCCCGGGCGGCTCGAGCGTCATCGCCATCACGATGGCGTCCTTGCGGCTTTGGGCCAGCGCGGCGGCGGGCAGGGTGGCGAGTGCGGCGAGGGAGGCGGAGTGCGTGAGCACGCTGCGACGCTTCATCATGGTGGGGAGCTCCGTAGGAAAAACGAAAGTTTCACTGTCTGTGCAGCGACAAGGCCGATCATCACGAGAACGCGCGCGCGGTGCAAGTGGGATTTGCTCATGGTTCCACTGTCCTTGCCGCGAGAGGCTCCGCCGGCACCGAAGGTGGCTCCGGATTCGGCACGGCCGCGACGAGCGTGCGCGTGTACTCGTGCTGCGCATCCGTGAAGAGGCGCTGCGGCGGCCCCTGCTCGACGATGCGGCCTTGCCACAGCACGGCCACGTCGTGGCACAGGTGATGGACCACGGCGAGGTCGTGGCTGATCAGCATGTAGGTGATCCCGAACTCGGTCTGCAGGTCCTGCATCAGGTTGAGGACCTGCGCCTGCACCGACACGTCGAGCGCGCTCACGGGCTCGTCGGCCACGATGAGGCGCGGCCGCGTGATCAGCGCGCGCGCGATGGCGATGCGCTGTCGCTGGCCGCCCGAGAACTCGTGCGGGTACTTGCCCAGGTCGTTGCGGCGCAGCCCGACGGAGTCGAGCACGTCCTCGGCCTGCTTGCGCATGTCGGCGCGCGTGAGCCCGCCCTGCGCGGCGAGGGGCTCGGTCACGATCCGCTCGATCGTCTGGCGCGGATCGAGCGAGCCGTACGGGTCCTGGAACACCATCTGGAAGTCGCGCCGGGCCTTTCGCAGTTCCTCGCGCGGAAGCCGGTGCAGGTCGCGCCCGAGCATCGTGACGCTGCCGGAAGTCGGCGTGTCGAGCGCCATGACGAGGCGGGCGAGCGTCGACTTGCCCGAGCCCGACTCGCCCACGATCCCGAGGCTGCGGCCCGCCTCGATGGTGAAGCTCACGTCGTTGAGCGCATGCACCTTGCCGGGCGGCTGGAACAGCTTCTCGCGCGGCAGCGTGTACTCGCGCACGAGGTTCTGGACGCGGACAAGCGGCTCCGTCACGGCATTTGCTCCCTCTCCCTCTGGGAGGGCGCCGGGGTGAGGGCACTGCGCGCCACTTCCTCCAGCCGGATGCACTTCACCCGATGTTCCTTTTCCACCTCCAACGCGGGCGGCACCGTCACGTGGCACTCCGGAATCGTGAACGTGCATCGCCCCGCGAACGGACATCCGGCGGGCAGGTCCACGAGCTCCGGCACCGTCCCGGGGATCGTCACGAGCCGCTGTCCCTTGACCGAATGCAGCCCCGGCCGCGCGCCGAACAGGCCCAGCGAATACGGATGCGTCCGGTGGCGGAACACCGACACCGTCGGCCCGCTTTCCACCACGCTGCCGCCGTACATCACCATCATCCGCGCGACATTCTGCGCGATCACGCCGAGGTCGTGCGAGATCAGGGCGAGCGCCATGCCGCGCTCGGCGACGAGTTCGCGGATCAGGTCGAGGATCTGCCGCTGGATCGTCACGTCGAGCGCCGTCGTCGGCTCGTCGGCGATCAGCAGGTCGGGTCCGCATGCGAGCGCCATCGCGATCGTGATGCGTTGCCGCTGCCCGCCCGAGAACTGGTGCGGGTACGCATCGATTCGGCGCTGCGCATCGGGAATGCCGACGCGGTCGAGCAGGGCGATGGCCTCCTTGCGCGCATCGGCGGCCGACATGCCGCGGTGCAGTCGCAGCGGCTCGGCCACCTGCCGGCCGATGGTGTGGACCGGATTGAGCGCGGTCATCGGCTCCTGGAAGATCATGCCGATGCGGTCGCCGCGCAGCTTGCACAGCTCGCGCTCGGGCAGGCCGACGAGCTCGCGCCCGTCGAAGCGGATGCTGCCCGTGACCCGCGCGTTGTCGGGCAGCAGCCCCATGAGCGCCATCACGGTGATCGACTTGCCGCAGCCGGATTCGCCCACGAGCCCGAGCGTCTCGCCCTTCTCGAGCGTGAAGCTCACGTCGCGCACGGCGTACGCCGGGCCGCGATGCGTCTGCAGCAGGACGGACAGCTTGTCGACTTCGAGCAGCGCCATCTAGCGTTTGCGCGCGAGGCGCGGATCGAACAGGTCGCGCAGGCCGTCGCCGAGGAGGTTGAGGCCGAGCACCGCCAGCGCGATGGCGACGCCGGGGTACACCGCGAGCATCGGCGCCTGGAACAGCATCGTCTGCGCCTCGGACAGCATGCGGCCCCACGACGGCTGCGGCGGCTGCGTCCCCAGGCCGAGGTAGGACAGCGCGGCCTCCGCGAGGATCGCGATGGCGAAGCGGATCGTCGCCTGCACGATCAGCACCGAGAGGATGTTGGGCAGGACGTGTTCGACCGTGATGCTGAACGCGCCCTTGCCGCAGGCGCGCGCAGCCAGCACGAATTCGCGGGCCCAGATGGCGTTGGCCGAGGCCCGCGTGATGCGCGCGAAGGTCGGTATGTTGTAGATGCCGATCGCGATGATCGCGTTGACCATGCCCGGCCCGAACACGGCCGTGAGCATGATCGCCGACAGGATCGCGGGGAAGGCGAAGCCGAAGTCGGCGCCCCGCATGATCACTTCCTCGACCCAGCCGCGCTTCGCCGAGGCGAGCAGGCCCAGCGCCGTGCCGATGAGCAGGCCGATGCTCACCGCCACCACGCCGACGATGATGGACGCGCGCGCACCCACGAGAAGCAGCGAGGCGACGTCGCGGCCGTAGGGGTCGGCGCCGAAGATGAACTTGGCGCTGGGCGGCGCCAGGCGCGCATTCATGTCGACGTCGTACGGGTTCTGCGGCGTCCACACGAGGGACAGCACGGCGGCCAGGACGAGCAGGAGGCTCAGCACGGCGCCGATGACGAAGCTGGGATGGCGCAGCGCGCGCCGCAAGAGGCCGGGGGCCTGCGCGGCTGGGGATGTCGCGACGGGGAGCGTTGCGCTCATATGTCGGATGCCTTCACTCTCGGATCGATCGCGGCATAGAGCAGATCGACCACGAAGTTCACGATCACCACCATCGCCGCGAGCAGCATCACGCAGTTGCGCACTACGATGAGGTCGCGGTTCGAGATCGACTGGAAGATGAGCCGACC
>NZ_JBFWNP010000068.1:0-23662 GCF_050250995.1 Ramlibacter sp.
CTCGAGTTGTACGTGTAGTCCAGTCGCGTCTGCGAGCCGGTGTAGACGTAGTAGTCCGTCTGCGTCACCCAGCCGTAGCCGACGATGGGCGTGCCCATCGTGCCGCTGCCGACGACCGCGCCGCCGGACAGGCTGATCGTGAGGTTTCCGGTGCTGCGGGACCAGTCCGTGACCTTGCCGGAAATCCACCGGTTGGGGTCGCCGCTCTGATAGATCGTGACCTTGGTGTCGTCCTTGTACCAGCTGGATTTCGCGTTGTTGAGCGGGTTGATCCGGACCGTGATCGATCCCGATGCCGAGGCGGGCATCGTGATGGCGTTGATGGTGCGCTTGGTCGCCTGCGTCTGCGTGATCGGGTCGGCGATGAGGGCCGTCGTGCTCGCGTTGCCCAGGGAGACCCCGCTCGAATTGACCGGGGGCGTGTAGACGACGTTCGGGTTGAAGGCCAGGCCATTGCATTGCGCCGCCCGGGATCCGTATTTCGAGTCGTCGAAATTGGCGACGTCGGGCATGTAGTCGCGCGCCATCGACCCCGAGTCGTCGAGGATGAACATGATGTTCGGCTTGATGCTGCTCGCCGACGACGTGAAGAGCGGGGCGTTGGCGAGATCCGTCGCAGCCGCGAGGACCGAGCCGATGGGCAGCGCCGCGAGGAGCATCGTGCAGGCGACGCCGGCCCAGGTGCGGCGTGTGGAGGATATGGCGCTGGTCATGGGAGGCCTCGGGTCAATCGGTTCAGTAGTGAATGAGCGTCTCGGTGTAGGCAACGGTGTTGCGAGGACCGTCGACGCGCACGATGATTCGGTAGTAGGGGCTCGCGAGGTTGCCGCGGATCCGGGCCCCGCCGCCTCGGGGTCCGCGCCGGTCGGCAGGCTCGTTGGCGCCCGATGAAACGGCCGGCCGCAGGCAGTTGTTGCTGCCGGTCGGGACGCCCACGGTGTCGCACAGTCTTGTGATCACCCAGCGCACCTGGTTGCCGTTGACGTTCGTGCCCGTGCGCGGCGTCACTTCGCAGAGGTCGTAGACGGAGGCGCTCAGGCCCTGGCAGTTGCCGGTCCAGTTGATGACGGGGCGCTTGTCGTTGGCGCTGGTCTTGTTGCCGCTCACGTCGAGCCGGTCGCGCGCCGATGCGTAGTATCCGTTGGCCGGGTCGTCCGCGTTGAGCGTCCCGCCGCCGAGATTGTTCGTGAGCCAGTTGATCGCCTGCTCGGCGCCGGAGGAACTCGCGCTCACCGCGTCCTGCTTGAAGGCGAGGTTGCCGACGATCATGGTGCCGGTGTCGACCGAGCGCATCAGCGCCACCGCGCCGAAGGCGAGGATCACGAGCGCGAGCAGCGAGAAAATCAGGGAGACGCCGCGCTGAGACGCGCGCCGGGGGACGCAGGGGGTGGCGTTCGTCATCAGTTGTTCCACAGCATGTTGCGCAGCGGCACGGTGGTCTCGAAGATCTGGTAGCGATAGCGCCGCCAGTCGCTCAGGTGGCTGACCTTGAACTCCAGGCATTGGCTCCCGCTGCAGGCGGCCGAGCCGGTGACCGTCACCGACGAGCCGACGTCCCACTGGGGGTGGGCGGTCGTGATGTTCTCGCGCTCCAGCTGCGAGCTCCGCGCGAGCACGGCCAGGCGCACGGCCACCAGTGTCTGCCAGCCTGCGGGCGTGGTCGGCGTGGTGTTGTCCCAGAGGTCGACCGCGCCGTCGGCATTCGTGTCCTTGCCGTACAGCGCCTGGATGCTCACGACGTTGGGGAACAGCTCGACCGGGCCGTCGTAGGTCGGCGTGGAGTCCGCCGCGAGCCGCAGCGTTCGGACCGCCAGCGCGGGATTGGTCACCTGGTTCACGATGCTGAAGGTCATGTCGACGGGTTGACCCATGTTCACGAGCAGGGCATCCGCGGGATAGGTGCCGGAGGGCCGGTTGACCGCGTTCCACTTGGTGGCGTCGTTGGCGCGATTGACCGTCACGGTGGTGGTCGGGTCGGAGGTGACCTGGAACACCTCGCACGCGGTGCCGGTGGGGGTGGGCGTCGGCGTCAGCGTGTATGTGCCGGCGATCATCAGGTCGCCCGGCGAAACCGGGGTGCCCGTGGCGTCGACGCGGGGGCCTTCGACGCTGCGCACGCTCGCCACCGGGAAGGCGGTGTTGCCCGGAACGTAGCCCGGAGCCAGGACGCGCAGCGGCACCGAGAAGGAGGTCTTCCCGCTGCTGAAGATCCGGATGGTGTCGGGCATGGCGTCCGCCCCGTTGGTGATGCGGATGGGCTCGAGAAAGGGCGGCAGCGAGGTGTAGTTGATGCCGTTGAAGACCGCCGACACCGTGCAGCCCAGCAGCGCGGGGGCGGCGGCGAACCCGTAGCCGGCCTGCGCGATGACGCGCTGCAGGTGATTGAGGGCGAGCGCGCCATTGACCTGCGCATCGGCGCCGGTGGCGGTCGCGCGCTTCTGGCCCTCGGACATCACGAGGATCTGCGTGACGGCGAGCGTGGCGAACAGGCCGATCGCGAGGCCGACCATCAGCTCGATCAGGCTGAAGCCGCGTTCGGCGCGGGCTTCAGCGAATCGTGGTGAGCGTTGCATAGGTGTGCGTCCCTTCGGCGCTGGTGACCCAGCTGACGGATACGGTGACCGTGCCGTCGGCCGTGGTGGTGATCGTGCCGACGCCGCCCGGCAGCCGGGCCGCGACCTTTTTCACCCACTCGTCGCAGCGCGGCGTGCTGGCGCAGGTGGAGGAGCCGCCTGTGTTGGTGTACAGGGCCATGTTCGCGCGGTCCGCCCAGAGTGCGCCCACGATCTCGTTGGCCGCGAGCGCCGCTTCCGAGCGCATCTTCGAAGTGCCCTGCGCGCGGGTCATCGCGGTCTGCAGGCCGATCAGTCCGAGGATGCCGATGCTGAAGATGAGGATGCCCACCAGCACTTCGATGAGCGCGATGCCGCGCGCGGCGCGTTTCGGGGGGGGCGGTCTGCGCTTCATGAAATACCCTTCAGATGCACGCCCGCGGGTCGCCGCTGGCCACGTCCCGGTCGCACAGGCGGATCGCGCCGCTGGTGCTGACCTGGATGCGCAGGCGGCGCGCGGTGGCGTCGGTATGCTGGATGTCGATGCGGACGATCTGCGAGCCGGTGTTGACGGTCTGTCCGAAGCCGTTGAAGCTCACCGAGGTCGCTGCATTGCCCGCGGCATTGGCCGCCTCGACGGTGAGACTCCCCGCCGTGGAGCCGGCGCCGAGCCGGTCGACGATGCGCGGGTCCGTCGTGGCGGAAGGGTCGACGCCGCACTTGCCGGCGGGGTTGTCCTGGCTCACGACCCAGGACGCGGAATTCGATGCCAGCGCGCAGGAGGCGTCGAGCGCGGTGGCGTCGGCGGGAGAGACGAGCCAGAACGTGACGACCTGGTTGCGCTTCAGCGCCTCGGCGCGCGCCTTGTGCAGGCCGGTCTGCACGCCCTCGGACACTGCGCGGACCGTCGCGCCCCGGATCATGTCCGCCATGTTCGGGGCCGCGACGGCCAGGACCATGCCGAGGACGGCAACCACGACCATCACCTCGACGAGGTTGAAGCCGCGCTGGCCCCGGCGAAGGCGAATCAGCACTCGGTGCCCCGGACGAGCCAGCAGTTCTTGGACACGCTCGCGCCCTTGAACGTCGTGGTGCGCTGCACGTTGGCTTCGTTGATGGTGTACACGTGGCCCACCGCCTGGCCACCGCTTCCCGTGGCCGTGAGCGTGTAGCCGGTGGCCGTGCTCGTGCAGGCGTAGGTGAACTTCGGCGTGCCGCTGGGCACGAAGGTGTTCCAGCTCGGCGCATTCGCCCCGTTGGCGCACAGCCCGCCCGTGCCGTAGTTGCGGTAGTCCTGGAAGTACTGCTCCATCTTGAGCCGGTAGTCCCCCATGGCGCCGAACGCCTCGGGCAACTGGCCGCGGCGAATGTAGTCCCGGTAGCTCGGCAAGGCGATGGATGCGAGGATGCCCAGGATCGCCACCGTGATCATGATCTCGATCAGGGTGAAGCCGGCCGCACCGTTCGGTCGGCGGGGGCGGCGGCGATGGCGATGGCGGTCGTGCGGCTTCAAGATGGGATCCCTCCGGTTGTTGGTGCCGAGGATCGTAGGGCCGGCGCTGCCTGGCGCGGCACCAGCCCCGCCGGCCGGAGCGGTGCCCGCGACGGGCGGCGAAACGGTCCGGGGCCGTGGCATGATCGCGGCCCATGAATGAAAACGAATGCACTCGTGGTGCGGCCCAACTTCTTCATTTCTTGCAAAGCGGCCTCACCCTCGTGGAAATGCTGGTCGCGCTCGCGGTGCTGGGCGGCGTGCTGGCAATCGGCGGTTCGGCGCTGGGCGAGGTCATCGCTTCCGTACGGCTCTCGGCCGCGACGGACTCCGTCGTTGCGAACCTGAACCGTGCCCGCGGCGAAGCCGTTGCCCGCAACATGCGGGTCGTCTACTGCAAATCGGCGGACGGTGCGACCTGCGCGGTCGCGGGCGGCTGGGAGCAGGGGGGCATCGTCTTCCAGGACGCGAACGACAACAGCCGGCGGGACCCGGACGAACCGGCCCTGTCGCTGCAGCAGCCGTTCGCAACCGGCACGCGGATTCGCGGCAACGGCACGGTGGAGGATTACGTCTCCTTTGCGCCGGACGGGCGGAGCCGGCATTCGGGCTCCGGTGCGTTTCAGGCCGGAACCATCACGGTGTGCCACGCATCCGCCGGACGCTCCGAGGCGCGCCAGGTTGTCGTGAACTCGGGAGGGCGGCCACGGGTGCAGAAGGCCGTGCTGCCGGCCTGCCCGTGAGGTTCGGCGCCGTCGGTGGCGGCCTCAGCGCCGGATCTCGTCCACCACCGTCTTGAATTCGTCGACGTCCTCGAAGCTGCGGTACACGCTCGCGAAGCGAACGTAGGCGACCTTGTCGAGCTTCTTCAGCTCGCGCATCACGAGCTCGCCGATGCGCGAGCTGGGCAGCTCGCGCACGCCGAGGTTGAGCAGCTTTTCCTCCATGCGCTCGACGGCGGCGTCGATCTGCTCGGTGGAGACGGGCCGCTTGCGCAGCGCGAGGCTCATCGAAGCGAGCAGCTTGGCGCGGTCGTATTCGATGCGCCGGCCGTCCTTCTTGACAACGTTCGGGAACGTGACGTCCGGCCGCTCGTAGGTCGTGAAGCGCTTCTCGCACGCGCCGCACTGGCGGCGGCGGCGGATGAAGTCCCCGTCCTCGGCCATGCGCGTCTCCACCACCTGGGTGTCGGCATTGCCGCAGAAGGGGCACTTCATCGTCGGATCACTTGTAGACGGGGAAGCGGCGGGTGAGCGCGTTGACCTTTTCGCGGACGGCGGCGATGTTGGCCGCATCGCGCGGCTTGTCCAGCACGTCCGCCACGAGGTTCGCCGTCATCCGCGCTTCCTCTTCCTTGAACCCGCGCGTGGTGAGCGCGGGCGTGCCGATGCGCACGCCGCTCGTCACCATCGGCTTCTCGGGGTCGTTGGGAATGGCGTTCTTGTTGATCGTCATGTGCGCATCGCCCAGCACCGCCTCGGCCTCCTTGCCGGTGATGCCCTTGGCGCGCAGGTCGACGAGCATCACGTGGCTCTCGGTGCGGCCGCTCACGATGCGCAGGCCCCGCTCGACCAGCGTCTCGGCCACCACCTGGGCATTCTTCACGACCTGCTGCTGGTAGGTCTTGAACTCGGGCTGCAGCGCTTCCTTGAAGGCGACGGCCTTCGCGGCGATCACGTGCATGAGCGGGCCGCCCTGCAGGCCGGGGAAGACCGCGCTGTTGATCGCCTTCTCGTGCTCCGGCTTCATGAGGATGAAGCCGCCGCGCGGGCCGCGCAGGCTCTTGTGCGTGGTGGACGTCACGACGTCGGCATGCGGCACCGGGTTGGGGTAGACGCCCGCCGCGATGAGGCCGGCGTAGTGCGCCATGTCGACCATGAAGATCGCGCCGACGTCCTTCGCCACCTTCGCGAAGCGCTCGAAGTCGATGCGCAGCGCATAGGCGGACGCGCCCGCGATGATCATCTTCGGCTTCTGCTCGTGCGCCTTGCGCTCCATCGCGTCGTAGTCGATGGCTTCCTGCGCATCGAGGCCGTAGCTCACGACGTTGAACCACTTGCCGCTCATGTTGAGCGGCATGCCGTGCGTGAGGTGGCCGCCTTCGGCCAGGCTCATGCCCATGATCGTGTCGCCGGGCTTGAGGAAGGCCAGGAACACGGCTTCGTTGGCCTGCGCGCCGGAGTGCGGCTGCACGTTGGCGGCCTGCGCGCCGAAGAGCTGCTTGATGCGGTCCAGTGCCAGCGTCTCGGCCACGTCGACGTGTTCGCAGCCGCCGTAGTAGCGCTTGCCGGGGTAGCCCTCGGCGTACTTGTTGGTGAGCTGGGTGCCCTGGGCGGCCATCACGGCCGGCGAGGCGTAGTTCTCGCTCGCGATGAGCTCGATGTGCTCTTCCTGGCGGCGGTTCTCGGCCTGGATGGCGGCGAAGAGTTCGGGGTCGGTTTGTTCGACGAGGATGTTGCGTTGGTACATGGCGGCGGCAGTCCCATTCAGACGTGGACCTTGTGCGCGAGCGAACAAGGGCTGCCCAGGCGAACGGCGGAAACACCGGCGCGCGTGGCCGGCGGTACGCTCCCAAGTGGTGGCCCACGTCAGCGCGTGCCCGCGGGCCGCGCCTATCGCCAGTTGCGTACCTCGCCAGTCTAACCGACCGCCGCACGGCGGCGCCCGGCCTCAGCTCACGACCGCGGAGGCGATCTTCTCTTCGTCGAGCTTGATGGTCGGCGGCTCGATCGGCTGGGCGGGGGCAAGGGTCCGCAGGGGCTGCGCGGGCGCGGGCACGAAGAGCGGCACGGCGCGGCCGCTGGCGACCTGCTGCAGGCGGCCGTGCTCGGCCAGCACCTTGTCGGCATAGCCGCCATCGTCGCCGATGTTCGCGGCGCCCACGTAGAACTTCAGGCCGGCCTGCACGGAGCCGGCGCGCTGGATGCATTCCTGCAGCACCTTCACGCCGACGCGCAGGTTGCTCACCGGGTCGAAGGCGGCGAGCTTGCCGCCGAAGCTCTCGTACTTGTCGCTGTGGATGCCGGTCATGACCTGCATCAGGCCCTGGGCGCCGACGGGACTCTGGGCGAAGGGGTTGAAGCCCGATTCGACGGCCATGATCGCGAGGATCAGCGTGGGATCGAGCTTGGTGCGCGCGCCGATTTCATAGGCCTCGGCCACCAGGGCGGACAAGGGTTCGGGCGCGACGCGGTACTTCTTGCTGAGCCAGAACGCCACGGCGGCCTGTTGCTTGGGCAGGTCCTTGGGATTCAGCGCCGTCGCGCGGTCGCTGGCGTCGAGCTCCGGCACGAGGCCGAGCGCGGCGGTCTGGCGGGCCTGCAGCCAGCCGACGAGACGCGCCTCGCTCGCCTGGCGCAGGTCGGGCCGGGCGGTGAGGGTGAAGGCCGCGAACGCGACGCCGAGGCCCACGAACGCGAAACCGTTGTGCGTGATCTCGAAAAAGCCCTGGGCGACATCGGCGGCGAAGACGCGCATCGCTCGGACCATGCTTGCCAACACTGTCATGGCACTTCCTTTCAACGCGCGGCGCCGTACATGTCATGCCGTGAGGCACTGGGCGGGCGGCACCGCATCGGGATTGGGGAACGGCGTCTGCCTGGCGTGATCGCCGGCATCGGCAGCGGTATTGGAAGAGGGTCCCGGCCATCGATGTCCGGGACGGCGGATTCTAGGAGTCGTCCAAATACGAGGTCAAGAATAAGAAGCTGACTCAAATGGATGAGTTCGGCATATGGAAGAGTTTATTGGGCCGGAGGCTCAGCCGCGACGCGGTCGGCGAAAGTCCCGCCCGGATGTCGGACGCGCCTGACAGGGTGACGAGCGGCGACGGGGTGCTAGCCAAATCGTAGCGGCCGCGGCCATTGAAAAAGCGGATTGGAAAACTTCGGGAAGCTCACCTAATTTGGAGAGGTCCGAGCGATCGGGCATCAGCCGGTAGGGCCATTTCGGTGGCAGCCCCGGCCCAGACTGGAAGCAATCTTTGCTTCCGCGCGGCCAAGGACGAACGTTCTCCTTGCCGCGAACCCAGACGGCGTGGCACCCTGCCAGCCGTCCAGCCCGGCGGGTGGCGAGAGAGGCCCGGCCGGGCTTTCTCTTTCGCGAATTTCGCACGATCCCCGTTCACGGCGAGAATAGCGGCCTTGCCTCCGCCCGCGCGGGGGCTTGTTTTCGAATCAAACGTTGCAGCCAGAGCCTTGAGCACCCAAAAAACCCACGACACCCAGGCGCTGGACGCGCTGACCGGCGGCGCCTTCACGGCGCCCACTTCCGGCGAGCGCGCCGCGCGCGTGCGCGACTGGCTCGCCACGAATCCGAGCCACGAGCAGATGCAGGAGGTGTTCCGCGAATTGAGCGGACGCGACAAGGGCGCGGCCCGCCCGCTGCGTGAGAAGCTCGACGAACTCAAGCGCGCGCGCGGCCAGGAGGCCATCGCCGCCGAATGGGCCGAGAAGGCGCAGGGCCTGCTGGGGCAGCCGCGCCTCAACATGGCCGATGCCCTGGGCTGGCAGCGCGATGCCGCGAAGGCCGGGGCGCCGCTCAGCCGCGAGCCGCTCGCCGGCCTCAAGGCACAGCTCGTCGAGCGCGTGAAGGGCATCGAGGACCTGCAGCATCGCGTGCAGGTGCAGCGCGAGGCGGCGGTGCTGCTCGCGCAGCGCATCGAAGTGCTGTCCACCAAGTCGTGGCGCGACGCGCAGGCCGCGGCCGAGTCCCTGCTGGCCGACGTGCCCGAGTGGCAGACGCAGGCGCGCTCGCTCGAGGGCGATCCGAACTGGGCCAGCGTCGACAACCGCTTTCCGCCGCTGCTCGATGCCTCGCGCGGGCAGCTGCAGGTGGTGTGGGATGCGTTCCAGAACGCGCTCGCGCAGGCGATCGCTGCCGCGGACGATGCGACCGCGCCGCTGCCGCCCGTGCCCGTCTGGGCGGACGAATTGCGGGTCGCCCGCGGTATCCCGGTGGAGCCCGTGCCGGCCGCGAAGCCGGCGAAGCCGCGCATCGACCCGGAAGTTCGCGCGAAGGCCAACGAGACCGTGGCCGCCGTGCTCGCGAAGCTCGAGCAGGAAATCGGCGAAGGGCACGGCAAGGCGAGCGCCGGCGCCGCGGCTGCCTTGCGCAACGCCCTGAAGGAGCATGGCCGCCACCTCGACGACAAGCTCGAGCAGCAGGCGCATGCGGCCATCGCGGCGGCGGGCGAGCTCGAAGGCTGGCAGCGCTGGCGGGCGGACCAGCTGCGCCAGGAACTCGTGGCGAAGGCGGAGGCGCTGTTCGAGCGCGCGACGCCGCAGACGCCCGAGCCGGTGGCCGAGGGCGAAGTCGTTGCATCGACAAAGACGGCGGAGACGACCGAGACAGCAGAGACGGCAGAGACTGTCGAACCCGCTGCCACGCCAGAAACAGCGGTGACGGCAGAGACTGTCGAACCTGCCGTGACAGCCGTGACAGCCGTGACAGCCGAGACGGCCGAGACGGTCCCATCGGCCCAGACGGCCGAAGCGCCGACCGCCGTGGAAGGCGATTCCGCGACACCCGCTGCCGGCGAGCATCCGCCGATGAAACGTCCCCGTCCGCCGCGCACGGTCAAGCTGCCCAAGGCGGCCCCGGCGCTCAAGCCTCGCTACGGCGGCCGCAAGATGCAGGAAATGCTGCGCCAGCTGCGCGAGCAGTGGAAGCAGATCGACCAGGGCGGCCCGCCCAACCACGCGCTGTGGAAACGCTTCGACGAAGCCTGCAACGAGGCCTACAAGGTCGTGCAGGAGTGGCTCGACAAGATCAAGTCCGAAGCGGCGGAGCACCGGGCGAAACGCCTGGCGCTGCTCGAGGAGGTCAAGGCGTGGGCCGTGGAGAATCCGCAGGCGAAGGACGGCGACTGGAAGGGGTTCAATCGAATCATCCATCAGTTCTCGGACCGGTGGCGCGACGCGGGGCACCTGAGCGAAAAGGCATTTGCCGAGCTGCAGCCGCAGTGGAAGGCCGCCATCGGCGCCGCCGCCGCGCCGCTCGAAGCCGCGCAGAAGCAGAGTATCGAACGCCGCAACGCGATGATCGACGAGGCGAAGGCGCTCGGCGAGGCGCCGCAGCTGCGCATCGACGCCGTGCGCTCGCTGCAGCAGCGCTGGCAGGCCGAAGCGCAGACGGTGCCGATCGACCGCAAGCAGGAGCAGAAGTTGTGGGATGCGTTCCGTCATCCCATCGACGAAGCCTTCAATCGCAAGACCGCCGAGCGCGACAAGGCCGCGTCGGCGATGGGTGAACACGATCGCGCGGTGCTGGAGGCGTCCAAGGCGCTCGACGCCGCGACGTCGAGCGGCGACGCGCAGAAGATTCGCGCGGCGATGACGGCGCTGGAGCAGGCGATCCGCGGTCAGACCGCGGCCGCGGCTGCGTCGGCCGCTGCGACCGGCAAGACGGCGGCTACGGCCGGTCCGGCGGCGGGTCCGGGCGCTGCCGATGCCGCAGCTTCCGCGGGCGCGGACGTCGATGCGGCGCAGGACGGCGCACCGTCGGGCGAGGTTGCGAGCGAAGCGGCGGGCGAGGGCGCTTCCGCCGGAAGCGAAGCCGCGGCCGAGCCGCCTGCGCCGACCCCGCCGCCCAAGGCGCCGCCCAAGCCGGTCGTGGCCGTGCGCGGCGACGACCGTCCGGGCATGAAGAAGGCCGAGCCCGCGCCGATGGGCCGCGGCGGCAAATTCGGCGACCGCAAGGGCCCGCCGGGACGCGGCGGCGACCGGGGTGGCGACCGCGGCGGCGACCGCGGCGGTTTCGGCCGAGATGGCGGCCGCGACTCGGGCCGCTTCGGCGGCGAGCGCGAAGAGCGCGGCCCGCGATTGGGCGACGCCGCGTTTCGCGCGCAACGCGACGCGCTGGACCATGCGCAGCAGGCCTTGCGCCGGCTCGCCGCGCAGGCGCACGGCGAGGCCGTGACGCAGCTGCTCGCGGCCTGGGAGAAGCGCTCGGCCGAACAGATGCCATCGCTGCAGGAAATCGGCAAGGCGATCACGCCCGCCGTTCGCGGCGCGTGGGTCCAGGCAGTGGGCGCGTTGGCTTCGGGCGACGCGGGCGAGGCGCTGCTGCGCCTGGAAATCGCCGCCGACGTGCCGACGCCGGCCGACCAGATTGGCGCGCGCCGCCAGTATCAGTTGCAGCTGCTCACCCGCCGCAACGAGCCGGGTCCGGCCCAGACGTGGGGGCAGGATGTGGCGAAGGTGCTCGCGAGCGCGCACGACGCGCAGCTCGCGCGGCGTCTGCAGAACGCGTTGAAGGTGCTGCTGCGCTGAAAGGAATCGGACGCCCCGGATCCCCGCCTGCGCGGGGATGACGAGCCGTGCGGTGAATACGCGCCGTCATTCCCGCGAAGGCGGGAATCCAGTGCTCCCGAATTCAATTCACGCCTGCGTCCCGAAGAAGCCGTCGAACAACTTCGCCAGCGCCGCGAACTCGCGCTCGAAACGCGGACGGTTCACGAAGTACGCCTCGCACGCCACCGCGAAGAACTCGTCGATCGCTTCGGCCCCATAGGCATCGAGCCACGGCGCCTCGCCTCCGAAGCGCTCGGCCACGATCACCTTCTCCCGAAACGCTTCGTACGCCGCCCGCATCACCGCGAGCCACGCCTCGCGCTCCGCGCGCGAGCGCATCGGCGGGCAGCCGTCGGGCGCGCCGTCGCGCATGTCGATCTTGTGGATGAATTCGTGGACGACGACGTTGTAGCCCTGCGCGGCGGATTCGCCCGCCTCGGCCACGTCCCGCCAGCTGAGCATCACCGGACCGTGGTCCATCGCCTCGCCGGCCAGCACCTCTTCGTAGTCGTGGACCACGCCGCTCTCGTCGGTGAAGCTGCGCCGCGCGACGACTTCATCCGCATGGACCACGATCCCGACGAAATCGTCGTACCAGCGCAGTCCCAGATTCATGACGGGCAGCACGGCCTGCGCGGCAATGGCCACGGCCACCGCGTCGTCGACGACGAAGCCGCCCGCGCCCTGGAATTCCTTTTGCGCAAGGAACTGCCCCGCGAGTTCGCGCAGTCGCGCGGCATCGCGGACGTTCGAGAGAAAGGGATAGGCGGCAAGCGTGCGATTCCACAGCGCATCGGGAATTTCGCGCGCGCTCGGACGTCGCCCCAGACGAAGCCAGCCGAACATCACTGCCAGCGCAGGCGCTGCGCCCCCGCGTTCGTCAGGCGAAGAATCTCCATGCGACCGCGAGCCGCGTCCCAGTCGCTCAGCACGATGCGACGCAAGCCGTCCTGCATGTCGTGGTCGGCCGGCCGGTGCGTGTGACCGTGGATCAGCGTGTCGGCCTGCGCGGCACTTAGCCACTGCATGGCCGTGGGCTCGTCGACGTCGGCATGATCCGTCGCCATGCGCGAGCGCGCCTCGCTGTGCTCGCGCATGCCGCGCGCGATCGTGCGCCGCTCCTCGAGCGCGCGGGCGAGGAAGCCGGCGCGCCATGCGGGGTCGCGCACCTGCGCACGAAACGCCTGGTAGTCGGTGTCGGCGATGCAGAGCGCGTCGCCGTGCGTGAGCAGCCAGCGCCGCGAACCGAAGGCAAGCACGGTGGGGTCGTGCAGCAGTCGTGCGCCGGTCCGCTGCATCAGGCCCTCGCCGACGAGGAAGTCGCGGTTGCCGTGCATCACGAAAACCGGAGCGCGGGCGGCGGCCGCCGCCAGCACCTCGGCGCATTCGGCCTCGAATCCGGGCGCCTCGGCGGCATCGTCGCCCACCCAGGCTTCGAACAGGTCGCCGAGGATGACGATCGCGTCGGCCGGCGACTGCGCCATGAAACGCCGCCACGCGGCGAAGGTGGCGGGCTCGCCGGGCTGGAGGTGCAGGTCGGAGATGAAATCGACGGCGCCCCAGCCGGGCGGAGCGTGCAGCTCCGCGAACGCCGGGGGCTGCACCGCCGTCAACCGACGACGACGGCCTTGCCGATCACCACGTCTTCGTTGGGCACGTCGTCGTGGAAGCCCTTGCGGCCGGTCTTCACGCCCTTGATCCTGTCGACGATGTCCTTGCCCTCGACGACCTTGCCGAACACCGCGTAGCCCCAGCCCTGCGCCGTGGGCGCGGTGTGGTTGAGGAACTCGTTGTTGGCGACGTTGATGAAGAACTGCGCGGTGGCCGAGTGGGGCGCCTGCGTGCGCGCCATGGCGACCGTGTAGTTGTCGTTCTTCAGGCCATTGTTGGCCTCGTTCTCGACGGCAGCATCGGTCGGCTTCTGCTTCATGCCGGGCTCCATGCCGCCGCCCTGGACCATGAAGCCGTTGATGACGCGGTGGAAGACGGTGTTGTCGTAGTGGCCCTTCTTCACGTAGGCAAGAAAGTTCGCCACGGACTTCGGCGCCTTCGCCTCGTCGAGCTCGAGCGTGATGACGCCGTAATCGTTGATGTGCAGTTCGACTCTGGGGTTCGCCATTGATGGGCTCCTGGTGGCGGTTATTTGACGAGCGTGGCCGAGGTGAGGAACACCGGCGTGCGCGGCACGTCGCCGTGCGCGCCCTTCTGCCCCGTGGGCACGCTCTTGATCTTGTTGACGACGTCCATCCCGCTCACGACCTTGCCGAAGACGGTGTAGCCGAAGAGCTGCGGCGCGCGCTCGAGCTGCGCGCGGGAGACGTTCTCGTAGGTGCGTCCGCCGTACTCGAACTTCGGCACGGGGTCGCCCGGGGGGATGGCGGTCGGGTCCAGGAACGCGTTGTCCTTGACGTTGATGAAGAACTGCGCGGTGGCCGACTGCGGGTCGTTGGTGCGCGCCATCGCGAGCGTGCCCACGGTGTTCTTCAGGCCCTTGGCGAGTGCCTCGCGGCCTTCGTGCTGCACCGGCGCGCGCGTCTTGCGCTCGACCATGTTCTCGTCCATGCCGCCGGTCTGGATCATGAAGTTGTCGATCACGCGGTGGAACACGGTGCCGTCGTAATGCTTGTCGCGCACGTACTGCAGGAAGTTGGCGACCGTCTTGGGCGCCTTGTCGGGATACACCTCCACCACGATGTCGCCCATCGTCGTGGCGAGCTTCACGCGGGGCGCGTCCTGCGCCTGCGCGGCGGTGGCGCCCAGTATCGCGGCGCACGAAGCGGCCAGCGCGAGGCGCCGCGTCAATCCAGTCATCAACCGATCACTCCTTCGAAGAATATCTTCCACTGCGTGCCCTGCCGCACCCAGTACTGTCGCTTCGTCGCGCCCGTGCGGGCGCCTTCGACGAGCTCGCCGAAGGTTACCACCATGGTGTCCGCGCTGTCGGTCCAGCGCAGGTAGGACAGGTCCTTCAGCTGGACGTTGCGCCCGCGTGCGCGATCGAGTTCGCCCTTGAGCACGGGCGTCCATTCGGCGAGCGTCTTGCCATTGCCGGAGAAGTCGGGCGTGTAGAAGCCGAGCACGCGACTCACGTCGCCCGTGCCCTTGGCGGCACGCCACGCCTGCAGCGTGTCCGCGAAGCGCTTGCCCTCGGGGTCGGCGTGGGTCTGCGCCACCCAGCGCAGGTTCTGGGCGATGACGACCGGCGTCGTTCGGACCTCGACGGTGCGGATGATGCGCAGCAGGTCCGGGTTGGCGAGGACGACGCAGCCGTCGGTGGCCTTCGGCGAGCGCGAGAACTGGTTGGGCGGCGTGCCGTGCAGCCAGATCCCGCTGCCCGTCTTGCCGCGCTTGGCGTCGTAGGGATTGGGATAGTTGATCGGCAACGCGCCGGCGCCGTAGAAGTCCTTCAGCGACTTCGGGTCGAGGTTGCTCGTCACGAAGTAGACACCCAGCGGCGTGCGCAGGTCGCCTTCGACCGACTTCTCGATGCCGAGCTTGCCCACCGAGATGTAGTAGTCGGCCAGCAGCTTCAGGCCCTGCGCGGTGTTCTCGAAGAGATAAAGCCGCGCCCGCGAGGCGTCGACCGCGATCGCATGCCGGTTGCGCGGCGACAGTTGCAGGAACTGCGCCGGGATCGCGCCGGCGGGCGGCCGTTCGCGCAGCGCCCGCATGCGAAGCTGCGACTCCTCGCGCAGTTCGGTGAGCATCTGCGCGCCCGTCTTCGCGACCGAATCGGGAACGTCGCCGAATGCGCGCACGGGCCGGGACTGTGCGTTGAGCAGGTCGCCGTACGCGAGCTGGGCGAGCTGGAAGTTCGGGTGGTCGCGCACCAGCTTCTCGGCCTTGGCGAGCGCCTGGCGGGACTGGGCTGCGCCGATGAGGCGGTAGATCTCGATCAGGCGCGCCTCGGCCTCGCCATCGCGCACGGGGGCGGGCTGATGCTGCGCCTGCGCGGCCGCCTTGCGCTGCTTCTTCTTGCCGTGCGAGGCCGCGAAGGCCGGCGCCGATGCAAGCGCCGCCAGGACGACCGACGTCACGAGGGCCAGGAGGGTCTTCTTCATCGCCGTTGCCAGGGTGCGGCGGCGCGAGTGGAGGGCCGTTGCACCATGGACGCTTTCCCCGCGTCCGTCAGCCGGTGCTTTCGCGCACGATCTGCCAGCGGCCGCCGGAGCGGACCATCTCGAGCGTCTTGCGGCTGGACACGTTGAGCGAGTCGGCGGAGTAGGCCTGCCTGAACTTCGCGACCGCCTTGTCGCCGTTCACGGAGACCTGCATGTCGGAGAGCTTCACCGAAATGCGCGATTTGCCGACGATGCGCGAGCGGCGCTCGTCTTCCCAGGCCTTGCGCGACATCTTGCCGGGCGGGTCGAACTCCTTGCCGTAGGCGGCGAGGTAGCCGTTCATGTCCTTCGCGGCCCAGGCGGCGGCCCAGGCGTTCACGGCGGACTCGACGTCCTTGCTCGCGCCGCCCGCCGCGCTCGCGGCGGCAGGTGCGGCGACCGGCGGCACGGGCGCGGGGGAAATGGCCCCCGGCGCGGGAACGGGTGCCGGCACGGCTGCGGGCGCGGCTGCCGCCACGGCGGGCGCCGGTGCGGCGGGCCGCGCGGCCGGTACGGGCGGCGGGACGGGCGCGGCGGCCACGGCGGGCCCCGTCGCGCGCACCGAGCCCTTAGGTCCCGGCGTGAAGAGGTCGCGAATCAGGGCGAGCTTGGGTTGCACGCCGCTGTTGGTCGAATCGAGCTGCAGCGCGCGGCTGTAGGCCTGGCTCGCGAGCTTGGCGTAGACGTCGCCCAGGTTCTCGTGCGCGGTGGCGTAGCTCGGGTTGGTTCGGATCGCCATCTCGAGCGCGGCGCGCGCCTTGTCGAACTGGCTCTGGCCCGCGTAGAGCACGGCCAGGTTGTTGTACGGCTCGGGGAGCTCGGGGAAGTCCTCGGTGAGCCGGGTGAACGTGGTGATCGCATCCGGCGCGCGGCCGGACTCGGACTGGATCACGCCCTTGAGGAAGCGCATCTGCGGATCCTTGGGCTTGCCCGCGAGGTACTGGTCGGCCTTGGTCAGCGCCTCGGCGTGGCGACCCGAACGCAGCAGTTGGTTCACGTCGCCGTATTCGTCGGCGTGCGCCGCGGCAGCGCCGAACATCGCGACCGCGAGCGCAAGCAGCCGCAGCGTCTTCGGCAGGGGGGAACGGGCGGTCGTCATACGGTGGCGGGCATCCTTGTGCATTGGCGTGGCGGCCCCCTGGCGGGGCTATATACTGCGCCGGATTGTAGCCGTGGGTCGCGCCAACGCATCCCGGCAAACTACCGAAAAGAGGGAATCCGCGGCGCGTGCCGTCCTTGCGCGACTACAGCGCCCCAGATCCGACATGACCCTGCGCATCTACAACACGCTCACGCGTGCCACGGAGGAGTTTTCGCCGCTCGAAGCCGGACACGTGCGCATGTACGTCTGCGGCATCACCGTGTACGACCACTGCCACATGGGCCATGCGCGTTCCAACATCGCGTTCGACGTGGTGCAGCGCTGGCTCAAGGCGAGCGGCTTCGCCGTCACCTTCGTGCGCAACATCACCGACATCGAGGACAAGATCATCCGCCGCGCGGTCGAGAACGGCGAGACCGTGCGCGCGCTCACCGACCGCATGATCGCCTCGATGTACGAGGACTTCGACGCGCTGGGCATCGAGCGTCCCACGCACGACCCGCGTGCCACCGACTACGTGCCGCAGATGCTCGACATCGTACGGAAGCTGCAAGACAAAGGTCTTGCCTACCAGTCCGACGACCGCGACGTGAATTTCGCGGTGCGCAAGTTCCCCGGCTACGGGAAGCTCTCCGGCAAATCCCTGGACGAGCTTCACATCAGCGAGCGCGTGGCGAACAAGTCGAGCGAGGACAAGCAGGACCCCCTCGACTTCGTGCTGTGGAAGTCGGCCAAGCCCGCCGAGCCGGCCGATGCGCAGTGGGACAGCCCGTACGGGCGAGGCCGTCCGGGCTGGCACATCGAATGTTCGGCGATGTCCTGCGCCCTGCTCGGCGAGACCTTCGACATCCACGGCGGCGGCGCCGACCTGCAGTTCCCGCACCACGAGAACGAGATCGCGCAGAGCGAAGGCGCCAATGGCGTGCCGCTCGCGAAGGTGTGGATGCACAACGGCTTCCTGAACATCGACAACGAGAAGATGTCGAAGTCGCTCGGCAACTTCTTCACCATCCGCGACGTGCTCGCGAAGTTCGACGCCGAGACGCTGCGCTTCTTCGTCCTGCGCGCGCACTACCGCAGCCCGCTCAACTACAGCGACGTTCACCTCGAAGACGCGCGCGGCGCCCTGAAGCGGCTGTACACGGCGCTCGATGCCGTGCCGCCGGCCGACGTGGCGCTCGATTGGAACGAGCCGCACGCGGCGCGTTTCAGGGGCGCGATGGACAACGACTTCGGCACGCCGGATGCGGTGGCGGTGCTGTTCGAACTCGCCGCGGAGGCGAACCGCACTCGCTCGCCGCAGGTCACGGGCCTCCTCAAGTCGCTCGCCGCGACGCTGGGCATCCTGCAGGGCGATCCGCGCGCGTTCCTGCGCGCCGGGGCGACGCTCGACGAAGCCACGATCCGCCAGCGCATCGACGAGCGCGCCGCCGCCAAGCAGGCCAAGAATTTCCCGGAGGCCGACCGCATCCGCAAGGAACTGCTCGACGCCGGCATCGTGTTGAAGGACAGTCCCGCGGGCACGACCTGGGAGGCGGCTTCGTGAGCGAAACGACGCTCGCGACGCCCGACTACTGGGCCGAAGCCTGCAAGCATCTCGCGCGGCGCGACCGCGTGATGAAGCGGCTCATTCCGCAGTTCGGCAATGCCTGCCTGCAGTCGCGCGGCGATGCGTTCACCACGCTCGCGCGCAGCATCGTCGGCCAGCAGATTTCGGTGAAGGCCGCGCAAAGCGTGTGGGACCGCTTCGCGAAACTGCCGCGCAAGATGACGCCGGCCAACGTGCTGAAGATCAAGGTCGACGACATGCGCGCGGCGGGGCTGTCCGCGCGCAAGATCGAATACCTGGTCGACCTCGCCCTGCACTTCGATTCCGGCGCGATCCACGCCGAGGCCTGGCGCGGCATGGGCGACGAGGAGATCATTGCCGAGCTCGTGGGCATCCGCGGCATCGGCCGGTGGACGGCGGAGATGTTCCTGATCTTTCACCTGATGCGGCCCAACGTCCTGCCCCTGGACGACGTCGGGCTCATCACCGGCATCAGCCGTAATTATTTTTCGGGCGATCCTGTCAGCCGAAGCGACGCCCGCGAAGTCGCCGCTGCCTGGAGCCCCTTTTGCAGCGTCGCCACTTGGTATATTTGGCGATCGCTCGACCCACTCCCCGTGGAGTACTAGATGCCCAAGAAGACCTTCCTCGATTTCGAGCAGCCCATCGCGGAGCTCGAGACCAAGATCGACGAGCTGCGCTACGTGCAGACCGAGTCGGCCGTCGACATCTCCGAGGAGATCGACCAGCTCAGCAAAAAGAGCCAGCAGCTCACCAAGGACATCTACGGCCAGCTCTCGCCGTGGCAGATCACCAAGATCGCGCGCCATCCCGAGCGGCCGTACACCATGGACTACATCAACGAATGCTTCACCGGCTTCGTCGAGCTCCATGGCGACCGGCACTTCGCCGACGACCAGTCCATCGTGGGCGGCCTCGCGCGTTTCAACGGTCATCCCTGCGTCGTGCTCGGCCACCAGAAGGGCCGCGACACCAAGGAGCGCGCGCTGCGCAACTTCGGCATGAGCCGGCCCGAGGGCTACCGCAAGGCGCTGCGGCTCATGAAGACGGCCGAGAAGTTCAAGCTGCCGGTCTTCACCTTCGTGGACACCCCTGGCGCGTACCCGGGCATCGACGCCGAGGAGCGCGGGCAGTCGGAAGCCATCGGCCGCAACATCTTCGAGATGGCGCAGCTCGAAGTGCCGATCATCACGACCGTCATCGGCGAGGGCGGCTCGGGCGGCGCGCTCGCGATCTCGGTGGCCGATCAGGTGCTGATGCTGCAGTACTCGATCTACTCCGTCATCAGCCCCGAAGGCTGCGCATCGATCTTGTGGAAGACGTCCGAGAAGGCGCAGGACGCCGCCGATGCGATGGGCATCACGGCGCATCGGCTCAAGGCGCTGGGCCTCATCGACAAGATCGTGAACGAGCCCGTGGGCGGCGCGCACCGCGACCACAAGCAGATGGCGGCGTTTCTCAAGCGCGCGCTCAACGACGCCTGGCGCCAGGTGTCGGACCTGAAGGTGCGCGAGCTGCTGGACCGCCGCTACGAGCGCTTGCAGAGCTACGGGCGGTTCTCCGATACCAAGGCCGACGCTCGCTGAGCCTCATCCCAGACCTCGGGATGGGTTCGACGCGCGGGGCTGGGATCTACGATCGCGCACTTCGGAATGGTCTGGGTGCGCTCGAATGAATCAACTTGAAGGGGCTGTCCGGTCGACCGCACTGGCCGGTCACTTGTCGGCCAATGACTCGCCAGCCTCCGTTCCCGCCGCCGTCGCGGCCTCCGGGCTCTCGCCGGGCGTGATGCAGGCCGCCTGGTTGCGGGCCGTGGACGCATCGTCCGCACGCGCAATCGGCGCCGGCGAGATCGGTCGGGCGGACGAACATGAATTCTCGGCACGCGCGCGCGGAGCGGCGGACCTTGTCCCCGGGTCCATTTTCGCGAGCGACGACGGCCGGTATCGGCTGGTGGTGGAGGAGGGCCCGCAGGGCAGCATCCAGGGGTGCCTTCAGCATCGAGGCGAGGAGCAACGCATTTGCGGCGTCGAGTTGCCGATGTTGCGCGCGCTTCTCTCCACCGGTCTGCATGCCGGCTGGACGAAGTTCGATTGCCTGAGCGACTTCCCGGGGCGCACCCCGACGTACACCGGTGCATTGCCCTCCGTGAACCGGCACCTCCGCAGGCTGGCGAGGCTCGGTGTCGACGTCATCCAATATGCGCCCCTGGGTTATTGCCTTGCGCCGTCGACGGACAGGCGGTTCGAGGCGTCGGCGACCCCTCCCATCCCCGCGCCGCAGCCCATCGACTACAGCACTTCCGACAGGCGCTTGCGCCTCCTTTTCGAGGCAGGGTCCGATGGCAGACTGTGGGTGACACGGTTCAGCCAGGGGCCGAGGCGCTCGATGGCTTGCGGCCCCTGGGCCCTGGTCGAACAGGCACTGCTGAGCCCGCCGGGATGCCCCCGGACCACGACGGAATTGCAAGCGCATCTGAATGCCCACCGTGCCTCGCGGATTGCGAACAGCGACTTGCAGCGCGCGATCAACGCGGCGCACGATGTCATCAGCGTCGGCGACGTGCATGTCATTCCCGACGGCCTCGACGATTTCGAGGGTGCGGCGTTGCGCGCGTTGGCCGTCGCGCGGGCGCCCAGAATCGCCCGCACCGGCGCGGGTCGTGGCGAGGCGGCACAGCCCATCGATCGGGCGCATCTCGCGCTCGCGCTTCCCGCGCCTCCCGTCCCCGGCAGCGAACGGGGAGTTCCGCCGGATCTGCGCGCGCGCATCGCCCGGCTGCGCGCGGGCGAGCTCATCGAGATCGGCGTCCATGGCCGGTTGTTCCCGGATCTCGCTTACGTGCGCGTGGCCTGGGAGATTCCGGGACGCAGTGTCACCCTGGAGGTGACGAGCCCGCGGCCCGATGCCATGCTCGAAGCGCTGACCGGCGAGTATCCGTTGGGCCGTAGCGGTGGCAACGGCGGCAACGGCGGCGGCGCGAACATCTACCATCTCACCTGTCCGCCGTGCGAAATCATCGTTCACGACAGCGGCGCCGGGCAGGTGGACGCTCAGCCGTGGGACCCGCTTCTCGATTAGTGCCCCTGACCGCCGCCATGAGCCCCGACCTTCGCACCGCGATGGAGCAAGCGGCGCCCCCGCTGCCTCTGGCCGTGGCCTTCAGCGGCGGCGCGGACTCGACCTGCCTGCTGCACGCGGCGGTGCGCTCATGGCCGGGACAGGTTCAGGCGCTCCATGTGCATCACGGCCTGCAGGCGGCGGCCGATGATTTCCTCGCGCACTGCAGGCGCGCCTGCGATCGGCTCGCGGTGCCGCTGCACGTCGCGCGCCTCGATGCATCGCACGCGCGCGGAGAAAGCCCCGAGGACGCGGCGCGGCAGGCGCGTTATCTCGCGCTCGCCGATCTCGCCATTCGACATGGCGTGCGCACGGTGCTCCTCGCGCAGCACGCCGACGATCAGGTCGAGACGATGCTGCTCGCCTTGAGCCGCGGCGCGGGACTGCCCGGACTGGCCGCGATGCCGGCGAGCTTCGAGCGCCACGGAATGCGCTTCGAAAGACCGTTGCTCGCGGTGCCCGCGCGCGCGATCCGCGAGTGGCTGGCGGTCGAGGGCATCGAGTTCGTCGACGATCCCACGAACGCCGATACGCGGTTCACGCGCAACCGCATTCGCCACGCGCTGATGCCTGCGCTCGAAGCGGCCTTCCCGTCGTTTCGCGATACCTTCGCGCGATCGGCGCGCCATGCCGCGCAGGCGCAACAGGTGCTGCGCAGCGTTGCCGAGGACGACCTGCGCGCCCTGGACGGCCGCATGAGCATCGACGGCCTGCAGCGCCTGCCGCGCGAACGGCAAGCCAACGTGCTGCGGCACTGGCTGCGTTCGGCGCATGCGGCGTCCCCGAGCGAAGCGCAGCTGGCCGAGCTGCTCGACCAGGTCGCCGCATGCGTCACGCGCGGACATTCCATCCGCATCGCGGTCGCCAGCGGCAGGGTCGAGCGAGAGGGCGCGGTCCTGCGATTCGTCGTTCCCGCGCCTTCGCGGGAATGACGCGAATCCCACGCCGCAGCGACGTTGCTGCGATGCAATAAAATACCGGGTTTTCCGCGCCGCGAGGCAATCCCGCCCCGGCGCTGCACGCATCCCTTCCATGGCACTGATCGTTCACAAATACGGCGGCACGTCGATGGGCTCCACCGAGCGCATCCGCAACGTCGCCAAGCGCGTCGCCAAGTGGGCACGGGCCGGCCACCAGATGGTGGTGGTGCCCAGCGCCATGAGCGGCGAAACCAACCGCCTCCTCGGCTTGGCGAAAGAGCTCTCGCCCGCGAAGACCGGCGCCGCCACGCAGCGCGAACTCGACATGCTCGCTTCCACCGGCGAGCAGGTCTCCGTCGGCCTGCTCGCCATCGCGCTGCAGGCCGAGGGCGTGGAGGCGGTGAGCTATGCCGGCTGGCAGGTGCCGGTGCGCACGAACTCGGCGTACACCAAGGCCCGCATCGAATCCATCGACGACAAGCGCGTCCGCGCCGACCTCGATGCCGGCAAGGTGGTCGTCATCACGGGCTTCCAGGGCGTGGACGAGGGCAACAACATCACCACGCTCGGCCGTGGCGGCAGCGACACCTCGGCGGTGGCCATCGCGGCCGCGCTGAAGGCGGCCGAGTGCCTGATCTATACCGACGTGGACGGCGTCTACACGACCGACCCGCGCGTCGTGCCCGAAGCGCGCCGCCTGCACACGGTGAGCTTCGAGGAAATGCTCGAGATGGCGTCGATGGGCTCCAAGGTGCTGCAGATCCGCTCGGTGGAGTTCGCGGGCAAGTACAAGGTGCCGCTGCGCGTGCTGTCGAGCTTCACGTCGTGGGACATTCCGATCGAGGAAGAGGCCGACTCCGGCACCCTGATCACTTTTGAGGAAGACGAGAAAATGGAACAAGCCGTCGTATCCGGCATCGCTTTCAACCGCGACGAGGCGAAGGTCTCCATCCTGGGCGTGCCCGACACCCCCGGCATCGCGTCGCAGATTCTCGGCGCGGTGGCCGACGCGAACATCGAGGTCGACGTCATCATCCAGAACGTGAGCCATGACGGACGCACCGACTTCAGCTTCACGGTCCACCGCAACGATTACGCGCGCGTGGTCGAGGTGCTCAAGACGCAGGTGTTGCCGAAGCTGGGCACGGACCGGCTGGAAGGCGACACGCGCATCTGCAAGGTGTCGATCGTCGGCATCGGCATGCGCAGCCATGTGGGCATCGCGAGCAAGATGTTCCGCGTGCTGGCCGACGAGGGCATCAACATCCAGATGATCTCCACCTCCGAGATCAAGACCTCGGTGGTGATCGACGAGAAGTACATGGAGCTGGCCGTGCGCGCGCTGCATCGCGCCTTCGACCTCGACCAGTCGGCGCAGGACGCGGCGAAGGGCCAGGTTCGGGCATAATTGCGCCCTACGGAGCGGTGACCGAGTGGCCGAAGGTGCTCCCCTGCTAAGGGAGTATGCGGGCAAAAACCTGCATCCAGGGTTCGAATCCCTGTCGCTCCGCCAA
>NZ_JBFWNP010000069.1:0-23275 GCF_050250995.1 Ramlibacter sp.
TCGTCATGGGATTATTTTACTTGACGTAATCATTTACGCAAGTAAAAAGATCAGACGCCGGATAGGCGGTTGCGAGGGCGAAGCAACCGAGGGTAATCACCTATCTTTATTTCTCTACATACTTGTCCGCACCTCGATGCGCAGCCCGCCCAATGCGGAGGCCGACGCGCTAATGCTGCCGCCATGCGCCTGCACGATCGCCTTGCAGATCGCCAGGCCGAGTCCGCTGCCGCCGGTGGCGCGCTGGCGTGCCCGGTCGACGCGGTGCAGGGGCTCGAAGAGCAGCGGCAGATCCGCGGGCGCCACGCCCGGCGGCGTGTCGTCGACGGTCAGGAGCAACTCGCCCCCGGTCGCGCGCCACTGCACGCGCACCGTTCCGGGCGCATGCGTATAGCGAATGCTGTTCTCCACGAGATTCGTCACCAGTTGTTCGATACGGCCGAAGTCCCAGGCGACCTGCAGCGCCTCGCCGCCGAGAATCTCCAGCGACAGGCCGGCCTGCGTGACGCGCGCCTCGAGGCGCTGCAACGCACGCCGCAGCGCGGCGCCCGCCTCCCCCTCGGCGAAGGCGCAGGGCAAAGCGCCGAGGTCCGCCATCGACAAGGTGTGCAGATCGTTCACGAGCCGCACCAGCTGCAGCACCTCGTCGCGCAGGCTCGCCACGAGCTGAGGCGTCGGCTCGCGCGCGCCGTCCTGCACGGCCTCGATCTCGCCGAGCAGCACCGACAGCGGCGTGCGGAGTTCATGCGAGATCTGCGCGATCCAGCGGCGCCGCGATCCCTCCAGCGTCTTCAGCGATGCCGCCATGCGATTGACGTCGCCGATCAGCTCCGCCATCTCGCGCGAACCGGTGACGGGCACGACGACGTCGAGCTCGCCTCGCGCGATGCGGTGCGCGGCCCCCTGCACGTCGCGCAGCGGCGCGCCGAGCCAGCGTGCGGCGAGCGCGGCGGCGAGGCAGCCGAGGGCGAGCATGGCCGCGAGCGCGCCGGCGAGGCCGGTGTACTGGCGCCGGAGGAACCGCGCATCGACGGCCTGCAGTTGCTCGCTCGGCAGCATGCGGACGCTGGCGACGACGGCGCCCGCGACCCGCACGGGTTGTTCGAGGAAATCGATACCCGGCGCGAAGGGCGGCCCGCCGAGGCGCTGTCCCTGCGTGTCGACCACCTGGATGCGTTGCGGCAGGTCGTTGCCGCCGCGGCCGGGGCCGGGGCCGGGGCCGCGCGGCGGCGGCCGCCAGTCCGGCGGCGGCGCGCGGCCGTCGCGGTGCATGAATTCGTCCATGAGCTCGCGCATGGGGAGTCGCTCGGGCGCCTCGCCGCGCCAGTCGACGCGATCGGCCACCACCTGCGCGAAGCGCTCGAGCTGCTGCAGGTCGCGGCTGCGCAAATAGTCCGAGAAACCGGTGCGCAGGTTCCACGCCACGAAACCGCCGATGGCCGCCGTCGACAACAGCGCCACGGCCGCGAAGAGCAGCGAGAGCTGGTGGACGATGCGCAGGCGCATGTCGAGATGCTACTGCCCAACCGTGGAGAGGCGCTCCACAAATGGAGCATGTTCGGGCGCTCGGGCGCTCAGACGCTCGCGGTGCGATCCTCGAGTTCGGTCATCACCCGCCCGAATTCCGAGCGGGTCGTCTCGAAAAGCGGTTGCAAGTCGACGCCCGCATCGTCCGCGGACGCGTCCTCCAGCGCGCCGGCCGCACGCGCGAGATCCCGGGCGGCGATCATGCTCGCGCTGCCTCGCAGCGAATGCGCGAGCCGGCGGATTTCGGCGCGGTCGCCGGAGGCCATCGCGGCGTCCAGCTTGCCTTGCACCGAGGCGCTCGTCTCGCGGAAGGTCTTGCGCACGAGCGCGACGAAGTCCGCGTCGCCGCTGCACCGGGCCAGCAGCTCCGCGGCATCGATCGCGGGCTCCCCGCGCGCCTCGACCGTCGGCGGTTCGGCCGGCTGCGGCTCGGCCGGTCGCGGCGCGGCGGTCGGCAGGGGGACGACCACGGCGGCCGATGGACGCCCGGCCACACCCAGGATCGTGGAGAGCAGCTCGTCGAGCTCGAACGGCTTGCTCACGAAGGCATCCATGCCGCTTTCGAGGCACGACGCGCGATCCTCGACCAGTACGCTCGCCGTCATCGCGATGACGGGCACCTTGCTGGCGAGTTCGCCTCGAATGGCGCGCGTCGCGGCATGCCCGTCCATCTCGGGCATGTGGACGTCCATCAGCACCGCGTCGTAGGTCCCTTCGCCCGCGTCGCGCAGCCGGGCCACTGCCGCCGCGCCGGTGCCCACGACGTCGACCTCGGCGCCACGCGACGTGAGCAGCTGCCGCACGATCATCTGGTTCGTTTCGTTGTCCTCGGCGGCGAGCAGGCGCAGGCCGGCCAGGGGCGTCGCGTTCGAGCGGTCGGGCGCGGCACGCTGCGCGGCGCCGGCCTGCGCATCGGTCGAATCGTCGACCACCTCCATCGGCAAGGTGAAATCGAACGTGCTTCCGACGCCCGGCGCGCTTTCGAGCCGAAGCTCGCCGCCTTGCAGCGCCACGAGCTGGCGCGCGATGCTCAGGCCGAGGCCCGTGCCGCCGTAGCGCCGCGTCGTGGAGGTTTCGGCCTGCTGGAAACTCTCGAACACGCGGGCCTGGTGTTCCGGCGCGATGCCGACGCCCGTGTCGCGAACCGCGAATCGCACCATGGCACGGCCGCCTTCTCGTTCGACGACGCGCACCGACACGACCACTTCGCCGTGCTCGGTGAACTTCAGCGCATTGCCCGCGAGGTTGATGAGGACCTGCCGCAAGCGCAGCTCGTCGCCGCGCACGCGCGCGGGCAGCGCCGGGTCGACGTCGAACACGAGTCGCACGTCCGGCGCGACCCGGTAGGCGGCCAGCAGCTCCGAGAGTTCGGACAGCATCGCCGAAGGCGAGAAGGGCTGCGGGTCGAGCCCGAGCCGGCCGGCCTCGACCTTGGAGAGGTCGAGGATGTCGTTGACGAGCGCAAGCAGCGTTCGACCCGCGGCCTCGGTGCGGCGAACGAACTCCTTCTGCTTCGCGTCCAGCGGCGTGTCGCGCAACAGGATCAGCATGCCGAGGATGCCATTGAGCGGCGTGCGCAGCTCGTGGCTCATGTTGGCGAGAAAGGCGCTCTTGGCGTTGTTGGCACGCTCGGCCTCGTCGCGAGCGGATTCGAGCGCGGCGTTGTTCAGGCGCAGGCGCGCCTCGAGTTCACGCCGTTCGGTCACGTCCTGCACCGAGCCGAGCAATCGCGTGGTGCGGTCGCCCTCGCGCTCCACCTCGCCGACGCTGCGCAGCCACACCGCGCGCCCGTCGCCGGTGACGGCGGGCACTTCCTCGTCCCACGGCACGCCGCGCAGGATGCAGTTGGTCGCGCAGTTCTCGATGTGTTCGCGCCAGCGCGGCTCGAAGCGCGCCATGAAGGTCTCGCGGTCCACGTCGCCGTCGGTCTGGATTCCCATCAGCCGCGGCAGGTTCGAGGTGTGCCGGAAGCTGCCGTCGCGCAGGTCGATCTGCCAGCCCGCCACGCGCGCGAGCGGCTGCACGCGTTCGAGCACGCGGTCGAGCTCGCGCACCTGCGACGCCATGCGCTGCGCAAGCCGCTCCGCGCGCACGCCCGCGCTCATGAGGAGCCATGCGGTCCACGCGAGCAGCGCGCTCAGGGCCAGCCCAACGAGCGCCACCGCGGCCGGCGAGGCATCGGCCACGTCGCGCTCGAGCAGCGGCGTGCCCGCGATCTCCAGCCGCAGCCTGCGCCCGCCGATCTCGAGCGTGCGCTCGGCGCGGAACAGGGCCGCGTGCGCCGCCGAGCCCGCGGCCGAGTCGAACAGCACGGTATCGGCAGCCGCCTCGTCCCGCACGCGGAAATCCACCAGGCCTCTGGCTTCGGTCTTCACCGTCGAGAGCACCTCGGAGGCGATGAGCGGCGCGTACACCAGGCCCACCAGCAACTCGCGGCGGCGATCGAGCGAGCGCGGATCGGTGCCCCGGCGGTACACGGGCACGAACATCAGCCAGCCCGCGCCGCGCGCACCGTCGCGCACCAGCGTGACCGGCCCGGTGAGGCTCAGCTCGCCGGTGGCGACCGCCTGTTCGGCGGCGATGCGCCGCGCCGCCTCCGAGCCGACGTCGTAGCCCAGCACGGGCCCGTTGCGCCCGAGCGGCTCGACATACTTGATGACGAAGAGATCGGGCGCATTGCCGCTGGTCTGCACCTTGAAATCGGGCACACCCTCCGCCCGCACGGCGTCGACGAAGGCGCCCAGGCCGTCGCGCGGCACGCGCTCGACGAATCCGAAGCCGCGCAGGCCCGGAAAGTCGACCTCGATGTTGCGCGACGCCACCCAGGCCCGGAACTGCGTGCGGTCCATCGGCCCCTGCGCGTCCATCGACGCGCGGGCGCCCTTCAGGCCGTCTCCGGCCTGCTCGATGCGCTGCTCGATGTCGGAGGCGATGCGTTCGGCGAAGCGTTCGAAGCGCCGCGCAGCCTCGCTCTCCAGGCTGCGCACGGTCGCGCGCCAGGCCATGGCCGTGACGAGGAGTCCGAGGAGGATGACGACGATCGTGACGACGGCGCGGCGCTCGATCAGCCCGCCCAGGCGCGGCATCCCGGCGCGGGTGCGCCGGGGCGCCCGCGCATCGGCCGTATCGCTCACATCGAATCCCTCGGGGGCGCGAGCAGCTCGACGAGCGTGAGGCGGCCCGCGGGGTCCACGGCCCGCACCGCGCCCCGCGCCGCCGCCCACAGGGGAACCGCGCGCGCGATGTCGAGCGAACAGGACACGGGCCAGGAAGCTTCCGCGGCAACCGTCGCGAGCTGCGCGAGTTCGTCGGCCGCGCGCGCGCCGGCAAGCCGCATCTGCGGACCGGTCGATCCGGCCGGCGCCACGCTGACCAGCCCCCGGTGGATCACGGCGCGCGTGTGCGCCGTACGCGAGGTGTAGGCGAAGGCGCCGGCAAGCGCCGCCTTGAGCGCCGCGCGCTCGTCGCCCTCGGCGTCGCCGTGCGGGCAGACCGCGAGCCAGCCGCCGCGATGCGGCATGAGCGCGAAGGCGCCCTCGGCTTCGAACAGGCGGCGCGCGATGTCGCCCGCGCGCGCCGCGGCCTCCGCCGACTCGCTCGCATCGCTTTCGCAGCGCACGAGCATCGCCTTGCTGAAGCCGGCCGATGTCACCGGCGCCGCGGGCCTGGGTGCGCGGGCGGGCGCACGGGCAGGAGCGGCCGCGAACGCGAACGTCGGCGCCGGCGCGGGCGCCTCCAAGTTGGCAGCCGCGGCTCCGGTGGCCGCCAAGTCGATCGGGGCAGGCCGCGAATTCGCGTCCAGCGTCGGAAAAGGCTCCGCCTGCGGGGCCTGCCGGCGAAGGAGCGAATCGACCGCCTCGCGCAGCTCGGCGAAGGAGTACGGCTTCGTGATGTAGTCGTCGGCGCCCGAGGTCATGCCCAGGCGCACCTGCGAGCGCTCGGCGAGCGAGGTGAGCAGGATGAGCGGGGTGCGGGCGAGCTCGGGCTCGTTGCGCAGCCACGCGAGGAACTGATAGCCGTTCACTTCGGGCATGACGACGTCGCACACCACGAGGTCGGGGCGGCGCTCGGCCGCGAGACGCATGCCCTCGGCGCCGTCGCCGGCCTCGATCACGTCGTGGCCCGATTTGCCGAGCGCATATGCCGCCGCCGTTCGTTGCAGGCGGTCGTCGTCGATCACCATTACCGTCGCCATGGGCCTCCTCAAGGACCCTCGATTCTGCCGCCTCGACGCATCCAAAAGTTGATAAGGCGCAAACGGTGCGTTTCAAAAAGCAAAAAGCCCGCGGCATGCGCGGGCTTCACGGGCGACTCCAGGCGAAGCCCGGAGGGTCAGCCCATGTGCAAGCCGCCGTTCACCGAGAAGTCGGCGCCGGTCGAATAGCCGCTTTCGTCGCCAGCCAGCCAGGAGATGATCGACGCGATCTCGCTCGGCTCGCCGAAGCGCTTGACGGGAATCGTGGCCACGATCTTGTCCTGCACTTCCTGTCGGATCGCCTTGACCATGTCGGTGCCGATGTAGCCGGGGCTCACGGTGTTGACGGTCACGCCCTTGTTGGCCATTTCCTGCGCCAGCGCCATGGTGAAGCCGTGCATGCCGGCCTTGGCCGCGGAGTAGTTGGTCTGGCCCGCCTGGCCCTTCTCGCCGTTGACCGAGCTGATCTGGATGATGCGGCCCCAGCCCTTTTCGACCATGTCCGGCACGACCTGCTTGGTCACGTTGAACATGCTGTTGAGGTTGGTGTCGATGACGGCCTTCCAGTCGTCCGGCGTCATCTTGAGGAACATGCGGTCGCGCGTGATGCCCGCGTTGTTCACCAGCACGTCGATGGCGCCGTGCTCCGCCTTCGCCTTCGCGAACGCGGCGACGGTGGACTCCCAGTCCGCCACGTTGCCCACGGAGGCGTGGAAGGTATAGCCCAGCGCCTTCTGCTCGTTCAGCCACTTGTCGAAGTCGCGCGTGGGGCCGCAGCCGGCGATCACCTTGAAGCCGTCCTTGTGCAGGCGCTGGCAGATGGCGGTTCCGATGCCGCCCATGCCACCGGTGACGTACGCGATTTTCTGGCTCATGTCTCGATCTCCTGTTTTCGTGTCTGTGTTTGTACTGCGTTCAGGCGCGCTCGACGGCGAGGGAAACCCCCATGCCGCCGCCGATGCACAGCGCGGCCACGCCCTTCTTGGCTTCGCGGCGCTGCATCTCGTGCAGCAGCGTGACCAGGATGCGTGCGCCGGACGCACCGATCGGGTGCCCGATGGCGATGGCGCCGCCATTCACGTTGACCTTCGCGGCGTCGATGCCCAGTTCCTTGTTCACGGCGCAGGCCTGCGCGGCGAAGGCTTCGTTCAGCTCGAACAGGTCGACGTCGTTCGCGTTCCAGCCGGCGCGCTCGAGCGCCTTGCGCGTCGCGGGCACGGGGCCCATGCCCATGGTCGCGGGGTCGAGGCCGCTGGTGCCGAAGGACTTGATGCGCGCCAGCGGCCGGATGCCGAGTTCGGCGGCCTTCTTCGCGCTCATGAGGACCAGCGCGGCGGCGCCGTCGTTCAGGCCCGAGGCATTGCCCGCGGTCACGCTGCCGGCCTTGTCGAAGGCGGGGCGCAGGCCCGCGAGCGCTTCGGCGCTGGTCTTCTTGTTGATGTATTCGTCGCTGTCGAAGACGACGGGGTCGCCCTTCTTCTGCGGAATCGTCACGGCGACGATCTCGTCCCTGAACTTGCCGGCGGCCTGCGCGGCGGCGGCCTTCGTCTGGCTGCCCAGCGCGAGTTCGTCCTGCTTCGCGCGCGAGATGTCGTGCGCCTTCGCGACGTTCTCGGCGGTCACGCCCATGTGGTACTGGTTATAGACGTCCCACAGGCCGTCGACGATCATCGTGTCCTGCATCTTCCAGTCGCCCATGCGCTGGCCGTCGCGGGAATTCATCAGCACGTGCGGCGCGGCGCTCATGTTCTCCTGGCCGCCCGCGACCACGATGTCGCTGTCGCCCCAGGCGATGGCCTGCGCGGCGAGCATCACGGCCTTCAGGCCCGAGCCGCACACGGCGTTGATCGTCAGCGCCGGCACTTCCTTGGGCAGGCCGGCCTTCAGCGAAGCCTGGCGCGCGGGGTTCTGTCCCGAGCCCGCGGCGAGCACCTGGCCCATGATCACCTCGCCGACCTGCGCGGGGTCGACCTTGGCGCGAGCGAGCGCTTCCTTGATGACCAGCGCGCCGAGTTCGGTGGCCGGGATCTTGGCGAGCGAGCCGCCGAACTTGCCGACGGCCGTGCGGACGGCCGAAACGATGACGATGTCTTCCATGATGCTGTCTCCTGTGGGTTTCGCGAAAGTGTTCAGGCCTTGGCCTTGACGTAGCGGCCGGGGGCGGGCTCGATGGCCTTGTACTTCGTGCCTTTGCCATAGGCCTTGGGCGCAGCAATTTGCTTGCCCGCATGCGTCTTCAGCCACGTCGACCAGTCGGTCCACCAGCTGCCGGGATGCTCCTTGGCGCCCTTCATCCAGTCGTCGAAGTTCGCGGGGAGCTTTTCGCCGGTCCAGTAGGAGCGCTTGTTCTTGGCCGGCGGATTGATCACGCCGGCAATGTGGCCCGAGGCGCCCATCACGAAGCGCTTCTTGCCGGGGAGGTGATTCACCGACGCGTAAGCGCCCGCGATCGGAACGATGTGGTCCTCGCGCGAACCGTAGACGTAGACGGGGATGTCGACCTTCGACAGGTCGACCTTCTCGCCCGCCACCGTGCACTTGCCCGGCTTGACGAGGTTGTTCTCGAGGTAGGTGTTGCGCACGTACCAGGCGTACATGGGACCCGGCAGATTGGTCGAGTCGCTGTTCCAGTACAACAGGTCGAAGGGCGGCGGCGTCTCGCCCTTGAGGTAGTTGCCGACGACGTAGTTCCAGACGAGGTCGTTGGGGCGCAGGAAGCTGAAGGTCGATGCCAGTTCCTGCCCCTTGAGCAGGCCGCCCTGGCCCATCTGCATCTCGCGGAACTTGACGAAGTTCTCGTCGATGAAGATGTCGAGGATGCCCGAGTCGTCGAAGTCGAGCAGCGTCGTGAGGAAGGTGGCGGAAGCGAGCGGCTTCTCGCCGCGCGCCGCCAGCACGGCGAGCGCCGTGCCGAGGATCGTGCCGCCGACGCAGAAGCCCAGCGCGTTGATCTGCTTGGCGCCGGCGATGTCCTTCACCGTGTCGATGGCCGCGATCGCGCCGTCCTCGATGTAGTCGTCCCAGGTCTTCTTCTGCAGTTCGGCGTCGGGGTTGCGCCAGCTCACCACGAAGGTGCGGTGGCCCTGCTCGACGAGATAGCGGATCAGCGAGTTCTCGGGCTGCAGGTCGAGGATGTAGAACTTGTTGATGCAGGGCGGCACCACGAGGAAGGGGCGCTCGTGGACCGCCTTCGTGAGCGGCTTGTATTCGATGAGCTGGAACAGTTCGTTCTCGAACACGACCGCGCCCTCGGTCGTGGCGACGTTGCGGCCCACTTCGAAGGCGCTCTCGTCGGTCATGGAGACATGACCCTGCCGGATGTCGGCGAGCAGGTTCTGCAGGCCCTTGGCGATGCTCTCGCCTTTGGTTTCGACGGCCTTCTTTTGCGCCTCCGCATTGAGCGCGAGGAAGTTGCTGGGCGCGGTGGCAGCCATCCACTGCTCGACCGCGAAGCGCAGGCGCGCCTTGGTCCTGGCGTCGGTGTCGGCGGCATCGGCCAGGCCGAGCAGCGTGCGCGCATTGAGCAGGTAGACGGCGGCGGAGAACGCGGCGATGGGGTTGTGCGACCACGCATCGGCGGCGAATCGCTTGTCGGATGCAACGGGCTTGCCGCTCAGGCCCTGGTTCCAGAGCTCCGCGGCCTCCTTCACGTACGCCTGCTGCAGCGCGGTGATCTTGTCGGGTGCGAAGCTGAACTGGCGAACCGCCGCATTCGCGCCTGCGGCGCCGGGGGCACCGGAGAGGGCGCCCTGCTGGAACGACTGCAGGGCCTGCGACCATTGACCGGCGAGGTCTTGCTGCGCGCGTTGGGCGGCAGCCAGCCAATCGGGCTCAGAATTCATCTTGTCTCCTGTGGTTCTTCGGGTTTCCCCGGAGTATCCCATCAAAAATGTTGCAGTGCAACATCGACAAACTTCTTGACCGTGTACCTCATCGTCATTGCCTGGATCTACGTCGCGCTCATGATGGCCGTGGCCGAAGCGACGCATGCGCAGGGCAGCCTGCTCGGCGCCATCTTCACCTTTGTACTCTATGGCGTGGGCCCCGTGGCGCTCGTCGTCTACTTACTGGGTCGGGGACCGCGGCGGAAGGCGCGGGAAGCACGGGAAGCGCAGGAGGCGGCGCTCGCCGCCCCTCGCCCCGATCCTCTCCCGCAAGCGGGAGAGGGCGTATCACGCACGCCGCCAGACGGCGGCGGCGAAGCGGCCGCTGACGCGGTCGCGTCGGTGCGAAAAGAAACGTGAGGCGTTGGCGACCGTACACCATCCGTCGGCGCCGTCGTTGCCGTGGACGCTTGCGACGCCTGCTGACTGAAGGCGCATGCGTGCGAGCGCCGGAAGATCGGCGAGGAATTTGCCTTCGGCGTGCGGCCTGAAGTGACGCGCGGCCCGGGCGTCCACGCGCTCGAACGCGGCCTTCACTTCTGCGCCGACTTCGAAATGCTTCGGGCCGATGCAGGGGCCGAGCCACGCGATGACGCCTTCCGGCTCGTCGAATCTCGCGAGCGTCGCCTCGATCACGCCGCCGGCGAGTCCGCGCCAACCGGCGTGCGCCGCACCGACTTGCGTTCCTTCCTGGTCCGTGAACAGCAACGGCATGCAGTCCGCGACCATGATCGTGCAGGCGATGCCGGGTTCCCGCGTGACGCAGGCGTCTGCTTCGGTGAAAGGCCCGGACAAGTCCGCCACCGAAATGCCATGCACCTGGCGCATGAACACCGGCTGCGCGTGCAGCGCGTCGACGAAGCGCTGGCGGTTGATCGCCACATGGGCCGCGTCGTCGCCCACATGGTCGCCAAGGTTCAGCGAGTCGTAGGGCGGATTCGACACGCCACCCTCGCGCGTCGAGCATGCGGCCCCCACGTTCGACGGCGCGGGCCAGTCGGGAACGATCAGCGGAACGCTCACGCCTCGAAGTCCGGGCAGCTCGACGGCTGCGCCTTCTGGAAAGCGGGCAGCGCCATGCACGCATCGAACGCCGCCATGGTGCGCGGCAGTCCGTCGAAGTTCACGTCGAAACGCTGGCCATTGAAGATCTGCGGCACGAGGCAGCAGTCGGCGAGGGTGGGCGCGTCGCCGAAGCTGAACTTCGACGCCGGCAGGCGCGCGAGTTCTCGTTCGAAGGCTTCGAGTCCCTCGCGCACCCAGTGGCGATACCACGTGTTCTTTGCTTCCTCGTCGACCTTCAGGTCGCGCACGAGGTACTTCAGCACCCGCAGATTGTTGAGCGGGTGGATCTCGCAGGCGATCAGCTGCGCGAGCGCCCGCACGTGCGCGCGTTCCACCGCCTCGCCGGGCAGCAGCGGCGGCTGCGGATGCGTCTCGTCGATGTATTCGATGATGGCCATCGACTGGCCGAGCAATTCGCCGCCATCGGTCTCGAGCACCGGAACGAGTTTCGAAGGCGAAACGCGGGCGAAAGCGTCCGCCTTGTGCTCCCCCTTCACGAGATGCACGGGGAGGTACTCGTACTCGAGCCCCTTGAGCGCCAGCGCGATGCGGACGCGAAACGACGCCGAGGAGCGAAAGTAGTTGTACAGCTTCATGGGAGAAGGATAACTCCCTAAACTGCGGCATGCCGCGACTTCCAGCGGCAGCAGTCCGGAGATTTCCATGAAAGCCGAACAGAACGAACTCATCACGCGCATCGGGCCCGGCACCGCCTGCGGCGCCGTGCTGCGCAGCTACTGGCAGCCCGTGGCGCTGGTGGACGAATTCGACGCCAGGCTCGACCCCCGCATGGACAAGCGTCCGCTGAAGGCGGTGCGCGTGCTGGGGCAGGACCTCGTGCTCTTCAAGGATGCGCAGGGCCGATGGGGCTTGATCGACCGCGACTGTCCGCATCGCGGCGCCGACCTCGCATTCGCGCGGCACGAGGGTGACGGCGTGCGCTGCCCCTTCCACGGCTGGAAGTTCGACGCCACCGGCCGCTGCATGGAAACACCCGCAGAGCCCGCGGGCAGCAAGTTGTGCGAGCGCGTGCATCAGCGTTCGTATCCGGTCGTCGAGAAAAGCGGCGTGCTCTTCGGCTGGTTCGGCGAGGAAGGTTCGACGCCGCCGCCCTTCCCCGAGTTCGACTGTTTCGTCGCGCCCGCGACGCACACCTTCGCCTTCAAGGGCCTGTGGAACGCGAACTGGCTGCAGGCGTTCGAGGTCGGCATCGACCCCGCGCATCCGTCCTTCCTGCACCGCTTCCTCGCCGACGAGGCGCTCGATGCGATCGGCGACAACGCGGCAGGCAAGCAGTTCCGCAGCGCGAGCGCGGGCGACTTCGGCGGCGAGCGCTGGCCCATGACGCGGATCATGCGCGAGTTCCACCAGCCCGAGATCAGCTTCGAGACGAAGCCCTGGGGCCTGCAGCTCACCGCGCTGCGCCCGATGACGGACGAACTCACGCACGTGCGCATCACCAACGCGATCTTTCCGAGCACCTTCGTGATTCCGCTGTCCGAGACGATGACGATCACGCAATTCCACATGCCGGTGGACGACACGCACACCTACTGGTACTCCATCTTCACCAGCTTCGCCGGGCCGGTGGACAAGGAGGCGATGCGCAATCAGCGCACCGAGTTCATTCCGCTGCCCGACTACATCCCGAAGTCGGGACGCCACAACAACTGGGGGTTCGACGCGGACGAGCAGCGCACCACCACCTTCCTCGGCATGGGCGAGGAGGACATCAACGTGCATGACCAGTGGGCCGTGGAGAGCATGGGCCCGATCCAGGACCGCACGCGCGAGCACCTCGGCACGAGCGACAAAGTCATCATGGCCAACCGGCGCATGCTGCTGAAGGCGATCGAGACCGTGCAGGCGGGCGGCACGGCGCCCTGCAGCGCCGACCCTGCGCTGGCCGCCGAGATGCGCGGGCCGGACACGGTCGACGGCATCGCGCCGGCCGGCACGTGGCCGACGTGGTGGACGCAGCAGATCGCGAAGAAGCGCGCGGGCGCGGCGTGGCTCTCCACGCCCGTCGTCAACACGGAGTCGGCGTGACTTTCTCGCGGCGCTGCGGGCACCACGACGCCGCGCGCGAGTCCGCGCTGGCCGGCATGCTGCAGAGCATCGAGGCGCAGCAGCTCGAACTCGTGCGCTTCGCCTGGTGCGACATGCACGGCATGCTGCGCGGCAAGACCCTGACCGCCGCCGCCGCGAAGCGCGGCGTCGAGGAAGGCGTCGGCATGGTCAGCACGCTCATGCTCAAGGACACGTCGGACCGCACGGTGTTCAAGGTGTTCGAGCCCGGCGGCGCGGCCGACATCCCCGGCTTCGAGTTCGCGAGCAACCTGCTGCTGCTTGCGGATCCTTCGAGCCTGAAGACGCTGCCGTGGACGCCGAAGACCGGCTGGGTGCGCGCGCAACCATGGTTCACCGACGGGACGCCTGTCGAGATCGATTCGCGCCGCGTCCTTCAACGCGCGCTGGCACGCCTGAACGCGGCGGGGTTCGGCATGAAGTGCGGGCTCGAAGTCGAGTTCCATATCTACCGCATCGAGGACACGCAGTCGCAGCTCGACCCCATGAAGGCCGCGTGGCCCGGCGAGCCGCCGCGCGTGAGCCTGATGCACCCGGGCTACAACATGCTGTCCGAGCACTGGTTCGACATGACCGAGGAGCCGCTGCGCATCGTGCAGCACACGGCGCAGGCGCTGGGCCTGCCGCTGTCGTCGCTCGAGATCGAGCTCGGACCGAGCCAGGTGGAGGCGGTGTTCGACGTGACCGATGCGATGACGGCGGCGGACAACATGGTCCTCTTTCGCAACGCCACCAAGATGGCCCTGCGCCGCGCCGGCTACCACGCCACCTTCATGTGCCGCCCGCCCTTTCCCAACATCATCTCCAGCGGATGGCACCTGCACCAGTCGCTGGTCGACCTGAAGACGGGCCGCAACCTGTTCCGGCGCGAATCGCCCGGCGCAGGCGCGACGCGGCGTCACGCATCGGCCACGCTGTCGCCCCTCGGCGAACACTACCTCGCCGGCCTGCTCGATCATGCGAAGGCCACGGCGGTTTTCTGCACGCCGACGGCCAACGGCTTCGGCCGCTTCCGTCCCAACATGCTCGCGCCGCAGGCCATCGTCTGGGGCCGCGACAACCGCGGCGCGATGCTGCGCGTGGTCGGCGAATGCGGCGACGACGGCACGCGCGTGGAAAACCGAGTGGGGGAACCGTCGGCCAACCCCTACCTGTACTTCGCTTCGCAGATCCATGCGGGGCTTGACGGCATCGAGCGCCAGCTTCCCGCACCGCTCGGCACCGACGCGCCCTACGCCGAAGGCTGCGAGAAGATTCCGAACAACCTGGGCGACGCGCTGCAGGCGCTGCGTGCCGACAAGTCTCTGTGCGCCGCGTTCGGCGACGAGTTCATCAACTATTTCGTGCGCGTGAAAGACTCCGAGCGCCTGCGCTTCGACCAGGCCGAGGACAAGGACGATTTCCAGCGGCGCGAGTATTTCGGGCGATTCTGATTCACCGATGATCACCATCCGACTGCATGGCCCCGGCGCGGGCGAAACACGCGAGATCGAGGGCCGCGCGGGCCAGAGCCTGATGGAGGCCGCCGTGAAGGCCAACGTCACCGGCATCGAGGCCGACTGCGGCGGACTGCTCACCTGCGCGACCTGCCATGTGTACGTGCGTGAGCCATTTTCCTCGACGCTGCCGCCGCCTACCGAGGATGAAGCAGGCATGCTCGAATTCACCGCCGCGCAACGCCGGCCCAACAGTCGCCTCAGCTGCCAGATCGTGCTGGACCCGACGACGCAGGGCTTGACGGTAGATCTGCCTCCGCATCAGCACTGAGCGCCCCCCGGGGAAAACCGGACGATTCGACAGCGGACAGGAGACTTAAGTCGGATGGTGGAGCCATCGGCGCCTTCCTACAATGCGACGACATCCACTACGTCTACGAGTCTCATGAACCGTGTTTCAGGCAATTCAAGCCCCGCGGCTCTTCCGTCTTTCGCAGAGGAAGCCCTCTCGAAAAGGTGGACCCCGCACCCTGACGATTCGCCTGTCCAGCAACTCGCGGATCACCTCGAATTCGCCCGCGCGCGACTCGACAATGTCGTCAGTTCCGTGGTCGGCTTCGGGAAACAGGTGCCGGATGCGCTCGCCAGCTTTCGGAACAGTCACTCGCGGGAAGCCATCCTGAAGGTGGAGACCCACCCTGCCGGTTTCCGCCTCCCGCTCGCCAGGAAATGCGTCGAGAGCGACGTTGGCCTGGCACTCGACCTCGATCGCAGTTCGCCCATGATCCGCCGCGGCGTCGATCGGTTCGTGGAGGAATGCATCGCAGTCAAGGCAGGGCTCGATGCCCTGGAGTCCGCTTCGGCGGTCCCCGAAGCAGCGGCGGCCCAAGCGGTCTCCGCGGACGACGTGCAAGCCATCTTGAATCAGCGCACCTGACACGCTCGCGACGGCTGCGGGTCGGACACGGCATCGGGTGGCGATCGCCGGTATCGGGATGACGTAGCATCCAGCCGATGCAGACTTCCCTGACCGAGCCGGCGCGGCAGACGCCGATCTACGGCGAGTACGACGTCGTCGTTCTCGGCGGCGGACCGGCCGGCATGGCGGCTGCCGTCGCCGCCGCAACCGCGGGCCGCAGCACCCTCCTGATCGAACGCTACGGATTCCTCGGCGGCATGGGCACCGCCGCGGGCGTTACCAATTTCTGCGGCCTGCACGCCAACGTGCATGGCGAAATCCGGCAGGTGGTGCACGGCGTGGCCGACGAACTGCTCTCGCGCATCGAGCGGCTCGGCGGCCTCAATGCGCCGCACGACCTCTTCGGCAAGACGGCCGCGCAAGCCTACGACACCGCGGCGTACAAGATCGCGGCGGACGACCTGCTGCTGTCGTCGGGCGTGAAGGTGCTTTTCCACGCGCTCGGCGCGGGGATCGTCATGGACGGCGAGCGGCGTGTGAAAGCGCTGCTTGTGGAGACGCGGTCGGGACGCCGCGCCGTCGTCGGCCGCGCCTTCGTCGATGCCTCCGGCGACGGCGACCTCGCGGCCTGGGCCGGCGCGCCCTATGCCAAGGGCGATGGCGAAGGCCACATGCTTTATCCGTCCACGATGTTCCGCGTCAACGGCATCGACCCCGCGCGCGCGGGTCGCGCCTGGGAGGTCATCCCGAAGATGATGCTCGAAGCGGAAGCCGCCGGGCGATACAAGTTTCCACGCAAGACCCCGATCGTCCGCCCCCAGAAGAGCGGCATCGAATGGCGCGTGAATCTCACGCAACTCGCGAATGCGCAAGGCCATGCGATCGACGGCACCGACGCCGACGAATTGAGCGAGGCCGAAGTCCTGGGCCGTCGACAGATTTCCGCGGTGGCGGGATTCCTTCGCGAAGTCCCCGGCTTCGAGAACTCGTACATCATCGACATCGCGCCGCAGGTCGGCATTCGCGAGACGCGGCGGGTAAAGGGCCTGTACGAACTCACGGAGCGCGACGTGCTCGACTGCGCGAGCTTCGACGACACCATCGGCGTGAACGGCTGGCCGCTGGAGCTGCACCTGAAGGGCGACGTCGAATTCCGCTGGCCGAAGATTCCGGAGAGCCGCGGCTTCAACCACCTGCCCTATCGCATGACCGTGCCGCCGACGCTCGACAACGTCTGGATCGCGGGTCGATGCGCGTCGATGAGCCACGAGGCGCAGTCGGCCGCGCGCGTGACGGGGGCGTGCTTCGTGATGGGGCAGGCCGTGGGCATCGCCGCGGACCTGGCGCTCGCCGCCTCGACGGCGAACGCGGGCATCGACGTGAAGGCATTGCAGCAGCGGCTCGAAGCGAACGGCGCCTACCTCGGCACCCAATGGTGAAAGTCGACGCAATGAACGCTCCGCACCCCACCGCACCGCTGCGCCAGCAGCTCTACGCCGACATGCATCCGCACAATCTCACGCCGCTGTGGGAGGTGCTGCATGCGCTCGTGCCGCCTCGGCCGCAGACACCTTGCGTGCCGGCACTGTGGAAGTACGACACGATCCGTCCCTACCTGCTGCGCGCGGGCGAAGCGATCACCGCCGAAGAAGCGGTGCGTCGCGTGCTGATCCTGGAGAACCCGGCCTTGCGCGGCCAGTCCGCCATCACGCAGTCGCTGTACGCCGGCCTGCAACTCATCCTGCCGGGTGAGGTCGCGCCCAGCCACCGCCACACGCAAAGCGCGCTGCGCTTCATCGTCGAGGGCTCCGGCGCCTACACCGCGGTCGACGGCGAGCGCACCACCATGCATCCCGGCGACTTCATCATCACGCCGAGCTGGGCCTGGCACGACCACGGCAGCGACGCGGACGAGCCTGTCGTGTGGCTCGACGGGCTCGACATTCCGATGATCCGCTTCTTCGACGCGGGCTTCGCCGAGAACGACGCGCAGCGCTCGCAGCAGGTCACGCGCAAGGAGGGCGAGAGCTTCGCGCGCTACGGCCACAACATGGCGCCGGTGAATGCGGCGCCGCCGTACGGCGCCACGTCGCCGATCTTCAGCTATCCCTACGCGCGCAGCAGCGAAGCGCTGGAGCGGCTCGAACGCGACGCGCCGCCCGACGCGGTCGACGGCGTGAAGCTGCGCTACGTGAATCCGCTCACCGGCGGCTGGCCGATGCCGACCATCGCGGCCTTTTTGCAGAAGCTGCCCGCCGGCTTCGAGGGCCGGCCGTGGCGGCAGACCGACGGCGCGGTGTTCAGCGTGGTCGAGGGCGAAGGCAGTGTCGTCATCGGCGATGGCGACGCGCAGCAGCGCCTGGACTTCGGCCCGCGCGACCACTTCGTCGTGCCCTCGTGGCACACTGCGCGCCTGTCGTCGCGCCGAGGCTGCGTCGTCTTCAGTTTCTCCGACCGCCCGGTGCACCAGGCGCTCGGCATCCATCGCGAAGAAAGGTTGTCATGAGTTTCGTCTTCACGCCCCCCGCGCAAGCCAGCGTGCCCGTCGTCGGCAGCAGCGAACGCTTTCCCGTGCGCCGCGTGTACTGCGTCGGCCGCAACTACGTCGAGCACGCCAAGGAGATGGGTTTCACCGGCCGCGAAGCGCCCTTCTTCTTCCTCAAGCCGGCCGATGCCGTGGTGCCGGTGAATGCGGGCGAGACGGGCAGCATCGCCTACCCGAGCCTCACGAAAGACCTGCACCACGAGATCGAGCTCGTGGCGTGCATCGGCACGGGCGGCAAGAACATCAAGGCCGCCGACGCCCTGAATCACATCTGGGGCTACGCCGTCGGCCTTGACATGACGCGCCGCGACCTGCAGGGCGAGATGAAGAAGCAGGGGCGGCCGTGGTGCATCGGCAAGGCGTTCGAGCAGTCGGCGCCCATCGGCCCGATCACGCCGGCCGCCCAGGCGGGCGACGTCGCCAATGCCGAGATCTGGCTGAAGGTGAACGGCCAGGACCGCCAGCGCAGCACGGTGAGCAAGCTGATCTGGAACCTGTCCGAGATCATCGAGCACATCTCCACCGCATGGGAGCTCGCGCCGGGCGACCTGATCTACACCGGCACGCCCGAAGGCGTGGCGGCCGTCTCCCCCGGGGATACCCTCGAAGGCGGGGTGGCCGGGTTGACGCCGCTTTCGGTGAAAATCGCCGCTGCGCGCTGAGTCGCCCCGGCTCGGGGCGCGCAGCGCTGGACAACGAAGGAGTTCCGCTTGCGCGTCCCGGAGATACTCGAAAAACTCGCCAAGGCCTGCGCGATCCTCGCGGGCGTCCTCCTCACCGGCATCACGCTCATGACCTGCGCGAGCCTCGTCGGCCGCAACACGACGGGCGCCACGCTCGTCGGCGACTTCGAGCTCACCGGCGTCGCCGCCGGCGCGGCCATCGCGCTCTTCATGCCCTGGTGCCAGCTGCGGCGCGGCAACATCATCGTCGACTTCTTCACCGCGAAGGCGAGCGCGCGCACCAACGACCGGCTCGACCGCTTCGGCGCCCTGCTCTTCGGCCTGTGCATGGCGCTGCTCGCATGGCGCACGGCGCTGGGCGGCATCAACGCCTGGAACAACAACTCCGGCACGATGATGCTCGGCTTTCCGGAGTGGATCGTCTACACGTTCATGGTGCCGCCGCTCATCCTCGCGGCGCTCATCGGCGCGTATCAGGCCGTCAAGGGCTTCGGGCAGGAGGCAACGGCATGAGCCCGCTGGCGCTGTGCGGGCTGATCTTCGCGGTCATGCTCGTGCTCATGGCGATCCGCACGCCCATCGCCATCGCGATGTTCGCGGCCGGCGCGGTGGGCTACGTGCTCAAGGCCGGCTGGATGCCGCTCGCGAGCTTTCTCAACACGCAGGCCTTCGCGCGCTTCGCGAGCTACGACCTCTCGGTCATCCCGCTCTTCATTCTCATGGGCCACTTCGCGACGCAGGGCGGCATCTCGCGCGCGCTGTTCCAGTTCGCGAGCGTCGTCATGGCGCGGTTCCGCGGCGGCCTCGCCATGGCCTCCGTGATGGCGTGCGCCGCCTTCGGCGCCATCTGCGGCTCTTCGGTCGCGACGGCCGCGACCATCACCTCCGTGGCGCTGCCCGAGATGAAGCGCCACGGCTATTCCGGGCGCCTCGCGACCGGCACGCTGGCCGCCGGCGGCACGCTCGGCATCCTGATTCCGCCATCGGTGCCGCTGGTGATCTACGCCATCCTCGCCGAGCAGAACATCGCCAAGCTGTTCGCCGCCGCGATGGTGCCCGGCATCATCGCGATGGTCGGCTACATGATCGCCATCGCGGTGTACGTGCGGCTCGTGCCCGGCCATGCGCCCGAGCACGACGAGGCGCCGAAGCTCACGCTGCAGGCGCTGGGCGGCATCCTTCCCATCGCCATCATCTTCGTCGTCGTGTTCGGCGGCATCTACGGCGGCCTGTTCACGCCCACCGAAGGCGCCGCCGTCGGCGCGGCCTCGACCTTCCTGGCCGCGCTCGCCAAGCGCGAGATGACCTGGGAGAAGTTCAAGCACTGCTTCTACGCCACGGCCGAAGGCACGGCGATGATCTTCCTCATCTTCATCGGCGCGGACCTGATGAACGCGGCGCTGGCCCTGACGCAGGTGCCCGCGCAGCTCGCATCGGTGGTCAACGGCTGGGGCCTGCCGCCGACCGGCGTGGTGGCCGCGATCCTCGTCTTCTACGTGATCCTCGGCGCGGTGATGGACGAGCTGTCGATGATCCTGCTCACCATCCCGATCTTCTTCCCGGTCGTCATCGGGCTCGACTTCGGCATGCCCCGGGATTCGGTGGCGATCTGGTTCGGCATCATGGTGCTCATGACGGTGGGCTTCGGCCTGCTCGCGCCGCCGGTGGGACTGAACGTCTACATCGTCAACGGCATGGCGAAGGACGTGCCCATCTCGGAAAGCTACCGCGGCGTGATGCCCTTCCTGATCACGGACACCCTCCGCACCCTGCTGCTCCTGTTCTTCCCGGCCATTTCGCTGTGGCTCGTGAAATTCGTCGGGTAGGCGACGCTTGAGGGAAAGCCCCGAAGCCCGGGGCCTCGCGCCTGCGTTAAGTTCGTACCGATTCCCAAGGACAACCACCATGATCCAACGTCGCACCCTCCTGAAGACCGGCGCCGCCGTGGCGCTGGGCGCCCCCGGCCTGTCGGGGCTCGCGCAGCAGGCCGTCACCATGAAGTTCCACACCTTCATGTCGCCGCAGTCCAACGTGTGGATCAACATGCTCAAGGCGTGGATGGACAAGGTCGAGAAGGACTCGGGCGGCCGCATCAAGTTCGAGGGCTATCCCGCCATGCAGCTGGGCGGCACGCCCGTGCAGCTGTTCGACCAGGCCAAGGACGGCGTGGCCGACGTCGTGTGGACGCTCCCCGGCAACACGGCCGGCCGCTTCCCGCGCGTCGAGGCGTTCGAGCTGCCCTTCATGATGTCGAACGCCGAGGCGACGTCGAAGGCGTACTGGGAGTACGTGCAGACGATGGCGCCGGACGAGTTCAAGGACGTGCAGACCATCGCGCTCAACGTGCATGGCCCCGGCATGTTCCACACCAAGGACAAGCTGATCAAGACCGCCGAGGACGTGCGCGGCATGAAGCTGCGCGGCCCCACCCGGCAGATCACCAAGATGCTCGGCTACGTGGGCGCCACGCCCGTGGGCATGCCGCTGCCGTCGATTCCGGACGCGCTGTCCAAGGGCACGATCGACGGCTGCGTGATCCCGTGGGAAGTCGTGCCCTCGGTGAAGGTGCATGAGCTCACCAAGTTCCACAGCCAGTTCGACCCCGCCGGCGGCGCGCTCTACACCACGACCTTCGTGCTGGGCATGAACAAGGCCAAGTACAACTCGCTCGCGCCCGACCTGAAGAAGGTGGTGGACGCCAACTCCGGCATGGCGACCTCGGGCTGGCTCGGCAAGATCCAGCAGGCGGGCGACCCCGCGGGCCGGAAGGCGGCGGAAGACCGCAAGAACACGATCCACACCATTCCCGCCTCGGACGCCCAGGAATTCAAGCGCAAGTCGCGCCTGGTCGAGGTGGAGTGGGTGGAGGACATGAACAAGCGCGGCTTCGACGGCAAGAAGCTTCTCGACACGGCGAAGGCGCTGATCGACAAGCACACGAAGACCACGAAGGCTTAAACTCGTCCTCTTGTTCCGCACCCCGATCAAGCACTGCCGCAATTGCGGCGCCTCCGTGATCTACCGTGTCCCCGACGACGGGGACACGCGTGAGCGCGCCGTCTGCCCCGCGTGCGTCACCATCCATTACGAGAACCCGCTCAACGTGGTGGGCACGGTGCCCTATTGGGGCGACAAGGTCCTGCTGTGCAAGCGCAACATCGAGCCGCGCTGGGGCAAGTGGACGCTGCCCGCCGGATTCATGGAGCTGAACGAGACCACGCTCGAGGGCGCGGCGCGCGAGACCGTCGAGGAAGCCGGCGCGCAGTTCGAGATGGAAGACCTCATCACCGTGCTGAGCGTGCCGGGCGTGGGGCAGGTCCACATGTTCTATCTCGCCCGGCTCACGAGCGACGTGTTCGACCCCGGGCACGAGACAATCGAGGCGCGGCTGTTCTCCGAAGATGAGATCCCCTGGGGCGAGATCGCCTTCCGCACGGTGCGCGAGACGCTCGAGCGCTATTTCGAGGCCCGCCGGCGCGGGGCGTTCGAGGTTCACAACCTCGACATTCGCTGAATCGCCGTCTTTCGGTCCGTCATCCCCGCGAAGGCGGCAATGACAACGTCTATTGCGGTCCCTGCCGCGGCTTGGCGGCCTCGCGCAGGCGCACGTCCTCGCGGTGCTTCACGCACAGCGGATGGTTGCGCGACGCCGCCTTGTCGCAATGTTCGCTGAGGCACAGTTCGCGCGAAAGAAACATGCGGTCGCGGCACTGCTCGACCGGGTTGGGGGCCGCGGGTTCGCGCTCTCGCGCCGCCGTGGCGCGCGGCGCCGATGGCTCCGCCGGCGCCACGGCAGGTGCCGATGCCGGAGGCGGGGATGACGGCGCGGCCGTAGCCTGGCGCGGCGCCTCGGGCGGGGCGGAAGCGGCACGCTGCGCACGACTCGCCGGTCGGCGCGGCGCGCTGGCCGCCGTGGCGGGCGCGTCCGACGCCACCTGCTTCGCGCTCGCGATCGCCAAGGGCGGCGCGGCGCCGACCGGGGTTGCGGCAATGACGCTCCCGGATGCGGGTCCCGATGCGGCGGCGGCAGGCGTGGAGGCCGCCGGGACGGGCGCGCTTGCCATCGCGTCTTCCGCCTTCCCTCCGCTTTTGCCGAACATCCAGACGGCGGCGAGGCCGGCCACGGCCAAAGCGCCCATGACGGCGAACATCGCGACCGGCTGTTTCCTTGTCGGGGTGGACGCGGGGGCAGGCTGGGCTGCGGCCTGACCGGCAGGTGGCGCCGAAGGAGGCGAGTTCGGAGACGCGGCCGGCGCGATCCCGGGTCCGGCGGGCGCGGTCGGGTCCGCTGATGCGGATGCGGTCGATGCAGTGCGCCCTTCGCGCTCATCGAGCACAGCGGTCTCGTCTGGCGCAGTGCTCGAAGTTGGGGCAGTGGGGGCAGCGTCGGTGGGTGCAGCGCTCCGCGCAACGTCATCCCCGCCGGCAGACGCAGACGCAGTGCCCGGCACGCGGGTCGCTTCGAGGTCGGGCGAGGCCGTGCCGGGCATCGTCATGCCGCTCAGCACGGTCTCGTCGCCGGCCGACGCGGGTGCCTCCAGCTTGCGCAGGCGCTTGCGCGCGAGGTCGGCGTAGATGCCGGCCGGGAATTTTTCGAGGAACGACTGGAATTCGTCGGGCTCGGTCGAGTCCTTGATGTCCTTCCAGTAGACGAGCTCGAGCTCCTGCGTGACGGTGCTGGCGTTGTTCGCCATGCTTGCGCCACTTGGGCTGGTGAGTCCCGCCATCGACCCTGCCATCGACCCCGCCAACGAACCCGGCACGGACGCGCCGCGCGAGCCGGTGCCCGCGCCCTCCTGGCTCTTCTGCGTGCCTATTCCACTGATCGCGGGCACCCATTCCACGCGATGGCGGGCAGCGTTCCATCGTGATCGCGGGCAACGTTCCGCCGTGATGGTGGGCAGTCGCGCGTGGCCCGGAGTGACGGTGGAAT
>NZ_JBFWNP010000070.1:0-22793 GCF_050250995.1 Ramlibacter sp.
CACCCGACCGCGAGAAGGTCGCCGACCACGGATGCGACCACGTGCCCAGGCCCGTGACGAGCGAAGCACCGCTGCGATAGCGGCGCGTGAAGGTCAGCGAATGCGCGCCCTCGTCCACCCAGTCCACCTCGGTCTCGACCGCTTCGCCGGATGCCGGCTGGATGGCGGCGTGTGCCGCGACGCTGCACGCCAGTAGCGCCGCGAGCGCGGCGGCTGCGATGTTGGCTCGCATGTTCCCTCCCGATGAATTGGGCGGGAATCTAGGCCCCTGCACCCGAAGGTACAACGAGACGGAAGTACAGGGTCAGCTGCGAAAGACGACAGCGGTCAGCGCGCCGTGGTGAATCAGTTCGCGTAAGACGACGAGGTCGGCAACAGCATCCCGCTGCGCCGCACGACCGGCCGCAACATCGTCGACCACGCGGTTGAACACGCACTCGACCTGCTCCGGCGTCACGCTCGCATCCGACCCGAACCACGGCGCCAGGCGGCCCGCCCCTTCCGGCAGGACCAGCGTGAAGGCGTGGAACGATGTGCTGGACGGCATCAGCCAGTCCTCCGCGCGTTCGATCGCGGTCTCGACATCGAGTTCGCGCACGCGCTCGCCCGCTCCGGCCAGGAGCGTCGACGCGCCGCCTGGCAGACGCGCCAGCACGGTGTCATCCACGGAAATCTCGTAGGCCGCGTCGGAAATCCGAAGCTGGAGGGCGCTCATTGCAGAGCCCGCAGCACGTGCTCGATCACCCGCTCGTCGATGCCGTGCCCCAGCCCCGGCACGACCTCGACGCTCGCATCCGCGCCGAGCGCCTGCAGTTCGTTGGCGGCTGCAATGCTGAAACGCGCGTCGACGACACGGTCCGCATCGCCGTGAACGAAGCGGTAGACGACACCCGCGGGCGCGCGACGCGCGGGCGTTGCCATGCGCCCGGACAGGGCGATGACCCGACCCGCGACCTCCACAACCTGCGTCGCCTCCAGGGACATGATCGCGCCTTGGGAAAACCCGACCAGGGTCGTGCGCGACGCACGGACGCCCGCCTCGGTCTGCCACTGCGACACGGTGCTCTCGAACGCCGGCATGGCTTCGGCGATGCGGCCGGGCCGATTCTCCTCGGTGATGCCGACGACGGAGAACCACTCGCGTCCGGCCCCGAGCGTCGAAGGCCGCGCGGCCGCGACGCTCACCACCATGGCATCGGGCCGCTGCCGCGCAATGCACTGGCCCAGGCCGACCAGTCCCTCCGCCGTCGCGCCGACCCCGTGGAAAAGAAGGACGAGCGCTGCAGGTGCGCTCGGCCGTGCAACGATCAGGGCCCCAGGGGGAGGCGAATCCAATGTGACGTTCTGCATGATCAATGTCCTCGAGCGAAACCGCTCACTCCGCGAAGAGCTCTTGCACCCGCCACACCCTTTCCGCAGGCACGCCCCCACCCGCCGAGAGGGCGTGCGCGGCCACCGCACCGCGCCAGTCGTCCGTGAACCGGAAGATCACCGGCAACTGCGTTCGGTATCGCGCGATGGCGTCGAGCTTGGCCTCGAGCGTGTCGGCGATGGGCACGGCCACTTCCCCGCCGATACGACCCTGCAACTCCACGAGCCGCCGGGTAAGCGCCTCGGGCGTGTGGATGCCGTACGGCAAGTCCTCGTACGCCCACACCTCCACGCCGCGCTTCGCAAGCTGCGCGCCCGCCTCGAACGCGAGCTGGTGATCGACGTGCGATCCCACGCCGAGCGGCACGAAGACGCGCAGGCCCTCGCGCCATTCGGGGAGGCCGACCACTTCTTCGGCGAGATGGATGGCGAGCGCATGCTCCTCGGCGTCGAGCAATCCGTAGAGTTCGGCATCCTCCGTGTAGCGCCCGATGCGGTAGATCGCATCGGGCAAGCCGAGCCAGCGGGCGCTGCACCCGAGCACCGCCGTGGCCTGCGCGTCTTCTTCGCGCCGGGTCGCGACGACTTCGTCGATGTCCTCGATGCCCCAGCGCCCGTGCTTCCAGGCCGCGAAGTCGCCGACCATCTCGGGCACGATCTCGCTCGCGAACACGGTGACGATGTGGGACTGCATTTCCGCGCGCGCCAATGCGGCTGCGATGCCACCGCACGAAAGGGCGACGTCGTCGTAGTGAGGCTGGACGAAGAGGGCACCGCGTTCTCGCATCGAGGGCATTCTAGGTGGCGAAAGACGGCCGCGGGCGCGACCTCGACGATCGCGCCCGCGGCCGATGGCGTCCACGGCGCACCGGGGCTCGCAGCCGGTTACTGCGGGTTGACCGGCTCGCCCACCACGTTCGTGCGGGCGATGTTCGCGCCGTTGCGCGACAGCCAGCGGGAGCCGCTGTCTTCGCCGGTGAACGCGTTCATGCGCTCACGCGATTCATAGAGGTCGGCCTGCACTTCGGCGCGCGTCTTCGTGCCCTGGAAGCCGGCGTACGGGCTGTACTGGATGGCGGCGAGGTACGCCGGGCCGCGCGGCTGGGCCGTGGCTTCGGCTGCGACCGCGGCACGCGAGGCCGTGGAGGTGAAGGACTTGTCGTGCTGGGGCACGTCGTCGTAGGCGAACGAGGCGCCGGCGAAAGCGGCGATGGCGACGAAAGTGGCGATGGATTGGCGGTTCATGATGGTTCCTTGACGTGAGTTGTTGAAAGACCGGCGCATCTCGCTGCACCGTGGGATCAACTTTATTGACTCTCGCCGATTAGATAAACTGGTCGGATTGAGATTTATCGTCTCGTCAATCTGAACAATCGACTACCCACGAGAGCACCTCCCCATGGACCGATTCCAGGAAATGCGCGTCTTCGCCGCCGTCGTCGACGCGGGCAGCTTCGTCGGCGCGGCGGACAAGCTCTCGATGTCGAAGGCCGCCACGTCGCGCATCGTGTCGGAGCTCGAGTCGCGCCTCGGCGTGCGCCTGCTGCAGAGAACGACGCGACGCCTGTCGCTCACCGCGGAGGGCGAGGTGTTCGTGGAGCGTTGCCGCGAGCTGCTCGGGGCCGTGGAGGAAGCCGAGGCCGAGGTCAGCGCGCGTCGCGGCGAGGCCGTCGGCCGCCTGAAGATCAGCGCGCCCGTGTCCTTCGGCGTGCTGCGGCTTGCGCCGTTGTGGGGCGGCTTCCTCGCGGCGCATCCGAACATCGAGCTCGAAATCCACCTGTCGGACCGCTTCATCGACATCGTGGAAGAAGGCTTCGACGTCGCGGTGCGCATCGCCCGCATGGAAAACTCGACGCTCGTCGGGCGGCGCCTTTCGTCCACGCGCCTCGTGCTGTGCGCGTCGCCGACCTACCTGCGCAAGCACGGCCGGCCGCGCCATCCGTCCGAGCTCGCCGATCACACGGTCCTTGCCTACAGCCTGCTCGTCAGCGGCGACACATGGACGTTCGAAGGGCCCGCGGGCGCCGTCTCCGCGCGCGTGCATCCGCGCATGCACACCAACAGCGGCGACACGTGCCGCGCCGCGGCGCTCGCGCACCAGGGCATCGTGCTGCAGCCCGAATTCCTCGTGGCCGACGCGCTGAAGGAGCGCAGGCTCGTGGAGCTCATGCCCGAGTACCGCTCGCACGAGCTTGGCGTGTACGCGCTCTACCCTTCGCGCAAGCATGTGCTGCCCAAGGTGCGCCTCCTCATCGACTACCTCGTCGACGCGCTCGCGTGAGCAAGGACGCCGGGCAATGACCATGCGACGCCTGCCAGAATCCACCGCGCCGTGGATCGCCCCTATACTCGGCCTTATGGCATCCCGCGTCCTCGCACTCCAATCCGCCTCCGCCGCGCGCATTTCGCGCCGCGCGGTCGCGAATGCGTGCGCGCGCAACCTGGCTCTCGCGCAGCGAACGCCTGCGGTCTCCTGAGCCCGGCGGTCGCCACTTCCCCCCCTTCCAGCGCTGATCACTCGACCGTCGGGCCAACCTGGACCCGGCGCGCCCGCGCGCCCTGCACCTGCAGGGCCCGCCCGATCGGAGTGCATCCATGTCGACCCCCCATCCGGTGGAGCGCAAGCTCACCCAGCTCGATTTCATCCGCCTGAAGAAGTTCGTGCGCAGCGGCGAAGCGCCCGTGCTCGAAGACCTGATCTGCGACGCCGACGTCGTGCCCGGCGACACCATCCCGCCGGAGGTCGTGACGATGTATTCGCAGTTCGTCATCCGCGACCTCACGCTGAACCGCCGCCAGGTGATGGTGCTCTGCTATCCCGCGGACGCGGAGCCCGCGAAGGGCTACGTCAGCGTGCTGTCGCCCGCGGGCCTCGGCCTCATCGGCCTGCCCGTCGGCGCCATCGCGCGGTGGGCTTCGCCCGGCGGCGAAGAGACCGTGGCGCAGATCGAGCAGATCCTCTTCCAGCCCGAAGCCACCGGCGACTACGTCACATGAACCGTCGAGCCGAAAGCAAAGTGTCATGACCCTGGAGGACGTTTCCCGGATGCTCGCGGATGTGAACGACGAAACCCGCGTCTCGAACGCGCGCCACATCCTCGTCATCGACGACGGCACGCCGTCCGCGCGCAACGCGGTCTGGCGCGCCGCATACCTCGCGCGCGAGCGCGGGGCCGAGCTCGCGCTCCTGCATTCGCCATCGAAGGGCAGCGCGCCAGGTCCCGCCGCCTCGCAGGCGAAGATCGAGGCGCTGTGCGCCGACCTCGCGCAGCGCCTCGCCGTGCATGTGCGTCCCGTCGCACCGGGCCCGGACCTCGTCGCGGACATGCGCGCGGCGTCGGCGGGCGCGGACCTGCTCGTCATTGGCACGGCACGCTCGAACCCGCTTCGCAGCCTCCTCGGCGGCACGCAGGCCGACCGCGTGATCCGCCTGTGCCGCGTGCCGACGCTCGTGGTGCGGCGGCCCGCGATCCAGCGCCCAGCGAGCACCGGAGCCGCCGCGCCGCAGATGCACTACGCACGCGCGCTCGCGGCGGTGGACCTGACCCACGAGGCGCAACAGGTGCTCGCGGCCGCCGCCCACTACGCGCCGCATGCGCGCTTCGAAGTCGTCCACGCGCAGGCCGCGCGCGGCTGGAGCCGGCGCAAGGACAAGCGCCCGGAGTCGCACGCCGGTCCGAACGCCATGGACGCCGCGCTGGCGCGCCTCGACGAGATCGTAGCCGCCGCCTTGCCGGGGCCCGTCGCGACTTCCGTTCGCTATGGCGATGCCGCGGAGGCCGTGCTCGCACGCCAGCGGGCGATCGCGGCCGAGCTGATCGTCATCGGCAAGCGGCAGCGCGGGCTGCTCGCCGACTTCCTGCTCGGCGGCGTCACCCGCGCCGTGCTGGCGGGCAGCGAAGCCGACGTGCTCATCGTGCCGACCGAGCCCGAAACCGCGGCCGCGCGCGGCTGAGCCGGGCGGCAAGGAAACGCGAACCTCTACACTCGTCGCCATGTCTCTCTGGTGGGTGATCACCGTTCCGTTCCTCGCCAGCGTGCTCGCGGCGATCGTGCCCACGCGCTCGCGCAATGCGCAGGCCATCCTGGCCGCCGCCGTGGCCATCGGCAACGTCGTCGCGCTCGTCCTGCTGTTCCCCGACATCGCCAACGGCGGCGTGGTCGAGGCGCGCTGGTCGTGGCTGCCCAGCCTGGGCATCGAGCTGTCGCTGCGGGTCGATGGCTTCGCCTGGCTCTTCGGGGTGCTCGTGAGCGCCATCGGCGCCCTGGTCGTGCTGTATGCGCGCTACTACCTCTCGGCCGAGGATCCGGCCGCGCGCTTCCATGCGCTGCTGCTCGCCTTCATGGGCGCGATGCTCGGCATCGTGCTGTCGGGCAACCTCGTGCAGCTCGCCGTGTTCTGGGAGCTCACGAGCGTGCTCTCGTTCCTGCTCATCGGCTACTGGCACCACCGCAAGGACGCGCGGCGCGGCGCGCGCATGGCGCTCGTGGTCACGGCCGCGGGCGGCCTGTGCCTGCTCGGCGGCGTGGTCCTGCTCGGCCACATCGCGGGCAGCTTCGAGCTCGGCGAGGTGCTCGCCGCGGGCGACCGAATCCGCGCCCATTCGCTCTACACCCCCGCGCTCGTGCTCGTGCTGCTGGGCGCACTGACCAAGAGCGCGCAATTCCCCTTCCACTTCTGGCTGCCCCATGCGATGGCCGCGCCGACCCCGGTGTCGGCCTACCTGCATTCGGCGACGATGGTGAAGGCCGGCGTCTTCCTCATGGCGCGGCTGTGGCCCGCGCTCGCGGGCACCGATCAATGGTTCTGGATCGTCGGCGGCGCGGGGCTGGTCACCTTGCTGCTCGGCGCCTACGCGGCCATGTTCCAGAACGACCTGAAGTCGCTGCTCGCGTATTCTACGATCAGCCATCTCGGCCTCATCACGCTGCTGCTCGGCATGAACAGCCCGGTGGCCGCCGTGGCCGCGGTCTTCCACATGATGAACCACGCGACCTTCAAGGCCTCGCTCTTCATGGCGGTGGGCATCATCGACCACGAGACGGGCACGCGCGACATGCGCCGGCTCGACGGCCTGTACCGCCACATGCCGGGCACGGCGGTGCTCGCGATGGTCGCCTGCGCCGCGATGGCGGGGGTGCCGCTGCTCAACGGCTTCCTGTCCAAGGAAATGTTCTTCGCGCAGACGCTCTACTTCAAGTCGAACCCCTGGATCGAGTACGGCCTGCCTGCCGCGGCCACGCTCGCGGGCGTGTTCGCGGTCGTCTATTCCCTGCGCTTCGGCCACGACGTGTTCTTCGGCGACCCGCCGCGCGACTGTCCGCGCGTGCCGCACGAGCCCCCGCGCTGGATGCGCGTGCCGATCGAGCTGCTGGTGGTCACGTGCCTCGTGGTGGGCATCGCGCCGGAGTGGTCGGTCGGCCCGCTGCTGGCCGCCGCGTCGCTGCCGGTCGTGGGCGGGCAGCTGCCGGAGTACAGCCTCGCGATCTGGCACGGCTTCAACGCGCCGCTGGCGATGAGCCTCGTGGCGCTGGGCGTCGGCCTCGGTGCTTACCTCGCCTTCGGCGGACGCTTCAAGCTGCGGCCCCTGCGCGCGACGCCGTTCATGGGCCGGCTCGACGGCAAGCGCCTGTTCGAGCGCACGCTCGTCCTCGCGGACAACGGCGTGCGCCGGCTGATCCGTCGCACCAGCAGCCGCCACCTGCAGATGCAGATGCTGTGCATGCTGGCCGTCGCGGGCGCGGCCGCGCTCGGCTCCGCGCTCGTGGTGCCGCTGGAATGGGGCGACCGTGTGCGCGTACCCGCCACGCCCGAATTCCTGCTCGTCTGGCTGATCGGCGGGGCGGCCGCCATCGGCGCGGCGTGGCAGGCGAAGTTCCACCGGCTCATGGCGCTCACGCTGCTGGGTATCGTAGGCATCGCGGTGTGCCTCACCTTCGCCTGGTTCTCCGCGCCCGACCTCGCGCTCACGCAGCTCGCCGTCGAGGCGGTGACCATGGTGCTCTTCCTGCTGGGGCTGCGCTGGCTGCCGCAACGCATCCCGATCGAAGATGCGCAGCAGGCGCGCCGCGCGCGCTGGCGCCGGCGCCGCGACCTCGTGCTGGCCGCGCTCGCGGGCCTCGGCCTCTCCGCGCTCTCGTACGCCATGCTCACGCGCACGGGCTTCCAGAGCATCTCGCCCTTCTTCATCGTGAACGCGCTGCCGCAAGGCGGCGGCACGAACGTGGTGAACGTGATGCTGGTCGACTTCCGCGCCTTCGACACGTTCGGCGAGATCGCGGTGCTCGGCACCGTCGCGCTCACCATTTACGCGTTGCTGCGGCGGTTCAGGCCGCCGCGCGAAGTCGAAATCCTGCCGCCGCAGCAGCAGGCCGTGCCGGACGGCAGCCGCACCGACTTGCTGCGGTCGAAGGAAGTGCAGGACCTTGGCGACCCCGCGCACGGCTACCTGCTCGTGCCTTCGGTGTTGGTGCGGCTGCTGCTGCCGATCGCGATGGTGGTGGCGCTTCACCTCTTCCTGCGCGGACACAACCAGCCCGGCGGCGGCTTCGTCGCCGGCCTGGTGCTCGCCACGGCCTTCATCGCCCAGTACATGGTGGGCGGCACGGAGTGGGTGGAGGACCGGATGGACCTCAACCCGCCGTGGTGGATCGCGGCCGGCCTGCTGATCGTGGTGGCGACGGGGCTGGGCTCGCTCGTGCTCGGCTTTCCCTTCCTCACCACGCACACGGCGCACGTCACGCTCCCGGTGTTCGGCGAGCTGCACTTCCCGAGCGCGGCCCTGTTCGACGCGGGCGTGTTCGCGGTCGTGCTCGGCTCGACGCTGCTGATGCTCACCGCGCTCGCGCACCAGTCGCTGCGCGCACGCCGCCGGGAGCGCCGCTGATGGAGGCGATCATCTCGGTCGCGATCGGCGTGCTCGTCGCCGCGGGCGTGTGGCTGGTGCTGCGCCCGCGAACCTACCAGGTGCTGGTCGGCCTGACGCTGCTGTCCTATGCCACCAACCTCTTCATCTTCAGCGTGGGCAGCCTCTCCCTCGACAAGGAGCCCATCGTGCGGCCCGGCGTGGCCGCGGACCTGCTGAACTACACCGACCCGATGCCGCAGGCGCTGGTGCTCACCGCCATCGTGATCGGCTTCGCCACCACCGCCCTCTTCCTCGTCGTGCTGCTCGCGCTGCGCGGACTGACCGACAGCGACCATGTCGACGGCAGCGAGGAAAAGCCATGAACCCGCTGGCGCACGACGTGCTGCTGCCCGTGCTGCTGCCGATGGTCACGGCCGCGTTGCTTGTGGTCGTGCCCGACACGCGGCGCAGGCTGAAGGCGGGGCTGCACCTGCTGTCGATGCTGGCGTCGCTCGCCGTCGCCGTCCACCTGCTGCTCGGCCTCGACGCGGGCACGCGCAATGCCATGGCGGTCTACCTGCCGGGCAACTGGCCCGTGCCCTTCGGCATCGTGCTCGCGCTCGACCGGCTGTCGGCCATGATGCTCGTGCTCGCCGCGCTGGTCGGCGTGGGCTCGCTCGTGTTCGCGCTGGCGCGGTGGCACCGGGCCAGCGTGCATTTCCACCCGCTGCTGCAGTTGCAGCTCGCAGGACTCAACGGCGCCTTCCTCACGGCCGACCTGTTCAACCTGTTCGTGTTCTTCGAGGTGCTGCTCGCCGCCTCGTACGGCCTGCTGCTGCACGGCGGCGGTTCGCCGCGCGTGCGCGCGGGGCTGCACTACATCGCCGTCAATCTCGTCGCCTCGCTGCTCTTCCTCGCCGGCGCCGCGCTGCTGTACGGCGTGACCGGCACGCTCACGATGGCGGACATCGCGCAGAAGCTGCCGCAGGTTCCGGCGGCCGACCGCGGGCTGCTGCACGCCGCCGCCGCGCTGCTCGCCGTCGCCTTCCTCGCGAAGGCCGCGCTGTGGCCGCTCAATTTCTGGCTGCCCACCGCCTATGCCGCCGCGAGCGCGCCGGCCGCGGCCATGTTCGCGCTGCTCACCAAGGTCGGCGTCTACGCGATCCTGCGGTTGTGGACCCTGTGCTTCCCGGCCACCGCCGGCGACTCCGCGCACTTCGGCGGCGTCGTTCTCGTCGCGGGCGGCCTCGCGACGGTGGCCTTCGGCGCCATCGGCATGCTGCGCTCGGTGCAGCTCGGCCGGCTCGCCGGCTACAGCGTCATCACGTCCTCGGGCACCGTGATCGCCGCCGTCGGCTTCGATCTGCCGGCGCTGACGACGGGCGCGCTCTTCTACCTCGCGAGCTCCACGCTGGCGGCCGCGACGCTGTTCCTGCTGGTCGAAGTGGTCGAGCGCCAGCGCCAGCTCGAGGTCGACCCGCCCGAGGCGGATCAGCCGCAGGGGCGCCTGCCGGCGTTCGCGGACGTCCGCCCGCCCGCCGACGCCAACCTCGACGACGACCAGGTGGCGCTGGTCGGCCGCGCCATCCCCGGCGCGATCGCGTTCCTCGGCACCGCCTTCTTCGCCTGCATGCTGGTGGTCGCGGGCCTGCCGCCGCTCTCGGGTTTCGTGGGCAAGCTCGCGATGCTGACGGCGCTGGCCGGACCCGAGGCGCACGCGCCGCATCCGCGCGCCGCCTGGCTGATGTTCGCGCTGCTGCTCGGCTCGGGCTTCCTCGCCACGCTGTCCCTCACGCGCGCCTTCATCACGCACTTCTGGGCGACGCAGGAGCGCGCCGCGCCGCGGCTGCGCCTCTTCGAAGGCGTGCCGATCCTGCTGCTGCTGGGCGGCTGCATCGCGATGGCCGTGGCCGGGGAACACGGGCTGCGCTTCGCACGCGCCATGGCGGACGATCTCCACGCGCCGCAGGGCTACATCGACGCCGTGATGGCGACGCGGCCGCAGACGCGGGAGGCGGCGCGATGAAGCGCAAGCCATCGCTCCTGCTGGCGGCGAGCCTTGCCGTGTTCTGGCTCGTGCTCAACGACTCGGTGGCGCCGACCGACCTGCTCGTGGCGGCGCTGGTCGCGGTCGTCGTGCCGCTGTTCGCCGCGCCGCTCAAGCCGCCGGGCGGGCCGGTGCGCAAGCCCGCGGTCGTGGCGCGGCTGGTGCTGCGCGTCGGCCACGACGTCATCGCCTCCGCATTGCAGGTCGGCCGCGGCGCGCTTCAGCCCCGCTCGCGGCCGCCGCGCGGCGTCTTCATTTCGGTGCCGCTCGAGCTGCGCGACACGCACGGACTGGCGGCGCTGGCGGTCATCGCCACGGTGGTGCCGGGTTCGCTCTGGACCGAGCTCGCGCCCGACCGAAGCGCGGTGCTGCTGCACGTGTTCGGCGTCGACGACGAGGCCGCGTACGTCCGGGATTTCAAGGCCCGCTACGAGCGCCCCCTCATGGAGATCTTCGAATGAGCATCCTCGATTTCGCGGTCACCGCGACCCTGCTGATGTACGGCGCGGCCTCCGGCATCGCGCTCACGCGCCTGTTCCGCGGACCGCGCGCGCAGGACCGCGTGGTGGCGCTCGACTTCATCTTCGCGGTGGCCATGCTCATGATGCTGGTCCTTGCCATCCGCTACGACAGCAGCATGTACTTCGAGGCGGCGCTCCTGATGGCATTGTTCGGCTTCGTGAGTTCCGCGGCCATGGCCAAGTTCCTGCTGCGCGGGGAGGTGATCGAATGATCGCGGAGCTGCTCGTCGCCCTGCTGCTGCTCGCGAGCGGCGCAACCGCGCTCGTCGCCGCGCTGGGACTGTGGCGCCTGCCCGACTTCTTCATGCGCATGCATGCCCCGGCCGTCTGCTACACGCTCGGCAGCTGGTCGGTGGCGCTGGCGTCCGTCATCCACTTCACGGCTGGCAGCGGGCGGCTCTCGCTGCACGTGTGGCTGGTGATCGTGATCCTGTCGATCACCGCGCCGGTGACGACGGTGCTGCTGTCGCGCGCCGGGCTGTTCCGGGCGCGGCGCGCGGGCGAGGCGGTGCCGCATCCGCTCGTGGCGCAGAACGACTCGGGCGAGCGCACGCCGACGGTCTGAGCCCGGCGACCGAGGTCGTCAACCGTCAGCAAGCCGACAGGCCCGGCGGCCTCTAGCATAGCGGCATGAACTACAAATTGAAGGAAGACTTCCTCGCGCACCTCGTGGCGCGCAATCCCGGCCAGCCCGAATTCGTGCAGGCCGTCACCGAAGTGATCGACAGCCTGTGGCCCTTCATCGCCGCGCATCCGCGCTATGCGGAGCAGGGTCTGCTCGATCGCCTGGTGGAGCCCGAGCGCCTGATCCAATTCCGCGTTTCGTGGGTCGACGACCACGGCCAGGTGCGCGTGAACCGCGGCTATCGCGTGCAGCACAGCTCGGCGATCGGCCCGTACAAGGGCGGCATGCGCTTCCACCCGTCGGTGAACCCGTCCATCCTCAAGTTCCTCGCGTTCGAGCAGACCTTCAAGAACGCGCTGACGACGCTGCCCATGGGCGGCGGCAAGGGCGGCTCGGACTTCGATCCGAAGGGCCGCAGCCCCGGTGAAGTGATGCGCTTCTGCCAGGCCTTCATGACCGAGCTGTTCCGCCACCTCGGCGCGGACACCGACGTGCCGGCCGGCGACATCGGCGTCGGCGCGCGCGAGGTCGGCTTCATGGCCGGCATGATGAAGAAGCTTACGAACCGGGCCGATTGCGTCTTCACCGGCAAGGGCCTGTCGTTCGGCGGCTCGGTGATGCGGCCGGAAGCCACGGGCTACGGCACCGTCTATTTCGCGCAGGAGATGCTCCAGCGCAACGGCCGCTCCTTCGACGACCTGCGGGTGAGCGTCTCCGGCTCCGGCAACGTCGCGCAGTACGCGGTGGAAAAGGCGATGGCGCTCGGCGCGAAGGTCCTCACCGTGTCCGATTCCAGCGGCACGATCCACGAGCCGCAGGGCTTCACGAGCGAGAAGCTCGCGGTGCTGATGGACGTGAAGAACCACCGCTACGGCCGCGTGAGCGACTACGCGGCCGAGACCGGGGCGGAGTTCCTCGCGGGCCGCAAGCCCTGGCACATCGCGGCGGACGTCGCACTGCCCTGCGCGACGCAAAACGAGATCGACGCGGACGACGCGCGCACCCTCATCGCCAACGGCGTGCAGTGCGTGGCCGAAGGCGCCAACATGCCGACCTCGCTCGAGGCGGCGGACGCCTTCGAGCATGCCGGCGTGCTCTTCGCGCCCGGCAAAGCGAGCAATGCGGGCGGCGTCGCGACCTCGGGCCTCGAGATGAGCCAGAACAGCATGCGCCTGTCGTGGCCGCGCGAGGAAGTCGATGCGCGCCTGCTGTCCATCATGCGCGGCATCCATGCGGCCTGCGTGCAGCACGGCGCCACGGCGGACGGCAAGGTGAGCTACGTGCGCGGCGCGAACATCGCGGGCTTCGTGAAGGTGGCCGACGCGATGCTCGCGCAGGGCATCACCTGAACCTGCTCGACGAACCTCCCGTCGCTGCACGGCAGCCCCGCTGCTTGAATTCTTTCGATTAAGCGCCACCCTCGCGCCCGGCTGCCGATAAACTCGGCTTCTCTTGAAAATCTTCCACGGCTGGCGCATGGTTGGCGCCGGCGCCATCCTTCAATTCCTCCATGCGGGGCTGCTGATGCAGTCCTTCGGCGCCTACGTCGCCGTGCTTTCCGAGGAAAAGGGATGGAGCAAGACCGCGCTGTCCGGCGGGGCGGCGCTGCAGTCGCTCGAAGGCGCCCTGCTCGGCCCCGCGCTCGGATGGGCCATGGACCGCTTCGGCGCGCGCGCCATGATCCAGGTCGGCATCATCGCCTTCGGCCTGGGCTTCATGGCGCTCAGCCAGATCGATTCGGTCGCCGGCTTCTACGCCGCCTTCGTCGTCATCGCCATCGGCGTCAGCCTCTCCGGGTACTTTCCGCTGACCGTCACGCTCGTCCACTGGTTCCGGCGACGGCGGGCCCGCGCGCTGTCGATGATGGGCGTGGGCTTCGCGCTCGGCGGCATTGCGGTGCCCCTCGTCGCGTGGGCGATGCAGACCTGGGGCTGGCGCTCCACCGCCTTCGCGTCGGGCGTCGTCAGCATCGTCATCGGCCTGCCGCTCGCGCGCATGATGCGGCGGCATCCGTCGGAGATCGGCGAAGTGCCCGACGGAATCGCCGCGGCGGCCTCGGAGCCCGTGCCCGCCGTCGACGCGCCCGCCGCGCCGCCCGCCGAGCGCCACTTCACCGCCGTCGAAGCCATGCGCACGCCCGCCTTCTGGCTGCTCGCGTGCGGCCATTCGCTCGCCGTGCTGCTGGTGACGGCCGTGAACGTGCATGCCATCTCGCACATGAAGGAGGGCCTGGGCTACACCGTCGCGCAAGCCTCGTTCGTCATCACCATGATGATGATGGCGCAGGGCGCGGGCCTGCTGCTCGGGGCCGCGGTGGGCGACCGCTGGAACAAGCGCCTCATCGCGGGCGGCTGCATGATCGGCCATGGCGTCGGTGTGCTGATGCTCACCTACGCCGTCCACCCGGCGATGCTCGGCGCGTTCGCGGTCATCCACGGCATCTCCTGGGGACTGCGCGGCCCGTTCATGCAGGCGCTGCGCGCCGACTACTTCGGCGTGCAGGCCATCGGCATGATCATGGGCGTGTCGGCGCTCGTCATCTCCGTGGGCCAGGTGGGCGGGCCCATGATCGCGGGCGCGTTCGCCGATGCCAACGGCAACTACCGCACGGCATTCACCGTGCTCGCGCTGATCACGATGGCGGGCTCCCTCATGTTCCTGCTGGCGCGGAAGCCGAAGTGAAGACGAAATGAAGGCAAAGATCTTCTACGGCTGGCGCATGGTGGGCGCGGGCGCGTTCATCCAGTTCCTGCATGCGGGCCTGCTGCAGCAGGCCTTCGGCGCCTACGTCGCGATGCTGTCGCAGGAAAAGGGCTGGAGCAAGACGGCGCTGGCGGGCGGCGCGGCGCTGCAGTCGGTCGAGAGCGCGCTGCTCGGGCCGCTGCTCGGCTGGACCATGGACAAGTTCGGCGCGCGCGCGATGATGCAATTGGGCATCGTGCTCTTCGGCATGGGATTCATGCTGCTCAGCCAGATCGACACGGTGGCCGGCTTCTACGTCGCGATGGCCGTGATCGCGATCGGCACCAGCCTCTCGGGCTACTTCCCGCTCACGGTGACGCTCGTCCACTGGTTTCGACGGCAGCGCGCGCGCGCACTCTCGATCATGGGACTGGGCATGGCCTTCGGCGGAATCGCGGTGCCGCTGGTGGCCTGGGCGATGCAGGTGCATGGATGGCGCACGACGGCGTTCGCGGCCGGCGTGATCGCCATCGTGCTGGGGCTGCCGGCGGTGCGCGTGATGCGCAAGACGCCGGCGGAGATGGGACTGACGCCGGACGGGCTGCCGCCCGTCGCCGAATCCGCCGAACATGCGCCCGGCGGCGCCGGACACGAGCGTCAGTTCACCGCGGCCGAAGCCCTGCGCACGCGGGCGTTCTGGATGATCTCGACCGGGCACAGCCTGGCGCTGCTGGTGGTGTCGGCCGTGAACGTGCATGCGATCTCGCACATGAAGGAAGGCCTGGGCTATTCGCTGTCGCAGGCCTCGCTCGTCATCACGATCATGCTGGCCTCGCAGGGCGCGGGCATGCTGGTGGGCGCGGCCGTCGGCGACCATTGGGAAAAGCGCAAGGTGGCCGCGGCCTGCATGATCGGCCATGCGGCGGGGCTGCTCATGCTGACCTTCGCCGTGCATCCGCTCATGCTGGGCGCGTTCGCCATCCTGCACGGCGTGGCGTGGGGCTTGCGCGGGCCGTTCATGCAGGCGATCCGCGCGGACTATTTCGGCGTGCAGGCCATCGGCATGATCATGGGCATCTCGGCCTTCGTCACCGCCATCGGGCAGGTGTGCGGGCCGATGGTGGCCGGCGCGTTCGCGGACGGCTCGGGCCATTACCGCGTGGCGTTCACGGTGCTCGCGCTGGTGTCGGCGCTCGGCTCGGTGATGTTCTTCCTGGCGAAGAAGCCGACCTGAACTGCGTCAGTGGAAATCGCGGCTGCCGGATTTCGGCTGCCTGCCGAGCCGGCCCAGCAGCGACGTGAGGTCCTCGAGCTGCTCCGCGACGAGGTTGCGGACCTGGCCGCCGCTTTCCACATCCCGCTGCCAGATGCCGCGCACCGCGAGCAGGCGCGAGCGCAGCAGCGGGTCGCGCTGCTCGATCTTCACGCTGTTCCACACGATGATGTTCACCGGGCCGGTCTCGTCCTCGAGCGTGAGGAAGATCGTGCCCTTGGCCGTGGCGGGCTGCTGTCTCACCGTCACCAGGCCGCATGCGCCCACGCGGCGTCCATGCGGGAGGTCATGCAGTTCCTTCGCCGACATCAGCTTGAGCTTTTTCAGACGGGGCCGCAGCAAGGCGAGCGGGTGCCTGCGCAGCGTGAGGCCCAGCGAGGCGTAGTCGAAGAAGATTTCCTCGCCCTCGGGCGATTCGGGCAGCTGCAGCGCGTCTTCCTCGATGGGCGCATCGCGCAGCAGCTCCGGGGCGCGTCGTTGCGCCGAGGCTTCCCACACCTGCTGCCTGCGATGCCCCGCGATGGATTGCAAGGCATCGCCCGCCGCCAGCAGGTTGAGATCCTTCACGTCGAGCTCGGCACGCCGCGTCATGTCCTCGACGTCCTTGAACGGCGCGGCGGCGACGATCCTGGCCGCACTCGCCTCGCTCAATCCACCCACGAGCCGCAGCCCCAGTCGAACGGCGGGCCGGAAATTGGGGTCAGATCCCAATTCTTTTAAATTGGGGTCAGATCCCAATTTGCTGTCCCACGTGGAGTACGACACGTCGGGGGGAAGGACGACCACGCCGTGGCGGCGCGCGTCCTGCACGAGTTGCGAGGGGGCGTAGAAGCCCATGGGTTGCGAATTGAGCATCGCGGCGAGGAAGGCTTCGGGCTCGTGGCACTTCAGCCAGCTGCTCTTGTACGCGAGCAGGGCGAAGCTGTAGGCATGACTTTCGGGGAATCCGTAATCGCCGAAACCTTCGATCTGCTTGAAAATGCGCTCCGCGAATTCGAGGGTATAGCCGTTGTTCAGCATGCCGCCGATCAGGCGGTCGCGAAACTTCTCGACGCCGCCCTTGCGCTTCCACGCGGCCATGGCGCGGCGCAACGAATCGGCCTCGGTCGCGGTGAAGCCGGCGGCGATCATCGAGATCTCCATCACCTGCTCCTGGAAGATCGGAATGCCGAGCGTGCGGCCCAATGCCTTCGCGAGCTGCGGCTTCTCGTACACCACGGGCAAGCCCTGCGCGCGCCGCTCCCTCGCCTTCAGGTACGGGTGGACCATGCCGCCCGTGATCGGCCCCGGCCGCACGATGGCGACCTCGACCACGAGGTCGTAGAAAGTCGTGGGCTTCAGCCGCGGCAGCATCGACATCTGCGCGCGGCTTTCGATCTGGAACACGCCCACGGTGTCGGCCTTGCGGATCATCTCGTAGGTGGCGGGGTCCTCGTCGGCGATGTCGTATCTCGTGAAGGGCTCTCCCCGGCGCAACGCCACGAGGTCGATGCAGCGGCGAATCGCGGTGAGCATGCCGAGTGCGAGCACGTCGACCTTCATGAGGCCCATGTCCTCCAGATCGTCCTTGTCCCACTGGATGACCGACCGGTCCTTCATGCTCGCGTTCTCCACCGGCACGAGCCGCGTGAGCTTCGTCTGCGTGAGCACGAAGCCGCCCACGTGCTGGCTGAGGTGGCGCGGAAATCCCATCAGCTGCCAGGAGAGCGCGAGCCATTGCCGCGTCTGGTGCGGCGTGATGGATTCTCCGCACTGCTGCGCCATGAGCGCAAGCCGGTCCTCGCCCAGCTTTTCCTCGAACCAGTGATGGTCCTTCGCGAACGCATCGACGAGTTTGTCGCCGATGCCCAGCGCCTTGCCCACGTCGCGGATCGCGCTGCGCGTGCGGTAGCCGATCACCACGGCGGCGATCGCCGATCGGTCGCGCCCGTACTTGCCGTAGATGTACTGGATGACCTCTTCGCGCCGCTCGTGCTCGAAGTCGACGTCGATATCGGGCGGCTCGTTGCGGCGGTCGACGCTGATGAAGCGCTCGAGCAGGGGCGCGGAGTGCATCGGGTCCATGGCCGTGATCCCGAGGCAGAAGCACACGACGGAGTTCGCGGCCGATCCGCGCCCCTGGCACAGGATCCGCCGGCTCTCGGCGAACTGCACGATGTCGTGGACCGTGAGGAAGAACATCTCGTACCTGCACTCGGCGATGAGCGCGAGTTCCTTCTCGAGAAGCTCCGTGACCCGGGCGGGAATTCCCTGCGGATAACGTCGATGCGCCCCTTCGTAGGTAAGTTGCCGCAAGCCCGCCGTCGGCGTCATCCCGGCCGGCACCGTCTCGAGCGGATAGTTGTACTGGACTTCCGTGATGTCGAAATTGCAACGCTGCGCCACGCGCAAGGTGTTGACCAGCAGCTCGGCGGGAAAGGTCTCCGCGAGGCGCGTGCGCCGACGCAGGTGCCGCTCCGCATTCGCCTGCAATTCGAAACCGCAGTCGTCGACCGGCTTGCCCACGCGCACCGCCGTGATCACGTCCTGAAGCGGCTTGCGGGAACGCACGTGCATATACACGTCGCCCGCGGCCACGAGGGGAATGCGATGCTTCTCGCCGGCATGGCGCAACATGGCGAGCCACAGGTCGTCGTCGAGCAGATGCGGCAATTCGACCGCGAGCCAGAACGATGCGCCGTACAGGTCGCGCAGCCGGACGAGTTCGGCTTCATCGAACGCGCCGCGCCGTGGCGCATACAGGATCTCGCAACCTTTCAGCAGCGCGAAGTCGCAGGCATCCAGCCGGTACTCGCCCTTCGGCGCCTTGGTGGTGCGTGCCGCCGTGATGAATTCGCACAGGCCGCCCCAGCCTTGCAGATCATGTGCAAGGGCGATCAGCCGCCCGTGGCCGAGATCGAATTCACTCCCGTAAATCAGGCGAAAAGGCCGCGCCCTCTTCTTGCCGGGTTCGAGCTCTTCGAGTTTGCGGATGAATTCGCGGTATTCCTTCCACCCCGACCAGGCCCGCACCACGCCCGCCACCGAGCATTCGTCGGTGATCGCCAGTGCTTCGTAGCCGAGGTTGTAGGCGCGCCGCACCAGCTCCTGCGGATGCGACGCGCCGCGCTGGAAAGTGAAGTTGCTGATGCAGTGGAGCTCCGCATAGCCCGGCAAGCCATCCGGCCCGGCAGAGAGCACGGGCGGCAGGTGCCGCTCTTCGTCGAGCACATGCTTCGGCTTGAGCTGGTATTCAGGCATACAAGCCCTGCAGGTACCAGCGGGCCTGCCCCGTGCTTTCCAGGCGCTCGCGGAAGATCCAGACTAGGCCGCACGACTCGCCGCGGGCGATGAAGTAGTCGCGCAGCGCCGCGCCCCCCTCCTCCCACCACGCCGTTTCGACGCGATAGAGACGCGCCAGCCGGCGCAGCGGCCCGCCGTACTGGGGCGTGTTGCCCTGCACGTCGAGTTGCAGGGGTTGCGGCAGCAACCACGTCGGATAGATCGCATCGGGCGAGGTGGTCGATGCAGGCACGCGAACCCCACGCGCGCACACCCAGGCCTGCATTTTTTCCGGACGGTGGTCCTCCACCAGCGCCGGCACTCGCACGTTGTCCTCGCCCAGGCGCACGCTCAACCGCTCCACCAGCTGGTGCAGCTTCTCGCCCTTGCGGTTGTCCTCCGGCAGCAGGCTCGTCGTGATGCCGCCCCAGGGCACGGTCTCCAGCGAACGCAGGCGCAGGCGATTCGCCGGCGCCGCGATCCGCGTGCGGTCGAGATGCTCGCCGACCAGCCTGCGCAGATGGGCCATGTCCTGTGTCGGCTGCGCCGTGCCGATCTCGATTTTTTCGGTGGGCGGAAGCACCTTCCCATCGAGCCGCTTCAGGTCGAGCGTCCATTCGAACTCGAACGTCACCACGCCGCGATTGCGCGACTGCAGCCAGACGTGCATCTGCGACATGAGGCGCTGCGCCGTCCACATCAGCTCCGGTGCGGACGTCGCAAGCGCGGGGAGTTCCACGTTCACATCGAACCGTTCGGGCAGTTCGAGCCAGGGATAGGTCTCGGGCTGCTCGCCATACGCGCAGCCCAGCGCGGCCAGCAGGCCCGCGCCGAAACGACGAGACACCCCGCCGCGCGGCAACGCCCGCAATTCGCCCCAGCGATTGCAGCCGATGCGCTCGAGGGTCGCCAGTGACGCCCGTGCCGCCGACAGATCCTCGAGCGCCAGGTCGTCGGGAATGCGATCCGGCGCAGGCCGCGCATCGCCTCGCCGCTTCATCCGCAGCAAGGCGAGCGCCACGAGCGAGGTCGGCCCGTCGGCCCACAGCGGCTGCGCCCATCCTTCCTGCGGCTTCAGCAGCCGGCGCAGCAGCCGCTGCCGCCCGCCCCACAGGCGCACGCTCCCCGACGCTTCGACCAGAAGCGCTTCTTCGACGGCGGCGACACGGGGGCTGAACTGCAAGGCTCTCCATCCCCAGGCCGTCCGCTCTTCGTCATGCGAGGGCAGCAGCGCGATCCAGTACATGCGATCGGTCTCGGGGCGTGGGGACAGTGGGAATGGCACGCCCCTTGCGCGAAGCGAGCAAGGCTTCGAGCCGCAGGGGACGCGCCGGCAATTCGAGCGTGCGAGCAAGCGGCGCGCCGCGCCGCTTGATCACGCGCAGCTGCAAGCGGTCCGTGCCCTCGACGACGAGCCGCAGTCGCGCGGGCGAGGATTCGTTCATTGCCGCGAGCGGACGAAACACGAACAGCAGTTTCTGGTGCTGGTGCGCGGCGAGCTGCATGCGGCGCAGGTCCGAACTGCGCGTTCTGGGCAGCCAGGCCAGCACGGCCGGCACATCGGCGCAACGGAGGGCCTGCTCGCTGGCCCACAGTCGCGCAGCATGCTTTTCAGCCTCGATGCGCAGCAGGCGGTCGGCGGCCAGACCCTGCGCCATCAGCGCGGGACAGAAGGGCTCGAAGGGCGCGCCCACGAGCACGACAGGACCGGGCTGAGCGCGCGTCACCGCGCACAGGCCGGGCAACAGCAGTTGCCACGCATGCATGGCCGGCCGGTCGTTGAGCAACTCGACCATTGCCCCCACGGGCCAGCCGCCGCCCGGAAGCACCCCGTCGAGCTCCTGCCGCCCCGTGGAAACGGTAGGCTCGGGGGAGCCCGCAAGGTCGGTCCCACGCCACACGGCGTGAGCATCGAACCCCTCGAGGACGGAAAGCGGCCGCGTCATACTGGCTATTTATACAGTGTTTTCGCGTGGCGCTGCGTCGGAATCGCGAGCATGCCGGTCACTGGAGACTTTTGTTTTGTTCCGCCTTTTCGAGAAACTACTTCACCCTTACCCCGAGGCCGAACCCGAACTCCCGCCCAAAGGATTCCTGCCCTTCGTGTGGGCCTGCACGCGGGGTTTGCGCGGCTACATCGCCGTGCTCGCCGCGCTGAGCGCGGCCGTGTCCGCCTACGAGGCATGGCTCTTCTCGCTGCTCGGGCAGGTCGTCGACTGGCTCGGGCGCTACGAGCCCGCGAAGCTGTGGGAACTGCAAAGCGACCGCATGCTGATCTTCGCGGCCATCCTGGTGGGCAGCACTGCCCTCGTCGCCATGCTGACGACGGTGAAGCACCAGACGCTCGCGATCAACTTCCCCTTGCGGCTGCGCTGGAACTTCCACCGCCTGATGCTCGGCCAGAGCATGGCCTTCTATTCCGACGAGTTCGCCGGACGCATCACGACCAAGGTGATGCAGACCGCGCTCGCGGTGCGAGAGATGATCTTCACCACCACCGAGGTCATCATCGGCATCGGCGTGTACTTCATCGCCATCGTCGCGCTCGCGGGCGCATTCGATGCGCGCCTGATGCTGCCCTTCGCAGGCTGGTTCTGCTGCTACGCGGTGTCCGTCCGGTACTTCGTGCCGCGGCTCGGCCGCATGGGCAAGGCGCAGGCCGATGCGCGCGCGATGATGACCGGGCGCATCACCGATGCGTACACCAACATCTCCACCGTCAAGCTGTTCTCGCACACGCAGCGCGAGGCGTTCTTCGCGCGGCAGGCCATGAAGGAGTTCATGACCACGGGACATTCGCAGATGCGCCTGGTGAGCGCGTTCGAGATCGTCAATCATGCGCTGGTGGCGCTGCTCATCCTCGCGAGCTGCGGCTATGCGGTGTGGCTGTGGACGCACGGCCAGGTGTCGCCGGGCGCGGTGGCCGCGGTCACGGCGATGGCGCTGCGCATCAGCGGCATGTCGCACTGGATCATGTGGGAGATGGCGTCGCTCTTCGAGAACATCGGCACGGTGCAGGACGGCATGGCGACGCTCACGCGGCCGCGGCAGGTGGTCGATGCGCCCGATGCGAAGCCCTTGGTCGTGACGCGCGGCGAAGTGCGGTTCGAGGACGTGCGTTTCGGCTACGGCAAGCCCCAGCCCGTGATCGACGGCTTCACGCTCACCGTGAAGCCCGGCGAGAAGATCGGGCTCATCGGCCGCTCGGGCGCGGGCAAGTCGACGCTCGTGAACCTGCTGCTGCGCTTCTACGACCTCGACGGCGGCCGCATCCTCATCGACGGACAGGACATCGCGCACGTGACGCAGGACAGCCTGCGCGCGAACATCGGGATGGTGACGCAGGACACGTCGCTCCTGCACCGCTCCGTTCGCGACAACATCGGCTACGGCCGCCCCGGTGCGACGGACGAGGAGATGATCCGCGCCGCGCAACGCGCGAAGGCGCACGACTTCATCGGGCAGCTCTCGGACCTGCAGGGCCGCAAGGGCTACGACGCGCACGTGGGCGAGCGCGGCGTGAAGCTCTCGGGCGGGCAGCGCCAGCGCGTCGCCATCGCGCGCGTGATGCTCAAGGATGCGCCGGTGCTGCTGCTCGACGAGGCGACGAGCGCGCTCGACTCGGAGGTCGAAGCCGCGATCCAGGCGAGCCTGCAGGAACTGATGGAGGGCAAGACCGTGATCGCGATCGCGCACCGGCTCTCGACCATCGCGGCGCTCGACCGCTTGATCGTCATCGACGACGGGCGCATCGTGGAGGAAGGCGACCACCGCACGCTGCTCGCCGCGGGCGGACTCTATGCGCGCCTGTGGTCCCACCAGAGCGGCGGGTCCCTGGGTGAAAGCATCGCATGAACATCGCATGAGCCGGGTCCTGCATCCGGACGATTTCGCAGGCGCGTCCGACGCGGTCGCGCGCATGCTGATCGGCGCCGTGCTGCTGGTGGACGGCGTGGGCGGGCGCATCGTCGAGACCGAGGCTTACGACCGGGAAGACCCGGCGTCGCACAGCTACTCGGGGCCGACCGAACGCAACCGCGCGATGTTCGGCCCGCCCGGTCGCGCCTATGTCTATCGGTCCTATGGCATTCACAGGTGCCTGAATTTCGTGTGCCGCGAAGACGGGCACGGCGCGGGGGTGCTGATCCGCGCGGTGGAACCGCTT
>NZ_JBFWNP010000071.1:0-21727 GCF_050250995.1 Ramlibacter sp.
GCGTGCGGCGGGTACGCCGCGCTGATTTCTTCACCATCGAAAACTCCTGTCGCCAGCCTTTCTCGGCCGGCATCATGCACGGAGTTTCCACTCAAGACGCTGTTCAGATTTGCGGAGCCACTTCTGTACAAAGTCCGCAGATCTGAAGAATTCGGACGAGCGTAAATCCCAGATCGACTTCCCACCATTTGTGGCCAAACCTCGCGGACCCGGGATAGGCGTGGTGGTTGTTGTGCCAACCCTCACCCATCGTGAGCAGTGCCAACCAGCCAATGTTTCGGCTGCAGTCGTCACTCGCGTACCGACGGGATCCGAACACATGATTCAGGGAATTCAAGCCCCACGTAATCTGCTGGACAAAGAAGATTCGCAAGAGTCCTCCGAAGAGAAGGCCCTCCATCGCGCCGAGCCAGCCACCAGGCTGGCTCGCACCGATCACCGCGGGAATGATCAGGCTCAAGGTGAGCCAGAGAAGATAGTGGCGGTTCAGGAGCACCACCACTTCGTCCTGCAGCAGGTCCCTTGCGAACATCGGCACGTTTGTCACTTCGCCCTTGAGCATCCATCCGAAGTGGGCGTGCCATAGGCCCTTGAGACGCCCCCTGAGACCTTTGCCATGGAGGCACGGGGAGTGGCAGTCGTCGGGCGTGTCGCTGAATGTGTGATGCCTTCGATGGCTGGCGACCCAGAACACCAGGGGTCCTTGGGCCGCCATCATTCCCAGGATCGCCAGTATCGCTTTGACAGAAACATGCGGATTGAATGAGCGGTGAGTAAAAAGTCGGTGAAAACCCACGGTGAGTCCAACCGTAGTCAGAAGGTATAGCACTAACGTCACAGCGATGGTGGTCGCGCCAACTCCGAACGCAAGTCCCCACCAGACTGCGCCGATTGCGCCAATGGCGGGAACAGAGATTGTCAGGAACGCCACGCGAGTCTGTATCTTTCCTAGCGCAGGATTGATGATGAGGATGTTCTTCATGTGCCTCTGTCAGTCTTCAAGTGCCGGCTCGTTGTGAAGCAACGAGCGAAATTTGTCGTCAAGGTAGTACTGCCTGCAGGCCGAGCGACTGATCTTTCCGCTACTCGTGCGAACCAGGCTTCCCGATCTGAGCACAAGGAAGTCCGAGACATGGATGCCATGGCTCAATGCCACCGTTCGCAACACGTCCTCGCGCAAGGCGTGCAGGTCGATCGAGCGTAGGGAGCGTGAGCTGATCTCTTGGAGCAAGACGAGTTGCTCCTTGTCGCAGTCGCCCGCGACGAAAGCTACGGCAGCTTCGCATGCGAGCAGCGGTTGGGCCGCTTGCATCGCTGCCTCAATGTCTTCCGGAAAGTGATTCCTTCCACGGATCACGATTAAATCTCGAATTCGACCGGTAACAAATATTTCCTCGCCGATCTTGAAGCCGAGATCACCCGTGCTGAAAGTGGGCATCGGTTGCGACTGAAAAGCGGAGTCTGACTTCTGCCAGTAACCTGTTGCCACAGCTGGACCCCCGACAACGATTTCGCCGATTTCTCCCTCGTCGCACGACTCGCGAGAGACTTCGCGAAGGATCTGGACGTTGGTTCCAGCCACCGGTGGCCCGCACGAGACCAGGGCATTGCCATCGTGCGAGGCCTTCCCGGCGTTCGCATGAGATGGGATTGGCCAATCGCGAATCATTGGCATGCGGCCCGGCGGCACGGCCGCGACGATCAATGTCGCCTCAGCAAGTCCATAGCAAGGGACGAACGAACAGCGCTTGAAGCCGAATTTCGCGAAAGCTTCACTGAACGCATTGAGTGTCTTGGAACGAACTTGTTCAGCGCCGTTGAATGCAACCGACCAGCAGCTCAGGTCGACGTGGTCCTCCAGTTGCGCGGCCTTTGACACGCAGAGTTCGTATGCGAAATTCGGTCCGCCGCTGGTGGTCGCACGATACTTGTGGATCGCGCGCAGCCAGCGCAGGGGCTTCTGAACGAACGCTAGTGGCGGCAGCAATGTCACCGGAAAGCCAGTGAACATCGGTTGGAGAATTCCTCCCACCAAGCCCATATCGTGATAGTGGGGAAGCCAGATTACGCCGGCACTCTCTGGACCGTGCTCGAATCGTCGCTCGATCTGCTGCAAGTTTGCAATCAGGTTGGCATGACGCACCACCACGCCTTTGGGTCTGGTGGTGCTTCCCGAGGTGTACTGCAAAAGGATGATGTCCGAATCCGCTTGCGCTGCTCCGCGGAGCGGAGAAAGTTCGAATGCTGCGTCCGTCGCGGCGATACTCTCTCGATATCGTTCCGGCAAGTGCTGCGTGATTTCCTTTTGAAGTCGGGCAACAGTGAAAATTGCCGAGGGATCGCAGTCCTCGAGAACGTGTGTCAACCGGTCTATTGGCTCATTGACCCGAGGTACAGGAAGCGGAACTGCAACGACATTCGCCAAAGCGCATGCATAGAAGGCCCGAACAAAGTCGAGGCCGGCCGGGTAGACGAGAAGCACGCGCTGGCCGGGTGAGACGCACCGCCTGATGCAATCCGCAAGGATCTCGACCTCATGAGCAAGTTGCTCATACGTGACCACATGCTCTTCGCGATCACTTGCAAGAAACCTATACGCGAGTTGCTTAGGCGAAAGGTCGCCCCGTTCCGCCAGAAGATTTGCAAGGTTAACGGCTTGAATTGATCTGCCACGGCCTGCGCTGTTGTTGAATCCCACGATCCCCCCTTGAACCGGGCGGGAGTTTGCAGTCAACTGGACTCAGGTGGTACTGGACTTTCGTATAGGCACCATCGCGGCGCTAGCCATTGGCCTGCTGGCAGAGCGCCCAGCCTATGTGTTCGCGAACGAGCGGGCTTGGATGATGCTCATGCGCTGCCAGCGCAGCGCGGATCTCTGGATGGTCGCTCACCCGCAACGCATTCCCCATCGCCACCGCGATGTTGCGCAGCCAGCGCTCGTGCCCGATGCGGCGGATCGCGCTGCCCTCGGTTCGGCGCAGGAACTCGGCCTCGTTCCAGGCGAAAAGCTCCACGAGCGTGCGGCCCGTGCGATCGTCGAGCGCGTCGAAATCCGCAAGCGGGCTGCGCTGCGCGAACTTGTTCCAGGGGCAGGCGAGCTGGCAGTCGTCGCAGCCGTAGATGCGGTTGCCCATGAGCGGGCGCAGTTCGACGGGAATCGGCCCCGGATGCTCGATGGTGAGATAGGAGATGCAGCGCCGCGCGTCGAGCCGGTAGGGCGCGACGATGGCTGCGGTCGGACACACGTCGATGCAGGCCGTGCAGGTGCCGCAATGCTCGCTGACCGGCGCCGTGGCGGGCAGCGCGAGGTCGACGTAGATCTCGCCGAGGAAGAACATCGAGCCGCCCTCGCGGTCGAGCGCCAGCGTGTGGCGGCCCCGCCAGCCCTGCCCGCTGCGCGACGCGAGTTCCACCTCCAGCACCGGCGCGGAGTCGGTGAAGGCGCGGTGGCCGAACGGACCGACTTCGGAGGCGATGCGTCCGGCCAGTTTCGCGAGCCGCGAACGCAACACCTTGTGATAGTCGCGACCGCGTGCATACATCGACACCACGGCCTCGCCGGGCCGCGCGAGGCGCGAGAATTCGATGGCCTGCCAGCCCTCCGGCGTGTCCGCCGGGAGGTAATCCATTCGGGCGGTGACGATGCTCACGGTGCCCGGCACGAGTTCCGCCGGCCGCGCGCGCTTCAGTCCATGCGCGCTCATGTAGGCCATCTGGCCATGAAAACCGTTATCCAGCCAGGCGAGCAGGCCGGGCTCCGCGGCGGAAAGGTCGACATCGGCCACGCCGATTTGGGAAAATCCGAGCTCGCGGCCCCATTCGCGGATCCGCGAGAGCAAAACGAGACCATCCACCTGAACATCGCCGAGCGTCACCTGCCGATTATCCAAGCCCCGGGCGCGCCGCGCGCCGTGCGCGCCAGCCGCACCGAAACCTGGACCACCGAGGACGACACCCGCGCCTTCGCCGCCGCGCTGGCGGCGCGGCCCGCCATCGGCAACGCCTTCATCGCGCTGCACGGCGACCTCGGCGCGGGCAAGACCACGTTCGTGCGGCACCTGCTGCGCGCGCTCGGCGTGCAGGGCCGCGTCAAGAGCCCCACCTACGCGGTCGTCGAGCCCTACGAGACCGCGGCATTCCCGGCGTGGCACTTCGACTTCTACCGCCTGGGCGATCCGCGCGAAGCGGAAGACGCCGGCTTCCGCGATCTCTTCGCCTCGCCCGGCCTGAAGCTGGCGGAGTGGCCCGAGAAAGCCGCCGGGTGGCTGCCGCCCGCCGACCTCGCGCTGCACATCGAAACGCTGGCGGACGACTCGCGCACGGTGACGCTCGACGCGCTCACGCCGCTCGGCGAGGCGCTGCTCGCATGAAACGCCGCGACCTCCTCGGCCAGGGCACGATCGTCCTGCTGCTGGGCGCGCCCCAGATCGCATGGGGCGCAAGCATTCTCGCCGTCCGCCTGTGGCCCGCGCCCGACTACACGCGCGTCACCATCGAGTCCGACGGCCTGCTGTCGGCCCGGCAGATGCAGGTGACGTCGCCGCCGCGCCTGGCGCTCGACATCGAGGGCATCGAGCTCAGCGCCGCGCTGCGCGAACTCGTCGCGCGCGTCAAAAGCGACGACCCCCACATCGCCGGCATCCGAGTCGGCCAGTCCGCGCCGGGCACGATTCGGCTCACGGTCGACCTGAAGCATGCCGCGCTGCCGCAGGTGTTCCAGTTGCCGCCGATCGCCGCTTACCAGCATCGGCTGGTGGTCGACTTCTATCCGGTCAAGGAGATCGATCCGCTGGAGGCGCTCATCGCCGAGCGCATGAAGGACAAGCCGCCGCCGCGGCTCGCGCAGCCCTCCACGCCACCGGCTCACGACCCCCTCGGCGAGCTCATGGCGCAGCACGGCAACCGGCCCGCGCCGCGCGATCCTTCGCCTGCGCTGCAGGCCACGCCGGCGATCGAACGCCCGCCGCCGCAGAAGACCGACCGGATGATCGTGATCGCGCTCGACCCCGGCCACGGCGGCGAGGACCCCGGCGCGATCGGCCCGGCGGGCACGCGCGAGAAGGACGTGGTGCTCGCCGTCGCGCACAAGATGCGCGAGCGCATCAACGCGACCACCATCAACGGCAATCCCATGCGCGCCTTCATGACGCGCGATGCCGACTTCTTCGTGCCGCTGCACGTGCGCGTGCAGAAGGCGCGGCGCGTGCAGGCCGACCTGTTCGTGAGCATCCACGCCGATGCGTGGGTCGAGCCCACCGCGCGCGGCGCCAGCGTGTTCGCACTCAGCCAGGGCGCGGCCTCCAGCGCCGCCGCGCGCTGGATGGCCGACAAGGAGAACAAGGCCGATCTCGTGGGCGGGGTGAACATCAAGACACAGGACGCCGTGGTGATGCGCGCGCTGCTCGACATGAGCACGACCGCGCAAATCAACGACAGCCTGAAGCTCGGCAGCGCGCTGCTCGGCGAGATCGGCGGGCTCGGCCGGCTGCACAAACGCAGGGTGGAACAGGCCGGTTTCGCCGTGCTGAAAGCGCCCGATATCCCGAGCGTGCTGGTCGAGACCGCCTTCATCAGCAACCCCGAGGAAGAGGCCAAGCTTCGCAGCGATGCCTATCGCGAGCAGCTCGCGGACGCCTTGATGCGCGGCATCCACCGCTACTTCGCGCGCAACCCGCCCCTCGCGCGGAACCGCACGGTGTAGTGCGCACGGCGCGCCCGGCGCACCCCGCCGGAGCGCGGCACCTGCCTCAGCCATCGCTGCCCCGCCTTCAGCGGCTCACGCACCGTACCGACACCTTGCGTGGCGCGACTCCTACAGTCCTGCTCCGACCTTCTTTCCACAATGTCTTCACAGGTGGCCGCAAGGCGCGGCCCGTAACCATACGGAAGGTGAAGAGATCATGAAGACCCGAATCATTGCCGCGGCCATCGCTGCCGCTTCCCTCGTCGGCCTCGGCGGCTGCGCGACCATGGACCGCACGACGGTCGGCACGGTCGGCGGCGCGGTCGTCGGCGGCGTTCTGGGCAACGCCGTTGCCGGCACCGGCGGCGCGATCGCCGGCGCCGCGGCCGGCGGCTACCTGGGCAACCAGGCCGCCAAGCGCTAAGCCATCACACCGGGTAGATCAGCGAGTTCAGAACCATCTCGCTGTCGTAGATGCAAAGCCGGCTTGCGAAACGCAGGCCGGCTTCGCTGCGTTCGATCTCGTCGATGTAGCGGCCCACGTTGTAGACCTCGCTGACGTCACCCGGTTTCGTGCGGAACACCGCGTAGTTCGCCTCGGCGCGGATGCGCGTTCCCTCGCTCGCGATCACCCGGCAGGGGGAGACCACGTGCCGCGTGTAGTACGGCCCGTGGAAGATCGTCTGCGTGATGCCGTACACACGGTCCTTCATCATGCCGCGGCTCTCCAGCGCGATCAGCGCGAGCGGCAAGCCGCGGTCGAAATTCTCGCGCGCCTGCACGGTGTACTTCGCGTCTGCCAGGAAGAACTCCGGCCAGTCGTCGAAGCGGCGCTCGTCCAGCGCGGCGGCATAGTCCGCATTGAGCCGGTCGATCTCCACCGCGAGCAGGAGCGACGCGCTGCCGCCGCTCATATCGCCATCACCTTCTTCCAGTAGGCATACATGCTGCGGATCAGGGTCTCGGTCACCATGTGCTCGGTGCCGCCCGTGCCCGTGCCGCCCAGCTCGCACAAGGTCGCGCCGTCCTCGCCCCACTGATCGAAGCCCTGCTGGCTGAACTCGATCACCTCGCCGTCGTCGGCGCTCACGAAGCCGGCCGGGCCGAACAGGTTGGCCTGCCGAAGGCGACGGCGCGTCATTTCCTCCGAGTCGTCGGTGAAGCCGAAATGCGTCCAGACGAAATCGAAGGCGCCCTCGCCGCGCGGCACGATGTGCCGCGTCGACAGCGAATTCACCTGCTGCTGGATGATGAGCGAGGGGAACAGCGTGATCATCGTCACGGTGGGCACGATCTCCGCGCCGGGGTTCGACGGATCGGGCACCCTCCACCACGGCTCCGGCACGACGTCGAGCAGGCGGTCGTCGTGCAGGGTCATGTTCGCCTTGAAGCTCGAAACGCCCGCGGTCACGGTCTTGTTCTCGCCGCCTTCGTTGCGGCGCGAGATCATCACGGCGTGCCGGCCGTGCGAGTCCATGACCATGCGGCTGCGCTGGTCGGCGCGCCACAGGCCGAAGGTGACGAACCACGTATGCAGCAGGCCCGGGTGGTAGGGGTCCTTGATGTTCTCCATCATCAGCTTCCAGTTGCCCGGAATGCGCTGGCGGTTGTAGCCGAGGAGCTTGAGCGTGCGGCCCTTGAAGATGCGGTCGATCCACGGCATGACCTGCGGCCCGAGGTAGTCCTCCAGCGGCTCCGCGTCCTGGCTGAAGGTGGCGAACACGAGGCCGTGCAGCACCGCCACGCGCAGCTTGGTCAAGCCGTGGTTCTTCACGTCGAAGTCCGCCGGCATGCCGCCGTTGACCTGGTCGCCGTCCTTCACGCCGTTCTTGAACGGCAGCCCCGCGAGGTCGCCGTTGAGCTTGTACGCCCACTGGTGATACGGGCACACGAAGCTGCGCGCGTGGCCATGCGGCTGCTGGCAGAAGCGCACGCCGCGATGCGCGCAGCGGTTCTCGACGACGCGCAGGCCGGTGTCGACGCCGACGTCCGCGGGCGCCACGCGGTCGCGCACGAGAATGACGGAACGCTCGCCGATGGCGCTCAGCTTGTAGTCGCCGAGATTCGGCACTTCCGTCTCCAGCCCCACGTACGACCAGTGCCTGCCGTAGAAGATGGTCTCGAGCTCGCGGCGGAACAGCTGCGGGTCGGTATAGGCCCAGAACGGAACGCGGCTCGAGCCGGGCGTGCGCCAGCGCGAGAGGGTATCGGGAGCATTCATGCCGTACTCCTTCGCCTCGACTTCCACGCCCCCACGATGGCGAACAGCCCGGGGACGATGATCAAGGCCCAGATGATCTTGTCGAGATTCTCCTTCACCCACGGAAGGCCGCCCAGGAAATAGCCCGCGGTCACGATCCCGACCACCCAGATCGCGCCGCCGATCACGTTGAACATCGTGAACTTCGCGCGTCCCATGTGCGCGATGCCGGCCACGAAGGGCACGAAGGTCCGCATGAAGGGAAAGAAGCGCGCCAGGATGATCGTGATGCCGCCGTACTTCTCGTAGAACGCGTTGGCCTGCATGAACGCCTGCCGGTTGAAGAAGCGCGACTGCTCCCAGCGGAAAGCCTTCGGCCCGATCGCGTGCCCGATCGAGTAGTTGCACTGGTCCCCGATGACCGCGGCGGCGAACAGCAGGCCGATCGACAGCGGATACGACATCAGGCCCAGCCCGCACAGCGCGCCCACCACGAACAGCAGCGAGTCCCCCGGCAGGAAGGGCATGACGACGACACCGGTCTCCACGAAGATGATGAGGAACAACAGGGCATAAACCCAGTTTCCGTAGTTCGTCACGAACGCTTCGAGGTGGCGGTCGACGTGCAGGATGAAGTCGACGAGGAAGGCGATGATCTCCATGGCGGTCGATTATGGCGGTCGCCCTAGAATTCAGGCCGTGAACGCCGTCCTTTCGCCGCCCCCGCGCCGCCCGATCCGCGAGCTGCCCGACGAGCTCGTGAGCCAGATCGCCGCCGGCGAGGTCGTGGAGCGGCCGGCTTCCGTCGTGCGCGAACTGCTCGACAACGCGCTGGATGCGGGCGCGTCGCAGGTCACGCTGCGCCTGCTGGCGGGCGGCGTGCGGCTCATCTGTGTCGAGGACGACGGCGCGGGCATCGCGCGCGAGGAACTGCCCCTGGCGCTGCGGCGCCATGCCACGAGCAAGATCGAATCGCTGGAGGACCTGGAGTCGGTCGGCACGATGGGGTTTCGTGGCGAGGCGCTCGCGGCCATTGCCTCGGTCTCGGAGATGAGCCTGCTGTCGCGCACCGGGGGGCAGGCCACGGCCTTCCTGCTCGACGCGGCCAGCGGTGAGCTGCGCCCGGCCGCGCGCGCCGTGGGCACGACGGTCGAAGTGAAGGAGCAATTTTTTCAGCACGCCCGCGCGCCGCAAATTCCTCAAGAGCGATTCGACCGAGCTCGCGCACTGCCTCGAGTCGGTCCGGCGGCATGCGCTGGCGCGGCCCGACGTCGGCTTCGCGGTGTGGCACGAAGGCAGGCTGCTCGAACAGTGGCGGCCGGCGACGCGCGACCAGCGCCTGGCCGACGTCCTCGGCGACGAATTCGTCGCGCAGAGCGTGGCGGTGTCGCACGAGGCCGGGCCGCTGCGCATCGCCGGACGCGCGGGCATCCCCGATGCAGCGCGCTCGCGCGGCGACTGGCAGTTCGCCTACGTCAACGGCCGCTACGTGCGCGACAAGGTGCTCGCGCACGCCGCCCGCAGCGCCTACGAGGACGTGCTGCACGGGCACCGGCACGCGGTGTATGCGCTGTACATCGACATCGATCCGGCGCGGGTCGACGTGAACGTCCATCCGACGAAGATCGAAGTCCGCTTCCGCGACAGCCGCGAGGTGCATCAGGCGGTGCGGCATGCGCTCGAATACGCGCTGGCGGCGCCGCGCGCGGGGACGGGCGCGGTGGCGGCGCTCGAACCCGAGCGGCCGGCGGTGTTCCAGCCGGTGTGGCGGCAGCCGGAGATGCCGCTGGGGCACCGGGTGGAGGATCTGAGTGCGCTGTGGAAACCCGTCGTTCCCGCGGAGGCGGTAACCCAGGGCTTTCATGCCGCGCCCACGGGAGCCCTGGATTCCCGCCTTCGGGGGAATGACGGCGACGTCGGCGGCGAGGTTCGCGGCAACGCCGCGGCACCCGGGGAAGCCGGGCACTGGCCCCTCGGCCGCGCCGTCGCGCAGCTCCACGGCATCTACATCCTCGCCGAGAACGCGCACGGCCTCGTCGTCGTGGACATGCATGCGGCGCACGAACGCATCGTGTACGAGCGCCTGAAGACGCAGATGGATGCGCACGAGATCCGCTCGCAGCCGCTGCTCATTCCCGCGACGTTCGCGGCGACGCCGCAGGAGGTCGCGACCGCGGAATCGAACGCCGAGACGCTGTACACGCTCGGCCTCGAGATCACGCCCTTCTCGGCGAAGACGCTCGCGGTGCGTGCGGTGCCCACGAGCCTGGCGCAGGGCGACGCCGTCGAACTCGCGCGCAGCGTGCTCGCCGAACTCGCGCAGCACGACGCCAGCACGGTCGTCCAGCGCGCGCGCAACGAACTCCTGGCGACCATGGCCTGCCACGGCGCGGTGCGCGCCAACCGCCGGCTCACGCTCGACGAGATGAATGCCCTGCTGCGCCAGATGGAAGAGACCGACCGCTCCGACCAGTGCAACCATGGCCGCCCGACCTGGCGGCAGCTCTCGATCAAGGAGCTCGACGGGCTGTTCCTGCGCGGCCGCTGACGGTTCCGCGCGGCGTGAATCCGGGGTAAAGAGACCCCCGCTGGCGAACTTTTCGCCGCCGGGCTACTCTGTCGCTAGTCATGAAGCGCTGGATGCTGTTTGCCGCCGCGGCCCTCGCCGCACTCGTGTCGATGGGTTGTGCGACCCTCGACGAACGCCAGCGCGCCTGGATCTTCCAGCCCAGCGACCGCAGCTGGGGCGGCTCCGCGGACCTCGCGCGCGAGATGGACGACGTGTGGATCGAGTTCGGCTCGCGCGTCACGGGCGAGCCCGTCAAGCTGCACGGGCTGTGGATGCCCGCCGCGCAGCACGCCGCCACGGGCCCGGTGCTGCTCTACCTGCATGGCGCGCGCTGGAACGTCGCCGGCTCCGCGCCGCGCATCCGCCGCATGCAGGAACTCGGCTTCTCCGTGCTCGCCATCGACTACCGCGGCTTCGGCAAGAGCACGCCGGGCCTCCCCTCGGAGGCCATGGCCTACGAAGACGCGCGCGCGGCCTGGGACTGGCTCGCGGCGAAACATCCGAAGCGTCCGCGCTATGTCTTCGGCCATTCGCTCGGCGGCGCCATCGCCATCGACCTCGCGGCGCAGGTCGACGACGAGCAGGGCACGATCGTCGAAGGCACCTTCACCTCCATCGTCGACGTCGCGGCCTCCATGAAGTGGGGCTGGCTGCCCATCGGCGCCTTCGTCACGCAGCGCTTCGAGTCGGTCAAGAAGGTCGACAAGATCGGCTCGCCCCTGCTGGTGGTCCACGGCAGCAACGACAACCTGATCGCCAGCGACCTCGGCCGGCGCCTCTACGACGCCTATTCCGGCCGCAAGCGCTTCCTGCTGGTGGAAGGCGGCTCGCACCACAGCACCATGTCGGTGGGGCACGGACTGTACAAGGACGCGGTGAAGGAGCTGTTCGACCTGCGGTGATGGGCCGGGAATGACGTTCAGCCGCCCATGGCGTTGCGCAGCAGCGCCGAGCCCGCGCGAACGTCCTCGATCGTCATCTGCCCCGGCGCCGAGCTGTTCGCGCCGACGGCGAAGCTGAGTGCCGAGCCGAAGGCGCCGCCGCACATGCGCGAGAGCGCGCCGAAGCGGCCCATCGACATGCTCACCACCGGAATCTCGAGGCTGCGGCTCGCCGCCAGCGTCGCCTGCAGAAGCACCAGCACGTCGTCGAGCGACTGCGGCATGACCGCGACCTTCGCCACGTCCGCGCCCAGCGCGGCGACGCGCGCGAAGCGCTCGGCGAGTTCGTCCGCGCCCGGCGTCGCCGAGAAATCGTGGAACGACAGCACCAGCTTCACGCCGCAGCGCCGGGCCAGCGCGCACACGCGGTTCACGTGCTCGGCTTCGTTCGCGGCCTCGTAGTCCACCAGCGCCACCAGGCCGCTCTCGCATACCGCGTGATAGAGCTCCAGCACACGCGGCTCCTGCAGCGGGATCGGCTGGCCCCCCTCGATGTGCGAGCGGCGGGTGAAGAGCAGCGGGATGCCCGGCGCGGCCTGCCGGATGCGCCATGCGGCTTCGAGCACCTGGTCGGTGTCGGCAATCGCTTCGAAGAAGTCGACGCGCCACTCGATCAGGTCGGGCGACTTTCCGGCGACGACCACCGTCTCCTCGACCAGCGCATCGGCGTCGCGCGCGACGAGCGGCGCGCAGACCGCCGGCAGGCGGCCCTGGGCGAGCGGGACGCCGGCAAGTTCGATGGGACGGGGAAGCATGGCGAGGCGATTCTACGAAACCGACTCAGCCGCCGCCCGCGCCTGCGCGCTGCCCCGCCCGTTCGAGCAGCGCCATCAACGCATCGAGCTCCACCGGCTTGGTGAGGTGCGCATCGAAACCGGCCTCGCGCGTGCGGCGCTTGTCCTCCTCGTTGCCGTAGCCCGTGATCGCCACGATGAATGCGTCTTCGAGCCCCGGCAGCGCCGCGAGGCGACGCCGCGTCTCGTAGCCGTCGATGCCCGGCATCGCCAGGTCGAGCAGCACGACCTGCGGCTTCAGGCGCGCCGCCGCGGCCAGCGCGGCCTCGCCGTCGTAGGCCGCCTCCACCCGGTGGTCGAGCAGCGCGAGGATCGCGGTGGTGCTGTCGGCGGCGTCGCGGTTGTCGTCGACGACGAGGACGCGCAGGCCGGGCCTCGGCCGCGCATCGACGGCGGAATGCGCCTCCGCCTGCCGCGGCCGCGTGGCGGGCAAGCGGAAAGAGAACGTGCTGCCCTGCCCCGCGCCCGGACTCGCGGCGTCGATGGAGCCGCCGTGCATCTCGACCAGCGAGCGCGCGAGCGTGAGGCCAATGCCCAGCCCGCTCTCGTTGGGCGCGACCTGCTCGCCCTGCACGAACAGCAGGAAGATGCGTTGCAGCTCGTGCGGCGCAATGCCCCGGCCGTTGTCCGTGACCCGCGTATGGACGAAGCCTTCGTCGATGCGGACGCCCAGTTCGATGTGGCCGCCGTCGGGCGTGTACTTCGCCGCGTTCAGCAGCAGATTCTGGATCACCTGCGAGATGCGCGTGGGGTCGCACTCGACATACACCGGCTCGGGCGGCAGCGCCAGCGCGAACGTGTGCCGGTGCGACGTCAGCGCGGGCCGCGCGCCCTCGACCGCGCGATGCACGACCTCCTGGTAGAGCACGGACTCCTTGCGCAGCTTGATCTTGCCGGTGTTGAGCCGGCCGATGTCGAGCAGGTCGTCGACCAGCCGCGTCACGTGCGCGAGCTGCCGGTCGATCACGTCGCGGCAGTTGCGCAGCACGGGACTCTGCAGCGTCTCCAGCTGCATGATCGTCACCGCGTTGCGGATCGGCGCGAGCGGATTGCGCAGCTCGTGCGCAAGCATCGCCAGGAACTCGTTCATGCGCTGGCTCGAAAGCTCCAGCTCCTGCAGCCGGCGGCGCTCGCTCATGTCGCGCGTGACCTTCGCGAAGCCGACGAGCGCGCCCGAGGCATTGCGGATCGCGCTCACGACCACGTTCGCCCAGAACAGCGTGCCGTCCTTGCGCACGCGCCAGCCCTCGTCCTCCACGCGCCCCTGCGCCGCCGCCGTCTGGAGCTCGATGCGCGGCTTGCCGGCCTCGCTGTCTTGCGCCGCGTAGAACGCGCTGAAGTGGCGCCCCACGATCTCGTGCGCGGCGTAGCCGTGAATGGCCTGCGCGCCCGCATTCCAGCTGCGCACGATCCCGTCGGTATCAAGCATGAAGATCGCGTAGTCGCGCACGCTCTCCACGAGCTGGCGAAAGCGTTCCTCGCTCTCGCGCAGATGCTCCTCGGCTTCGCGCCGCTCGGTGAGGTCACGGGTGATCTTGGCGTAGCCCGCGAGCGTGCCCTGGGCATCGAACAGCGCGGTGATGATCACGTTCGCCCAGAAGCGGCTGCCGTCCTTGCGGATGCGCCAGCCCTCGTCCTCGAAGCGGCCGTGCGCACGCGCGCGACGCAGTTCCTCCTCGGGCCAGCCCGAGGCCACCGACTCGGGCGGATAGAAGATCGAGAAGTGCTTGCCCAGGATCTCCTGGCGTGTGTAGCCCTTGAGCTTCTCGGCGCCCGAATTCCAGCTCGCGATGCGGCCATCGGGGTCGAGCACGAAAATCCCGTAGTCGACGACGGCCTCGATCAACAGCTGGAGGCGCTGCTCGAGGGTGGTGTCGGGTGGATTCGGCGATGCTTCAGTCAAGGTCGGCAAGAATTTCTTCGAACATCGATTATGGAATGTGCGTCGGGTGTGCGTGCTTATCGACGGCGGATATGCGGCGGCGTCCTACAGTTCGCGTCCGATCCCGCCATCGTCGCGCTCGCGCCGCGCCCCTGCTACCCTCGTCCGCATGACAAGGACAGAGCCGCCCGTGGTGGCGTTGGCGGGCCCGACGGCCGCGGGCAAGACGGCCGCGTCGCTGGCGCTGGCGCGCGCGCTCGACGCCGAGATCGTGAGCGTCGACTCCGCGCTCGTCTATCGCGGCATGGACATCGGCACCGCCAAGCCCTCATTCGACGAACGCACCGCGGTCCCGCATCACCTCATCGACATCCGCGACCCGGCGCAGTCGTACTCGGCCGCGGAATTCGTGGCCGATGCGCGCCGTCTTGCCGACGACATCCGTGCGCGAGGCAAGGCCGTGGTGCTCGTGGGCGGGACCATGCTGTATTTCAAGGCCTTGTTCGAAGGGCTCGACGACATGCCGCCGGCCGACCCCGCGGTGCGGGCGGCCATCGATGCGCAGGCCGCCGCCGAAGGCTGGCCCGCGGTGCATGCGGCGCTGGCAGCGGTCGACCCGGTCACCGCCGCGCGGCTCGCACCCAACGATTCGCAGCGCGTGCAGCGCGCACTCGAGGTGTGGCGCGTGAGCGGCCGCCCCCTGTCCGAATTCCATGCGCAGGGCGCCGGCGCGAAACTTGGTGCGCTCTCGCCCGCGGTGTTCTTCTCGCTCGAGCCGGCCGACCGAGGCTGGCTGCACGAGCGAATCGCGGCGCGCTTCGACACGATGCTCGACACGGGCTTTCTCGACGAAGTACGCGCCCTGCGCGCGCGCGGCGACCTGTCGCCCGCCTTGCCGAGCATGCGATGCGTCGGTTACCGGCAGGCGTGGGAAGCGCTCGATGGCCTGTGGCCGATGAAGGAACTGCGCGACCGCGGCGTGGCCGCCACGCGGCAGCTCGCGAAGCGGCAGCTCACCTGGTTGCGCTCCATGCCCGCGCGCGAAGTCATCGCCTGCGATTCGAGCGGGGCCGTCGACATGTTGCTTGCACGCGCGAAGGAAACGCTGTCATGACGGTGCGCGTTCGGCAGCTTGCGAAGCGCTATGGCGAAGCGAACGTGTTCCGCGACGTCACGCTCGACGTCGCGGCCGGCGAGTTCGTTGCCATCGTCGGCGAGTCGGGCGTCGGCAAATCGACGCTGCTCAATTGCATGGCAGGGCTCGACACGTGGGATGCGGGCGCGGTGGAGATCGACGGCATCGATCTCGACTCGCTCGACGACGAACGCCGCGCCCTGCTGCGGCGCGAGCGCATCGGCTTCGTGTTCCAGGCGTTCCATGTGTTGCCGCATCTCGATGTCGCGCAGAACGTCGGCCTGCCGCTGCTGTTGCTGAAGCAGCCGGATGCGCGGCGCGTCGACGCCATGCTCGACGCGGTGGGCCTCGGCGGCCTGGGCGCGCGCCTGCCGCAGTCGCTGAGCGGCGGCCAGCTTCAGCGCGTGGCAATCGCGCGCGCGCTCGTCCATCGCCCGCGCGTCGTGCTCGCCGACGAGCCCACGGGCAACCTCGACCCCGGCACGGCCGCGCGCGTGCTCGGCGTGCTCGCCGCCCAGGCGAGGGAGCACGCGAGCGCACTTGTGCTGGTGACGCATTCGGAAGCGGCGGCGGCGCAAGCAGACCGGATCGTGCATCTGACGAGCGAGGGTGTGCGCGGCGGTTAGCGCCGATCGGCGCTGCCGCAGCTTCGAGCCCGTCTCGACGGTCTGCAGCGCGCGGCCGCTTACCCGCCGCGCCGCGCAAGTTCCTGCTCGAGCCGTTCGATCTCGGCTTCCTCGCGATGCAGGAGGTCCTTCACTTCCTCCAGCTCCTGCGCGGCCTGCTGCACCTTCTGCTCGACCACGGCGTTCTGGCCGAGGGCCCACGCCACGTCGCCCCATTTCTCGTGCGGGGGCAGCTTGCGTTCAAGTGCATCGTGCGCCAGGCCGAGCTCGGCGCTCGCGACCTGCAGGTCTTCCTGCACCTTCGAAGTCCGCTTTCGCGCATGGGCGATGTGTCGTGTCAACATTCATTCAGGTTAGGCGGGGCACGGCGGCTGAGCTGTAGGAGCTTTGCCAGACGCAGAGCCAGCGGCGGCACAGCGGTTGCCGCATTCTTCCTACAGGGTGCAGGCCGCAGAGCCATGATCATTCGGCCACCAACCAAGGAGAACCGAATATGCCCAATTCACGTGGCCAGAAAGATGCGTGCGACCTGCTCGACGCGGACCACCGCGCGGTGAAGAAGATGTTCAAGGAATACGACGAGCTCATGAACTCGCGCGCGCGCAGCACGGCGCAGAAGAAAATGGATCTCGCACGGCAGATCTGCCATGAGCTCACGGTCCACGCGCAGATCGAAGAAGAGATCTTCTACCCCGCGCTGCGCGCCGCGCTCAAGGACACGGACATGCTTGCCGAGGCCGAGGTGGAGCACCAGACCGCCAAGGACCTGATCGCGCAGATCGAAGCGGCCGGCGAGCCCGACGAGATGTTCGACGCCAAGGTGAAGGTGCTCGGCGAATACATCGACCACCACGTCAAGGAAGAGCGCAACGAGATGTTCCCCAAGGCCCGTTCCGCGCGCAAGGTCGACCTCGTGGCGATGCGCGACGAGCTCGAGGCGCGCAAGGAAGAGCTGATGGGCGAGACGGCCTGACGGCCCGACTGGCTGATTGCTGCAGGCTGGCGCGGGCGATGCCGCGCCGCCTGCAGCGCACCCCTCGCTATCTGCACATCGCGCTGTCGCGCGTTTCCTGCATCACGAGCGAGCTCACGAGCACCGGCCGGTTGCTCACGGGCAGCGGCACGCGGTCGAACTCGATGAACTTCGGCACCACGAGCGGACGCGCGAGCTGACCCGCCCCACCGGCGAATCCCGTCTCGCCGCGGCCGAGGTGCAGGGACTGCCCCGCGGAGGCGATCTCGATGTGTCCGTCGCGCACCTGAACGAAGAGGCCCTCGGCCGATTCCGGCACGTTCTCGCGCGCGAAGAGTTGCGGCGCGGGCGCGATGCTGTCGGGCCGCGGACCTTGCGCGTCCAAGGTCGCGAGGGGACGCACCTGCCCGCCGGAAATCGCGATCCCCTGCCCTTGCTGGATCACCTGCATCTGCGCGGGCGCGGGCGCGGGCGCGGCCGGAACGACGCCCGCGGTGTCTGACCAGGCGAAGACCTCGAGCCCCGCGCCTTGCGTCTGCGATGCGCAGTCTCCGCTGCAGCGGATGTCCACGCCGGCCTGCCGCAGTTCCACGCTGCCGGTGGCCGTGCTCACCACCGCGTTGCGGCCCTCGGCGCGCGCGATGCGGCCGCTCAGCACGCGGAGGCTGCCGCCCGCCAGCGTTGCGAGAAAGCGCCCTTCGCGCGCGTTCTCGGGATCGAACACGAAGTTGTCCACGCGCATGCGCGTGTTCGCGCCGAGCGTCATGCGCGAGTCGTCGCGAAAGGCGAGCGTGACGACCGCATCGCCCGTCTCGAGCGTGTCGCCCGGATAGACGCTGCTGCCCGCGATCAGGCGGCGCGCGAGCGATGCGCCGCCGTCCGTGAGTTCCGCGCTGCCCTGCACGGACACGACCTTCGCGCTCGCGGTGATCGTCGTCGCGGGCGCGCTCTGCTGCACCTGCGCGGACTCGGCCGCGCACTCGGTCGTGCACAGCCTCGCATCGAAGTCGGTGCCCCGAATGCCGATGGTCGCGGTGTTGGTCTGGATGCGCGCGGCGTCGGGCAGGCCCTTCGAGATCAAGCCCGTGACCGTGCGCAGCCCACCGCGAAGGAGGCGCAACACCATCGCGTTGTCGGGCGAGCCCTGCTGGAATTGATAGCGCGCGAGCTCCATCTCGGTGTTGGGCCGCACGGTCATGCGCGTGCCGTCCTGGAGCTTGACGACGGCAATGCCGCCTTCGGCCGAACTCAGCCGGTCACCCTGCTGCAGCGTCACGCCACGCGCAGCGGTGCGCGGCATCTGGCCCGGCGAGTGCAGCAACACCACGCCACGCGCGACTTCGATTTCGCCTACGGGCTGGGCGATGGCCTGGTGACCCGCCGTGGCGAGCATGCCCAGCAGCATGCCGCCGGCAATGATGGCGCCTCTTCTCATGACTTCGCTCCCTTGCGAACGCTCGATACGTCTTGTGGCATCGAGTTATAGCGGGTCACAGACTCGCCGCAGCCCGCGGCCGCTGACACCCACAGCGTGTCGAGGCGTTGTCCGACGTGCGAATCTCACGTTCCGTCCCAGCAACGAGCACGAAGCAGGCCTGAATCGCTCAGCTTGTGGGAGCCGTCCCACACGCGAATGGGATACAGCCCCCGATCCGGGCCCGTGCGCAGTCGACAGACTTGTTCCCGAACGCATCGGACTGCATCATCATGTTTCGCAAGCATCTTCCCGCCCAGGCCCAACGCGCCGTGTGCGTCGCCGTCGCCGCATGTTTCGGCTCGGCCGGCTGGGGCCAGCCCACGCAGCCCGTCGTCATCCACGGCGGCGCGAGCGTCGTGCAGCAGGGCACACGCACCACGGTCACCACCACGAACGGGGCCGGCACGTCGCATTCCGCGATCAACTGGCATTCGTTCGGCGTGCCGGGGGGCCAGTCGGTCTTCTTCGCGCAGCCGAACGCAGCGAGCACATCGATCAACCGGGTGACGGGCCCGGACCCGAGCGCGATCCTCGGAACGCTCGGCTCCAATGGCCGGCTCGTGCTCGTGAATCCCAACGGCATCGCCGTCGGCGCGGGCGCGGTGGTCGATACCGCCGGCTTCACCGCGTCGACGCTGCGCATGAGCGAAGCGGATGCGAAGGCAGGCCGCCTGCGCTTCGGCGACGGCACCGGCGGCAGCGGCCCCCTGCAGGTCGACGGGCGCGTGCTCGCGCGCGGCGGAGACGTCGTGCTGATCGCGCCGAAGGTCCAGACCGGCAGCGGCGCCATCGTCGAATCGAGAGGCGGCAACACGATCCTTGCCGCGGGCCAGAAGGTCGAGGTGACGGGGCGCGGCCTCGAAGGCATCCATCTCGAGGTCCGCTCGCCCGACGACGAAGCGGTCAACCTCGGCACGCTGCGGGGCGATGCGGTCGGCATCTTCGCGAGCCGGCTGCGCCACAGCGGGCTGGTGCGCGCGACCACTGCCGTCGCCGAAGGCGGCAAGGTCGTGCTGCGGGCGACGGGCGACTCGATCGTGGATGGCCGCATCGTTGCGCGCGGAGCCGACTCGGGCGGCTCGGTCCACATCGCCGGTGAGGCGATCGCCCTGAAGGCGGCGGCGAGCATCGACGTGAGCCACAAGCACGGCGGCGGCGAGATCCTGGTCGGCGGTGGCTTCCAGGGCAAGGATGCGCGCATACAGAATGCGCGGATCGTCGACGTCGAACAGGGTGCGGTGCTGAAGGCGGACGCGAAGCTCTCGGGCGCGGGCGGCGAAATCGCGATCTGGAGCGAGGACCTCACGCGCTTTCGCGGCGCGCTCTTCGCGCGCGGCGCCGGCGGCCTCGCGGGCGGCACGGCCGAAGTGTCGGCGCGGCGCTCTCTCGTGTTCCGCGGCAAGGCCGACCTCGGCAGCGACAAGGGCCTTCCCGGCAAGCTCATCCTCGATCCGAACATCGTCACCATCAAGGGCGGCACGGGCGACGGCAGCGACACCGACCTCGGATCGGGCAGCTTCGGCGACCTCATCGGCGGGGGCGTGGGGCAGGTGCTCGCGGCACTGGGTCCGAACACGTACACGATCTTCGAGAGCGAACTCGAGGGGATCAACGCCAACGTCCTGATCCAGGCGTCGCAGACCATCGGCGTCAGCGGGAACTTCGGCGGGAACGAACTGCTCCTCCGGCCCGACGTCGATTTCAAGCTGGAGGTGAACGGCACCGGCGGAACCGGCATCGACACGCGCGGCATGCCGATCCGAACCCAGGGGGGCGGCAAGGTCGAGATGACGACGGCATCCGCCGGGCAGGCGATCCGTACGGATTCGATTCGCACGAGCGCGTCGGACATCAAGATCGCCGCGGCCGCTGCCCAGGTCTCTCTCGGCAACGTGACCATCGCCGCCAACTCGGGCGGCGTGTCCATCAGCGGCTCGCCGGGCAACGGATACGGCGTGGTGCTCGACAAGACGACGGTGACCTCCGGCACCGCCGGGGTCGCCATCGCCTCGCCCCGCTCGCTCCAGGTGAAGGAAGCGACTCTGGCAGCCGGGTCCGGCGCGGTGTCGCTCGCCTCGTCGGGGGGCAGCATCGACCTCGCGGGCACCCAGACGATCGCTTCGCCCTGGCTGCTCGAAGCGATGAACGTCAACATCGCCGAGCACCAGATTCTCGCGGCGAACGTCGTCGCGAAGTCCGGCGCGGCGATCCAGGTGACGGGAACGCTCGAATTGCGCAATGGAAAGACGCTGTCGGCAAGCGGCGGCAGCATGACCGGCGCCAAGACGAGCAAGTTGCTCGGCGAGGGCACCATTGACCTGGGCGGCGGCACGTTCACCAACAGCGGCGAACTCAAGCCGGGCACGGACGCGGGGCCGGGCAAGACGATCCGCGTGGTCGGCAACCTGGTCCTCACCGGCGACTCGACCACGCACCCCGATGTGTGGGGGTCGACGAGCTATGACCGCATCGTGGTCACCGGCACGGCGCAGCTCGCCGGCAAATTCGACGCGCATACGCACGGCGGCTACAGCCCGGCTGCGACGGACCAGTACGCTTTCGTCGAGGCCGGTCAGGGGCTGAGCGGTACGTTCCAGGACGTCTCGCTCTTCTCCGGGTTTTCGATGTTCTATGACAGCACGCAAGCCATCGGCTCGAAGGTCACGCCGACCCCGGCGCCGACCGCCGCGCCGACGCCTGCTCCGACGCCTGCTCCAACGCCTGCTCCAACGCCTGCTCCAACGCCTGCTCCGACGCCTGCGCCAACGCCCGCTCCGACGCCTGCTCCGACACCTGCTCCGACGCCAGCTCCGACGCCTGCGCCGACGCCTGCGCCGACGCCAGCTCCGACACCTGCGCCGACGCCAGCTCCGACACCCGCTCCGACGCCTGCTCCGACGCCAGCTCCGACGCCTGCGCCGACGCCAGCTCCGACACCCGCTCCGACGCCCGCGCCGACGCCCGCTCCGACGCCTGCTCCGACGCCTGCACCGACACCCGCTCCGACGCCTGCTCCGACACCCGCCCCGACGCCTGCGCCGACACCTGCTCCGACGCCCGCTCCCACGCCCGCTCCGACGCCTGCGCCGACGCCTGCTCCGACACCCGCGCCGACACCCGCGCCGACGCCTGCTCCGACGCCTGCTCCGACGCCTGCTCCGACGCCCGCTCCGACGCCTGCTCCGACACCCGCGCCGACGCCTGCTCCGACGCCTGCTCCGACACCCGCTCCGACGCCCGCTCCGACGCCTGCACCGACGCCCGCTCCGACGCCTGCACCGACGCCCGCTCCGACACCCGCTCCGACACCCGCTCCGACGCCCGCGCCGACGCCTGCACCGACGCCTGCTCCGACACCCGCGCCGACGCCAGCACCGACGGCCGCCCCCACGCCTGCTCCGACGCCGAGCGCAGCAGCGGGAGCGGGTGATCCGCGCGTGGACGAGC
>NZ_JBFWNP010000072.1:0-21492 GCF_050250995.1 Ramlibacter sp.
TCTCTTGTAATTTTGCAGACGTCGTCTCGCATTTCATTCCGCATCACGTTGCAGCCAACTTCGAACTGGCGTGGCCCGAGGCAGAATCGATCGCAGAGGAAATGCGAGGGAACTACGGCTTAGGCAATGGTCCGCTTCCCAGCAAACAGTTGTTCGCCATGCTTGGGCTCACCAGTCGCGCATTCGACACGTTGAATGCTAGTAGGTCAACGAGGCCGTACGGACTGCGCTTGCGCGAAACTGGAGCTCAGGACAAGGTGATGTTTCACTCGAGACGCCCGAACGCCCGGCGCTTCGAGCTTGCTCGCGCATTGGGCGACGCCGTCAGATACCCCGGCGAAAAAATGGGACCGATGACAGAGACGCGAACGTACAGGCAGCGTTTTCAGCGTGCATTCGCGCAAGCGTTCCTGTGCCCGTTTGAAGGCTTGCGGTCCTATATCGACGCCGAGCGCCCGGAGCTTGATGATATAGAGGCAGCGGCGAGCCACTTCAAGGTCAGTCCACGTGTGATCCTCAACATACTGGTCAACAAGAGATCCATCTCACGAGCGGAATATCGGCGCCTCCAGAGAGACTTGACAGCAGAGTGGATAGCCGGGACGAGCGCGGAGCAATGATCCGCATGGTTCACAGGACCGCCGACTGCTGGTTCCGGTGGCAACCTCTTCACACCTGCATGTTCATGATGTCGCTATAGGCCGACACCAGCCGGTTCCTCACGTGGAGCGCGGACTGGAAGCCGATCTGCGACTTCTGCATCGCCACCATCGCCTGCTCGAGGCTCACGCTTGACGGGTCCGACTGGAACCCTTCGGCCAGCGACGCCGCCTGCGCCTGCGAGGCGCTCACGTTGCGCAGCGCGGCGTCGAATGCGGCGGCGAAGGACGGCGCCGAGGGCGACCCGATCGACCCGATGGACGCCCCGCCACCCAGCGGCAGGGAAGCCGCCTTCGACTGCGCCGCGGCGTTGCGCTTCAGGGCATCGGCCAGCGAGGCCGGGAGGCCGGAGGTGACGGGAGTGATCGCCATGCCAGCACTCTAGGACGCATGCGCCTCGGCCAGCCGCGCGAATAGCGCGCGAATTCGCCCGCATATCCGCGCACGGCGCGGCGCGCATCGGGCCAAGAATCCGGGGGTCGACCTCGCACGCCCCATGGACCATCCAATGCCCGCCGCCGCACCGCTCGCCGTCAGCGCGCCCCCGACCGCTCCGCTGCCCCTCCCCGCGCCTTTCGGCCGGCTCCTGCAGCTGCCCACGCGCAGCCTCGTCGCGCTCGGCGTTGCGATCGCGATGCTCACGGGCCTGATCTGGTACGGCCTCGCCGCGAGCCGCGAGCCGCAGTGGCGCATCCTGTACGCCAGCGTGAGCGACAAGGACGGCGGCGCGATCATCGCCGCGCTCGCGCAGCTGAACGTTCCGCACAAGTACAGCGAAGGCGGCGCGGCCATCCTCGTGCCCGCGGACAAGGTCCACGACGTCAGGCTCAAGCTCGCCTCGCAAGGACTGCCGCGCGGCGGCACCGTCGGCTTCGAACTGGTGGAGAACCAGAAGTTCGGCACCACGCAGTTCCAGGAACGCCTCAACTTCCAGCGCGGGCTCGAAGGCGAACTCGCGCGCTCGATCATGGCGCTCGCGGCCGTGGAGTCCGCGCGGGTCCACCTCGCGCTGCCGCCGCAGACCGCCTTCATGCGCGAGCAGCAAAAGCCCTCGGCCTCGGTGCTGCTGCAACTCCACGCCGGGCGCACGCTCGACCGGGGCCAGGTGGCCGGCATCGTCCACCTCGTGGCCTCGAGCGTGCCCGAGCTGCAGCCCCGCGCGGTGAGCGTGGTCGACCAGACCGGAACGCTCCTGTCGCAGGCGCCCGGCGAGTCCGCGCCCAACGGCCTCGACGCGCCGCAGCTGCACTACCTGCGCCAGACCGAGCAGTCGCTCGCGCAGCGCATCATCCATATCCTCGAACCCATCGTGGGCCCGGGCAACGTGAAGGCGCAGATCACCGCCGACATGGACTTCACGACGAGCGAATCGACCGCGGAGCAGTACGGGCCCAACCAGGGCAGCTCGCCCGCATCGGTGCGCAGCCAGCAGCTCTCCGAGGCGCCGGGCAATGGCAACGGCGGCGCGGCGGGCGTGGGCGGCGTGCCGGGCGCGCTGGCGAACCAGCCGCCCGCCACGCCGACGTCGCCCGTGAACGGCGCGCCGCAGGCCATCGCGGCCACGGCCGTCGGCGGGGGCGGCGGCGTGAAGCGCGACGCCATCACCAACTACGAAGTGGACAAGACCGTGAAGGTCGTGCGCAACGCGACCGGCATCGTGAAGCGCCTGAGCGCCGCCGTCATCGTCAATCACCTCGGCGCGGCCGGCGGCAAGCCGCAGGCGCTGCCCGCGCAGCAGATGGAGCAGATCAACGCGCTGGTGCGCGAGGCCATCGGCTTCAGCAAGGACCGCGGCGATTCGGTGCAGGTCGTGAACGCCGCGTTCTCCGCCACCGCCTTGCCCAAGGCATCGGAGCTGCCGCTGTGGAAGCAGCCCGAGGTGCTGGAGATCGTGCGCAGCGTCGGCCCCTGGCTCGCGCTGCCGATGATGGCGCTGATCGTCGTTCTCGGCCTCGTGCGCCCCGCGATGAAGGCGGCGCGCGCGACGACGGGGGGCGAGCCGCGCCTGCTCGAGACCCGCGTCCACGACGCCATCCCCCTGCCGGATCCGGTGTCGACGACAACGACGGTGGAAGCCATGCCCGCCGGCTTGCCCGGTCCGACGGGATTCGCCGATGCGCAACCGGCGCCTCGCGTGCAGTCGCGTGACTCGCAGCTCGAAGGCATCCGCCAGCTTGCGCAGCAGGACCCGGCGACGGTCGCGAACGTCGTGCGCACCTGGGCCAAGGCCCCCGCCTAGGAGGAATGGAACGATGGCCACAGCCACATCCACACCCGCCGCGGATGCCGGCATCGAAGCCGGCGCGATCCTGTTGCTCGCGCTCGGCGAAGACTGTGCCGCGCAAGTGCTCAAGCACCTGTCGCCGCGCGAAGTCGAGCGCCTCGGCGAACGCATGGCCGGCCTCACCTCGGTGGGCGACGAGCAGTTCGACGACGTGCTCGCGCGCTTCTCGGGGGCCGTGGACTCGCAGCGTTCGCTCGTCGGCGACACCGGCGCCTACGTGAGCAACGTGCTCAAGCTCGCGCTCGGCGACGACAAGGCCGGCATGCTGCTCGAGCGCATCGTGCACGAGCGCGAGCCGACCGGCATCGAGAGCCTGCGTTGGATGGATGCCGAAACCATCGCCGACATCGTCCGTGCCGAGCATCCGCAGATCGTGGCGACCGTGCTGGTGCATCTGGAGCGCGACCAGGCGGGCCGCGTGCTCGCCTCGCTCGACGAGAGCGTGCGCCACGACGTCGTGCTTCGCATCGCCACGCTGGAGACCATCGACCCGAACGCGCTTAAGGAACTCGACGAGGTGCTTGCGCGGGCCATGGCCGGCGGCGCGCGCACGCGCAAGACGGCGCTGGGCGGCGCGAAGGCGGCGGCGGAGATCCTCAACGTGATGGGCGGCGGCAGCGAAGCCGGCGTGCTCGAAGCCGTGCGCGAGGCGGACGCGGACCTCGCCACGAAGATCGAGGAGCAGATGTTCACCTTCGCCGACCTGCTGAAGCTCGACAACAAGGGCATGCAGCGCCTGCTGCGCGACGTGGGCGGCGAGCAGCTCGTCGTTGCGCTCAAGGGCGCGGAGCCCGAGATGCGCGAACACGTCTTCGCGAACATGAGCTCGCGCGCGGCCGAGACGCTGCGCGAGGACCTCGAGTCGCGCGGACCCGTGCGACTGTCGGAAGTGGAGGCGCAGCAGAAGGAAGTGCTGAAGGTCGCGCGGCGGCTGGCCGACGAAGGCGAGCTGACGATCGCAGGGGGAGGCGATGCGGACTTCGTTTGAAGCGGCGGCGATCGCGTCGCCCCCCGCCGCGAGCGCCCCGGCGTCCAGCCGCATCATCGCCGCCGAGTCGCTGCGCGGCGTGGCCCCCTTCGACCTCACCGAACTGCCGGGCGCCCCGAGCGAGCCGAGCCGCCGCCTCACCGCGCGCGACCTGTCGAACGAGACGGCCCGCGCCGCCTACGCGCTCGGCCGTCGCCGCGGCTTCGACCAGGGCGCGCGGCTCGGCTTGAACCAGGGCTACAGCGAGGGATCGCAGGCGCTGGAGGACTTCCGGTCCCGCACCGCGGCCGACGCGGCCGTGCAGATGCGGGAAGTGCTGGGCGCGTTCCGCGCGGAGATGGCGGCGCTCGAATCGCAGGTGGCGAGCGACCTCGTCTCGCTCGCCATCGACATCGCGCGCCAGGTGCTGCGCCGCGAGCTGCGGCAGGGCGCGCACGCGCTGCTGCCCGCCGCGTGCGAGGCGCTGCGCGCGCTCGGCGAGAACGCGTCGCAGGTCGAGCTCTTCCTGCACCCGGACGCCGCGGCCGTGCTGCAGGCGCCGCTCGAAGGCGAGGCCGGTTGCCGCATCGTCGCCGACCCCGCACTGCCGCCCGACGGCTGCCGCGCCGAAGCCGACACCGGCGTCGCCGAGGCGGGCTTCGAGACCCGCTGGCAGGCGGTCATGGCGACCCTCGGGCGCGACGAAGAGCCGTTGCCGTGAACGTGGACCTGCACTCGCCATCCAACGCCGCGTCGACCGCGCCCGCGGGCGCCGCCTCGCGCCTCGCCGCCCACGTGCGCGCGCATGGCGCGTTGCTGGCGCACGACGTGCCGCTCGCCGTGTCCGGCCGCCTCGTCCGCGTCTCGGGCCTCGTCATGGAGGCGACCGGCCTGCGCCTGCCGCTCGGCAGCGTGTGCCGCGTCCACGACGGCCACAACAGCACCGAGGCCGAGGTCGTCGGGTTCGCACGGGGTCACCTGCACCTCATGCCCACCGGCGACATCCAAGGCCTCTCGCCCGGTGCGCTCGTCGAGCCGCTGCGCTATCCGTTCGAGGGCTTGCACTATCGCGGCGTCGCGCCGGCCGCCGACGGCCGCATCGCGCACCTGCGCCGCCTGCCGATGGGCGACGCGCTGCTCGGCCGCGTGGTGGACCCCTCGGGCGCGCCGCTCGATGGACACGGCCCGCTCCGAGGCACGCGCAGCGAGCCGCTCGTGCGCCCGCCGATCAACGCGATGGACCGCGAACCCGTGCGCGAGCCGCTCGACGTCGGCGTGCGCGCGATCAACGCCATGCTGACCGTGGGACGCGGACAGCGGCTCGGCCTCTTCGCCGGCTCGGGCGTCGGCAAGAGCGTGCTCATGGGCATGATGGCGCGCTACACGCAGGCCGACGTGACCGTGGTCGGGCTCGTCGGCGAGCGTGGCCGCGAGGTGAAGGAATTCGTCGAGGACATCCTCGGCGAGGAAGGCCTCGCGCGCGCCGTCGTCGTGGCCGCGCCCGCCGACCTGCCGCCGCTCATGCGCATGCAGGGCGCGGCCTACGCGACATCGCTCGCCGAGCATTTCCGCGATCGCGGCAAGAACGTGCTGCTGCTCATGGACTCGCTCACGCGCTACGCGATGGCGCACCGCGAGATGGCGCTCACGCTCGGCGAGCCGCCCGCGACGAAGGGCTATCCGCCCTCGGTCTTCGCGCGGCTGCCGCAGCTCGTGGAGCGCACGGGCAACGGCCTGCACGGCTGCGGCTCGATCACCGCGTTCTACACGGTGCTGACGGAAGGCGACGACCAGCAGGACCCCATCGCCGACAACGCGCGCGCGATCCTCGACGGCCACATCGTGCTGTCGCGCGCCATCGCCGAGCAGGGGCACTACCCCGCCATCGACATCGAGCAGTCGATCTCGCGCGTGATGCACAACGTGTCGGGCGACGACGACCTGCGCTTCGCCCGCGCGCTGAAGGCGCTGTATGCGCGCTACCAGCGCAATCGCGACCTGATCGCCGTGGGCGCCTACGTGCCCGGGTCCGATCCGCAGACCGACCTCGCGGTGCGTCTCTACCCGCGCATCGCGGCCTTCCTGCAGCAGGACATGCGCGAGGGCGCGCCGCTGGCGGCAAGCCGTGCGGCGCTGGCGGCGCTGGTTGCCGAGGCGGAGATCGCATGAGCCGCCGGGCCGCCCCAAGGCTCATGGCCCCGCAGCGCGCAGCGCGGAGGGAAGTCCGATGAGCCTTGACCGCACCCTGCCACTGCTCATCGAGCGCGCCGTGGCCGCGCGCGACCGCGAAGCCCAGGCGCTTGCGCAGACGCAGAGGCGCGAAGCCGCCGCGGCCGAACGCGGCGAGCAACTGTGCAATTACCGCGTCCAGTACCTGGCGCGCTCGCCGGCCGCAACGGGCGCGTCCGTGAGCGGCGATGCGCTCGCGAGCCGCCAGCGGTTCATCGCGAAACTCGACGAAGCCTTGGCGATCCAGAAGGACGACTTGTCGATGCGCGCGCGCGAGACCGCGGCGCAGCACGCGCGCCTGCTGCAATGCCAGCAGGCGCTCCTCGCGCTGCAGACGCTGCAGCGGCGGCGCGAGGCGCAGCGCGACCTGCGCCTCGCCCGCGGCGCGCAGCGCGAAGCCGACGAATTCGCCGCCCGCGCCTTGCAGCGCGCACGCAGGGAGCATTCCTCATGATGACGACATCCGCGAGCCTCCTGGCTCGCATGACCCATTCCGCTTCGAACACCGCGAGCGCGGCAGGCGCTGCCACGGGGGACGCGAACGCGGACGCCGGCGTGGCCGAGCCGGGGGACACGTTCGGCGCGTTGCTGCAGGGCCTCGGCGAAGCGCTCGCGGTCGATGCGCCGTCCACCTCTCCCGACGCGCTGGCGGCCGAGGATGCGCCGACATGCATCCCGATGGAAGCAAGCGCGATCCCGATTGCCGCGGAGCCCGCCGCGGCTGCGACCGCGGCAGGCACCGCGCCGGGAGTACCGCCGACGGTGGCGTCGCCCTTGTCCCCGGCGCAACTGCTCGCGCTGGCGAGCGTCCCCGCCGGCGGATCGGGCGGCACGGCGTCCACGCTCCCGCAAGATGCAGCGTCCACGGGCGGCGAATGCAGCGGCGTGGCGGCGGCGTCCACTTCGGGCCCGGCCGATCGCCCGCAGACGAGCACGCGGCCCCGCATTGCGCCGGGCCCCGACGGACACCCGGGCATCGCACAGGATGCCGACACGAACACGGCCCGGCCTTCGGCGCCGAGCGTCGCCGGCAACGATTTCGCCGCCGCACGCGAAGCAGGAACGACGGGTCGCGGGCCGGAGTCGAGCGAAGCAGCCGCCTCGGCCCTGCACCCGGGCGCCGCGCACGGCCCTTCGCTGCCGCACGCCGCCGCGGTCGCGAACGCGAACGCGCTCCCGGACGCATCGGCGACGCCGGCCGCGCCCGCTCACCGCGCCGCGCTCTTCGCACACCCCCTCGACGCCGCCTTCCCCGGCGAGCTCGCGAGCGAGGTGCGCCTGCTCGTCGCGGGCGGCGTGCAAACGGCCGAGCTGCGCCTGAACCCGGCGGAACTCGGCCCGATCCGCATCGAGCTCGCGCTGAGCGAGGGGCGCGCGGACATGAGCTTCGCCGCCGCGAGCGAGACCACGCGCGCCGGCATCGCGCAGGCGCTGCCGGCCTTGCGCGAGATGCTGGCCGAAGGCGGCCTCTCCCTCGGCGACGCCGGCATCGGCGCGGGGGCTCACGCGCACGACGGACACGCGCAGCAGCGGGCGGCCCAGGCTTCGGCGAGCCATGCCCATCGACAGGGCGGCGGCCAGGAGGACGGCGCCACCGATCCGGGCTCGGCCGGCGCCGTCGCGCGCGCCGCATCGCCGGGCGCCGGTCGCGGCATGCTCGACCTCTACGCCTGAGGCAAAGGCCGGGGAAGCCGCGGCGAATGAGCCGCGTTTTCCCCGCGCTTATCGCGCCTTTCGCCGCGCGCGCCGCTGCCCACAATGCAAGGCATCCAGGAGCCCCTCCCATGTCCGCAGCAGCAGCAGCAGCCCCCGCCCCGGCGAAGAAACTCTCGACCTCCAAGCTGGTCATCGTCCTCGCCGCCGTGGCCGTCTCCGGCGCCGTCGGCGGCGTGAGCGCGTGGTTCCTCATGGGCCGCGGCGCGGCCCATGCCGAAGCGAAAGTGGAGGAGAAGAAGCCGCGCAAGTCGGTCTTCACCACGCTCGAGCCCTTCACCGTCAACCTCCAGGACGCGCGCGGCGAACGCTTCGCGCAGATCGGCGTGACGATCGAGCACGACGACCCGGCGATCGAAGTGCAGATCAAGGACCGCCTGCCCGCCGTGCGCAACGACATCCTGCTGCTGATCTCCTCCAAGCAGATCGAGCAGTTGCTGAGCGTGGACGGCAAGCAGCAGCTGGCCGACCAGATCCGCGAGCGGGTGGCGCGCGCCATCGGCGCGGCCGTGCCCGCCGCCGCCGCATCCGGCGCATCCGGCGCATCCGGCGCGAGCGCGAACGCCGGCCCCATCCGCGGCGTGCTCTTCTCGCAATTCATCGTCCAGTAGACCGAGGGACGGACGGTGACGCAATCCCTCTCGCAGGAAGAAGTCGACGCGCTGGTGGACCGCGCGGGCGGCGAGCCCGCGTCGCCCGGCTCCGCGGCCGCGCCCGACGCCTCGGGCGTGCGCGCCTACGACCTCTCGAGCCAGGAACGGATCGTGCGCGGCCGCATGCCCGCGCTCGACAGCGTCCACGAGCACTTCGTGCGCAATCTCGGCGAAGGCATCTTCGGCTTCATGCGGCGGCACGCCGACGTCGCGGCGGCGCCCGTGAAGGTGCAGAAGTTCGGCGACTTCATCGGCAGCGTGACGGCGCCGACGAGCATCAACGTCATGCACGTGCGGCCCCTGCGCGGCGCGGGCCTGCTGATCCTCGAGCCCGCCCTCGTCTTCGCCATCGTCGACGCACTTTTCGGCGGGGCGGCCGGCAAGGGCGGCAAGGCCGCGAACCCGCAGGCGCGCGAGTTCTCGGCCACGGAGCAGCGCATCATCGCGCGCTTCGTGGCCGTGATCTGCGCCGCGTACACGCGGTCGTGGGCGCCCATTCATCCGGTCGAGCTCGAACTGGCGCGCTCCGAGGTCCATCCGCGCTTCGCCAGCGTCGCGACGCCCGCGGAGATGACGATCGCCGCGACCTTCAACGTCCTGTTCGGCGAATCGGGCGGCGCGCTGCACCTGTGCATTCCCTATTCGACCTTCGAGCCGATCCGCGACGTCCTGCACTCGCCGCCGCCCGGCAACACGGCCGCGCCCGACAGCCGCTGGCTCCATCTGCTCACGCAGCAGGTCCAGTCCGCGACCGTCGAACTCGCCGCCGAACTCGCCTACAGCCAGGCCACCGTGCGCGAACTCGTCGCGCTCAAGACGGGCGACTTCATCGAACTCGACCGCGCGCCGACGCTCACCGTGAAGGTGGACAGCGTGCCCGTGTTCGAGTGCGACTACGGCACGCTCGGCGCCCGCTACGGCCTGCGCATCCGCGAATTCCTGACCCAGTCCGCGGCTGCGGCGAGCACGGCCGCAGCCGCGCCTTCCGCCGCCTCCGCATCCGTGTCCGCCTCTGCGTCCGCCTCCCTCTCCGCTTCCGTTCCCGCCCCTGTCTCCCGGAGCCTCACGCCATGAACACCCTCGCCGCCGCCGACATGCCGGCCGCCGCCGCGCCCGACGCGCTTGCCGACGACTGGGAGGCCGCGCTCGCGCAGGCCGAGTCCGAAGGCGGCGGCCTGCCCGCGCAGCCCGCGGCGTCCGCCCTGTTTCCCCGCCTCGACGCGGGCGGCCCCGGCGCGCGCCGCGACGACATCGACCTCGTGCTCGACATCCCCGTGCAGCTCACGGTGGAGCTCGGGCGCACGCGCATCCCGATCAAGCAGATCCTGCAACTGGCGCAGGGCTCGGTGATCGAGCTCGACGCGCTCGCCGGCGAGCCGATGGACGTGCTCGTGAACGGCTTCCTCATCGCCCAGGGCGAGGTGGTGGTCGTCAACGAGAAATTCGGCATCCGCCTCACCGACATCGTCACGCCGTCCGAGCGCATGCGCCGGCTGAACCGCTGAGGGCAGCATCGCGATGGGTTCGTCCACCGCCTCGGCGGCCTCCTCCTTCCTCATGCTCCTGCTGGTGGTGGCGCTCATTCCCGCCGTGCTGTGGGCCGTGAAGCGCCTGCAGAACTTCCGCCCCGGCGGCGCGATGCGCCCGATCGAGATCGCGGGCCAGGTCGCGCTCGGCACGCGCGAGCGCGTGGTGATGGTCCGCATCGAGGGCCGCACGCTGATTCTCGGCGTGACGCCGCAGCAGGTGACGCTGCTCGGCGAAGCATCCGCCAGCGCCCCGGCGCCCGCGAGGCTGCCATGAACGCGCGACGCCTCGTTCCGGGCCTCGCGTGCGCGATCGCCCTGCTCGGCGCGGGCGCCGCGATCGCGCAGTCCACGCCGCTCGGCTTCACCGCGCAGACCGCGGGCAACACCACCACGTACTCGGTGCCGATCCAGACGCTGCTGATCTTCGCGGCGCTTTCGTTCCTGCCGGCCGTGCTGCTGCTCATGACGAGCTTCACGCGGCTCATCATCGTGCTGAGCCTGCTGCGCCAGGCGCTCGGCCTGCAGTCCACGCCGCCCAACCAGGTGCTCGTGGGCCTGTCGCTCTTCCTCACCTTCTTCGTGATGTCGCCGACGCTCGACCGCATCTACGCCGAAGCCTACAAGCCCTACAGCGAGCAGCGCATGCAGTTCGAGGACGCGGTCGCGCGCGGCAGCGAGCCGCTGCGCGCCTTCATGCTCAAGCAGACGCGCGCGGGCGACCTCGCGCTGTTCAACCGCATCGCCGGCCTGCCGGAGAACGGCGCCGCCGCGCAGGCGCCGATGCGAATCCTGGTGCCCGCCTTCATCGCGTCGGAGCTGAAGACCGCGTTCCAGATCGGCTTCATGGTGTTCATCCCCTTCATCGTCATCGACCTCATCGTGGCGAGCGTGCTGATGTCCATGGGCATGATGATGCTGTCGCCGGTGCTGGTGGCGCTGCCGTTCAAGCTGATGCTGTTCGTGCTCGCCGACGGCTGGAACCTGCTGATCGGCTCGCTCGTCGCGAGTTTCGGAGGCGCGTCGTGACGCCCGAGTCCGTGCTCGCCTTCGGCCGCATGGCTATCGAGATGCTCGTGATGCTGTGCGCGCCCGTGCTGGGGGTTGCGCTCGTCACCGGCCTGGCCGTGAGCCTGTTCCAGGCCGTCACGCAGATCAACGAAGCGACGCTGTCGTTCCTGCCAAAGCTGCTCGCCGTGCTCACCGCGCTGGGCGTGGCCGGGCCGTGGATGATGTCGACGCTCGTCGACTGGCTGCGCCAGGTGATCTCGTCGATCCCGGCCGCCGTGGGCTGAAGGCGCGGGCCGCCCATGGTCACCTTCAGCCAGGTGCAGCTCGACGCGTGGCTGGCCGGCTTCCTGCTGCCCTTCCTGCGCGTGCTCGCGCTGTTCACCGCCGCGCCGATCCTGTCGCATCGCTCGGTGCCGATGCGCGTCCGGGTCGCCGCGTCGGGGGTGATCGGCTTCGCCATCGCGCCGTTCGCGGGCGTGCCCGCGGGCCTGTCGCTCGCCTCCGCGAGCGGCCTCGGGCTGGTCGCGCAGCAGGTGCTCATCGGCCTCGTGCTCGGCTTCGCCGCGCGCCTGCTGTTCGCCGTGTTCGAGATCGCGGGCGAACTCGTCGGCCTGCAGATGGGCTTCTCGTTCGCGGGCTTCTTCGATCCGCACGGCGGCACCGAGTCGCCCGTGGGCAGCTGGCTGCACACGCTCGCGCTCATGCTGTTCGTGGCGCTCGACGGCCACCTGGCCCTGATCGACGCCCTCGTGGCCACCTTCCGCACGCTGCCGATCGCGGGCGATCCGATGGCGGCACTGCGCCTCGTCCGGCTCGATGCGCTCGGCGCGGAGGTGTTCCGGCTCGCGCTCGTGCTGGCGCTGCCGGCCACGATGCTGATGCTGTTCGTCAACCTCGCGCTCGGCTTCGTCTCGCGCGTCGCGCCCCAGCTGAGCCTGTTCTCCATCGGCTTTCCGGTCACGCTGCTGGTCGGACTCGGCGCGCTGGCGGCCGGCGTGCCGCACATCCTGCCGGTGTTGAACGAGGGGCTGCGTGCGTTCCTCGCGCCGCTGCGATGACGCGGAACAGGCGGCGGGACAGGCTGCTTTTCCGCGCTCGCCTTCGCGCGAACGCCGCTAAGGTGAGAGGCTGAAGGAGGACGCATGCGCGTACTGGTCATCGAGGACTCGGAGCTGGACTACGAAGTGCTGCTGGCGATGCTGGCGGCGCAGGGGCTGCCCGTGACCGCCGTGCGCGTCGAGACCGCCGACGACGTCGCCCGCCGGCTGAACGAAGAGGCCTGGGACCTCGTCATCTCCGACCACCACCTGCCGGGCTTCACGAGCGCGGACGCGCTGGCGCTGGTGCGCGCGCTGCCCGCGCCGCCGCCTTTCATCATCGTCTCGGGCGTGATCGGCGAGGACGCCGCCGTCGCCGCGATGCGCCGTGGCGCCGACGACTACCTCATCAAGGGCCGCCTCGCGCGCCTGGGCATGGCCGTGCGCAATGCGACCTCGGCCGCACGGGCGCGGCGCGAGAGCGCGGAGGCGCAGGCGCAGCTCGCCCGCTCGCGCGAGCAGTTGCGCCACCTGTCGCAACGCACGCAGACCGCGCTCGACGAAGAGCGCGCCGCGATCGCGCGCGAAGTCCACGACGAAGTGGGCGGCACGCTGACGGCGATCCGCTTCGAACTCGAAGCCCTGTCGCGCCACGTCGATGGCCCGCAGTCCGAGCGCCTGGGCCGCACGCGCGCGTCGCTCGCTCAGGCGATCGAGGCCACGCAGCGCATCCTCCACAATCTTCGCCCGCCCGCGCTCGACGCCGGGCTCGCGCACGCGCTCGAGTGGCAGGTGCGCCAGTTCCGCCAGCGCATGCCGGAGATCGACATCGACTTCCAGGCCGGCACGCCCGCGCGCGAGCCCGAAACGCCGATCGCGCTCGCCTTCTACCGCACGTGCCAGGAGGCGCTGACCAACATCGCCAAGCACGCGCGCGCGCGCCGCGTGACGGTGGACCTGCACTACGGCGGCCGCATCGCGTCGCTGGAAGTCAGCGACGATGGCTGCGGACTCGACGCATCGTCGCTGCGCAAGCCCGGCTCGCTGGGCCTGCTCGGCCTGGCCGAACGGGCGCGCGCGGCGGGCGGCGCGCTCGACATCTCCAGCCTCGCGGGGCGCACGACGCTCATGATGTGGCTGCCGGTGCAGCCGGAGGCCGCGCGATGACGCGCCTGATCCTGGTCGACGACCACGGCCTCATCCGCCGCGGCATGCGCGACGCGCTTCGCGAACACGGCTTCGTCGTCGCGGGCGAGGCCGGGAGCTGGGAGGAAGCCGTGCCGCTGCTGGACACCGTGCCCTGCGACGTGCTGCTGCTCGACATCAACCTGCCCGGCCTCTCGGGGCTCGACGCGCTGGAGGCCATGCGAGCGCGCGCCACGCCGCCGCGCGCGCTCGTGGTGTCGATGCACCCCGAGGATCCGTATGCGCTGAAGGCCTTGCGCGCCGGCGCGTCCGGCTATGTCTGCAAGTCGGCCGACACGACCGTGCTGGCTTACGCCATCCAGACCGTGGCGCGGGGGCGCAAGTTCATCTCGCCGGAGATCGCCGCGCTGCTTGCGGAGCAACTCACGGCGCAGGCGGCGCCCGCGGGCGACCGGCTTTCGCAACGCGAGCGGCAGTTGCTGAGCGCCTTCGGCGCCGGGCTTCCGCTGGCCGAAGTCGCGACGCAACTCGCCTTGCCCGCGAAGACCCTGGCGGTCTATCGCGCACGCCTGATGGAAAAGCTGAAGCTGGCCACGGCGGCCGAGCTGGCGCAGTACGCGGCGCGGATGCAGGCCTGAGGGAGACCGGCGCGGCATCCGCGCCAACGATGCCGCTGGCCGGCTTCAACCCGCCAGCGCCGCCAGCGTCGACGCCGTGCGCGCCTCGACCTCCGGCCAGTGCTCCATCGCCTCGTCCCAGCGGCCGCCGCGCAGGCACTGCTCGAGGCTGCGCGTCGACACGGCCAGGCCCGCGTCCTGCATCATCGCGGCCGATCCGGCGATCTTGTGCGCGATCGACGTCGCCTCGTCCAGCCGACCGCCGAAGAAGGCGTCGCGCAGGCGGGCGGCCTGGTCGCCGAGCGACTGCCGGTAGATGGCCACCATTCGCCCGCGCGACGCGGCCGGAAGCGCGTCGAGCAGTCGCATCATGCCTTCATGCATGGCGGCCTCCTTCGCCGAGCACGTCGGCGACGAGGCTGCACATCGCCTCGATGCCGCGCGGCTTGTCGAACAGGTGCGTCACGCCGAGGGCGCGCGCGCTCTCGCGCAGTTCGTCCGTCAGGTAGCCGGAGGCCAGCACGACCGGCAGTTCCGGCCGCAGGCGCCGCGCGTCGGCGGCGACTTCGAGGCCGGAGCGGCCCGGCATGTTGTAGTCCGTGATGAGCAGGTCGGCATCGCCCGCATGGGTCTGCAGCCAGTCGAGCGCCGCGTGCGCGTCCTCGAAGCCGGTCACGCGAAAGCCCTGGGCTTCGAGCGTCGCCTTCATCATGAAGACCATGGCCGGGTAGTCGTCGAGGTACACGATATGCCGGCCCCGGCCTTCGCACGGCGGCGCGACGGCGCGCGGCACGGCCGCTGCGCCCGCTGCAGGCGTGCAGGCGATGGCCGCTGGCGCGCGGGCAAGCGGCAGGTAGACGTCGAACGTGGTGCCCGCGCCCCGGCGGCTGCGCACTTCGATGCGGCCGCCGTGGCCGCGCACGATGCCGTGGACCACCGGCAGGCCGAGGCCCGTCCCTTCGCCCTTTGCCTTGGTCGTGAAGAAGGGCTCGAAGATGCGCTGCTGCGTGGCGTCGTCCATGCCGCAGCCGTTGTCCGTGACCGAGAGGCACGCCTCCGCGCCGCGCGCGTCCAGCGCGATCCGCACGTTGCCGGGATGGCTGCCGAGCGCCTGCCAGGCGTTCGTGCCGAGATTCATGAGGACCTGGCTGATCTGCGCGGCGTCGACGTCGGCGTACAGCGGCGATTCGGCGAGCCGCGCCGTGACTTCGATGCCCGAGGGCAGCGTGGCGCGCAGCATCTCCACGCCCTCCTGCACCAGCGGCTGCAGCGGCTGGCAGGTGAACACCGGCGGCTGCTTGCGGCTGAAGGCCATGATGCGCTGTACGACGTCGCGCGCGCGCAGGCCGGCCTTGCCGATCTCCGTCACGAAACGCTTCACGCTCGCCGCGTCGTCCAGGTTCGCGGACGCCAGCGCGGCGTTGCCGAGGATCGCGGCGACGATGTTGTTGAAGTCGTGCGCGATGCCGCCCGCGAGCGTGCCCAGCGCTTCCATCTTCTGCGACTGCCGCAGTTGCGTCTCCAGCGTGCGGCGCGCCTCCTCGGCGGCGATGCCGGCCGACAGGTCGCGCAGCACGATGCAGAACAGTTCGCGCCCGGCCGCCTCCAGGCGCGAGATCGTGGCCTCCGCCCCGAACGACTCCCCGCTGGCGCGCCGCGCCGTGACCGGCAGCGCGCGCACCAGGAGGCGCGGCGAGGCGGCAGGGGTGCGCCCATCGTCCCAGGGATCCGCGCACTGCAGGTAGGCCAGCGCCTGCGGCGCGAAGTGCGCGAGCGAGCGGCCCACGGCGTCGGAGCGCGTGCAGCGCAGCATGACGCTCGCGCTCTCGTTGAAAACCACCACGAGACCCGCGGCGTTGACGGTGATCACGGCATCCATCGCCGAATCGATGATCGCGGCGAGCTGGGCCTCGCTCGCGTTGAGCGCCTGCTCCGCGCGCTTTTCCGCCGTGATGTCGCGCGCGACGCCGCGGTAGCCGCGGAATCGTCCTGCCCGCGTGTACACGGGCTCGCCGCTCAGGAGCACGTACACGCGGCGGCCCGTGGCGTCGCGGTACGACATCTCGAGGTTGCGGAACGCGCGGCGTTCCGCGATGCAGCTGCGATGCGCGTCCCAACCGGCCTCGCCCGCCTTTGCGCCGGGCAGCTCCCAGGGGCGCGTGCCGTGCGACGGCACGGAATGACCGTCGTAGCCGGACGACGCGATGCACAGCGCGAAGGCGTGCGACGCGTCGGTCTCCCAATACCAGTCCGCCGCCAGTTCGACCAGCGACCTCAGAGCGCCTCTCACGGTGAACCCCCTCCTGCGTGTCACGCAAGCGTACGCAGGGGGCCGGAGAGCGAAGCCGCGATGAAGGCGGCAAAAGTGGCTCTGTTCGCGGCGCGGGTCGCGCGTCGCGCTCCGGGACCGGCGGCCTACTTCACCGGCGTCGGCTTCGGCAGCGGGAACCCGCGCTTCTCGGCTTCCGCGCGCAGCAGGTCCGGCCGGTCGGTGACGATGCCGTCCACGCCCCAGTCCATCATCTGGCGCATGCCCGCCGGGTCGTTCACGGTCCAGGCGAGCACCTGCAGGCCGAGCGCCTGCGCTTCCTTCACCTTCTCGGCCGAGAGGTCGCGCCAGAAGCACGACCAGGTATGGCCGCCGGCGGCCTTGATCATCTTCGGCACCGAACCATGGTCCTTCAGCTGGAAGCCCGCCGTCCAGGCGGAGCCCTCGGGCTTGCCGGCGGCGATGTTGTCGATGGAGCTCGGCAACTGCATCGTGAGGTAGACCGTCGGGATGTTCGGCGCCACCTTCTGCACGATCTGGAGCGTGCGCCAGTCGAAGGAGAGGATGGAGACGCGGCTTTCCATGCCCGCGGCCCGCACCGCCGCCAGGATCAGGCGGACGTATTCCTCCGGCGACGCCGTTTCGCCGGGCGCATGGGGCGTGATCTTCGTCTCGATGGCGAAGCGCACCTGGTCGTTGTTCGCGGACTTCACCAGCGCGAAGAGTTCCTCCAGCCGGGGGATGCGGGTGCCGTCCACCGGTTTCTGGTTGGCGAAAGTGCGCCCATAGGCGCTGCCCTCGCGGATGCGGCCGACGTCGTAGCGCGCCATGTCGCTCGCGGTCAGCGAACGGATGGCGGGACCTTTTCGCTCCAGGTACTTCCCGTCGGGCCCGCGCGTGATGTCCGGGTTGAGAAGCGGATCGTGCGACAGGAAAAGCACGTTGTCCTTCGTGATCGCGATGTCGGTCTCGAGGGTCGTTACGCCCACGCCCAGTGCGTAGGCGAAACCGGGCAGGGAGTTCTCGGGGAGCAGCGCACGGGCGCCGCGGTGGGCCTGCAGGTCGAAGGCGCGCTGCGGCGGCGGGGCGGAAGGCGATTGCGCGAGGGCCGCGGTGCAGGTGGCGGCGAAAGCAAGCGCGATGGCGAGCCGGCGTCGTGGGTACATCGTATGTCTCCTTTGTCGTTCGAGAATAAGCGCAAATCCGGTCGCGCGTCGAAGGCGCGGCGCCCTCGCGTTCAATCGACGACCGCGACCGCCTTGACGGCGGCCCACACCGCGATGCCCGGCGACAGGCCCAGCGCATGGACCGCGCGCTTCGTCACGCGCGCCACCAGGCGCTGCCGGCCGCAGGCCAGCCGCACATAGGCCTGCGAGGGCTGCGACGCGTCGGCGATCGCCTCGACCGTGGCCCGCACGTGGTTCTGGATGCTCGTGCCCGTCGGCTCCTCCAGCTGGATGCTCACGTCCCGTGCGTGAACGCGCAGGCGCACCGCCGCGCCGGCCGCCAGGCCGTGGTCGGCGATCCAGAACGAGCCCGCGTCGAACTCGGCGCGCACGAGCCCCCACGCTTCGTCGCGCTCGACGATGCGCGCCGCGACGAGCGCGCCGACGTCGTCGCCCAGCGCCGCGGTCCCGTCGATCGCGGCCAGCAGGTCGGCGGCCGCGCCCGCGGCCCGCACGCGGCCCGCCTCGAGCAGGACGAGCCGATCGCCAAGCCGCGCCGCCTCGTCGGCCGAGTGCGTGACGTAGAGCATGGGCACGCTCAGCTCGTCGCGCATCTTCTCGAGCCAGGGCAGCACCTCCTGCCGGCGCGCGCGGTCGAGCGCGGACAGGGGTTCGTCGAGCAGCAGCAGGCGCGGCTGCGTCGCCAGCGCGCGCGCGATCGCCACCCGCTGCCGCTCGCCGCCGGAGAGCGTCGAGACTTCGCGGGCGAGCAGGTGACCGATGCCGAGCAGACGCACCGCGGCCTCGAGGGCGTCGCGCCCGCCCGGCTTCGCCGCGCGCCTCAATCCGTACTCGAGATTGCCCTGCACGCCGAGATGCTCGAACAGGCTCGCTTCCTGGAAGACGTAGCCCAGCTCGCGCCGCCAGGCCGGGACGTCGATGCGCGCCGCATCGTCGAGCCAGGTCTCGCCACCGATCTCGATGCGGCCCGCGACCGAGCGCTCCAGTCCCGCGACGCAGCGCAGGATGCTGGTCTTGCCGCTGCCCGAGGGGCCGAAGAGCACGGAGATGCCGTGCGCCGGCAGCGCGAGATCGACGTCGAGCGTGAACTCGTCTCGCGCCAGCCGCACGCGCACGCGCAGGTCGGCGCTCACCCCACCACCCTGCCGAAGCGGCGCTTCGCGAGCGAGAGCGCGAGCAGCACGACGAACGAGAAGACCAGCATGCCGCCGGCGAGCCAGTGGGCCTGCGCGTATTCCATCGCCTCGACGTGGCCGTAGATCTGCGTGGACACGACGCGCGTCTTGCCGGGGATGTTGCCGCCGATCATGAGCACGACGCCGAACTCGCCGACGGTGTGCGCGAACGCGAGGATGGCCGCCGTGACGAGCCCTGGCCTCGCGAGGGGCAGCGCCACCGTCACGAAGGCATCGAGCGGGCGCGCGCGCAGCGTGGCCGCGACCTCCATCGGCCGGCGCCCCATCGCCTCGAACGCATGCTGGATCGGCTGCACGGCGAAGGGCAGCGAGAAGATCACCGCACCGACGAGCAGGCCGGTGAACGTGAAGGAGAGCACGCCCCAGCCGAGCGACTGCGTGAGCCGTCCGAGCGGCCCGTGCGGCCCCATGGCCACGAGCAGGTAGAAGCCGAGCACCGACGGCGGCAGCACGAGCGGCAGCGTGACGAGCGCGCTCACCGGCGCACGCCAGCGCGAAGCGGTCTGCGACAGCCACCACGCGAGCGGCGTCGCGATGGCGAGGAGGACGACGGTCGAGAGCGTCGCCAGCGCCAGCGTGAGCCGGATGGCCTGGAGCGCTTCGGGGTCGAGCGGCATGTGCGAACGGGCGTGACCGGGCGGTCAGAGGTCGTAGCCGAAGCCGCGAATGACCGCCCTCGCCTTCTCGCCCTTCAGATAGGCGAGCAGCGCGGCGGCGGCGGGGTTGTCCCGTCCGCTCGCGAGCAACACGGCATCCTGGCGGATCGGCGAGTGCAGGTGCGAGGGAACGATCCAGCCGGAGCCTTGGGCGATGCGCCCCTGCGCAATGACCTGCGAGAGCGCGACGAAGCCGAGCTCCGCGTTCCCGGAGGCCACGAACTGGTAGGTCTGCGCGATGTTCTCGCCCTGCACCAGCTTCGGCCGGGCGGCGGACAGGACGCCGAGCTTTTCCATCGTCTCGACCGCCGCGGCGCCGTAGGGCGCGAGCTTCGGGTTCGCGACGGCAAGCCGCTGCCACGCGCCCGTGCGCAGGACGGCGCCCCGATCGTCGACATAGGCCGCGCGGGAACTCCACAGCACGAGCTTGCCGGTCGCATAGGTGAACCGCGAGCCGGCCACGGCGGCACCCTCGCGCTCCAGCGTCAGCGGCGTCGCATCGTCGGCCGCCAGCAGCACGTGAAAGGGCGCGCCGTTGCGGATCTGCGCGTGGAAGGCGCCCGTGGAGCCGAAGGCCAGCACGGCCTTGTGCCCCGTGTCCGCCTCGAAGTCCTGCGCGATCCGGCGAATCGGCGCCGTGAAGTTGGCGGCGACGGCCACGGCGACCTCGCCGGCATGCGCGGTACCCAGCATCGCGAGCAGCGCAAGTGTGAAAGCCGCGAGCCGGATCATGGTTTGCGCCGTGGGTCGAAACAGGACATGGCGAGTGTACCGATGCACCGGCGGCTGGCCTCTGCAGCCGCCCGCATCGCGAAGCCTTGACCCACCTCAAACGGCGCGGCGTCCCGCTTCCTAGACTGCGGCATGCAGATCCAGTTCCTGGGTGCCACGGGCACCGTCACCGGCTCCAAGTACCTCGTGCAGCACGGCAAGGCGCGCGTCCTCGTGGACTGCGGCCTGTTCCAGGGCTACAAGCAGCTGCGCCTGCGCAACTGGGCCGAACTGCCGGTGAAGCCCGCCGAGATCGATGCCGTCATCCTCACGCATGCGCACATCGACCACAGCGGCTATCTGCCGCTGCTGGTGAAGCAGGGCTTTCGCGGCGTCGCCTATGCCACGTCGGCGACGCGGGACCTCGCGCGCATCATGCTGCCGGACAGCGGCGGGCTGCAGGAGGAAGAAGCGAACTACCTCAACCGGCACCGGCTGAGCAAGCACACGCCGGCGCTTGCGCTGTACACGCGCGAAGACGCGGTGCGCAGCCTCGCACGCGTCGAAGTCGTTCCCTGGGGCAAGACCTGGGAGCCGGTCCCCGGCCTGAAGGCCCGCCTGCGCCGTGCCGGCCACATGCCGGGCGCCGCGTCGGTGCTGCTGGACAACGGCATCTCGTCGCTGCTTTTTTCCGGCGACCTCGGGCGGCCGGCCGACATGCTGATGTGCGCGCCGGACCCGATCGCCGCGGCCGACCGCGTCGTCGTGGAGTCCACCTACGGCGACCGGCTGCATCCGGCCATCGACCCGCTGGAGCAACTGGCGGAGGTCATCAACCGCACCTCGGCCCGCGGCGGCACGCTGATCGTTCCGGCGTTCGCGGTGGGACGGGCGCAGGCGCTGCTGCACATGATCCGGCTGCTCAAGCAACGCGGCTCGATCCACCACCTGCCGGTCTACCTGAACAGCCCGATGGCGCAGGAGGCCACCTCGGTCTTCGTGCGCCACCCGCGGGAGTTGCGCCTCACGCAGGAGGAGTGCGAGGCCCTGCCGCACGCGGCCGAGTACGTGCGCACCCCGGACGAATCGCGCGAACTCAACGCGCGGCGCGGCCCGATGATCATCATCGCGGGCAGCGGCATGGCCACGGGCGGCCGCGTGCTGCATCACATCAAGGCCTTCGCGCCGCACAAGCGCAACACGATCCTGCTCGCCGGCTTCCAGGCCGGCGGGACGCGCGGCGCGTCCCTGGCCGCCGGCGCGACGAGCGTTCGCGTGCATGGCGAAGACGTCCCCGTGCGCTGCGAAGTCGCGCAGCTGTCGTGCGCCTCCGCGCATGCGGATGCGGCGGAGGTCGAGGCCTGGCTTCGCGGGATGACGCATGCGCCGCTGGACACCTTCGTGACGCACGGCGAGCCCGGCGCCGCGGACGCGATGCGTCAGCGCATCGAGCGCGGCCTGCGCTGGCCGGCGACGGTGCCGGAGTACCTCGGGACGTACAAGGCCTAGGAGTGTGGGCGGCAGAAGGGTAGCCCGCGCCCTTCTCCACAGATTCTGAAGCTGTGGCGTTGAATGCGGTGGCGCGCCCCGGACCGGGACAGGGGCGGCCCCTTCCGCGAATGTCCCCCGT
>NZ_JBFWNP010000073.1:0-19810 GCF_050250995.1 Ramlibacter sp.
AACTTTGGCGTGCATCCGGTCTGTTGCTGCGTTGACGGCATCGAATGCCACCATGCGCTTCGGATCGCCCGATTCACGCGTTTTCGCGAGCTCGTGAAAACGCTCCTTCGCGTCACGGAGTTCTCGCAGTTCTGGAAAGGTGCGGTACTGGATCGCGAGCTTCGCAGCTTCCGCATCGTCGACTGCTCTGACGATGCGCTTCTCCAGCGCCGGCACCACGTCGGCGCCCAGCCGCTCCTTCTGCGCCTGCGTCATGGCATCGAACACCATGTTCTGATTGCCGCCGGTGGCGAAGCCCTCGCGCGATTGAACCCAGTGCTGAACCTCATGCAGCAGCGTCGATAGCGGCTCCTTCGCGTACGGCGTCACGCCCATGTCGTTCTTGCCGTCGAACCAGCCTTGCAGCCCGCCTAAGTCGAGGAAGCCGGCGCGCTTGACGACATCGATGTCGCGCGCATCCGGGTAGGCACGGAAAAGCTCCGGGTGATCGAGGATCGCCCCCAGCTTGAACTTGTGCGTCTCGCCGAAGAGTTTCGACTCCGCGACGTCCGCCCAGCCGACGAGGCGGGCGCCTTCGTCCGGGATCTCGAATCGCCACTTCTTGTCGTGGGGTCCGCGGAACCAGCCGGTCTCGGCCCGGATGTCCTTCATCGCGGCGCCGCTCGCGTCCATGCGGCGCGCCTCCGGCAGCGTGTCCATGGTGCCCGCCTGAATGCCGGCCCGCGGCCCGGCGAACATGAACGCCGGCTTGTCGCCGCGGATCAGGACCGTGCCGCCGCTGTCGACGCGGTGGCCGCGCTCAAGGCCGCGCATCGATAGGACGAGCATGCCGTGCAACTCGGTGTTCGTGAACGGCACCTTCAGCCCGAGGTCGCGCAGGAACTGCGCCACGCGCGCCCACACCGACTTCAGCCACGAGAACCCCGGACGGAAGTTGCCTTCGTCGTCCACCGCCATTTCCACGGCGCGGGCGGCAATCTCGTCTGATTCCTGCCCGCGGGTGAGCGTGTAGCTGCCGTCGTCGTTGCGGTAGGTGCGCCGCACGTAGGCGCGAATCTCGGTCAGCGGCTTGTTGCCGGACGCGATCGCCAGTTGGATGTCGCCCAGGAACCGCTTGAACGCCGCCGGCCCGAGGATCTTGCGCAGCCCGTAGTGCGCGATCGCCTCGTGCGCGAGAGTGACCGCCACGCGCTGGTTCAGGCCGGCGTCCGCGCGGTGGGCGCTGGCCACCACGTACACCTCTCCATTCAGGTGCAGGCCGCGGGTATCGTCCGGGGCCGCGATCGGAAGGTCTGCCGCAGTGGGCACGACATGCACGCGCGGGCCGCTCTTCCATCCAGCCGTGTGTTCGTCGACGATTGCCTGAACTTCTGCGACGCTCGCCGCCCGGATCCCGCGGACGCGCTCGACGGCGTCGCGCATGGAGAGGCCGCGGGCGTACATCGCCACGCCAGAGTTCGTCACCTTGGTCTCGATGGCGTCGATGAGAGTCTGCAGCACGTTGTTGATCGCGGTGCGTTCTGCTGCGCGCGGGAACGGGAACTTGACGCCCCACGGCGTCAGGATGCCTGCTCGTTCCGGCGCGTAGTTCAGGAAGCGGCTGACGCCTCCGCGCTCCGCGATCTTGTCGTCGACAAACGCCTGGAAGGCGCGGGCCGCCATTTCGTGCGGTGTGGTCCAGTAGTCGGTGCCGCGGCCCTGGTCCAGCTCCTTCGCGTTCATCGCGAAGTCCGTCGGCGACATGCGCGTCTTCTCGGCGCCGGCCTGCGCGTCCGCCAGCATCTTGAGGCGGTCGCTGTAGCGGCGCGTCGCGCTTGCGAGCCGGTCGAGCGGCCCGTTGCGGTTCGTGCTGTCAAAGCCGACGCGGCCCCGAACGGCTTTGAAAATCGCGCCGAGCTGTTCGATGGAGTCGTTCGTCCAGCGCGTCGCGATCCGGTTCTTCGCGGTCTCGACGCTGCGCCAGTCGGTCGCGACGGCCTGCGCCTCGCCGGACAGCAGGCGCTGCGCGATGGTGTCGAACTCGGCCAGCTGCTCCGCGCTCGCCGGCTTATTGTTCCGCGTCTTCCAGGATTGCGGCGTCGAGAGGTCGCGGCGCAGCGCGTCGAGCTCCTGCGCCAGATCCTCGCGCGCGCGGGCAGTGAACTTGTCCGCCTTGTCGGTGTCTTCGACGTACTTCGACGCCTTCTTGAAGATCGTCTCCAGCACCTTCTCGTAGGCCGCCCGGACCTCCGGGCGCACCTTGGACTTGAAGCCGAAGCCGTGGCTGACGGCATCCTCGGTGGCGACCTTCTTGAAGGTGCGCGTGCCGTCGTCGTTGCGCACCCATTCGCCGGAAGCCTTGCCGTCCTGGCGGCCGAAGTAGTAGTCGAGCGCGTGGAACCACTCGTGCGCCAGCGAGCCGGTGCCGTGCTCCTTCGTGAGATTGATGACGGCCCGCTCGAGCTCGTAGTGCGCGCGTGCGCTGTGCAGCCCGTGACCGCGCGCGCCGAATGCCAGCGCGAGGTCGCCATTCAGGCCGATGGCCTTCGGCGGGATGCCCATTACGTCGGCGAGGTCCATGAGACCGTCGTAGGCGTCGTTCATCAGGTTCTGGCGCTCGTCCTGGTTGTTCCAGTTGCCGAACTCGACGCCGCGGAAGCCGAAGGTGTCGATGAAATCTTGGCCGACGACGTTGCCGGTGCGGCGCTGCGGCCCCTCGCGGCGCTTGTCCGGCGGCAGCGGCAGATCGCCCTCGCCGAACGTGGTGTTCGTCTCGATGATTTCGACCGCGTGGCGGACCATGTACTCCTGTGCGGCTTCGCGGTCGTCGAATTTCTGCTCGACCACCTTCACGCGCTTGCGGTCGCTGACCTCGCGCCAGATTTCGTACTTCCCTTCGGAGCTCATGCCGACGCGGTGCTTGAGCGCGACGGCCGCGATTGGGACAAAGGCCTCGGCCTCTTCCTTCGTTGCGAACGTCTGCCGGCCGACCTGCTTCGGCTGACCCATGAAGTCGAGCGAGCGGCTGTCGTTGATGACCCATCGGCCCTCATCGCGCGGAGCATTGAGTTGCCCGCCAGCGCGCACGGTCTGCGAGACCTTGAACCGGCGGGCCCACGCGGGCCGATCGTCGTCGTTGGAGCGCGAGCGCTTCGTTCCGTTGCTCTCGGCGGTGTCTTTGCGGGCGCCGCCGATCTTCTCTCCGAGGTCTTCGATGCGCTCCGGCGCGCTGGCCAGCAGGTCACCCTGCCCGCGCGCCGCCGCTTCATCGGCTGGCCGGTCACTGCCACTGAGGACGAACTCAGCGGCATCCGGTGCGGCCGCAGCCTTCTTGCGCTCGGCTTCCTCGCGCTCGGCGCGCGCGGTGGCGGCGGCTTGCTGGTTGGGGTTCGGCGCGTCGCCGAGAAGGTCCTGCGCAGGCGCTTCCGCTCGCGTCCATCCTGCCCGCTCCAGTCGCTCCATGTGCTTCGCATCGTCGTCCGTCACCGCGAAGAACTTGCCGCCCTTCTCGAAGTGCACGAACGAGCGCGTCTTCCCGGTACGCCAGTCACGCAGGTCGAAGCCGGGATTGCGCTTCATGAAGGACGACTCGGCATCTGCGCGCGTGTCGGCGGCGTGCTTCGCCGCGCGCTCTTCCGTGATGCGCTGCTGGGCGGCGTCGTCGCGCTCGGCGGCCGCCTGTTCGATCATCGCCTTATCGATGTCGGCCTGCGTGTAGTCGGGGAACAGTTCGCTCGGGTGCGCGATGCGCCCGTCCGGCAGCTTCACGTAGTAGCGCACCATCGCGCCAGTGATGTCGGACTTCTCGAAGAGATCCGGGCTGTGCACGTACCCGTAGCGCTCGTTCCCGTCGCGCCCGATGCCCTTCTGCTCGCGCGGGGCACCCTTGGACTTGTAGACGTCGGTGAGGGTCTTGAGGACCGCCTTGCGCTGCTCCTTCGAGAGCGCGCGCCCCGCTTCGAAGCGCTCCTGGGCTACGCCTTCGGCTGCGCCGCGGCCCGGCGCTTCTGCGCCTGCGCGACCAGGATCTTCGCCGCGATCTTGCGCGCCTTCGCTTCGCGCTCGGGCGAGAGCGGCTTCGACGTCTTGGGCGGCTGCGGCGAGGTATTCATCCTGTGTTGCATTCTCGTCTTTCTTGGCGGCATCTTCAAGGATGGCGTCGACGTCCAGACCCGCGGCGTTCGCCTGCTCGACTAGTTCGCGCACGCGCGCCTGCAGCACGGCGTCGGCGTCGGTGAACCCGGTTTCTTCCAGCTCTTCCGGCGTGAGCGCGAGGTCGCGCGCGGCGGCCTCTTCGTTCTGGCGACGCTGTTCGAGCATGGCCTCATAGCGCTCTTCGGCGCTGCCGTCGCTCTGCGGCTGCACGCGCTCGCCGCGCAACTCGGCATGGATCATGTCCACGAGCTTGCGCCCGGCCATGATGTCGTCTTCCATGTCGGTGTCGGTGAGGAAGCCGCGCTGGTGAGCGCGCTGCGCCAACAGGTCCAGCCCAAGACCGCCGGCGCGGAACGTATTCGGGAGCTTGCCGTGCGCTCGGAATCCGTTGCGCTCGCCGGTGAGATCCGACATCAGCTTCGGCGAGACCCCAACTTCGCGCAGGAAGGCGCGCAGCGGGCTGTGATTTTTGCCGGCCTTGGCCTGCTTTTGCTCCTGAACCAGCGGCTGCGAGGTCGGTGCCGGCGCTGGCGCCGCGGCGTCCTGCTCGCCCCCGAAGAACCGATCCTTGGCCGTCAGCACGCCCGCCGTCTTCAGTGCCTGGCGGACCTGTTCGTCGCTGGCTCCATCGGCGATGCGCACCGGCTCGCTGGTGTCGTAGTCGAGCGCTTCGTACTTCCCCACGTAGACCGTGCCGTTGCGCACGGTGACAGGTTCGGCCGTCTGCGGCGTGCGGCCGACGCTGAGCGCCTTGCGCGGCGCGGTTACTGCAACGGGCTGTCCACCGGCAGGAGCGCCAGCAGGATCTGCTCCGGCGTCAGCCGCAGCGCCTTCGCTGCCTCGCGCTGCTGCTTCGTCAGGCGCGGCAGCCGCGGCTTCTTGCGTCGTGATCTTGCCGACGGGGTCGGTTTTCTTGCCATCGCGGGCCCACCTCTTGAAATCGGTGAAGGTGTCGAAGCGCGTGATCGCGCCCAGGCCCGTCCAGCCCGGTTCGTAATGCGCGAGGTACGCGGCGCGTGCGCCCTTCTCGTCCAGATCCGCGACGACAGCCTTGTGCTCGTCGAAGCTGCCATCCTTGTTGACCTGGTCGACCACATGGACCGGGCCGTCGTAATCCTCTGGAATGCCCTCGGCGATGAAGGCGTCGATGCCCTGGCGCTTCGTCGCCGTGCTGTCGGCGGCTTCGGTGCGCTTGAAGTAGCCGTAGTGGAATCCGTGCGCCATGGGCGTCGACCACTTCGGCGGGGTGTTCTGCTTGTCCTCGCGGGTCGAGCCGGCCACGTTCTCGATGCTCGCGCCCATGCCGCCGACCTTCATGTGACCCAGCGGGGCATTGCCTCCGAGGATCTGCTCTTTCGTGGCGGTCTTCTCGTTGCGCGGGCTGCTCGCGCCCTGGTGCGCGCCGTGCTCGTTGGGGGTGAGGTCGTCGATGCCGAAGTGGGCCGGTGCCGCGGCTTCCACCTCCGCAGCGCCTGCAGCGGTCGGCGCTTCCGTCGTTGCCGGGATCATCGTGCTGCTCTCGGCGATGCTTGCATCGGGAGTGGCCGGCTGCTGCTGCTCAAGTTGCGTGATTGCCGCGACGGTGTCGGTCGGCGGAGCCTCCGCGCCCACCAGCGAAGCGATCTTGTCGACCGCGGCGTTCTGGTCCGGATACAGCGCGCCGACGGCGGTCTGCACCGCATCGTCGCGCACGCCCGCCACCGCGCCGGCGACGGTGCCGTCGGGCGCGGGCTGGGCGAGCCCCTTCTTCACGAGGTTCGCGACGAACCGATCGAGGAAAGTCGGGATCTTCTCGAGCGGCAGGTTGGCAGCCGCGTCGATCGCCCTCTTCGCGACACCGGCGTCGATGCTCAGCCCCTCACCGACCTGCGTGAAGGCCGTCGCCATGCCGGCGCGCGCGGCCGCCTCGGCAGGCTTCGTCCCTTGACCGCGCAGCTGGCGAAAGTGCTCTTGGAATGCAGGGTCTGCGCCCCACGGGCGTTCAGCGAGGACTTCGAGCTCAGCGTCAGCTCGCTCCGCGTCGACCTGCCGCTGCATGCCGGCGGCGATTTCCTTCTCGCCCGCAGCTTTCAGCTGCTTCACCTGTTCTTCGCGCCGCAGAAACCCCTTGTCGCGCGCCAGTTGCTCCGCGGTCTTCTCGCGCGGGCGGTCCGCGCGCATCGTCGCCGCGGCGCCGCCGGCTCCCATTGCGCCGCCCATCATCGCGCTCTGCACCACGACGTCGCGCAGCCCATCGACGAACTGCTCGACGGTCAAGTCGCGACGGATCCCGATGCCGGGCAGCGCGTCGACGCCGGTCTGGCCGAGGAACGTCAGGACTTCGCCCGGGATCTCGCGCACGCCGGCGCGGATCAGCACCTCGCCGGCGGACTTGATCGCCTCGCGGGGCGCGCCGCGCGTCATCAGCACGCCCATCGCGCGCGCGGCCTTGTCGAGCCCTTGGAACTTCTCGCCGATGGCCTCGAAGGCACCGTGAGGGATGGCATTCGCGAGGGCCGCGGCCGGATCCAGACCGGCTTGGCGCGCGGCCTGGTACTGCTGTCCGGCGGACTGCACCGACAGCAGCGGAATCACCGCGCGCGCGCCGAACGTCGACGCGAACAGGGCGCTGGTGGCCAGCGACGATGCGGCGCCCTCACCCTGCTCGCGCAGGTAGTTCGCGACGCTGTTCGGCGCGAAGTCGGTCAGGGGGCGCGGCTTGCCCATGCCGCTCGTGAAGTCCCCTGCGGCGCCGGCCGACTCTTTCGCGACGTCGGCGACGGTGGCCGCGCCCGGCACGCCCATTTCATGGGCCACATCCGCAGCCGCGCGCACGCCACCCCATGCGCCCTCGGCGATGCCCGCGCCTGCCTTCGCGATTGCGCGCGTCCCAGTCTCGGAGAAGCCTTCAGCTGCGTTGCGCGCAACCTCTTCGCCCCATCCAGTGGCTCGGTTCGGCTTGTGGGTGCCCCCACGCAAGGCCGGGCCGCCGCGGTCCTCTGCCGCCGCGCGACGTGAAAGCTCGACGTTCCTCGCTTCCTGCTGCGGCGTCACGACGGGCTCGGGCAGCGTCCGATCGATGCGCCGCTCCAGGACGCCTGGCATGCCGGGCGCGCTCGGCGCCGGCGCGGGCGTCCGCGCAAGGACCGTCGCGGGGTCGCTGAACGGCGCGGTCGCGTCGTCCATCTCCGCGATGCGCGCGCTGCGGTTGCGGTCCAGCCGGCGGGGATCGTCTGCCGTCCCGCGCCCTGCCCCCGCCTCGCTCGGCTGCACGCCGGCCGGAAGCTCCTTCCGGGCAGCCGGCGGATCATCCTGGCCGAAGTCAGCCCCCTCGGCGGCAACGGGGTCCGACGTGCCGAAGTCGTAGGTCTTCGCCATCAGGGCTTCACCTTCATCGTGCCATCCGGGTGGCGGTACTTCGTGCCGCTCGGGAGCTTGTCGTATTCCGCTCTCGACTTCGGCGACGGGGCGGCCGCGCCGGCTGATGGCGCCTGGGCCGCGGCAGACTTCGGTGAACGCTGGGCGTCGCGTTTCTCGCGAGCTTCAGCGCCCTGGCTGCCCGCGAGCAACGAGCCGTACATTTCCCGGTCACCCTTGTGCGCCTCGATTTCGGACTTCAGTTGCTCCAGTTCCCCAGCTTGCGCCGTGCCCGGCGTACTCGCTTTGCGCATAAACGCGCTATCCGTCTGCAGCTTAGTAAGCGCCTTCTGCGCTTCGGAAAGCCGACGGCCCGCTTCGCCATGCAGCGACGTCCAGCGCAGCCGTTCTTCGCGGCTGACCTTGTCGGAGCCGCCACCACCGCCCGCCGCTCGTGCGGCCGCCGCATTCGCGCGGGTCTCCGCCGCAGTGGCCTGCGAGTTCGCGAGCGCGATCTTGGCCTCGGTCGCAGGCAACGTGATGTTGTTGTAGATGTCGGTCTTCAGCGCGAGGTCACGCTCCTTGAAAGCGTTGTCCGACCTGCGCTTGTCCTCTTCGACCATGTACTTGTAGCGCGTCTCGGGTGTCACGGTCTGGTCGAGCATGTAGCCCGCCTGGATGACGCCGTTCTGATCGTTCGGGAACGTGAATCGCGTCGGGGTCGTCGTGCCATCCTCGCCAACGAGCGAGTAGGTTACAGACTTCCCGTCCGCGCTCGGCACCGGCTGCAGGCGCTTGCCCTTGAACGGCCCGGCCTCGCTTTCCGACACCAGCTGCGCGAGCCCGGCATGCCCTTGACCGATCGCCTCACGCAACTTCTTGTTCCATCGCTCGCTGGCGAACTTCTCGACCTGGCTTTGGTACTGCATCGCCTCGACCGGCTTGCCTTGGGCGTTCAGCGCGCCCGTGATGCGCTGGCTGAGCGCGATGGGGTCGTTGTGCTTTGCCGCGGCCGCGTCGGCGGCCTCGAGCGTGTCGAACCGTTCCGCCCCCGTCCCGCTGGCCACCCGGTACGCAGGCGTCGGCGGCATGCTGGTCCCGGCCTCGGCATCCTCGTTGCTGCCGTACTGGAGGCCTTCGGGCAACGGGCCGGCCAGGCTCACCTCGGCAGGCTGCGCAGCGGCGCGCAGGGCGACCTGGTCGGCCTCGGCGCGCTCGGCAATGCGCCGGCGCGCCTGCGAGTCGGCGATGGTGATGTCGTGCGACTCCCGGCGCATCTGCCGGTCTTCGTCTTCGAGCTTGATCTTTCGGTCGCGCTCCTGCGCGTCGAGGTAGCCGCCGCCGATGCCGACCGCGAGGGCCAGTGCCTTCTTGCCTGCTCCTGCCATGGAATGCTCCTTATGCGCGGCGCTTGGCCAGCGTGGTGACTTTCTGATCGAGCTCCTTCACCGCGGCGAGCGCGGTGCCGGCCAGGGTGATGACGTCGACGGCCTTGCCCTCGGGCGCGGCGCGGTCGCCGAGCGTTGCCTGCACGGCTTGCGCCATCGGTCCGACGTGTTCCTTGCCGCCATCGGCCGCGGGGCTGTCCTTGCGATACTTCCACTGCTTCACCGGCATCTTGCGGACCGCGCGCAGGGCGACCTCCCCGTCGGCGTCGGAGACGTCCTCCTTCTGCTTCTCGTCGGATGTCGCGAACAGAGCCTTTCCGGCGAGGCCGCCGACGGCGCCCCACAGCCCGGAGTCGTCCTCCTGCCCGAGCTTCGCGGCCTGGCCGTACAGGTTGCCTGCCTGGCCTTGGGCGGTCAGCGCCGTCTGGAAACCCTGCGCGCCGACCTGCGCGCCTTGAGCGGCGAGGCTCACCGGCAACTGCGCGTTGGCGACGCTGGAGTTCCCCTGGTTCAGCGCAATGCCGGCCTGCGTCGCCTGCGTGCCCATCATCCCGCGGCCCATCGCCGCGGCGTCCTTCTTCTTCGCATCGGCCAAGGTGATCACGCCTTGTCGAGCGCGCGTCGCCGCGCCGGCCGTGGCCAGCGCTTCCGCCGCGCCCATCTCACCTTCGACCATCGCCCTGTCCGTGTCCGAGACACCGAGCCCGCTGCGGCGCAGGTTGCGGTCGACCGTGCCTCGCTGGTTGCCGAAGGCGAGCGATACGTCGTTGACCGCTCGCCCGGCAGCCGCCTCCTGCTCCGCCTCGCCGCCGGCCCCCATCGCATCCTTCAGGATCGCGTCCTCGACCGGATGGAATCGCTTCGCCCGTTCGGACTGCTCGAGCGCGATGGCGGTGCTCGTGTCCATTGCGCGCAACTGCGCGTCGCTGACCTGCCCGGCACGCGCTGCGGCGGCTTCGCGCAATGGGCGCTGGGCCATTTCCGCGTCCTGCCACCAGGAAAGCGCCTTCTCGCCGAGTTCGGCCGACCTCAACGCGGCGGCGTTGACGCCGCTGGTGTCCGGTGCATCAGAGCACATGGCTTTCTCCTGTGAACTTGAAAAACTGGAGCGCGAAGGGCTGGTATCCCATGCGCCGCATCAGAACGTCGGCCCGGTTCACGAGCTTGCTGCTGGTGCGGATCAGGTGCGGGCCCTGGATCTGGTGCAGCACGCGCTCGGCGTACCGCAGCAACTTCATGACGAGCATCCCGCCGCGGTGATCGGGCCGGATGAACAGGCAGTCCTCTTCGCTCACCGGGGTCTGCGTGTGGGTCGAGGTGAACAGGTACATCAGCAACTGCCCGACCAGCTCGCCCTCGCGTCGCACCGTGAACTGCACCGCGCGGCCGGCGCGCTCGCGCGCTGCGACTCCTTCGTAGTCCGGGTTGAACGGCAGGCCGTGCCGGTGAAATTCGGTCTCGCTCCAGTGCGCCGCATGCAGCGGCTTGAGCTCTTCCATGATGGCGCGGAAGCTCTCGACCTGCACGATGTAGTCGTGATGCAGGATCGGCTCGAACTGCATAGGATCGACGCTGCGGTCCGGCCCGCGAAACAGCGCATCCTCGATGGCGGCGCACCGCTCGGGCGTGAGTTCGGCCCCGAGGTGTTGCGCAAGGACGGTCCGAAAGGTCGAGAGGTCCATGTTCATTTGAAGTAGACGACAAGTCCCTGAATCCTCTTCCCCGAGAAGTCCGCGTTGCTCGCCAAACTCCCATCCATCTTTGCGAGGTACAGGATTGAGCCGCCGGGGCCGGCGTAGAGCGTGAAGCTCGCCGCACTGTAGGTCGTGTAGTTGATGCTGCTGCCGCCAGCCGCATCGCTGACGGCCGCGATGGGCAGGCTCAGTTGCGCGGGATTGGTGTCCGAAGTCGTTGGGAACGTGATGTCGAACGCGAGGTGAACGATGTTTCCGGTGACCTTGTAGCTTGCCTGCCGGTTGGCCGTGAGGCTCAGGCCCGCCCCGCTCACATCGGTGACTGTGTAGGTCGTGCTCGTCTGCGCCAACGCATATGCGCTGCCGTCGAGACCGTCGAGCTTGTCAGCGTTCAAGTTCGTCACGAGCGTGCTGTTGTCGATCTGCATGGGTCCGACGACATCCAGCGCAATCGACGCGAGCGCACCGATGGCGCGAACGCCGACGCCACCCGACACACTCGCCGAGGCGCCGGTCACGCCCACGCCGGTCGCGACGCTTTCGCCGTAGACGCCATTCGACCCTGACGCGCCGAGGCCATAGACGGCATACCCGCCCACCGCATCGGCATGGCTCACGAGGCCGTTGTCTGCGGCGAAGGTGTCGTTGACGTGCAAGGCAGCGTTCGCGCCGCCGTTGGTGTACGCGCCACGGATCAGGGCCTTGCCCGCGACCTTCAGGTTGCCGCCGACGTAGGCACCGTCGCCGTCGACACCGAACAAGAGGGAGTCGGAAGGTGGGCTGTTGGTCAGGCCCCCGGTGTAACTGCTGTCGACGATCGCGAACTTGTCGGCCTGGACGATGAAGGCGCTCGTCGGCGTGCCGCTCGTGCCGCCCGCGGTCGAGGCAAGCCCGATCCCGGCCTGGTAGCCGCCGGCCGAGACCTTGATGACGTACTGCGCCTCGAGACCCGTCGCTCGGTCGGCGATGGCCTGCGCAACCGTCTCGACGGTGGCGACGCCGCTGCCGGCATTGACATCCGGGAAGTCGTCGAGCCGGGCGGTGATCTGCGTCGCCACCACGGCGACGGCGCGCGTGGCGCTCGCAGAGGCCGCCTCGAGCTGGCGAACGCCGGCCGTCGCCCCAGCCACGGCAGCCGTCATCTCGCTGACGCGCACTGCCTGCGACTCGCGCTCGTTCTGGATGATCTCCTGGAACTGCCGCACGCTCGCGCCCTGCTTCGCTGCAATCTCGTGCAGGTCGGTCAGCAGGATCTCCTTCACCCGCGCGGTCAGGTCATCGAACCGCGTCGGGTCGTCGATCCGGCGCGTGAGGTCCTTGAACAGCTTCGTGCCGACGATCTTCCCGGCGAATTCGTCCATGCCGGTCCAGCGGCCGCGCCCGCCCTTGCCCACGGTCATGATTCCCATGTCGTCTGACGGCCGCGCCTCCCCGATCGTCACGACGCCGAGCTGGCGCAGATGCTCCTGCAGGTCGCGCGCGGTGACGGCGCGCTCGCCGGGGTTCGCGCGCGCGCCCTGGCGCAACTCGATCCAGTCCTTGACCGCCCGGTTGAATCGGCTCTGGTCCGGCGCCGCGCTCTGCGGCAGCTGAAACCCGCTGACGACGACTGGGGACCCGGTGTTGTCGGGGAGCATGCTCATAGCGCCCGAAGCTCCTGAGCGGTGGTCGCGAGGGTCACGCTGGTCACGCGCGCGGCGCTCTCGACCTGCACCTCCCATTCGCGCTCGTCGGCAGGCACGATCCCCTTCACCGCTGCCCGGCTGTCGAGCACCGTCGTGCTGTTCAGCGTCCCGGCTGCGTACGCCTTCACGGTGACGGTCGCCTCGTAGTTGCTGTCGGCCTGCACCCACGTGTAGCCGATGAACCGAGGGTTGACCTCAATCGGCGACTTCCAGGTCGCGGTGCGTTTCGACGCGGACGTCGCAAACGACTTGATCGCCGTGCCGGTCGAGTAGTAGAGCGTGTCGGTCAGCAGGTCGCGGTAGAACGCGCTGGCCACGAGATCGGAGGTCGTCAGGTTGCCGGAGACGAGGTCGAGGTGGTAGCAGCCCGCGGCGCCGTTGTTGTACTGGATGATGAGGACGTTGTCCTGCACGGCGCACACCATGCTCGACGGGTTCAGCGCCTGCCAGCCGTCCTTGTCCCACAGATTGAAGCCGTCGGGCCCGGTGATGACGCGCACGACGGCGCCGCCGTCCGCGACGCAGTAGCCGTCCTGGCTCGCGAAGCCGACGCCGCCCGCGAATCCCTGCCGCGGCGGAATCGACGTCACCGAGCGGGCCGAGACGCAGGTCTGGTCGCTCTCTACCGGCTGGAAGTCCATCGCGGACGAGTCCGTGCCCTGGGCGAAGTAGGGCTTGCCGCGCGTGAGCACGACGACGGTGTTGCCGAAGGTGCCCTTCGCGACGATGGGCCAGCCGGTCGTCTTGCGATACCGCGCCGGCCAGGCGTAGGGCGCCTTCGTCAGCCCATTGACCGAGAACCACACCTCGTTCTTCTCGAACGTGTGCCCGACGAGCATGTCGTTCGGGCCTGCGAGGATGTCCACGAGGTCGGCGGGCGGCTCCGACCAGCCCTGCGTCTGCAGCTGGTCGGACAGCTGCGACTCCTTCCGGTCGTCGGTGATCGTGAGACCGCTCACCGGCCAGCCGTTGCTGTCGCTTGCGTGCGGCACCATGCGCCATGCGAGGCTGTCATTGCCGACGGCGCTGCGGTACAGGCGGAAGTGCGAGATGCTGCGCCCCGACGGGACCGCCGGGATGGTGATCGCCTTCGTGTCGTTCTGGTCGACCTGCAGGCGCGCGGACACGGCCGACGGTGCGGATTCCTCCCCGCGATCGGTGACCCACGTGAAGCGGTAGAAGACGTCCTCGACGAACCGCTGCACGCCCTCGGGCACGAGCTTGTCGATGCCCTCGCGGTAGTAGAAGTCGGTCAGGACCTGGCCGAGCTTCGCCGCAACGCCCTGGTGGTAGTTGTAGAGCTCGTCGCTCGCGCGGCCGCACGCGGCAATGGCATCCGCGACTGCAGCGACCAGCGTGCCGCCTTGCAGCACCTTCGTGGTGGTGGGCCAGTCCGGGCGCCGGTTCCAGTTCTCTTCCCGGATCGTGGCATTCAGGCTGTCGACGAGCGCCCGCGTGCTGACGTTGCGCGCCGCCGCCGCGGAACTCGCGGCCGTGGCCGGCGCGATGTACTCGGCGTCCGTGCTGATCGCGGCGAAGGACGTCTCGAGGTAGCCGATGAGCCCTTCGACGTCCAGCCGCTTGATGCCCTGCGCGTCGAAGCTGATGTAGCCCGCGAGGTCGGTCGTGATGTTCGAGATGGCCGTCGCCTCGACGCCACCGGCAAAGATCCTGCTCATGGCCCACCTCCGGCGCCGGCATAGTCGTCAGGCAGCGAGGCACGAGCGACGTTCGAAGCCTGCTGGAACACGTTCTTCGCGAAGGTGTTGATCGCGTCGTCGATCGCGTCGTCGACGTCGGTCTTGCTGTAGAACGCCTGCGTCTGCGCCGCCACCGAGGCGCGCCCGCCGCCGTCGAGCAGCGTCTTCAAGCTCACGACCTCGCTCGCGAGGCGCTCCAGCCGCGGCTTGACCTCGGCGCCGGCGACGTCGAACACCGCGACCACGGCATTGACGATGTTGGTGACCTGGCCGCCGGTGAACAGCTTCGTGCCGTCGGACTTTCCCGGCATCGTGATGGCGGTCAGCGTCGTGCTGAGCGCGCTGGAGTCGACGTCGTAGGTGACGCCGTAGGCGGGGAACGGAATCGCCCAGTGCGAATTGCTGCCCGCCCAGCTCGGCGACCCCGACGTCGTCGTCGCGAAGCCGCCCAGGAGCGGATCGAAGATCCAGCTGAAGGTGTCGTCGTCGGGCACCGCGTAGGCGTCGCTGATGGAGCCGCCGGCCCCGGACAGGCGGAACATGCGCACCTGCTGGCGCGTGTCGGTCTGCGCGAAGCCGTAGGCGGTCTCCCGGTCGATGTAGCCCGTCGTGCCGGTCCCCGGCCGCGGTGCGCCGCGCCATGCGAGCGTGAGGCTGTCCTTCACGGCCTTGATCGCCGCTTCCTTGGCGGCCTCGATGTCGGCGCCCCGCTCTTCGACGGTGAACTCGTCGACCACGTTCGCACTCACCGTGGGCGCGCTGCCGGGCGTCGGCACGCCGAGTTGGCGATCGTCGCCGGTGTTGTCCACCACGCGCGGCGCCGCCGTGCCGTTGTTCGTCGTGTAGGCGTGCCGGTCGGTGCTGTCGCCGACCGATGGCATCTTGGCGTAGCTGATGCTGCCGGCGTGGATGCGCCACTTCGTCGCATCGCTGTAGTTCGTGTTCAGCCCGCCGGAGACGCGCTGGAAGCGAAAGAGCGTCTGCGGGTCCGAGGCGCCGCCTGTGCTGGCGATGACCGTGGAGTCCTGCGCCATGGGCCGGAACTCCACCGTGTTCGGCATCAGGTTGTGCGCCGTCTGCGCGCCCTTCGGGTCGAGCGAACGAGGGGAGTGGCGAGGGCGCAGACCTTCGAAGTTGATGATGCGCATGCCTACCCTCCTTGCGCCCAGGGCAGCGGCTTCTCCTGCGGCGCCAACTGGGCTGCGGCCGCGGCCTGCAAGTGCAGCTGCATGCGGTCTGCCAGGTAGCCCTCGATGACGCTGACTCGTGTGGCCGATTTCGCATCGCACGCCAACTTCACCCACTCGATGACCTGCTGGGGGGTGAGCTCGGCGAACGGCACGAAGTCCTCACCCGGCGGAAGCAGTTGCACCCGTTGCTGCGTCTGCACCGTGGTGTCTCCTTCGGCGGCGGTCACGACGAAGTCGACCTCGACGATGACGTCTTCGAGCTCGCCGACGTCGCTCGCGCGCGCGCCGGTGACGGTCCACGTGTAGGCGATCGTCATGCGGCACTCCTGCGCCCGCAGGCGCTGGGCACGACCGCGCGCCGCGACACCTTGCGCGGCAACACTACAGCGGCCTCGGATTCCTGCTGCGCGCGAAGTTGCTGCGCTGCGCCTTGGGCAATGGCGTTCATGGTCGTATCGACGCGGCTTCTCAGCTCGCCCAAGCCCTGCAGGACAAGATCGACCGCGGGAGCGTCGAATTCGAATGAAATGGGCCGTCGGTTCATTCGGGCTTCCTCATGGGGCCTTGATGTACGTGACGGTGCCGACGAATCGCTTACCGGACAGGTTGGCGTTCGTCTGCGCATTTCCGCCGGCGTCGAAGAGGTTGATCTTGGCGACCCCGATGCCGACGCCAATGACGTGCCCGGCCACGCCGAAGGTGTTGTATCCCAAGGACCCGGCCCCGGCAGAAATGGTGGCATTCGACGCGAACGGCAGTGCGATGGCGGCGACCGTCGCGTCAGCGGTCGCTGGGTATGTGATGTCGAAGCATGCCGTCACGACGTTGTTCGTGACCGCGTAGTTGGCCTGGCTGTTCTGCGTGATCGTGAGACCTGCGCCGCTCGCGTCGGACGCGGTGAACGTCCCAGCCGCATTCGCCGCCACGCACCCCGATGTCGTGATCTGCTGCGGGAACAAGCCCAGCGAGCCCGTCGTCGTGGTCGCTGTGATGTCGGTCCCGCTTCCGCTGTTCTGGAAACTGATGCCGTCGGCGAACCAGTCGCCGCCGTCGAACTGGATTCCCTTCGTCGTGCCCGCGATCTTGAGCTTGCCGCCGCGCACCTGCACGCCGTTGTTGTTCGTGGCCACGTCGTAGGCAATCGCCGCCGACGTCATCGCCTGGCTGGAGACCGTCTGCGACTCGTTGACCGTGTAGGTGCCGGTCCCTCCGGTGGCCGTACCTCGAGCGGTGATGTACGTGCCCGCGGCGACGCCAGAGCCGGCGATGCGCATACCCACGCCGAGAGTGCCGCTCGCGACCGCGCTGACGGTCATGGTCGTTCCGGCGATCGCCGCCGTGAACGAGGCACCCTCGTTGGTCACCTCGCCGTCGCATCCTTCGAACGACACGTCGGACTGAACGGAAATGCCCAGCGGGATCATCTTCAGCAGACCGTTGCGCGCGTAGATGAAGCACCCCAGGACTCTCACGTTCCGGGGGTCGGTCATGACGAATGCCACGTCCTGGATCTGGTCGATGGTCGTCCCGATGACCTGCAGCGAGTTGAAGCTCCCGACCGCCTGAACGGCGTGGTAGCCCGACGTCAGCTCGCCGCCGACAATCTTCAGGCCCTCCGGCGTCCGGTTATCCGCGTCCGGCTCCGAGTAGATCGAACTCAAGCCGCCGTTGGCATGGAAGTGGGGCGCGATGACCGTGTTGTTCGCGCACAGGCCTTTCATGTGCAGGCTGCGGTTGGTGTTCACCGTGTAGACGTTGTCGGAGAGGCCCGACCACACGTGCGACCAATACTGCGCACTGTCCCAGCCCTGCAGGAGCAAGTCACGGTAGACGATGTTGTAGCAGGGCGCGGCGAACGTGCCGTTGCACACCAGCGGCCTGTAGAGACGAGGATCGCCCGCTCCGAGAGCGGTGCAGGAGATCATCGTCATATTGGTGATCTCGACACCAACCTGGCCCGCCGCGCTCGTGAAGCCGTCGCATCCCCAGAACTCGACGCCTGTCATGCGGCCGGCGCCGTAGATCTTGCTGCCGCTGCGCGTTGTCGGAGCGGTGTTGCACCTGAAGATGCCCTCAGGAAATGCCACCTCGTAGTGGGCGTTGATCGCCGCCTGGATCCCCGCGTAGGAGTCGGTGGTCGGCATTGAAGTAGAACTCGGCGTCGCGCCGAACCAGACAGGGCTGACGGGTCCGTTGAAACCCATGACGGTCCACCCGTCCCGGAATAGCCTGCCGCCACCCGTGGGCGCGAACACCGTCCCACCGTTGGCTGACTGAACGCTGCTCGCGCTGTACGTGAACACCCCGCCGCCGCCGTCGCGCGCAGCCGAGCGACCTGCGAACATGACCATGACGCCATCCGGCAGGTCGGTCGCGTCGAATCCGGTGATCGTGTCGGCCCGGTAGATCCGGCTCGCGATCGGCGTGCGCGTCGCCTCGTCGGACACGAGGATGTTGTGCAGGTTGCAGTCGTTGTTCGGAACGACCGCCTGCACATCCAGCCGCTTGCCGCCGGTGGCGCGGCAGGTGAAGCGGTAGACCGACGCCTCCAGCCCCAGGCCCGGCGGGTCGTCGGTGTCGAGCGCGTTCGGGAAAAGCTCCATCGTGGCCACGCCCGACGCATTCGTCGTTGCCGTGGTCGTCGTCGCGATCACGATGCCGCCGGAGTAGCGGTCGTTCTTGTTCATCGCCGCCGTGACGACGAGGCCATCGGCGGCAACGCCGATCATTTCCTGCAGGTTGATCGTGACGGTGACCGTGGGTGCTGCCATTTCAGATCCTCGTCTTGCTGGTGCGCAGGCGCGCGCCGGTGTTGCCCATCTGGGCGTTGTGGGCGGCGGCGCCCTTCAAGCGCTGGTATTCGCGGTCGTAGAACCCGGAGAGTTCCCGATCCGTCCACGGCTTCTTGGCCATGCGCATCAGGCGCGCCAGCACACCCGCGCGCATCGCCTCGAGGTGCTGAGCCTTCATGAAGTCCGGGATCACGGTGGCCGCGATGCCCGGCTTCGCCGCGACGATGAGGTCCAGACCATCGCCTGCGGTCTCGGTCGGCACTTCATCCGCGATGAAGGTGAGTTCCGTGTTGTCGGCGTTCATCGAGAACGGTGGATTCGACCGGGGGTAGCGTGGCTCTGCGGTCGCGGTGTTCGCGGTCGCGGCCGGCTGCGGTCGCCACGCGGCATCCCACAGCAGCAGGTCGCCCACGGTGACGCGGATCACGCGCACGACTTCGCTGTCGGCCTCGGGCGCGCTGATGTCGTAGGTTGGCTCCGCTGCGACGCTGGGCACGATGAGCGAGACCCGCCACGCGCTCGATTCCTCGCAGAATTCCCGTGCAACGCGAAGCAGGTGCTGATCGACCAGCGCCGTCGTGCAGCCAGGTAGCTCCGGCATGAGGTCGTCGTAGAACGCACTGAATGCGGCCATCAGAGCAGCCCTCCTGCGAGCTTGAGCGCGAGTTCGCCGCGGGCGCGATCGGCCGATTCCTCGTCCTTGAACTCGACCCGCGCCACGCCGTACATGACCAGCGACAGAAAGAACTGCCCGCTGATCGCGGTGGGCAGCGCAGCGCCTTGGGCCAGCGTCTCGTACGTCGTGCCGTAGGCGCCGAGGAAAAGGTCCGGTCGCTGGCTCTTGATGATGTTCAGGCCGTCGACGAGATACCGACGGATCTCCGCATCCGAGTCGCGCCGCGCGCTCGGATCGGTGACGGCCTTTCGGACCTCGGTGACCGCATCGTCGACGGTGCGAGCCATGGCTTACTTCTTGGCCTTGGTCTTCGCGGCCGGCTTCTTCTTCGCGACGGGCGCTTTAGCCTTGGCGCTGTCCTTCGCGGCCGCAGGCGGGGGCGCGGCCACCACGGATCCCGGCGCCAGGCTGATGTCGGCGTCGGTGGCGTCCGTCTTCGTCTCCACGACGGGTTCCTTGGGCGCTTCGGCCGTCTGGTGATGCACGACCTCGGGTTCCGTGCCGAACACTTCGTCGGTCTTCGGCGCGCCGTCGCTTTCCTTGCCGTCGGCCAGGGCGAAGACGTCCGGGTGGCGCAGCATCTTGGCCACGAGCTCGGCGTCGGCGATGGTCTTCACGGTGCCGGGGAACCACGTGATGCCGGTCTCGCGAACGAAGGCGGTTTCCCCGTCCTTCTTGACACCGACGTATTGAATCTTGGGCATAGCGTTCTCCTGTGCTGGGAAGGAAGCCCGCCAGCCCTTCGCGGGGCCGGCGGGCCGATGTCAGCGGCTTACGCGCCGACGCCGCTGCGGATGCCGCTCGGGCCTTCGGCCTCGCCCACGGCGATCATGAAGATGTCGCCCGCCGCGTGCGTCGCCGAGTTGGTGGCCACGGTGACGGTGACGTAGACGTCTTCCTCGAACTTCAGCGGCTCGAAGGAGCACACGAGCGTCCCGCCGGCCTGCGCCGTGGTCTGGCCGGTCGCCGCGAACGCGGTGGGCGCCGCCGACAGGCTGGAGCTCGAGTCCGCGGTGCGGTAACCGACGCTGAACACGATTTCCGGCGAGCCGTTGCTGTCGAGGTCGTCGCAGCGAATGCTCAGCATGCCCAGGCGCAGGCCGGCGGGCAGGCGGAAAGTCACGACGTCGCCGTCGGCGAACGCAGCCGTGGCCGTGTACTTGTCGGTGATCATCACCGCCCGGCCGTCCGCCGGCATGGTCGCGGCAACCGCCG
>NZ_JBFWNP010000074.1:0-18791 GCF_050250995.1 Ramlibacter sp.
CCGCGGGCGGCGCGGCAGCGGGCCAGGACGCAGCGGGTGGCGATGCAGCGGGCCAGGACGCAGCGGGCGGTGATGCAGCGGGCCAGGACGCAGCGGGCGGTGATGCAGCGGGCAAGGACGCAGCAGGTGGCGATGCAGCGGGCAAGGACGCAGCAGGCGGCGATGCAGCCGGCAAGGATGCGGCAGGTGGTGATGCTGCCGGCAAGGATGCAGCCGGCAAGGAGCCCGCGGGCGGCGATTCCGCCGGCAACAAAGATGCAGCGACGGGTGACTCTGCGAGCAAGGATGCGGCAGGAGGCGAGGCCTCAGGCAAGGACGCCGCTGGCAAGGACGCAGCACCAGGCGACGACGCACCAAAGGACGCCGCACCAAAGGACGCAACCACCGGCAACGACGCGGCTGGAAGCAAGGAAGCCACCGCAAAGGATGCGTCGGGCAAGGATTCCTCTGCCGCGAAGGATCCATCGGCCGGCAAGGATGGTGCTGCCGGCAAGGAAGCCGCTGGCAAAGACGCAGCCGGCAAGGACACACCCGCGAAAGATGCATCCGGCAGCAAGGACGCGGCGACGTCGGACGCAGCGGCCCGGGACACCGCAGGCAAGGACGCATCGACTTCCGCCGGCGACTCATCGAACACGCAGCAGGGCAGGGCCGACTCCGCGAGTACGAAAGGCGATGCCCAGGGCTCGAGCACTGCAAAGGACGCAGGCGACGCGAAGACCCTCGACGCGAAGGACGCACAGGCCTCGAAGCCCACGACGAAGGACGCTTCGGATCCATCCGGGGACTTCAAGGATCCGACGAAGAACATCAATGATCCCGCGAAGGACATCCGGGACCCGACGCAGGACCTGAAGGATCCCACGAAGGATCTGAAGGACCCGACTAAAGATCTGAAGGACCCGACGAAAGATCTCAAGGACCCGACGAAGGATCTCAAGGACCCCACCAAGGACATCAAAGATCCGACCAGGGATTTCAAGGATCCGACCAAGGATTGGAAGGACCCCACCAGCGACCTGAAGGATCCGACGAAGGATTTCGGCGACCCGGCGAGGGACCCGATGCGCGATCTGCGCAATCCCACGAAAGATGCTCCTTCGCTCGACGATGTCAAGCGCGCAGGCGACGGCGGTGGCGTGAATGCAACCGGGAATGCGGGTGAAGTGACAAAGGGGACGAACGGCATATCGGGGGGTACGGGGACGCCGGGCACGCAGTCGGCACAGATGCCGGGCGGCAGCGCGAGCACGTCGACGACTTCCGGGGCCGCACCGAACGGCGCATCCGCGAACACGGCATCGACGCATCCGATGTCGACGAACACGGGCTCCGCCGGCACGACTTCGGCCAACACGAACGTGGGCACGCCGCCCTCGGGCAGCTCTGCAGGAACGCCATCGAGGCTCGAGGACATCGCTTCCGGAATCGACCAGAAGATTTCAGTGAAGCCCTCCGATGTACAGGGCCCCTTGACCGGCGATGCGGGCACGACAACGCAAGTCGCGAAGGAAGGACCTGTGACTTCCAAGATGAAGTCGTTGTGGTCACGCATCGTTGGTGCAAAGCCTCCCACACCTTGAATCTAGGGACTTTCCCGGTGTTGACATCCACGCGATCCTCCATTCGTTGTTGCGTGGGAAATGCACGATGCGCGTCCCCAGTGGAGAACGCATCCGCAACGCTTCAAGCACATCCACAAACGCGTGCGTGTGAGTGCTTGTAAAAACTGCGGGGCAGGGGTTGCGAGGTGTCGCGTATGTGAACTAGCATCGTTTCACTCTGTAGCGCGATGTCATGGAGTGAGGGGCGGGACTTTCCTCGCCCTCCTGTTGCGGTCTCATTTCTCCCAAGGAGGGAATGCGAATGTCTGATAGCTTGCAAAAATGGGTGGGGCGCAATCGCCCGCCCCGTGTTCAGATCACATACGACGTGGAAATCGGCGACGCGATCGAGAAGAAGGAATTGCCGCTCGTGGTGGGCCTCATGGCCGACCTGTCCGGTGCGCCGCTGAAGCCGCTCGCCAAGCTCAAGGAGCGCCGGTTCATCGAAATCGACCGGGACAACTTCAACGAAGTGATGGGCAAGATCGCCCCTCGCCTCGACATGTCCGTGCCCGATACGCTCAAGGGCGAGGGCAACCTGAAGGTCGAACTCAATTTCCGCGAATACGACCACTTCCACCCCGAAGCGATCGTCAAGCAGATCCCCCGCCTGAATCGCCTGCTCGAAGCGCGCCAGCAGCTGCGCGACCTGCTGGGCAAGCTCGACGGAAACGATGAGCTCGACAACCTGCTCGAGAACATCCTGCAGAACACCGAGGAGCTGAAGGCCATCAAGGAAGCCGCTCCGCCCGAAGCCGCAGACGCCGCCCCGGCCGCCTGACGCAACCCAACACGGAAAGAGAGCTAACACATGGCTACCGATACCGCACAGGAAGGCGGCGCAGCAGCGTCCACCGCGGAACTGTCCACCCTCGACCGCATCATCAGCGAAGGCAAGATGGCCGTCGAGCCGTCGCAACAGCCCTACGCCAAGAAGCTGCTGGGCCAGTTCGCGTCGCAGATCCTCGACGAAGGCATGAAGGCCGCTCCCGACAAGGGCGTGGTTGCCATGATCAACGAGCGCGTCGCCGAGATCGACAAGATCCTCACCGACCAGCTCAATGCGATCATGCACCACGAGCAGTTCCAGGCGCTCGAAGGCTCCTGGCGCGGCCTGCACGACATGGTGTTCGGCACCGAGACCGGCCCGCGCCTGAAGCTGCGCCTGCTCAACGTCACCAAGAAAGAGCTCCTGAAGGACCTCGAAGGCGCCGTCGACCACGACATGAGCGTGCTGTTCAAGAAGATCTACGAAGAGGAATACGGCACGTTCGGCGGCCATCCCTACTCCGTGCTGATCGGCGACTACACGTTCGGCCGCCACCCGCAGGACATCGCCCTGCTGCAGCGCATCTCCAAGGTCGCCGCCGCCGCGCACGCGCCCTTCATCGCCGCCGCCGCGCCGTCGCTGTTCGACATGAAGTCGTACACCGAGCTGGGCGTGCCTCGGGACCTGTCCAAGATCTTCGAAAGCGCCGAGCTCGTCTCCTGGCGCGGCTTCCGCGACTCGGAAGACTCCCGCTACGTCAGCCTGGTGCTGCCGCGCTACGCCGCGCGCCTGCCCTACGGCGCCAAGACGAACCCGGTCGAGAACTTCAACTTCGAGGAAGACGTCGACGGCAAGGACCACGACAAGTACCTGTGGGCCAACTCCGCCTACCAGCTCGGCCTGCGCATCACCGATGCGTTCGCCAAGCACAGCTGGACCACCGCGATCCGCGGTGTCGAAGGCGGCGGCAAGGTCGAAGGCATGACCGCCCACACGTACAAGACGGATGAAGGCGACGTGGTGCTGAAGTGCCCGACCGAAGTGGCGATCACCGACCGCCGCGAGAAGGAGCTCAACGATCTCGGCTTCATCGCCGTCGTCAACTCCAAGGGCTCCGACTTCGCCGCCTTCTTCGGCGGCCAGACGGTCAACAAGCCCAAGGTGTACAACCTCGACTCCGCCAACGCCAACGCGGCGCTGTCGTCGCGCCTGCCGTACGTGCTGGCCGCTTCCCGTTTCGCGCACTACATCAAGGTGATCATGCGCGACAAGGTGGGCAGCTTCACCACCAAGCAGAGCGTGTCCGACTACCTGAACCAGTGGCTCGCGATGTACGTGCTCCTGAGCCCGAACGCGACGCAGGGCGAGAAGGCCCGCTTCCCGCTGGCCGAGGGCCGAGTGGACGTGAACGACGTGGCCGGCAAGCCGGGCGCGTATTCCGCCACCGTGTTCCTGCGTCCGCACTTCCAGATGGAAGAGCTGACGACCTCGATCCGCCTCGTCGCCGAACTGCCGGCGCCGGCGGCCTGATCGAGCGGGTTTCGTTCAACAAGAGCTAGTCCCGACGGGGTGCGGCAAGGAAGCCGCCCCCGTCTTTTCAAGGAGCATGAAAAATGTCTGACGTTCTCATTCTGGACATGGCCGACGCGATCAAGGGCAACTGCGAGATCACGGGCTATATCGGCAAGATCATCGTCCAGTCGTATTCGCATGGCGTCGCCCTGCCGATGCAGATGGATGCCTCGCAGACGGAGCGCACCGCGGGCCGTCCCTCGTTCACGGAACTGACGTTCTCGAAGATGTCGGATCTGTCGACGCCCGAGCTGTACACGGCCTGCACGCGCGGCACGAACGTGCCGCTCGCGAAGCTGCACGTGGGCCGCGTGGAAAATGGCGACTACATGGCGTTCCTGACCTACGAGATGACCAACGCCATGGTCTCCAACATCAGCACCGCCGCCGGCGGCGGGCTGCCTTCCGACAGCTTCTCGATCAACTTCACGAAGATCAAGTGCGACTACACGAAGCAGAAGACCGACTCCGCGGCGGCCGGCACGGCCACCTGGAACTGGAACCTGGAAACGATGAAGGCCGACTGACGGGCGCGCCCGCGGCGACGCGGGCACGTTCTCAGCGGGAAGGATCATGACCAAGTTCGTCGCCGCCAATCCGGTTCCGCTGTTCGACCGGATCGCCGGCGCGGCCGACCTGTCGTTCGACGGCCGGCTCATGGACTCCGGCGGTCTCATGTCGTCGCTCCAGCGCGACCTGGGCCGCCTTTTCAACGTCCGCAACGGCATGACCGTCGCGGACTTTCTGTCTTATCCCGATACCGACGCGGATTTTCCCGTCCGGTATTGGGGCATGCCCTGCCTGCTGACGCTGTCCGCGCAGTCGGCGGAGGACCTCGCGAAGCTCGAGGCGGTGGTCGCACGCGCCATCGCGCGATTCGAGCCGCGTCTGCAGCACGTGCAGGTGAAGGCCGCGCGCGACCCCAAGCGCAACAGCTCCGCCAGGGTGGCCATCGCCGCCGCGGTGAGCACGGGCAACCAGCTGTGCCGGGTCGATTTCGACGTGACCATGGATTCGCAGACCGTCCAGTTCGAAGGCGGCGCATGAAAACGATGACAAGCAGGAGGACCGGCGATCATGCAAGCAGACATGTCCCCACGCATGCACCCGCACGACCGCGCCGGTAAAGACCAGTGAGAGCCCAGGACGACATCCTCGAGTACTACCGCCGCGAGCTCTCGTACCTGCGCGCGCAGGGCGTGGATTTCGCCGCCCGCTACCCCAAGGTTGCCCAGCGACTGTCGCTCTCCGGCGCCGAATCCGCCGACCCGCACACCGAACGCCTGATCGAGGCCGTCGCCTTCCTCACGGCGCGCGTGCATCGCGACATGGATCGCGAGTTCCCCGCCATCGCCGGCGCGCTGCTCGACAACCTCTGCCCCGTCCTCACGCAGCCCGTGCCCGCCATGACGGTGGTGCAGATGACGCTCGACGCGTCGCAGGGCAAGGTCATGTCGGGCATCGCGGTGCCGCGCGGCACCGGCCTGTCGACCACCGCCGCCTCTGGCGAGAACTGCCGCTTCCAGCTCGCGTGGGACACCACGCTGTGGCCGCTGAAGGTGTCGGCCGTGCGGCTCGAGGACTCGCGCACGCTGCGCATCGACTTCATGTGCGAGCCGGGCAACGACGTGTCCGAGCTCGAACTCGACACGCTGCGGCTGCACCTCGCGGGCGACCTGCTCACGACCATGCCGCTGCAGGAGCTGCTGATCACGGGCATCGAGCGGCTCGAGCTCGAAGCCGGCGGCGGCGCGGTGCATCCGCTGTCGCCGATCCAGCCGGTGGGCTTCGACGAGGGCCAGGAGGTCCTGCCGCAGCCGGCCCATGCGCATCCGGCCTACGGGCTGCTGCTCGAATATTTCGCCTTCCCGCGCAAGTTCCAGTTCTTCGACGTGAAGGGTCTGCGCGGACGGCTCGGCACGGGGCATAAGTTCTCGCTGCGCTTCGTGTTCGACCGCACGGCGCGCGTGCTGTCGCTGCTGTCGACCGACAACTTCATGCTGGGCTGCTCGCCCGCGGTCAACCTCTTCACGCGCACCGGCGAGCCGCTGCGCCTCGACCGGCGCCAGTACGAGTACCTGCTCGTGCCCGATTACCAGCGCGAGTCGATCACCGAAGTGCATTCCGTGATCGGCGTCACGGCCACCGATCCGCGCGCGGACCGTCCCGTGCGCATCCCGAGCGTCTTCAGCGAACCCGACAGCGACGACGGCGAGTCGGCCACGCTGTTCTGGAACCTGCGCCGCGACCTGACGCTGCGCAAGGACATCGCGGGCACCGACGTGTACCTGAGCTTCGTGGACCGCGCCAACGTGCGCGCGGTGACCGGCGACCTCGTGGTCTATGCGCAGTGCCTGTGTACCAACCGCCGGCTCGCCGAGCAGCTGCCTCCCGGCACCCGCTTCTGGGCCGAGGGCGTGTCGACGTCGACGCGCGTGCGCGCGCTGTACCAGCCGAGTTCGCAGCGCGAACCCGTGCTCGGCTCGAAGGCGCTGTGGTCGCTCGTGTCGCTGCTGCGGCTCAACCACCGTTCGCTCGTGGACGGCACCAACGGCGTCCACACGCTGCGCCAGATGATGATGCTGTTCGCCGGCGAGAGCGCGCGGGACCAGGCGCAGGTGCGCGGCATCAAGCACCTGTCGGCCGGCATGGCGACCGCGCGCCTGGGCAGCGATGCCTGGCGCGGCCATGTGCGCGGCACCGACGTGCAGCTGGAATTCGAGACCGATGCCTTCGTCGGCACCTCGCCGCTCGTGCTGGCGAGCGTGCTGTCGCGCTTCTTCGCCCTGTACACCTCGGCCAATTCGTTCGTTCGGCTGTCCGTGCAGCGCAACGGCGAGGAGTGGATGCGGTGGCCTCCGATGAGCGGGCGGCAATGTCTGATCTGATCCAGACGCTCACCGAGAAGCCGCAGGGCTTCGACCTGTTCCAGGCGCTCAGCCTCCTGGAGCGGGCGCAGCCCGAGCGCCGGCCCATCGGCACCTCGATCGGGCTCGACGAGACCGTGCGGCTGGCGGCGCACGTCGAGATGTCGTTCGCGGCGAGCGACATCGCCGGCATCGACGACAGCAAGCAGGCCGGCCCGCCGCTGACGCTGCGCTCCAGCGCGCTTTCGCTGGCCGGCCCGCAGGGTCCGCTTCCCACGCCCTTCACCGAGCTGCTGCTCGAGCGGCGCCGCGCGGGAGACAAGGCGGGCCTCGAATTCCTCGACATCTTCAACCAGCGGCTGCTCGCGTTTCTCTATCGCGGCCGACGCAAGCACCATGTCGCGCTGCACGGCGAGCACCTGGACGAGGAGGCCGCGCTGCTGCGTTGCCTCGACGCGCTCTCGGGCCTCGGCCGCGCCGAAGGCGCGCGCGGCCCGTCCGGCGAGCGCGCCTGGCTGCGCCACGCGGGCCTGCAGGGCGCGGCGCCGCGCTCGCTCGCCTCGCTGCTCGCGCTGCTGCGCGACCGGATGGGCATCCGCTTCCAGGGCGTCCAGTTCGACGGCGGCTGGCATGCGCTGGCCGACAGCGAGCGTGCTTCGCTTCGCACGCGCGGGCGCAACCGCATGCGGCTCGGCGCGGGCGGCAGCCTCGGCCAGCGGGCGTGGGACCAGGAGGCCGGGCTGCAATTGAGTACGCCGTCGCTGCCGCATGCGAAGTTCGCCTCGCTCCTGCCGGGCGGCAAGGGTCATGCGTTGCTCGGCTGGCTGGCCGCGCGGCATCTGCAGCGGGACGTGAAGGTGGTGCTGAGTACCGGCGTGATCGACCCGCCGCCCTCGACGCTTGCGAAAGACGCCGCGCTGCCGCCGCGCCTGGGCCTGTCGGCCTGGCTGAGCAGCGCGCCGCGCCCCAAAGGCGACGCCGCGCACCCGCGCTGGGCGCCCCAACATCCGAAATTCGTGCTGCGAACGCAGCCCGCCGGCGAGACCGAGGAGGCCGACAAGGCGACCGAAGCCGGCGAGAACCGCGTCACCGACGCAAGGACGACGCATGGAAATTGACATCCGCACCCTGCTCGGGAAGCTCAACCCCGAATGCAAGCGCGCCATGTCCACGGCCGCCGAAGTGTGCGTGAAGCTCACGCATTTCAACGTCGATGTCGAGCACTTCCTGCTGCAGCTGCTCGACGGTCCCGCGCCCGACCTGAAGCAGATCTTCGAACGCTTCGCGGTCGACCTGCAGGCGGTCAGGACGGGTCTGCAGAAATCGATCGACGGCTTCAAGCGCGGCAACGGCCGTACGCCCGCCCTGTCGCCGCAATTCATTCCGCTGTTCCAGGAGGCGTGGCTGCTCAGCTCCATGATCCTCGGGCAGCAGCAGGTCCGCTCGGGCACGGTGATGCTCGCGCTGCTCGAGGTCGATGCCTTGCGCGGCCACCTGATCGAGAGCGCCCCGAAGCTGCTCGAGATTCCGCGCGAGACGCTGCGCAAGGAATTGCCGGGCATCCTGTCGTTCTCGAGCGAGGACGGCGGCGGCGTGCCGGGCGCGGCGCCCGCCGGCGGCGCGGCGGCCGGCGGCAACGGGGGCGCGAGCGGCGGACCGCAGATGCCGCAGATGCAGCCGGGCAAGCCGACCTCGACGCCCAACCTCGACCAGTACACGATCGACATCACCGCGCAGGCGCGCGAGGGCAAGATCGACCCGATCCGCGGCCGCGACAACGAGATCCGCCAGATCGTCGACATCCTGCTGCGCCGGCGCCAGAACAACCCCATCCTCACCGGCGAGGCCGGCGTGGGCAAGACGGCGGTGGTCGAAGGCTTTGCGCAGCGCGTGGTGCAGGGCAGCGTGCCGCCGGCGCTCAAGGGCGTGGCGGTGCGCACGCTCGACCTCGGCCTGCTGCAGGCCGGCGCGGGCATCAAGGGCGAGTTCGAGAACCGGCTGAAGTCCGTGATTTCCGAGGTGCGGTCCTCGGCCACGCCCATCGTGCTGTTCATCGACGAGGCGCACCAGCTGATCGGCGCGGGCGGCTCCGAAGGGCAGGGCGATGCCGCCAACCTGCTGAAGCCCGCGCTCGCGCGGGGCGAGCTGCGCACCATCGCGGCCACGACCTGGGCCGAGTACAAGAAGTACGTCGAGCGCGACCCCGCGCTCGCGCGCCGCTTCCAGGTGGTGAAGGTCGAGGAGCCCGCCGTCGACGTCGCGGTGGAGATGCTGCGCGGCATGGTCGCCACGCTCGAGAAGCACCACGGCGTGGAGATCCTCGACGAGGCGGTCGAGGACGCGGTTCGGCTGTCCGACCGCTACATCACCGGCCGCCAGCTGCCCGACAAGGCGATCAGCGTGCTCGACACCGCTTGCGCGCGCGTGGCCATCGGCCAGTCGGGCCAGCCGTGGCAGCTTGAAGCCCTCGAGCGCGAGATCATGCTCACGGGCGAAGAGCTGCGCCTGGCGCAGCAGAAGCATGCGCGCGGCGAGGACCACGTGGAGGAAATCGCCACGCTGCAGGCCAAGGCCGACGCGCAGCGCGCGCGCCAGACGCAGCTGCAGCAGAAGCTGAAGGACGAGCGCGGCGCCGTCGACGAGATCATCGCGCTGCGCCGCGAGATCGCGGCGGGCGCTTCGGACGTGCAGGACGAGGACGAGCGCGTGTCGCGCCGCGCGACGCTGCAGCGCCTGCAAAAAGGACTTGAAGCGATCCAGGACGACGAGCCGATGGTGCCGCTCTACGTGGAGCCGCGTACCGTGGCCGACGTCATCTCCGGCTGGACGGGCATTCCCGTCGGCAAGATGATGGCCGACGAGATCCACACCGTGCTGCAACTGCGCGACCGCCTGCGCGAGCGCGTGGTGGGCCAGGACAACGCGCTCGACACCATCGCCAAGCGCGTGCGCACCTTCCGCGCCGGGCTCGACGATCCGGGCAAGCCGGTGGGCGTGTTCATGCTCGTGGGCCCGAGCGGCGTGGGCAAGACCGAGACCGCGATCGCGCTGGCCGACATGCTGTACGGCGGCGAGCGCAACATGATCACGATCAACATGTCGGAGTTCCAGGAGGCGCATTCGGTCTCCAGCCTGAAGGGCGCGCCCCCCGGCTACGTGGGGTACGGCAAGGGCGGCGTGCTGACCGAGGCCGTGCGCCGCCGGCCGTATTCGGTGGTGCTGCTCGATGAGGTCGAGAAGGCGCACCCGGACGTGCTCGAGATCTTCTTCCAGGTGTTCGACAAGGGCAACATGGAAGACGGCGAGGGCGTCACCGTCGACTTCAAGAACACGCTGATCCTGCTCACGTCGAACGCGGCGCAGGACGTCATCACGCAGGCGTGCGAAGGCGGCAAGCGGCCCGACCCCGAGCTGCTCGTCGAGCGGTTGCGCCCGCACCTGCTGCGGCAGTTCAGCCCGGCCTTCCTCGGCCGCCTCGTGATAGCGCCCTACTACCCGCTGGGCGACGAGCAGATCCGCAACATCGTGGCGCTCAAGCTCGCGAAGCTTTCGGACCGCTTCCTCGAGAACCACAACGCCATCTTCACGTGGGACGACGAGGTGACGGCGCAGATCAGCGCGCGCTGCACCGAAACCGACAGCGGCGCGCGCAACATCGACTACATCCTCACGCACTCGGTGCTGCCGGTGCTGTCCTCCCAGGTGCTCGAGCGCATGTCCGAGCAGAAGCCGTTCACCGCGGTCGAGATGGTCGTCGGCGCCGACGGCTCCTTCGGCTACAACTTCACCGACCAGCCCCTGGCGAGGAACTGATGGCGCTGCAGACCGGCTTCAAGCAGGACTCCCGGCTGATGACGTTGACGACGCCATTCGGCACGGACGACCTGTTGCTGGACGCGGTGGAGGGAAGCGAGGGCATCTCGGAGATGTTCAAGTTCCACCTCCACATGCGTTCGGGAAGCACGGCGCTCGCGGCGGCGACCATCGTCGGCAAGCCGGTGACCGTGAAGCTCGCGATCACCGACGGACCCGAGCGCTACATCAACGGCATCTGCTCGCGCTTCGTCCACAGCGGCTTCGACCGCGACTTCGCCAACTACGACTGCGAGATCGTGCCGAAGCTGTGGCTGCTCACGCTGTCGCGCGGGCGCAAGATCTACCAGGCCAAGACGATCCCCGAGATCGTCAAGGCGGTGCTCGGCACCTTCAGCGTGACGGTGGACGACTCCAAGGTCTCCGGCTCGTACACGGCGCTCGACTACGTGGTGCAGTACGACGAGACGGCCTTCGACTTCATCTCGCGCCTCATGGAGCAGGCCGGCATCTTCTACTGGTTCAAGTTCGCCTCGGGCGCGCACACGATGATGCTGGGCGACTCCGCTTCGGCATTCACCGACATCCCCGACTCCGCGAGCATCCGCTTCTTTCCGGGCAACGGCCTGCAGAACTCGGTGGACACGGTGACGAGCTTCGCCCGCGAGCACACGGTCGTGCTGAAGAAGGCCACCGTCAACGACTACAACTTCGAGACGCCCAGCACCTCGCTCGAAGGCACGCACTCGGCGAGCGCCGGGGAGACCGAGACCTACGAGTTCGGCGTCGGTCACACGGCGGCGGCCGGCGGCACGGCCATCGCCAAGCTGCGCGTCGAAGCGAGCCAGATTGCCGCCGAAGTGCTGCGCGGCGACAGCTTCGCGTATGCGTTCACGGCCGGCGGCAAGTTCACGCTGAAGGATCATTTCGTGGCCGCGCTCAACGCCGCGCATGTGCTGCGCCGGGTGCATCACACGGCGCGCGACGACATGTACACGAATTCGTTCGAGGCCTTCCCCGCCGCGACCCCGTTTCGCCCGCCGGTCCTCACGTCGCGCCCGCGCGTGGCGGGCTGCGAGACGGCGCTGGTCGTCGGCTCCAGCGGCGAGGAGATCTGGACCGACAAGCATGGCCGCATCAAGGTGCTGTTTCCGTGGGACAAGGACGGCAAGAAGGACGACAAGGCCTCGTGCTGGATCCGCGTGGCGCAGTCGGTGGCCGACAAGACCTTCGGCGCGATGTTCCTGCCGCGCGTGGGCCAGGAGGTCGTCATCACCTACATCAACGGCGACCCCGAGCGGCCGCTGGTGACCGGCGCGGTCTACAACGCCGAGAACGCGCCGCCCGCGACGCTGCCCGACAACCAGACGCAGACCATCATCCGCACGCGCTCCAGCAAGTCGGGCACGGCCGGCAACGAGCTGCGCTTCGAGGACAAGAAGGACTCCGAAGAGCTCTACATGCATGCCCAGAAGGACATGAAGGTGGAGATCGAGAACGCCCTCACGACGCAGGTGAAGAAGGGCGCCGAGACGCACACGGTCGACGAGGGCGACCGCACCATCGAGGTCAAGAAGGGCAAGGAGACGCACAAGGTCAAGACCACGCGGCTGGTGGAAGTGGAGGGCGACGAGACCCACACCAACAAGGCGAACTACAACCAGACGGTCACCAAGAACCACGTGCTCAAGATCGACGGCGACCTGACCATCGAAGTCGGCGGCAAGGTGACGTTCAAGTCGACCGGCGCGATGAACATCGAGTCCTCGGCGGCCGTCACGGTCAAGTCGGGCGCCGCCATGACGCTCGATTCGGGCGCGGCGCTCGATGCGAAGTCGAAGATGGACATGACGCTCGACAGCACGATGAACGCGAACATCAAGGCGAAGATGAACGTCGTCGCCGAGGGCACGATCCAGGCCGACGTCAAGGCCCCGATCATCAACGTGAAGGCCTCGGGCATGGGCACGGTGGAGGCCGGCGGCATCCTGACCCTCAAGGGCGCGATGACCAAGGTGAACTGAACATGGACACGCCCGCCACCGCCGCCACCCCCGACGTACCCGCGCTGCCGCAGGACCTGCCGCACTCCGGGCCTGTCGAGCAACTGAACGACGCGGGCGGCGTCGAGCTGCGCTGCGAGCTCAAGGACGGCCAGCTCACAGGGCCGCTGGAGCAGTTCGGCGCTTCGGGGCAGCCCACCTTCCGCGCCGAGTTCAAGGACGGCAAGCTCCACGGCCTGTCCGAGGCGTTCGACGCGGACGGCGTGCCGGTGCAGCAGTGCCAGTACAAGGACGGCGTGCCCCACGGGCTGCTGAAGATCTTCGTCTTCGGCAAGCTGGCTTCCGAGCAGACTTTCGTGAAGGGCGTGCTGCAGGGCCCCTCGCGCTCGTTCGACCTCGGCGGGCAGCTGAGCTCGAAGCTCACGTACAAGGACGGCAAGATCACCGGCCCGGCGGAGTTCTTCCACGAAGGCCGCCGCATGCGCAAGGCGGTCTACAAGGCCGGCCTGCTCGAAGGCGAATCGATCGACTACGACGCGCAGGGCGCCGTGGTGCAGATCTGCCGCTACAAGGCCAACGTGCTGCACGGCAAGGTGGAACGCTTCTGGCCGGGCGGCGAGCTGATGGAGGTCACGACGTACAAGGACGGCAAGCCGATCGCGCCGCCGCAACGCTTCGACGCCGATGGCGACCGCATGGATGCCTCCGGCGCGCCCCCCGGCGTGATCGACCGTCTCCAACGATTCGTGAGAGGGGACTAGGCCATGGGCAACGCAGTCTGCATGGGCGCGCTGATGCAATGCACCTTCGGCATGGCCCCGATGTCGCTGATGGTGCTGCCGGCCAACTGTTGCCTCGACGGCGTGATGCCCTCGGCCAACATCATGGACAACAAGCCGATGGTCAACATCCTTCCGTTCGCCATGTGCCAGTCGCCGTCGAATCCGATGGTGGCGGCAGCCACCGCGGCGGCGCTCGGCGTGCTCACGCCGATGCCGTGCATTCCCGTCACGGCCGCCCCCTGGGTGCCCGGCGGACCCACTGTCCTGCTTGGCAACATGCCCGTCCTCAACGACAGTTCGAAATGTATGTGCAACTGGGGCGGGGTGATCTCGATCAACATGCCGGGCCAGTTCACGCACACGGTTCCCTGAGCGAGCCACGAGAGGAGATACACATATGCAGATGGAATACCGCTTCAGCCTCACGCCGCGACTCGTCGCCGTGGGCCTCGTCACGCTTCTCGCGCTCTTCGTCCTGCTCTTCCTGCTCGGCCTGCAGGTCGGCCAGCGTTCCAAGGGCAGCACGCGCGCCGCGGTGACGAGCCTCGAATCCAGCGCGACGAGCGCCGTGGAGGGCGCGCAGAAACAGGCCGCCGATGCCGCCACCGCGGCCAAGGCGAAGATCGACTCGCTCGTTCCTTCCGCAACCTCCGCACCCGCGGCGGCGGCCGCACCCGTGGCCGCGCCGGCGCCCAGGCCTTGAGGAGGCCGGTGCAGATGAATCGCCGCGACGCATGCGTGCTGGGCCTGGCCTCCGCGGCCGGACTCGCGCATGCCTTCGGGCCGGGCCTCGTGATCGGGCGCGGCGGCAAATGGGTCGCCCCCGACATCGCGCGGGTGCAGGCGCGCGGCGAGCTGATCGTGGCGATGAATTCCAACGACTCGCCGCCCTTCTATTACCGCAAGGACAAGGAGGGTCAGCTGCTGGGTTCCGACGTGCGCATGGCCGAACAGCTCGCCCTCGAGATCGGCGTGACCCTCTATATCGACCGCACGCCGAGATCCTTCGACCAGGTGATCGAGATGGTGGGGCGCGGCGCGGCCGACATGGGCATCAGCAAGCTCTCGCGCACGCTCAAGCGGCAGCAGGCCGTGATGTTTTCCGAGCCCTACCTGCGGCTCAAGCACGCCTTTCTTCTCAACCGCGTCGAACTGCAGCGGCTGAGCAAGGACCGCACGCTCGACCAGGTCGTGCGCGATTTCCGCGGGACCATCGGCGTGATCGAAGGCACCTCCTACCACGGCTTCGCCGCCGAGAATTTTCCGCACGCGAAGCGGGTGACCTATCCCAACTGGGACGCGCTGGTCGCCGCCGTCAAGAAGGGCGAGGTGGCCTGCGCCTATCGCGACGAATTCGAGGTGCGCCGCGCGCTCTCGCAGCAGCCCGCGCTCGCGATCACGCTGAAGACCGTGGCGTTCAGCGACCTGGAGGACACGCTGGGCATCGCCGTCGGCTACCGCGACCATGCGCTGCTCGCGGTGGCGAACCAGTATCTCGAGGGCAGCGAGAAGCTGACGGTGGAGAAGGTGCTCAATGAACTCAAGTGAGATCCGGCGCAAGAAGCGGAAGGACGCGCTGCTCGCTCTGGTGCGCCACCCGGCGATGCTCGTCGTCTCGCTGGTGCTGGGCGCGCTCACCGGCGGGCTGTTCCCGCGCGCCGCGCCCCAGCTCGCCGCGGCGAGCACGGCCTACCTCGCGCTGCTGAACATGGCGGCCGTGCCGCTGATCGTCGTGGGCGTGTTCCTCGGCCTGCGCCGCATCGTCTCGCTGCCGCAGGCCGGCATGCGCCTGGTCGCGCTCGTGGGCGGCGGCGCGATCGCCATGGCCGCGTGCGCGCTGCTCGCCGCGGGACTCGCGAAGACCGTGGGCTCCGGCGCCCACATGCCCGAGCAGCAGGTCGCGATTCTCGGCGCGATGGCGCTCAAGGAGGTGCCCTACACGGTGGTCAGCCTGCGCGAGACCGAGGAGGTCGTCGCGCCGCCGGCCAAGCCGTGGCGCGTGCCGAACAACTTTTTCTTCGCGCTCGTCTCGGGCTCGCTGCCCGCCATCCTCTTGTGCGCCGTGTTCTTCGCTGTTGCTTTCGCGGCACAGCCGCAGAAGCAGGCGGCATGGTTGCAGGGGCAATTCGAGCCGATCTACCGTACCCTCGAACTGCTCATCGACCGGCTGAGCGATTTCCTGCCGGTCGTGGCGTTCGCGCTGGCCGCGACGGTGGCCAGCACGGCCAGTGCGGAGGGGCTCCTGTTGATGCAAAGTTTCCTGTTGCCGTTCTTCGTCACGGTGTCGCTGATCGCGGCCGTTTCGACCGTCGGCATGGCGACCTACCTCGGGCGCTCGTCGTGGGACGTGCTGCGCGCGCTCGAACGGCCGCTGGTGGTGGCGCTGTTCTCCTCCGGGCCGGCCGCCGCCATCCCGTCCTTCATCGACTCGATGTGCAACCGCCTGGGCTTTCGGCGCGACCTCGTCGAATTCACCGCGCCGCTCGCACCGGCCTTCCTGCGCGCGGGCGAGGCCGCCTTCTTCGCGGTGCTGGCCGTGTTCGTCGCCAACGTCTACGGCAAGGAACTCGGCACGCTCGACCTCGTTCTCATCGCAGGCGTGTCGATGGGCGCCGCCTTCGTCTCCGTGAACGTCACGGGTGTGCGTTCCATCACGGCCGGCGGCATTGTTCTCGGTTACCTGGGTTTACCGATGGAAGCATTGCTGCCCGCCTTTATCCTGCTGGAAGTGATTTGCGAGGGGCTGCGCAACGTGGTGTCGATGCTGTTGTCGGGCGCGCTGATCGCGCTCGTGTCCAGGGGGTTGCCGAAGGAAAAGCCGGCGACCGCCGCCGGGCCGGCGCTTGCGCTCGCGGCGGCCTCCCAGTTCCGATTCGAGCTCACCCGCGGACGCGCCGCCGCGGCAGCCGTGTTGGTTGCCTGCGCGCTGGCGGCCGCCTATTTCGCGGGCCTCGGCCTCGGCCTGCGCAAGGCGCAAGCCCTGCCGTCCGCCGTGCCCGAAGTTCCCGCCCTGCTGCAGCCCTCGGGCGCGAGGAGCGTCAAGCCATGACCCCAACGAAAATCTCCCGCCGCGGCGCCGTCGCCGCGCTCGCCTCCGCCGCCGCGCTCGCCTCCGGCTGCGCCGCCATCGACAGCACGTGGCAGGCCGCCAAGGGCGCCGTGGGGCTCGGCCCGAAACCGACCACGCCCGACTGGAAGAGCCTCACGATCACCGCGGCCGACGACGCCAACCAGAACAGCCCCGTGGCGATCGACGTGGTCTTCGTGCGCGAGCAGACGCTGGTCGAACAGCTCGCCACCACGCCCGCGTCGCGCTGGTTCGCCGCGCGCGGCGACATCGTGAAGTCCTTCCCCGAGGGCATCAGCGTGCTCTCCTACGAACTCGTGCCGCGGCAGTCGATCCGCGTGCCGTTCGAATCGTTCAAGGACCAGAAGGCGTGGGCCGTGCTGGCCTTCGCGAGCTATCCGCCGCCGGGCGACCACCGCGAGCGGATGCTGCTCACGGCCGAAGCCTATCTCGTGCAGCTGGGCGCCAAGGGCTTCAAGGCCGGCGCCGTGAAGCCGGCCGCGGCCCGCTGAGCCGGCGCCCGCCCGACGACCCCCGAATCAGGAAAGTCATGAAACCGAGCTTCCCCCCCGACCGCATCCTCTGGCACGAGGGGATGCTGCTGTCCCCGCAGCACTTCCAGCAGGAAAGCGCGCGCATCGACCAGCTCGTCGCGTGGCAATGCCTCGCGGCCGACCCGATGGCCTGGGGCGTCCGCCGCCTCGAGATCGACGAGAACCTGCTCACCAGCGGCCTGCTGCGCGTGCTGAACCTCGAAGCCGTGATGCCCGACGGCATGGCGGTGTCGTACTCGTCGGAGCGCAACGAAGGCGTCGACCTGCAGATCGACCTCGAGGCCTTCGCCGAGCAGATGGCCGACAAGGAACTGCCGATCTATCTCGCCGTGGGCCGCTCGCGCTCGGTGCGCGGGCAGGGCCAGCCCTCGCGCTTCCGCGGCGTGCCGGCGGAGCCGGTGCCCGACGAAGTGTCGGACGCGCTGCCCATCGACATTCCGCGTGCGGCGGCCAACCTGTCGCTCGTGGCCGGCGAGGTGCCTTCGTCGGTGTACCTGCACCTGCGCCTGCTCACCGTGCGGCGCGACAACGAAGTCTTCCGGCGCGGCGCCTTCCTGCCCGCGCTGCTGGCCGTGCCGCGCGAAAGCGACGTGCATCGCCGCGCGCTCGCGCTTGCCGCGCAGATGCGCAGCAAGGCCGCGTTCATCGCGAAGCAGACGGCCAATCCGTCCTCGCGCCTCGAGGACCGCATCGGCATGCTGGAGCAGAAGGCGCGCCTCGCGAGCCTCGTGCAGGCGCTGCCCCTGCTCGAGGCCGTGCTGCGCGCGCCGGAGTCCTCGCCCTACCGCCTGTACGTGGCGCTGTGCGCGCAGCTCGGCCCGCTGTCCCTGCTGCGCCCCGGCAACGTGCCGCTGCTGCCGCCCGCGTGGGACCCGGCCGACCCGCTGGCCGCGCTCGAGCCCGTGCTGCTGGCCGTGTCCGACCTCGTGGCCGAGGTCAGCCAGGACTGGCGCACGCAGATCTTCGGCTTCGACGGCCGCATGTTCGCGCTGGACATGCAGCCCCAGTGGATGGGCCCGCGGCTCATCGTCGGCCTGCGCGGCCAGAGCGAGCGCGACCACGTGGCCTGGATGTCGGGCGCGATCATCGGCTCGCGCACGGTGTGGACCACGCTCAGCGACCGCCGCATCCTCGGCGCGCCGCGCAGGGTGATCGAGGAGGCGCCGGAGCTCGGCGTGCGCTCGAGCTCGGGCTACACGCTCTTCGCGGTCGAGGCGAGCGAGAACGTCATCGTCCCCGACCAGGCCCTGGTCATCAGCAACGCCAACGAGACGAGCACCTCGCAGCGGCCGCAGGAACTCGTGCTCTTCACCAAGGGATAGGCCATGACCTCGTCGACCTTGCCCGCACTCGCCGACGCCCGACCCGCAACCGCGGGCGGCGTCGACCTCGCATCCGTGCAGTTCCGCGACTTCTTCGGCGTGCTGCGCCGCGCGGTCGAAGCCGTGCGCCAGGTCGCCGACAACGAGGCCGCGGCCGTCGCGCAGGCGCTGTCGCAGCAGCTGTCGCAGCTGATCGAGCTGCACACGCTGGAGGCGCGCCGCACCGGCGGCAAATCGGCGATGGAGGCCGAAGGCAGCGCGCGTTTCCTCAAGGCCGCGCTCGCCGACGAACTGCTCCTGTCGACCGACTGGGCCGGCCGCGACCACTGGCACCACGTGCTGCTCGAGGCCAACCTCTTTCGCACGAGCCACGCCGGCGACAAGGTGTTCCTGGAGATCGAGCAGATCCTCACCGCGCGCGAATCGACGCAGCGCAAC
>NZ_JBFWNP010000075.1:0-17630 GCF_050250995.1 Ramlibacter sp.
GCCTGCGCCGCTGGTCCTTCAAGATGACCTCTACGGAATCCGTATTCCTAGTCGTACTCACTGTCCTTCTCCTATCTCGAAAGATAAGCGATAGAACGGGTCCGGGGAATCAGGGGGCTAACTCACGCAACTTGGCACCTACCGCAAATCCTGGATCGCATCGGACGAGAAGCTCCGCATCAGCGAGCTCCGCATCCGAGCTGTTCGTCACCCGGAGGCTGCGAACTACCGGCATGGAATTCTGGATAGAGGCGTACCCGATGGTGGGAGCCGAGTCGAGATCCAAGCGGACCGGGCGCTGAACTTCCCGCTCCTCTTCCCGCGCACTATCAGGCACTTCCATGACGCCCCCCTAAGAGCGCCAGTTTAGTCGCTAAGTAAGGAGCTGTTGCTGCGAACGCAGTTATTGCAGCGCAGCAAGTCTTGCGGCCGCCTCTCGCTTCCCGCTGATGTTACCGGGAGCGGTTTAATCTTTTAATGTCTTCAATGGGCGAAGGACGTAGCTGAGTTAGATCGATAACGGCCGTCTCCGCATGCGAGGCCGAGTTGCATCGCAAGCGCGTTGGCGATGCAATTCGATCACCTACAACCACAACGCAGATCGATTGACCTCAAAACCCCGGACTTCCTCAGTTCGATGGGGTACGCGGTAGGGGGCAGGTCACATGCTGATCTGCACCGACTATCCTCATCCGCAGGCCCGCAAGCAGATCGACAAGGAGTCAGGGCGGAACTATCCGGCGTTGACGCCCGAGGCGCGCGAAAAGATACTCGGGGGCAATGCCACGAAGCTCTTCAACCTCCGGTGAACGATGGGATTGCACATGAGTGAACTGGCTCCGCTGCCGCTGAAGGGCGTCAGGATCGCCGACCTCACCTGGGCCCTCGCCAGTGCGGGCACGTCGACGCTCCTGGCCAGCCTCGGCGCGGAAGTCATTCGCATCGAGTGGCCCGAGCGGATGGATTTCACGCGCCTCGCCGAGACTGCGGGCGTCGGTATCTCTTCCCGCGAACTGAAGCGCACACCGCTTGCACCCGGGAAAAAGGAAGTCCCGTACCAGAAGGAGAATGGACCCGCCTTGCCGGCGATGGCCAATCGCAGCGGCGTATTCAACGACCGCAACCCCGGCAAATACGGCGTCACGCTGAACATGGCACTGCCCGAGGGCCGCGAGATCTTCAAGCGGCTGGTTCGCACCAGCGACATCGTGATGGACGGCTTCAAGGCGCCGGTGATGGGCAAGTGGGGGCTCGACTACGAGGGCCTGCGCGCCGAGAAGGACGACATCATCTACATCCAGATGTCCGGCTACGGCAACACCGGCCGCTATCGCAGCTACGGATCGCTGGGCCCGACGGCGCACGCGTTTTCCGGGCTGGGTTTCCAGGGACTGCCCGACCCGCATGAGCCGACCTCGTGGAGCCACTCCTACATGGACACGACGCCGCCGTTCTACAGCGCACTGGCGGCCATCGGGGCACTGCACTATCGCAACCGCACCGGCAAGGGCCAGTACATCGACCAGGCCCAGTACGAGCCCGGGCTGCTCATCGGCGGCACGGGACTGCTCGACTTTTCGGCCAACGGCCGGCGTACCTCCCGCGTCGGGAATCGCTCACCCCATCTTCCGGCGTCCCCCCACGGCATCTACCGATGCGAGGGCGACGACGCCTGGATCGCGATCGCCGTGTTCGACGAGCGCGAGTGGCTGGCGCTGTGCAGGTGCATGGGGGAACCCGCCTGGTCGAAGGAGGCAAGATTCTCGACGCTCGAGTCGCGCATCCGGAACCAGGAGGCGCTCGATGCGCTGGTGGGGGAGTGGTCGGCGACGCAGGAGCGCTATGCCCTCATGTATGCATTGCAGGAAGCGGGCGTTCCCGCGGGAGTCGTGCAGTCACCGCAGGACAAGGTCACCGTGGACCCGCACCTGAAGGTCAGGGACTTCTTCGTCCACCTCGATCACAGCGAGCTGGGGACCCGGCCTTTCACCCGCCACCTGACGGCGAAACTGTCGCAAACGCCTGCGCATCCGGGCGGATTGACGCACCGCGGCGCGCCATGCCTGGGCGAGGACAACGAGTATGTCTACGAGCGGATCCTGGGCATGACCCCGGCGGAGCGCAAGGCCTATGAGGACCGAGGTGTCATCTGACCATGGATAAGGCGAAACGGCATTCGCGGCCAGCCCGTTCGCGGCCCACGTTTTTCGAGGACATGCGCGTCGTCGAGATCGGTGGCGCGGCCGCCGATTTCTGCGGCATGCTCCTGGCCGGAGAAGGCGCCGATGTCGTGAAGGTGGAGCCGCCCGAAGGCAGTCCCAGCCGCGGCATCGGACCGTTTTTCGAAGACGTGCCCGGCCCGGATCGAAGTCTCTTCTACTGGACGTACAACCGCGGCAAGCGCGGCGTGACCCTCGACACCGGTTCGGAGGCGGGCATCCGGCGCTACCGCGAACTCGTAGCCACCGCCGACGTGATCGTCGATGCCCACCCGGCGGGCTTCATGAACGAGCGCGGTCTCGGCTACTCGGCGATCCAGGAACTCAACCCGGCCGTCGTCTACTGCTCGATCACGCCTTTCGGCGGCTACGGTCCCTGGCGCGATTTCAAGTCCTCCGATCTCGTGCACCAGGCGCTGGGTGGGTCCGCGTATTGCATCGGGTACGACGCGAAGGCGCCGGGCAAATGGGACACGCCGCCCTTCATGGCCCAGGGCTGGCAGAGTTTCGCGATCGCCGCGGAGCATGCAGCCGTTGCAATTGCCGCCGCGTTCTACCACAGGCACCACAGCGGCAGCGGGCAGTTCATCGATGTCGCCATCCACGACGCATGCGCACAGGCCACCGAAGGCACGGTGCCCCGCTTCATCTATACGCAGCGCAATCAGGTGCGCAGCGCCCCGCAGCAGATGAAGTGCGCGGACGGACGCTTCCTCGCCCTCGTCGTCACCATGCTGCGCGTGGCCAACCTGCCGAAGTTGCGCGAACTGCTGGGTCCCGGCCTGGGCGAGGAACTGAGCGATCCCCGGTTCCTCGACCCCGAGTACGTGAATTCGCTCGAAGCCAACGAGCGCGTTGCACGCATGATTGCACGATGGGCCGCGGTGCGACCCGCGGTAGAGGCATTCAATGCGCTGCAGCAATGCAACGTGGTGTGCGCGCCGAATCGTCCGCTCGAGGAACTGCTCGAGGACGAGCACTGCCGCGAGCGCGGCAACTTCGTCGCGATCGAGCATCCCGAGCTGGGGCGCTCCTTCACGTACGCAAGCCACCCCAATCTGCGGTCCACTGCTGCCTGGGGCTGCACCACTCGCGCCCCCCTTCTGGGTGAACACAACGAAGAGGTGTGGCGGGAGCTTCGGGCCTGAGAGCTGGGCTGGGGCCGGATCAATTGCCGGAGGAAAAAAGCATGCTGCCGCAACGAATCGACATCAGGGAAGTGGGCGTGCGCGAGGGCGCGCAGTTCCACAAGAGCGCCATTCCCGCGCAGGAGAAGATCAGGTTGATCGACCTGCTCTCGGATTGCGGCTTCGGTGCCATCGAAGTGGCATCGTTCGTGAGCCCGAAGGCGCTCCCGCAGATGGCCGACGCCGAAGAGGTCGTTTCGCGGATCAAGATGCGACCGGGCACGATCTACACGGCCATCTGCCTCAACCGGGCGGGTCTCGCGCGAGCGAAGGCGACCGGCCGCCTGACGATCGATGGGCTGGTCCTGCTTTATTCGAGCGATGCTTTCGCGCGGAAGAATGTCAACCGCTCGGTGGCCGAGCTCATGGACGAGATTCCGAACCATATCGCGATGCTCGAGTCGTTCGGCATCAAGGAGTGCGTGGTGAGCGTGTCCGCTGCATTCGGGTGCAATTTCAGCGGCGATGTCGCGCCGCAGCACGTGGTGGACCTGATCGATCGCGCCATGTCCATCGCCGCGGAGGCCGGTGGCGGCACGCGGGAAATCATCCTCGGCGACACGATGGGCTGGGCCACGCCGCGCGCAGTGAAGCATCTGGTGGACCTCGTTCAGTCACGGTGGCCCGGCATTCCGATCCGCCTGCATCTCCACGACACGCACGGGCTCGGCATCGCCAACGCGTATGCGGGCATGGAGATGGGCGTGACCCTGTTCGACGCCGCGGTGGGCGGACTCGGCGGCTGCCCGTTCTCGGGCTCGAGGGGGGCAGCCGGAAATATCGTGAGCGAGGACCTGGTCCATCTCTGCAACGAGCTGGGCGTTGAAACGGGCATCGACTTCGAGAAGCTGCTGGACGCGGCGTGCGAGGCGGAACGCATTTTCAAGCGCGAGCTTCCGGGGCGGAACATGCATGCCGGCAGCCTGCAGTCGTACCGGGCCGCTGCGCGAGAGACGGCAGGCGGGATTGGACTGGCGGAGGCGGGGAGATGACGAACGCACGGGCATGGGTCGATGGGCTGCTGCCGGTTTCATGGACACCCTGGCAAAGCACCAAGGGGTGTGGCCGATCAAACTGGTGTGCGAGGCCCGCGGTGTCTCGCGAAGCGGCTTCTACGCGCTTTCGCGATGCACTCCGCCGATGGCTGAATCCGAGCTCTGCTAAGGTCGGACGGGGTTGCGCAGCAGAGTTCGCTCTGCGGATTGACATTGACCCCTCTAAAGTGTCGGAATTGGACTACCGACGTCGGGTGCCAACCCGGTATAGTTGCCGCACAAGAACTGCTTTGCTGTGAGGTGAGAAAGGCAGTGCCGCCCGGGAACGGGTCCCACCTGGAGTGGGAATTCGCCGCAAGGTGATAGAGAACCTCACATGCGACGGCCGCCTTCGGGCGGCCGTTGTCTTTCCTAGCCACGGATCTTCTTCCCGTTGTAGGCGGCGCGAAGAAGCGTCAAGAACTTGACCTTGCCAGCCGCGGCTTGGCGATTGTTGAGCGCATCCACTGGATAGGCACTCTGGACGCGAAGCAGTAGCCGCTTCTTTCGGCGCGGGTCTCGAGTCACTTCGAAGAAGATCACGTAGTGGACCGGGCGACCACCCACCGTCGCGCCTTCCCAGGTGAAGAAATTTTTGTACGGCGCGCCGTCGATGCGGATTTGACGATTGCCCAGTTCGCGAACGAGCTGCGGCAAAAACCGGCGAGAGAACTCATAGCGGAGCGGGTTTAGCACCCGCACTTCTCGATCGTCTCGGAAGTACTCGCTGGCGGGGATGCTGCCTCGGCGAGGGTCGTCTCGCTCATCGTGGGCAAAGCAGTGGCAGGCAAAGAACACCACTACGTCGACGTGCAGACCCGGATCGATCTCAACACGCATGGCGAACGGGTCCAGATGCGAGAGGTCCCATTCCACCAGACCGAAACGTACGCCGGCAAAGCGGTGGCGTGGGTCTACGGCATCGAGATGCTGGCTGATCAGATCGTCGGGCGGCGCGGACATGGAGGGATGTCTAGAACCCCGTCGTCAACTGGTCCTGGTCGATGGAACTGACGCGCGGGTCGGCGCACAGGCGCGCGGCTTCGTTCGCGTCGATCTGGAGATTTGCTCCGTTGATGTTGTCGTAGATGTAGCGGACCTTGCCTCGAATGCCGAGTTCGGCAGCAAGTTGTTCATTGGTCTGGCCGCTACTCACCAAGCCCAAAGGCGGCCTCACCGGGGGCCAAATCGGAGAAGGTTGAGATGGCGTTGAGGGCTTGAAGAGGACGTTGTAGCTGTTCGCAACCCTGTTCGTCTGCGTGCGTTGGTCTTCGAGATTCGCCCTGCACAGCTGGACTTCCGCCGATACGACCTCTTCATCCCCTCCACCACCACAGGCACTGAGCAGCAGCAGCAAGGCGGCCGCAGGAATCCCTTCTCTATACATATTGGTCCTTCGGAACTCTGACGGGCTGCCGACAAAAAATATAGCCGCGAGAGGACGACCGGCAACCTGTGCATCCACGGTTCGACGTGATCCCCGTCACAGAACGTCGTGTCGTGTCCGATCAGCAGGCATCCAACAACATATCAACCGAGTCATTCATGCCTGACCTGTGCGAAGGTCGCAATTCAACCACGTTGGAGTTTGAGGGGCTCTTTGTGGGGTAGAGGGCGGGATACCGTAGGAACCCGCATGAAATCTAGCTGTCTGGCGGAGCAGGAGGGATTCGAACCCTCGATACGGTGAAACCGTATACCGGATTTCGAGTCCGGCGCATTCGACCACTCTGCCACCGCTCCTGAATTCGGTTCGCGTGGTGCGAAGCCCGAGATTCTAACCCAGCTTCGTCAGCCCGCCCATGTACGGCCGCAAAGCCTCCGGCACGGTCACCGAGCCGTCCGCGTTCTGGTAGTTCTCCAGCACCGCCACCAGCGTGCGGCCCACGGCGAGGCCCGAACCGTTGAGCGTATGGACGAGCTCGTTCTTCCCCTGCGCCGTCTTGAAGCGCGCCTGCAGCCGCCGCGCCTGGAAGGCCTCGCAGTTCGACACAGAGCTGATCTCGCGGTATTTGTCCTGCCCCGGCAGCCAAACCTCCAGGTCGTAGGTCTTGGCCGCACCGAAGCCCATGTCGCCGGAACACAGCAGCATCACCCGATACGGCAGCCCCAGCTTCTGCAGGATCGCCTCCGCATGCCGCGTCATCTCCTCTAGCGCTTCGTAGCTCCTGTCGGGCTGGACGATCTGCACCATCTCGACCTTGTCGAACTGGTGCTGGCGGATCATGCCGCGCACGTCGCGCCCGCCGCTGCCCGCCTCCGAACGGAAGCACGCCGTGTGCGCGGTCAGTCGCATCGGCAACTGCGCCTCGGGCACGATCTCGTCGCGCACCAGGTTCGTCAACGTCACTTCGCTGGTGGGGATGAGGTACAGCGCCTGCTGCTCCTCGTCGGCCAGGCCGCCCTGCCCGCCCTTGCTCACGGCGAACAGGTCCGCCTCGAACTTCGGCAGTTGACCCGTGCCGCGCAGCGTGGCCTCGCTCGCGATGTAGGGCGTGTAGCACTCGGTATAGCCGTGCTCGCCCGTCTGCACGTCGAGCATGAGCTGCGCGAGCGCGCGATGCAAGCGCGCGATGCCACCTTTCATCACCGTGAAGCGCGAGCCCGCCACCTTCACACCGGCATCGAAGTCCAGCCCCAGCGGCACGCCGATGTCGACGTGGTCCTTCACTGCAAAGTCGAACTTGCGCGGCTCGCCCCACTGGCGCACCACGACGTTGTCGTCCTCGCCCTTGCCGACCGGCACGCTCTCGTGCGGCAGGTTGGGCACGGCGAGCAGCAGGGTCTGCATTTCGGGCTGGATCTGCTCCAGGCGCGCGGCCGACTGCTCGAGATCGGTCTTGATCTGCGCGACCTGCGCCATCACGGCATCGGCGGATTCGCCCTTGGCCTTGAGCTGGCCGATCTGCTTCGACAGCGAATTGCGCTGCGCCTGCAGCTCTTCTGTGCGGGTCTGGATCGTCTTGCGCTCGGTCTCGAGCGCGCGGAACGCCTCGACGTCGAGGAAGTCTTGCGGGGACCGGCGCGCTTCGAGGCGCGCGACGACGGAAGCGAGGTCTTTTCTCAGCAGATTGGCATCGAGCATCGGCCCATTTTATTCAGCGCGCCGCTACCATCGCCTTTCCTCAACCGAAAGGACGGGTCATGCAGATCGAAAGCTACCTCTTCTTCAACGGCAACTGCGAGGAAGCGCTCGACTTCTACGCAAAGGTGTTCGGCGGCAAGGCCCTCAACGTGATGCGCTACGAAGGCTCGCCGATGGAAAAGGAACTGCCGCCCGGCTACGGCCAGAAGATCATGCATTCGACCTTCGAGTCCGAAGGCGCGCGTTTCATGGCGAGCGATGGCATGCCGGGCACGCCGGCGCCCCAGTACGGGGGCTTCTCGATGTCGGTCTACGTGCCCAAGGACAAAGCCAGGGCGCAGGAGATCTTCGACGGCCTCGCGCAGGGCGGCAAGGTGACGATGCCCTTCTCGCCGCCGTTCTGGGGCGGCATGTTCGGCATGGTGACGGACAAGTTCGGCGTGCCGTGGATGGTGAGCACGGAGTGAGGTGGCGGCAAGCGGGGCCTCGCCTCAACTCCCCGCCATCGGCAACGCCCCCCAGTCCGTCGTGTATTGCGGCGTGCGCCACTGCTGCTTCATCGTCCAGTCGCGCGCATCGCCGCCGAGCCCCGCGCTTGCAAGCTGCAGCGTGCCGCGTCCATAGCGGTCGTTGATCCGGTCGAGCGCCGCGCCCAGGCGTGCGCGGCGCGGCGTGTCGCGCTCGTCGCCTTCGTCGAGCGCGAGTTCACCCTGCTCCACCGACGCATCCCGCAGGTCCATCAGGATCACGCCGGCCTTGTGGATGCGAAAGCCCGGCTTCCAGATCTGCGCGAGTCCCCGCAGCGCGCTGCGCACGATGGCCGACGAGTCCGAAGTCGGCCGGCGCAGCGGCAGCGTCGCCGCGCGCGAATACTGCTTCTCCCAGGTACGAAACGGATTGGTGTGGATGAAGACGAGCACCTGCGCAGCGTGGCTGCCCTGCTCGCGCAGCTTGAACGCCGCGCGGCTCGCGTACTCGCTCACTGCCTCTTCGAGCGGCGCGAGCGTGGTCACCGGTTCGCCGAAGGCGCGCGTACACGACACCTCCTTGCGCGCGGCCGGCGCGTCCTCGAACGCGATGCACGACTGGCCCTGCAGCTCGCGCACGGTGCGCTCCACCATCACGCTCCATCGGCGGCGTGCGACAGCGGCGTCCATGCGCGCGAGGTCGAGCGCGGTGCGCACGCCCTCGTCGGTCAGTTGCGCCGAAAGGCGCGGACCGATCCCCCAGAGGTCGCGCACCTCCGTAGCCGCCAGCACTGCATCGAGGTCGGAGGACGGCAGCGCGCCGAGGTCGCACACGCGGGCGAGCGCATGCGGATAGTTCACGCCGGGCTTGCGGTCGGCATCCTTCGCCACGTGGTTCGCGAGTTTCGCGAGCGTCTTCGTCGGCGCGATGCCGATGCCGCAGGGCACGCCGATCCATTGGAGCAGGCGCTCGCGCAGCTTCCGCGCGCGCGCGGTGAGGTCGCCGCGGATGCCCGCGACGTCGACGAAGCACTCGTCGATGGAATAGATCTCCTGCCGCGGCCCGAGCCCCGCCGCAATCGACATCAGCCGGTTGCTCATGTCGCCGTACAGCGTGAAGTTGGCCGAGAGCGCGACCACGCCCGCGTCGCCCAGGCGCTTGCGGATGTAGGGCCAGGGCTCGGCCATCGCGATGCCGAGCGCCTTGGCCTCATTGCTGCGCGCGATCGCGCAGCCGTCGTTGTTCGAGAGCACGATGACCGGCCGGCCGCGAAGGCTCGGGCGGAACACGCGCTCGCAGCTCACGTAGAAGTTGTTGCCGTCGACGAGGGCGTACATCGCGGCCCCCTCACCGGAAGCGCTTGATCGTCGACGTGACCACGCCCACGATCAGCATCTGCTGGCCGTCGCGGAACTCGATGTCGGGAAAGGTCGGATCGGCCGCGCGCAGCTTCACGCGGCCGGCGCGCCGGTGCAGGTACTTCACGGTGAAGTCGTTATCGACCTCGGCCACGACCACGTCGCCGTGCTTCGCATCGAGCGCGCGGTTGACGACGAGGATGTGTGGGGGACTGCCCGTTTTGACACCTCCGAAGGAGTTACAGAAAAACGGCATTCGCCTTATCTGACGCGGGCTTACGGCTGATCCGGCCCACTGCGGCCGTGACAAACGGTTTGGCACCGAATGGGCCGGCGGCCCGGAAAAACAGCCCTTGGGGCGGTTCTGGCGCGTCGGGCCGGGCTGCTCGTGGGATAAATCGGAGCGGGCCTCGACGCCCGCTCGTCATTGGGGAATGACGCTGCCTGACGGATGCCAGGCGGGCGTGTCGGACCCGGCGGGCCGGGCAGCGAACTCGCACGTTGGAACTCGCACGCTCAAAACCACGTGCGAGTTCGAAATCTCTAGCAGTGGCGCGGACTTATGCGCCCTTTTGGCCGTCCATGCGGGAGGTGCGAGTTCGGCGAACTCGCACGTATCGGAGGTCCGGTTAAAGTCGCACGTCGGCCGCGCTCGCGTGCGACTTTAACTGCGAGGTCGAGGAGGTCGGCGACGCGCGCTCAGGCAGGCTCACGATGCCGAGCGCGGGGCGCATGAGAAGCGGAAAAGGACCGCGCGATCGCGCGGTCGACGAGATTCAGCCGAAGAGTTCGGGCTGGTCGTGGTTCGTGGGCGCGCCGACGATGCGCGTCACCTGGCGCTCTGTGAGGCGATGCTCATGCGCGAGCTGCCGGATCGACTTGGGGCCGAACTCCGCCCGGATCTTCGCATTGCGTACAGCCTTCAGCGCGCGCTCGGCCTTCGGCAGCTCGAAGTGATCCTCGCGGCCGTACACCTCGCTCAGCTTCAGGAGATTGTCGAAGCCAATGAGCTGCGCGAAGTGATGGTCCTCTGCAGGGTTGAGAGGGATGTAAATCCGCAGTCCGCCGAACTTGTCGACGAGGAGCATCGTCGCGTGCAAGCCGATCAACCGAACGAAGTCCTGCAGGACCTTCGGCAGCAGCTCGATCGAGAGCTCGCCCCAGGCTTTCAAGTCGACGCTCCTCGCGAACGAGCGGCCTTGCGCATGCGCTGCAGCCATGCCTTGAGCGCTTCGATGACCGTGGTCGCCTGGGCGGTCGCCGTCAGGAGCCGGAGGTCGCTGGCGCCCACCAAGTGCGCCACGAAGGCATTCAACGCGGAGCCGCTCTTGTCCGTGAGCGCTCCGGCCTCGCCGAGCTCGCGCCATAGCTGCAAGATGTGCCACTGCTGCCGCGTGTACTTTGGAGCGGCCGGCCGAGGCTTTCCACCTGTCCACCCGCACGCCTTGAGGTGCTCGATGAACCGCTTCCGACCGGTGCTGTCGAGGTCGCCCGCCGAGCGCTTTCCCGTCTTCGCGAACAGCACCGCGCGATAGTGCCCATCGTCCCAGCCGAGGTCGCTGATCGCGATATGAATCTGCGCCAGCTCGTTCTTGCGCGCCTGTGGACCGTCGATCACCCTCACCATTGCCTCCTGGGCTTGCGGGCGGTGTGACCGACGTGGAATCCGCCGCACGTCCTGCACGAATAGACGCAGAGGCGACCCCCCTTCACCCGCTCCTTGCGCGATAGGTAGACGCGCGTCCTGTCCGCTGCCGTGTAAGACGCGTAGCGCGTCTTACCGTGGCAACCGACCTGCGGCGGGACCGTCCGGCGCTTCCTCATGGCGGTGAAGCCTTCGCCGACCCGTCGGGGTTGAAGCGCGAGCTCGAGGGGAACGGCCATGCATCCTCACCTTTGACGATGACGGGTGCCTGCTCATGGGCCGCTTCGGCGAGGCCGGCGACCGTCAGGTGAGCGATGAAGTCGTGCTCGCGACGCTTCGTCCAGCTGATCAAGCCCGCGGCCATCAGTTTGTCGACCATCGCCCATGTAGGCTTTGCGATCCGCAGCGGCCCCTCGGTCCGGTAGTGCTGCCAGTTCGGCGCCTGCGGCACGGTGCGCTTCAGCAGCCGACAAGCGTCCTGATCGGAAAGGGCGCGGCACCAGTTCACCATGCCAGGCGTGATCTTGGACGCAACGGTGCGCGGCATCAGAGTCTCCGCGTTCTCAGAGAGGCGGAAGCGGCCGACGGCCCACGGAGTTTGCCGGCCGAAACACCTGGTCGTGCATGCCCTTCACGCCATCAGTGCGCCTGCGCATGGTCTTCAGGGCCGTGCTGTAGCGCATGCCGACGAAGATGCCGGTGGCCGGCTCCCACGATTTGCAGTCATCGGACACGAACTCGTCGCCACGCTGAATCGTGTCTCCCACGGTCAGGAAGCGATAGGTCGGCACAGCCGCCAGCACGCCAGAGGGATTGCGCTCCTGCCACGCAGGGATGAGGCGGCGGCGGGCACCGGCTGAGAGAACGTCCTCCGGCCGCGCGCGGCGCCAGCAACACCCGTCGCTGTCGTCCACCTCGGGCCAGCAGTAGCGGCGCCTGAAATCGCCGTCGTCTCTGCGTTCGCGGCGGCCGAACTCGTCTTCGAGCGCGAGCCACACTTCGTCCAGATGGTCGAGGTCGAGGTCATCGCCTTCCGGCCACCACGCGCTGTCGATCCAGACGAGGTAGTAGAGCGGGCGGTGGTTCATCGGGCTCAGCGCCAGTAGCAGGTCGCCCGCGCCGTGCCGGACGGCTGACAGGGCCGGCCGAACCATGTGCGGGTAGGTCCACATCACGATGCGTTGCGCCGGCAGTAAGCACGGCGCCTCAAACATCGCCGTGAGCACCTCGAGCGGGTCGGGGTTGTAGGTAGGGCGGCTCACGGCTGCTTCCCTCCATCGGTGCCCTGCACGCCAGAGGCGTCGTTCGCGGCCGGGAATGCCTGGACTGCTTCCTCGCGCCACTGGACGCCGATTTCGAACGCCGCGCCCACGATGGCCGCGAGCGATTCTTGTGTCACTTGCAGATAGCTCGGCGCGTCGCCGCTCGGGCGCACCTTTTCGCGGAAGATGGCCCTCGCGTAGTCACGGGCGAACAACTCGGCGGCGCGCTGTTTCGGCGTCGGCAGGTCAGTCGCCATGCTTCACCTCACCAGACGGAGCCACGCCATAGGCGTCGTCCTCATCGTCCGCAGCGTCTTCGCTGTAGAAGACGTGCCGACAGGCAGCGCACCGCTCACGCTCCGATTCCTGCGGCTCATCCCAGCCGGTGTCGTACTGGTAATGCACCTTGCATCCGCACTTCGGGCAGGCCATCACGCACCGCCTTTCGCCGACGAGTCCACGCCAGCATTGCCCTTGATGCTCACCGGCTTGCGCTTGAGCGCGGAATCGAGCGGGTCGGCCAGCGCCTTACTCAGGCCACGGTCGTCGTCCTGCATCAACTCGGGCGTGGGCCAGCCGGTCTTTAAGTCCGGCACGCCATCGGAACCTATTTGAGTCGCCGCTTCCTCAACGTTTGAATCCCGAAGATGATCATTTCGATCAAGGTCCAAAGAGAGATGGCGATGGCTATCAAGGCCAGTACCAGTTTGATCCATTCCATTCCGTGGGCCTCCAGATCTGGCGAATCTTCCCACGCCATAAGTGGCTTCGTGCAGCACAGCGGCAAGCCGCGCGGCATCGACCAGCGTCAATTGCACGAACCCCTGCGCGGTGCCAATCTGAACGCACACACCGCGCTCAGTCCCACCGTAGAAGCGCGTCACGGAGAATGTCTCCCCCTCATGCAGCGACGTGCTCATCGTTTGGCACCCAGAGCACGTCGCGCGCTGCGCGATAGGGAATAGCGGATGCAGCCGCCACGCGGCCACGGGTAGGTATTGCGAGCTCGGCGCTGCACTCGCGTCATGAGATGCCCCGTTCGCGACGGCACTCGTACACGTCCTGGTCAATCTTCATGGCCGCGTGGATATCGCAGGAGCTGCGAACCTCATGGCGCGCATGCCGATAACCCGCCACCACTCCGACAGTGAGCGCCCCGACCGCCACTACGACGATGCGCGCCCGCAGCCAGCACGTCCGGGACGAGACGTTGGAAGAGGGCCGGCCATGCACCAGAACCTTCTTGGCGTGGCCTTGGCAGAGCCCGAGACGGTCACAGCGGGCCAAGTCGCTGCAGTTGTTGCAGGGCATCAGGCGGGCTCCCCTGTCTTCGCGTCACGCCAGCCCGCCTCGCGCCCGACGTAGCGCATCAGCACCGCCGGGATGCGCTCGTCGGAGACGACGCGCAGCGTCATGTACGGCTTCTTCTCGCCGTCGTTCACGACGTCGGCGAGCTGCGCGGCGGCATTCAGCAGATCGTCGGTACGCTCGTCTTCGGAGGCGTCGAAACGAACGATATCCTTCCACGCGCCGGAGTTGTTCATCTGCAGCTTGCAAGGTTTGCTCATGTCAGTGCGTACCCGGGTTGAAGCGGCTCGGATCGGGATAGAACCCCTTGTCCGTGTGTTCCGCATTGAGCGCCCGATTCACGGCATCGGCCAGCTGCAGGAACTGCATCCCGCAGCCGGCCATCGAGGTCGAGAGCGCGTGAACCATTCCGGCGGTGTGTTGCTGGTGCTCACGCTGCAGCGTCACATTGCCGAGGTAATCCGCCGCCTTGGACTTGATTCGGACCGCGGGGAGGTCGCCGATCAGGATCGAATACGACGGCCAGATGTTCCAGAACGTCTCTCCCCAGCCGGGCGCGTGCAAGGTCACGAAGCCTGCGACGTCGTGCTTCTTGAGCACGGCCTCTATCTCGGCGCGCGCGTCTTTCAGCTTCTTCTGCATGGCGTCCATCACACTTATCCTTCAAAGGTTTGGTCCGTGAGCCGGAGTACTTGACTGGAGACACTCGCAGGCGAGGGCTGCGGCATGCGGATCTGTGAAGCCTTCACGGTGATGAGCTCCACCTCGGGCTGCTCCTGCACGACGAACACGTAGCCGGCCCCGTCGTAGTTGCGTTCGCACAGCGCGGCCTGTTGGAGCAGCTCGACCAGCTTCATCGCCTTGTCCGCCGGCAGCAGCAGCTCGGCGCGCCAGCCGAATCGGACGCAGCACATCGGCTTCGAGGGTGGTGGGCGAGAAGCCATCAGGCACCCTTCCCGCGCGTGAGTGTCCGAGCGTCTTCGAGGATCTCGCGCAACTGCAGGACGCTGCCGGTCTCCAGCGCGTGCCGCCGCGCCCACGCGAGGATCGCTTCATCGTCGACCAGGGGAACTGCCGGCGCCGGCCCCTCGTGAACATGCGCGCCATGCCACTTGAATCCAGCCCCGGCCACGCCCAGGATGGGCGCTCCGCCGGTCTGCAGCTGGTCGATGTACCGAAACACGCTCCGGGGCGAGACCTCGACGTGTATCGCGAGGTCCGTCGAGGTGATCAAGCCCGCCCCGCGAACGGCGAGCATCACGGACCTCATGCGAAGCGCATGTCCATTGCCGCTGCGAAGGAACGCTGTGCCAACGACCTGTTCGACGGTGGGCGTCACTTCTTGCCTCCGACCGCATCGGCGAGCAGTGCGATCGCCGCCGCGATGAACGCGGCGCTTGCCGTGATTTGCTGGGTGCCCTCCTTCGCGTAAACGCAGCCCGCGACGAAGAGCGCGAATGAGATGAAGAACGCGGCCATCGCGGTGCTCCTCAGATGTCGACCGGGCCGATCGGCACCAGGGGCGCAGGCACCGGCGCGGTGGCCACGACCGGCTCGTGCCGCCTGCAGCCACCCGCGCGCGTGACGTAGAAGCCGCCGATCTCGCAGCGGATGCCCGTGACGTGATGCTCCGCCTTCGCGCAGCCCACGCACCGCGTCGACGCGTCGGTGTGGGGCGTATACCCCAGCTCGACCATCTTCGAAACCGTGCCCATGTGTGCCTCCTGGTGTTCGGTTACAGGGCCGCGACGTCGAGGGAAATCGGCTGGTAGCCGCCAGCGTCGTCACGCTCGTAGAAGCGCACGTAGGACTTCGTGGAGGCGACGCGCACCGAGTCGCCGATCGCTTCCATCGCCAGGCGCCACTTCTCGTCCTTGATGTCGAGCGTGCGCAGGCGCAGTACGCGGCCCGTCGCGATGCGGCCTTGCTGGTCGACCTGGAAGGCGTCGTTGACGAGCACCTTCATGTTGTCGCTGCTGCCCTTCGACCAGGTCTTCACGCACTCGTCGATGAGCGCCTTCGCGGCCTGCAGGCGCTCGTCGAACACCAGCGTCTCCTGCATCTGGCGGACAACCTTGTAGCGGCCGTCGAAGGAAACGAGCGTGACGTTGCCCTTCTTGCCGCCGTGGGCCACGTCGTATTGCGCCAGGCTGCGCTCGACGAACTCGGTGACGGCCTGCATGGCCGTGGTCTTGAAGCCGAAGAGGCGCGCGCTCTCGGCCTTGGCCTGTTCGCACAGGTCAACCACCGTGCGGTGCCGATCCTTGTCGATATCCTTGATCTTGGAGACCGGGACGAGCGCGCCGCTGGCGCTCTCCCAGTACCCGGGGGGCACGATACGTTGCTCGCTCATGGTGGCGTCCTTTACGCTTGGTTGAGAAGAAGCTGGCCGGCGAGCACCGGCAGCGGGATGCGGCGCAGGCGGCTGCTCAGCTTCAGGCTGTGCAGGGCTCGCGCCTCGAGGTACTTGATGCAGAAGTCGTCCAGCTCCTGCGAGGTCTCGGCGATGAAGTAGCCGGTCTCGGGCACGCCGCAGATCGCGACGCCCTCCGTTCGAAGGTCCGAGATCAGCTTGCGGAGCTCGCGCGGCGTCACGCCCGTGAGGGCGGACAGGTGCGCGACGTGGATGCCCTTCGCGCGCCCGCGATGGGCGCTCAGGACGTTGAGAAGCTCCGCGCTGGTCATTCAATGCACCGAGGGCGTGGGGGCGGGCTGAACGGCCCCGGCCGCGTCCCGCGCGGCGATGATCTGCGCGATGTGCTTTGCCCCGAGCTGGATCATTCCGTGCGCGGCCTGCTCCTGGCAGCCCGCGAGGCCGCAGGCGCTCCAGTACGCGGAAATCAAGGCGTTGCACACGGTGTCCGGCCGCTGGCCTGCAAAGCCTTCGAAGTGCAGCAGCTGGTCGACGAGCGTGCGCATCTCCTCGATCTCTGCCGCGCTCGGCTCGGGAATGCCCGGCCGCACGTACTCGACTTTCACGTCATTCATGGTCACCTTTCGTGTTGACTGAGAACTGCGTCATACGAGCCCGCGCTCCAGCAACGACTCGATCACCGTCGTGTTCTGCATGAAGCGCTTCAGGTACAGCGCCTGCGCCGGGGGAAACAGGGCCTGTCCGGCGCCGCCGAAGTCCAGCGCGAGTTCGCCGTGCGAATTCACTGCACAGACGAAGTCGTCGACGTGCAGCACACCACCGACGATGCGAGGCGACGCCAACGGTTCCGGCTCGCTCGTCGTGGGTGCGGGGACGGGCGGTTCGGCCGGCGGCAGGGAAATCGATTCGGCCTCCGGGGTCGGCGCCGCCTGGGAGGCCCCCTCGACCGCCTGCGCCGGGCAGTCCGCCGCCGCAGCAGCAGGCTCTTCGGAGGCGCTGGCTGGGGCCACGGCCCAGCCGAGACTTGCCGGCGAGGCGAGGCTCCTTTCGAGCCCGCGCGAGGCCACCCGGCTCGCCGCTCCCGCTCGCCCAGCTTCGCGTGTGAGCTCATTCAGCGGAGGCGGCTTCCTTTCGTGACGCAGTGGCGCGGGCGCTGCAGGCGCGACCGGGCTGATCGTGGCCACCGGCGCGACGGTCGCACCGCGGCACAGTTCGAAGTCTTCTTCCGTGGGAAGCCCGCGCGAGCTGAACCTGTAGTCGAACTGCGCCACCTGGTCGCGCAGCACGGGAATGCGCATCAGCTTCCCCGCATCGACCAGCGGGGCGAGCGACGTATCGACGAGCACGGGTGTAACTCCGCATGAAGCGGCCATTGCGGTGCTGCTCAACATGCCGGCGCGCAGCGACTTCACGCACGCGCGCGCCACGTCGACGCAGTCGTGGGACACAGGTAGGACTGCTGGTGCGTGCGACTTGACGTAGGCCGCGACGCGCTCGGCGCTGTCGAAGAAGCGGGCGTGCTTCCCGGCGAGAACGGCCTTGAAGATCTGGCCGCGCTGCGTGTACGCCGAAAGGTATGCGCCCGCTGCCGAGGCATTGACTCCTGCGGCGCGTGCGAAGTCCCCGTTCGCGAAGCCCTCGGGCTGCGCTGCTAGGCGCTTCGCGACGTCGAGCTTCTCGGCGCTCACGA
>NZ_JBFWNP010000076.1:0-17492 GCF_050250995.1 Ramlibacter sp.
ATCGTTGAAAATGAAATCCCCCAGGGAGTTCAGGCGGCTGCAGGCCGCCCAGGCGCGCCACGTTCGAGTTGAAGAACCGGCGCTAAATTGCGACTAGAGCGTGTCCGGGAGTACGGGGGCAAGACCACGACTCTAAGTGCCTGTGGAGAGCGACCTCAGTCTTGCTTTCGGACAGCCTTCGGCGTGACGTCCGTATCCGTGCGCGTTCTGTGCGTTGGCCACTGACCACGAAGTCGCCGTTTGTGAATAGAATCGTGGTGTGAGCTTGTCTGCGCCTGCTGCCTACCCTGGCCCACCCGGTTCGCTGGGACGACATCTCTCTTACCGAGTCTCCATTCCAGTTTTGAGCGGAGGACGGCTGTAGGCACCGTGCGAATCCGCTCCCGACTTGGAGTGCGACATGGACCATATTCCGACCACGGCTACGGCCGCCCAAAACCTTATGCGCGCAGCAAAGAAGCGGCGCAAGTCCAGCGGTGAATCCCTTGGCGCCGCGCTCGACACCACGGCTCGCGAGGCCGGCTACGCGAATTGGAAACACGTGACCGTGTGCAAGGCAGCGACCGGGACACAATCGGCTTCGGCGCCTGCACTGCCGGTTTCCATTCAGAAATTCCTCATCGAGCAGCGTGCAGCAAAACCTGCTTCGCCAGTCCTTCTCGAAGACCTCCGGAGTGGCCTTCTCTTCGCCATGGACGTCAAGAACGCTGACAACGTAGTCCCAGAGAGGAGAGACAGAATCGAAGAGTGGGAAGACGCTCGCCTGTTCCTCGCGGGCGACGTCTGGCAGGCACTGGAAAGCGCTGAAACAGAAGAGGGTGGCACCGGCAGCCACGCCCCGGCCATGCAACCCGAGGAATCCTTGCAGCGATTCCTTGACGAAATTGCGAACTACCGGTTCTTCCGGTATTTGGGGACTGCGCCGGAGACGCTTGACGAGGCGCTCGCTACTGTATTTGGGGACTTCTTCTTCCCACCCTCGCACGTGTGGCTTGCGGGCAAGTTCATCGACATGGCAGACGTGCGCGGAGTGCGAGTTGATGAGAAGGTCGTGTACTCCACGTCATTTGGTGGATCTGCCGAGGGCGCGCCGACGTCGGTCGCAGATTCGTCTCGGAAGTCCCCTCAACCAGCAGGCGCTGCAAGCTCCGCGCCCGGACGGCCATTCATTGCGAAGCTCGATGTTCGCAAGTGGGAGCAAGGCCTGTACGAGTACATCGTCCACGAGGGCGGCCAGGACCTGTATGCCGAAGCGGGCTTCAACTCAATCAGCGAGGCGCTGAAGTCAGCCTCCGACGCCGAGGGGGATCTTGCCGGTTTTGAGGTTTCCTACGGGGGTTGCGTGGTCGGCACGTACCCAGTTGGAGTGCTTCGCACCATCGCAGAAGAAGTGGCGCAGCGCGCTGTCGACACTGCTGCCTCCATGAAGTGGCTGTAGGTGTCTGCGCGTAGGCGTGATCGGGCCTAACAGACCTCTGCTTTTGGCCGGGAGCAGCACTATGAGGGGTCTCAGAAAGGAGCGGCGCATTCGGACATTGGACGCGCCAATAAAAGATCTATCTCCGAAGCCGCGAATTCGCCAGCGCCACCGGAATCCTCACCGTGAACTCGCTGCCCGCCTCGTCGAGGTTGCTGGTCACGGAGACGCTGCCTTCGTGCGCCTTGACCAGCTCGCGGACCACCGAGAGTCCGATGCCCAGGCCCGCCGCGTTCACTTCGCACGCCCGTGCGTCGCGCATGAAGATGTCGAACACGTGCGGCAGCGCCTGCGCGGAAATGCCGATGCCGTTGTCCTTGACGGCCACCACGACGCAGCCCCCCGTGGACGTCGCGGTCAAGGAGATTGCGCCGCCCTCCGGCGTGTAGCGCGACGCGTTCTCCAGCAGATTGCCGAACACCTGCACCAGGCGCGCGAGGTCGCCCAGCACCATCAGCGCGCCGTCCGGCCGCTTGACCTCGAAGTGCTGCTTGCGCGCCTCCATGGAGGGGCGGCAGGTCTCGGCCACGCGGTCGAGCGCGTCGCCCATGTCCATGAGCGAACGCTCCAGGCGGAACTTGCCGGCGCCGATGCTGGCGCCTTCCAGCAGGTCGCCGATCAGGCGCGTGATCTGCGCGACCTGGCCTTTGATCGTGGCCTGGTGCTTCGCATAGGCGACGTCGTCGTTGCGTGCGCCCTCCAGCATGGCCGCGGCGAGGCGCAGCGGCATCAGCGGGTTGCGCAATTCGTGCGCGATCGTCGCGAGAAAGGACAGTTGCCGCACGTGGGCGTCGCGGATCGCGATGCGGGCGCCCTCCAGCTCCGTCCGCAGTGCCAGCACCTCGTCGCGCAAGCCGCCAGCGTCTTGCGGGCTGGCAAGCGCGGTCATTCGCGCGACCTGACCGCGACGCCGATGCCGCGGTAGCCGAGGAACTGGCAGCCGGGGCCGAACACCGGCTCCCCGCTCACCTGGAACTTCTGCACCGTCCCGTCCGACTCCGTGCGCGTGAACACGTAGTCGAGGAAGGGCCTGCGTGCCTCGATCGCCTCCTGAAGTGCGGAACGCTCGGCCGCGTTCCAGCCCTCCAGCGTTTCCTGCTGCGCGGAAGACGCGAAGCCATCCACGCGGATGCCCAGCATCTCGAGGACCGGCCCCGATACCCTGGTGAAGTTGCCGAGCTCGTCCTGCTCCCAGTACCAGTCCGACGCGAGCTCGGTGAGGCTGCGGTAGCGGGCCTCGCTTTCGCGCAGTTCGGCCGTGCGCTCCGCCACCGCTTCTTCGAGCCGCTTGCTGTAGCCCTCCAGCCGCCTGTACAGCAGGCGCACCTCGAGCATGTTGCGGATGCGCATCTTGATTTCGGTCAGGTCGAATGGCTTGCTGATGAAGTCGCGCACGCCCGCCTGCAGCGCCCGCAGCTTGTGCCCGGGCTGGGCCGTGATCACCAGCACCGGAAGGTAGGCGTCCCGGTCGTTCGTCTTCAGGCCCTCGATCACCTGGAAGCCGTCCATGCCGGGCATCTGCAGGTCGAGCAGGATCAGGTCGTAGCCGTTCTTGCGGTGCAGCGCGCACACCTCCGTGGAAATCATGGTCGAACTGACGTTCGTGTAGCCGGCCTGCGCGAGCACCTGCTCGAGCAGGCTCACGTTGGCGGGCTGGTCGTCCACGATCAGGATGCGGGCGCCGTGCGCGTCGGGCGTCGAATTGTCCATCGTCTCATGCATGGGTGCGGGTTCCGTTCGTCTTGCGGGCGTGCTCCAGGGCCACGTCGAGCGCGTCCATGAATTCACTGACCTTGATGGGTTTGGTGATGTAGTTGAAGAAGCCCGCTTCCAGCGCCCGTTCGATGTCGCGGGGGACGGCGTTGGCGCTCAGCGCGATGATCGGGATGTGTGCGGTGGCCGCATCGGCGCGCAGGATCTTCATGGCCTCGATGCCGCTGATGCCGGGCAGGTTGATGTCCATCAGGATCACCTCGGGCAGGCAAGCCCGCGCGTATTCGATGCCCAGCGTGCCATCGCCTGCGCTCAGCATGTTGAGGTCGGGGCGGCGGCCGAGCAGCTGGCCCACGAGCTCGAGGTTCGCCGGGTTGTCCTCGATGTAGAGCAGGGTGCGCAGGGGCGTGCCGTCGGGCACCCGCCGCGGCGGGGCGAGCGCGGCGTCCACGGGCGTCGCCGCGAACTGCGGCGCGCTGGCCGTCTTGAACTCGACCCAGAAAATGCTGCCCTGACCGGGCGTGCTCACGACGCCGATGGAGCCTCCCATCAGGTCGACCAGCCGCTTGGTGACGACGAGCCCGATGCCCGAGCCCTCCTCGGCGCTCGCCTCCTTGCCGAGCCGGTTGAACGGCTGGAACAGCTGGTCGATGTGCTCGGGCGGCATGCCGATGCCGGTGTCGCGCACGCTGATGCGGATCGTCGAGGACGACACCGCGACCGCGTCGACGACGACGGTGCCGCGCGGGCGGTTGTACTTGATCGCGTTGAACAGCAGGTTGATCAGCACCTGCTTGACGCGCGTGCGGTCGGCGGTGATGAAGCTGGACATCTCGAACTGCGGGAATGTCATCCCGATGCCGCGCGAGCGCGCCTGCGGCTCGATCATGGCGCGGCATTCGTTGAGCACTTCGGCGAGCGACACCGGCTCGTTCGACAAGGTGAGCCGGCCCGATTCGATGAGGGCGAGGTCCAGCACTTCGTTGATCAGCTCCAGCAGGTACCAGCCCGCCTTCAGGATCTGTTCGATATTGCGCTTCTGGGTCGGCGTCGGCGACGGCGCGCCCGTCTCCAGCAGCTGGGCGAAGCCCAGGATGGCGTTGAGCGGCGTGCGCAACTCGTGGCTCATGCTGGAGAGGAAGTCCGACTTCGCGCGGTTGGCGTGGTCGGCCGCGGCCATCGCCTGCTTCAACTCGGATTCGACGCGCTTGCGCATCGAATTGTCGGCGCCGATCAGCAGGTAGCCGATGATGGCGTCGCGGTCGTCGCGCAGCGCCGTGATCGACACGACGGCGGGGAAGCGGCTGCCGTCCTTGCAGATGTAGGTCAGCTCGTAGCTGTCCTCCATGTTGCGCGAAGCCTTGTAAGCCAGCGCTTCGAAGCCCGGGGCGATGCGCGTGCCGAGCTCGAGCGTGAGTGCTTCGGCGCGCGCCGTCACCTCCGCGGGGTCGTGCATGTCGCTCGGGCTGATCCGGTCGACGACTTCGTCGGCGGCGTAACCCAGCATGCGCTCGGCGCCGACGTTGAACAACTGGATGATCCCCGCTTCGTCGGTCGCGATGATCGAGAAGTTGGAACTGGTAAGGATCGCGTTCTGCAGCGCGCGGGCTTTTGCCAGGGCGAGGGCGTCTTGTTCGGGCATCGGCCCACGTTAACCGGGCTGGACTCCGCCGTATGTGCGCTGGCGTACAGAAGCGGCCTCGCGCGGAACGTCGGGCATCAGGCGGGCGTATTCGCGCTGGACGACGCCGTAGCATTCGCAGACGGCGCCTTCGAGTCCGACCCGGTCCAGCACGTCGATGTGCCCGCGGCTGTAGCGGATGAAGCCCGCGCGCTGCAGGTTCCCCGCAGCGTCGGTCACGCCTTCGCGGCGCACGCCGAGGATGCGGGCGATCAGCTCCTGCGTCATCGTGAGGGAGTTGCCGTCCATGCGGTCCACGCTCAGGAGCAGCGCGCGGCACAGCTGCTGTTCGATGGAGTGGTGCCGGTTGCACACCGCCGTCTGCGTCATTTGCGTCATGAGCGACTGCGTGTAGCGCAGCAGGAGCCGCATCGTGGCGCCGGCCCGGCCGAACTCCTCTTGCAGCAGGCTCGCGCGGATCCGGTAGGCATGGCCCGCGCTGCGCACGACCGCACGGCTCGGCGTGGTGTCGCCGCCCATGAACAGCGAAATGCCCACGATGCCCTCGTTGCCCACGACCCCGATCTCCGCGGACGCGCCATCTTCCAGCAGGTAGAGCAGGGACACGATGCACGTGGTGGGGAAGTAGGCGTAGTGCATGCGGCCGCCCGATTCGCTGAGCACTTCGCCGAGCGGCATGCGGACGAGCTCGAGCCCCGGCTCGATGCGTTCGTACTCGGCGCGAGGCAAGGCCGCCAGCAGATGGTTCTGGGTCGTTGCATGGGGCGCTGTCATCGCCCATTGTGCGCGTCATTTCGGCGGTGTAGGACAAATGCCCGTCGCCGGCCCTGCGTGCGGTGGCGCACGGACACGGCTGGGCCAGCCGCCTACTCTTCGCCCACTCAACGAGGTAACCATGAACAAAACGATCCAGACCCTGTTCGCCATCTCCAGCATCGCCTTCGCGGTGCAGGCCCAGGCGCAAATCACCTTCTACGAAAACGAGAACTTCGGCGGCCGCTCCTACACCACGCAAGGCCGCGTCGACAATGCGCAGCGCGCGGGCTTCAACAACCGCGCCTCGTCGGTCATCGTGGTCGGCGAGCGATGGGAAGCGTGCGACGCGCCGCGCATGCGCGGCGGCTGCAAGGTGCTGCGTCCGGGCCAGTATCCGTCGCTCACGGCGATGGGCCTGAACGACCGCATCACCTCGGCTCGCCCGGTTGCACGGAACGCGAACGTCGCGGAGAGTGAATACGCCCCCATGCCGGTGGTGGCGCAGGACTTCCGCCGCCGCGGCAACGAGCGCGTGCACGAGGCCAGGGTGAGTTCGGCCCGCGCCGTCCTCGGCACGCCCGCCCAGCGCTGCTGGGTGGAGCGTGAGCAGGTCGCGCAGCAGCAGCCTGCCACGTCCGGCATGAACCTGCCGGGCGCGGCGGTCGGCGCGATCATCGGCGGCATCCTCGGCCACCAGGTCGGCGGCGGCTCCGGCAAGCAGATCGCCACGGTGGGCGGCGCCGCGGGTGGCGCCCTGCTCGGTGCGCAGTACGGCCGCACGAGCGATGTCCAGCAGGCCAGCACGCAGGACGTGCGGCGTTGCGACAGCAATCCCGTGCAGGCGACGCCGGCCTACTGGGACGTGATCTACGAGTTCCGGGGGCAGGAGCATCGCGTCCAGATGGCCACCGATCCGGGTCGCACCGTCCGCGTCAATTCGCGCGGCGAGCCGCGAGCCTGAGCCGCGGGGCCGGCGTGAGGTCCTCCGAATGCCGGCCTGCGCGTTCCGAACGGATCCTGCCGGCCTGCGCGGTCCTGTCAAGGCGCCAGGGCGGCGCAGCCGCATGATCCGGGGCAACGCGATGCGAAGTCGGTGATTGCCCTCACGAACGTGTCGCCGGCGGGGCGCATCGTCGCCACCGCTTGCGTGCTCGCCATTCTCTTCTTCGGGCGCGACATCCTCGCGCCCGTCGCACTCGCCGCGGTGCTCAGTCTCGTCATCGCGCCGCTCAAGCGCAGGCTCGCGCGCACCGGCGCAGGCCACACCGCAGGCGCGCTGGTTTCCGTGATGCTCGTCGGTGCGTTCATGGCCGCGGCGGCGACGATGCTCGCCTCGCAGGTCGTCGACGTCGCGGCCGAACTGCCGCAGTACAGGAGCGCGGTGCGTGCGAAAGTGCAGCAGGTGAAAGATTTCGCGCTGCGGCCGATCGAGCGGTTCCACTTCGAACTCGATGCGGTCACACCGCAAGCGGCGCCCGCGCCCGCGGAGAAGGCGCCACGGCGCCACGCCGCGGTCGAGGCTCCCCGGAAAGCCGGCGAGTTCGCCGGCCCGCTGCCGACGGCAACGGCGACGGCAACGGCGACGGCGACGGCAACGGCGACCGTCACGCGAATGTTTTCCATGCTGTGGGGACCCGTGGGCCAGGCCGGTATCGTGCTGGTCCTGCTCGTGTTCATCCTCCTCGAGCACGAGGCCCTGCGCGACCGCATGATCATGCTCGCGGGCGAGGCCGAGGCCGGCGGGACGCTGCAGGCGATCGAAGACGCGGCACGGGGCGTCTCGCGCTTCTTCGTTTCGCAACTCGTCGTGAACGTGACCTTCGCGGTGGTGCTGGGCTTCGCCCTGTGGGTCGTCGGGATCCCGCATGCCGCGCTCTGGGGAGCGCTGGGCGGACTCGCCCGCTTCGTTCCGTACGTCGGTGCGCTGGCCGCCGGCACTGCGATAGGGACGTTCGCGGCCGCCATCGATCCCGGCTGGTCCCTCGTGTTCTGGAGCCTCGGCCTGTTTCTCGCGCTCGAAGCCCTGGTCGCGCACGCGGTCGAGCCGCGGGTGTATGGCCAGAGCGCGGGTCTCGCGCCCCTGGGCGTGATCGTGTCGGCCTTGTTCTGGGGCGCCCTCTGGGGACCGGTGGGCCTCCTGCTCTCGACCCCCATGACCTTGTGCCTGGTCGTGGCGGGGCGCCACGTCCGGGCCTTGCGGCCGATTTCCATCCTGTTCGGCGAAGCGCCGAGCCTCACCGCCGGCCTGCGCCTCTACCAGCGGGCGCTCGCAGGCGAGCCGCAGGAGATCGTCGACACGGCGCGCGCCTATCTGCGGCGCAGCAACTTCGCGCGCTATTGCGACCTGATCCTGCTGCCCGCCCTCGCGCTGGCCGCGGCCGACTTCCGCAATGGGCGAATCGGCGGCGAACAGCATGAGCGCATGCGCCGCACGGTCGTGAAGGTCGCGCGGGCGCTGGGTGAACTCGCCCCGAGCGGCGGAGCGAGCCGCTCGCGCCGCTCCAGCTCGCTGCTGGAAGCGGACGTCGGGTCCCACCTGCGCGAGATCCGCGAGGAGCGGCGTCGTCACGCTCCGGCCCCGCGGTCGCCCGACAAGGGCAGCGCGGTCCTCTGCGTGGGGCTCGGCTCGGCCCGGGACGACGTGCTTGGCGCGTTGCTGGTGCAGGCGCTGCGCGACGAAGCCGTCGAGTCGGCCGCCGTGACGCTGAACAGCTGGATGGACCCCTGCGAACTGGGCGATGCCGGTCGGGTCACGACCGTGTTCCTCGCCTACCCCGTGGTGCAGGACCTCGTCGAGTGGCAATCGGCCTCGCTGCGCCTGCGCGAAGCGTTCCCACATGCGATGCTCGCCACGGTCAAGCCGGCGCTCGAAGACGGGCTCGTGGAAGAAGGGCTCGTGCGGGGCCCGGTCGACCTGGTGGTCGGACTGTTCTCGGAAGCCGTGTCGTTTGCGCTGGCCGGGCGCGCGGCGGCTCCCTGAGCAGGTCGGCGCATCGTCCTACGCGCACAGCCCCGCATGGGTGCGCCAGCGAACAGAGCGTTGCGCCGATTGCGCGCATTCTCCATTTGTTGACACCGTCAGCAAAGAACCCTGAAAGAACATCATGACCTCCACCCATTTCGCCCGCGTTTCCGTCCTGCTCGCCGCCTTCGCCCTTGCCGGCCTCGCAGGCTGCGCCTCCACGCAGAAGCAGGAAAGCACCGGACAGTACATCGACGACACGGTCATCACCACCTCCGTGAAGGCGGCGATCTTCGCCGAGCCGACCCTGAAGTCCGCCGAGATCAACGTCGAGACCTTCAAGGGCCGCGTGCAGCTGAGCGGCTTCGTCACCAGCCGCGACAACATGGCGCGCGCGGTGCAGGTTTCGCAGGGCGTGCGGGGCGTGAGCTCGGTCGCCAACGACATGCGCGTGAAGTAAGCCATGATGACGACCCCGTGGCGCGCGACTCGCGCGCTCGTGGCGATGGCCGGGGTGCTGGCGGCTTCGGCCGCCGGCGCCGCGCCGTCGCAAGCCGTGCAAACCTACGAGCGCGAACGCGCCGAGTGCCTGCGCGGCAGCTCCAACCAGGATCGTGCCACGTGCCTGCGCGAAGCGTCGGCCGCCTTGCGCGAGGCGCGTGCAGGCAGGCTGTCAACCGGCGACCTCGCGGCCAACCGCACGCAGCGCTGCAACGCGCTACCCGCGCCGGATCGCAACGAGTGCCTGGCGCGCATGTCCGAAGCCGGTTCGGCAAGCGGTACCGCGCGTGACGGCGGCATCATCCGCGAACTGACGTCGCCTGCCGGCACGAAGTGAGCGAGGGCGCTGCCTCAGCGCACCACCAGCACCGGCACCGTCCCGTGCGTCAGCACGTGCTGCGTCTCGCTGCCGAGCAGCAGGCGCTTGATGCCCTTGCGGCCGTGCGACGCCATCACGACCAGGTCGCACTTGTGCTTGCCGGCCGCGGCGACGATCGCCTCGGCCACCCGGTCCGAATGCACCAGCGCGGTCTTGACCTTCACGCCCGCGGCTTCGGCGGACTTGCGCACGGCGTCGACATAGGTCTGCGCCTTGTCGGTCCACTGCTTCTCGGCGTTCGCGACCTCCTTGGGCGTCGCGACGATGATGCCGCCCTCGAAGTACGAAGTCGGATAACGCGGCACGACATTCAGCGCGACGAGCTCGGCGCCCGTTGCGGCCGCGAGTTCGATGGCGCTGCGCGCGGCCTTCTTCGACAGCGTCGTTCCGTCGGTGGTGACCAGGATGCGTCGGATCATTTTCGCTCCAGTGATTGAAGGCCCAGCTTAGGTGCCCGGCGCGGGCCACGGATTGACGACGGTCAAGTAGAATCCGCGCCGGGTGGCATGCCATTGCGGGCATTCCAGGATTCGCGAAGGTCGGGCCGCCTCGCGGCTCCGTCACGCCAGGATGTTCATGTCGGATACCCCGATCCAGTGGATCGCGGCAGCAATCTTCGCCGTCGCACTGCTCCATACCTTCAGCGCCAAGCAGTTCGAGCGCCTCTCCCACCGCTACCCCCGCCACGCCGGCCTGTTCCACCTGCTCGGCGAAGTCGAAGTCGTCTTCGGTTTCTGGGCGATCGTCCTCGTCGTCGTCATGGCCCTCGTCGGCGGCGGGAGCGCCGCGCTCGACTACGCCGAGTCGCGCAACTACACCGAGCCCCTCTTCGTCTTCGTGGTGATGGTGATCGCGGCCTCGCGTCCCGTGCTGGTCACCGTGATGTCGATGGTGGACATGGTCGCGCGCCTCGTGCCCGTGCGCACCTCCCTCGCGGCGGCATGGCTGGGCCTCGCCGCCGTGCCGCTGCTCGGCTCCCTCATCACGGAGCCCGCCGCGATGACGATCGCCGCCCTGATGCTCGCGCCGCGAATCTTCCGCCCCGACGTGCCCGAGGGCGTGAAGTACCTCGCGCTGGGCGTGCTGTTCGTCAACGTCTCCATCGGCGGCACGCTCACTTCCTATGCCGCGCCGCCCGTCCTGATGGTGGCGGCCACCTGGCAATGGGACTCCGCGTTCATGCTCGCGACCTTCGGCTGGAAAGCGGCATTGGCCGTGCTGGTGAATGCGACGGCCGCCGTCTGGGTGCTGCGCAGCCATCTGCTCGCGCTTCCCGCTGGCCCCAAAAGAAAGGCGGCCGCGGACCGGGTGCCGCCTTCGGTGGTGGCCGTCCACATCGCACTGCTGGCCGGGGTGGTGCTCTTCGCGCACCATCCCGTCGTGTTCCTCGGCCTCTTCCTGATGTTCCTCGGCTTCGCCCAGGCGTACGAGCGCTACCAGAGCCCGCTCATCCTGAAGGAGGCGCTGCTCGTCGGCTTCTTCCTCGCGGGGCTGGTGGTGCTGGGCGGCATGCAGCAATGGTGGCTCCAGCCGATCGTGTCGGGGCTGAGCCCCGTCGCGCTGTTCCTCGGCGCGCTCGGCCTCACGGCGATCACGGACAACGCGGCGCTCACCTACCTCGGCTCGCTGATCGTGGGCATTTCCGACGATTCGAAGTACATGCTCGTCGCGGGCGCGGTGGCCGGAGGCGGTCTGACCGTGATCGCCAACGCGCCGAACCCCGCCGGCGTGGCCCTGCTCAAGCGCGGCTTCGCCGACGAGACGATCGGCGCGGGCGGGCTGCTGCTGGGCGCCGCCGTGCCGACCGTGGTCGCGGCGGCGGCCTTCATGTTTCTCTGACGCCGGGCAGGCTCAGTCGTCGCCCTCGCCGCGGATCACCAGGACGGGCACGGCCGACATGCGGATGACGCTTTCCGCGCCGCTGCCCAGCAGGATCCTGCCGATGCCGCGGCGGCCGTGCGTGCCCACGACGACCAGATCGGCCTTCCACGCGGCAGCTTCCGCCGCGACCGCCTCGCCGAGCCGCTGGCCCGGGGCGTCGATCAGGCGGGAGTCGCCTTCGACGCCCGCGGCCTTCACGATGGCCAGCGCGTCGTCCAGCGCCTTGTCGGCCTGTTCGCGGGCGGCCTGCATCACCACGGCCGAGTACTCCAGGCCGGCCACCAGCGCGAGTTCATCGAGGGCATGCACCACGCGCACGCTGCCGCCGCGCTCGCGGGCCAGCTCGAGGGCGGCGACGAGCGCCTTGTTGGACGTGCGGCTTCCGTCCACGGGTACGAGGATGCGTCGATAGGACATGGCAGGACCTTTCAGTCGGGTTGAATCGGGTATCGGGTAGGCCAACTCTGGACGGTGAATGCCTGGCCGGGGTTGACGCGCATCAATCGGTCGGCGTCACGAAGCTCAGTCGAGCAGCGAGAGCCGGAAGAGGCTCCAGGCGACCAGCGCCATGATTCCCAGCGCCGCGAGCATGGACAGGATCCACAATACCATCGAGGTTCCGGTCTGCATGGTTGGCTCCTTCGGGATCATGCGTTCATGATGGTCGCGGCGCAAGGCAGCGTGTTGCGCTGGATCAATTCGACGCGACCCGCCGCCGCGTAGATTGCGAACGAACGCCCCTGCACGACGCGAGGGTCCCCGCGTTGTCCGGTTTCGATCGACATTTCCAGGAGCTTCCCATGCAAGCCATCAAGACCAACGTCGGCACCCTCGACCGGGTGCTGCGCATCGGCGCGGCGATCGTCCTTTTCGTGCTGTATGCGACCGGAACCCTTGGCGCCTGGTCGATCGTGGTCGGCCTCGTGCTGCTCGTCACCGGGCTCGTGCGCTTCTGCCCCGCCTATCGCCTCCTCGGCATCCGCACCTGCGGCGTCGAGTCGGGGAAGCTGCCTTGAACATCGCGTCCGCGCCCGGCAAGGCATGAGCGTCCGCAATCTCGAGGCGCTGCTCCGCCCGGCCTCGATCGCCGTCATCGGCGCGTCCGACCGGCCCGGCTCGGTGGGCGCGGTGGTGTGGCGCAACGTGCGCGATGGCGGTTTCGCCGGTCCCGTGTGGGCCGTGAACCCGCGTGCACAGTCGCTGGACGGCCAGCCGGTGCATGCGAGCGTGCAGGCGCTGCTGCAGGCGCCCGACCTCGCCGTGATCTGCACGCCGCCGGCGACGGTGCCGGGGCTCGTGGCTGAACTCGGACAGCGCGGCACGCGCGCGGCCGTCGTGATCACCGCGGGCTTGCGCGCGACGGACGCAAACGCGGGCGGCGCAGGCGCATCGCTCGAACAGGCGATGCTCGACGCGGCCCGGCCGCACCTGCTGCGCATCCTCGGTCCCAACTGCATCGGGCTGCTGGTGCCGGGCATCGGCGTCAATGCCAGCTTCGCGCCCGCGCAGGCGCGGCCCGGCAAGCTCGCCTTCGTCACGCAATCCGGCGCGCTCGCCACCGCCATGCTCGACTGGGCCGCGACGCGCGACATCGGCTTCTCGCATTTCGTCTCGCTCGGCGACAGCGCCGACGTCGACTTTGGGGACATGCTCGACTACCTGGGCAGCGATGCTGACACGCGCGCGATCCTCATGTACGTCGAGTCCGTCAAGCATGCGCGCAAGTTCATGTCGGCCGCGCGCGCGGCGGCGCGCAACAAGCCGGTGATCCTGGTCAAGGCCGGCCGCGCGCCGGAAGGCGCGCGCGCCGCGGCCTCGCACACCGGCGCGCTCGCGGGCTCCGACGCCGTGTTCGACGCCGCCGTGCGGCGCTCCGGCATGCTGCGCGTCGCGACGCTCGAGGCGCTGTTCGATGCCGCCGAGACGCTCGCGCATCCGAAGCCGTGGCGCGGCGGACGCCTCGCCTTGCTCACGAACGGCGGCGGGGCGGGCGTGCTCGCGGCCGATGCGCTGGCCTCGCAGGGCGGGGAACTGGCGGCGCTGTCGCCGGCGTCGCTCGAAGCGCTCGATGCCGCGCTGCCGGCGACCTGGTCGCACGGAAATCCGGTGGACATCATCGGCGACGCGCCGGTCGAGCGTTACCGCCGCGCGCTCGACGTCCTGCTGGCGGCGCCGGAGGTCGATGGCGTGCTGTTCATGCATGCGCCCACGGCGATCGTCCCCGCCGACGACATCGCGCAAGCCTGCCTGGGCGCGATGCGGGACAGCGGCAAGCCGGTGCTCGCCTGCTGGCTCGGAGGCGTCTCGGTGCGCGGCGCGCGCGAGCTGTGCATGCGCGCCGGCGTGCCTTCATACACCACGCCGGAGCGGGCCACCGACGCGTGGCTGCAGCTCGCGCACTACCACGCGGCGCAGGCTGCTCTGCTGCAACTGCCGGACGCGCAGACGCCGACGCGCCGGCCCGACGCCGCGCGGGCGCAGGAGCTTCTGGACGATGCCCGTCGAAGCGGGCGCGAATGGCTGACCGACGCTTCGGCGATGGCGCTGCTCGCGGCCTACGGCATTCCCGTCGTCGACACGGTGTTCGCCCCCGACGCGGACGCCGCCGTCGAGGCCGCACGAAGCATCGGCTACCCCGTGGCCCTGAAGATCGTCGCGCGGGAAATCGTCCACAAGTCGGACGTCGGCGGCGTGATGCTCGACATCGCCACGCCGGACGCGCTGCGCACCGCCATGACCGACACGCGCCGGCGCGTGGCCGTGCGAGCGCCCCATGCGCGCGTCGACGGCTTCACCGTGCAGGGCATGGTCGTGCGCAAGGGCGCACGCGAGCTCATCGTCGGGCTGTCCACCGATGCCGTGTTCGGGCCGGTGATGCTGTTCGGAACCGGTGGCACAGCCGTGGAGCTGCGGCCGGACACGGCCGTCGCGCTGCCGCCGCTGAACGCCCACCTCGCGCGCGAGCTGATCGCCCGCACGCACGCCGGCAAGCTGCTGGGCGGCTGGCGCGGCAGCAGGCCGGCCGACGAGGCGGCAGTGGTGGACGTCGTGGTGAAGCTGTCGCAGATCGCCTGCGACCTGCGCGACGTGGCCGAGATCGACATCAACCCGCTGCTGGCGGACGCGGAGGGCGCGATCGCGCTCGACGCGCGCGTGCGGCTCCATCCTGCCGGCGCCGCGAACGCGCGGCCCGGCCTTGCCCTGCGGCCGTATCCGTTCGAACTCGAGGAGACGCTGCTGATCGACGGCGCGAGCTTGCGGACGCGGCCGATCCGGCCGGAGGACGGCGCGCGCCTCGCGGACTTCTACGCGGGCGCCGACCCGTCGGATATGCGCCTGCGGTTCTTCCTCGCGCGCCGCGAAGTGCCTCGCTCGGAGCTCGCGCGCTACTGCCAGATCGACTACGACCGCGAGATGACCTTCATCGCGCTCGACGGCGAGTCCATCGCGGGCGAGGTGCGCGCGATCTGCGACCCGGACAACCGCCAGGCCGAGTTCGCGATCCAGGTCGCGACCGCCTGGCAGGGGCGCGGACTCGGCACGCGGCTGCTCGGGAAGATGGTGGCCTACCTGCGCTCGCGCGGGACGGCCGAGCTCATCGGCGCCTGCCTGAGGGAGAACGAAGCGATGGTGTCCCTCGCGCGCCACATGGGCTTCGAGGTGGTTCGCGGCGACGAGGACTCGCATCGCTTGCGGCTGAAGCTTCGGGACCTTGCGTCGGATTGACGCTTCGCGCGCCGGGCGCGCCGGGAGCGCCCGGTCGCCCCCGCGTCCGCGGCGTTCTCTCTAGAATCGCCCGGGCATGACGAGTCCCTTGCCCCCGCGCTACCTCGACAGGCTCCGGGCGGTGGTCGACATCTCCGGGGTCGGCGTCTGGCTGAACCCGCTGCCCCTCGGCCGGCTGGAGTGGAACGAAAACACCAAGGCGCATTTCCACCTGCCGCCGGACGCCGAGCCCACGATCGAGCTCTTCTACGAGCGCATCCACGACGACGACCGAGAGCGGGTGCGGCAGGCGGTCGACCACGCGGTCGGCACCGATGCGCCTTTCGATCAGGTGTACCGCACCGTCGGATCCGACGGCAGCGTCAAATGGATTCACGCCGTCGGCAACACGTCGCGCGACACGGCGGGACGGGTGTGCCAGTTCGACGGCATCACGCTCGACATCACTCACCGCGTGCTGGCGCAGCACCGGGTGCGCGAATTCGCGGACGCCGCGCCCGCGATGCTGTGGGTGACCGAGGCGGACGGCTTCTGCAGCTTCCTCTCGCGCGGCTGGACGACCTTCACCGGGCAAAGCGAGACGGCGGGCCTCGGCTTCGGCTGGCTGGAAATGGTGCATCCCGACGACCGGGCGGGCGCCGCCGCGCTGTTCGCGGACGCGAACGCGCGCGGCGTGCGTTTCGGCTCCGAACATCGCGTGTGGCACATCGATGGCGAGTGGCGCTGGGTCATCGATGCGGGCAATCCAAGGCTCGGGCCGGCCGGGGAGTTCCTGGGCTTTGCCGGCTCCGTGACCGACATCCACGACCGCTACATGGCCGAGCAGGCGCTTCGCAAGTCGACCGAGCGCTATGTGCGGCTGCTCGGCTCCATCGACGAAGGTTTCTGCGTCGTGCAGATCCTGCTGGTGGACGGCCGGCCCGCGGACTATCGCTTCATCGAAACCAATGCGGTGTTCGAACGCCAGACCGGCCTGCACGAGCCGCTCGGGCGAACGGCGCTGGAGCTGGTGCCCGATCTCGAGCCGTGGTGGATCGAAACCTATGGCGACGTCGCGCTGAGCGGCATGGCGCGCCGTTTCACGCACGGCTCGCAGGCCATGGGCCGCTGGTTCGACGTGTTCGCGTCGCCCATCGGCGAGCGCGAGGACCTGCAGGTCGCCATCTTGTTTCGCGATGTGTCGCAGCAGGTCGAAGCCGACCGACGTCTCCTCGACGCCGACCGGCGCAAGGACGAATTCCTCGCGACGCTGGCCCACGAATTGCGCAACCCCCTCGCGCCGGTCCGCAACAGCGCGGAGCTGCTGAGCCGCCTGGCCAGCGACCCCGCGCAGGTGCGCTACGCGGAGATCATCGGCCGCCAGACGCGCCATCTCGCGCGCATGGTGGACGACCTCATGGACGCGAGCCGGGTGAGCCGCGGGAAGCTCGAACTGCAGCTCGCGCCGGTCGTGCTGCAGGACGTCGTCGGCGTTGCGCTGGAGAATGCCGCCGAACCGCTGCGCTCGGGAGCCCATCCCGTGACGGTCGACCTGCCGCCGCAGCCGCTGCGCGTCATCGGCGACGAAGTCCGTCTCGTGCAGATCGTCGTGAACCTGCTCACGAATGCGGCACGGTATTCGGCCGCGGGGCGGCCGGTCGAAGTGAAGCTGGAATCGGATTCGTCCATCGCGGCGCTGAGCGTTCGCGACCAGGGCATCGGCATCGCGCCGGAACAGCTCGCGCGGGTGTTCGAGATGTTCTACCAGGGCGGCAACGACTCCGGGCGCGCGAGCGGCGGGCTGGGCATCGGCCTGTCGCTCGTGCAGCGCCTCGCGGAACTGCATGGCGGCAGCGTCGAGGCGGCCAGCGACGGGCTCGGGCGCGGAAGCGTGTTCACCGTGCGCTTTCCGCTGGCGGCCGAAGCGCAGGCGGGCCCGCGAAGTCGAATCGCGGACAGCCCCGACGAAACCGTGCCGAAGCGGCGCGTGCTGATCGTCGACGACAACGCGGACGCCGCGGACACGCTCGCCGACGTGCTGCGCGTGATGGGCTACGACGCTTTCACGGCCTACGACGGCGTCGAGGGCGTGGCGCAGGCGCAGGCACTCGAGCCCGACGCGGTGGTGCTCGACCTCGGCATGCCGCGGCTGGACGGCTATGGCGCGTGCCGGGCGATCCGCGAGAGCGCCCGCGGCAAGCACATGGCGCTGGTGGCGCTCTCCGGCTGGGGCCAGGCGGCCGACCGCGAGCGCACGCAGGCCGCGGGTTTCGACGGACACCTCGTCAAGCCGGTGATGCCGGCGGAGTTGATCGCGATGCTGGAGGACGTGCTGGGAGCGGGCGCCTAGCTAGGAGTGTGGGCGGCAGAAGGGAGTGGCGCGCCCCGGACCGGGACGGGGGCGACCCCTTCCGCGAATGTCCCCCGTCGCGCGCGTGCGCGCTCCTCCTCCTTTACTTCGCTGCAGGGGCCACCC
>NZ_JBFWNP010000077.1:0-16699 GCF_050250995.1 Ramlibacter sp.
TCAACGTGTCGAATGCGCGACTGGTGAGCCCAAGAATGGCGAACAACTGTTTGCTGGGAAGCGGACCATTGCCTAAGCCGTAGTTCCCTCGCATTTCCTCTGCGATCGATTCTGCCTCGGGCCACGCCAGTTCGAATTTGGCTGCAACGTGATGCGGAATGAAATGCGAGACGACGTCTGCAAAATTACAAGAGAGACCCGCGTCCCTGGCCTCATTGAGGCAATCCTGCAAAACGTCCGCTCCTTTCGATCCGGGAACAGCTTGTGTGGCTTCGCCGATCGACTCGTCGCCGAAATCCTGGGCCAGTACTTCGAGCCGGTACATCAACTCTTCGGGAGCCTCGTCGACATCGAATCCGCACTGAGCCTCTCGCTTGCGCCAAGTCGCAATCGACGACTCTGCAAGTTCTTTTTGCCAGGCGAAGTTCAGGGCGCGCAGCGCCTCCGTGTCCGTGGCGGACGAGGAGAAGCTGTCGATGACGTTCGAAAGAAAAGTTCGAACACCAGTCTCGAAAGAAGCGCCGCGTATCGCGACGCTGCACTCATCCAGGAATTTGACTGGCCCCGGAATTCCCGGTAGATCCGGAACGCTCTGAAGCCACACTTCTGGACCATCTCCCCAAATCGTGAGTCGGGGCCATGCATATTCGCCAATCGCAGTCAGCTCATGCCGAAGCCTCCACTCGGTCGTCCTGAGTCCGCTCGTTGGCGGACATTCCCACCGCAGTCGCCAGTAGTTGTCCACCAGCCAAAAAGCAAGCTTTCTCGGATCGGCTTCAACATAGTCGTCATATTCGGCGGAATCGAAGCGGAAGAGTCGAGTGAAAACCTCTCCTCCGGCACGAATGCACAGCGGCGCGACCGTGTCGCCTGGACTCACGTCGAGGAGTTCAATCTCGAATTCAGATTTCATCTGAGGTCTCGTACATCGCTTTGCAGTTCACCATCGCAGCGCGCTCACCGGATGTCGAACTCCGAGAATTGCGCACATATGCAGCGAATCGCCTGTAGACGCCTTCGGCAATGGCTTCTCCGGGACGCACCGGATAGCCATGGTACTCGCGCGAAATTCGATTTGTCACCCGACATTCCATGATCCATCCATTGTCGAAGACTGTCCAGACGATGTCGCCTTTGCCGACAAGTCCTGATTTGAGTCCTCGTTCCAACATCGACGGAAGCAAACCCATATCGACTGGTCTGAATCCGGCGTGCTCGTCGCATAGAGTGGCGTCGCCTCGTCTTTTCATGTAGGGCGGCAACCCGAATGCCTCCGGTGCCTTCTTGTGCTTGCTGTAGCCCTTGTAGTGAATCTTGCTTTTCAGCTCGGTCAAGAGATCATTCGGCGGATGCTCGAGCAACGCACGGCCTAGATTATCCGAGTCACGAGGAGGCAGCTTCGGGCGTGGCGGGGGTCTCATCCGATCAGTGTACCGCTGACGTTAGAACTTAGAGGCTCACATCAATTTCCGCTCCAGCCGAGCGCGCCACTACTTCTTCTTGGCCAGATGCACCGCCACCAGCGCATTCGCATGTCCGCCCTTTCCGGTGTCGCCATCCGGGAACCTTTGTGTTGAATTGATGCTTTCGGGCCGAGCCCGGCATGACACGAAGCCGGGCGGTCGAGCTGCGATACGTTACATCGAGTTGTCGAGACCGCGAGCGCTCGTGCGTCGTGTTCTCGAGGCGTCGCAATTCCGCGCACGGCCGAACAAGGAGAACTCAGCATGAACTACGTCGACGGATTCGTGATCGCGGTGCCGGCCGCGAAGAAGGAAGAGTACCTGAAGCAGGCCACCCTGGCCGCGCAGCTCTTCAAGGAATGCGGCGCGCTGGAGATCGTCGAGACCTGGGGCGACGACGTGCCCGAGGGCAAGGTCACATCGTTCTCGATGGCCGTGAAGCGCAAGGACGACGAGGTGGTCGTTTTCTCGTGGGTCACCTGGCCGTCGAAGGCCGTGCGGGACGAAGGCATGAAGAAGTTCATGGCGGACCCGCGCATGGAGGACATGAAGAACATGCCCTTCGACGGCCAGCGCATGATCTTCGGCGGATTCCAGGTCATCCTGGAGAAGAGATGACCTTGCAGGCGTCCTCGATGGATTCGTGGAAACAGGCTCGTTTCCCCTGAGTTCTCGGCCGCGAGCCGACGCCCACGCAACTAGTGCAGCCGCTTGTTCGCCGGCAGCGAATTCGCGATCTCCTCCAGGTCGAGGATCGACGTCGACGGCTGGCAGAGCTCGCGCACCGCGGCGTCGTTCGCCAGGATGGCGTGCAGGATGCGCGTGCGCTCCGCCTGCTCGTGCGCCGGCGGCTGGCCGTGCAGCAGCTGCTCGCGCAGCCGCGTGACGATCACGGTGCAGGCCCCTTCGATTCGACACACGCTGTCCCAGTCGCCGCTGCGCGCGGCGCGCAGCATCTCTTCGCTCGCCCGCTCCAGCGCGAGGTACTGGCGCAGCATCTCGCTCGGCTCGCCGCGCGTCGCCATGCGCGCCTCAGGCGTGAAAGTCGGCATGGCCGTCGGCCCTCGGCGCGATTTCCGACCAGGCCGTGCGCAGCTCGCCGAGCAGGCGGGCGACTTCGGCCAGCGGCACGTCGCTGTGATGCAGGTTGGCGATGAAAAGCCGCGAGACCATGTGCTCGTACAGCGCGCGCAGGTTGGCGGCGAGTTCGGCGTCGCCGCGCGTCTCGACCGAGGCCTTCAGGCCTTCGTCGATGATGCGCATCGCGCGCGACACGGTCGCGAGGCGCGTTTCGGTGTCGCCCGTGGCGAGCGCATGGCGCGCCTGCAGGATCGCGGCGATCGCGCCGTCGAACAGCAGCATGACGAGCTGGTGCGGGTCGGCCTGCGACACGGAGGTGGCGGTGCCGATCAGGCGGTAATTCTGGATGGGCTGGAGGAGCGAGGTGAACATGTTGAAATCCTTCCCCCAGTTATCGGCCGCATCGCGCGCGGCTTGAGCGATATCGCCCCTCAGGCGAGGCCCAGCGCGCTCTTCATCTGCGCGAGGCGCGCGTTCAGTCCCGACATCTGCGTGTCGAGTTGCTGGTACTGCGCGCGCAGTCTCGATTCGGTGCGCTCCAGGCGGTCCTGCTCCGCGCTCTGCCGCTTCTGGAGCGTGGTCGCATTGCGCTTGAGGCCGTCGATGCGCGACGCGAGCGGGCCGCTGTCGGCGCCGAGCGCCTGCGCCCAGGCCTTGAAGCGCACGCCGAAGCCGCGCGACGACGCATCGCCGCCCTGTTGCGCCTGCGCGAACAGGTTCGCGAGTTTCGCCGGCGCGGCCAGCAAGGGCGCGAGCTTGCTCTCGTTCACGAGCAGCGTGCCGTCGCGCTGCACTTCGATGCCGGCCGCGGAGAGCGACGCGGGCGCGCCCGCGCCCGCGACCGTGCCGAGCAGCATGCCGCGCAGCGACACGAGCAGGGACGAAGCGGTGGAGTCCGCGTTCAGAGGCCCGCGCGCGGCGCCCGAGGGGTCGGCCTGCGTCTGTTGCGCGAGCAGCTTGCTCAGGCCGTTGTACGCGTTCACGAAATCGTTGACGTTCTTGCGGACGGCCATCGTCTCCACCGCGACCGTGAAGGCCACGGGCTTCGTCGTGACCTGCTTGAGCGTGAGGGTCACGCCTTCGAGCGCGTTGGCCGGCGCGTTGGTCGCGCTCGACACGGCCACGCCGTCGATCTTGAACAGCGCATCCTGCGCGGCCTGCGTCTGCGAGAGATTGCGGCCCGCGCCGTCAGGCGCCGCCGGATCGTAGGCGAGGGCGGAGAGGCCCGAGCCGTCGGACGAATCGCCGTCGTCGTCGGCGATCGTCACGCGCATCGAACTCGCCGCGCCGTCCGCGCCGCGCAGCACCAGGCGTGCGCCGTCCGCGCCCGTGACGACGCTCGCCGTGACGCCCGCGGCGGCGGCATTGATCGCATCGCGAATGCCGGCGAGGGACGACGAGCCCGCGCCGATGGGAATGGAGACAGGCGACGAGCCCGCCCTGGGCGTGAACACGCCCAGAGCGGTCGTTCCGAGTTCGATCGTGAGCGTGCCCGTTCCGAGGACTGCCGCCGAATTCGGGCGCGGGCCGCTCGCGAGGACCTGCGGCTGCGCGAGTTGCGTCACCTCGAGGCTGTGCGTGCCCGCGGCCGCGCTCGTGCTCGCGACCGCGGACAGCGCCGAGGCGTCGCCGCTGTCGACGCGGTATGTCGACCAGTTGGCAGGCGTTGCGAGCCGCGTCGCGACGTCGCCGAGCGCGGCGATCTGGCTCTTCAGCGTCCCGTAGGCCGAGATGCGCGTCTGCAGCGTGCCGGCCTGCGTCTGCAACTGCGTGAGCGGCCGCTGCTCCACGGCCATGAGCGAGCTGACGATCGTGTTGACGTCGAGTCCGCTGCCGACGCCGGTGCTGCTGATGCTGGGCACGGGCCGTTGTCCGGGCTACGTGACGATCAACCGCCGCGAAGGAGGCTCAGCACCTGCTGCGGCAACTGGTTCGCCTGCGTGAGCATCGCGTTGCCGGCCTGCTGCAGGATCTGCGCGCGCGTGAGGTTGGCCGTCTCGGCCGCGAAGTCGGTGTCCATGATGCGCGAGCGCGCGGCCGTCGTGTTCTCCGCGGCGATGTTGATGTTGGCCACCGCCGTTTCGAAGCGGCTCTGCACCGCGCCGAGCTTGGCGCGCGCGCCGTTCACCTGCGCCAGCGCCGAATCGCACTGCTGGATGGCGAGCTGCGCCCCGCCGTACGAGCCGATGTCGAGCGACGCCATGTTGGCGCTGGCCGATGCCGTGGCGGAGTCGGCGGCGACGAAGCCGACCTTTGCGCCGGCCGCGCCGGTCAGCGTGATGTTGCCCGAGGCCGTGAGCACGATCGCGTTGCTCTGCACGTCGAAGTAGGCGCCGACGCCCGTGGTCGTGCCGATGCGGTTGATGGCGTCGACCACCTGCGCCTGCCGCTCCTGCGTCGTGCCGACGGCGGGCAGCACGCCGATGTCGATGCCGTTGACGGTGAGGTCGCCGGGCGACGTCGCCGTGAGCGACGTGATCGCGGTGCCGCTTTGCGTGGCGGCGCGATTGACGACGCCCATGCCCGCGAGCTGCGCGTTGGTGATGCCGCCGATGGTGATGTTCTCGTTGGCGTCGGCGCCGACCTGGAACTTCGCCGACGAGAAGCTGCCGTCCAGCAGCTTCGTGCCGTTGAAGTTCGACGAAGTCGCGACGCGGTCGATCTCGGCCTTCAGCTCCGCCGCTTCCTGCTGCAGCGCGGTGCGGTCCGAGGCGCTGTTCGTCGCGTTGGACGACTGGACCGCGAGCTCCCGGATGCGCTGGATCATGTCGCCCACCTTGCCGAGCGCGCCTTCGGCCGTCTGCGCGAGCGACACGCCGTCGTTCGCGTTGCGCGCGGCCACGGTCAGGCCGCGCACCTGCGCATTCATTCGCTCGGCGATGGCGAGGCCGGCGGCGTCGTCCTTGGCGCTGTTGACGCGCAGGCCGGTGGACAGGCGCTGGATCGACGTGTTCAGGGCGCCCTGCGACGCGGTCAGGTTGCGCTGCGTGTTGAGCGAGGCGAGGTTGGTGTTGATCACGGAAGGCATGGACTCTCCCTCGGGAAAGGTTTCTCATCCGGATCTGGAAACGCCAGGGCCGGGCCGATACCGTGAATGTGAACGGCTTCGGCCCGGCGCGATGCGCAGAGAAGCGGCGGAGTTTCGGCTCTTTTCGAAATCCGCCGGCCTGCGTCAACGCAGGAGACTCAGGACCTGCTGCGGCAGCTGGTTGGCCTGCGCGAGCATCGCGTTGCCGGCCTGCTGCAGGATCTGCGAGCGCGTGAGGTTGGCCGTTTCCGCCGCGAAGTCGGTGTCCATGATGCGCGAACGCGCGGCCGTGGTGTTCTCCGACGCGATCTGGATGTTGGCGACCGCGGACTCGAAGCGGCTTTGCACCGCGCCGAGCTTCGCGCGCGCGCCGTTCACCTGCGCGAGCGCGGCGTCGGCCTGCTGGATGGCGAGTTGCGCGCCGCCGTAGGAGCTGATGTCGAGCGATGCCATGTTCGCGCTGGCCGCGGCCGTGGCGGAGTCCGCGGCGACGAAGCCGACCTTGGCGCCGGCCGCGCCGGTCAGCGTGATGTTGCCCGAGGACGTGAGCGCGATCACGTTGTTCTGCGCATCGTAGAACGCGCCGACGCCGGTGGTGGTGCTGACGCGGTTGATCGCGTCGACCACCTGCGCCTGGCGCTCCTGCGTGGTGCCGGCCGCGGAGAGCACGCCGATGTCGGTGCCGTTCACGGTGAGGTCGCCGAGCGACGTGGCCGTGAGCGTCGTGATCGCCGTGCTGCTTTGCGTGGCGGCGCGGTTGACGACGCCCATGCCGGCGAGCTGCGCATTGGTGATGCTGGAGATCGTGATGCTCTCGCCGGCATCCGCGCCGACCTGGAACTTGGCCGCGGAGAAGCTGCCGTCCAGGAGCTTGGTGCCGTTGAATGCGGTGGTGCCCGCGACGCGGTCGATCTCCGACTTCAGCTCGCTCACCTCCTGCTGCAGCGCCGAGCGGTCGGCCGAGGTGTTGGTGGCGTTGGACGATTGCACCGCGAGTTCGCGCATGCGCTGGATCATGTCGCCCACCTTGCCGAGCGCGCCGTCGGCGGTCTGCGCGAGGGAGACGCCGTCGTTGGCGTTGCGCGAGGCGACGTTCAGGCCGCGCACCTTCGCGTTCATGCGTTCGGCGATGGCGAGGCCGGCGGCGTCGTCCTTGGCGCTGTTGATGCGCAGGCCGGTCGACAGGCGCTGGATCGACGTGTTGAGGGACGCCTGGGAGGCGCCCAGGTTGCGCTGCGTGTTGAGCGATGCGATGTTGGTGTTGATGACAGAAGCCATTTCAGATTCCTCGAATGGCCCGCAGGCCGAAGTGTGGTGGACACGCCGCGCATCTGTCGCGGCCCATCGGGGCGTTGTCCCCGTCCCACCCTCTTCGGCGCGATCGACCCGAGCTTGAGCACTTGTTTCGAAAAAGCTGCGTTTAGGCAATTTTCTTATGGAGACCTGTAACTTCCAGCGCCAAGATCGCCCCCCGTCAACGCAACAATTGCTTGCAAATCAGATATCCGGGACGTCGAAAATAAAAGGAGTGTCATGTCCAGCCAGCAAGTTCTCAACGAGATTCGCGACCTGAATCTCTCGTTTCTCCTCTTTGCCCAGTCGCAGATCCGCAGCGACAAGGTGCAGGCGCTGTATCGCCTGGGCATGGACGAGCACGTCGCCGGGCTGGTGGCGCAGATGTCCCCGCAGCAACTCGTTCGCATCGCTTCGCGGCCCATGCTGTTGTGCGCGATGCGCTTCGACGACGAATTGATCTGGAGCCTGCTGAGCGATTCGCATGCGCCTTCGTCGGCCGGCGCCGCCACGGGCGGCAGCGCGGACTACCTGCATGCGAGCGTGCTGATGGCGGGCCGACGCGCGTCCGCGGCCGCCGCGTGAGGGCGCCGTCATGACCAAGAGCCTCGTGAACGAATCCACGCAGGTCGCGCGCGCGATCGAGCTGATCGGCCTGGGCGCCCGCATGGCGGTGCTGCAGGGCGAGACCAGCCTGTCGCACGAGCGGCTGGTCCGCCTCTACAAGGAGGTGACGGGCCGCTCGCCGTCCAAGGGCCAGCTGCCTTACTCCACGGACTGGTTCACGTCGTGGCAGCCGAACATCCATTCGTCGCTCTTCCTCAACATCCACGAGGCGCTCGACAAGTCGAGCGCGCTCGACAGCGGCGAACTGCTGATCAAGAGCTGGCGTCTCTACGGCGAAGAGGCCGCGACGCTCGGCGTGGAGCCGGCGCTGTCGATCACGCGCGCATGGCGCCTCGTGAAGTTCGTCGACAGCGGCATGCTGTGCCTCACCGGCTGCGCGCACTGCGGCGGGCGCTTCGTCACGCACACGCACGAATACGGCGCGGGCTTCGAGTCGTTCGTGTGCGGCCTGTGCAAGCCGCCCGCGCGCGCGGGCAAGAGCCGCCGGCCCGGCGCGATCCACTGAAACGCCTCAAGTCCCCGGCGCCGGGGCCGATAGACCGGGAGTGACGACGCGGCAGCCCGCCGCGCCACTTCAGGGGTCTTGCAAGATGTTCATCATCGTCGGCTACATCGTCGTGATCGGCTGCGTGCTCGGGGGCTACGCGATCGCGGGCGGCCAGTTCGGCGTCATCCTCCACGCCGCGCCGCACGAGCTCTTCGTGATCGGCGGCGCCGCGGCCGGCGCCTTCCTCGTCGGCAACAACGGCAAGACGATCAAGGCGACCTTCAAGTTCCTGCCGAGCCTGCTGAAGGGCTCCAAGCACAACAAGGCGCGCTACATGGAGCTCATGGCGCTGCTCTACGACGTGCTCGTCAAGGCGCGCAAGGAGGGCCTGATGTCGATCGAGGGCGACGTCGAGAAGCCGAACGAGAGTCCGCTCTTCACGAAGTACCCGCTGATCGTCGCGGACCATCACCTGATGGAGTTCATCACCGACTACCTGCGCATGATGGTCTCGGGCAACCTCAACGCGCACGAGCTCGAGAGCCTGATGGACAACGAGATCGATACGCATCATCACGAGGCGTCGGTGCCCGCCGCGGCGATCCAGGCGGTGGGCGACGGCCTGCCCGCGTTCGGCATCGTGGCCGCCGTGCTCGGCGTCGTGAAGACGATGGCGTCGGTCGGCGCCTCGCCCGCGGTGCTGGGCCAGATGATCGCGGGCGCGCTGGTCGGCACCTTCCTCGGCATCCTGATGGCCTACGGCTTCGTGAGTCCGCTCGCGCAGCTCGCGAACCAGAAAGTGGACGAGGCGACCAAGGAACTGCAGTGCGTGAAGACCACGCTGCTCGCGAGTGTGCAGGGCTATGCGCCCGCCGTCGCGCTGGAATTCGGCCGCAAGGTGCTGTATTCCACCGAGCGGCCCGGCTTCAGCGAGCTCGAGCAGCACGTGAAGAGGAAACCCGCATGAGCGCCGCCGGACCGCTCCTTGGCGCTCGCACCGCAGTGCGGAGCACGGAGGTTCTCGAATGAGCGCCGCGACCGGAAAACTGCAGCCCGTCATCGTCAAGCGGGTGAAGAAAGGAGGCCACGGTGGCCACCATGGCGGCGCGTGGAAGATCGCGTACGCCGACTTCGTGACGGCCATGATGGCCTTCTTCCTTCTCATGTGGCTGCTCGGCTCCACGGCACAGGGCGACCTGCAGGGCATCGCCTCGTATTTCCAGAGCCCGCTGAAGGTGGCGCTGGCCGGCGGCTCCGGCTCGGGCGACAGTTCCAGCATCGTCAAGGGCGGCGGCACCAACCTCACGCGGACCAACGGCAACGAGAGGCGCGGCGATGTCCAGGCGCCCTCGCGCAGCTACAACCTGCAGGCGCTGCGCGCCGAGGTGCAGGCGGCCGATGCCGCGCGCATGCGCGAGGTGCAGACGCGCATCGAGGCGGCGCTGCAGGCCAGCCCCACGCTCGGCGCGCTGCGCGCGCAACTGCGCATGGACATCACGGCCGACGGGCTGCGCATCCAGATCGTCGACGACCAGGGCCGCCCGATGTTCGACGCGGGCAGCGCGCGGGTGAAGGACTACACGCGCGAGCTGATGCGAAGCATCGGACGCCTCGTCGACGAAGCGGGCGCGCGCGTGGTGCTCTCCGGCCACACCGACGCATCGCCCTACGCCGGCGGAGAGCGCGGCTATTCGAACTGGGAGCTGTCGTCCGACCGCGCGAACGCGTCGCGCCGCGAATTGCTGGCGGGCGGGCTGGCGGAGGACCGGGTGGTGCGCGTGCTGGGGCTCGGCTCGTCGGTGCATTTCAATCCGGCCGACCCGCTGAGTCCGCTCAACCGGCGCATCTCGATCCTCGTGCTCGGCGAAATCGGTTCGGAGCGCTGGCAACCCGGCGCGGAGGTGCCGGTGTCGGAAGCGCAGGCGCTCGAGAACATCCTCACGCGGCGCGAAGCGGCGTCCCCGTCGAAGCCGCCGCTTGCGCCGGCGAGCACGCCGGATCGTCCGGCGGGGAAGTGACGGGGATTCACCCCTTTCATCGCGGCTTCGGATTTGCACGCGGACTCGAAGATGGACACCGTTCCATCCTTCCCCCGCGTGCATGTCCGAATCCGAAGCCAGCCGTGAAGACCGCCAGTTGCCGGCGTCGCAGCGGCGCCTCGAGCAGGCGCGCGAGGAAGGTCGCGTTCCGCGTTCGCGCGAACTGACGCACCTGGCCGCGGCGCTCGCGCTGCTGGCGATCGTGACGGGCGCCGGCCCGTGGCTTGCGCGCCAGTCGCTGACGATCGTCGCGGGCGCGCTCCGGTTCGACCGTACCGCCGCCTTCGACGCCGCGCAGATGACGCCGCGCCTCGCGTTCTTCGCGAGCGAGGCGCTGAAGCTGATCGTGCCGCTCGGCGCGGCGGCTGCGCTGTGTTTCGCGGCGACCAGCCTCGCCATCGGCGGCTGGAACGTCGCGGGCCAGGCGCTCGAGCCGAAGTTCAGCCGCGTCGATCCGTTCTCCGGCCTTGTGCGCATCGTCTCGCCGCGCCAGTGGCTGGAGCACGCGCGCCTCGTCGTCGCCGCCGGGGCGATGCTCGGCGCGGCGGGCTGGCACATCGTCGAGCATGCCGCGGACGTCGACACCATCGCGCGCATGCCGCTCGCCGCCGCGCTCGACGCGGGCTTCGCGTGGATCGCGGCCGGCCTCGCGCTGCTCGCGGGCGTGTGCTTCCTCTCGGCGCTCGCCGACGTGCCGCTGCAGCTCTGGCGCTATTTCAGCGAGCTGCGCATGACGCACGAGGAGGCGCGCAAGGAGCACAAGGAGTCCGATGGCGATCCGCACCTGAAGGGCGAGCGCCGGCGCCGCGCGCGCGAACTGTCGCGCGGCCGCATGCTCGCCGACGTGCCGACGGCCAGCGTCGTCATCACGAACCCGACGCACTACGCCGTCGCGCTCGCATACGACGACGCCACGATGGGCGCGCCGCGCGTGGTCGCGATGGGCACGGACCACCTGGCGCTGAAGATCCGGGAGGTGGCCGCTGCCTCCCGCGTCCCTGTGCTCGAGGCGCCGCCGCTCGCGCGCGCGCTGTATCGCCACGGCGACGTCGGCGCCGAAGTTCCGGTGGAGCTCTACACCGCCGTCGCGCAGGTGCTGGCCTGGGTGATGCGATTGCGCGATGCGCGCCGCGCGCCGCCGCCGCCCGCGATCGAGGTGCCGCCGGGGCTGGATCCGAAGGAGGCTGGCGCATGAGCTTCCTGAAGTCGCTGCCCGCGCCGATGCCCGGTCCGCGCGCCCTGGGCGCGCCGCTGATCATGGTGATGGTGCTGGCGATGATGCTGGTGCCGATGCCGGCCTTCGCGCTCGACCTGCTGTTCACGTTCAACATCGCCGTGTCGCTGGTCGTGCTCATGGTGGCCGCCTACACGCGCCGCGTGCTCGACTTCGCGAGCTTCCCGAGCGTGCTGCTGGTCACGACGCTGCTGCGTCTGTCGCTCAACGTGGCGTCGACGCGCGCGGTGCTGCTGAACGGGCACACCGGCCCCGGCGCGGCCGGACAGGTGATCGAATCGTTCGCGCACTTTCTTGTCGGCGGCAGCTTCGCCGTCGGCCTGGTGGTGTTCGCCATCCTCACCATCATCAACTTCGTCGTCATCACCAAGGGCGCGGGCCGCATCGCGGAGGTGTCGGCGCGCTTCGCGCTCGACGCGATGCCGGGCAAGCAAATGGCCATCGACGCCGACCTCGCGGCCGGCAGCATCGACGAGAAGGACGCGCGCCGCCGCCGCCGCGAGGTGACGCAGGAAGCTGAGTTCTACGGCTCGATGGACGGCGCGTCCAAGTTCGTGCGCGGCGACGCCATCGCCGGCATCATGATCCTGTTCATCAACATGGTGGGCGGGCTGGTCATCGGCACGCTGCAGCACGGCATGCCGCTCGCGGGCGCGGCCGAGAACTACGTGCTGCTCGCCATCGGCGACGGCCTCGTCGCGCAGGTTCCCGCGCTCGTGATCTCGGTCGCGGCCGGCCTGGTCGTCTCGCGCGTCGGTGACGACGACATCGGCGAGCAGATCGCGGGCCAGGTGTTCTCGATCCCCCGCGCGCTCGGCCTCACCGGCGCCGTGCTCGGCGTGCTGGGCCTCGTGCCGGGCATGCCGCACATCCCCTTCCTGATCCTCGCGGGCGCCTGCGGCTGGAGCGCCTGGATGCTCGCCAAGGTCGCGGCGCAGCGCCAGGCGAAGCCGCCCGAAGCGCCGCGCGCCGCGGCGCCGGGGGCCGAGGCGAGCTGGGACGACGTCGCGCCGGTCGATGCGCTCGGACTCGAGGTGGGCTACCGTCTCATCGCGCTCGTGGACCGCGAGCAGGGCGGCGACCTGCTGGGCCGCATCAAGGGCGTGCGCAAGAAGTTCGCGGCGGAGGTCGGCTTCCTTCCGCCCGCCGTCCACATCCGCGACAACCTCGAACTGCATCCGTCGGCCTACCGCATCGTGCTCAAGGGCGTGGTCGCGGGCGAGGGCCAGGCCTTCGGCGGCATGTACATGGCGATCAATCCGGGGCACATCAAGATCGTGCTGCCCGGCACCGCCACGACGGACCCCGCCTTCGGCCTCGATGCCGTGTGGATCGAAGCGCGCACGCGCGAGGACGCGCAGGCCGCGGGCTTCACCGTCGTGGACGCGGCGACCGTCGTTGCCACGCATATCAATCACGTCATGCAGTCGCAGGCCGCCGCGCTGCTCGGCCGCGCCGAGTTGCAGGACCTGCTCGCGCACGCCCGCAAGTTCGCGCCCTCGCTGCTCGACGAGACCGTGCCCAAGCTCGTTCCCCTGCCGGTGCTGCACAAGGTGCTGCGCAACCTGCTCGACGAGACGGTTCATATCCGGGACTTCTGCGGCATCGTGGAGATCCTGTCCGAACAGCCGGCGGCCGCCGATGCCGAGGAGCTGACGCGCGCCGTGCGCGTCGGCCTCGCGCCCGCCATCGTGCAGCACCTCTACGGCCCGGCGAAGGAGCTGGGCGTCGTCGCCATCGAGCCGGGGCTCGAGCAGGTGGTCGTGCAGGCCTTCGCGCCGCAGTCCGCCGCGCCGCTCGACCCCGCGATGGGCGAGCTGCTGTGCGAACAGGCGGCCACCGCCGCGCGGCTGCAGGAGGAAGTGGGCCTGCCGGCCTGCCTGCTCGTGCCCGACCGCGTGCGCTCGGCGCTTGCGCGCCTGCTGCGCCGCAAGGCGCCGCGCCTGCACGTGCTGGCGCACTCGGAAGTGCCGCGCACCCATTCCATCCAGATCCAGCGAGTCATCGGAGTCCACCCATGAACGTCAGACGTTTTGTCGGCCGCAACGCCCGCGAGGCGATGGCCCAGGCCCGCGCCGCCTTCGGCGACGGCGGCGTCGTGCTGTCCAACCGCGCCGTGCCGGGCGGTGTCGAGATCCTCGCGATGCCGGGGTCGGAAGTCGCCGCCGCCGCCGAGGCTCCGCCCGCTCAGCCCGCCGCAGCCGCGGAACCCATGAGCACGATGTCCTTCCAGGACTTCGTGCGCGAGCGGCAGCGGCAGGAAGCGGCGCTCCCCGCCGACCCGGCGCCGCGCGTCCCGCCGACCGAACCCGGCCGCTTTGCCCGGGAGGCGCTCGCGCGCGAGTCGGCGGCATCCCCGGCGACCGCGTCGACGGTCCTTGCGCGCACGCCGTATGCGGCGGCGGCGCAGACGCATCCGGCGGACGAGCTGATGGACGAGCTGCGGCAGATGCGCAGCACGATCACGAACCAGATCGCCGGCCTCGCGTGGTTCGACTCGGTGCGGCGCTCGCCCGCGCAGACCCGCCTCCTGCGGCTCATGATCGGCAACGGCTTCTCGCCCGCGCTCGCGCGCCGCTTCGTCGATGCGCTGCCCGCCGACGCGCCCGACGCCGAGCAGTGGCTCGCGCAGATCCTCGCGCACAACCTGCGCTGCAGCGAAGCCGAAGCCATCCAGCAGCAAGGCGGCGTGTTCGCGCTCGTCGGTCCCACCGGCGTCGGCAAGACCACCACGACCGCGAAGATCGCCGCGAAGTTCGCGCTGCAGCACGGCGCGGCCTCGGTCGGCCTCATCACCGTCGACACGTACCGCATGGCCGCGTCGGACCAGCTGCGCGCCTACGGCCGCATCCTCGGCATCCCCGTGCACACCGCGCGCGACGGCGCGGCGCTCGGCGAACTGCTCGACCTCTTCGTCAACAAGAAGCTCGTGCTGATCGACACGGTCGGCCTCGGCCAGCGCGACCGCCGTCTGCCGGAGCTGTTTTCGACACTGCCCGCGTCGCGCGTGCGGCGCCTGCTCGTCCTGAACGCAACGGCGCAGGGCGAGATGCTCGACGAAGTCGTGCGTGCCTATGGGGGCGGCGGCGGCACGCGCTGCGTCATCACCAAGCTCGACGAGGCCGTGAAGTGCGGCGCCGTGGTCGACGTGGCCGTACGTCACAAGCTGGTCGTGGAGGGTTTCGCCAACGGCCAGCGCGTCCCGGAAGACTGGCACGCGCCGCGCGCGCCGCTGCTCGCGCAGAAGGCGCTGATGAAGCCCGCGAACAGCGCCTACCTGCCGGACGACGACGAGCTCGGCCTCCTGCTGACCGCGCCGCCCGCGCGCGCGACGCGCGGAGAACTGCATGCTTGAAGGGCTGGATCAGGCAAGCGGCCTGCGCCGGCTCGTCGCCGCGCCGCGCCTGGCGCTGCTCGCGTTCCCGGTCGCGGCGGGGTCGCCGCAGCCGTGGATCGCGCAGCTCGCATGTGCCTTGCGCGCGCTCGGCCGAAAGCCGATGGTGCTGGATGCGGGCCGCGGGGTCGTGGCCGGCGCCTTCGGCCTGAGGCTGCGCCACGAACTCGTGGATCTGCTGCACGGTGAACGCGAGTTCGACGAGGTCGCACGGCCGACCGCCGACGGCGTGTACGTGCTGCGCGCCGACCGCGGCGTCGACGAGTTCGTGGCGTCGGGCGCACCCGCGGCGCGCCTGCTCGAAGGCTTCGCGCGCCTGTCGCACGGATTCGACGACCTGCTGCTCGCGATGGCGCCGAACGAGCTCGCTTCGCTGGCATCGCCGCGCTCGTCCGTGCCGGTGCTCGGGGTCGATGCCGCAGGCGACGGCGTGGTCGGAGGCTACGGCGTCGCGAAGTGCCTGGCCGAAGAGTTCGGCTACCGCCGCTTCGCCTGCGTCGTGCGCGAGGCGCGCAGCGAGGCGGACGCGCGCGGCGCGCATGCGCGCCTGGCCGGTGCGGCGAGCCGGTTCCTGAATGCCGAGGTCGCGTACGCAGGCAGCCTGCCCGTCGCCGCGGCAGCGGGCGTGGCCGCGGACGCATTCATGCGCACCGCGCAGGCCTTGTTGCAGACCGCGGCGGTGCCGCTCGCGCCGGCCTGAGGGCTTGCCTCGAGGAGAAGGAGAAACCCATGTACACAGCCAAAGGCACCCTCGCCACGCGGCAGGGCATCGAGAACTACCTGCCCATGGTGCGGCGCGCCGCCGCGCGCATGATCGGCCGCCTGCCCGCCAACGTCGAGATGGACGATCTCGTGCAGGCCGGCGTGATCGGCCTCATGGACGCGATGCAGCGCTACGAACAGGGGCACGGCGCGCAGTTCGAGACGTTCGCGATGCAGCGCGTGCGCGGCGCGATGCTCGACGAACTGCGAGGCACCGACTGGGTGCCGCGGTCCGTGCGCAAGAGCCAGCGCGACATCGCCGAGGCGGTGCGCGCGCTCGAGCACGAACTGAAGCGCGCGCCGAGCGACGCCGAGATCGCGCAGCGTCTGAACGTGACGCTCGACGACTATCACGCGATGCTGGTCGACGTGCGCGGCGCGCAGCTCGTGTACTGCGACGACTACGAGGCGGAGGAGGGCGACACCCACTATCTCGACCGCCATGTGGCGCCCGACACGCAATCCGACCCGGCGGGCCAGCTCGCCGACCGGCGCTTTCGCGAAGCGCTCGTCGCCGCCATCGGCGACCTGCCGCAGCGCGAGCAGTACGTGATGAGCATGTACTACGAGCACGACATGAACCTGAAGGAGATCGCCGCGGTGCTGGGCGTGACCGAGTCGCGGGTGAGCCAGCTGCACAGCCAGTCGGTGGCGAGGTTGCGGGCGCGGTTGAAGGCTTGGTGAACGTGGACTGGCACTGCGTTACGAAGAAGCGCTTTGGTTTCGGTGGTTCGTAACGACCGGAGGAGCGTCGCATGGTATCCGGCGCTCCCTCGACGCGCGGTGTGAGCCGGTTACATCGCGAACACTTCGACAGTCCTCTAGTCGCGCATCGCACAACGACTGCCGGCCCCCTGGCTCGCTTGGAAATCTGACCGCGAGCGAGTACGCCAGAATGAGGTCGGGAAGGCAAACGGAAACGGCCGATCTCTAGTTGAAGACGATCGCGTTTTCGGGGGGAGCGTCAATGCGCTTAAGAATCAAGCGAATACCTTTCCGTGGAAGCGGGTCAAGACCAGCTTCAGTCCGATTGCGTGTGAGGAAGGCAACAAGGAGCCGAAGTGAATCATGCCGAAAGCGACGGTGAACTGTCGGTCAACGTGCCGGAGTTAGGGGATTGGCGGCTGATGCTTGTTGGTTGGGCCACCGGGTCAGACGGCAAAGCGAGGGTGTCGGAAATTCTGTGTGCGAGGCATAACATGACGACAAGGAGCATGAGTGCCACGCAAACCGAAGACCAGCGCTGCGGCGCAGAAGGCGGAGCATCCGCCGATCCCGGCTGAATTGCTGGA
>NZ_JBFWNP010000078.1:0-16543 GCF_050250995.1 Ramlibacter sp.
CGGGGGACATTCGCGGAAGGGGCCGCCCCCGTCCCGGTCCGGGGTGCGCCACCGCATTCAACGCCACAGCTTCAGAATCTGTGGAGAAGGGCGCGGGCTACCCTTCTGCCGCCCACACTCCTAGGTTCGCCAACCAACCGGTATGGGCATGCGGCGCTGGGCTCGAGAACGCACGCCGGTAGCTTGCACGCCGTGGTGAGCACTGCGCAAGGCGACCGTGAGATCTACCTGCGCCTGCCTGACGATCGCGTCTTTGAGGATCGACGGCCACGGCTCGCGGACCTGGACGGCGATGGCCGCGACGAGGTCATCGTGGTGGAGGCACACGCCGACAGGGGTGCGGCCCTCGTTGTCTTTGGTGTTGAGGGGCCGGAGACGTCACCACGCCTGGTGGAGCGGGCGCGCAGCCCGCATGTCGGCAACATGCGCTGGCTCAATCCCATTGGGGCGGCGGACTTCGATGGCGACGGAAATCTGGACCTCGTCAGCGTCACCACGCCGCACATTGGAGGCATCCTGACGCTTTATCGATACCAGCCGCCGAAGCTGGTGGCCTTCGGGGAGACGCGAGACGTCTCGAATCATCGTATGGGCGCGGTGGAGCAGCGGCTGGGCGCTATCGTTGCACTTTCGGGCTCCGCGCACATGCTGATCGTTCCCGATCAGTCGCGCCGCTCACTACGTCTGCTCCGGTGGCAAAAGGATGGGTCATGGCACTCCGTCGCACCCAATCTTCCGCTTGCGGCAGCTGCCGAGCGACTGGTTGCCGACCCCGGTGGCGCGTGCTTGAACCTGGAAGATGGGAGCTGGTTGCGATTGACGCTGCGCTGAGTTCATTCTCGAACTTCCTCTCGTGCGCGCCACAGCCCGAGGAGCCCTAAACTCCCGCGCAGTGAACGATTCCCACGCCCGCTACGACGCCATCGACGCCCTGCGCGGTGCGGCCGTCGTCTGGATGACGGCCTACCACTTCTGCTGGGACCTCGCGAACGTCGGCTGGATTCGACAGAACTTCTACGGCGATCCGTTCTGGACCACGCAGCGCACGCTGATCGTGAGCCTGTTCCTGTTCTGCGCCGGCCTGGGCCAGGCGGTCGCCGTCGAGCAGAAGCAGAGCTGGCGGCGCTTCTGGGAACGCTGGGGTCAGGTCGCCGGCTGTGCGGTCCTCGTCTCCATCGGCTCCTGGTTCATGTTCCGCGAGCGATTCATCTACTTCGGCGTGCTGCACGGCATCGCGGTGATGCTGATCGTCGTGCGGCTCACCTCGGGGTGGGGGCGGTGGCTGTGGCCCGCCGGCGCGCTCGCCATCGCGGCGAACTGGATCGTGCTGCCGGGCTTCGACACGCGCGCGCTCAACTGGATCGGCTTCGCGTCCACCAAGCCGCCCACCGAGGACTACGTGCCGCTGGTTCCGTGGCTCGGCGTCATGTGGTGGGGCATGGCCTCCGGCCGGTGGCTGCTGCAAAATAAAAGGCCGCTTCTCGCGAAGCGGCCTTCGAAGACGCTGGCCCTGCTGGGCCGCTGGAGCCTCACCTGGTACATGGCGCACCAGCCGGTGCTCATCGGCGTGCTGATGCTCCTGAAGTGAGGCTTGCGAGGAGGGCTTACTCGACCTTCGCCTTCGTGCGCAGCTCTTCCTGGAACTTCGCGAGCTTCTGCTGCTGCAGCTGCTGCGCGATCTGCGGCTTCACTTCCTCCATCTTCGGCAACTGCGCCTCGCGCACGTCGTCGACACGGATGATGTGCCAGCCGAACTGGCTCTTCACCGGCTCCTGGGTCATCTGGCCCTTGGTCAGCTTGATCATGGCCTGGCTGAATTCGGGCACGAAGCTGCTGGCCGTGGCCCAGTCGAGGTCGCCGCCGTTGGCGCCCGAGCCCGGGTCCTTGGACTGCTTCTTGGCGATGTCCTCGAATTTCTGGCCCTTCTTGACGTCGGCGATGATCTTCTTCGCCTCGTCTTCCTTCTCGACCAGGATGTGGCGCGCGCGGTATTCCTTGCCGCCATTGGCCGCGGCGAACTTGTCGTATTCGGCCTTGACCTCGGCGTCGGTCACCGGGTTCTTCTTCTGGTAGTCGGCGAACAGTTCGCGGATCAGGATGGTCTGGCGGGCCAGCTCCATCTGGGACTTGTAGTCGTCGCTCGCGTCGAGGCCGCGCTTCTGCGCTTCCTGCATGAAGATCTCGCGCGCGATCACTTCGTCCTTCAGCTGGCCCTGCATTTCGGGGGACACGGGACGGCCCGCCTTGGCAAGCTGCGCCGCGAGCATGTCGACCCGGTTGCTCGGCACGGGCTTGCCGTTGACGATGGCGACGTTCTGCGCGAATGCCGGCACGGCGGCCGCCGCAATGGCAGCCACGGCGGCCGCGATAAGGATCTTCTTCATGGGAACGGCTTCAGGAGGAGGAAAGGGTGGGGAGGACTTCGATCGCGAGGGCGTGCAGGCCCATGTCGATGTAGACCTTCAAGGAATCATACACAAGGCGATGGCAGGCGACCTTCGACTGCCCGGCGAACCGGGGCGAGGCGATGCGCACCCGGAAATGCGTGCCCGAGCCGGTGCCGTCCGATCCGGCATGGCCGAGATGCGCGGCGCTTTCGTCGAGGACCTCGAGCGCCGTCGGCGCGAGGCTTTCGCGCAGGCTCGCTTCGAGCTGCGCGGCGGTGATGCCGGTGGCCATGGCGATTCAGGATTCCGGCGTATCGGTCTTCATGTACCGGCTAAGGAACAGGGCCTGCCCGAGGACGAACAGCACCATGAGACCCATGCCGCCGAAGAGCTTGAAATTGACCCAGGTGTCCGTGTCGAAATGGCTTGCCACCCAGATGTTGAGCACGCCCATGACGGCGAAGAAGCCGATCCAGCTCCAGTTCATGGCGCGCCAGGCGGCGTCGGGCAGCTCCATCTGTGAGCCCATCAGCGACTTCAGGAGATTCTTCCGGAAGAACAGCTGGCCGATCAGGAGCGCCGCGCCCATGAGCCAGTAGAGCACCGTCGGCTTCCATTTGATGAAGGTCTCGTCGTGGGCGAGGATCGTGGCGCCGCCGAACACCACGATGACGCCCAGGCTCACCCACTGCATCGGCTCGACCTTGCCGTGATGCATCCGCAGCCAGGCGATCTGCGCGATGGTCGCGACGATGGCGACCCCCGTCGCGACGTAGATATCCCAGATCTTGAACGCCGCGAAAAACAGGATGATCGGGAAGAAATCGATGAGCAGCTTCATGTGCCGGCATTGTCCTCGGGTTGGAAGTCGAGCGAGGCCGAATTCATGCAGTAGCGCAGCCCGGTGGGCGCGGGGCCGTCCTCGAACACGTGGCCCAGGTGCGCGCCGCACTGCGCGCACACGGTTTCGGTGCGCACCATGCCATGGCTCATGTCGCGAATCTCACGAATCGCGCCGGGCACGGCCTGCGAGAAGCTGGGCCAGCCGCAGCCGGCGTCGAATTTCGTCCCCGAATCGAAGAGCTTCGCGCCGCAGCAGATGCAGCCGTAGCTGCCGTCGGCCCAGTGGCGCTCGTACTTTCCGGTGAACGGCCGTTCGGTCGCGGCGTGGCGCGTGACCTGGAAAGCGCCGGGCTCGGCGCCTTTTTCGGCCAGATGCTCCTTCCACTGCGCTTCGGACTTTTGGATGGGGTAGGTCATTTCGGCTCCCGATAATCTCTGCGCCGATTGTCCGCGTTCCGCAATGTGCGCGGGCGTCTGTGGCAATTAAGCAATTCCCCTAGGGCACCTGTCAGATCTGACAGTGTTGCGAGTCGTATCGCTTTTCCATAATCCCCTTGAGGCCCAGCATTTCATGGCCCACCGGAGTTGTATGACTTTTCAGTTAATCGCGCCCTCGTATCCGTCGGGTTCCCATGTTGTCGCAGCGCCCCAGCCGTCGCGATTCTCCGGTGTCACGCTGCGTCATCTGCGCGGCGAAGAGGAAATCGCCACGGTCCTGGCCCTGCGCGAAGACAACATCGACTTGTCCGTCCATCACGCGGCCGGCGGGCCGCAATTCGAAACGGTCGAAAAAAAAGAGACGAAATCGGCTTCGTCTTCGCTTTCGAGCTCGATGGCGAGCTGATCGGAACCATCCGCATCGTTCCGCTCGGCTGGCAGCTCACGCTGACCGAGACGCTGCTGCCGCAGCTTGGAGACGATGCCCCCGCCCTGCTTGCCGGGGACTGGGAAGTCGGGCGGCTCGTTCTGGCTCCCGAGTACCGCAGCGACGTCGACGCCCTGCGACACTGCCTCCTCATCGCCCTCGACTACGCGCGCGCCCATGCGCGGGTGGAACGGCTTTTCGCCACCTGCACCCACGTGCTTGGCCGGCTCTATCGTCGGTTCGGCTTTTCGGTATTCGCGAAGGAAGTCCCCTTGCTCGGGACCTCCAAGGCCTATACGCTCATCCGCGGGGCAGCGCGCGACGTCTCGGCCGGCCTCGGCGGTCAGGGCGCGCCACGGACCCAGTGAAGGGACAATCGCCATGACATCTCCCCTCAAAGGGTTGTTTGCGCGCTACAAGGCGTATCACCAGCATGGTCCGCTGCTGCTGCACTACCTCAGCCTGCTCGGTTTGATCGGATTCCCGCTGCTGTACGCGGTGCGGTTCGTGCGGCCCACCGCCGGCTACGACGACTTCGCGATCCGCATGTTCGACACCGCCATCTGCCTGCTGCTGTTCCTGCGGCACCGATGGCCGGAGCGCCTGAAGCCGCTGTACATGCCGTACTCCTACGCGGTCGTCATCATCACGCTGCCGCTCACCTTCGCATTCACTTCGCTCAAGCATGGCGGCAATGCGGCGGCGGTCGGCAACACCTTCTTCGCCGTCTTCCTGCTCATGTTGCTGGCCGACTGGCGCAACATGGTGGTCATGCTGATCACCGGCTTCGCGATCGGCGGCACGCTCTACGGCCTGACGGACCCCAACCCTCACCTGCCCAAGGAATACGTCGCGCGCCTGCCATTGCTGCTGACGAGCATCGTCGGCGGCAGCATGTTCAAGTACGCGCTCGAACAGGCGACCGCCGAAAGGGTGCGGCAGGCGTACGCGTCGCTCGCGGGCTCGATCGCGCACGAGATGCGCAACCCGATGGCGCAGGTGCGCCACAGCCTGGAACACATCCGGCAGGCGCTGCCGATTCCGGGCCACCACCAGCGCCAGCACCTCGTCGACCGCGCTACCATCGAAGGCCTTTACAAGCACGTGGCCCAGGGCGAGCTGGCGGTCAACCGCGGCCTGCAGGTCATTGCGATGACGCTCGACCAGGTGAACGCGAAGCCCATCGATCCCAAGCGTTTCGACTATCTCTCCGCGGCCGAGGTGAGCGCCAAGGCCATCGCCGAGTACGGCTACGAGAATGAGCAGCTGCGCGCGCGCGTGAGCCTCGACGTCGAGAAGGACTTCACCTTCCGCGGCGAAGAGACGGCCTTCCTCTTCGTGCTCTTCAACCTGCTCAAGAACTCCCTTTACTACGTCTCGGCCAAGCCCGAGATGCGCATCACCGTGACGGTGGCCGAAGGCACGATCCGCGTGCGCGACACCGGCCCGGGCATCCCGGCCGAAGTCGCCGCCCAGCTCTTCAAACCTTTCGGCACCAGCGGCAAGGCGGGCGGCACGGGCCTTGGCCTCGCGTATTGCCAGCGCGTCATGGAGGCCTTCGGCGGCAGCATCCGCTGCGAGTCCGTGCCCGGAGAGTCCACCGAATTCATCATCGGATTTCCCGCCGTCGATGCGCGCGAGGTCGAGGCCCGGCGACTGCAGACGATGGTGGAGGCGCGGCGCGCCTTCGCGGACCGCCGTGTCCTGCTGGTCGACGACGACGCCGCGCTGCGCAGCGCGACACGGCAGAAGCTGCTGGCGCTGTGCTGCACCGTGCGCGAGGCGGCCGACGGCGTCGAGGCGGTCGAGGCGCTGCGCGAATCGGCCTTCGACCTCGTCATCCTCGATCTCAACATGCCGCGCATGGATGGCTACGAGGTGGCCGAGACCGTGCGCTCCGGCGCACTCGGCAACAACCGGGACGTCTGCCTCGTGGCGCACTCGAGCGAGCCGGCGCACCTCGCCCGGGTGAAGACGGCCAACACCGGCTTCGACGGCTTCGCGCCCAAACCCTGCGACGCGGAAACGCTGGTCCAGGTGATGCGCACCGCGATGGATGCCCGGGCCCAGGCGCGGGCCCGGGGTCGCGGCTGGCTCGAAGGCCGGCGCTTCCTGCTGGCCGACGACAATGCCTACAACCGCGCGGCCGTGGGCGCATACCTCCGGCACGCGGGCGCCGAGGTCGTGGAAGTCGGCAGCGGTCAGGCCGCGCTCGACGCCGCGCGCGACGGCGCCGCCTTCGACGCGCTGCTCCTGGACATCCACATGCCCGTGCTCGACGGCGTAGAGACGGCACGCGGGATTCGCCAGGGCGCCTCCGCGTCGCGCGCGGCGCCCATCCTCGCGATCACCGCGCATGCCGGGGCCGAACTCGTCGAGCGGGCGAAGGCGGCGGGCATCGACGACTTCGTCACCAAGCCGGTGGAACCCGCCGTGCTTTTCGACCGGCTGGCCGTGCTCTTCGGCATCGGCACGCCCGCGATGCCCCTGGCGCGTCCGGCATCGGCCTCCGCGGCGCTGCTCGACGTCTCGCGCCTCGAGGGTTACCACCGCATCGGCATGCTCGAGGAGCTGATCGACGAGTATGTTCCCGGGATCGAGGCACTCATCGAACGGCTTCATGCGGCGGTGCGCGCCAACGACCGGCAGGCGACGGTCGACGCGCTGCATTCGCTCGTCGGCATGAGCGGCGAGGCCGGCGCGCTCGCGCTCTACCGCTACAGCCGCGAGATCTATATTCCGATGCTGGAGCGCGAGGCGTGGCCCGCCGACCCCGACTGGATCGGCCGCATCGACGCGCTGACCGAACGTACCAACAACGAACTTCGCGCCTGGATCGAGTCGCACCGCGCACGGCCGGCGGACGAGCCGCAGGCCACCCGCCGCTGATGCCTTTCTCCGAACCGCCCCAGGCCATCCTCTTCGTCGACGACGATCCGGTTTCCCGCAAGGTCTTCGCCGGCGTCTTCGCGTCCGAGTTCACCATCGTCACCGCGGCGGGCACGAGCGAGGCGCTGGCCGTGCTCGCCGAGGCGAAGCACGAATACGCCGTCGTCGTCACCGACTTCCGCATGCCCGAGCGCGACGGCATGAAGCTGCTGCATGCGCTGCAGCGCGACCACCGCCATGTGATCCGCCTGCTGGCGACCGCCTATGCGGAGAAAGACGTCGCCATCGCCGCGGTGAACCAGGGCAAGGTGCTGCGCATCCTCGAAAAACCCCTGGCCGAGGAGAGTACGCGCGAGGCGCTGCAGGAAGCGATGGCGCTCTACCGCAGCCAGCGGCAGGAACGCGCGACCAACGAGCGGCGCGCCGCGGCGCTGCGCGAAACGCTGGGCTTCCTGGCCCACGAGCTCAACACGCCGCTCGCCACCGTGCGCGGCTGCGTCGCGAGCATCGCCGCGCGCTATCTGCCGCCGGCGCCGGGCGAAGCGCCGGGCGTCGCGCGTTTCACCGAACACGATGCCGGCGAACTCATGGCGGCGCTCGAGCGCGCGGAGCGGCGGGCGCTCTACTGCCAGTCGCTCGTGTCGACCTTCGTGCAATCCGCCCGCGACGCCTTTCCCGGCGCCATGCCCCAGTCGGTCAGCGCATCGAGCCTGGTCGAGGCGCTGCTCGACGAGTTTCCGTTCGAGCAGGACGAACGGGCAACGGTGTTGTACCGGATCACCCAGGACTTCCAGCTGCCGGGCCGGCGCGACCTGCTGTATCTCGTGTTGTGTACGCTGACCAAGAATGCCTTGATCGCACTGCGGGGACGGGCCGACGCGCGGCTCGTCATCGAAACGGGCGTGGAAGACGGCCGGCGTCCCTGGATCCAATTCGCCGACAACGGTCCCGGCATCCCCCCGCCCGTGCTCGCGAGGCTCACCCGCGAGCCGGTCACGACCCGCGCCGATTCCGGCGGCAACGGCATGGGGCTGGTGTTCTGCCGACGCGTGATGGAGAGCATCGGCGGGCATATCGAGGTCGCGTCGGACCTCGGGTCCGGCACGACCGTCATGCTGCACTTCAAGCCGTCGGTGCGCGGCGCGGAGCCGACCAGTGGGCTCGGCGGCCACTGAACCACTGTCCGAGCAGCGAGAAGAGCGAGCGCTGTTCGTACACACCTTCGCGGATCAGGATCGGCCGCATCAGGCGCAGCGCGTGGTTCATCCGGTAGTACGGAATGTTCGCGTAGAAGTGGTGGACGAGGTGGCAGTCGCCCGCGTCCCACCAGAACATGAGGCGTGAGAACGGCCCGGTGCGGTAGAAGGTGCCGACCCAGAGCGGGTTGTCGCGATCGAGGTCGAGGTGTTCCAGCACGATGCGGATCGTGTTGAGCAGGGGCGTCACGGTGGCGAACGGCAGCACGTAGCCGAACACCACGTAGCGCCAGTCCCAGAGGGCGACGCCGATGACCGCCGCGAGCACCGCGACGCGCGTCCACTTTTCCCAGCGCAGCCGCGAAGCCTCGCGGCTGCCGGCCTCGGGCGCCTTCGCCGAGAGGTTCACCGACGACGTCTTGTTGCCCAGCACCAGAACGCGGTACACCATCAGCGCAGGCGTCGCATAGAGGATGCGCTTGAGCGGCGTGTCGATGCCCATCTTGTAGAACTCGGTGTCGCCCTCGGTGCCCAGTGCGCGGTGGTGCGTGAGATGCATCTGCTCGTAGGCGGCGCCACGCATCTGCGAGGGCCACACCAGGATGGAGGACAGCACCCAGCGCAGGCGCGGCGGGAACAGCTTGCGGTGGACGAAGGCGTCGTGGTTGATGAACGCCATCACGAGGACGAGATCGCCCTGGAGAACGAGGCACAGCCACCATAGAGGATCGCCGATGCCGTGCGTGGCCAGCACCCAGGCATTCGCCAGGAAGAGGGCAGGGGCGCCCACGATCGCCAGCAGGTCCAGGAAAAGATTTCCGCGGTGCAGCATCGCAAGCCGGTCGGCGCCGAGTTCCTTCACGAAGGCCGCACGCGCAGCGCGCAGCTGGAGCTCGCGGTGCGGCGCGGGCGGGGGAATTGCGGTGTCCATGCGCCGAATTGTCCCTTAGGATGCATGTATCAAATTGAACATGCAGGAGACGACGACGTGCTGGGACTGATGCAGAACCTTCCTCTTTCGATCTCGTCGCTGATCGTTCACGCCGAGCGCCACCATGGCGACGGCGAGATCGTGTCGCGGCGCGTCGAGGGCGACATCCACCGCTATCGCTGGCGCGACGTCGCCGCGCGCGCCCGGCAGGTCGCGAATGCGCTCGACGGCATGGGCCTGCTCTTCTCCGACCGTGTCGCCACGCTCGCATGGAACGGCTACCGGCACCTCGAGCTTTATTTCGGCGTCTCGGGTTCGGGCCGCGTGCTGCACACCATCAACCCGCGGCTGCACCCGGACCAGATTGCCTGGATCGCGAACCATGCCGAGGACCAGGTGCTGTGCTTCGACCTGAGCTTCCTGCCGCTGGTGCAGGCCATTCACGCGAAGTGCTCCACGATCCGCCAGTACGTCGCCCTGTGCGACGCGAGCCGGCTGCCCAAGGACTCCGGCCTGCCCAGCCTCGTGGCGTACGAGGACTGGATCGGCGGGCAGCCCGCCACGTACGCATGGCCGAACTTCGACGAGAACTCCGCCTCGAGCATGTGCTACACGAGCGGCACCACGGGCAACCCCAAGGCCGCGCTCTACAGCCACCGCTCCACCATCCTGCACGCCTACGCGGCCGCGCTGCCCGACGTGATGTCGCTGTCGGCGCGCGACTCGGTGCTGCCGGTCGTGCCCATGTTCCACGTCAATGCGTGGGGCATCCCGTATTCGGCCGCGCTCACGGGCTGCAAGCTCGTCTTCCCCGGGCCGGCGCTCGACGGCAAGTCGGTCTACGAGCTGATCGAGTCCGAGGGCGTGACCTTCGCCGCGGGCGTGCCTACGGTGTGGCAGATGCTGCTCGGCCACATGAAGCCGGACCAGCTGCGCTTCTCGAAGCTGAATCGCACGGTGATCGGCGGCTCGGCGTGCCCGCCGGCCATGATCACGGCGTTCCGCGAGCAGTACGACGTGGAGGTGCTGCATGCATGGGGCATGACCGAGATGAGCCCGCTCGGCACGCTGTGTACGCTGAAGAACAAGCACGAGTCCCTGTCCGCGGACGAGCAGATGAAGATCCGCCTGAAGCAGGGCCGCGCGATCTATGGCGTGGACATGAAGATCGTCGGTGACGAGGGCACCGAGCTGCCCTGGGACGGCGCGGCGTATGGCGACCTGTACGTGCGCGGCCCGTGGGTCGTGCGCGAGTACTTCAAGGGCGAGGGCGGCGACCCGCTGGTCGACGGCTGGTTCCCGACGGGCGACGTCGCGACCATCGACGCAGACGGCTACATGCAGATCACCGACCGCAGCAAGGACGTCATCAAGTCCGGCGGCGAATGGATCAGCTCGATCGACATCGAGAACATCGCGATGGCGCACCCGGCGGTGCAGATGGCCGCCTGCGTCGGCATGCGGCATCCGAAGTGGGACGAGCGCCCGATCGTCGCCGTGGTCAAGAGGCCGGACGCGGAGCTCACCCGCGAGGAACTGCTCAAGTTCTACGAGAACAAGACGGTGGCCAAGTGGCAGGTGCCCGACGACGTCGTGTTCGTCGACGCGATTCCGCTCGGGGCGACGGGCAAGATGCTCAAGACGAAGCTGCGCGAACTGCTGAAGGACTACAAGTTGCCGGGGACTTGAGCCGGGCGTCCCGCGCTTCTGTCGCCTCCGCGATAGGCGGCTCACCGGCTTAGGGGCATTCCCTGACCGGTGCGCTGCACAAAACTTGTACGCTCGCGCAAGGTTTTCACAGGAGACAAAACGTGACGTTCGCCATTCGCTCGCTTGCATTCGCCGCTGCTTTCGTCTGTGCCGCCGCGCACGCGCAAGCTCCCGCCAGGCCCGCTGCCGCACCGGCCGCCAAGCCCGCACCCGCCGCAGCCGCCGCCACCAAGGGGCAAACCGTCAAGCTGATGTGGATCGATCCGCTCACGGGACTCATGGGCCCGGTCGGCACGAACCAGCTCAAGTCGCTGCAGTTCGTGGCCGAGAAGCTGAACCAGGGCAACCCCGCCGGCGTGAAGTTCGAAGTGCAGGGCATCGACAACAAGCTGTCGCCCGCGGAAAGCCTGAACGCGCTGAAGGCCGCCATCGACGGTGGCGTGCGCTACATCCTGCAGGGCAACGGTTCGTCGGTCGCCGGCGCGCTGATCGATGCGATCGACAAGCACAACGAGCGCAATCCCGGCAAGGAACTCGTCTTCCTCAATTACGCGGCGGTCGACCCCGACTTCACGAACAGCAAGTGCAACTACTGGCACTTCCGCTTCGACGCCGACACGTCCATGAAGATGGAGGCCATGACGACCTTCATGAAGGACAAGCCGGACGTCAAGAGCGTCTACCTGCTCAACCAGAACTATTCGCACGGCCACCAGGTCGCGAAGTACGCCAAGGAAATGCTCGCGCGCAAGCGCCCCGACGTGAAAATCGCCGGCGAGGACCTGCATCCCCTGGCCCAGGTGCGCGACTTCGCGCCCTACATCGCCAAGATCAAGGCGTCGGGTGCCGACACCGTGATCACCGGCAACTGGGGCTCCGACCTCTCGCTGCTCGTGAAGGCGGCCAACGAAGGCGGCTACAACGGGAAATTCTTCACCTACTACACCGGCGTGACCGGCACGCCCACGGCGCTGGGCAAGGGCGGCGAAGGCCGCGTGTTCCAGGTGGCGTACAGCCACTACAACATGGGCGGCATGATCGGCAAGTGGCAGGACGAGTTCAAGACGAAGTTCAAGGACGACATCTACACCATGGCGTTCGTGCACGCGCTGAACGCCGTGAGCGCCGCGATGGCCAAGGCGAACTCCACCGAGCCGGCCAAGGTGGCCGCGGCGATGGAAGGTCTCAAGTTCAACAGCTTCAACGGCGAAGTGGAAATGCGCAAGACCGACCACCAGCTGCAGCAGCCGCTGTACGTGACCGTGTGGCAAAAGGCCGGCGGCAAGTTCCCCTACAGCCCCGAGAACACGGGCATGACGCTGGTGCCGGTGAAGGAGTATCCGAGCTACGTCTCGAGCACGCCCACCAGCTGCCAGATGAAGCGGCCGGGCTGATCGAAGGCCCCGCGTCGCAAGGGCCCCGACGGGCCCTTTTCCTTGTCTGAGTGAAGAACAGAGCCCGGATGGAATTCTTCGTCATCTCCACGTTGAACGGCCTGAGCTACGGCCTGCTGCTGTTCATGCTGAGCTCCGGGCTCACGCTGATCTTCAGCATGATGGGCGTGCTGAACTTCGCGCACGCGAGCTTCTACATGGTCGGCGCGTACGTCGGCTACTCCATCGCGAAGCTCGTGGGCTTCTGGCCCGCGCTGTTCCTCGCGCCGCTCGTCGTGGGCCTGCTCGGCGCGATCTTCGAGCGCACCGCCCTGCGCAAGGTCCACAAGTTCGGCCACGTGCCGGAATTGCTGATCACCTTCGGGCTGTCGTACGTGCTGCTCGAACTCGTCCAGCTGATCTGGGGCCGCACCGCCGTGGAGTTCCGGCCGCCCGAGGCGTTGCGCGGCGCGGCGTTCACGCTGGTGCAGCATTCGGTCGACGGCTTCCGCCTGATCTTCGGCAGCGCGCCGGCGGCGCTGTGTACGCCTGCCGAGGGCGTGAAGGTGATCTGCTCGCCGTTTCCCGCCACCCGGGCTTTCATGATGTTCACGGCGGTGCTCATGCTGGTCGCGGTCGGTCTGCTGCTCGCGAAGACGCGCATCGGCCTGGTGATCCAGGCGGCGCTGACGCATCCCGAGACCGTCGAAGCGCTGGGCCACAACGTGCCGCGCGTGTTCATGCTCGTGTTCGGCGCGGGCGCCGGGCTGGCAGGCTTGGCCGGCGTCATCGGCGGCGCGACCTTCGTGACGGAGCCGAACATGGCCGCCACCGTGGGCTCGATCATCTTCGTGGTGGTGGTCGTCGGCGGCATGGGCTCGCTCGCGGGGGCGTTCGTCGCCTCGCTGCTCATCGGGCTCGTGCAGACCTTCGCGGTGGCGCTCGATCATTCGCTCGGCTCGCTCTTCGCCAACCTCGGATGGGTCAGCGCCGCCGCCGCGCAAAGCAACACGCTGCTCAAGCTCACGATCTCGCAGGTGGCGCCGATCCTTCCCTATCTGTTCCTCGTGCTGATCCTGATCTTCCGGCCGCGCGGACTGCTCGGCACGCGCGAGGGCTGATCCGATGGCCCCTGCTTCCACTGCCGCGTACTACGAATTCAAGCCGATCAACGTGGCCCGCGTGGTCATCTGGTCGGCGTTCGCGTTGCTGCTGATTGTCGCGCCGCACATCTTCAGCAGCGGCCTGGGCGTCACCATCCTGTCTCAGATCGGAATCGGCATCATCGCCTGCCTCTCCTACAACATGCTGCTGGGGCAGGGCGGCATGCTCAGCTTCGGCCATGCGGTGTACACGGGGCTCGGCACCTACGTCGCCGTCCATGCGCTGAACATGGCTTCCAAGGGCGTGCTGGCGATCCCGGTGAGCCTGCTGCCGATCCTGGGCGGACTCGGCGGCATGTTCTTCGCCATCCTCTTCGGCTACGTCACGACGAAGAAGGCGGGCACCACGTTCGCCATGATCACGCTGGGCATCGGCGAGCTGATCTTCGCGATGTCGCTCATGTTCTCGGAGTTCTTCGGCGGCGAGGCCGGCGTGTCCGCCAACCGGGTGGTCGGCAAGCCCTTCCTCGGCATCACCTTCGGCCCGCAGATCCAGGTCTATTACCTGATCGCGCTCTACACCTTCGTGTGCGTCGCGCTCATGTTCGCCTTCACGCGCACGCCACTCGGGCGCATGCTCAACGCGGTGCGCGACAACCCCGAGCGCGTGGAGTTCGTGGGCTACGACACGCAGCGCGTGCGCTACTTCGTCTTCATCATCGCGGGCTTCTTCGCCGGCATCTCGGGCGGCCTCGCGGCGCTCAACTTCGAGATCGCGACGGCGGAAGTCGTCGGGCCGGGACGCTCCGGCGCCTACCTGCTCTTCACCTTCCTCGGTGGCGCGACCTTCTTCTTCGGCCCGATCATCGGCGCGGTGCTGATGGTGCTGGCCTTCGTGCTGTTCTCCGAGTTCACGAAGGCGTGGCTGCTCTACCTCGGGCTCATCTTCCTCTTCATGGTGATGTACGCGCCGGGCGGCATCGCGAGCCTGATCATGATGAACCTGCGCGTGGCCGCGTTCGGGCGCTTGCGCGAGCTGTGGGTGAGTTATCTCGCACTCTTCGTCACCGGGCTGCTCGTGCTGCTCGGCGCGGCGGCGATCATCGAGATGATCTACCACCTGCAGCTGAACGTAGCGCTCGGCAACGAGGTGAAGTTCCTGGGCGCCGCGCTCGACACGAGGAGCGTGAACAGCTGGTTCGGCGCGGCGTTCGTGCTTCTGACCGCGCTGGGCCTGTTCGAGCTCACGCGGCGGCATTTCCGCAAGCAGTGGGGTGAGATCCAGGAGTTAATCGAGAAGGAAACGGCAAGGAGGGAAGTGTTGTGAGCCCCCACGCTTGTCACTTCGTGTACTGCGCTGCCCCCCGAGGGGGCGTGCTCCTCCTTGGGGCGGCCCGGCGGAGGAGCGTGTTGTGAGTTCCCCCTACGCCCTCGAACTCAAGGACCTGCGCAAGTCCTTCGGCAAGACCGAGATCATCCGCGGCGCGAGCCTTGCCGTGTCGCCGGGCGAACGCGTGGCGGTCATCGGGCCCAACGGCGCCGGCAAGTCGACGCTCTTCAACCTCATCTCCGGCCGCTTTGCGCCCACGAGCGGCGAGGTCCTGCTGAACGGCAAGCGCATCGACGGCAAGAAGCCGTTCGAGATCAACCGCATGGGCCTCTCGCGCAGCTTCCAGATCACCAACATTTTCCCGAAGCTGTCGGTCTTCGAGAACCTGCGCTGCGGCGTGCTGTGGAGCCTCGGCTACAAGTACAGCTTCTGGAAGTTCCTCGCCGACCTCGACGACGCGAACGACCGCGCCGAAGCGCTGCTCGAGCGCATCCGCCTGCACAAGAAGCGTGACGTGCTCGCGATGAATCTCACTTATGCCGAGCAGCGCGCGCTCGAAGTCGGCATCACCATTGCCGGCGGCGCCGACGTGATCCTGCTCGACGAACCCACGGCCGGCATGAGCCGCGGCGAGACGAAGCGTTTCATCGATCTCATCAAGGAAGTGACGGTCGGCAAGACGCTGCTGACGGTGGAGCACGACATGGGCGTGGTCTTCGGCCTTGCCGACAAGATCGCGGTGGTGGTCTATGGCGAGATCATCGCGTACGACACGCCGGAGAAGGTGCGCGCCAACCAGAAGGTGCAGGAAGCCTATCTCGGCTCGGCTGTCGCAGCCGCGCAGGAAGGAGGCCACTGAGCATGCTCAAGGTCGACAACCTCCACGCGTACTACGGCAAGAGCCACGTGCTGCACGGCGTGAGCTTCGGCGTGGGCGAGGGCGAGATCGTCGCGCTGCTGGGCCGCAACGGCTCAGGCCGCTCGACGACGGCCAAGGCCATCATGGGCATGGTCGACAGCACGGGCGTCGTCGGCTGGCAGGGCGCGGACCTCCAGGGCCGCAAGCCCTACGAGATCGCGCACCTCGGTATCGGCTACGTCCCCGAGAACCGCGACATCTTTCCCCAGCTCACGGTGCACCAGAACCTGATGCTGGGGCAGAAATCGTCGAACCCGAAGAATCCGCGCTGGACCTTCGACGACATGTACGGGATGTTCCCGCGCCTGAAGGAGCGGCAGCACACCGAAGCCGGCGTGCTCTCCGGCGGCGAGCAGCAGATGCTCACGCTGTGCCGCACCCTCATGGGCGACCCCGGCCTCATCATCATCGACGAGCCCACCGAAGGGCTGGCGCCGAAGATCGTGGAGCTGGTGGCCGAGTACCTTCAGAAGCTGAAGGAGCGCGGCATGTCGGTGCTGCTGATCGAGCAGAAGCTGACGATCGCGCTCTCCATCTCCGACCGCGCGCTCGTCATGGGCCACGGCCGCATCGTCTTCGACGGCACCCCTCAGGGGCTGAAGGACGATGCGTACGTGCGCAAGGAGTGGCTGGAGGTTTAGACGCCGAGCCAGTCGGGCCGCGGCACGAAGCGTCTGGCGGTTGCCGCAGCGGATTGCTGAACCGCCTGGTCCTTTGCGGGCGCGTGGAGCACTTCCCAGGCCCCTTCGAGATACACGGCAAAGCGTCCGCCCTCCGGCAGGATCGCCATGGCGGTGCCGGGGCCGGGATTGTGGAGGTACACGTCGGTGATGCCGCCTCCTTCATCCGGATGGCCGCTGGGAAGGCCCAGGTGCGTATTCCACCCGATGACGGGCACGATTCCACGCTGATGGCGGGCGCTGTTCCAGCCGATGGCGGGCGGCGTTCCATGCGATCGCGGGCAGCGTTCCATGCTGATGGCGGGCACGATTCCATC
>NZ_JBFWNP010000079.1:0-15711 GCF_050250995.1 Ramlibacter sp.
TCCCAAGACCGCAACCGTCAAAACCGACACCGCGTCCTGGAGCGTGACCTACGGCGCGCTGCGGCACGTCCTCGACATCTGAAGAATGGCCCTCCCGTCACGAGACGGGGATGCTCGGACAGACACCGGAGGGATACTGCGGTGGACGGTGCGCGACCGCGAAGCCGAGGCCCTGGCGCAAACCCCACTGGTGGTGGATGAGGCCAGCCGCCTGAATGCGCTGCAGCGCCGGGCCGAGGCCGAGGCGTTCGCCTTCAGCGATCAGAAGGTGCTGCAAGGCCTTTTGCCCCACTTGCATGGCGGCCCCATCACGCTGGCTGCACTGCCGGTGGACACCGCCGAGGATGCGGTGCGCCTGCTGCATGCCGTGGGTGCGGCGCGGTCTGCCGAGGGACGTCGCCTGATACAGGCCCGAAAGACGGCAGGGCAGGTGAGCACGCCCTACTTCCAGGCCGACGATTACGAATTGAGCGTCGAACCGATGGACGGGATGGGCGTACCGTCCAGTAGCGCCGGCAGGGGACACTGAACACGTCATGCTGCAGTCTCTTGCGCATTACATCGAACAGCGGTTGACCACCGAAGGCGCCGCCAACGTCAAACCTGCACGCTTCGCCGAGTTGGCCGGGCGACTGCTGGCCAGCGGCGTGGTCTGGCGCGAGCTTTCCCGGCCCGAAGCGACTCTGTACGACGACGCCATCCAGTGCGAGCAGTTGCTGCGCGAATGGTTCGCCTGCATCGGCTTCGTGCTGGTGCATGACAGCGATGCGCGCCTTTTACGGCTGTACCCGCCAGGCGAAGGCGGTGGTGACGACGAAGAAGATGGTGTGCGCCGACTGCGTGCCCGTCTGTCGCGTGACTTCGTGGCCGCCGTGATCGCCCTGCGCTTTCTCTACACCGAGGCGCTGACCGGACGCCGCCCGCTGGTCGACGAGCGCCTGGCCATCAGCCTGGAGGAACTGTCGCAGGCCGTGGTGTCTCTGTTGGCGCACAAGCTGCCCAACGCGGCCAGCGAGCGGATCGTCCTGCTGCGCGAATTGCGCAAGCATCGCGTTCTGCATTTCGTCGAGGGCGATGACGCGGGGGACATGCAAATGGGCTTGGCCGTGCTGCGACCGGTGATGAGCTTCGTCAGCGATGAAGCTCTGGACGAGGCCCTGCGGATCGCAGGGTGCCGGACATCTTCCACGCTTTCCGAGCAATCGACGACCAAGGAAGGCGCATGAAACTCGCCAAGCTGCTCACCTGGCACTGGGGCTCGCTGGAAGATCGCGAATGGCCTTTTGCCGACGCCGTGCTGCTGACTGGCGAATCGGGTTCAGGCAAGTCCACGCTGCTCGATGCCATCCAGACCGTGCTGACCGCCGCGCACCAGCATGTGGTGCAGTTCAACATCGGCCAGGACGAGTCCACGCAGAGCCGGCGTGGCGGCAAGGAGCCGCGCACCCTGGCCGCCTACGCACTCGGACAGCAGGCTGACGGTGTATTCCTGCGCACCCGCTCGACCAGCTACGCCGGCATCGTGTTCGAAGCTTCCGATCGGGCAGGGGAGCACGCCGAGCCTTTCACGGCATTGGTGGGCGTGGAAGCTTTCGAGGACGGCCGGCGCGCTGTGCTGCAGGGCACGCCGCAGTTCTTCATCGTGCGCCGGGAACTGTCGCTGGACCATCTGGCGCGCCGGGCAGGCGAGGCACTCGCCGCCTCGCCATTGCCGCTGAAGGAGATCTATGTGCAACTCCAGCACCGCTTGCAAACCCCTGCCGACAAGGCAGCCGTGGTGGTGCAGCGCTTTCCCGACAAAGGCGGTTACCTCCAACATCTCTATGGCGCGCTGATGGGCAAGACAGCGGTCGGCGAGCACGATGCCACGCGTGCGGCCAAGTCGCTCGTCAAGGCCATGGCGTACAAGGAACTGGGCAATGTCAACGATCTGGTGCGCGACGAGATCCTCGAGCCGCACGATTTCGGCAAAGACCTCGACAAGATGCGCGAGCTGATGCGCTCCATCGCCAGCCTCAAGCTGGAGGCCGAACGCCTGGCATTGAATCTGGAGCGGCTCGACACCGCGCAGGCGAGCGCCGACCAAGTGATGGACGAGGCACGGCGATTCGTCACCACCACCATTGCCCATGCCCTGCGCACGCGCGGCGAGGCCCAGGATGAACTGGCCTCGGTGCTACGCCAGATCGCTACGCAGGACCGGAAGCACGCACAGCTGCAGGAGAAGCTGGCCTCGCTCGAAGCGCAGGAGACTCAGTTACGCGAACTATTGCGTGCGGTGGACAAGCGCCTGGACGACAGCGACGTGGCACGCGAGAAGCAGGCGCTGGAAAACCATATCCGGCTGCAGGCCGACCAGTTCCGCCTGCACTGGGGCCGCGTGCAGGAGGCCGCGCGCGGCATCGGCGGCATGGCCACCCAGCTTGGACAACTGCTGGAGCTGGACCTGTCGGCCGTGCCGGCGCTGGCTGGCGCGGTGCAAGCATTGCGCCCCGCCGCGCAGCAGGTGCTCAAGCTCTGGCCAGCCATGGCTCAGGCCTATGCACGCGATGCGATGCTGGACGTCGCACTACCCGCGTTCGAGCTGGAAGCCTTCGACACGCAGCTGTCGAGCTTGCGCCAGAAGCTCCACGACGGCGAAGGCTCTGTGCAAGGTGCGGTACTGCAGGCATTGACCGACGTGGGTGTTCAACTGAACAAGTTGAAAGACGACATCGAACAGCGCGATGCCGAACTGCGTCGCCTGCAGTCCGGCCGGACGCAGGGGCCGAAGGATGTCCATGACGCCGTGGCGCTGATCGAGCGCGAGCTTCCGTCGGCCCGTCCCCACCTGCTGGCGCAACTGGTAGAACCGCGCCACGGCACGCGCTGGCAGAACGCAATCGAAGGCTACATGGGCGGTGACCGCTTCGCGATCATTGTCGAGGCCGGTACAGAGGCGCGATGCGCCCGACTGGTCAAGCAGCACTACCGCGCCCGCTCACCCAAGGTCGTGCAGGGGCGCAAGGCGATGGAGGACACCGAAGGCCGACAGCTGGAGGCCCGTGCCGTTCTGCACGAACTGGTCTGCCACCACCCGGTGGCCCACGCCTTCCTGCTGGCGCAGTACGGCCGCGTGCGCAAGGTGGACACCGAAGAAGAACTGGCACGCACCCCACAGGGCTTGATGGAGGAAGGCCTGGGCAGCCGGGGCTACGGCATGTTTGCCTGCCGCGTACCCGATGGCGACATGGCCTTCGGTGAGGCCGCGCGGCAGCGGCGTCGGCAGTGGTGCGAGGACGAACTCCAGCGCTTGGTGATCGAGGTGCGCGCCTTGCAGGCGCTGCGCCAGTCGCTGCTGGCGATTTCTCGCATGTTCAACGGCCCCGTGTTTACGCCTCTGACGCCCCTGCTCCTTGCCGTGCTGGAGAGCCAGTCCCAGCATGCCCACGCCGAACAGGCGTTCAAGGCGTTGGACTTGTCGGCCATCGACGAACTGTTGGCCGAGCAGAAGGACCTGAAGGCTCGCATCGGCAGCGTCACCGGGCACCGCGACGAAGTGTTGAAGCAAGTCGGTGCGACCGACAAGGAACTGGTAGAGCTGCGCCGCCGCGAGAAAGGCCTGGCGGAGCGCATACCCGATCTCGACATCGCATGCACCAACTCAACGGTCTGGGCCTCGCGCTTCGCAGGTGCCGTGCCCGCCCTGGCTACCGAGCTCCAACTGCTCGACGAGGCCCAGGTGCTGGCGGCCGAACCGGAAACCAGCCTGGACGCGCTGCGTCATCGCATGCAGAGCCTGCGCGAAGGCCTGCCGCGCACATTGCGCGAGCTTGCCCAGGCGGTGGGCGCCTACCTCTCCGGTGCGCGCGACGACAGCGAGCGCTTCACCTGGGCCGATCCGCCGCGTAGCGTCGACCGTCTCGAAGAGTTGCTCCCGCTGGTCGAGCGCACCCGCGCTGCCATCGTCGAGCAGGCTCAGCGCCAACGCGCCATTGGCTTGGCGGACAACGCGCGCGCATTGCGCGAAGCCGAAGGTCAGTTCAACCATGTCTTCACCAGCAGCTTCTGCTTCAAGGTGCGCGACGATGTCAAGCAGGGCGCGCTGACACTGCAGCGGCTCAATCGCCACCTGCAAGACATCCGCTTCGGCAGCGACACCTTCAGGCTGGAATGGGACTGGGTGCCGCGCATGCAGAAGGTGCAGGATTTCTTCGAGGCGGTGGAAAGCGCGGTTGAAGGGCTGGCGAATGACCGTGGCTCCATCTTCACATCGCCTCGGCTCACCGACGAACAGCGCGCTACCGCGGAGGAAATCCGCCGGCTGCTGCTGGCCAACGACCAGGGCGCAAGCGAACGCGCGTTGCGCGAACTGGCCGACTACCGAAACTACCGGCGCTACGACATCCTGCGCACCAGCCCGGTCGGGACCACGCGGCTGTCCACCTGGGGCACAGGCTCGGGCGGCGAGCTGGAAACGCCTTTTTACGTGGTGCGCTCGGCCGTGCTGGCCCATGCGCTCGGGCACTTCGGCCGCGACCGCCGCGAGGCACCTGCCTTGCGGCTGATGCTCAGCGATGAGGCTTTTTCCAAGATGGACGAGACGCGCTCGCGCAACGTACTGCAGTTCCTTTCGCAGACGCTGGGGTTGCAACTCGTCGTGGCCATGCCCACGTCCAAGTCGGGCGCGGTCAAGCCCGAGTTCGACAAGGAGTTCACTTTCTCCAAGGTGATGGCTCGGCGCGATGGTCAAGAGTTGTTCATCAGCGAAGCGCAGGAGAAGACGCTCAACCGCCCGGCCCTGGCCCGGCTGTGGGACGCGCATGCCGAGCAGGCCCGCGAGGCTGCGCGCGCCCAGTGGATCGCGCAACAGGCCCAGGCGCAGATCCCAGGTTCGACAGCCGAAGATGCCAATGGCGGGTTCTCGCCCTGATCATGGACACGCCCGAATCGTCCTCGCGGTCCGATCCGCCTTCGCCGCATCCACTCCTGCTGCGCCTGGCACGGTCGCTGCTCGCCAAGGCTGAACGCAGCACGACTCAGCGGCCGGTGCGCCTGTCGCTGGACCGCAAGGCTGCGCCCGAGTTGCACGATGCCGTGGATGCCGACCAGATCCAGTTGCTGCGCATGCAACTCGATGACCTGTGCGCCACCGGCTGGGTGACGTTGCTGCTGGAGGCGCCCCGCGCGTTCGCCGGCTTCAGCGACCGCAAGCCCCAGATGGAGTTATGCGATTTCAACGCTCTGGCGGCCTGGGCCGGGTACACACCACAGGCCCAGCGCTGGCGGCAGAAGTGGCGAACGCACCTCGCCGCCCACTGGGCGGCGAACCCGCATGAGGCGCCTGCCAATCCTGCTGCCGTGCTGGACCACCTCGCCCGCAGCCCATTGGTCCCAGTGGAAGGCTTGCCGGTAGAAGAAGCCACACAGAGCCTTGCCACATTAGTCGCCCTATGCAAGTCGGGCCAAGCGATGGCCCTGCGAGAAGCCTCTGCACGCGCCTTCCAAAGCCGCTCCAAGGTGCTGGACCACCGTGAGGAACTGCTGAGATTGCTGGGCGCGACTTCGGGCCAGTTCACCGAGGCCCCGATCCAGTTGCTGCTGGCACCACCCGGAGGCGATCTCGCGCATAGCCGTGGTGGTGGTGGCCGGGCCTTCAGTGAGGTATTGTTCATCGAGAACCTCGTGACCTTCGAGCACATGGCCGACACACGGGCCACGGCCTGGGCGGGCAGCCTGCTGGTCTATGCGGCAGGGTTCCGGAGCAGCGCCCGCAGGTTGCGTTCCCGCGCCGGATGCCGCCTCTACCTGCGTGCGCCAGCGTCAATCGCGGCATTGCCGGAGATCGAGAGTTGGCTGTTCCAACCGTTGAAGGACGATCAATCCGGCGTGCCGGCCATGCCGGTGAGCTTTTTCGGCGACCTCGACTACGCTGGCATGCAAATCCTCGCGAGCTTGCGCGAAGTCTTTCCTCAGGCTTGTGCCTGGCAACCCGGCTACAGTCAATTGGCAAGGCCGCTGGCAGCCGGTGCAGGCCACCCTCCGGAACTGGCTGCCAAGGCCCAGCAGACGGACCCCGGCCACACGGGTTGTGCCTATGCAGACAATGAATTGCTGCCGGCGCTGCGCAACCAAGGGCGCTTTATTGACCAAGAGGTTTTCGATCTCGACGAAGTCCAGGAATCGGACCGATGATCGGCGTCCGAAGCGACCTTTCTCGCCTCCACCATATTTCGCCGCATTCGGCTCGTGCGGCTTGCCGATTCGAGGGCGACTGGATCGCGACGGCGTCCATCACACGACCTACCACGAGGCTCGCCGCAGCCGGATCGTCCTCGGCGACGTATTCAGCGTCATGTTCCAGATCGCGGCGCCTCGCCCAGCCACCTAACCTGCATTCAACTTCCACCGCTTCCAGCGCGTGATTGATAGCGCATGGCAGTGGCTGCGCGAAGAAAGCTCAGATGGGTAATGCAAGAGATGGTTTATAGCCACCGCCATTTCCGCCTTCGAAGTCGTATTCGTACAGCGTGGTCTTACCGAGGCCGGGCTGGCGCTGCCCGAGGAAGAATGTGAACGCATTTGGTGCCGCGATGAAAAGATGCAGCGGCGGCCTGTTGATCTGGGGCTTCAGGTTGATCTGTAGTGACAATGCCTCTGCCAGATCGAACGCGTGCGGACCGCAAATGACGGATTTCGCGCCCGCACTGCACGTGGGTCTTGCGATCAACAAGGAACTCACCTGCGGCAGCGAAGCAGCGATGTGCGCCTTCACAGCTGGGACCACGTCGTGGGTGAGGCACACCGCGATAGCCATGTCCCCCTCGGACTTCGCCAACGCTTCCAGATCGAGCTGCCACGCAGGCCAGGACGGATCGCGCGGCATGTCGCTCGAGGGGGAAATTGGGGCCAGATCCCAATTACGCTGCCCGCCTTGTGCAGCTCAAACGTGATGGCGCAGCGGTGGTTCGGAATTGCGGCGGGTTCCGTGCGCGGATGGCGAGGCCCGAAGCACCTGGAGAGCAGAGCGTACGCGGGTCGTCTGACCGCTCTCCTGGCTACCACTTCGGTGGCGGCCTGCGCGACGCGTGGAACACCCGCAGAATTTCGACGATCTCTCCGCGGACGCGGTAGGGAACGAGGCATCGTGTTTTCGGTACAACGAGCTCGCGCGTGCCCGGCAAGCGGCCAAGTCGTCCCGCTCCGGGCTGGGTCTCGAGCATCGCGACGGCGTCCATCACACGACCTACCACGAGGCTCGCCGCAGCCCGATCGTCTTCGGCGATGTATGCCGCTTCATGGTCCAGATTTCGCAGCGCCTCGCGCAGCCACTTAACCTGCATTCACCTTCCACCGCTTTACCACCGCACCGACTTCCTTCTCCGTCGCGAAGTCTCCGGAATCGGCCTCCTTCAAGGCAGCTCGAACTTCGGCGATTTGCCATTCGTTGCTCTCGACGTACTGACGGATGGCTTCCGAGGCAAGCCACGACTTGCTTCGATGCGTGGACTCGGCCAAGTGCTCCAGCCGGGTTTTCATGTCGTCCTCCAGTCGGATGGTCATCGTGCTCGACATCGTTGTACTGCTCTGTGATGGTTTGTGTACATCGTAGTACGGAGGCATTCAGGGAGGACGTATCGCGATCTGTGAACAGTCCTGCCCACCCGGCCTTTCCGGGAACGAAGAAGTAGAGTGCATTTCATATCCGGGTCGCGGCCTGAAATGCAAAACGGCCTGCCTCGGTAGAGGCAGGCCGTTTGAACCTGGTGGCGCTTCAGGGATTCGAACCCCGGACCTGCGGATTATGATTCCGTCGCTCTAACCGACTGAGCTAAAGCGCCTAGAACCCACGATTATAGCGGACCCGAAAGCTTGCCCAGCTCATCGGTCACCAACCGCACGATCAGGCGGTCGAGGGTGTCCACCGAATAGTTCTTCACGTCGTGAACTGTCTCCCGTCCCGCGCCGCTCGAAGGGTTGCGGGCGTCCGCGTAGGTGAGGAAAACGAAACGGCCGCCCGTGTACTGCGCGATCTGCCGCTGGATGAATTCGCCCTGCTTGTCCAGCCCGCTCGCGCCCACGCCGAACACCTTGATGCCCTTGCCCAGCGCGGCCAGCATATCGTCGTCGTAGTGCGGCGCGCCGTAGTCCAGGTGTGGCGGCGCATCCGCGAGCAGGACGACCATGCGCGTCGCGCCGTCGCCGCGCCAGCTCAGTTCATGCACGGTCTCGTGCAGCGCCTCGTTCATCGCCTCGGGATAGTCGCCGCCACCGGCCGCCCGCAAGGGGATCAGCGCGCCGCTCAGGAAGCCGCCCACGTCGTCGGTGAAGTCGTGCGTGCGGACGAGGAACGCATCGCCCCGGTCGCGATAGGCCACCAGCCCGAGGCACAGGTCGGGGCGGCTCGGAAGCGCCGAGACTTCCGCGACGATCGTGCGCAGCGTCGCCTTCAGCTTGTCGATCTCGTCGGCCATCGAGCCGGTGGCGTCGATCAGGAACACGAGGTCGAGGCGTGCGCGCGGCTGCGCGGCCGGCGCGTCGAGCCGTACTTCGACGGCGCTCTTCTGGCCGCGCACGAGCCTCGCGCCCGATTCGTGTCCGAGCTTGCGCACGCGCACGTCGTACTGTGCAGAACGCGAGGGATCGAAGGCGTCCGGGTGCAGCCACACGCGTCCGCCCGCATCGGTGCGCGCCCACATCGCGTGGCCGCTCGTGCCGTACACCGCGACTTCGGCATCGGCCACACCACGGCCGCGCGCATCCTTCACCTCGAGCAGATAGCGGTCGCGGACATCGCGCGGGCGATGCGCGACACGAGTGCGGTTGCGGAAGGCGAGGTACGAAGTGAAGTCGGCGTTGTCGTCGACGACGCCGGCCGTGACGGGGCCGGGGACGGGTTGCTGCGACTGCGATGGCGCCGCCTGGGGTGCAACCGGCAGCGGGGCCGAGGGCGCAATGCTCTTCGCGGCTTCGCGGCGTTCGGCACGCAACGGTGCGGCGGCTATTGAAGGCGAGGGAGCCGAAGTCGCCCCGTCCGCCATCGCGTCCCCGGCCCTGCGGCGGCGATGCAACTCCTCTGGCTGGCTGTTGTTGCCGAAGCGGCCGGGGATCTCGCGCATGGACACCGGACGGCTGCAATGCGTCGCGGATGGCGCCTCGAAATTCGGCCTCGTGCGCACGCGCGGCTGGTGCTGCGGTTGCGCCACCGGTTTCAGGCGCGGCCAAGGCGGCTCGGGCTCCGGCGATTGCGCGGTGACGCCGCACGCGACGAGCAAGGCGGGCAGGGCGACGCCGAGGAGGCGGGTGGAAGGGCGATTCATGGGATCTCCAGCGTGAAAGGTCCCGGTTGAACGGCCGCCGGAATGAAGCAGGGTGAATTTCTTCGCTTGTCGTTAACCCCGATCCGCGCCGGCCCCCGTACAACGTGGTGTGAAAATCTGTCCATGCCCCGCGCGCCCCTCGACATGCCCGACGAAGCTTTGATGCTGGCCTATGCGCAAGGCGACGTCGCCGCGTTCGAGACGCTCTATTCGCGCCACGAGCAGGCGCTGCACCGCTTCGTGCGCCGCCTGCTCGGCACGGCGCTCGCGGCGCAGGTGGACGAGGTGTTCCAGGACACGTGGATGCGCATCGTGGCGGCGCGCACGAGCTTCGTGCCGCAGGGTGCGGCATGGCGCACCTGGGCGTTCACGATCGCACACAACGCGGCGATGGATCGCCTGCGCACGAGCGGGCGCGAACAGCCGCTGGAAGCGTCGGACGACGGCGACGACCCGCTCGAGTGGCTCGCGGGCAAGCTGGATCGCACGCATCCCTCGAGCGAAGACGAGGCGCATTGGCGCGCGGCGGGGCGGCAGTTGCTGACCTGTCTCGACGCCTTGCCGGCCGCCCAGCGTGCGGCCTTTCTGCTGCACCACGAAGACGGCGCGAGCGTCGAGGACATGGCGCAGCGGCTCGCGCTGCCGTTCGAGACGGCGAAGAGCCGTCTGCGTTACGCGCTGCAGAAACTGCGCGGCTGCATGCACGCGTATCTGCAGGTCATGGAGCGCACCGCATGACCGAGTATCGCGATGCGAGGCTGGCGCGCGCCCTGCAGTCGGCGGACGAGGACGCGTCGGCGCCCCCGGCCGCGGTGCGGGCGGCCGTGCTCGAAGCCGCGCGCAAGGCGGTCGCCCCTGCGGCGGCGAGTGACATGCCGTGGTGGCGACGCTGGTTCGCGAGCCCTCAACAACGCATGCCGTGGAATGCCGCGTTCGCCACCCTGCTGCTCGCCTCGCTGGTCACGCTGATGTGGCGCGATGAAGAAGTGCCCGGCGCGAGGCCGGAGTCGGCGATGGCGGACAAGGCGCAGCCACGTGCGGAGGCGCCTGCGCCTGCCGCGTCGCAGTCCACGGTTGCGGCTGCGCCTTCCGCGACCGACCACGCGGCGAATCAATTGCCGGCGACGAAGTCGGTCGAGTCGCGGGCGAAATCCCCGCCGCCGGAGACCCCGGCCCTGTCTCCGGTCCCTCCGCCTGAGGCGCCGCCTTCACCCGCGCTCCCGGCAACCGCAGTGACAGCACCCACCGCGCAACAGGGCATGCGCGACGAAGTCGATCGGCCGCCGGCGTCGGCCGCACCGGCCGCGCGTTCCGAGCAACTGCGCGCGGCGCCCCGGGCGCCACCGGCGGCACCTTCTGCCGCGAGGGCTGCAGCCGTTTCATGGACGGACTTGCGCGTTCGGGCCGCCGGCCGGGAATTCACGCTCGCGCGAAGCGCGGTCCCACGCGTTCCGGAACTTCTCGACCGTGTCGTTCGCTCGACCTCCGCGAGCATCCCCTGGAGCGAGGTCGCCGCGACAACCGTCTTGTTGAGAGAAGGGGAGACCGTCGTGGGCCTGCTTGAAATCGCACCGCCCCTCGCACGCTGGACGCCGGGCAGCGGGCCGAGCCGCATTCTCCAACCCGACTCCACCTTGCTGCAGGCTTTGCAGGACGAACTCCTGCGCTAAGTCCTGGCGTCCCCGTACTGCGTTGCCAAAGACCGCGCGACGCGCGCGATCAGCTCGAAGGGCATGGGTTCGCTCAACGGAAACTGCAGATTTCCCTTGGGTCCACGGTACCGAACAAGCTCGGCGTCGAGCGCAGGGTCATGGAGTGGCGGATACACCCCGATGTGTTTCTTGAACGCCGCGAAGTAAAAGAACACTTTCTTGCGGCGAAACGCGGGCATCTGGTAGCCGATGCACTCGGCGGCGTCCGGGATCGCGGCGGCGACCCGCTTGCGGATCGTCGCGAGGATCTCCTGCACCCCGGGATCGGATGCGGCAACGTACTCGTCGATGCTCGCGAATCGAAGGCGGGGAGGCATGGACGACGGGGGATTCGACGACGCCGGGATGCCTCACCGATGCTTGAACTCCGGCGCCCGCTTGCCCAAAAACGCATCCATGCCTTCCTTCTGGTCCGCCGTCGCGAAGAGGGCGTGGAACATGCGCCGCTCGTACATCAGGCCATCGTTCAGGCTGGCCTCGAAGGAGCGGTTCACCGCCTCCTTCGCCGCCATCACGGCGAGCTGCGAATAGCCGCAGATCATCAACGCGGCGCCGAGCGCCTCATCCATCAACTTGTCGAGCGGCACCACGCGGCTCACGAGGCCGCTGCGCTCGGCTTCGGCCGCGTCCATCATGCGGCCGGTCAGCGCCATGTCCATGGCCTTCGATTTGCCGACGGCGCGCGGCAGCCGCTGCGTGCCGCCCGCGCCGGGGATGATGCCGATCTTGATCTCGGGCTGGCCGAACTTCGCGTTGTCGGCGGCGATGATGAAGTCGCACATCATCGCCAGCTCGCAGCCGCCGCCCAGGGCGAAGCCGCTCACGGCCGCGATGACGGGCTTGCGCACGGTGCGGATCGATTCCCAGTTGCGCGTGATGAAGTCGCGGCGGAACACCTCGTCGAAGTTGTACTTCGCCATGGCCGAAATGTCCGCGCCCGCGGCGAAGGCCTTCTCGCTGCCGGTCAGCACCATGCAGCCGATCGCGTCGTCCGCGTCGAAGGCCTTGAGCGCCGCGCCCAGCTCGTCCATCAGCTGGTCGTTCAATGCGTTCAGCGCCTTGGGCCGGTTGAGCGTGACGATGCCGACCTTGCCGGCTTCAGTGCGGACCTGGATGTTTTCGTACGACATGGCGTTTCTCCTGTTTCGCGAAGCACTCTACCAGCCTGATGCTAGAGTGGCGCGAGCAGGAGACAAAGCCCATGGAAGACAAGACGGTCCTCTTCGAGACCCGGGGCGCGGTGGCGCTCATCACGCTCAACCGCCCGCAGGCGCTCAACAGCTTCACGCGGCAGATGCACCACGACCTGTGGGCCGCGCTCGATCGCATCGAGGCCGACACCTCCATCCGCGCGTGCGTCATCACCGGCGCCGGCCGCGGCTTCTGCGCCGGGGCGGACCTCGCCGAGTTCGACTTCGCGCCCGGACCCGACCTCGTGAAGCGCGCCGACCCCGGCCCGATCATCGAGCAGGCCTTCAACCCCACCGCGCGTCGCCTGATGGCATTGCGCGTGCCCACCGTGGGTGCGGTCAACGGCATCGTCGCAGGCGCCGGCGTTTCGCTGGCGATGACGTGCGACCTGTCCATCGCGGCATCGAACGCGAGCTTCACGCTCGCCTTCAGCAAGATCGGCCTGATCCCCGACGCGGGCGGCACCTGGTTCCTCATCAAGAAGCTCGGCCTGGCGCGCGCGATGGGCGCGGCGATGCTCAGCGACAGGATTTCCGCGAAGGACGCGAAGGAATGGGGAATGATCTGGGACGTCGCGCCGGAAGGCGAGGACGTCGTGGCGGCCGCGCTGAAGGTGGCCGAGCGGCTCGCCGCCATGCCGACCAAGGCGCTCGTGGAGACGCGGCGGATGCTGCGCAAGGCCGCCTCGCAGGACCTCGATGCACAGCTCGACGAGGAGCGCGACACGCAGTCGGCGCTCGGCCGCACGCACGACTACATCGAAGGCGTGATGGCGTTCCGCGAGAAGCGGACCCCCAACTTCAAAGGCGAATGATGGCCCCCACGCTTGTCACTTCGTGTACTGCGCTGCCCCCCGAGGGGGCTTCAGCCGCCTTGAGGCGGCTCGGCGGCGGCTGATGACCCCGGCCGACCTCGCAAGGCAAGTCGGCGAGTCGATGTTCGCGGCCGACGCCGCGAGCCGCGAGTTCATGCGGATGGAACTCGTGACCTGCGAGCCCGGCCGCGCGGTGATGCGCATGACCGTGCGCGAACCCATGCTCAATGGCCACAAGATCTGCCACGGCGGATTCATCTTCACGCTGGCCGACTCCACCTTCGCATTCGCGTGCAACAGCCACAACAAGGTGGCGGTGGCCGCGGGCTGCACCATCGAATTCCTCAAGCCCGGGCAGCTCGGCGACGTACTGACGTGCGAGGGCATCGAGCGCGTGCTGCAAGGCCGCCACGGCATCTACGACATGAAGGTGACGAACCAGCGCGATGAAGTCGTGGCGATGTTCCGCGGCAAGAGCGCGCAGATCGCGGGGACGGTGATTCCGCAGGAGGGCGCATGACGACCGGAAGCTTCGCGCTGGAACCCATCGAGCGGGCGAGCGTCGACGAACTGCGCGCGCTGCAGTTCAAGCGGCTGAAGCAGACGCTGCGCCACGCCTACGACAACTCGCCCGTGTACCGCCGCAAGTTCGACGAGGCGCGCGTGCATCCGGACGACTGCCGCAGCCTCGTCGACCTGAAGAAGTTTCCGTTCACGACCAAGCGCGACCTGCGCGATGCCTATCCCTACGGCATGTTCGCCGTGCCGCGCACGCAGTGCGTGCGCATCCATGCGTCGAGCGGCACGACCGGCAAGCCCACCGTCGTGGGCTATACGAAGGCCGACATCGAGACCTGGTCGCACGTCATGGCGCGCAGCATCCGCGCCAGCGGCGCGCGGCCCGGCGACCTGGTGCATGTGAGCTACGGCTACGGGCTCTTCACGGGCGGTCTCGGCGCGCACTACGGCGCGGAGAAACTCGGCCTGACCGTCGTGCCCTTCGGCGGCGGCCAGACCGAACGGCAGGTGCAGCTCATCGCCGATTTCAAGCCCGACATCATCATGGTGACCCCGAGCTACATGCTCGCCATCGCCGACGAGTTCGAGCGGCAGGGGCTCGATCCCGCGCAAAGCAGTTTGCGCCTCGGCATCTTCGGCGCGGAGCCGTGGACCAACGACATGCGCGCGGCCATCGAGCAGCGCATGGGCATGGACGCGGTGGACATCTACGGACTTTCCGAAGTGATGGGGCCGGGCGTCGCCAACGAGTGCGTGGAGACCAAGGATGGCCCCACGATCTGGGAGGATCATTTCTATCCGGAGATCGTGAACCCGGAAACGGGCGAGCCGGTGGCCGACGGCGAACTCGGCGAGCTGGTGTTCACGAGCCTCACGAAAGAGGCGCTGCCCATCATCCGCTACCGCACGCGCGATCTCACGCGGCTGTTGCCCGGCACGGCGCGCACGATGCGCCGGATGGAAAAGATCACCGGCCGCAGCGACGACATGATGATCGTGCGCGGCGTGAACGTGTTTCCCACGCAGATCGAGGAACTCATCCTCAAGTGCGCCGAACTCGCGCCGCACTACCTGTGCATCCTCACGCGCGAAGGGCCGATGGATTCGCTGACGGTGGCGGTGGAGTGCCGCCAGGACCTGTCGCACGAGAGCCCGCAAGCGCAGGACGCCGCGCAGCGCCTGTCGCACGACATCAAGGCTTATGTGGGAACGAGTGCTCGCGTGGAACTGCGGCCGAGCGGCGGCATCGAGCGCAGCATGGGCAAGGCCAGGCGCGTGCTCGACCAGCGCAAGCCGTAGCTCAGCCCTGCGGACCCAGCCAGGCCTGCGCCAGCGCCGGGTCGCGCATCACGAGGCGCCAGGTCGTCGCCGATGCCGGGATGCCGAGCTCGAAACGCAGCAGGCGACGGTCGCGCGCGACGATCGCCGTGACCTTGCGGTGCGTGCCCGCATAGAGCGTGAGGTCGTCGAGTTTCGCGAGCCGCCAGGCGGATCCCGCCACTTCGACGCCCAGCCACTCATCGTTCGCGGCCAGTCCGGCCTGTTCGGCCGCGCCGCCGCGCAGCACCGCCTTGATCTGCACGATGCCGTTGGTCTCCGCGCTGCGGATGCCCAGGCGCTGCTGCAGTTGCGAGGGCTCGTCGAGCACGGTAATGCCGTGGCGCTCGAGCAATTCCTTCAGCGGCAGCTCGCGCGTGCCGTGGACCCAGGCCGCGAGCTCGCGCGTGAATGCGCGGCCGCCGAGTTCGCGCAGCACCGCGGCGAAGTCCGACTCGGCCATCGGGCCCGCCTTGCAGCGCGTCCACAGGGCGCGCATGACGTTGTCGAGGCTTGCATGGCCTTCGGAACGCAGCGTGAGGTCGAAGCACAGCGCCACCAGCGCGCCCTTCGTGTAGTAGCTGACCGTGGCGTTGGCCGTGTTCTCGTCCTGCCGGTAGTACTTTACCCAGGCGTCGAAGCTCGCCTGCGCCACCGACTGCACCTCGCGCCCCGGCGTCTGCAGCACCTGGTTGCAGGTCTTGGTGAGCAGCTTGAGGTAGGTCGCGTCGTCAAGTGCCTATTCCACTGATCGCGGGCACCCATTCCACGCGATGGCGGGCAGCGTTCCATCGTGATCGCGGGCAACGTTCCGCCGTGATGGTGGGCAGTCGCGCGTGGCCCGGAGTGACGGTGGAAT
>NZ_JBFWNP010000080.1:0-15618 GCF_050250995.1 Ramlibacter sp.
TCTCCAGCACGAAGCCGCGGATCGCGCCCTCGTCGTCCTTCGCCCACACGACGAAGACGTCGGCAATGGGTGAATTGGTGATCCACATCTTGCTGCCGGTCAGCTTGTAGCCACCCTCGGCCTTGCGGGCGCGCGTGATCATGCTGCCGGGGTCCGAACCGTGGTTCGGCTCGGTCAGGCCGAAGCAGCCGATCCACTCGCCGGTGGCGAGCTTGGGCAGGTATTTGCGCTTGGTGGCCTCGTTGCCGAATTCGTTGATGGGCACCATGACGAGCGAGGACTGAACGCTCATCATCGAGCGGTAGCCGGAGTCGATGCGCTCGACCTCGCGCGCGACGAGCCCGTAGCAGACGTAGTTGAGGCCCGCGCCGCCGTACTGCTCGGGGATGGTGATGCCCAGCAGGCCCAGCTCGCCCATCTCGCGGAAGATCGACGCGTCGGTCTTCTCGTGGCGGAAGGCCTCGAGCACGCGCGGCGCGAGCTTGTCCTGGCAGTAGCTGCGGGCGGCGTCGCGCACGGCGCGCTCGTCGTCGGTGAGCTGCGTGTCGAGCAGCAGGGGGTCGTCCCAGTGGAATGCGGCTTTGGCGGCCATGAAAACTTTTCTCCTCGGGTGGTCAATCGGGCAGCACGGCGGTCGCCTCGATCTCGACTTTAGCGCGATCCTCGATGAGCGCCTTCACTTCCACCGCCGTCATGGCGATGTCGTAGCAGCCAATGATCTCGCGGAAGGCCTTGCCGATCTCGCGCGAGGCCGCCAGGTACTCGCGCTTGTCGGTGACGTACCAGGTCATGCGCACGATGTGTTCGGGGGCGCCGCCCGCGGCCTTCAGCACTTCGGCGATGTTCGCGAGCGCCTGCCGCGCCTGTGCGCCGAAGTCGTCCGAGTGAAACTGCTGCTGCGCGTCCCAGCCGATCATGCCGGCGATGTGCAGGCTGCGTCCGCGCGCGAGGACGCCATTGGCATAGCCCTTGGGGCGGGGCCAGCCTTCGGGGAGGATGGGTTGGTGAGTCACTGATTTCACTTGTGTCACTTGGCGTCCTTCAGCAATTCGCGCGCGATGATGAGTTGCTGCACTTCGCTGGCGCCTTCGTAGATGCGCAACGAGCGGATTTCGCGATAGAGCTGTTCGACCGCGACGCCGCTCACCACGCCGAGCCCGCCGAACATCTGCACGGCCGCGTCGATCACCTGCTGCGCACCCTCGGTCGCCGTGAGCTTGGCCATCGCCGCTTCGCGCGTGACGTTCAGGCCCTGGTCGCGCTGCCACGCCGCGCGGTAGACGAGCAGCGCGGCGCTGTCGATCGTAGTCGCCATCTGCGCCAGCTTCGCCTGCGTGAGCTGGAAGTCGGCGAGCGTCTGGTTGAACATCCTGCGCGTGGTCGCGCGCTGCAGCGCCTCGTCCATCGCGCGCCGCGCGAAGCCGAGCGCGGCGCCGGCCACCGAGGTGCGGAAGATGTCGAGCGTCCGCATCGCGACCTTGAAGCCCTCGCCCGCCGCGCCGACGCGCTGCGTCAGCGGCACGCGGCAGTGGGTGAACTTCAGGCGCGCGAGCGGATGCGGCGCGATGACGTGGATGCGCTCGGCGACCTCGAGGCCTGGCGTGTCGGCATCGACGATGAAGGCCGAGATGCCGCGCGCGCCCGGCGCCTCGCCGGTGCGGCAGAAGACGACGTAGAAGTCGGCGATGCCGCCGTTGGAGATCCAGGTCTTCTCGCCTTCGATCACGGCGTGGTCGCCATCGACGTGCGCGCTGCACTGCATCGCGGCGACGTCGGAGCCGGCCTCGGGTTCGGACAAGGCAAAGGCGGCGATGGCCTCTCCGCTCGTCACGCGCGAGAGATACCGGGCCTTCTGCTGCGGCGTGCCCTGCAGGCTGATCGCGCCCGAGCCGAGCCCCTGCATCGCGAAGGCGAAATCGGCCAGGCCGTTGTGGCGCGCGAGCGTCTCCCGGATCAGGCAGATGGCCCGCGTGTCGATGGTGTCGCCGACCGCATGGCGCAGCCAGCCGGACGCGCCGAGCTTCTGCACGAAGCTGCGGCAGGTCTGGTCGACGTCGGCGCCGTGGTGGTCGGGGACGTTGCGCACGGCCCAGGCCTCGAGCTCGCCCGCGAGTTCGCGATGGCGATCCTCGAAGAAGGGCCAGCGGAGGTAGTTCGTGTCGCTCATCGTGGAAGCCCCGGATTGCCGCCTGCGCGGGAACGACGGTGTGCGAGCATGTCAGTTGCCTTCGAAGACCGGCTTGCGTTTCGCGACGAAGGCTTCGTACGCGCGGGTGAAGTCCTCCGTCAGCATGCACAGCGCCTGCGCCTGCGCCTCGGCCTCGATCGCCTGCTCGATCGTCATCGCCCACTCCTGATGCAGCATCGTCTTGGTGATGCCGTTGGCGAAGCTCGGGCCGGCCGCGAGCTCGCGTGCGAGCGTCTGCGCGTGCGGCAGCAGCGCGTCGGGTTCGCACAGGCCATTGAAGAAACCCCAGCGCTCGCCCTCTTCGCCATTCATTGCGCGCCCGGTGAAAAGCAGCTCGCTCGCGCGGCCCTGCCCAACGATGCGCGGCAGCATCGCGCACGCGCCCATGTCGCAGCCGGCAAGGCCGACGCGATTGAACAGGAACGCGGTCTTGCTGCGCGAGGTGCCCAGGCGCAGGTCGGACGCCATCGCCACGATCGCGCCCGCACCGGCGCAAATGCCGTCGACCGCGGCGACGATGGGCTGCGGGCAGGCACGCATGGCCTTCACCACGTCGCCGGTCATGCGCGTGAACATCAGCAGCTCCGGCGCCTTCAGCCGCACGAGCGGGCCGATGATTTCATGCACGTCGCCGCCCGAGCAGAAGTTGTCGCCGGCGCCGGCGACGACGACGGCCTTGATGTCCGTCGCATGCTTGAGCTGCCCGAAGAGGTCGCGCAGTTCGGCGTACGACTCGAAGGTGAGCGGGTTCTTGCGCTCGGGCCGGTTGAGCGTGATGGTGGCGACAGCGCCCTGCACCTCCCACTTGAAGTGCGTGGCGCGGTAGCCGGCCAGCGCCTTGCGGTTGCCCGCGACGAGCGCGGGGTCGACGCGCTCGGTGCGTTCAGTTGAATCGTTCATTCTTCGTCTCCTGCTGGGCCATCGAGCGCTCGCGCTCGAGGTTACGTTCGAGTTGGGTCTTGGCCGAGCGGTATTGCTTCGGCCACGTCGTGTCGGTGTAGCCGATCTTCGCAGCTTCGAGCAAAGTCCACTGCGGATTCGCGAGATGCGGCCGAGCGATCGCGCACAGGTCCGCGCGGCCCGCGGCAATGATGCTGTTGACGTGGTCCGCTTCGGAGATCGCGCCGACCGCCATCGTCGGGATGCGCGCCTCGTTGCGGATGCGGTCGGCGAACGGCGTCTGGTACATGCGGCCGTACACCGGCTTCTGCTTCGGGCTCACCTGGCCCGAGGAGCAGTCGATCATGTCGGCGCCCGCGGCCTTGAAGGCGCGCGCGATCTCCACGGCGTCGTCGGGCGTGATGCCGCCTTCCACCCAGTCGTGCGCCGAGATGCGCACCGACATCGGCAGGTTCTGCGGCCACGCAGCGCGCATGGCGCGAAACACGTCGAGCGGATAGCGCAACCGGTTCTCGAGCGAGCCGCCGTATTCGTCGGTGCGAAGGTTGGTCAGCGGCGAGATGAAGCTCGACAGCAGGTAGCCGTGCGCGCAGTGCAGCTCCAGCCAGTCGAACCCGGCCTCCGCCGCGAAGCGCGTGCTGCGCACGAAATCGTCCCGCACGCGCGCCATGTCCTCGTGCGTCATCGCGCGCGACGTGTCGCTCACGCCGTCCAGGTACTGCTGCGGCGACGCCGAAATCAGCGGCCAGTTGCCCCGCTCCAGCGGCAGGTCCTCACCCTCCCACGGCACGCGCGTCGAGCCCTTCGCACCCGCGTGGCCGAGCTGCAGGCCGATCTTCGCGCCGCTGTTCGCATGCGCGAAATCGACGATGCGCCTGAACGCATCGCGCTGCGTCTCGTTCCACAGCCCCGGGCAGCCCGGCGTGATCCGCGCATCGGGCGTCGGACACGTCATCTCCACCATCACCATGCCCGCGCCGCCCATGGCGCGCGCGCCCAGATGCACGAGGTGATAGTCGCCCGGCACGCCGTCGACGCACGAGTACTGCGCCATCGGCGACACGACGATGCGGTTGGCGAGCGTCACGCCGCGCAGCGTGAAGGGCGTGAGCATCGGCGGAATCGGCTGCGCCTGCGGCTTGCGCCGCGCGCCCGCGGCCTGCGCGATCCAGTCCTCGTACTGCTCGACGTAGTCGCGGTCGCGCAGGCGCAGGTTCTCGTGGCTGATGCGCTGGCTGCGCGTGAGCAGCGAATAGGCGAACTGCTCCGGCGGCAGGTGGGCGTAGCGCTCGACGTTCTCGAACCATTCGGTGGAATTGCGCGCCGCGTTCTGGATCTTCAGCACCTCGACGCTGCGGACTTCCTCGTACGTCTTCAGGGCCGTGCCGAGGTCGCCGGGTGTTCGACCGATGCAGCGCGCCAGCTCGATCGAATCTTCCAGCGCCAGTTTCGTGCCCGAGCCCACCGAGAAGTGCGCCGTGTGCGCCGCGTCGCCCATCAGCACCACCGGCGCGCGGCCGTTGTGATGCACCCAGGTCCTGCAGACGACGCGCGGGAAACGGATCCACTGCGCCGAGCCGCGCAGGTGCGACGCATTCGACATCAGCTTGTGGCCATCGAGGTAGCGCGCGAACAGCTTCTCGCAGAAGGCGATGGCGTCGTCCTTTTCCATCGTCTCGAGGCCGGCCGCGCGCCACACGTCCTCCGGCGCTTCGACGATGAACGTCGAAGTCTCGCCGTCGAACTGATACGCGTGCGCCTGGAACCAGCCGTGCTCCGTCTCCTCGAACGCGAAGGTGAACGCATCGAACTTCTTGTGCGTGCCCAGCCAGACGAAGCGGCACAGGCGCATGTCGATGTCGGGCCGGTAGGTGGCGGCGTACTTCGTGCGGATGCGGCTGTTGAGCCCGTCGCTGGCGATGATGAGGTCCGCCTCCGGGTATTGCTCGTCGCCCTGCACGTCGGTCTCGAAGATCAGCTCGACGCCGAGTTCCTCGCAACGGCGCTGCAGGATGTTGAGCAGGCGCTTGCGGCCGATGCCGCAGAAGCCGTGGCCACCCGACACGAGCTTGTGCCCGCGCACGTTGACCTCGATGTCGTCCCAGTGATTGAAGGCGCCGAGGATTTCGTCGGCGGTCTCGCGGTCGGCCGCCTGCAGGTTGCCCAGCGTCTGGTCCGAGAATACGACGCCCCAGCCGAAGGTGTCGTAGGGCCGATTGCGCTCGACGACCCGCACCCGATGCGAAGCGTCCTGCTTCTTCATCAAGAGCGCGAAGTACAGGCCCGCGGGTCCGCCGCCGATGCAGACGATGTCCATGATCGCTCCAACCTAATTAATTTAAGTTTAAACGATCAGGGCGCGGGGCGCCACTGCCGGGCGGCGCTGCCGCGGGAGACCGGGACTAAGCGTGAGCGGCTGCGGCTGCGGCTTCGCGTGCGCGTCGCGCGGCATCCCGGAACGCCAGGCTCTCGGCCTGGGCCCGCGCCGTCCGGTTGTACCGGCCGAGAGTCATCACGAGAAAATCCTCGCGGAGGCTGAGCTCCCGGCGTCCATCCTGCACGGCTTTCTCCAGCATGAGGTTCGGCGCCCCATCGCGCCCTTCGAGGTCATCGAGCGCCCGAGCCGCGGCGACGAGCTGCGCGGCGGGAATCCGATGCCACTCGGACAGCAGCGATGCAACGCCGTTCGCGCCGGCATGCCGCATCGCGTGGCGCAGCACGGTCTCGTGCGATCGCATGACCTGCGCGGATTCCAGTCGGCCGAGGGCGGCCGAGGTGGCCAGGAGCCGGGTGGAAGCCGTATGCGGGGGCGGTGTGCGCCCGTGAGAATCGACGTGCGTCGGGTTCGACAGTTTCTTCGCGACGCCATGAAGTGCCTCGACGCGATCGGCCTCCCGGTTCGCGCGCCGCATGTCGATGAGGTCCGCACACGCGTTGAAATAGCTCATCGACACCGCTTGCCATTGGACGACCCGCTCGCCGAGCCGCGACGCGGCGGCGACCCTCTGGTCTGCGTCGAGCTCGGACATGTGCGGGCCGCCCTCGAGCGGATAGAAAACGCCGCGGGCTGCGGCTGCCTCGACGATCCGGTCGGCCAGGCGTTGACGCGCCCGGGCGGCCTGATCGATCTCGCCTTCGAGGGACGCACAGTCCGCACGGTCGTCGACTGGCGCCTCTACCGGCGGCCGCGGGTTGCCGGCGCCGTCGCCCCGGATTGCCATGGCCAGCTGGAACAGGCAGTCCTCGAGCGCACCGGGCGGGGCGGCCTGTGCCGCTGCATCCTCCGCGTCGGTTCGATGCGCCAGGAGCGCGAGGCCGTTGCGAATGCACTCCAGCTCCAGCGCGTCCCAGTCGCCGACGAGTTCCGGGAAGTCCCTGACGACCCAGCCCGCAAGCGCGATCGTTCCGTGCTCGTCGCCCAGCAGCGCGCTCGGGTCGAGGTCGGGGCGCGTGCGCTCGGCCCACAGAGAGACGAGTTCCTCCGCCAGTTCGACCTGTTGGTCCGTCAGTTCTTCCTGTTCGGCCAGGAGCTCGTTGAGCTCGGGCTGCCTGTCGACGACTTTGCGCTCGACGAAGGCAGAGGGGATGGCCGAAACCGGCCGCAAGGAATTGGGGAACATATCGCACTCCACGATGGCGTGCGGCCATGCTAGGACTGCGGCTTTCTCCCGCAAACGACACGGCGGTCTTCGGAGGCGGCCCAGAGACCTCGGACCCAAGACCTTTTGCGCTTCAGGCGGCCAGGCGCAGATCCTCATGAGCGAGCGTCATCACTTCGCGCGGCGGTCGGGTCTTCAGCCGGTGGTCGCTCCACACCTGCCGCCAGCGCCTCGCACCCGGCAGGCCGTTGTACAGCCCCATCATGTGCCGCGCGATCGAATGCCATGCGGTGCCGCGCTGCGCCGCTTCGCGTTCCATGTACGCCACCATCCGCTCCTCGACCCACTCGCGCGTGATGTGTTCGCGCGCCGTGTCGCCGTAGTAGGTCGCGTCCCAGCTCGCGAGCCACCACGGGTGGTGATAGGCCTCGCGGCCGACCATCACGCCGTCCACCTCGTTCAACTCGCGGGCGACGGCCTCATCGGTCTTCACGCCGCCGTTGGTTGCCATGACGAGATGCGGCAGTTCGCGCTTGAGCCGATGCACGAGCTCGTAGCGCAGCGGCGGCACCTCGCGGTTTTCCTTCGGCGAGAGGCCCTTGAGCCACGCGTTGCGCGCATGGACGATGAACACGCCGCAACCCGCCTCGCTCACCGCGCCCACGAAGTCGCGCACGAATTCGTAGCTCTCGGTCCTGTCGATGCCGATGCGGTGCTTCACGGTGACGGGGATGCCAACCGCGTCGACCATCGCCTTCACGCAGTCGGCCACGAGCGCCGGCTCCGCCATGAGGCAAGCGCCGAACGCACCGCGCTGCACGCGCTCGCTCGGGCAGCCGCAGTTGAGGTTGATCTCGTCGTAGCCCCACTGCTCGCCGAGCCTGGCGCACTGCGCGAGATCGGCGGGCTCGCTGCCGCCGAGCTGCAGCGCGACCGGATGCTCCGTTTCGTCGAAGTCCAGATGCCGCGGGACGTCGCCATGCAGCAGCGCGCCGGTGGTGACCATCTCGGTGTAGAGACGGGTGTGGCGGGAGAGCAGGCGGTGGAAGTAGCGGCAGTGACGGTCGGTCCAGTCCATCATCGGGGCGACGGAAAGGCGCCACTGCGATGGATCAGGCGCATGCTGTCGATTCAATTGGCCCGCCCGCAAGCTAATTCTCGCGCGGGATGCGATCGATCATTCGGGCAAGCGCAGCAGCCAATGGCGGCAGATCTTGATCGACGACGAGCCAGACGGCTGCGAGGTCGATCCCCAGGTAGCCATGGACGATCACGTTGCGAAAGCCGGCCAAGTCACGCCACGGCACCTGCCCCTCGGTTCTCTTGATGTCGTCGGAGAGGCGCTGACTCGACTCGGTCAGCGTCTGGAGATTGCGAATCACAGCGTCCTGGATCAGCCGCGATGCAACGAAGCGCGACCGATCGCCGGCTGTGTATTCGCGAATCCGCTCGATGCACTCGCCCATGTAGGCGAGCAGAACACGATCAGTCGCGGGTCCCGGCGTCACAGAGGCACCGCGTCGGCAAGCACCCGCTCGCGCAGCGCAGGATGCAGGCTTGCCTCGGTCGTGACATCCACGCGGCGCCCCAAGAGGTCCTGGGCATCCATCAACAGCCCGCCAAGTGCCAGCGCGCTGGTGCCGGGCGCCAGCGTCACCAGCAGGTCGACATCGCTGTCGTCACGCGCTCCGCCGCGAACCATCGAACCGAACACACGCACGCTCGTCACGCCCCGACGCCGAGCCAGCGAGAGGAGCTCTTCGCGGTGGGATTCGATCAGCGCGTGCATGCATCGAGTGTAGCGGCAAGCAATGCGCCGGGGCGTGCCGGCGCCATCACCCCTGCCCTCGCCCGCCAGCGAGAGAGGGAGAGAGGAGGCCGCTCAGTTCCGGTGCGGATTGTTCGGCGCGGCGCTTTCCCTCTGGGTCGAAACCCGATTCGCCAGCGAAAGCCGCGAACCGCCCCAGCCCGAGCTCCACCAGCCGTCCGTCGCGGCGCAGCAGCCACAGCGCGTCGAGTCCGAGGCGGCGCGCGAGGGCGAGCCCCTCGCCGGGGCCGGCCACGAGCAGCGCCGTGGCCCACGCATCGGCATCCATGCAATGGGCTGCCAGCACCGTGACCGACGCGACTTCATTGCGCACCGGCGCGCCGCGGCGGCCATCCATGGTGTGCGTCAGGCGCGCGTCGCCTACCTGCATGAAGCGACGGTAGTCGCCCGAGGTCGCCACGGCCAGATCCTGCAATTCGATCACGCCGTGCGTCGCGCGCACACCGGTCCGGGGGCTCTCCAGCGCCACGGACCACGGCTGCCCGCTCGCCTGGGCGCCCAGGGCGCGCAGTTCCCCGTCGAGCGCGACCAGCGCGTGCGCCACACCGTGGCGCTGCAGCACGGCCACCATCCTGTCCACGGCGTAGCCCTTGGCGATTCCGCACAGGTCGATCCGCAGCGGCGCATGCTTGCGCACGCGGCCTGCGCGCAGGTCAAGCTCCAGCCCCTCGTGCGCGGCGCGGCGCGTTTGTTCGCCCGCCGTGCGGATCGCCTTCGCGTCCGGCGCGTCGCGGGCCGCACCAAAGCCCCATGCATCGACCAGGTCGCCTACGGCAGGGTCGAAAGCGCCGGCGCTCAGACGGCCGATCTCCGTTGCACGCGTGAGCACCTCCAGGATTTCCGCCGGCAAGTCGACCCACACATCCACGCCGGCCCGATTCAGGCGAATGAGCGCGCTGTCGGCCTTCCAGGGCGACATCTGCGCATCCACCTGGTCCACGGCTTCCTGCAAGGCCGCATGCAGCGGTCGAGCGTCCTGGTCGCGAGGGCCATCGCACGTCGCCGACCAGCGCGTCGCCATGGCCGGCCCGTGGAGGTGCATGCGAACGTGCAGCCCCTCAGAACAGGTCTTCGGCATACCGGCCTTTCGCCTTGAGGTGGCGCACGCTCGATTGCAGGGGAGCGAGGATCTCGTCGAGCACTTCGGTGACGCCGGCTGCCATGGGACGGCTGCCGCACAGACGGACGACGGCGCCACGCGCAAGCAACTCGCGCACGCGCGGCGCGTCCCGGCGCAAGGCGTCCTGCACATAGCCGCCGCCGGGCGTGCGCGAGAACGCCGTCTGCAGGCGGGTCATGCGGTGCTCGTCCATCCAGCGCCGGATCTCGGACTCGAAGTAGAAGTCCTGCGCCGGATCGCGTCCGCCGTAGTACAGGTGCATGGGGACGTGCCGATCGTTGCGCCGGATGAAGCCTGCCAGCGGGGCGACCCCCGTGCCGGCCCCGATCAGCACGACAGGGCGACGCGACGTGGGCAAGGCGAAGCCTGGATTGGAACGAATGAAGGCCTGGACCGTGTCCCCCGGCTCGAGGGCATGAAGGTAGGTGGAGCACAGGCCGCCGGGCAATCGCCGCACGCAGATTTCGAGGAACCCGTCCTTGCTGCCGGAGGCCAGCGAATAGAAGCGGGGGACGTGAGAACCGGGGGGCACGATGCCCACCAGGTCGCCCGCGTCGAAGGGTGCAAGGCCCGATGCGCTCAAGCGGTCGCGCCAGCCCGGGCGAGGCCATGCAAAGCGCAGGATCGCCGCCGGTGCACCCGCCTGGCCGGGGTAGTCCTGGCGAGAGATCAACGTCAGGGCGGTGGTCGGCGGCAAGCTCGGCTCGTGGCGAAGTTCCAGGGGTTCGCCGAGCGCAAGCGCCACCGCCTCTCCCCAGCGGGCGAATTGCTGGCTCGATTGCTGGTGGATGCATTCGAGAGGAAGCAACAGGGGCCAGTCGCGAGCGCGCAAAGCCTGGTCCAGTTCCTGGGCAAAGCCGCAGAACGAGGGGTATTGCCGGTCGCCAAAGCCCAGCAGGGCAAGCGGCGGCGTGGGGCCCGAGTGCCTTGCGATGCGTCCCAGGGCCGCACGGGCGTGGGTGGGAGGCTGCCCCTCGCCATAGGTCGCGGCCAGCACGAAGACGTGACGCGCCGCGGGCGTCGCGCGGAATTGCTCCAGACCCGCGGTATGCACGCGGTGGCCGCATCGAACCAGCGCGTCATGCAGCGTCCGTGCGAAGCCCCAGGTGCTGCCGCCTTCGCTGGCAACGAACACCAGCACGTCGGCTTGTGCCGGCGGGACGTTGTCCACGATGCGCACCTGCCGGCGTCGGTCCTGCCACCAGATGATCAGGCCCGTGATCCAGAACAGCAGCACGCTCGACCCCGCGAGCCCCAGGACGACGGCCCAGAGCCAGGCGCTCTCTCCCGTGTGCAGCGCCAAGGCCCAGTCGTTGACACGCTGGGCCGCGGTGGCCTCCTGCCAGGCCAGCATCTCGCCGCTGTAGCGATCGATCCAGCCCTGCCCCGTCTCCGTCGTCACTTTCCAGGCGTCCTGCGGATCCGCCGCAGCGGGGAAATTCAACTTTCGCAAGTCGCCGACGCGCACACTGCGCAATGCCGCCAACTGCACTGCCGGCAGGCTGGGACGGCCGGTCGGCACGGATGCCGCATCGGGCTCGGCTCCGGCTTCGAGCGTCACGAGGCCCAGCGTCGCCGCGCTCATGCAGACGGCGGACAACGACGTCACACACATCACCACGAGCACCACCCGGCCCACCTGCACGTGGAGGCGCTCCACCAGCGGACCCCGCACCGAACCGGCCAGCTGTCGCCAGGCGCCCATCCTCCGCAGAAGCAACACGAGGCCGGACACGGAGATCAGCGCCATGGCGATTGCGATACCCGCTGCCCCCCAGCGGCCGGGGTCGCCGAGCAGCAGGGACCGGTGCAGGTTCTTCACCCAGCGCGGGAGCGGCGAGCCTCGATAGTCCGCGAGCGCGCGGCCATCGGCTGGATCGACATGGAACGCGCGTGCCTGATCGCCGGCGAATCCATACGCGACGATGGCGCCCGATGGCAGGCGCCGGATCTCTTCCACCCCCGGGAAAGTGCGTTGCACGCGATCGGCCAGCGTGGCCACCGGCAGATCGGATCCAGCCACGGGAGCCGCTTGCCAGGCCTGGTGGACCGGGTCGATCGCCAGCAGTGCGCCGGTGAGACCCAGCACCACGGCCAGGCCACCGCCGGCCAGACCCACCCAGCGGTGGACGGCCTTCCAGCCCATGCGCGCTCCTACTGCAACTGGTAGGTCAAGGATTGGATGTACTGCTTGCCGAGGTGGGGCTTGCCGGCGTCCTGGGTGGACAGTGGCACCCTGATTTCGGACGGTCTGTCGCGCAAGTCTTCCGCAGCGGCATCGACGCGTATTTCGTAGCCGGCGTTGATGAGCGCATCGGCCAGGTCGGCCGTCACCTTGAGCGTGCGCCCCGTTCCCACGCTGGCGCCGGTCACGCCGGCAAGCCTCTTGGCGTCGCCGGCAGAAAGGCGGTTCCAGTCGGCAAGATGCTTGTAGTACTTGGCCTTGCCGCCGGCCACCCACAGCGTGCGGGCGTAGGCACCTTTGGCGTCGGTCAGATACACGGCCAGATAGGCGCCATTGCCGCCGTAGTTCTTCAGCTGTGCGGTCACGGTCACGGGGCGACTGTGCGCCAGCGCGGGCACCGCCAGCGCGCAGGCGGCGGCCACGGTGGTCAGGACACGATGCGACATTGCTTTCTCTTCCTTTTCATCGACCGGTTTCGCCGCGCAGCGCCTTCGCCCGCTCGCGATGCTCTTGCTTGATCTTCACGACCCGCAGCGTCTGGGGATCGATCTTGGCCTTGAACTCCTGGCCCTGGGCATCGGTGCCGCGGATCTCGTAGCAGCCGTCGTCGATCTTGAGACGCCGAACCTGCCAGCCCCGGGTCGCGGCCATCTGCAGCACGGCATCGCGCGACTGCCACTGCTGCACCGGCGCACGGCAATCGTCATCCGCGAGGCCGGGCAGCGCCGCGAACGCCAGGCACAGGGCCGGCAAGCCGCGACGCAGGAGGGGCAGTGGGTTCATGGTTCTCTTTGCTTCGGGAGCCACTATGCGCTCGCCGAACGGAACCGGGATTGCTCTGGATCAAGTCGCGCCGCATGGGCGCATCGTCCAAACGTCGATTGTGCGGACGAAAAAGACCCGGCACCTTCACGGTCCGGGTCTCACGGAGGCACCGCGTCGGAAAGCGACATGCCGTCGAGACGCGCGCTGCCGCCTGGGGCCGGGGTCACGATGGATGGGGCGCGTGCCCCATCCCGCCCGTGCATCAGTTCCGGTTGGGATTATTCGGCGCCGCATCGCGCCGGTTGCGCACGCCGTCTCCGTCCTTGTCGCGGTCCGCCGCGTTCGGCACGCCGTCGCGGTCGCGATCGCCGCCGGGGCCGCGGCGCCAGTTGCCGCGCTGGAATTCCCAGCGGCCATTGCGCTCCACCCAGCGCGGCTCGTTGTACGCATAGCCGCGGCGCTCGCGCAGCCAGGTGCCGCGCACCCAGTTGTAGCGGCGGCCGTTCCACTCCCAGTGGCCCGGCACCCACACATGCCCGCGGCGCGCCTGCGGCACGACCTCGGCGCGCGGCGGCGGCGGCGCTTCGCGCACGACGATGACGCGCTGAGCGAGGACGGAAGTGGGCGCGAAGGCGGTCAGGGCGCCGGCCGCGGCGAGCGCGGCGGCAAGAAGCGAGCGTTTCGTGAGCATGGGTCGATCTCCATTTTTTTTCGACAGCTCACGATAGATGGCGCGCACCTCGTCGTCCTGAAGGACAACGCCTCATCCGCATGTCGGCTCCGTAAAGATCGCAACAGGTCAGCGGAAGGGTGTCGCGAACTTCGTGTCGCTCGTGAGCGTGGTGTCGGTGAGCGTGCGCATGAACGCGGCCAGCGCTGCCTTGTCCGCGTCGGAGAGATTGAGCCGCCTCGGCTGGCCGCCCTGCCCGCGCAGCCGGTTGTCGAGCGCGGGACCGTCCTGCACGCCGCTGTTGTAGTGGTCGACCACCTGTTCGAGCGTCGCGAAGCGGCCGTCGTGCATGAACGCGCTCGACAGGCCCACGTTCTTGAGCGAGGGCGACTTGAAGACGCGCGTCTCGCCCGCGTCGAGTCCGTTGCTGCGCGAGTTCGCAACGAGTCCGAAGGTCGGCGCGACGTGGCAGTTGTCGCATTGCCCGGGGCCGAAGAAGATCTGCCGTCCGCGATTCTCCTGCGCGCTCAGGCCCGGCACGTCGGCATTGAGACCCCGGTTCGGCGCCTGCGGATTGAAGACCTGCGCGAAGCCCGCATCCCACCGGCTGTTGGTCGACACCATCGCGCGCTGGAACTGCGCGAGGGCGCGCTGGATGCGGTCTTCCGTGATCGCCGCATCGCCGAAGGCGAAGGCGAAGAGCTCGGGGTAGTAGACGATGGAACGCATCTTCGCCAGGAGCGCGGGGATGCCGCCGTTCGCCGCATCGAATCCCATCTCCACCGCGTTCTGGATCGGCTGCGTGGCCTGCGCCTCGAGCGTCGCGGCACGCCGGTCCCAGAACATCGAGCCCGGCTGCGAATAGCGCACGTTGCCCAGGCGCATCGAATGCGCGGTGGTGAAGGCCGCGCCGGAGAAGCCGGCGCTGAAGCGCTGGTTGTCGGTGAAGCCGAGCGACTGGCGATGGCATGAAGCGCACGCCACCGTGTCGTTGATGCTCAGGCGGCGGTCGTGGAACAGCACGCGCCCCAGCGTGGCGACGGCATTGTTCAAGGCGTTGTTCGCCGGGGTGTTGTCGGTGGCGGTCGCCGTGGCGTCGTAGTGCGCGGGCAGCACGGGCGCGTAGTCGGCCAGGCGCGAGAGATCGAGGTCGAGGAAGGCCGCGGCGGCGGCGGAGAGTGCGGCGGGTACGGGTGCAGGTGCGGGTGCGGGTGCGGGTGCGGGTGCGGCGACGGGCGCTGCGGCAGGTGCGGCAACAGGTTCGGCAGCGGGCGCTGCCACCGGCGCCGTTGCCGCCACGGGCGCCGGCGCCGCAGCCACGGCCGCGGCAGGCGCATCCGTACCGCCGCCCCCTCCCCCGCACGCCGACAACGCCACCACCGCCATGGCCGAAGCCAGCCGCTTCATCGTTCGTTCCATCTCGCTCCTCCTCGCGATCGGGCGAAGGCCCGCCGTGCATGAATTCTGGAAACTCAATGTGGAGAAAGCGTGGAGTCCCCGCCCCCACCGTCGCCAACTATTTCCGGATCGAAGCGATATCCCACGCCGTAGACCGACACGATGGCCGAGCCCTGCGCGCGCACCTTCGCGATCTTGCGGCGCAGGTTCTTGATGTGGCTGTCGATCGCGCGGTCGGTCGTGTCGCGCAATTCCTCGTGGACGCATTCGAGCAGCCGGTTGCGCGAGAACACCTGCCCCGGCCGCTGAACCAGCTGCCGCAGCAGGCGATATTCCACCGGCGTGAGCGCGAGCCACTGGTCCTGCCACGCGATCCGCGCGGCCGACTCGTCGACGTGGAAGCCGTGCGCGGGCGTCGCCGCGCCGAGCCGCCCTTCGGCGCGGCGCAGCAGCGCCTTCAGCCGCGCCACCACTTCGCGGGGGCTGAACGGCTTGCAGATGTAGTCGTCGGCGCCGGTGTCGAGGCCGAGCAGGCGATCGATCTCGTCGACGCGCGCCGTCACCATCACGATCGGGACGGCGGAGAAGGCGCGCAGTTCGCGGCAGACCTCGATGCCGTCGCGGCCCGGCAGCATCAGGTCCAGCAGCACCGCTGACGGCTCGCCTCGGCGCACTTCCGCAGCCACGTCGAGGCCGTTGCCGATCACCGTCGTCGTCCAACCCTGCGCGCCGAGATAGTTGCACAGCATGTCGGCGATCTTGGCGTCGTCTTCGACGACGAGGATGCGGCGCGGCGCGTTCATCTTGCGCCCTCCGCCACCGCCGGCAGGCGCACCTCGACAAGTCTGTAGAGAGCTAAAGGGGGCGTGAATTCCGAGCCTGTCCTTGCAATCGATTGCAAAAACGAAAAGGCCCGCCGAAGCGGGCCTTGCTTCGGCTTGGCTTGCCTAAGCCGACTTCTGAAG
>NZ_JBFWNP010000081.1:0-14759 GCF_050250995.1 Ramlibacter sp.
GGCCCAGGCGAAGGCCGCCGCCGTCGAAGCCGCGCAGGCCGTGGCAAAGGCCCAGGCCGACGCGCGCGAGAAAGCCGCCGCCGAATCGAAGGCGCGCGCCGACGATGAAGCCGCGCGTGCCCGCGACCTGCAGGCCCGCCGCAAGAAGGCCGAGGACGAGGCCGCGGCCATCCGCCTGATGATGAGCGCGCCCAAGAAGGTGCTCGTCGCGAAGAAGCCCGAGGAAGCCAAGCCGGTCGCCAAGGCGCCCGAGCCCGCGAAGCCGGGCGTGAAAGGCACGCTGCACAAGCCGCCGGCGCAGGCGCGTCCGGGCGGGGCCACCGCGGCGCCCTCGGGCCCCGGTGCGGGCAAGGAAGTCAAGTCGGCCAAGCTGTCGTCCAGCTGGGCGGGCGACCCGGCCAAGAAGAAGGAAATCAAGACCCGCGGCGATGCGTCCGGTGGCGTCGGCCGCAATTCCTGGCGCGGAGGCCCGCGCGGCCGTCGCGACCACCGCGACAGCCGCGAGGATTCGCAGCAGTCCGCGCCGCAGGAAGCGCGCGTCATCGAAGTCCACGTGCCCGAGACGATCACCGTCTCCGAGCTCGCGCACAAGATGGCGATCAAGGCGTCCGAGGTCATCAAGACGCTGATGAAGATGGGCCAGATGGTCACCATCAACCAGGCGCTCGACCAGGACACGGCGATGATCATCGTCGAGGAAATGGGCCACAAGGCCGTGACCGCGGCGCTCGACGATCCCGAGGCGTTCACCGAGGAAGAAGTGCAGGGCCAGGCCGCCGAGTCGCTGCCCCGCGCGCCGGTCGTCACCGTCATGGGCCACGTCGACCACGGCAAGACCTCGCTGCTCGACTACATCCGCCGCGCCAAGGTGGCGGCGGGCGAAGCGGGCGGCATCACGCAGCACATCGGCGCCTACCACGTCGAAACGCCGCGCGGCGTCATCTCGTTCCTCGACACCCCCGGCCACGAGGCGTTCACCGCCATGCGTGCGCGCGGCGCCCAGGCCACGGACATCGTGATCCTGGTGGTCGCGGCGGACGACGGCGTCATGCCTCAGACCAAGGAAGCCATCAAGCACGCAAAGGCGGCGGGCGTCCCGATCGTGGTCGCGATCAACAAGATCGACAAGCCCGATGCCAACACCGACCGCGTGAAGCAGGAACTGGTGGCCGAGCAGGTGGTGCCGGAAGAGTACGGCGGCGAGTCGCCCTTCGTGGCCGTGTCCGCCAAAACCGGCCAGGGCATCGACGACCTGCTCGAGCAGGTGCTGCTGCAGGCCGAAGTGCTCGAACTGAAGGCGCCCATCGCCGCGATGGCCAAGGGCCTCGTGATCGAGGCGCAGCTCGACAAGGGCCGCGGCCCGGTCGCGACCGTGCTGATCCAGTCCGGCACGCTGAAGGTGGGCGACGTCGTGCTGGCCGGCCAGACCTTCGGCCGCGTGCGCGCGATGCTCGACGAGGACGGCAAGTCGATCAAGGAAGCGGGTCCGTCCATTCCGGTGGAAATCCAGGGCCTGACCGAGGTGCCGCAGGCGGGCGACGAGTTCATGGTGATGTCCGACGAGCGCCGTGCGCGCGAGATCGCGACCTACCGCGCCGGCAAGTTCCGCAACACGAAGCTCGCGAAGCAGCAGGCCGCCAAGCTCGAGAACATGTTCGAGAACATGACGGCGGGCGAGGTGAAGCTGGTGCCGATCATCGTCAAGGCGGACGTGCAGGGCTCGCAGGAAGCGCTGGCGCAGTCGCTGCTGAAGCTCTCCACCGACGAGGTGAAGGTGCAGATGGTGTATGCGGCCGTGGGCGGCATCAGCGAATCGGACGTGAACCTGGCCATCGCCTCCAAGGCGGTGATCATCGGCTTCAACGTGCGGGCCGACTCCGGCGCGCGCAAGCTGGCCGAGCACAACGCGATCGACATCCGCTACTACAACATCATCTACGACGCGGTCGACGAGCTGAAGGCCGCGATGTCCGGGATGCTTGCGCCCGAGAAGCGCGAGGAAGTCATCGGCGCCGCCGAGATCCGCACGGTGTTCGTGGCCTCCAAGATCGGCACGGTCGCGGGTTGCATGGTCACCAGCGGCACGGTCACGCGCAACGCGCACTTCCGCCTGCTGCGCGACAACGTCGTGATCTACACGGGCGAGCTCGAGTCCCTCAAGCGCCTGAAGGACGACGTGCGCGAAGTCAAGGAAGGCTTCGAGTGCGGCATCAAGCTGAAGAACTACAACGACATCAAGGAAGGCGACCAGCTCGAATTCTTCGAGGTCAAGGAAGTCGCGCGCACGCTGTAAGCACGCGAGAACGCAGAACATGCCCGCCCGCAAATCCGCCAAGCCGAACCGAGCCTTCCAGATCGCGGACCAGATCCAGCGCGATCTGGCGGAGCTCATTCGCGAGGTGAAGGACCCGCGGCTGGGCATGGTCACGATCAGCGCCGTGGAGGTCTCGGCCGACTACGCGCATGCCAAGGTGTTTTTCAGCGTGCTCATCGGCGATCCCGACGCCTGCCAGGAGGCGCTGAACCACGCGGCGGGCTTCCTGCGCAATGGTCTCTTCAAGCGCCTGCACATCCACACGGTGCCGACGCTCCATTTCCAGTTCGACCGCACCACCGAGCGCGCGGCCGACATGAACGCGCTGATCGCCAAGGCGGTCTCCTCCCGTTCCAAGGAGGAGTAGCCTTGAACGCGCCACGCACCAGGGTGCAGCGGCGCCCTGTGCATGGGGTGTTGCTGCTCGACAAGCCGCTGGGACTTTCCAGCAACGACGCGCTGCAGAAGGCCAAGTGGCTGCTCCGGGCGGAAAAGGCCGGGCATACCGGCACGCTCGATCCGATGGCCACCGGCGTGCTGCCGCTGTGCTTCGGCGCGGCGACCAAATTCAGCCAGTTGCACCTCGACGCGGACAAGACGTACGAAGCCGTGGCGCGGCTGGGCGTAAAAACATCGACCGGGGACGCCGAAGGTGAAGCGATCGCGACGCGCGACGTCCCTTCCTCGATCGACCTCGACGTGCTGAAGTCGCGCTTCACCGGCGCGCAGCGCCAGGTGCCGCCGATGTACAGCGCGCTGAAGAAGGACGGGAAGGCGCTCTACGAATACGCCCGTGCCGGCGTCGAAGTGGACCGCGAGGCGCGCGACATCGTCGTGCACTCGCTCGAACTCGAACTCACGGCCCCCGACACGCTGCGCTTCACCGCGAAGGTGAGCAAGGGCACGTACATCCGCACGCTGGGCGAAGACATCGGCGAGGCCATCGGCTGCGGGGCGCATCTCACGTCGCTGCGGCGCATCCAGACCGGCCCCTTCGGCATCGCGCAGTGCGTAACGCTGGAGGCGCTGTCGGCCATGGCCGAGGAGGAGCGCCTTGCGAAGCTCCTCGCGGTCGATGCGCTGCTGCCCGGTCACGCCCGTGTCATGTTGAACGAAGACGATGCGGGCCGCTTCCTTTCCGGCCTGCGCAGGCGCGGCAACTGGGGCGACATGCCCGCCGTCGCCGTCTTCGCGAACGACCGCCAGCTTCTCGGCACGGCCCACGTCAAGGCCGGCGAACTGATCCCGGGGCGCCTGCTGGCCCCTACAGAAATCCAGCAGATCCTGGAAACCACATCATGAGCAACCAACAGATCCGAAACATCGCCATCATCGCGCACGTCGACCATGGCAAGACCACCCTCGTCGACATGCTGCTGCGGCAGAGCGGCACCTTCCGCGAGAACGAGAAGATCGCCGAACGCGTGATGGACAGCAACGACCTCGAAAAGGAACGCGGCATCACCATCCTCGCGAAGAACTGCGCGGTGAGCTGGAAGGGCACGCACATCAACATCGTCGACACCCCCGGACACGCCGACTTCGGCGGCGAGGTGGAGCGCGCGCTGTCGATGGTCGACGGCGTGGTGCTGCTGATCGACGCGGTCGAAGGCCCGATGCCCCAGACGCGCTTCGTGACGAAGAAGGCGCTCGCGCTCGGCCTCAAGCCCATCGTGGTCGTCAACAAGGTCGACCGTCCCGGCTCGCGTCCCGATTACGTGATCAACGCCGCGTTCGACCTGTTCGACAAGCTCGGCGCCAACGACGACCAGCTCGACTTCCCCGTGGTCTACGCCTCGGGCCTCAACGGCTGGGCGTCGATGACCGAAGGCGCGCCCGGCGAGCAGTGGGGCGCGGACCTCGCGCCCTTGTTCGATACGGTGCTGGCCCACGTGCCCGCGCACGAAGGCGATCCCGACGCGCCGCTGCAGCTGCAGATCTCGAGCATGGACTACTCCAGCTACCTCGGCCGCATCGGCGTGGGCCGCATCAACCAGGGCACGCTCAAGAGCCCGCAGGACGTGGTGATGATGGCCGGCCCCGACGGCGTGCCGCAGAAGTGCCGCATCAACAACGTCATGACTTTCGAAGGCCTGGAGCGCCGCCAGCTCCAGCCGGGCGACGTCGCGTCGCCCGGCCATATCGTGCTGATCAGCGGCATCGAGGACATCGGCCTGGGCGTGACCATCACCGACCCGCTCGACCCGCAGCCGCTGCCGATGCTGAAGGTCGACGAGCCGACGCTCACGATGAACTTCCAGGTGAATTCGTCGCCGCTCGCCGGCCGCGAGGGCAAGTTCGTCACAAGCCGCCAGGTGCGTGACCGGCTCGACCGCGAGCTGCAGTCCAACATGGCGCTGCGCGTGAAGGACACCGACGAAGAAGGCGTGTTCGAAGTGTCGGGCCGCGGCGAACTGCACCTGACCATCCTGCTGGAGAACATGCGCCGCGAAGGCTACGAGCTGGCCGTGGGCAAGCCGCGCGTCGTGTTCAAGGAAGTCGACGGCGAGCGGCACGAGCCGATCGAGCTGCTGACGGTCGACATCGAAGAAGGCCACCAGGGCGGCGTGATGCAGGCGCTGGGCGAGCGCAAGGGCGACCTCGTGAACATGGAGCCGGACGGCCGCGGGCGCGTTCGCCTCGAGTACCGCATTCCGGCGCGCGGCCTCATTGGCTTCCAGAACGAGTTCCTGAACCTCACGCGCGGCACGGGCCTGGCCGCGAACATCTTCGACGGCTACGAGCCGTACAAGGGCGAGATCGCAAGCCGCAAGAACGGCGTGCTGATCTCGATGGACGACGGCGAGATCGTGACCTACGCGCTCGGCAAGCTCGACGACCGCGGCCGCATGTTCGTGAAGGCGGGCGACCCGGTGTACGAGGGCATGATCGTCGGCATCCACAGCCGCGACAACGACCTCGTGGTCAACGCGGTTCGCATGAAGCAGCTCACGAACTTCCGCGTGTCGGGCAAGGAAGACGCGATCAAGATCACCCCGCCTATCCAGCTGACGCTGGAGTACGCGGTGGAGTTCATCGAGGACGACGAGCTGGTGGAGATCACGCCGAAGTCGATCCGGCTGCGCAAGCGCTACCTGAAGGAACACGAGCGCAAGAAGGCGCTGCGCGAAGCGGCCTGATCGCTCTGGATCCCCGCCTTCGCGGGGATGACAGCCTGCTTTCACTCGTCATTCCCGCGAAGGCGGGAATCCACGGCTTCCGATCCATGCGTCTCACCCACACCCGCGCCGTCTTCCTCATGGTCGCCGTGACCATGATGTGGTCGATCGCGGGCGTGATCACGCGGCACCTCGAGAATGCGCGCAGCTTCGAGATCACGTTCTGGCGCAGCTTCTTCACCGTCGTCTCGCTGCTCGTGATCCTGCCGCTGTTCCAGGGCCGCGAGGTCTTCGGGAAGATCCGGCGCGGCGGCAGGGCGCTGTGGGTTTCGGGCGTCTGCTGGAGCGTGATGTTCACCGCGTTCATGGTGGCGCTCACGCTCACGAGCGTCGCGAACGTGCTGGTGACCATGGCGATCGGGCCGTTCCTCACGGCGCTCGTCGCCCGGATCTTCATCGGCCATCGCATTCCGGCGCGAACGTGGACGGCCATCGTCGTCGCCGGGCTCGGCATCGCCTACATGTACGGCGCGCAGATCGAAGGCGGCCAGCTCGCGGGGACGCTTGTCGCGCTGCTCGTGCCAATGGCCGGCGCCGTGAACTGGACCGTGACGCAGCGCTCGCATGCGCAGGGAGAGGACGTCGATCTCGTCCCCGCCGTCATGGTGGGCGCGGTCATTTCATCGCTGGCCACGCTGCCGCTCGCGCTGCCGTTCCAGGCGACGGCGCACGACATCGGCTGGCTGGCCGTCCTCGGCCTGGTTCAGCTGGCGATTCCGTGTTCGCTCGCGGTGATGTGCGCCCGCGTCCTGAAGGCGCCCGAGATTTCGCTGCTGGCGCTGCTCGAAGTGATCTTCGGCATCCTGCTCGCATGGATCGGCGCGAACGAGGCGCCGGGGCACACGGTGCTGCTGGGCGGCGCGCTGGTCATCGGCGCGCTCGTCGCCAATGAAATCGCCGGCTGGCGCGGTGCCGCGGCGCCCTAGCGGTTGCGATCCTTCATCGCCCGCTCCACCTCGCGCTTGCCTTCGCGGTCCTTGATCACGTCGCGCTTGTCGTGCGTCGCCTTGCCCTTGGCGAGCGCGATCTCGCATTTCACCTTGCCGTTCTTCCAGTGCAGGTTGATCGGCACGAGCGTGTAGCCCTTCTGCTCGACCTTGCCGATGAGCCGGCGGATCTCGTCCTTGTGCATCAGGAGTTTCTTGGTCCGCGCGGCTTCGGGCTTGATGTGCGTCGATGCGGAGAGCAGGGGATTGATCTGGCAGCCGATCACGAAGAGTTCGCCGTTCTTGATGACGACGTAGCCGTCGGTGAGCTGGACCTTGCCCTCCCGCAGTGCCTTGACCTCCCAGCCTTCCAGCACGATGCCGGCCTCGAACCGCTCCTCGAAGAAGTAGTTGTAGGCGGCTTTCTTGTTGTCGGCGATGCGCGCCGGTGTTTCTTTTTTCGTGGCCATTCGACAGGAAGATGGGGACTGCGCCCGGTCTCTACAATCCCCGCGCTGCAAGCCGAATTGTCGCCGATGAAAAATGTCCACAAGTCCGTGCTCATCTGGTACAGCGCCGAAGAGATGTTCGCGCTCGTCACGGACGTGGCGAAATACCCCGAATTCCTGCCATGGTGCGACCATGCGACCGTGCTCGCGCCGGAGCCGAACGGCATGAAGGCCGAGATCGGTATCGCGTTCGGCGGCATCCACCAGACCTTCACCACGCGCAATACCCACACGCCCGGACGCAAGGTCGCGATGAAACTCGTCGACGGCCCCTTTTCCCAGCTCGACGGCGACTGGTCCTTCACGCCGCTCGGCCAGCCGGGGCAACGCGCGTGCAAGGTCGACCTGCATCTGCACTACGGCTTTCGCAACGCGGCCCTGGCGGCGCTGATCGGCCCCGTGTTCGACAAGATCGCCGGCAGCCTGGTCGATGCATTCGTCAAGCGTGCCGAGCACGTCTACGGCTGAGCCGGTGGCCGCGATCCGCGTCGTCGTCTGCTGGTCGCCCGGGCCGCGCGAGGTGCGGGAAAGGGCGCTCGAACTCCCCGAAGGCGCTACGCTGCGGCAGGCCGTGAAGGCGAGCGGCCTGTTCGAAGTCGAGCCCGAGCTGCTGATGCCACAGGGGGCAGGCATCTGGGGAAGGAAAGCCGAATGGGATGCGGTGCTGCGGGAAGGCGACCGCGTGGAGGTCTACCGGCCGCTGACGGTCGATCCGAAGGTGGCGAGGCGGGAGCGCTTCCGCAAACAGGGAACGCGGGCGGCGGGGCTGTTCTCGGCGCGGCGGCCGGGCGCCAAACCGGGCTACTAGCGGATTCGCTCGCGCTTACTGAGCCGCGACGCAGTCTCGCCCGATCAAGGCGGCGAGACGCGCGACTTCCTCGGCGCGCTTCTTGTCGTCCATGTACTCGCGCTCGCCCTTGGCGTTGACGGTCGCGATGCGGAAGCCGGAGTCGAACTGCAGCTTGGCCTTGCGGTGATTTTCGCAGTTCTCGGCGCGCACCGCGGCCACCTTCGCCTCTTCGGCCTTCTTCTGTTCGGCGGCGGCGGCTTCCTGCTGCTTGCGCTTCTCGAGCAGCGCCTTGTCGGTCGTGCTCACGCGCAAGCCGCCGGAGGCGGGCTGCGCGGCCGCGGCGGCCGCGGCAGGCGCCGCAGTGGCACCCGGGACCGCGGCAGGATCCGCAGCGCCAGCCGCGCGCGCGCCCGGCTGGCGGACGATCTTGTTGGGCGGGACGTCGGCCGGCGGCGCACGGTCGCTGAACACGCGGCGGCCATCCTTGTCGATCCAGGCCCATTGGGCATGGACCAGCACGGGCACCAGCAACGCGGCTGCGAGGGCGAACGCACGGGCGACAGTCATTCCGGGAGTTTAGTGGGGCGGCTGACCATTGCCGAGAGGAAAACCCGTGATTTCCACACGGGTACAATCCTTTTTTTGGAGCTTTCGATATGCGCCTTCTCGGAAAAGCGCTCACCTTCGACGACGTGTTGCTGGTGCCGGCGTTCTCCCAGGTCCTCCCCAAGGACACATCCCTCGCGACGCGACTCTCCCGCAACATCACGCTGAACCTGCCGCTCGTGTCCGCCGCCATGGATACCGTGACGGAGGCGCGCCTGGCCATCGCCATCGCCCAGGAAGGCGGCATCGGCATCGTCCACAAGAACCTCACGCCGAAGCAGCAGGCCGCCGAAGTGTCGCGCGTGAAGCGCTACGAGTCGGGCGTGCTGCGCGACCCCGTGGTGATCACGCCGACGCATACCGTGCGGCAGGTCACCGACTTGTCGGAGCAACTGGGCATCTCGGGCTTCCCCGTCGTGGACGGCGGCAAGGTCGTGGGCATCGTCACCGGCCGCGACCTGCGGTTCGAGACGCGCTACGAGGTGCCGGTGAGCCAGATCATGACCCCGCGCGAAAAGCTCGTGACCGCGCGCGAGGGCACGAGCCTCGCCGAGGCGAAGGCACTGCTCAACAAGCACAAGCTCGAGCGCATCCTGGTGATCAACGATGGCTTCGAGCTCAAGGGCCTGATCACCGTCAAGGACATCACCAAGCAGACCAGTTTTCCCAATGCCGCGCGCGACGGCTCGGGCCGGCTGCGCGTCGGCGCCGCGGTCGGCGTGGGCGAGGGCACCGAGGAGCGCGTCGAGGCATTGGCTCGCGCCGGCGTCGACGTGATCGTCGTCGACACCGCGCACGGCCACAGCAAGGGCGTCATCGAGCGCGTGCGCTGGGTCAAGCAGAACTACCCGGACGTCGACGTGATCGGCGGCAACATCGCCACCGGCGCGGCGGCGCGCGCGCTGGTCGAAGTGGGCGCCGATGCGGTGAAGGTGGGCATCGGCCCCGGCTCCATCTGCACGACGCGCATCGTCGCCGGCGTGGGCGTGCCGCAGATCACCGCCATCGACAACGTCGCGACCGCATTGCAGGGGACGGGCGTGCCGATGATCGCGGACGGCGGCATCCGCTTCTCGGGCGACATCGCCAAGGCCATCGCGGCCGGCGCCAACAGCGTGATGATGGGCGGCATGTTCGCCGGCACCGAAGAGGCGCCCGGCGAGATCGTGCTTTACCAGGGCCGCAGCTACAAGAGCTATCGCGGCATGGGTTCCATCGGCGCCATGCAGCAGGGCAGCGCCGACCGCTACTTCCAGGAAGCCACCAGCACCAACCCCAACGCCGACAAGCTCGTGCCCGAAGGCATCGAGGGCCGCGTGCCGTACAAGGGCTCGATGGTCGCCATCGCCTACCAGCTCGCCGGCGGCGTGCGCGCGGCCATGGGCTATTGCGGCTGCGCGAGCATCGACGAGATGCGGCAGAAGGCGGAGTTCGTGGAGATCACCGCCGCCGGCATGCGAGAGAGCCACGTCCACGACGTGCAGATCACGAAGGAAGCGCCGAACTATCGGGCGGAATGAGGTTGGCGCCGTTCATGCAACACGACAAGATCCTCATTCTCGACTTCGGCTCCCAGGTCACGCAGCTCATCGCGCGGCGCGTGCGCGAGGCGCATGTGTACTCCGAGGTGCACCCCTGCGACGTGAGCGACGCCTGGATTCGCGAGTACGCGGCGGACGGCAGGCTCAAGGGAGTGATCCTTTCGGGCAGCCACGCGAGCGTCTACGAGGACACCACCGACAAGGCGCCGCAGGCCGTGTTCGAACTCGGCGTGCCCGTGCTTGGCATCTGCTACGGCATGCAGACGATGGCGCACCAGCTCGGCGGCAAGGTCGAGGGCGGGCACAAGCGCGAGTTCGGCTTCGCGGCCGTGCGCGCGCGCGGCCATACCGAGCTGCTGCGCGACATCCAGGACTTTGCCACGCCCGAGGGCCACGGCATGCTCAACGTCTGGATGTCGCACGGCGACAAGGTCGTCGAGATGCCGCCGGGCTTCAAGCTGATGGCGTCGACCGAGAGCTGCCCCATCGCCGCGATGGCGGACGAGGCGCGCAGGTTCTACGCGATCCAGTTCCACGCGGAAGTCACGCACACGGTGCAGGGCCGGGCGATCCTCGAGCGTTTCGTGCTCGGCATCTGCGGCGCGCGCGCCGACTGGGTGATGCGCGACCACATCGGCGAGGCGGTCGAAGCCATCCGCAAGCAAGTGGGAGACGAGGAAGTGATCCTCGGCCTCTCGGGTGGGGTCGACTCGTCGGTGGCCGCCGCGCTTATCCATCGTGCGATCGGCGATCAACTCACTTGCGTCTTCGTCGATCATGGCCTGCTGCGCCAGAACGAGGGCGACCTCGTGATGGAGATGTTCGTCGGCCGCCTGCACGCGAAGGTGGTGCGGGTGGACGCGGCCGATCTCTTCCTCGGCAAGCTGGCCGGCGTGACCGATCCCGAAGCCAAGCGCAAGATCATCGGCGGCCTGTTCGTCGATGTCTTCAAGGCCGAAGCCGCGAAGATCAAGCAGACGCATTCGCGCCATGTGGCGTGGCTGGCGCAGGGCACGATCTATCCGGACGTCATCGAGTCCGGCGGCGCGAAGAGCAAGAAGGCCGTGACGATCAAGAGCCACCACAACGTCGGCGGCCTCCCCGAGCAACTGGGCCTGAAGCTGCTGGAGCCGCTGCGCGACCTGTTCAAGGACGAAGTGCGCGAGCTGGGCGTGGCGCTGGGCCTGCCGCCGGAGATGGTGTATCGCCATCCGTTCCCCGGCCCAGGCCTCGGCGTTCGCATCCTCGGCGAAGTGAAGAAGGAATACGCCGACCTGTTGCGCCGTGCCGATGCGATCTTCATCGAGGAGCTGCGCAACTTCCGCGACGCGGCGACGGGTAAATCCTGGTACGACCTGACCTCGCAAGCCTTCACGGTGTTCCTGCCGGTCAAGAGCGTCGGCGTGATGGGCGACGGTCGCACCTACGACTATGTGGTCGCGCTGCGCGCCGTGCAGACCAGCGACTTCATGACGGCCGACTGGGCGGAGCTGCCCTATGCGCTGCTCAAGAAGGTGTCGGGTCGCATCATCAACGAGGTGCGCGGCATCAATCGCGTGACCTACGACGTGAGCAGCAAGCCGCCGGCGACGATCGAGTGGGAGTGAGGCGGGAATCGATCGTGCGTTCGCCCGGCGACCGCGGTCACCGGGCGAAAGCGGGCGTCACGTGAAGATGAAGTCGGTGGACCGGAGCGTGCCGGTCATGCCGGTCAGGTCGATGACCATGTCGTCGCCCTGCTTGAAACCCGAATTCGTATCGTTCACCACGAGGTAGGTGCCTGCCAGGGTGCCGCCTGCAACGGTCACGACCGTGGCCTTCACCTCGGTCGGGGTCGAGGCGGCCATGTCGCCGAGGCGAAGCGCAATCTGGTCGAAGCTCGACGCAGTCGCGATCCACTCCTCCTTCGTGACATTGATCGAGTGCTTGCCAGCGCCGCCCCAGGCGAGGGCGATCCGGTCGATGCCGCACTGGAAATCCTCGATGCGCGCCATCCCGGCCCGGACGGCGCTACCGCCGTAATCCGGCTTCGCGCCCGCATCGATTCGAGACACGTCGAGCATGCGTTCGAGGGTGCTGCCTTCGAAGCGAAACACGTCTCGTCCTGCCCCTCCCCACATTCGGTCGGTCTGCGAGGTCGCGTCCTTGGGCGCGGCCTGGATGATGTCGTCGAGCGATGTTCCCCGGATGGAGTCCGACCCGAAGCCGCCTCGGATGGTCAGGCTCGTCGCGCCGGATTCGTACCACGAGTCGTTCAAGACACGGAGCTTGCCGCCGAACGTGCTCGCGTCGATCACATCCACGCCGTGCGGCGATCCTATCCGCACTTCGCTGGCGGATCCGCGGATATTCAATGTTTCCGGGTTCCGCGATTCGGTGAGGTGCAGTCTGTGGACCAAGACAACGTCCGCGACTCCCGTGACGAGATCGACGATTTCGTATCCGGGCAGTGCGACATTGACCGTGTGGGACGAGTTGATCGTCACTCGATCGGCGTTTCCGGCCACGGCCGTGGCCCCGCTTTCAATGGATAGCCGGCCGTCGAAGTTGTCGGTGGCGATGGTGTCCAGCTTCGAATTGAGGTTCCTGAGCGTGAAGTCGGCGGCGAAACTGTGTTCGGGCCCGCCGACGAGCTTCAGGTGCTTGAGGCCGCAACTGGCGCTCGCGGCCATGTCCAGGGTTGTGGCTGCGGACATGTCGCCGATCGACAGCTCCAGCGTCTCGATGCTCACGAGCGTCGGCTTGATGGTCACTAGCGTCGGCTGGGCCGAGTACTTGCCCGTGATGCTCCACTTGAGCGTGTCCCACCCGCTGCCGCCATTGAGATAGTCGCCGGTGCCGAGCGCTCCGTTGATCGCGACGAACGTGTCGGTGATCGGCCCCAGTGACGTATCGAAATTGATGGTGTCGCGGCCGGCGGTGAGGGTCTTCGACCGGGTGATGGAGGTGGCGGTGCCTATGCCCATGAGTGTGCTCGGGTGGTGGATGGAGATCGGATTCTTATCGGCCTGTCACGGCGCGGGTAGCGACCTACGGCTTTCGGCGCCTCTTTTCAGACTTCGTGCGGATCTGATCGCAGACCTGTGGATGCCGCAAGAATGCCTTGTGTATAGAGGCAAGTCGCCGGCACCGAGGGCTCAATAGGAACATCACCTGTTCCAGGAGTCCGGACGTGCTTTCCCCCCTTTCGGCGACGCCGCCGCACCCAGTCGGGCTGGATGAAGGCTCCCCGCCGCCGATGGCAGTCGCCAAGTTCGATGCGCCCGACAACTCTGAACGTGCCGAACAAATCGGGCCCGAAGGTCCGCTGGATCCCGGGCTCGCGGCCGCCGCCTTGCGATCGGACAATCCGGGCCTGGGGGCGCTGGGGGTCATGAGTTCGCGGGCACGCTGAGGGTGCTGGGTCTTTCGAGCTGGACGGACCATCGCCTACCCAGCGGCGCCTTCGACTTCCTCCGCGGGTTCTCCGAACTGACCCATCTTGACCTTTGGAATCAGCGCATCGATCAAGGCGTCATGGATGCCATCCCCGCGGAGCGGCTGCGCTTTCTCAACATCGAGTATCTGGATTTCGAACCGCACGAATCCGATGGGGTTGCGCTGGCGGCTGCGGCGACCGGTTCGCATCCGTTCGCCATGGAAATCCGCCGCGAATTCCCGCGTCTGACGCAGCTGTGCATGTCCGGATCGGACCTTGCCGCGGAAGGAAGGCTGTGTCCGCGCCTACGCGAGCTGACGCTTTCCTATTCCAGGATCGAGTCGCTCGATGACCTTCCCGAATCCGTCGAGCGCCTTCATGTCCGCAATTGCGACAAGCTGACCGACGAAGCAATCCTTGCAGTGGTAAACCGCAAGCCGAACCTGAGACGGATCGAAGTGAGTGGCGATTCCGTTCGTGCCATTGTCGCCCCCCCGGGACCTCAGGCCCGACATCGAGATCAAGTCCAGCATTGCCTGCTATTCGTAGGGCCCGGAGGACCGCGCCTGGCACGTGGTTTGCGATGCGCAGGCCCGGCCAATCGAAGTCGCCGTGAAATCTCAGTTGTGCGCCAGCGCCTTGCAACTGGTCCAGCACGTCTTGAACATCACCGAGTCGGACATCGCCGATGCGGTGACGTGAGCGCAGCGAGGCTGAGCCGCGCCGGGCAGCACTCGACACCAACGTCGTTTTCTCCGCGCTGCGCTTTCCCGGCGGTGCGGTTTCGCGCCTCCGATGGCATTGGCAGCGAGAGCACATCCTGCCCCTGGCTTCGGCAGCCACGACCCGCGACCTCTTGCGCGTCCTCGCCTATGCAAAGTTCGAGCTGACGCCCGAAGTACAGCACGAACTGCTTGCCGAGTACCTGCCTTACGCGCAGACGGTCGCCGAAGGCATGTCCCGCCGGGCGTGCTCGACGCTTCCTGTGTGCCGCGATGCATCCGACTCGATGTTCCCGGAACTCGCGCTCACCGGGAAAGCCGAGATCCTGGTGACCGGGGATCGGGACTTGCTCGCCCTTGCACCGGCTTCGCGAAAGCTCCCGTTCGACATCCTCACGCCTCAGGAAGCGCTGCAGCGCCTCGGGCATTGATATCGCGGCACCGCAAGTAAACGATGTCGGCTGCCGGCTTCTCAGGAAAGCCGAAGATCGTCGAACAACGACGACGCCACCGCTTCTTCGGCGATGGCGCGCCCCAGTTGGGCCGCCTCGAGACTTCCGTGTCGAGATGCGCGAGCGAAGAAGCTGCCGGGCGTCGGCAACGAGATCCGACACACACGCTACAGTCGGCTGCCTATTCCACTGATCGCGGGCACCCATTCCACGCGATGGCGGGCAGCGTTCCATCGTGATCGCGGGCAACGTTCCGCCGTGATGGTGGGCAGTCGCGCGTGGCCCGGAGTGACGGTGGAATC
>NZ_JBFWNP010000082.1:0-13969 GCF_050250995.1 Ramlibacter sp.
ACGGGGGACATTCGCGGAAGGGGCCGCCCCCGTCCCGGTCCGGGGTGCGCCACCGCATTCAACGCCACAGCTTCAGAATCTGTGGAGAAGGGCGCGGGCTACCCTTCTGCCGCCCACACTCCTAGCCCGCGAGCGGATCGGGCAGCGCTTCGGCTTGGCCCGATCCTGCTCCGGGGCCGGCCACCTTTTCATCGGCATTCGCCGGGTGGAGATGCCGCAGGTAGTCGTCCCACAACTGCTGCACGACCTGCGCCTGCAGCCGATCCTTCGGCGCCTTGAGCGGATCGCGGCCCGGCCGTTGCGACAGGTCCCGTTTGAGCCGGATGAAATCGAGCGGGTGCAGCGTGCGCATGCTCGCCATCTCGCCATTGGGAGCGACGACGAGGTGCTCGAACTTGCGGCCGCTCTGGATTTTTTCTCTCTGGTCGATTTCGACGGCCCAGAAATCGTTCTCGTCGTCGGACATCCGCATCGGGTGCGAATCGCCATCCCTGGCCTTGCGCCTGATCAGGTCAACCTCGAAGCCGTCGTCGTTGACGGCGGTCTGGAGCTGGTCCGGGATCACACGAAATGTCGCATCCGCTTTCTGCAGCACACCGATGAGCGACTTGTGTTCTCCCTGGCTGAGCGAAGTGATGAAGGCGACTCTCTTGCGCGCATCGAAAAGCAGGTCGAGGTCGCGCGTCGCCATCGCGCTGGAGTCCACGAGAACACCCGCCGCGGCCTCGTACGCATAGAGGGCGTGCGTGCCGATCACCATGAACTTGTCGGCCAGCCCGGCGCTGTCGAGCGCGTTCAGCACGCGCACGACGACGGCGGGCGTCCGGCCAACCCGATAAACGCGATTGAGTTTGCGCTGCTCCTCCACGCGCTGCTTCATTGCCTTCAGTCGCGCCTGCGCGCGCGCCTTGCGCGCCTGGAAACTCGCGTACATCGCTTCGGTCCCGGCATCCTTCGCGCCGAGGGACTTCTGCGCACCCGACGCCGACTTGCGGATGAGGTAGGTGCGACCGCGCACTTCCTTCCACGCCATCGATCCCTTCACCTGAAGCGCTTCGCGCGTCGCGTCCCGATAGTTGCGCCACGCCGCGCGGGCGTTTACGAGCTCGCGCAGCTGGTTCTCGTCGAGTTCGGCCACATGTGCCGTTTCCCAGTTTTTTTCAATTTTTACGTTTTACTGGGAAATTCATTTAAAAACAAGGACATATTGACATAAGACGGTTCTGGCTCAAGCGTCTATCCTCATCATCTTCGAAGGTGTAGCGGTGATCCAGGCGCAGGCGATCGGGCGGGGGCTGCTGCACGCTGCGCTTCTTAAAACGTCTCTGATTATGGACAAAACGATATTTTTGTCCATAATCAGAGACAAATGAATCTCGTCTCGGCCTTCGGCGAAAAGCAACTGACCCAGCTCGGCGATGCCGTGCGCGATGCGCGCAGCCGGCAACGCGTGAGCGCGGTCGCTGCGGCGGAATCGGCGGGAATCTCGCGCATGACGCTGCACCGCATCGAGCGGGGGGAGCCCGGCGTCGCCATCGGTGCGTGGGTCGCGATCGCGTCGGCGCTCGGCCTGAAGCTCTCGCTCCTCGACGTCGTTGCGCAACCCCTTCCGCCCGACCTGCCGCCATCGATCCGGCTTGTGGACTATCCGCAGCTTCGCGGTCTCGCCTGGCAGCTCGGGGACGCGGCGACGCTGGCACCGAAGGATGCGCTCGACCTGTACGAACGCAACTGGCGCCACGTCGACCGCGCCCAGTTGTCATTGAAAGAGGCGGCACTGATCCATGCGCTTTCGACGGCGCTGGGCGAAGGGCGGCTCCTTGTTTGAACGGCCTCACCATCGCAGCGTGGCGCTCGTGCTGCAGTCGCTCGACGCCGAAGCCCTTGCACGGCACCATTGCTGGTTCGGCGGCGGCACGGCAATGGCGCTGCTGCATGGCGAGTACAGGAAGTCGGTCGACATCGACTTCCTCGTCTCCGACATCGCGGGTTACCGGAGCCTGCGCCAGATGCTGGGCGACACGCGCTCGCTCACGCCCATCGTCCGGCCCGGCATGACGCTGGAGGTGGCGCGCGAGATCCGCGCCGACCAGTATGGAATCCGCACGCACATTCGCGTGGCAGGCGCCACGATCAAGTTCGAGATCGTCCTCGAAGGGCGCATCGTTCTCGATATGCCATCCACCACCGACGTCGTCTGCGGCGTGCGCACCCTGACCGCGCTCGACCTCGCCGCGGAGAAACTGCTCGCCAACGCCGACCGGTGGGCCGACGATGCCGTCAACAGCCGGGACCTCATCGACCTCGCCATGCACAGGGCGCCGCGCCGCATGCTGCTGGCCGCGTGCGCGAAGGCAGAGGCGCCATACGGGCAATCCATCCGGCGCTCCGTATCGAAAGCCATGGACTCGCTGCGAAACAGGCCAGGCCGGCTGGAAGCATGCATCAAGGCGCTCGACATCACGACGGTGACCAGAGCGCAGCTATGGCAGGCAATGAAGCGCATCGAGCGTACGCTTGCCGCGCCCCTGCCTTGAGCGGCATGGCGCTCGCCACGGCCGTGCCGTGACCCGCCCGCTCCCCGGGCGGCTTCGGACTACACGCGTATGCCGCTGCCCGCTCTACGCTGGCTCTCAACACCACCAAGGAGCGAACATGACAGACCGTCAAGACAGCAGCAAGTCCACCGACCGAATCGACCTCAACGACAAGGCCGCCTGCGAGAGCTGGGCGAAGAAACTCAACGTGACGCACGAGCAGATGCGCGAAGCCGTGGGCGCCGTCGGCGACAGCGCGAGCGACGTCGAGCTGCACCTCAAGGGTGTACGCAGCACCAGCAACGACGAACGCGTCGAGAAGGCGCTCAGGAGCGGCGACGGCTCGTCGAGCGACAAGCCCCGCTGATCCTCGCGAGTCAGGCCGACGTTCCGGCGGCCTGCTCCAGGATCGGCAGCGCGGCCTTGCCGAAGGCGATGGCCGCCGGCCATCCCGCATAGAAGGCGAGCTGCACGGCCATGCCGCGCAGCTCGTCCGGCGTGACGCCGTTGTCGAGCGCGCGCTGCACGTGGACCGCGAGCTCTTCGTCGCGACCCGACGCCGCGAGCACCGAGCACGTGACCAGGCTGCGGTCGCGCGCGGACAGTTCCGGCTGCTTCCACACGTTGCCGAACAGCACCTCTTCGCGCAGCTTGCCCAGTTGCGGAATGGCGGCATAGACGCGCTTGCCGACCGCCAGGGTATCGTCGCGCGTCGCCATCACGAGAACTGCAGGCGTTCGCGCGAAGCGCGCAGGGCAGCGACGGTCTCTTCGACGAGTCGCAGCAGCAGGTCGCCGGCCGGCGGCAGGTCGCGGATCAGGCTCGAGCCCTGGCCCGCGGGCAGCGCCTGCAGCTCCTTCAGGTCGGCCGCGGCGGCCGCGAAGCGCGCCGGGCCCACGGCGAGGCGCTGCAGCGGATACGGCAGCATCTCGTCCTCGTGGCCTTCCCACACTTCCGTGAATCGGTTCTTGATCTGGCGGACATAGAGGCCGTCGAACAGCAGCGAGCGGATCGTCTGGTCGTAGCCGGCGTCGAGGATGGACTGCTTGTAGTTCGCGCCGACGCTCGACTCCTGGCTGCCGATGAATCGCGTGCCGACCCAGACGCCCTGCGCGCCGGTGGTGAGCACGCCCGCGATCTGCGCGCCGTTCACGATGCCGCCGGCCGCGACGACCGGGACCGTCGCGAACTCCAGCACTTCGGCCAGCAGCGTGATGAGGCCGACGTCGCCCGTGTGGCCCCCGCCTTCGGTGCCCTGCACCACGACGATATCCGTGCCGGCCTTGATCGCCGAGCGTGCATGCGAGGCCTTGCCGACGATGCTGATGGTCTTCACGCCGCGCTCATGGCACGCATCCACCGCCCACTTCGGCGTGCCGAGCGCGCAGGCGATCACCGGAACCTTGTGCCGGAAGCAGATCTCGAGCTTCTCCTTCGCATCCTCGATGCTCATCGCCTGGTCGTCGGTGGGCTTCACCTGCACGCCCGCGGCCTCGATCTCCTGCTGCAGCACCTTCAGCGGCCCGGGCAGGTTGTCGACCTTGACCTCGGCGAGCTCCTTCGGCGCGCGCGCGGGGAAGCCGATGTCGACGCACAGAGGCTTGTCGGTGATCGAGCGGACGAGCTTGATCTCCTGCTCCACGCGCGCGGGCGTGGGCGAGATCGCGGCGATGGTGCCGAGGCCGCCGGCTTTCGACACGGCCGCGGCGAGCGGCCCGAACGCAACACCGCCCATGCCGGCCTGGAGGATGGGGTACTCGATGCCGAGCAGGTCGCACAGCGGGGTTCTCAGGGTGGTCACGTCGGTGTCTCCAGCGGATGAATTTCGAATCGGCCAAGCGTAAGAGACCGGCCGGCCGCGGGCAACTTGAAAGTTTCGAGTCGACGATTCGCAGTTCGCGAACCCGCCGCGCGGGGTCAGACGCGGCCGGTCACCGGAATCGACGCGCCGTGCACCGCGCTCGCGTCGTCGGAGAGCAGGAAGGCGATGACGCTGGCCAGCTTCTCGGGCGCGACCCAGCGGGACGGATCGGCCTGCGGCATGGCGGACCGGTTGTCCGGCGTGTCGATGATGCTCGGGAGCACGCAGTTGACGTTGATGCCGTGCTCGCGCAGTTCGGCCGACATCGACTCGGTGAGACGGATGACGGCGGACTTCGACGCCGCGTAGGCGCCCATGTTGGCGCCGCCGCGCAGGGCTGCCGCCGCGCCCACCGTGACGATGGCGCCGCGGCCGCGCGAGATCATGCCGGGCACGACCGCGTTCGCCACATGCACGAGGCTGCGCGCATTGAGGTCCATCAGGAACTCCCAGTCGCGCGCCGTGGTTTCGTGGACCGCCGGACCCATGCGGAAGCCGCCCGCGATGTGGCACACGGCATCGATGCGGCCGAAGCGCGCGACGCCGCGCTCCACGGCCGCGCGCACCTGCTCGACCTGCAGCAGGTCGGCTTCGATGGCTTCGACACCTTCGCCCGCGAACGATGCGAGCGGCCCGGTCGCCCGGTCCACCAGCAGCAGGCGCGCACCGTCGTCGCGCAGGCGCGTGGCGACCGCGCGGCCGAGCTGGCCCGCGGCGCCCGTGACGAGAACGACAGGTTGCGCCTCCATCATTTCGCTCCGGCCAGAGCAACGAGGTTCTTCCACTTCGCGAATTCCCGTGGCATCGCCTCGCGCATGCCCGCCGTGTTCACCACTTCGACGTCCAGGCCCTGCGTGTTGCACAGTTCCTTGAACTCTGCGGTCTGGGCCGCGGCGATCACGCCATTGGCCAGCGCCGCGACGATGGGCGCGGGCGTGCCCGCGCGCACGAGCGCGAAGACCGGCGACACGACTTCATAGCCTTTCAGCCCCGATTCGTCGAGCGTCGGCACGTTCGGCAGCAGGGCGCTGCGCTTGAGGCTGGTGACCGCGAGCGCGCGGAGCTTGCCGCTCTTGATGAGCGGCAGCGAACCGGCCATGCCGCCATAGCCGAGCTGCACCTGGCCGCTCGCGGTGTCGAGCAGGCCCTGCGACGCGACCTTGTACGGCACGTGCGCGACTTCGACGCCGGCCCGCGAATTGAAGAGCGCACCCGCGATGTGCGAGGCGGTGCCTTGCCCCGCCGAGGAGAACGAGAGCTTGCGGGGGTTCTTCTTCGCCTCCGCGATCACGTCCTGCACGGTGCGCAGCGGCGAGTCGGCGGGCACGAACATGCTGAGCGTGGACAGCGCGACGTTCGCCACCGGCATGAAGTCCGCGGCGGCGTCGTAGGGCAGCTTGTCGAAGAGCCAGGGGAAGGTGTAGTGGGCGCCGTTCGTGACGAGCAGCGTCGTGCCGTCGGCCGGCTGCTTGGCCACGTAATCGGTGCCGAGCGTGCCGCCCGCTCCGACCTTGTTCTCCACCACGACGGTGGCGCCCGTCGCCTTGCCGACGTGCGGCGCGAGGAAGCGCGCAATGGAATCGGTGGCGGTGCCCGGTGCATTCATCACCACGGCGCGAACGGTCTTGTCCGTCAGGCTCTGCGCGAAAGCCCAGCCGGGCAGTGCGGCGAGCGAGGCGGCGGCGGCGAATTGGCGGCGTTGGATCATCGCGGCATGCTACGCAGCGGCACGGCCGAGCCGGGCAGGCAGGTACGCATTTGTTCCGTACATCGGACTTCGCAACCCGCACCAAAGTACGGAACAAGTGGGAAAACCCCCTCCGCGCGGCCCTTCGATGGGGCGCAGACTTGCCCGAATCCCGCAAACAGTGCTGTCAAACAGGAGACAAGGGACATGCGACGAATGGCCGACGTGCGAATGGTGTTGCGCGCCCCGCAAGGGATGGCGTCCGCCCCGGACACGAACGGACGGGGCGAACTGATCGCCCCCATCGAGCGAGGGCTCGGCATCCTCGCCGCGTTTCGCGAAGGCGACGAATGGCTCGGCAACCGCGAGATCGCGGAACGCACGGGCATCCCCAAGGCCACGGTCACGCGCCTCGCGCAGACGCTCGCGGCCGAGGGCTTCCTCAACCACTCGAGCCGGCTGCGCAAGTACCGGCTGGCGGCGCGCGTGCTCGGGCTGGGCTATGCGAGCACGCACAGCTTCGACCTCGCCGCGACCGCGCGGCCGCTGCTGCAGGAGTTCGCGGACCAGTGCGGCGTGTTCGCCGCGCTCGCGAGCCGCGACGGGCTGGAGAGCACGATCGTGGAGCTGTCCCACAGCAGCACCACGCTCATGACGCTCGCGGTCGGCCACGGCGCGCAGTTCCCGCTGGAGGGCACGCCGCTCGGCCTCGCGCTGCTCGCCGGCTTGCCGGACAACGAATCGGAATACCTGCTCGAACGCATCCGCCTGCGCCATCCGGCCGACCATCGCCTCGCGCTGCGCCAGCGCATCGCCGACGCGAAGAGCCAGGTCCGCCAGCGCGGCTATTGCGCTTGCGCCGGCGACCTGAACGCCGAACTCGTCGTCGCGGCGGCGCCGCTCTCGATGCGCGAGCACCCCGCCTTCGTCATCGCCTGCGCGGCGCCCGCGTCCTCGCTCACGCGCGCGCGCCTCGTCGAATTCGTCGGACCACGCCTGACCGCGCTGGCGGAGAGGCTGCGGTCCATGGAGGCCGCCCATGACTAGCCTCGCCACCGCCCCGGAATCCGCATCGGCTTCCGCATCCGCTTCCGCCGCCGCCTCGGCGTCGGGCACCACGCACACGCTCGAACGCGCGCTCGCGATCCTGCGCGCCTTCGACGGCCGCACCGCGCCCGTCACGCATTCGGAGATCGTGAAGCGCACCGGCTACTCGAAGGCGTCGGTCTCGCGCATCGCATACACGCTCGTGTCGCTCGGCTATCTCGCGCGCGACGTCGACGGCGTGCGCTTCCGCATGGGCGTGCGCGGGCGCATGCTCGGCCACACCTACCGGGCGAACAGTCCCGTGTCGGCCATCGCGCGGCCGATCATGCAGGCGTTCGCCGACCGGCACGACATGTCGATGGCGCTCGGCATCGGCGACGGCACGGAGATGCTGTATCTCGAATACGCAAAGAGCCCGGGCACGAGCACCCTGTGCTTCTCGGTCGGCAAGCGGCTCAAGATGGAAGTGAGCGCGCTCGGCCGCGCCTACCTGTGGGGTCTGCCCGAAGCCGAACGCCGGCGACTCCTCGAGCGCATCGCCGACCGCGGCAAGGCATCCACCGCGGGTGCGCTCGAGCGCACCGAGCTCGCCTTCGGCAAGCTCGCGAGCGAAGGCTGGTGCCTGGCCGCCGGCGAATACCAGCGCGAGACCTACGGCATCGCCGTGCCGGTGCGGCTGGGCTCGCCCGCGTTGCCCATGAGCCTGAGCTGCGCGGCCATGCTGCCGGTGCGCGACGAACGCGAGATTCGCGAGACGATCGTGCCGGCCTTGAAGGCGACGGCGGAGCGGCTTCGCAGTTCGCTGGCGGGCGTCGACAGCGAACTGTTCTGAGCCGTCATTCCCGCGAAGGCGGGACGGCGGCCTTCAGTTCTTCGCGGTTTCCTGCGCGCGCGAGGTCTTGAAGCCGCGGAAGCCTTCGGCCACGATCTGCTCGCACTTCTCGCGGTACTTGTGGAAGCCGCCCACGTAGGGCATGAAGACGCGCGGCTTGCCGGGGATGTTGGAGCCGAGGTACCACGACTCGGCCGTCGGATAGAGCGTCGAGTTCGCGACCTGGTTCACGTGCTCGACCCACTCGTCCTCGGCCTGGGGCACGGGCTCGACGATGTCGTTGCCGGTCTTGCGCAGGTTCTCGATGTGCGCGAGGACCAGGTTCACGTGCTGCTCGTTGGCCACCACCATGTTCGACTTCACCGACGGGCTGCCCGGGCCGGTGAGGATGAAGAAGTTGGGAAAGCCCACCGTCATCAGGCCCAGGTAGGTGCGCGGGCCGTGCGACCACTTCTCCTTCAGCGCGAGGCCGTCGCGCCCGCGGATGTCGATGTCGCGCAGCGCGCCGGTGATCGCGTCGTAGCCCGTGGCGAACACGATGTCGTCGACCTCGTAGTCCGCATCCGTCGTCTTGACCCCTTTCGGCGTGATTTCCACGATCGGGTTCGCGCGCACGTCCACCAGCTTCACGTGCGGCAGGTTGTAGGTCTGGTAGTAGTTGGTGTCCAGGCACAGCCGCTTCGCGCCGATGGGGTGCGTATTGGGGCACAGCAGCTCGGCGGTCTTCGGGTCCTTGACCGTCTCGCGGATCTTCTTGCGCACGAAGTCGGCGGCCGTGTCGTTCGCGGCCTTGTTGGTCAGCAGGTCCGTGTACGAGTACAGGAAGCGGACGCTGCCGCCCATCTTCCAGTTCTTCTCGTACATCGCCTCGCGCGCCTCGGGCGTGTCGTCCAATGCGCTCTTCGTCGGCGGCGGATGGCCGCCGATGCCGAAGGGCGTTCCCTGCGCCTCTTCGCGCAGCTGCGAGTAGCCGGCCTTCTGCTTCTTGCGCATCTCTTCGTCGAGCGCATGGTTCTGCGCGGCGAGGCTGAAATTCGCGGTGCGCTGGAACACGTAGAGCTGGCTCGCCTGCTCCGCGATGATCGGGATCGCCTGGATGCCCGAGGAGCCCGTGCCGATCACGCCCACGCGGCGGCCGGTGAAGTCGACGGGCTCGTGCGGCCACTGGCCGGTGTGGAACCAGCGGCCCTTGAAGCTCTCCAGGCCCTTGAAATCGGGCACGCGCGGCAGCGAGAGGTTGCCCGTCGCCATCACGCAGAACTTCGACTTGTACGTCTTGCCGTCGTCCGTGCCGACGGTCCACGTGCCCGTGCCCTCGTCGAACGTCGCGGAGGTCACGCGGGTATTGAAGCGGATGTCCTTGCGCAGGTCGAAGCGTTCGGCCACGTGGTTCTGGTAGGCCAGGATGTCGGCCTGCGTCGAGAAGCGCTCGGGCCAGTTCCACTCCTGCTGCAGGTTCTCGTCGAACGAGTACGAATAGGCGACGCTGTCCACGTCGCAGCGCGCGCCGGGATAACGGTTCCAGAACCAGGTGCCGCCCACGTCGGAGCCCGCTTCGAAGACGCGCACGGTGAGGCCGGCGCCGCGCAGCTTGTGCAGCGCATAGAGGCCGCCGAATCCCGCGCCGACGACGATGGCGTCGAATGTTCCGGTGTTGTCCTGTTGGGCCACGCTGCTGTCCTTGTGTTCGATCCGATCAAGCGACGATGCTGGAACCGGCGCGCGCGGCGGTCAACCGCCCCCCGCCCGCACGTTCCGTACTTCGATAATTTTTCGTTCGATGCGAACGCCATGTTTTGAAGTACGGATCGTTCCTCGCGGTGCGCCCGTGCGCGCACGCGCTCCCGCTACCTTCACGGCTTTCACGCGATCCCATCCTGTCGGAAAAGCGCCGAACTTCATCGGCAAGGTCGCGCAGAGCAAGGAGTTCGGGCAGCCGGTGCTGCAGTTGACCGAAACGATTCCCGGCGTGAAGAGCCGGCCGACGGAAGACATCGTGAAGAAAATGCGCGCGGCATCGAACTGATCGGTCGGTTCGCGCAAGACAATGCGGATGGGGCCTTGCGGGGCCCCGTTCTTCATGGAGGGACGGCAATGGCAGGCGTGCTCGCAGGCATCAAGGTGGTGGAGATCGCGCAGGCGCTCGCGGTGCCCGGCGCGGGGCGCGTGCTCGCGGCGCTCGGCGCCGACGTGATCAAGCTGGAGCCGCCGGGCGGCGAATCGCAGCGGCACATGGACACGCTGCACGTGAAGGGCGAATCGCGGCCGTTCTCGTCGATCAATCCTGGCAAGCGCAGCCTCGAGCTCGACATGGCGTCGCCGCACGCGCGGCCCGTGATCGACGCGCTCGCGAAGAACGTGGACATCTTCCTCACGGGCATGAAGCAGCCCGACCTCGCGCGCTACGGCATCGACTACGAGCGCCTCGCCGTACTCAACCCGCGCCTGATCTACCTGCAGACCTCCGCGTTCGGCGCCAAGGGACCCGACGCGCAACTGGGCGGCTACGACATCCTCGCCTCCGGCCTCTCGGGCCTCGCCTTCCTCACCGGGCGCGACGACGGCGCGGCGCCCGAGCCCGTCGTGCCTGCCTACACGGACGCCGCCACATCGCTCGGCTCCGTCGTCGCGATCCTCGCGGCGCTGCGGCATCGGGATGCCACCGGCGAAGGCCAGCGCGTCCATACCTCGCTGCTGTCGACGGCGCTGTCGATGGAGCTCAGCTTCGTCTCGCGATTCGAAGAGGTCGATCCGCCGCGCGAGCGCGAGTTCGACGCGCAGCTCGCCGAGCTTCGTGCGCGCGGCGCGACGCCGCGCGAGCAGCGTCGCGCCTGGGAGGCGTACTGGAAACGTGGCGGCGGCATCTTCGACCTCTACTTCCGCCACTACCGCACCGCCGACGGGATGCTGGGCGTCGGCGTGCTGAGCCACGGTCTGCGCGCGCGCTTCCACGACGCGATCGGCATTCCCGCGCCCGGCAAGGACGTCGCGCTGAAAAGTCCCGAATGGAACGCGGTCGTCGAGCGCGTCGAAGCGCTCTTCGCCACGCGCACCACGCAGCAATGGCAGGACCAGCTCAACGCCGCCAAGGTGCCCTGCATGCGGCACAAGCTGCCGCACCAGGTGCTCGACGATCCGCAGGTGCGCGCGAACGACATGGTGGTCGAGCTCGACCATCCGACCCTGGGCCGCTACACGACGGCGAACGTGCCGTTCCAGCTCGAGCGCACGCCGACGAACGTGACGCGGCCCTCGCCCGAACTCGCCGCGGACAATGACGATGTGCTCGCGGAAATCGGCATCGGCGCCGACGACGTAGCGCGCCTGCGCGCGCTCGGCGTCTTCGGACCCACCCCCTGAACACGGAGACGATCAAGACATGCATGGATGGATGTGCGACGCGCTCGATGGCTACGAGGCGCTCCAGTGGCGTGAAGCGCCGACCCCGCAACCGAAGGCGGGGGAGGTGCTGGTCCACGTCAAGGCCGCGAGCCTGAATTTCCCCGACCTGCTGCTGGTGGCCGGCAAGTATCAAGGCCGGCCCGAGCTGCCCTTCGTGCCGGGCACCGAGTTCGCGGGCGACGTCGTCGCGGTCGGCGAGGGCGTGACGACGGTCAAGCCCGGCCAACGCGTGGCATGCCGCAATCGCGTCGGCGGCTTCGGCACGCATGCCGTGCTGCCCGCGAGCGGCTGCACGGTGCTGCCGCCCGAGTTCTCGTACGAGGATGCGTCGGCGATGTTCGTGGCCTATGCGACGAGCCACCACGCGCTGATCGACCGCGGTCAGCTGAAGGCCGGCGAGACCGTGCTCGTGCTCGGCGCGGCGGGCGGCGTGGGCTCCGCGGCGGTCGAGATCGCGAAGGTCGTCGGCGCGAAGGTGATCGCGGCGGTGTCGAGCGAAGAGAAATGCGAGATGTGCAGGAAGCTCGGCGCCGACGTCACGATCAACTACGGCACGAAGGGCGTGCCGGCGAACTTCCGCGACCTGATCGCCGAGGCCACCGACGGCAAGGGTCCCGACGTGATCTACGACCCCGTGGGCGGCGACTATGCCGAGCCGGCTTTCCGCTCCATCGCCTGGCGCGGGCGCTTCCTCGTCGTCGGCTTCGCGGGCGGACCGATTCCGAAGCTGCCGCTCAACCTGCCGCTGCTCAAGGGGGCTTCGATCGTCGGCGTGGTCTGGGGCACGACCGCGGCGAAGGAGCCGCACACGGGCGACGCCGTCATCGGGGAACTGGCACGCTGGTACGTCGAGGGCAAGATCAAGCCCGTGGTGGAGCGCGTCATGCCCATGAGCGAGCTGAAGGCCGCGTGCGCGCACATGGCGGCGCGCGGCGTGAAGGGCAAGCTGGTGCTCGTGAACTGACTCAGCGCTTCGGCGGCAGCGCTTCGCGCCAGAACTTCGCGATGTCGCCGACTTCCTTCATGGCTTCGTCGAGCGTCGTCGGCGCGGGCGTCATCGCGGTGGCTGAAATCCTCTCCACCACCGCCGGGTCGGCCAGGGACTTGCGCAGCGCCGCATTGAACTCCTGCGCCATCGCCGGCGGCAAGCCCTTGGGCGCGAAATAGCCGATGAAGGTGTGGAACTCCAGGCCCTCGACGCCGAGCTCCTTGAAGGTCGGCACGTCCGGCAGGAGCGGGGTGCGGCGCGAGCCGGACACGGCAATGACCTTCGCCTTGCCCGACTTGTGCGCCTGCACGGCTTCGGGCATGCCGGTGATGCCGGCGGGGACCTGGTTCGCCATGATGTTCTGCAGCACCGGCGCGGACCCCTGGAAGGGCACCGGCACCATGGTCACGCCGGCGTGCTTGCCGAGCGCGTCGCCCACGACGGTCGGCGCGCCGCCGACGTAGGGCACGCCGTAGGAGCGCAGCAGCGGGTCGCGCTTGAGCGCGGCCACGTAGTCCTTCATGTCCTTGTGGGCCACCGTGCCGGGCACCATGAGCGTCCAGAAGGTGCGCGCGCCCTGGCCGAGCGGCACGAAGTCGGCCGTCGCGTTGTAGTTCACGCCGGGCGTCGTGAGCGGCACGATGATCATCGACTGGTCGACGGTGAAGAGCAGCGTCGTCCCGTCGGGCGTGGCGTTCTGCACGAGCTGCGTGCCGATCTGGCCGCTGGCGCCGGGGCGGTTCTCGATGACGACGTTCTGGCCGAGCTCCTTCGCGAGGCCCGGCGCGAGCAGGCGCGCGACCTGGTCCGTGCCGCCGCCGGGGGCGTAGGGGACGATGACGCGGATCGGGGCCTTGAAGTTCTGCGCGCTCGCGAGGAGCGGCGCGAGGCTGGTCGCCGCGGCGGCGAGGGCCAGGAGGACGCGTGTGATGCGATTCATGAGGTGTCTCCGGTGACGGCGACGAAAGCGCGCCGTTCGAGCCGGATGGTCTTCTCGGCTGGAGGCAGCGTCAACGACGACAGGCGCGCGCGTTCCGTACTGCGGGTCGAATCGCGAAGTGCGAAGGAATGCATCGTGGAACGCGGTCGATGCGAGTCATTTCCGAGCCTTGATCGCGGCATTCATCGCGTCGATCGACACCGCTCCGTGATGCCTGCCGAAAAGCGCCTTCAACTCCGTCACCGGTCGCGAACTCAGCTGGGCGAGAAAACTCTTCGTGGCGGCTGTTGCCGCCTTCCCGCGTTGAGTGGCGATGCAGATCCGCCGCCGTGCCCACGGCTCGTCCAGCGGAATGGCCCGCACGGACTCCAGATCGCGCGCGGACAGCATGTAGTCGGGCTCCACCGTCGCGCCCTGGTTCACGCGCACGAGGCTCGTTGCGGCATAGATGCTGTCGACCGTCAGCTTCGGCTTGAACGCGATGCCCGCGTCCGCGGCGGCTTGGCGGGCGCTTCCTCAAGCCATGCGTCGAGGTAGGCGGCCATTTCGTAAGCGTCTCGTCACCCCACCTTGAGTTTCGCCGCTGACTGAGCACGATTGCTGTCCATCTACCTTTGATGGACAGCAAATGAACGAACATCGCAAGGGACCTCGGCGCCGGCACAGCACCGACTT
>NZ_JBFWNP010000083.1:0-13860 GCF_050250995.1 Ramlibacter sp.
GGACGACGAGCGCTATCTCGAAACCTACTGGCGCAACATTCCCGGCATGTGGGTCCATGGCGACCTGGCGCTGCGCCGCGCCGACGGCAATTTCTTCATGGTGGGCCGCTCGGACGACACGCTCAAGGTCGCGGGCAAGCGGCTCGGACCCGCGGAAGTCGAGGAGATCGTGCTCGAACTTCCCGACGTCGCCGAGGCCGCGGCCATCGGCTTCGCCGATGCCGACAAGGGCCAGAAGCTCGTGGTGTTCGTGGTGCGGCACCCCGACTCGCGCGCGAACGACGCGGACCTCGAGAAGACGGTGATGGCGCACGTCGACAAGCGCCTCGGCCGCCCCTTCCGGCCGAGCGCGGTGCATCGCGTGAGCCAGTTGCCCAAGACGCGCAGTTCCAAGATCATGCGCCGCGTGATCCGCAGCGTGTACAGCAACACCCCGCCGGGCGATCTCTCGTCCCTCGACAACCCTGCGGCGCTCGACGACATTCGCGCCGCGGCCGCCAGTGCCTCAGCGTAGGTCCGTCATGGCGCAAGGCGCGGCCATCGCGACGCCGGCCGAGGCTGTCGCGCCGCCGCGCCCGGCCGATGCGCCGCGGCGGCCAGGCGCGCCGCGCCCGGCCATGGTCGCGCCGTTCGCCCGCGCGCTGTCGCTGCTCGGCGGCTTCACGCCGCAGGACCGCTGGCTGGGCAACCGCGACCTCGCGGCGCGCACGGGCCTGCCGCCCTCGACGATCTCTCGCATCGCGCAATCGCTCGTGATCCTGGGCTACCTGCATTACGACCCCGACGAGCGCAAGTACCGGCTCGCCGCGCCCGTGCTCGCGCTGGGCTATGCGGCCATCGCGAACTCGGACCTGCAACGTGCCGCGCGCGGCCACATGCAGGAACTGGCGGACCTGCAGCGCGTCCACGTCAACCTCAGCTCGCGCGACCGGCTGGAGCTCGTGGTCATGGAGACGTGCAGCGGTGCGCAGGCGCCGCTCGCGCTCAACCTGCATGTCGGCGCGCGCGTGGGCATCGCGTCGTCGCCCATGGGCTGGGCGTTGCTGGCCGCGCTGCCCGAGCTCGAACGCTACTACCTCATGGAAAACGTCGAGCGGCGCTTGCCGCGCGAGTGGCCGCGCGTGCGAAGGCGTCTGGGCAAGGCGATCGCCGAGGTGTACGAGCAGGGCTATTGCACCTCCATCGGCGAATGGGACCGCGACCTCGGGATCGTGGCCGCGCCGGTGCTGGTCGAAGGCCATGCGCCTTTCGTGATGGCCTGCGTCGGTTCGAGCGTGCAGATCACGCGGGCGCGTGTGGAGCGCGAGCTCGGCCCGAGGCTGCTCGGCGCGGCGCGGGCCATTCAACAGGTCGGGACCATTTCATGAGCGCATCGGCGCAGGCGAAGAACGGCGCGACGATCCTGACGGTGTCGCGCGGCCTGCACGTGCTGCGCGCGTTTCGCTCCTCGCGTTCGCCGCTCACCAATTCCGAGCTGGTGCGCTCCACCGGCCTGCCCAAGGCGACCGTGTCGCGCCTGACGAGCACGCTGCTGCACCTGGGCTTCCTGCGCCACGTGCGGGGCAGCCGGGAATTCGAGCTGGCCGCCGCGCCGCTCGGCATCGGCCACGCGTTCATCGCGTCGAGCGAACTGCTGCAGGTGGCGGACCCCTTCCTGCAGGAGCTCGCCGAGCGGCTCGGCGTGTCGGTGGCGCTGGCCGTCGGCGACGGGCTCGACATGCTGTACGTCGCCTATCGCGCGAGCCACAAGGTCGCCACGCTGCGCCTGGGCGTGGGCTCGGTGCTGCCGATGGGCACGACGTCCATCGGACACGCCTACCTGTGGGGCCTGCCGCCCGAGCAGCGTGCGCGGCAGATCGAGGACCTGAAGAAGGCCGCCGGTTCGCGCGAGGCGGTGATGCTGCGCGGCATGGAGGAGAGCTTCTCGGAGCTCTTCGCCGGTGGCGCCTGCGGCGTGCTGGGCGGCTACCAGCGCGACGCGTACGGCGTCGCCGTGCCGCTGCGCGTGGGGCGCGACCGCACCGTGATGGGCCTGAGCTGCGGCAAGGCCGACGTGCAGCCCGACCTCGCCGCCGAGCGCAAGCGCATCGCGCCCGTGCTGAAGAACGCGGCGACGCGGCTCGAGGAACTGCTGGCGGGGTTCGACGGGCTGCCCTGAGACCGCGCGCCCGTGCGTTCAGGCCGCAGGAGCAGCGGACGCACTCCCGCGCTTGCGCAGCCAGCGCATGAGCGCGCCCAGCACCGGCACCTTGGCATAGAACTCCTCGGCCGCGTCCCAGTAGTCGCGGTGCCACGCGATCCGGCCGTCGCTGGCGTCGAGGCGAAGGTGGGACGCGCCGCGGACCACCTGCATGCCCTTGCCGAGCGAAGGCGTGCGAAACGTGAACTCCCACACCAGCACCCAGTTCGCACCCGTGCCGATGCGCTCGACGATGCGAAAGCGCGGCTCGTCCAGGGTCTCGAACATGTGCGCATAGACGCGGGTGATCGCCGCAATGCCGCGCACCTCGTTGAAGGGGTCCTTGAAGTACGCGTCCTCGGTGTACCAGTCGCCCAGCGCCGGGAGATCCGCGGGCGAGAAGTCCTCGAAGAAGCGCTGGAAGTCGTCGATGGTCTTCATGTCAGAGTCCCGTCGCGCGCCGCACGGCCCATCGGTAGAGGCCGAAAGGCAGCAGCGACATCAGCTTGAGCGTCCATGTGAATCGCCGGGGGAAGTGGATTTCGAAGTCGCCCCGTTCCCAGCCCCGGATCATCGCCTCGGCCGCCTCGCGCGGCGTGATCAATGCGGGCATGCGGAAGTCGTTGCCCGCGGTCAGCGGCGTCTCGACGAAGCCGGGGTTGACGACGCTCACGCCCACGCCGCTGTCCTGCAGGTCGATCGACAGCGTCTGCGCCAGGTTGATCAGCGCGGCCTTCGTCGGCCCGTAGGCCAGGCTGTTGGGCAGGCCGCGGTAGCCGGCCACGCTGGAGACCAGGGCGATGTGGCCGCTGCGCTGCGCCAGCAGCGGCTTCAGCACCGCGTCCAGCAGAAGCAGCGCCCCTTCGTAGTTCACCGCCAGATGGCGCTGTGCCTGCGCGAGGTCGAATGCCGTCGCCCGCATCGGGCTGTAGTGGCCCGCGCAGTACACCACCATGTCGAGCGGGCCGCCCGCGAGGATGTCTCGTGCGGCGCCCTGGACGTCCGCCGCGGAGGTCGCATCGAGCGGCATCGGCACGGCGGCGGGATGCGACGCCGCGATTTCCGCGAGCGAGCGCGCGTTGCGGGCGGACACGTACACAGACGCACCGCGCGCGACCAGCGCCTCGGCCGTTGCGCGCCCGATGCCGCTCGACGCGCCGACGATCCAGATGCGGGCGCCGGTCCAGTCCGCGCGCGGCGGATTCGCGGCCATCATGTCTTGCGGAAGGCGAGTGTCACGTCGCCCAGGTGGATGCCGAACTTGCTCATGGCGGTGCGGTTGAGCAGCGTGCCGCCCGGCATGAGGAACATCCAGTCGTCCATGGCCATGTTCCAGGTGCGCCCGTCCACGGGCAAGGCGAGGGTGTAGGTCCAGTGCAGCGCGTTGCCGCTCGCGCGTCCCACGGCAACGCCGACCACGTCGTCGGCGCGGCCCTCGTAGGTGCCGACGCCGGTCTTCTTCACGCGCCAGATGCGCTTTTGCAGCGTGCCGTCGGAATAGGTGAAATCTTCGTCGAGCACGCCGTCGTTGCCTTGCCAGGTGCAATTCATCGCGACGGTGAATCGCTTCACGACCTTGCCGCTGCGGTCCGTGAACATGCCGGAGGCCAGAAGCTTGCCGTTGAAGTAGTCCTCCAGCAGCAGGGTGGGCTGCTCCGCGGCGTAATGGGTGACGTCGGGCGCGGCGCAGCCCGTAAGGACGAGAGCGGGCGCGGCAAGGAGGCAGGTGCGGCGGTCGAGGGTCATGGGGAGTCTCCGGTGCGGCCAAGGGAAAGATGAAGCAGGAGCGCCGCGCACAGCTTCAGCGCGCAGGGCAGCAGGCAATAGGCGGCGGTGAGGGCCGACAGCGCGGCCGCATCGCGTGCGCCGGGCGTGTAGCCGCCCAGCGCCAGCAGGGGCAGGGCAACGCCGGCGGCAAGCGCCAGGTTGAGCTTGGTCGCGAAGTTCCACCAGCCGAAGAAAAGGCCTTCGCTGCGGCCCTGTTCGCCCGCATCGCGAACGACGCCGGCCAGGATCGCACCGGGCAGGGCGAGATCGCTGCCGAGGGCGAAGCCGCTCGCCATGCACACGAGCGCGAAGGCGGTCGTGTCGCCCGCGCCCAGCGTCGATGCGCCGACGAAGGCGGCGACCGCGAGCATCATGCCCGCGCGCCAGCTCCGCACGAGCCCGATGCGCCGCACGGCGGCGAGCCACAGCGGCATCGACGCCGCGGCGCAGAGGAAGTACACGCCGAGAAAAAGCGCCTGAGCCGAGTCCGGCGCCTGCAGCCGGTCGCGGATGAAGAAGATCAGCAGGGTCGCCGGAATCGCGCTCGCGATGCCGTTGACGAGGAAGACGGCCAGCAGGGCGCGGAATGCGCGGTGCCTGAACGGCAGCCACTGCGAGAACGGCACGCCCGAATGCACGGCGGGTGCGTCTTCGGGCTTCGGCGTGGAGCGCCACGCGAACCACGCGAGCGCCAATGCCGCGGCGAGTGCCGCCGAGGTCCAGCCCCAGCCGACGAACGTGGGCAGCACCGAGGCGAGCAGCACGCCGAGCAGGCCGAAGCCCTCGCGCCAGCCGACGACGCGCGCGCGCTGCACCTCGTCGCCGGCGAGGCGCGCGCCCCAGGACTGGTGCGCGATGCCGATGGCGCTGTAGGCGAGGTAGGTGAGCATGAGCGCCATCGCGGCCCACGCGACGAGCGCGTCGCCGCGAACCGGAGGCAGGAAGAGCAGCGCGAAGCCGCTGGCCAGCGCGAGGGCGGCGAGCGCCACCGTGCCGAGCAGCCTGCCGGGCGAGCTGCGGTGCAGGCGATCCGTCCAGCGGCCGATCCAGGGGTCGATGAGTGCGTCGGCACACCGCGTGACAAGCAGCAGCGTGCCGAGCGTGGCGAGCGGCACGCCGAACTCGGTGGCGTAATGCGCGGGCAGCTGCACATAGAGCGGCAGCGCGACGAACGCGAGCGGCAGCCCCATCAGGCCATAGCGCCAGGCGTCGCGGGTGGCGATCACGGCCGCCCCAGGAGACGGGCGCGCATCGCGGGCTCCGACGTGTCCGGACCCAGCCAGATCGCGAAGAATCGCGTGGCGAAGCGGGGATCGGCCGTGTCGCCGAGAAAGCGGTCGTTGTGGAAGAACGAAGCGCCGCGGCCGGGGCGGTGGACGCCCGCGATGCGGTCGCCGGGCTTCACGTCGGGCAGCAGCGCCGCGAGCGACTGCTCCCAGCGGGCGGCGACGCCGGGGTCGATGTCGCCGGCCCGCTTCATCTCCACGAGCGAACGCGCGGCGATGTCGCGGCCGCTGAACGCGCGCGCGTAGGTCAGTTCGAGCGCGAAGGCATGCTCGTCCGGCCGCAGCGGATCGAAGCCGCGCGCGGCCCACAGCTTCGCGTCGTAGACGTGCAGGCCGAACCACGTGAGCCGGGCGCTGCCGTGCAGGCGCGGCTCGCTCAATTGCTGCCGCCAGGGCGCGACGGCCCGCTCGCCGGCCTGCGCCTGCGTCTGGCCTTGCGCTTGCCCTTGCGCCCGCGCGGGGACCGCCGCGAGCGCCGGGGCGAGCGCCACCAGCATCACGCCGGCCGCTTGCGCAAGGTGTACTGGACGACGTCCGTGTTGCCGTGGAGGAAGGCGGCTTCGCAGTAGCACAGGTAGAACTCCCACATGCGGATGAATCGCTCGTCGAAGCCGAGCGCCATGACTTCCTCGCGCCGCGCGAGAAAGCCGTCGCGCCAATGGCGCAGCGTGCGCGCGTAGTCCTGCCCGAAGGCGAAGGACTCGACGACTTCCAGCCCGGCGGCCTGCGCCTGCGCCACGAATTCGCGCGGACAGGGCAGGCAGCCGCCGGGGAAGATGTACTGCTGGATGAAGTCGGTGCCGGCGACGTAGCGGTTCCACAGGGCGTCGTCGATGACGATCGCCTGCACGCAGGCCCGGCCCCCGGGCACGAGCAGGCGCGCCACGGCCGCGAAGTAGGTCGGCCAGTACTCGCGGCCGACCGCCTCCACCATCTCGATGGAGCACACCGCGTCGTACGGCCCGTCGTCGATGTCGCGGTAGTCCTGCAGGCGCAGGTCCGCGCGTTCGCCGAGCCCGGCCTTCTCGAGCCGCTCGCGCGCGTAGGCGAGCTGCTCGTGCGAGAGCGTGACGCCGGTGACGTGCGCGCCGAATTCGCCGGCCGCCATCTCCGCGAGCGCGCCCCAGCCGCAGCCGATTTCCAGCACGCGGTCGCCGGCCTGCACGCCGGCCGCGTTCAGCGCCCGGCGCACCTTCGCGCGCTGGGCGTCGGGCATCGCCATGCCGGGCTGCTCGAAGAGCGCGGACGAGTAGTTCATCGTCTCGTCGAGCCACAGGCCGTAGAACGCATTGCCCAGGTCGTAATGCGCCTCGATGTTGCGCCGGCTGCCCGCGCGCGAGTTGCGGTTGAGCAGGTGGCGAAGGCGCGCGAGCAGCGTCGTCCAGGCGCTGCCGTACACCGCGCCCTCGAGTTCGCGCCGGTTCTGCACGAGCAGCGACAGCGTGGCCGAAAGATCGCTCGTGCTCCAGCCGCCCGCCATCCAGCTTTCCGCCAGGCCGATGTCGCCGCGCGCGAGGCAGGCCGCGAACAGGTCCCAGTCCCGCACGCGCAGGGTCGCCGCGGGCTCGCCGCTGCCGACGTGGCGGCTGCTGCCGTCGGGCAGGTAGAGGTGCAGGCGGCCGTGGCGGATGCGCTCGAGCAGAGCCAGCGCGGCGCGGGCCGCGTTGGGGATGCGCGGCGCGGGGGACGGCGGCAAGGTGGTGGTGTTCATGCGGGTCCTCCGCGGCTCGCCCGCTGCACGGGCCCCGCGGGTTGGTGAATGAAGGGAACCTTGCGCAGCCACAGGCGCAGCGCGTGCCAGTGGATGCGCCAGACGATGGCGAGGCCGAGGAACGGAAAGCGCAGGAGCGCCACGCGGATGGCCGAGGCCGTGAGCGGCTGCAGCCGGCCGCTCACGCTCGTTTGCAGCAGGGCGCCCTGTCCGTCGTCGTAGTCGATGCGCACGACGGTGCGCTCGCGCGAGGGCGTGGTGAGGAAGCGGAAGCGGTAGTGGCCCGTCACCTCGCAGAAGGGCGACACGTGAAAGCGCTTCTCGGCGCGCAGTTCGCGGCCCCAGGCCGCGTCGTCCAGCACGTAGGCATGGCGCTCGCCGAAGGTGTTGTGCACTTCGGCGACGATCGCGCGCAGGCTTCCGTCGGCGCGATGGCAGTACCAGAAGCTCACCGGCTTGAAGGCATGGCCGAACACGCGCGGAAAGCAATGCAGCCAGGCTTCGCCATCGGCGTCGGCGATGCCCTCGCTCGCCAGCAGGTCGTCGAGCCACTGCAGGGCGTCGGCTCCGCCTTCGCCGTGGTCGCTGTCGCGAAAGGAGAAAAGCGCGCGGCGATTGCGCGCGAGCGCCCACGATGCATGGCGCCAGCTGCGCATGGGCAGCAGCACGAAGAGCGTCGGGTACGCGAACGCGTGCGCCACCGGCCGCAGCCGCGCGTGGCGCACCTCGCCGTAGCCGATCAGCGGCGCGTTCACGGTGCGCCAGCGAACGTTGCGGATTGCGCGGGCCGGGCGGCGGGCTCGGCGGACGCGAGCGAGACCATCACCCCGCGCGCGGCGGTGAGTCCGGATTGCAGGCCGTCCTCGTGAAAGCCGTACTTCGTCCACGCGCCGCAGAACCAGACATTGCTGCGGCCCTGGATGCGCGACAGCTGGCCCTGGGCTTGCAGCGCCGCGGCATCGAAGACGGGATGGTCGTAGTCGTATTCGCCGACGACGTGGGCCGGATCGATCGCGCGCAGGGGATTGAGCGACACGATCACGGGCCGCTTCCAGGGCAGCGGCTGGAGCTTGCCGATCAGGTAGTGCAGGCAGACCCGCGACTCGCCCCCCGGCGTGGTGCCGTTCTCGTAGTTCCAGGCGGACCATGCGCTCGCGCGGCGGGGCAGCACGGCGGCGTCGGTGTGCAGCACCGCCCGGTTGGGCTGGTAGCGGATGGCGCCCAGCGTCGTTCGTTCCTCGGCGCTCGCGTCGTGCAGGAGCCGCAGCGCCTGGTCCGGATGCGTCGCGATCACCACGCGGTCGAAATGCTCCTGGCCTTGCGCGGTGGTGAGCCAGGCGCCCGAGACGTCGCGGCGGATGCCCGTCACGCCGCAGCCCGGCCGGGCATCCTCGAGCGACGCCACGATGGCGCGCACGTAGCGGGCCGAGCCGCCCGCGACCGTGTACCACTGCGGCCGGTCGGCCACCTGCAGCAGGCCATGGTTGTGGCAGAAGCGGATCAGCGTGCCCGCGGGAAAGGCGAGCATCGCCTCGGTCGGCATGCTCCAGATGCAGGCCGTCATGGGCAGCAGGTACCAGTCGCGGAAGTCCTGGCCGAAGCCATGCGCGTCGAGAAAGGCGCCGAGCGACTGGTCCAGCATCTCGTCGAGGCCCGACTGCGCCATGCGCGTGGCGAGCCGGTTGAAGCGAAGCAGCTCGGAGAGCATGCGCCAGAAGCGGGGCCGCAGCAGGTTGCGGCGCTGCGCGAAGACCGCGCCGAAGTCCGCGCCGCCCCATTCGAGACGGCCGCCGTCGAGCGCGCGCGGCGCCTGCACGGAGAACGACATGTCGGACGGCGCCGTCTGCACCCCGAGCTCCTCGAACATCGCGCGCAGGCCGGGATAGGTGCGGTGGTTGAAGACGAGGAAGCCCGTGTCGACGCCGTGCCGGATGCCGTCGAGCGTGACCTCGACCGTGTGCGCGTGGCCGCCGAAGCGCGAGGCGGCTTCGAACAGCGTGACGTGCGCATGGGGCGTGAGGGCACGCGCGGTGGCGAGGCCCGCGATGCCGCTGCCCACGACGGCGACGCGCGGCCGCGCGCCGCGAAAGGCCGAAGGATTCTCGTAGGCTCCGAACATGGGCAGGGCGCTCCTGGTTTTCATCAGTTTACGTGTTTGTCATATGACAATGTTGGGCAGTCGGATATTTTTCGGATTCTGCGCATTCGTTCGCGCAGCCGCACAATCGCCGCATGTCGAACGTGCCGGCCAACGCGACTCAGTACGCACCGAAGTCGATTTCGGATGTCGAGCGCGAGACCGGCTTGCCGCGCGCCACGATCCGCATCTGGGAGCGGCGCTACGGGTTTCCGTCGCCCGTGCGCGATGCGCGGGGCGAGCGCTGCTACTCGGACGCGGAGGTCCGCAAGCTGCGGCTGATGCGCGACCTGGTGGAGCGCGGCGAGCGCCCTGGCCGGCTGCTCGCCCTGTCGGCCGATGCGCTGCAGGCGCTGCGGGACCGTGCGGTGGCCGAAGCGGCGGCGCCGGCGCGCACGCCGCGCGTCGTGCGCGAGCTCCTGCAACTGCTCAGGTCGCACGACGTCGCGGGCGTGCGTCGCCATCTGCAGGGGCGCCTGGACGAGCTGGGACTGGCGGCCTTCGCGGGCGACGCCGTTCCCGCGTTCGGCGCCGCCATCGGCGCCGCGTGGGCCAGCGGCGAGCTACAGGTTCACGAGGAGCATCTCTACAGCGATTGCCTGCAGGACGTGCTGCGTCCGGCGACGGCGCGGCTGGCCGCGCTGCACCGCCCCGAGGCGCCGCGCGTGCTGCTCGCCACCTTTCCGCAGGAGTCGCATGTGCTGGGCCTGCTGATCGCCCAGGCACTGTTCGCGCTGCAGGGCTGCCCCACCATCTCCCTCGGCGCGCGGCTGCCGCTCGACCAGATCGCGGAGGCGGCGCGGGCGCATGGCGCGGAGCTGATCGGCCTGAGCTTTACCGCGAGCATGAATCCGACGCATGTGCTGCGCGGTCTCGAAGCCTTGCGCGGCCAGGTGCCGGCCGCGGTGCGCATCTGGGCCGGCGGCTCGGCGCCGGTGCTTCGCAGGCGTTTGCCGGCGGGGGTCAGGGCGGTTCACGACGCGAGGGATATCGCGCACCTGCTGGCGGAGGATTTTGCGCTGGCGCCCCGTTGAACTCGCAGGTGGCTGGGGCATCCGGACCGGTGGTGAATCCGCGCCTGTTCTCCTGAGAGAACTCGCGGCGAGGCATGCCGTCGGCGGCTCGCGATGACTCCCGTTGCGCCCGGAGATCATTGCGGGGAGACCGGGGCGTCGAAGCATCCACCGCGGCCCCCGATCCGATTACTCGGGAACGATGCCGGCCTTCTCCACGAGCCGCGCCCAGCGCGCGATCTCGGTCTTCTGGAACGCGGCGAGTTCGCTGCGGCTCATGGGAATCGGCTTCCAGGCGTTCGCGCCGAAGTACTTCGCGGCGTCGGGCGTGCGCATGATGTCGGCGATCGTCTTGCCGAGCTTGTCCGCGACGTCGGCGGGCGTGCCCTTGGGCGCGAAGGCCGCGATCCAGCCGTTCGTTTCGTAGCCGGAGACGCCTTGCTCGGCGATGGTCGGGATGTCTTCGTACCCGGGCATGCGCGCGCGCGTCGACACGCCGAGCGCCTTCAGCTTGCCGGCCCTCACGAGCGGCATCACGGCCGGTGCATCGCCGAACACGGCGTCGATCTGCCCGCCGATCACGTCGGTGATCGCGGCGGGGAGCGCCTTGTACGAGACGTTGACGAGTTCGATGTTGGCCAGGTCGCGCATCACTTCGCCGCCGGCGCGCGACGAGGAGTTGCCGCTGCCGAAGGTGAGGCGTCCCTTCTTCTTCGCGAGCGCGATGAACTCCTGCACGTTGTTCGCGGGCGTCGAGGGCGCCACGACGAGCACGACGCCGCCGATGATCACGCCGCTGAGCGGCACGAAGTCGTTCACCGGCTCGTAGGGCACCTTCTTGAAGAGCGCCGTGTTCGCCGCGTGCGTGGTGTTGGTGCCGAATGTGATGTAGTGGCCGTCGGCGGGTTGCTGCAGCAGGTACTGCAGCGCGATGAAGCCGTTGGCGCCGGCCTTGTTCTCCACGATCACGGGCTGCTTGTACTGCTCGGACATCTTCTGCCCGACGTAGCGCGCGGCCTGGTCGGTCGTCGTGCCCGCGGCGAAGGGGACGACGATGTGGATGGGTTTGGTGGGGAAGGTGGCGGCGGTCTGCGCGTGGGACGCGGCCGCGGCGGCGAACATGAGCGAGAACGCGGCGATGCGCTTGAACTGGGCCCGGAACTGCACTGGTGTCTCCTGATTGCTTGGAATGGAATGATCGCCCGAGAGGGGCGCGGAGGATAGCGGGAAAATCCCTCGAATGAGGACGGGGGCATGGTGCTGGCACGCGGGTAGCTTGACCCAGATTCAAGTAGCGGCGAAGCTCAAGCGTCTCCTGTCGTTCGTGTCGAATACCGTAAGAGGAGGCGGAACCTTGACGTGGGGAATTTGTCGCTGTGCGCAGAGCGATCGCGCGCTCCAAAAGAAATCTTGACCGCGATTACGGACCGGCAGGTCTTAAGTCGAGTGAGGTAGGCCGAGCGTCGAAATACGCCTTACTACGCCCAAGAAAGGCTAGGTTGATATCCGGTGAGCCGATCCCGGGGTACCGTCTCATTGACTCCATGAACTGGGCTATGCAGTTCTACGAAGTATGGAAAGGCCAATTCGGCAACGAACCCGATGTCGTAGTGGCGTCCGTTGCGACAATTCCCGTTCATTTTTACCACTGACGTAACCTGCGAAAAGCCAAGTCGGTTGCCGCTCTCCAAGTTTGATAGGGCATCAAACGCTAGAGCGCTCGGGCGGGCGTCCGCAGAAGTAAGGGGCTGATCGGATTTGCACACCAGTGCGTAGTGCGTCGTCTTGTCCCGATGCCCCGTCGAGCCCCTACTAGTCACCCTAGAGGCCAGAGGCATTGGCCACCAATCCCCATTCATGTCTCGGGCTCGCGTCCATCGTACGACGCGCGACGGATTGACGTCGGCTACCTTCGCGCTGGATATCATGGGAGAGAAGACGGCGAGCGGACGATGTTCGAGTTTTACAAGTGCCCGTATCCCGGGCGCAATGCTGTTCCCGATGCCCCAAAGAAAGATCCCGCCATTTTCGAATCGTTCGCGCTCTTTCCTCGCCAGGATTGCGTCGGCTGGTTCGCCTGCTTCTGTTCCGTATTTCGTCCAACAAAAACGTGATGGGAGTTCCGGCATTGTCATATCCATTTATTCGTTTATGATAAGCCCGATGGGTCAGACCAGCAAGGGGGAAGCGCTTGAGTCTAAGTGGTCACGAGTTCGAGACCTGATCGCGCGCTACGAGGCCAATAACGGAGGCCCAGGACAGGTCGCCCTCGCCGTGGAGGCTGGCACAAGCCAAGCGAGCATCTCGCGCATCGCCCATAGGCAGCCAGAGCGGCTCGGCGGAGCCTTTATACGTTTACTCGCCTTGGCGGATAAAGATGTAGGCCGGGCACCACCGGTGATCCATAAGGAGCTCGCGGCGGCGTTGGGTGAAGTGTGGACTGGGACAGACGAGCATGCGGAGGCCCTGGCTGCAATAATTCGTGCAGCTGGTCACGCAGCGAGAGTTGCGCGACGCTAACAATGTCAAAAACACAGGCACTCATCGACCGACTGCAACAGGCAGGCTTTTCGGAGCATTTCCTGAACGCCACGCTCCCGCCATGGGCGGCAACTGAGCAGTCGCCCTCCGGTCAGATGATGCTGCGCCTTTTGTTAGCGCGCCGGCTGAACCTAGACCCCGAAACTTTAATGGACGATGAGGCGGCTCTGACGTTTCTGCAAAGCGGTCCAATCAAGTTCAAGCACATGCGGCTCGGACCCGGGCAAAGGAAGGACACTCTCACCGCATACGCGCTTGGTGTTGCACGCATTCTCCTTTCGGCGGCTGCTGGTCATCCGGTGACGTTGGTTCCAGTGGCCTCGTCGCTTAGGTCTAGTATCCTCGCTTCGGGCCGCGACAATATTGGCTTTGGCGACGTGCTCTCGGCATGCTGGGCCCTTGGGATTCCAGTTATCCACTTGCGATTGTTCCCTGCGCAAGCCAAGGGGGTGACTGCGGTTGCAGTTCGGCTGGGCCAGCGTCACGCAATACTGGTTGCCAGAGAGTCAGGCGTGCCCGCCCAATATATGTTCCACGTGGCCCACGAGCTGGGGCACATTGCATTGGGTCATCTTAAGGACGCTGCTGCAATAGTTGATGCAGACCCGCACGATGAGGCGAACGCGGGCGAGCCCCTGATTGATGACGACGAGGAAAGAGCCGCGGACGAGTACGCTCAAGAATTGCTTACGGGGGTGCGTCATTTCGTCGTAAGCCGCAACCTCTCGGGCGCGGCCGGCACAGCCCGCGAGCTTGCAGATCGCGCGAAACAGCTGGGGGCCGAAATGCAGGTCGACCCAGGGCACGTGGTTATGAACTACGGTTTTTCGACGGGCGAGTGGCCATTGGCAATGGCCGCGGCGAAGCTGGCGCCGGGGCAGGATGAGTCGTTATCCAGTTTGGTCAACCGCGTGCTTTGGGAGCAACTGCCTGAGAGAACTGGCGATCAATCGGAGCACTTCCTCCGTGCGGTGGCTCCGGTATGAGCGATCTCGACCTCTTAGTCGATAACGATGTCGTCATCAAATTGGCGCAGCTTGACTGCTACGACCATGCACTAGAGGCGATTGGGCGTGGTCGAGAGCAGGTGGGCTCGCTTGGTGCCTATTCCACTGATCGCGGGCACCCATTCCACGCGATGGCGGGCAGCGTTCCATCGTGATCGCGGGCAACGTTCCGCCGTGATGGTGGGCAGTCGCGCGTGGCCCGGAGTGACGGTGGAATCG
>NZ_JBFWNP010000084.1:0-13853 GCF_050250995.1 Ramlibacter sp.
TACGCCGAAAGGTATGCGCCCGCTGCCGAGGCATTGACTCCTGCGGCGCGTGCGAAGTCCCCGTTCGCGAAGCCCTCGGGCTGCGCTGCTAGGCGCTTCGCGACGTCGAGCTTCTCGGCGCTCACGAATGCGCTCCCGTGGCGGAGTGAGCGCGCCAGTACTCGGCCGCGGCGCGGTGCGTCTCCTGCTGATCGGCAACGAGCCCGTTCAGCTCGTAGTTGAGCGCGGCCAGGTGCTCGCGGTGCAGGTCGCGTTCGCGCGTGAGCAGCAGGCTCACCCGCGCGAGGCGGCGGCGCAGGTAGGCGAGCTTGAGCGTGTAATACACGCCGACCGGCCCGCCGCCGACGAACAGTTTGAACAGGACGCGGACAGAGCAGACGACGCTCGCCGCTGCGGCTTTCATGCGAATGAGCCTCATGGGGCCTCCGGGGTTGAGGTGGTCGCCTTCTTCCGCGGCTTGACTTCGCGCGGCTGCGGCGGGGCGGTGTGGGCTTTGTGAGTGCAGCCGTTGCAGGCCTGCCAGTGCTGCATGTCGCGCGGGCTTCCCGTGGGCACGGGCCGATGCGCGAACCCGCGGCATTGCTCCGCGGTGATCACCACCGGCTCGGCCGCGGCGGACTGCTCCGTGAGATGGGGGCACGGGAAGCGACCGAAGGTGTGGACCACCTTCTCGGCGAGCTTGTCGGTGCTCGCCGCGCCCGAGCCGTACTTGCCGGTGCCGTTGAGCACCTGGCTGATGACCGGCGCGCTCACGCCGAGCGCACCCGCGACGAGCTTGCGCGAAAGAGAGCTTGCCCGCTCGGTGAGCAGCGCAAACCAGGGTTGATCTTGATAGGACATCAGGTCTTCGAAGTGGTGATGGAGCGGCTCGAGCCGACGGGCGCGCGCGCCGCGTCCTTCTGGAGCACGTACTGCTTGCAGCCGTTGCCGGCCCGCCCGCGCGACTCGCAGACGAAGCCCTGGCGCGCCCAGGCGCGCAGGTACTGCGACGCGGCATGCGCTGCGCGCTTGAGCGCCCGCTCGTCTTCGCCCGCATCGACCAGCGTGGAAGCCGCTGTAACGGGATCGAGCACGTGCCGCATGCGCAGCAGCTTCCAGAGCCTGTCGATGAACGAATCCGGGCGCTCGGGCTGACGCCAGCCAGGCTCGGTCCGACGCTGTCCCGGCTGCGCGGCACGCACACCCGCGAAGCCTTCACGGGTGAGGACGAACCTGCTGAAGCGCTCGCGCTTCTTCGGATCGATGGACCGCGCGAATCCGAGCTCCACCATTCGCGCGGTGATGCGCCCGGCGTCGATCCGCGTGACGTGCGGAACCCACTCGCGCACGTCGCCCGTCGAGAAGCGGAAGCCTGGCGCCGCCGCGCGCTCGGAGATCGCGGCAAACACCGCATAGGTCGACTCGCGCGCGGTCTCGCTGCCCTTCACGGGCGGCGGCAGCGCGGCGCGTGCGCGGGGGTTCATGGATCAGACCTCCGCGCGGCGCTTGCCGAGCTGCTGGCCGTTGAATTCGGTGCAGAGAACCTTCCCCTCGACCTGCTTCGCCTCGACCTTCTTCCAGCCGTTGGCGTGCGCCCAGGTCTCGATGTTCGCGACCGCATTCAGCACCAGGCGCATGCGGCCCTTCGACTGGGCATGGATGCGAGCGATCAGCTCGTCGTCGATCGCGACTTCGGCCTTCGCGGCGATCGTGGCCTTCACATCGGCCACCGTGAGCGGATCGAGTTCGACGACGCGGGCTACGCGGCTTGCGATGTGCCCGTAGCGCGCGACCTTCAGCGGGAAGTGCTCCATGCCCACCAGGAAGCACATCGTGCCGGTCAGGTCGGTGATGTCGCGCAGCACCTCGAGCAGGCTGGCCGTGCTGCGGATCAGGAAGTCCGCCTCGTCCAGGATCATCGGCACCATCTCGACGGCGAGCTTTCCGATGATCCGTGCCTGCACCTCCTGGTTGCGCCCGCGCTTGTCCAGGCCCATCTTGTCGGCGAGCTCGTCGAGCATCGCGCGCTTCGTCCACGTCTCCTTGGCCCGGACGAACACATAGCCGCTGTCGACGGCCCAGCGCTCGGTCAGCTCGCTCTTGCCGATGCCGTAGACGCCGCGCACGATGACTAGGCCGGCCTCGCGCGCGCCGCGCTTGGCCACCAGCTTCTCCGCCTCGCGCAGGCGCTTGAAGTTCTCGGTTTGGACAAATCCCTTTTTCATGGATACTTCGCTCCTGTCTGTTGTCGTTGCTCAAAAAATGCGCAGGCACGCTCGGTGAAGGCGGCAACCTTCACCGGGCACTCCTAAAACCTTCTTCCCCGTCCTTCCAGGCGATCCCGCGGCTCGCGAAGTACTCCGCGAGCGACTCGTATTCGTCGCCCGCCGCGTACTGCTCAAGCCATGCGCGGTCCTCGGCATCCCACCCGGTGCGGTGCCCCATCAGCCACTCGTAGCGCTCGCTGGGCGTATCGAAGAACGGGCGACCCGCCGCGGCCGGCGCGACGCTGGGCGGCGGCTCTGCGTCCTGCAGGGCGGGTTCGTACGAGCCGTCCAGGTGCGGCACCAAGACGTCGGCCGGGCCCGGCGCAGGCAGGTACGTCCCCGCCGTGCCGCTGACGCCACCCAGCTCCCGCTGCGCCAGGTCCATCTGCCCCTGCAGGCGCTTCATGCGTGTCTCGACGCGCTTCGCCCGCGCCATCTCGACCACCGGCTGCGCGAAGAACGCCTTGCGGTTGGCGTTCCACCCGGCCTCGCACACGTACTCGCCCTGCAGGTCGAAGATCTGCACACGCGCCGGGTCGTGGATGTCGTAATGCACGCGCACCTGCTGGCCGTCGACGGCCATGAGGTCGGCGCTGTAATAGACCTGGTTGAAGAACTGCACCTCGCCGCGCTTGGCACTGCGAAGCACCGCCGGCATGAAGAGCATCCGCAGCTCCAGGTCGCTCAGCTTGAACTGGTGCTCGCGATCGAGCATCGAGGCCCACGCCTCGGCCGGCGTCATGTGCTTGCCCGCGTGCGGGCCGCTCTCGTGCCTGGGAAGGCTGCGGTGCCGGTGCTCGCCGTTGTAGTCGGCCACGGCGCGCTCCACCGCGTCGATGAACTGCTTCCAGCTTGGGGCCTTCGAGGACAGCTGGATCACCTCGCCCGTGTGCTCGGCGCGCTTGAGCGCACGCTGCTCCTTCGCGAGCTCGGCCGACACCTTGCGCAGGCTCCCCGCATCGACGTCCTTGCCTTGGTAGCTGCCGAACTGCCTGGCGCACGGGATCGCCCAGCTCGCCCAGGCGCGTTCGATGATCCCGCGCGCCTGGGGGTTGCCGGGGATGCCGGTGCGGTGCTCCGCGCCGAGCCGGCCGATCACGCCGGTGATGGGGCAGTCGAGCTGCTTGGCCGTCTGCCCCGCGCCGTTGTCCGAATAGATGATGGCGGGGATGCCGTCGTTGCCGACGGCGTGCCGCAGGGCGTCGCCGACCGCGATCACGTTCTCCGAGAGCGACACCGACCAGCCGCAGATCTTGCGCGTGGCCGCGTCCATCACCACCGTGAGTTCTGGCGCGAACGGCGCGCCGTGGTCGGGGTGGCGCACCTTCGCCTTGAACGTGTGGCCGTCGCATACCCACACGTCGAGGGGCCGCAACACGGTCGTGTCGCGGCGCTTGAAAGGCAGGCGCGCGGCCCGCTCCGAGCCGCTGTGCCGCGCTTTGATCAGGTCGACCTTGTCCAGTTTGGGAAGCGCCCGGCGCGCGCGCGCATAGAGCTGCTTCCAGGCGTCGACGGGCCGCTTGAGCCGCTTCGTCACATCCTGCGCCGCCTGACTCAGGTTGCGGAAGCGCGCCTCCTTGGAGTGATAGAGCGCGAGCACCGCCGCGACATCGTCGCCCACCTCGGTTACAGCAAGGGACTCGGCCACGGCCGGCAGCAGCCCCCACCATCCCTGCGCCCGGTAGGTGCTGATCCAGCGCTGCAGGGTGCGCGTGCTGACCGACGCATCGCGGGCGCGCTGGTTGGCCGTGCGCGCGACCGCGGCGAGGTCTTGGGCCGTGCCCGAGGCAAGCTGCAGGGCGACGAGCGAGGCGGCGCGCTTGATGCCGTGCAGGGGCTCGAGCGAGAGCACCTGGTTGACCAGCAGCAGGCGCGCATCGGCGACGGCGCGCTCGGACTGAGACGGTGGCCGCTCGCGGCCTTGAGCGATGTCGCGCTGCGGCTCGACCGGGACAAGCGCATCGCCCTCGACGTTGGCCGTGATCGCGGGGTCGACGATGGTGACCTTCTCGATCATCAAAGCCGTGCGCGTCTGCGCGGGCAGGCGGCTGCAGTCGAACTCGACACCGCCGCCGCGGCCGGCGCGGGCACGCGAGGGTACGCCGAGCTTCTGCAGCTTCTCCCGGGTGCGGAATTCGGTCGACGGCATGCCGGGGAAACCGGCGAGTTCGCGGGCGGTGAGCCAGACACTCATTGCCACGTCCCCTGCACGAGCTCGGCCTGCAACGCGCGCATGCCTGTGTGCCAGATCTTGCGAATCTCCGACAACCCGTGCTCTCTGCGCACCCGGGCGATCAGACCTTCGAAGTCGCCGCGGCTCATCGGGCCGAAGCTGAGATTCAGCACGGGAAGACGCCCCCTGCCGCGAAGGGCATCCCTGCACGTGGTACCGAATGGCGACGGGTACTGCGTGTACGCCGCGAAGCGCCCGATGGTTCGCGTCGAGAGCTTCTTGACCTTGGCGAGCATCAGTGCGTTGCGCACCGCTACGAGGGGAATGGGCTTGTCCGTCATACGCCGCGCCTCCGCGCCTTGAAGGTCACCGGCATACCAAGCAGCCTCTGCCACTCAATGACCGAGCTCTTCGTATCGCTGTAGTACGCAAACGAATCCAGCAGCTGACGGAGTTGCCAAGCGGTCAGCCCGCTTGCGTCGAGGAAGTTCGCGGTACTCCCATAGCCGCGGATGATCCGCCGTCGCATTGACGCCCACGGTTCGTCGCCTGTACGACACCGAGCCCTCATCGGCACGTGCTTGAACTCGCCGTCAAGGAAGGGGGCAGGCGATTGGGCAAGCAAGTGCGCGACGACTTCTTCGCGGGATTGGCGCACTGCTGTCAGTCGCACTGCGGTGACCGCCTTCATGATGAAGCGGGGCTTCGTCATCCGCGGCCTCCTGGAATGGAAGTGAGCCGCCTTGAGCCTCTCTGCTTCGGCGGCGGCGGCATGAACTCCGACGCAGCAACCACTCGCCCCTTCTTGAGGCCGAGAGCAACTGCGACCCGGTGCGCCTCGCCGCGCGCACCCATTAGCCGGCCCTGCATCACTGCCTTCGCGACGTCGTAGCTCACGTGATGGACGCGAGCCCACTCGCGCAGCGTGACACCGGCAGCGGCGAACTCGCTTCGGACCTGGTCACGTGTCTTTGGGGATGTCATGGGATACGATGGGTGGAATGGAGTCACTCTATTCCAATTGGAATCAAGAGTCGACTGTATTCCGAGTGGAATGAGGGGTTACTGACGATGACCACGCCAGCAAGCGAGAAGGACTACGGCGACATCCGCATAGCCGCGCGGATCGTGGAGCTACGGCTCGATCAGGGGATGACGATGGATCAATTTGCTGAGGCCATTGGCATTAGCCAGCCCACGCAGTCGCGCATCGAGCGGGCGAAGCGCATGCCCGACGCACCGTACTTACTCCAATTGCGCAGGATCTTCGGTGTGGATTTGAATGAGCTGCTGGAGGGAAGCGAGACCGCGAAGAAACGCGCTACCAGCGTCAACGTTCGAGGCAATAACAGTGTCGTCGCCGGTGGGAATGTGATCGGCGCCAACATTTCCGTGGTCAGGGGGCGTCGAAAAGCCTAGTGGGAGGGGCGAAGTGGGAGAAAGAGAAAAGGGATCGGCGACCATCGCTGTAGGCGGCCAAGGCAACGTGGTTGCGCTTGGCAACGTCATTCAAATCATCACTACTCGCGGAATAGCAACGTCGCTTGAAGACGAGAGTGAGCGGGCCAGCGCTGGGAGCGTGAAGACCGCAGAACTGAAGCGCCTCGTGGACGCAATGCGAATGTTGCTCGACGAACAATGACGCCGATACCGGCGCGTGAAAAAAAATGGTTGCTCCGAGCTGTCCGAATTGCGGCGAAACCTTGCCCAAGGTTCCGCAGCGAAAGACTCGTTGCAAGCGTTGCGGCGAATTCATGTTCGTGCGCAGTACGCCAGAAAATCGAGAGCGGCGACTGATGACGGCCGCTCAGGCTGCAACTGCCGACGCCGCCTGGCAAGAGCGATACGAATTGGAACTCCCCAAGCGCCGCGAACATGCAAGGGAGGCGCAGCTTCACAATCTCCGAGGGTATGTTCAAGCAGCGTCGTTGGGAGTGGTTATCGGGGTCCATGTCGACCCTCCTCGGCGGAATGACGCATGGCACCCCGACGTCACAGAGCATTGCCACCTTCTCGCGGCCCGTCTGTTTCGACCCGAAGATGCGCTTAGGGAATCGCCCTTGCCATGTCGCGCAGATTGCGTCTGCTCGTGGAGATCAGTGCTGCGTTCCGATGTGCTAACCTAAAAAACAGACCTCCGCATCCATAAGGCCGACACGCGTCGGCCTTATTCGTTTGGGGCTCGCCTCGCACAGTCGGGGAATGCAGCTCAGCCGATTCCAATCGCTTCGCCGGCAACTCGGCGCGTTCACACGCGGCGCGCGCGTGGCCGTCGCGGCAATCTCCCTCTCGGCCGCGGCCTTCGTCGGCCTCACCACCCGCGAGGGCTGGTGTAACCCCGCGTGCATCCCGACCGCAGGCGACGTGCCGACGGTGGGCTTCGGGAGCACGACGCGCGAGGACGGCACGCCCGTCCGCATGGGCGACACCACGACGCCGGTGAAGGCGATCAACCGCAGCTTCGCCTACATCCAGAACGCCGAAGCCGAGATGAAGGCCACGCTCGAGGGCGTCGAGCTGTACCAGTACGAGTACGACACGTACGTCGACTGGCGCTACCAGTTCGGCGGTGGCAACTGGCGCAAGTCCTCGATGTTGCGCGAGCTGAAGGCGGGGAACTACGAAGCCGCATGCAACGCACTGCTGCTGTACCGCTACCAGGACGGCCGCGATTGCAGCAAGCCCGAGAACTGGGGGCCGCGCGGCTGCAGGGGCGTGTGGCTGGAGCAACAGAAGCGGCACCGACGCTGCCTGGGCGCGGAGGTGGGCTGATGCATGCGTTCTACGTCCCGACCGAGCTGTGGGTCCTCTTTTGGGTCGCCTGTGCGTTTCTGGTGAGTTCGCTTGCCGTCCACTACCGCCACCGCCGCGAGGAATGGAAGCCGGTCCGCCTGCTGCTCACGCTATGGAACCTCGCCGCACTGGTCCTCGTGATCTTCTTCGGCCTCGCGATCTGGCTGCTCGCAGGCTTGAGCGGCGGTCTGCGATGAAGCAGCGCGGCAACACGCTCATCGTCCTGATGCTGCTTGTCGTCGGCGCGATCGCGCTCGCGGCCGGGGCCTACCGGGTCGGCTCGCACCATACGGACAACGCGTGGAAGGCGAAGGAACTCAAGCGCGAGCAGGACGCCCGCGCCCGCGACCTGGCCGAACAGCGCCGCGGCGAGAAGGCGAGCGGGGCCTACCAGGCGGAGCTGCTCGACGCGCGAATCAAAAGGGACGAACTCGAAGGAGCTTTCAATGCGTACAAGCGCACACGACCCATCGTCGCGAAACGCGCGGTGGAGCAACCCGTCGCCGTCGCGAGCGAACAGCAAGTCGCAGCCGCGGCCTGCGAAGTACTTCATCGCGACGATCCTGCTCTGTCTCATGGGGCTGTCTGGATGTGGAACTCCGCCCTCCTCGGGCGTGACACCCCTTCGGGTCCCTGCGGACTTGCTGACCCCTCCGAGGGTGCCTGTGCCGCTGACGCCGGCATCGGCCTCGCCGAGGCCTGGGACAACCAGGCTCTCAACGCCAAGCTCTGCGCCGAAGATCGTCTCCGGCACCAGCGGCTGATCGACTTCATCAAGGGAGGAAAGCAATGAGCGACCAGGCACGCACGCAGGAGTTGCTCTTGCTCGGGCAGATTCACGGGCTGGTGCAGTCGTTGAAGGACGGCCAGGACCTGCAGAACCGGCGCATGGACGCCTTCGAGAAGAAGGTCGACGACAGATTCGACGGCATGGACTCGCGCCTGCGCACCGTGGAGCAGAAGGCGGCGGTGATGGGCGCGGTCTCCGGCGGCGCGATGGCCGTCGGCACGGCGCTCATCATCGAAGGCATCAAGCAGTGGCTGGGGCGGGGCGGCCCGACTCCCTGATGGCACACGGCAAGGAAAAGCGCACGCAGCTGCGCGGCCTGTACGTCTACCAGCGCCTGCCGATGGAGACGGCATGCACGAAGCTCGGCGTGCCCAAGAGCACGGGCAACCGCTGGAAGCAGGAGGCCGCAGCGCAAGGCGACGACTGGGACACGTCCCGCGCGGCCGTGGCGCTGGGGGACGAGACGTTCACGAACCTGTCGAAGCAGCTGCTCGAGGACTACCTGCTGCAGCACCAGGCGACCATGAAGATGCTGCGCGAGAACACCGAGCTGCAGCCGCTGCAGCGCGCGGAGATCCTCGCGAGCATGAGCGACAGCTTCAACAAGACGATGAACAGCTTCAAGCGGCTCGCACCGGACCTGAACCGGCAGGCCATCGGCCTGGACGTGCTGCAGCGCCTGGCGCAGTTCACGCAGGCGAAGTACCCGAAGAACGTTCCAGCGCTCGTGCAGATCCTCGAGCCCTTCGGCGAGGAACTTGCCAAGGCCTACGCCTAGCGCGAGACGCCGATGGCGAAAAACAAGAAGGAGCTGCTCGACGGGCTGGCCGCGCTGGCGGAGGCGCTGCGCCGCCAGATCGACGCCAACCTCGAAGGCTGGGATATCAGCCCCGAGGCGGTCGCCGAGCGCCGCCGGAAGGTGTTCGACGAGGTCAACGGGTTCCGCTACTTCGACTCGACGTACTTCCCGCACTACGGCACCGCCGCGCCGAGCGCGCTGCACGAGTACCTGTACGAGCGCCTGCCCCGGATCGTGCATGCGGCCAGCGGCCAGCGAGACGCGATCGCGGCGCCCCGCGGCGAGGCGAAGTCCACGAAGATCTCGATGTCCTTCGTGCTGTGGTGCCTGATCACCGAGGCGAAGTGGTACCCGATCATCGTGATGGACGCCTTCGAGCAGGCCGCGGAGATGCTCGAGGCGGTGAAGGCGGAGCTCGACTCGAACCAACGGCTCATCGGCGACTTTCCCGAGGCCTGCGGCCAGGGCAAGGTGTGGCGCGCGGGTGTGATCGTTACAGCCAGCGGCCGCAAGGTCGAGGCGTTCGGCAGCGCGAAGAAAATCCGCGGCCGGCGTCACGGCCCGCACCGGCCCGACCTCGCCATCCTGGACGACATCGAGAACGACGAGAACGTCACCACGCCCGCGCAGCGCGACAAGCTCGAGAAGTTCGTCACCAAGGGCGTGCTGAACCTCGGGCCGCCCGACGACAGCATGGACGCGATCATCGTCGGCACGGTGCTGCACCACGACAGCGTGCTGAAGCGCTTCCTGCGCAACCCGCTGTGGAACCGCAAGGTGTTCAAGGCCATCATCCAGTGGCCCGCGAACATGGAGCTGTGGGAGCAGTTCGAGGGGCTGCTGCTGAACGCGGAGAACCCGCAGGACGGCCTCGCCGCGGCGATGGCGCTGTACGGCCAGAACCGCCCGGAGATGGACCGCGACTCGATCGTCAGCTGGCCCGCGGTGAGGCCGCTGGTGAAGCTGATGATCAAGCGCGCCCGCGAGGGTCACGACGCGTTCGACAGCGAGCAGCAGAACGACCCCACGAGCGGCGACGACGCGCCTTTCGTGAACTCGATCCGCTTCTGGGTCAACCGCCTGGCCGAGTGGATCTTCTACGGCGCGTGCGATCCTTCGCTCGGCAAGAAGGGGGCGGGTCGCGACCCGAGCGCGATCGGCGTGGCCGGGCACAACCGCGAGACCGGCGTGATGGACGTCGTGGAAGCGAAGATCAAGAAGCGCGTTCCCGATCGCATCATCAGCGACATCATCGAGGTGCAGCGCGAATACAAGTGCCTGCTCTGGGGCGTGGAGACGGTGCAGTTCCAGGAGTTCCTCGCGACCGAGCTGATCAAGCGCAGCGCGAAGGAAGGCGTGCCCGTCCCCGTGCGCATGCTGGTGCCGATCATCGACAAGATCATGCGGATCGAGGCGCTGCAGCCGCACATGCACAACGGCCTGATCCGCCTGCATTCGAGCCAGCTCACGCTGCTCGATCAGTTCCGCCACTTCCCCAAGGCCGACCACGACGACGGGCCGGACATGGTCTGCATGCTGTGGATGCTCTGCGTCACGGGGCAGATCGCGGCCGTGCAGAGCGGCGGGACCACCGACCAACAAAGCGCGCGCGCCCGGTACGGCCGCGCGGCGAAACGCATGTTCAGAGGAGCTCGATGATGGGCAAGGTATCCATGTGGGCAAGGCTGCTCGCGGTCGCCGGTTTTGCGCAGGCGAGCGCCGCCGAGCCGGCCGACACCGAGACGCGCGTCGTCGAAGCCGCGAGCAGCCAGAGCGAGGACGAGGCCGGATGGCGCCGGCTGACCGGCGATGGCCTGAGCAAGTACAACGACCGCGACCTGACGCCGATCGCGCAGGACCGCATGGCCAAGCTCGCGGAGTGGCTGTGGCAGAGCAACCTGCTGGCCAACCGCCTGGTCGAGATCCCGCTGGCCTACCTGGTGGCCGAGGGCGTCTCGCTTCAGTGCAAGGACCCCGCGCACCAGAAGCTGCTCGACGCCTTCTGGAACGACCCGATCAACAACTGGCCGCTGAAGCTGCCCGCGCGCGTGCGCGCCCTCGCCCTGCTCGGCGAGCAGTGCTACATCACGCGCGTCAACGCGGGCAGCGGCTTCGTGCGCCTGGGCTATCTCGACCCGCGCAGCATCGGCACGGTCGTGATGGACCCGGACAACCCCGAGCAGCCGATCGGCGTCATCACGAAGCGGGACGTGCATGGGAAGTACTGGAAGTACCGTGTCGTCGTCCTGGGCGAGGACGCGGACCTCTTCACCGAGCGCACCACGAAGATCCGCACCGAGGACTTCGTCGACGGCGAGTGCATGCTGTACCAGGTCAACAAGTTCCCCGACGGCTCGCGCGGGCGCAGCGACCTGCTCGGGCAGATGGACTGGCTCGATGCGTACGACGAGTTTCTCTTCAACGAGCTGGATCGGATCGGCTACCTGCGCAGCTTCGTGTGGGACGTGACGCTGAAGGGCTCGGACGACGACGCCGTGAAGAAGTTCGACCGGGAGTTCAAGGCGCCCGAGGCCAACAGCAAGTTCGTTCACAACGAGTCGGTGGAGTTGAAGGCGGTGTCGCCGGAGCTGCAGGCGGCGGACACCGCCGAGAGCGCGCGGCTGCTGCGCAACCACGTCCTGGGCGGCGCGACCGTGCCCGAGCACTGGTTCGGCGGCGGCGGCGACGTGAACCGCGCCGCGGCGAGCGAGATGGGCGAGCCGACCTTCAAGGTGTACACCGCGCGCCAGAGCATGCTGAAGCTGATGCTCGAGGAAATCGGCCGCTTCGTGCTGTGGAAGTCCCTGCGAACCGGCGCGCCGGACTGGGGCGACGAGAAGTGGAAGGTGACGGCCGTCTTCCCCGAGCTCGCGAACAAGGACCTGACGAAGTTCGCCGCGGCCATGAGCCAGGTGTCGACGTCGGTGATCCTCATGATCGACAACGGCCTGCTCACGCAGGAGCGCGGCCTGCAGCTCATCGCCGACATCGCGGGCCGCTTCGGCCAGGAGATCGACGCGGCCGCGGAGCTCGAGAAGGCGCGCGCCGAGCACGAAGACCGCGGCAAGAAGAAAGCGGCGGCCGACTCCTTCAACCTGCCCGATGATCTGCGCCAGGCGCTCAAGGACGGGAAGGCGAAGCCGGCGGTGACCGATGACGCCGCAGCAGGCGCTTGAAGCGGCGCTGCGGGAGCGGCTGCGCGAGCGCGCCGGCACCCTGCTCGCGACCGATCAGCGTGTCATCGCGGAGCTGAAGGGCGCGCGCGAGCAGATCCTGCAGGTGCTCGCCGGCCAGCCGGCGGACTGGGAGCGCTGGCAGCTCACGCAGGTGCTGCAGCAGCTCGAAGAGATTCTGGACGCTGCCACCGGCCGCGCCGCGATCGCGGCCGACTCGGGCCTGCGCACCGCCTGGCAGCAGGGCGAGGACTTCATCGACAAGCCGCTCGCAGCGGCCGGCGCGAACGTGGAACTGCAGCTGCCGACGCTCGATGCTGGCGTCCTGCAGCAGCTGCGCAGGTTTACGGCGCTGCGCCTGAAGGACGTCGGGCGCGAGGCTTCGCGCAAGATCGGCAACCAGCTCAGTCTCGTCACGCTCGGCGCGCAGACGCCTTTCAAGGCCATCCAGTCCGTGCAGCAGGTGCTCGGCGCCGAGAGCGCCCAGCGGGCGAGCACGATCGTGCGCACCGAGGTGGGTCGCTCGTTCGCGATCGCGAGCTTCAAGCGCCTGCAGCAGGCCGCGCAGCTCCTGCCCGGGCTGAAGAAGCAGTGGCGGCGCAGCGGCAAGATCCACAGCCGGTGGAACCACGACGCGGCCGACGGCCAGGTCCAGGACGTCGACAAGCCGTTCGTGCTGCCCGGGCACGACGGCCCGGTGCGCCTGATGCACCCGCACGACCCGAGCGCGCCTGTCGAGGAGGTGATCAACTGCGGCTGCCTGGCGCTGCCCTACCGCGCGACGTGGGAGATGACGACGCCCGGCGCGAAGCCGTTCAGCGAGCAGGAGCTGCGCCTGGATGGGCGGAAGGCCGCGATCGACTTCGCGGCCAAGAAGGCCGGCCTGCGGCAAAGTTAAAGCGGGCTCGGATTTTGGGGCCTAGGAGCCGCGCGACCCCGTTTTGGCTACCACCCCCCCGACTTTTCCGCCGACCCACTTTAACCACGCTTTAACTCGCGACGGTTCGGCATTTCCAAGGTCGAGGAAGCTCAGCAAGTCCGGTCACTCCGGGGAAACGGCAGTTACAGCGGCAGAACAGCCGAGTTACAGTTTCCCAATCAGACTAGGAGGGATCGATGGCGAAAGAAGTGGTGGTAACCCTGTTCGACGTCAGCAGCGGGGACGATACCCCTCCGCTCAGCGACATCATCGAGACTTTCCAGGCGCTGCCACTTGAAGAGCGCTGGCGCGCGGACATTCGCCTCGACGACATACATAAGCCCAAAACACTGGAGCGCGTGTATTTCCTGGACTTCGCTCGCAAGCGCGAAATCGGCCCCGGCAAGCTCACCGAGGATCGTCCCATCGATGACATCGATATGGAGGAAAACGAGAACTTTGGCGAAGAAACCGCAGCGATGTACGTCGGCAAAAAGAAGTGGCTCTTGGTTCTGAACAACGCCGTCGGCGTGGGTCCGAACCGGATGATGAGCTACTTCAATGCCGTTGATCCAGGGAACCAAATGTGGGACTTCAATGCAGAGCCCGTGCTCGAGGCCCACACCATGAGGACGCTAAGCCGAATGGACCGCATCTCGACGGTCGAAGTCACTGCGTCAGTCGACGCGCTCGGAATTGCGGGGACGGCCACCAGTCTCGCACTCGCCCGCGCCGCCCGACCTGCCGGAGCACACCGGATCAGCTTCGAGCTCATTGCGAATGAGCGAAGGCAGCGAGGACGCTCCCTGGATGTCAACGCCGTCAAGGAGATGGTCGGCAAACTGGTCAGAAGACAGGCGGTGACCGTCCTCAAAGTCAAAGGTGAGGACCCCGATGGCGAGCGCGACATCATGCTCGACCTCATTCATCACCGACTCAAGCAGCGCTACCCTGATACCG
>NZ_JBFWNP010000085.1:0-13078 GCF_050250995.1 Ramlibacter sp.
GGACCCGGGTCGCCCGCGGGCTGCGCCACCGCGGTGGCCGCGCCGCCGGCCATGGCCGGCGCGGGCGCAGCCGCCTGCATGGGCGGCGGCACCACTCCGGCCTTCATGACCATCGTCTTCTCGAAGGTCGGCCCCGTCGCCTCGTTCACGTACTTGATCTTGTACTTGCCGATTTCGACGGTATCGTTGTTCTGCAACAACTGCTTCTTCACCGCCTTGCCGTTGACGTACGTGCCGTTCGTGCTGTTCAGGTCTTCGAGGTAGACCTCGTTGCCGCTCATCTGAAGCACCGCGTGCTCGCCGCTGACCGCGAGGTTGTCGATGACGATGTCGTTGTAAGGCCGCCGTCCCAGCGTCGTGCGGTCCTTGGTGAGCTGCACTTCCTTGATGACGACACCGTCGATCGAAACGATCATCTTCGGCATGGTCGACTCCTGTCTTTGTTCATTCCCACGACATTAATACGAAGGGTCTCGGCCTATTCTCCCAGCAACCGCGAGATCAGGCCTCTTTTTTTGGAGCCGCTGTTGGCGCTCGCGAGCAACACCGAGATGTTGTCGCGCCCTCCGTTGGCGTTGGCGGCGGCGACCAGTTGAGTCGCCTTCTGCTCCAGCCCCCCCTCGCCTTGCAGAATGCGGCCGATGCTTGCGTCGTCGAGCATGTCCGAAAGCCCGTCGGAGCACATCAGGTACACGTCGCCCGGCTCCACCTTGTGCTCGTTGACCTCGAGCAGCACGGCGTCCTCGACGCCGAGCGCGCGCGTCACCAGGTTCTTGTTGGTGGAGACGGCCGCCTGCTCCGGCGTGATAAGGCCGGCGTCCATCTGCTCCTGCAGCAGCGAATGGTCCTTGGTGATCTGGGCGAACTCGGCGCCGCGCAGGCGGTAGCAGCGGGAGTCCCCGATGTGGCCGAGGACCAGGCGGCCGTCGCCGAACGCCCCCACGACGAGCGTGGCGCCCATGCCGCTGTACTGCGGGTTGGAATTGGCGGCGTTGAAGATCGACCGGTTGGCGTTGTCGACGCAGATCTCGAGCGCGCGTCGCACCTCGCGCGCATTGGCGTTGCGGCCCGCCTGCGCAAGCCAGCGGCCCAACTCGGACTTGATGAAGGTCGTGGCCATCCCGCTGGCGATCTCGCCGGCGTTGTAGCCACCCATCCCGTCCGCCAGGATCGCGAGCCGGGTCGGCTCGTCGAATGTGACGGAATCCTCGTTGTTCTCGCGCGCGAGCCCGGGATCGGTCCGCAGGCAAAACTCATAGTTCATGTCGGGCTCAGGACTCCACGTCGGGCTTGCCGGAGCCCTGCTCCGCCGAACTCGCGGCGCCGGTGCTTCCGAAAACAGCGGTCTTGGCGAAGGTATCGTCGCTCGCCGCCTGCATTTTGGACGTCGCATCATAGCTGGGCGGCGCGGCCCCGGGGGCGCCCATGACGACGGTCTTTTCGTTGTCGCCGGCCTGCGTCGGCGCGGTGGTCTGGAACGCGAGCGTCTTTTCGCCCTCGGCCGCAGCCGCCCCGGCCCCCGCCACGCCCGAGGCGAGCGCCGCCGGCGCGGCGGCCGGAAGGCCCGAGAGTTCGCCCAGCACGGCGCGCAGATCGGCGGCGAACTGGTCGCCGTCCTGGTAGCGCGCCTCGGGCTTCTTGGCCACCGAGCGCGCGAGGATCTGCGCGAGCCGCTCCGGGATTTCCTTGCGGATGATGCGCACGTCGGGCGCTTCCTCGTTGGCGATCTTGTACATGAGCTCCGCCATCGAGTCGCCTCGGAAGGGGAGCACGCCGGCGAGCATCTGGAACAGCATGACGCCCAGCGAATAAAGATCGGAGCGCCCGTCGACCTTCTTGCCGGCGATCTGCTCGGGCGACATGAAGCTGGGCGTGCCGAGCACGAGGCCCGTCTTGGTCTTGCTCGAGTCCGTGATGCGGGCAATGCCGAAGTCGGTCACCTTCACCGTGTCGCTGTCATGCTCGTACATGATGTTGGCCGGCTTGATGTCGCGGTGGACCACGTTCTGCCGGTGCGCATAGGCGAGCGCTTCGGCCACCCGCGCCACGATGGAGACCACGCGCGGCATCGGCAGCAGGGCGCCGTCCTTGCAGTAGTCGACGAGGTCGCGTCCCTTGAGGAACTCCATGGCGATGTAGGCGAGCTCGTGCTCCTCGCCTGCGTCGAAGATGGTGACGATGTTCTGGTGCTGCAGGCGCCCGGCCGTCTCGGCCTCGCGGAAGAAGCGCTCGCGCGCGTCGTTCAGCTCCTCGCCCTCGAACTCGTTGGACAGCGCCATCGTCTTGATCGCGACCACGCGGCCGATCTTCGGGTCCTTGCCCAGGTAGACCACGCCCATCGCGCCCTTGCCCAGCTCCTTCTCGACCTGGTAGCGGCCCAGCATCGGCTTCTCGACCCCGCCGCCGTCGAGCAGCATCGTGCCGCCGGGATGCCCCCCGCCGCCGCCGAGGATGACGGTCTCGGACAGGTTCTTGGCGCGGTTGATCTTGTTCTGCAGGTCCTTGTAGTTCTTGTCCCATCCCGCCATGTGTTCGTACACGGCCTGCGCCTTGTTGAACTGGCGCTTGCGCTCGAAATCGAGCGCAAGGTTGTACATGTTGTCCATCAGCGCGTCGGTGAAGGGCACGCGGCGGAAGCGGTCGAACGCCATGTCGAGCTGGCCCTGGCCCTGGAGCGCGAGGCCCATCATGCGGTTGGTCTCGGCCGATTCCTCGTCCGACTTGAGCTTGCCGGCCTCGGTGACGAGGAAACGCTTGGTGGTGAGCGCGGCATGCCCGATCAAGAGCAGCGACGCGGGAAACACGAGGCGCAGCCACAAGGCGCCGCTGGACAGCAGCACGTACTCGGCCAGCAGCAGCGCGACGAACACGCCCGCGGTGATGCCGGCGGCCATGCCGGCGGAGAGCCGGGGCAGCGCCGCGATGAGATAGGCCGCGATCAGCGCGCTGACCAGCAGGGCGGCCCACACGCCCCAGGCGGGCTCCACGATGAAGTGCTCGCCGAGGATGCTCGAGGTTACGTGCGCCATGAATTCGGCGGGCGTCACGCCGGCATAGCCGGGCGTCGGGAACAGCGTGCCCACGCCCGCCGCGCTCGCGCCGACCAGGACGATCTTGTCGGCGTATTTCGAGGCGGGGATCTTTCCGCTCATCACGTCGTAGAACGAATCGACCGCGAACGCGGGCTTGCCGTCGCGCACGGGATAGAACTGCGGCCGCATGCGCGCGGCGTCGTCGGTGCTCACGCGCAGCTTGCCGATCTGCACCGACTCCCCGGGGTTCAGCCGGATGTCGCGGGGGCCCAGGTTCAGGCTCTGCGCGGCGGCGAGCAGCGCGAGCGAAGGCACGGCCTTGCCGTAGTAGTTCACCAGCAGGGGCTCGTCGCGCACCGCACCGTCGACGTCGTACCACTGGTTCAGGTGGCCGACGCCCGCGGCAGCATTGGCGAGCAGGTCGATGGGGTACTGGCCGCGCACCGCGTTGACGGAAAAACCGTTCTTCTCGTCGATCGCGTTCTTCGCGACGGCGGCGGGCAGCGGCTTGTCGGGATTGCCCTGCGGGTCGCCGATGACGAAGACCGACGGCAGCAGGACGTTGCCGGCCTTGGCGATGCTCGCGGCGAGCTTGCCGTCGGTGTCGAGCGTGCGCTCGGCCTCGGCCATCAGCTTGCCGACGGGGTCGGTGGGTTCCGCGGCGGGGGCGGGCGGGGCGGCAGCAGCCGTCGCGGTCGCGTCCGGTGTGCCAGGCGCGGAAGACGCCGCGGCGACGGGGGCGGATGCGGGCGTCGCGACGGACGCGGCGGGTGCGGCGGGTGCGGCGGGTGCGGCAATGGATGCAGCAGCAGGCGCCGCCGGCAGACCGAGCGCTTCGCGGATTCGGCGGATGTACACGAGGCCGCGATCGGTCTGCGGCTCGAAGAAGAACGCGGTGTACACCACCGTCTTCGCCTTGGCCTCGGCCAGCTTGTCGATCAGTTGCGCATGCACGTCGCGTGGCCAGGGCCAGCGGCCGATGTTGGCGATGCTCTGGTCGTCGATGGCGATGACGGCCACGCGCGGCGAGGGCTGCCGGGAGGTCTGCGTGCTCGACCAGTCGTAGAAACGCCGCTCCAGCGTGCGGAACACGTCCGTGCCCATGTGAAGCAGGAGCACGGCCAACAGCACCGCGACACCCACGAACCAGTCTGTGCGCCAGAACCGGCCGCGATTCGATGAAGACTTGCTCATTCCCCCGCCCCTTGCAAGTGGCCGTTCGACGTTAACAGAGGCACCGGCAACCCACAAGGGGCGGTGTGGCGTTCACGCCGTACCGGCGCCGTCCTTGCGGCGGCGCATCAGCACCGCCTGGGCGATCAGCCACACGAGCGCCGCGCCGCCGACGGCGAACCCGTACTCCAGGGTCTTGTCGGGGGCGAACCAGCGGCGCATGGCGGGGTCGGTGAAGATCATCTGGCCCGCGATCCATCCGAGGAGCATGGCGCCGGCCGTGATGATGAAGGGGAAGCGGTCCATCAGCTTCAGCACGATCTGGCTGCCGGCCACGATGATGGGAATGCTCACCAGCAGGCCGAAGATCACGAGCGGCAGCTGGTGGTCGCCCGCGCCCTGGGCGGCGCCGGCGATGGCGAGCACGTTGTCGACGCTCATCACGAGGTCCGCGATGATGACGGTCTTGATGGCGCCCCAGAGCTTGTCGCTGCTCGCCATGTTGGCGTGGTCGTCCTCCTCCTGGGGGACCATCAGCTTGACGCCGATCCACACGAGCAGCACGCCGCCCACGATCTTCAGGTAGGGAATCGCGAGCAGGGCGAGCGCGAAGGCAATCAGGATGACGCGCAGGATGATGGCGCCGGCGGTGCCGTAGATGATGCCCTTCTTGCGCTGCGCGGGCGGCAGGCCCCGGCAGGCGAGCGCGATCACGACCGCGTTGTCGCCGCCCAGCAGGATGTCGATCAGGATGATCTGACCGACCGCCACCCAGAAGGCGGGCGTCATGAAGGCTTCCATCGTCTTGGCCTCTTTCTATTCTTGCCGGTAAAAAAACGGAAGGCCGATTGTCGTTCAAGACAACCGGCCCGTGACCGAGGGATTGCGCTTGTTTCGCGCGCCGCGGCTTAGAGCAGCGCCTTCAGCAGCTTCGCCATTTCCGAAGGATTGCGCGTCACCTTGAAGCCGCACTCTTCCATGACGGCGAGCTTCGCGTCGGCGGTGTCGGCGCCGCCGGAAATCAGCGCGCCGGCATGGCCCATGCGCTTGCCGGGGGGCGCGGTGACGCCGGCGATGAAGCCGACGATGGGCTTCTTCATGTGATCCTTGCACCAGCGCGCGGCGTCCGCCTCGTCGGGGCCGCCGATCTCGCCGATCATGATGACGGCGTCGGTGTCGGGGTCGTCGTTGAAGGCCTTCATCACGTCGATGTGCTTCAGGCCGTTGATCGGGTCGCCGCCGATGCCGACCGCGCTGGACTGGCCGAGCCCGATCTCGGTGAGCTGGGCAACCGCTTCGTAGGTCAGCGTGCCCGAGCGGGAGACGACGCCGATGCGGCCCTTGCGGTGGATGTGGCCGGGCATGATGCCGATCTTGATCTCGTCCGGCGTGATGAGGCCCGGGCAGTTCGGGCCGAGCAGCAGCGTCCGCTTGCCGCCGGCCGCTTCCTTGGCCTTCATCCTGTTGCGCACCATCAGCATGTCCTTGACCGGAATGCCCTCGGTGATGCAGATGGCGAGGTCGAGGTCGGCCTCGACCGCTTCCCAGATCGCCTCGGCCGCGCCCGCCGGGGGCACGTAGATCACGGAGACCGTGGCGCCGGTCTGCTGCTTCGCTTCCTTCACCGAAGCGAAGATCGGGATGTCGAAGATCTTCTCGCCGGCCTTCTTGGGGTTCACGCCGGCCACGAAGCAGTTCTTCCCGTTGGCGTATTCCTTGCACTTTTCGGTGTGGAACTGACCGGTCTTGCCGGTGATGCCCTGGGTGATGACCTTCGTGTCCTTATTGATGTAGATCGACATGTCTTTTCCTTAAGCCTTCACCGCCGCAACGACCTTCTGAGCCGCTTCCGCCATCGTGTCCGCGCTGATGATGGGCAGGCCCGACTCGGCGAGCATCTTCTTGCCGAGTTCCTCGTTCGTGCCCTTCATGCGCACGACCAGCGGCACGGACAGGTTCACGGCCTTGCAGGCGGTGATGACGCCGGTGGCGATGGTGTCGCACTTCATGATGCCGCCGAAGATGTTGACGAGGATCGCCTTCACCTTCTTGTTCTTCAGCATGATCTTGAAGGCCTCGGTCACCTTCTCGGGGGTGGCGCCGCCGCCCACGTCGAGGAAGTTGGCCGGCTCCGCGCCGAACAGCTTGATGGTGTCCATCGTCGCCATCGCGAGGCCCGCGCCGTTGACGAGGCAGCCGATGTTGCCGTCGAGCGAGATGTAGGCGAGGTCGAACTTGCTGGCCTCGATCTCGGCCGGGTCTTCCTCGTCGAGGTCGCGCAGCGCGACGATCTCGGGATGGCGGTACAGCGCGTTGGAGTCGAAGTTGAACTTGGAGTCGAGCGCGACGATGTTGCCCTTGCCGTCGCGGTTGAGCGGGTTGATCTCGACCAGCGACGCGTCGGTGTCCATGTAGCACTTGTAGAGCTTCTTGAACACGTCCACGGCCTGCGCGGTGGAGTCGGCGGGAATGCCGATGCCGTCGGACAGCTCCTTCGCCTGCGCGTCGGTGAGGCCGGCGAGCGGCTCGACGAACAGCTTCTTGATCTTCTCGGGCGTGGCATGCGCCACTTCCTCGATGTCCATGCCGCCCTCGCTCGAGGCGATGAACGCGACCTTCTGCGTGGCGCGGTCCGTGACGACCGACACGTAGTATTCCTTCTGGATGTCCGCGCCGTCCTCGATGTACAGGCGCCGCACCTTCTGGCCCTCGGGTCCGGTCTGGTGCGTCTTGAGCTGCATGCCCAGGATCTGGCCCGCCAGCTCCTTGACCTGGTCGATGCTCTTGGCGACCTTCACGCCGCCGCCCTTGCCGCGTCCGCCCGCATGGATCTGCGCCTTCACCACCCACACCGGCCCGCCGAGCTTCTGCGCTGCTTCCACGGCCTCCTGCACGGTGAATGCCGCGATGCCGCGCGGAACGGGCACGCCGAAGCTGCGCAAGATTTCCTTGCCTTGGTACTCGTGGATCTTCATGAGGTTTCTCTCGAGGGGAACTGATGTCGAGGATGGCGTGGGGAACGCTTCCGCCCGAAAAAGCCCAAAAGGGCCCCTGCGCGGTGCAGCCGCCAACTGTATCATGGTGCAGCGCACCAAGCATCCTTGTGCCTTACAGTGGCAGGGCGCGGCCACCCAACCAGGAAGTTCGAACGATGGCGAAGGTCTTCATCGATGGCGAAGCCGGCACCACCGGCTTGCTGATTCGCGAGCGGCTGCAGCAGATGCCGCAGGTCGAGGTCGTGAGCATCGCGCCCGAGAAGCGAAAGGACCCCGCCGCCAAGCGCGAACTGATGGCGGGCGTGGACCTGGTGATCTTCTGCCTGCACGACGACGCCGCGCGCGAGTCGGCGGCCATGATCGACGACATCGCGAAGGCCGGCGGCAAGGCGCCGCGCATCATCGATGCGTCCACGGCGCACCGCACGGCCGAAGGCTGGGTGTTCGGCTTTCCCGAGCTCGCGCCGGGCCAGCGCGAAGCGGTGGCGAAGGCGCAGCGCGTGAGCAACCCGGGCTGCTACGCCACCGGCGCGATCGCCGTGCTGCGTCCGCTCGTCGACGCCGGCCTGTTGCCGAAGGACTACCCCGTGTCGCTGCCCTCGGTCAGCGGCTACTCGGGCGGCGGACGCACGATGATCGAGGCGTACGAGGCCGGCGCCGCGCCCGACTTCGAGCTGTATGCGCTCGGCCTGAAGCACAAGCACCTGCCGGAGATCATGAAGTACACGGGGCTCTCGCGCCGCCCGATCTTCATTCCGGCCGTGGGCAACTTCCGCCAGGGCATGCTCGTGCAGTTGCCGCTGCACCTCGACACGCTGCCGTCCAGGCCCACGCCCGCGGACCTGCAGGCCGTGTACGAGAAGCACTATCGCGGCAGCGAGTGGGTCACCGTCGAAGCGCCCACCGAAGACGGCAAGCTCGATGCGCTCGCGCTGAACGACACGAACAAGATGGAGATCCGGGTGTACGCGAACATGGACTACCACCATGCCGTCGTGATCGCCCGCCTCGACAACCTCGGCAAGGGCGCGAGCGGCGCGGCGGTCCAGAACCTCAAGCTGATGCTGGGGATCTGAGGTCGGCCACGGCGCGGTCGAGCGGATCGCGCCATTCGCCCGGCACGCGTTGCCGATAGAGCTTCGCCGTCGGATACCACGGCGAGTCCTCGCGCTCCAGGAGCCAGCGCCAGTCGGGCGCGTAGGTCAGGATGATCGATAGCGGCCGGCCCAGCGCGCCCGCGAGATGGCACACGCTCGTGTCGACGCTGATCACGCGATCCATGAGCGTCATCAACGCCGCCGTGTCGCCGAAGGTCTCGAGTTCGTCGCCGACGTGGCGCAGGTTCTTCGCGGCGAGGAGGGCGGGCCGGTCCGAATCGCGCACTTCCTTCTGCAGGCTCACGAGCTCGACGTCGCCCGCCACGGGCGCGAGTGCGGCGAGCATCGCCGCGAGCGGCATCGAGCGGTTGTGATCGTTGGGCTGATTCGCGTTGCCGGACCAGGTGAGGCCGATGCGCGGGCGGGTGCGCTCGCCGAGGCGTTCGCGCCATGTCTCGATCGCGGCCGACGGCGCCGAAAGATAGGGAACTTCGGCCGGAATCGTGTCGAGGGTCGAGCCCAGCATGCGAGGCAAGCTCATGAGCGGGCACACGCAATCGACCGGCACGCCCGCGTTCGGCGGCAGCGGCCGGCAGTTCGCGGGCAGCGTGCCGAGCAGCGGCAGCAGCGCGGGCTGCACGCGCAGCCACACGGTCGCCGCCTGCACCGCGACGGCCTCGACGAAGCGCAGGGACTGGATCGTGTCGCCCAGGCCCTGCTCGGCATAGAGCAGGATCGCGCGGCCTTCAAGTGACTCGCCCTGCCACTCGGGCGCGCCGAACTGCGGCTTGCGGTTGAGGATGCCCTGGTGGCGCAACTCCCAGCGCGCCTCGTACTCCGGCCAGCCATCGCGGAAATCGCCCAGCAGCAGCTTCGCGAACGCGCGGCTGAACGCGACCTCGGGCTCGCGCGGGTGGACGCCGAGATGGCGGTCGTACGCCGCGATGGCTTCCCGCACGCGGCCCAGCTGCATGAGGACCGCGCCGCGGCTGAACAGCGCGTCGGGCCGGTCGGGTTCGAGCGCGAGCGCGCGGTCGAGCCGCCGCATCGCTTCGTCGTAGCGATGCAGCCGCATCAGCGGCTGCGCGGAGTCGACCAGCGCCAGCACATGGTCCGGCGCGAGGCGCAGTGCGCGGTCGTAGCTGGCGAGGCCGTCGCCGGCCCGGCCAAGGAACGTGAGCACGCCGCCGTGCATCGCCAGCGCCGACGGGTCGTCGCCGAGCGCCAGCGCGCGGTCGGCCGCATCGAGCGCCTCCGGGAGCCGCCAGAGTTGCCACAGAGCATGCGCTTTCATCACGTGCGTTTCGACGTGACCGGGCTCGACCTGCAGGGCGCGATCGAGCCAGGGCAGCGCGTCGGCCGCGCGATGCTGCGCGAGCATGAGCCGCGCGAGGTCGCGCAGGGCGAGGGCGAAGTCGCCGCGCAGCGCGACGGCGCGCAGGAAACACGATTGCGCCTGTTCGAAATCGCCTTGCACTTCGTGGACCTGCCCGAGCTCGCGCCACGCGAGTTCGTGCGTGGGCACGCGCTCGACGACGCGCCGGTACGCGGCCGCCGCCGCGCCCCACTCGCCGCGCTCCTGCCGTTCGCGGCCCAGCAGACACCAGACATCCGGCAATGCGGGATCGTCCTTCGCCATCAGCGACTCGGCCTGGCGCAGGCTTTCGCGGGCCGGGTCGTGCTCCCCGAGTTCGAGCTGCGCGTAGCCGAGATTGAGCCAGGCGATCGGATCGCCCGGTGGCGGCTGCGTGCCTTCGCGGTAGATCGATGCGGCGGCGGCGAGGTCGCCGCGGGCGAGGGCTTCGTTGCCGCGGCGGCGCCAGTCCGGCGGGGAATCGGCCGGCGAGACCGGCCCCTGGGCTGGATCCGGTCCCGGCGACGGTGCCGACGCGGTTTGCCCGGCCCCCCCGAACAGCTTGCGCAGGACTCCGAGCATGCTCAGCGCGTCTCCGGGGGCATGACGAAATCCGCACGCATCTTCACAGCCTCAGCGTGAGCCAGTCGGTGAGCTCGGCGGCGACGTCTTCGGCGCAGCCGCCGTCCTTCAGCGACCAGAGAAAGCGGTTCGCGAGCCGCGACTTCTTGTAGAAATTGAGCGGGTGCGCGGCCTTGAAGTCCCGCACCTGGCGATCGGCGCGCGTGAGCACCTTGTCGAGCCGCGCGCGGTACTTCGCGTCCTTCAACGCGCCCGCGCCCGAGAGTTCCTTCAACACGAAGGCGGACAGCTCGCCGGCAAAACGGTCGGCCTCTTTCGCGTTGAACCAGCCCAGCATCGGGCGATTATTGCCGATCGTCCCCGGGCGACAGCACGCGGCGGATGACCTCGCCGCCGAAGCCGCGCGCGGCGAGAAAACGCATCTGCCTGCCGCGCTCCACCGCGTTCTCGGGCGCCTCCCCGAACTTCTTGCGCCAGACTTCGCGCGCCCGCTCGAGCTCGGTGGCGCGCAGGCCGGCCACCGCCTCGGCGACCACGTCCTCGTCGACGCCGCGCGACTGCAGCTCGTGCCGGATGCGGCCCGCGCCGAGCTTCGGCCCGCGTCGATGCACCAGCGCCTCGGCCACGCGCTTCTCGTCGATGAAGCCGCGCCTGGCGAGTTCGTCGAGCACGCGCTGGATCTGCCCGGGTTCCTCCTCGTGCTCGGCGAGCTTGCGCTCGAGCTCGGCGCGCGAGTGCTCGCGCGCGGCGAGCAGCTTCAGCGCCCGGCCCTTCAGCGAAAGCTGGCCGAAGGCCACCCGGCGCCCCCGCTTACTCGGCGGCTTCGCTGCCGGCCAGCAGCGGGATCTCGAGGACGGTGCGGACCTTGTTCTCGATCTCGCGCGCCAGGTCGGGGTTCTCCTTCAGGAACTCGCGCGCGTTGTCGCGGCCCTGTCCGATCTTCTCGCCCGCGTACGCATACCAGGCGCCCGACTTCTCCAGGATGCCGTGCTGCACGCCCATGTCGATGATCTCGCCCTCGCGGCTGATGCCCGCGCCGAACATGATGTCGAACTCGGCGGTCTTGAACGGCGGCGCGACCTTGTTCTTCACGACCTTGACCTTGGTCTCGTTGCCGATGGCTTCCTCGCCCTTCTTGATCGTGCCGGTGCGGCGGATGTCGAGGCGCACCGAGGCGTAGAACTTCAGCGCGTTGCCGCCGGTCGTGGTTTCGGGCGAGCCGAACATCACGCCGATCTTCATGCGGATCTGGTTGATGAAGATGACCATGCAGTTGGTCTTCTTGATCGTGGCGGTGAGCTTGCGCAGCGCCTGCGACATGAGGCGCGCCTGCAGGCCGGGCAGCGAGTCGCCCATTTCGCCCTCGATTTCCGCGCGGGGGACGAGCGCCGCGACGGAGTCGACGACGATCAGGTCGACGGCGCCGGAGCGCACCAGCGAATCGACGATCTCGAGCGCCTGCTCGCCGGTGTCCGGCTGGGAGATCAGCAGGTCCGACACGTTGACGCCCAGCTTCTGCGCGTACTGGATGTCCAGCGCGTGCTCCGCGTCGACGAAGGCGCACTGGCCCGACTGCTTCTGCATCTCGGCGATGACCTGCAGCGTGAGCGTGGTCTTGCCCGACGATTCCGGGCCGTAGATCTCGATCACACGGCCGCGCGGCAGGCCGCCCACGCCCAGCGCGATGTCGAGCCCGAGCGAGCCGGTGGAGACGGTCTGGATGTCCTCGATCACCTCGCCTTCGCCGAGCCGCATGATCGTGCCCTTGCCGAACTGCTTCTCGATCTGGGCGAGCGCGGCTTGCAGCGCCTTGGCCTTCTCGGTGCTCGCCTTGTCGTCGGCGGCGGCGATCTTCGTTCCTTTGACCTGGGCATCCATGTGAGATTTCTCCTTGGGGATCAATGAGTTGCGTTGCTTTGTCATCCGGCGCACCGCCTGTTTTTACGAACAGACTGGATGCATGGACAGTAATGTAACGAGCGAAGTACCCGGCGGTAAACAGGTTTTATCGTCAGTTTCCCTTACGATTTATCGATGGACGACATCCGCTGGCGACTCACCCACCTCGGCCGCCTGCTCGGCCATGCCGCGCGGCGCTTCGACGAGCGCGTCCTGCATCTCATGGCGCACGACGTGCAGGTGCCCCTCGCGCTGTCGAACCTGGCCGCGCGCGGGCAGGTAAACGCCGCGCACGTCCACGTCACGCGGCACCTCGCGCTCGAGGGCTCGCGGCTCACCGACCTCGCCGCCCAGGCCGGCATGACCAAGCAGGCGATGGGCGACCTCGTCGACCAGTGCGAGGCCTGGGGCCTCGTCACGCGCGAGCCGGATGCGCGCGATGCGCGCGCGAGGCTGGTGAAGTTCACCGACACCGGGCTCGCATGGCTGGCGGCCTTCCGCAGCGCCGTGACGCAGGCCGAGGCGGAATTCCGCGCGGAAGTGGGCGACGAGATCGCCACCGTCGTCATGCTGGGACTCGAGGCCTACTCCGGCGTGGGCGCCGCCGCGTAAGGATCGCGTACGAGGGCGCGGCCTAGAATGCCCGCAGAGTGCCGAACACGGCGCCGCGGGTTCACCAGGAGACAAGCGCATGCGGATCCTCATCGCGGAAGACGACCAGGTGCTGGCCGATGGCCTGCTGCGCACCCTGCGCGCCTCGGGCGCGGCTGCCGACCACGTGGCCTCGGGGTCCGAAGCCGACGCGGCGCTCATGACCAACTGCCTATTCCACTGATCGCGGGCACCCATTCCACGCGATGGCGGGCAGCGTTCCATCGTGATCGCGGGCAACGTTCCGCCGTGATGGTGGGCAGTCGCGCGTGGCCCGGAGTGACGGTGGAATCG
>NZ_JBFWNP010000086.1:0-11883 GCF_050250995.1 Ramlibacter sp.
CTTCCGATCTCCGCCTCATCGAGGTCGAGCAGCGCGAAGCCGTCCGAGCCGCGCAGCGAATCGAAGACGCGCTCGATGCCGTGGCCGTAGGCATTGGCCTTGACGACGGCCCACACGCGGGCGTCGGGCACGGCCCGGCGGATGCGCGCGAGGTTGTGGCGCAGCGCACTGCCATGAATCGTGGCGAGAATGGGCCGGGGCATACCTGAGATTCTGTCATTACCCCGCGTGATATAACCCCGTGTCGCTTGGAGACAGAAGAATTACCGATGCATCAGCACGCCTGATGCCGCACGCCCAACACCGATGAAGCGCGGCTTTTACACCATCATGTCGGCGCAGTTCTTCTCGTCGCTGGCAGACAATGCGTTGTTCGTCGCGGCCGTCGAGCTGCTCAAGTCGTCGGGCGCCGCCGAATGGCAGCGCGCCGCGCTCGTGCCGATGTTCGCGCTGTTCTACGTGGTGCTCGCGCCCTTCGTGGGAGCCTTCGCGGACTCGCAGCCGAAAGGCAAGGTGATGTTCGTCAGCAACGCGATCAAGGTCGTGGGTTGCCTGGCGATGCTCTTCGGACTGCATCCGCTCGCGGCCTATGCCATCGTGGGGCTGGGCGCCGCGGCCTACTCGCCGGCCAAGTACGGCATTCTCACCGAGCTTTTGCCGCCCTCGCAGCTCGTGAAGGCCAACGGCTGGATCGAGGGCCTCACCATCGCCTCGATCATCCTGGGCATCCTGCTGGGCGGCCAGCTCGTGGGCAACGCCGTCGCGGCCAAGCTTCTTGCGCTCGATTTCCCCGTGTTGGACACCGGGATCGACACCGCGCCGGAGGCCGCTATCTTCGTGCTGATCTTCATCTACGCGATCGCGGCGTGGTTCAACACGCGCATCCCGCACACCGGCGTCGAGATGCGCGCGATGCCGCGCAACCTGCTCGAGCTCGTGCCCGACTTCTGGAGCTGCAACTCGCGCCTGTGGCGTGACAAGCTGGGCCAGATCTCGCTCGCGACCACGACCCTCTTCTGGGGCGTGAGCGGCAACCTGCGCTACATCATCCTCGCCTGGAGCGCCGCGGCGCTCGGCTACAGCACGACGCAGGCGTCGGCGCTCTCCGGCGTGGTGGCCGTGGGCACCGCAGTGGGCGCGATCGTTGCCTCCATGCGCATGAAGCTGGACAAGGCGACGACGGTCATGCCACTCGGCATCGCCATGGGCGTGCTGGTGATCGCGATGAATTTCATCAACAACGTGTGGGTGGCCGCGCCCTTCCTCGTGCTGCTGGGCGCGCTCGGCGGCTACCTGGTCGTGCCGATGAACGCGCTGCTGCAGCACCGCGGCCACAACCTCATGGGCGCGGGCCGCTCCATTGCCGTGCAGAACTTCAACGAGCAGGCCTGCATTCTCGGCCTCGGCGCGTTCTACAGCCTGTCCGCCGGACTGGGCATGAGCGCGTTCGGCGCGATCACGGCCTTCGGCATCGTCGTGGCCGGCGTCATGTACCTCATCCAGCGCTGGCACGCGAGCAACTGCGTGCGGCACAAGGACGAGGTCGACCACCTGCTGTCCGTCGCGAGGCACGACAACTCGCATGGCTGAGCGCGGCACGGCGGGCGCGCCGGTGCTGGCGCTGCTCGCCAACGCCTTCCTGTGGGGCATTTCCTGGTGGCCGTTTCGCGAACTGCAGCAGCACGGCGTGCATCCGCTGTGGTCGACCGCGTTCACCTTCGTGGTCTCGTTCCTGTGCATCGCGGCGTTCCGTCCGGGCGCCTGGCGGCACTTCGCGGCCGCGCCCGGCCTGTGGCTGCTGGCACTCGCCTCCGGCGTGACGAACGTCGGATTCAACTGGGGGGTGACGATCGGCGACGTGGTGCGCGTGGTGCTCCTGTTCTACCTGATGCCCGCGTGGAGCGTGCTGCTCGCCTGGCCGCTGCTGGGCGAACGGCCGAACGCCGCGGCGCTCGCGCGCCTCGCGCTGGCGCTGGCGGGCGTCGGCATCGTGCTCGACACCGGCGGCGCCGGCTGGCCGTGGCCGAGCGGCCTGGCCGACTGGCTCGGCCTGCTGGGCGGCGCCAGCTTCGCGCTGACGAACATCATGCTTCGCAAGCTCAACGAGGTCGATGCGGGCGCGCGGATGCTGGCCATGTTCGGCGGCGGCGCGGTGCTGGCCTCGGCCATGGCGGCCGTCGGCACGGGCGCGGGCTTCGTGTCCGCGCTGCCGGCGCCGGACGGACGGGCCGGGGTCATCGCGCTGGCGCTGGCCGCGGGTTTCCTCGTGTCGAACATGGCGCTGCAGTACGGCGCAGCACGCCTCGCCGCGCACACGACGGCGCTCGTGATGCTGTCCGAAGTGCTGTTCGCCAGTTTCTCGTCCGTCGCGCTGGGGGCGGCCGAACTGACCGGCCGCGTGCTTGCCGGCGCGGCGCTGATCGTGGCAGCGGCGGCATGGTCGGCGTGGCCGGTGCGGGACGCCCCGCGTCCCGCTGCGCACCCGTAGCCGACGCATCGCGGCGCAGCCGCATCGCCTCCCTGCTGTACGAAAGTCTCGTTGCGCATGACGCGGCCGGTGGCAGACTGGCGCGCGGCTGCCGCGAACCGGCGGCCGTCCCACAGTCCGCCGCATGGAGACCCGCAGGAATGACGACCACGATGGCCGATCCCGACGTCGCCGAAACCTTCTATCACACGGGCGAAGTGCGGTTCCGATACGGCCGCGTGATGGCCGCCGACGGCACGCGCTGGATCCGCAGCGGCGACTTCCGCGAGTACGACCGCCGGGGCCAGCTCCTCTCCGAAGGCAGCTACGAAAACGGCCGCGAGCATGGCCTATGGCGCGAGTACTACAACACCGGCCAGCTTGCTGCCGAAGGGCACTATGTCGAGGGCAAGCCGTCGGGGGCGTGGCGGTACTGGAAGCCGGACGGAACGCCGGGCGAAAACACGGTGCAAAGAGTGGGCCAGCCGCGCAAACGGTAGCGGCCGACGCGCGATGCCCCGAACGCGCGCGCGAAAATGTATCGGGTCCAGCCCTCACCTCGACATGCGGTGGCGGTGGCAGACTTGGCAGTGTCATGACGTCCATCGATTCCACCCGGCAGTTGCTGGCGCAGTTGCAGCGCGAGACCGTGGCGCTGCGCCGCGCAGGACCCGCGGTCGCCGCGAAAGCGGCTGTCGGATCGACCCGAACTCATGCGAAGCGCGGCCAGACCGACCCCCTCGCCACCGCGCTGCGCGCCATCGCCGCGCTCGACGCCACCTGCACACAGACCCCGCAACAGGCATTCCGCGCTTACCTCGGCGCCGTGCTGGCGGCCGAGTTCGGGGCCGCGATGGCGCACGGTCCCGGATTCGCGGCGCTCGTCGACCGGGTGCGCGACGGCATGCGGGCGGACCCCGAAACCGCGCGCGAAATCGAAGAGGCCGGTCAGGTGCTGCTGAAGACGGCGCGAGGCGGAACGTCCGGTTAGCAGCTCAGCTCGAGCCTGACCCCAGCCAGCGCCTGGCGCAGGCGTTCGATGGCCTGACGGTGCAGCTGCGAAATCCGGCCGCGCGTGAGACCCAGCTCCCTTGCGATCTCCTCGAACGGCTGGTGCTGCAGGTAGTGCCGCCGGATCACCTGGGCCTCGCGCGGCGTCAGCCGATCGACGACACGCCAGAGCCGCTCGCGCATCTGCCGGGCCTCGGCCTGCGAGTACGCGTCGTCGGGCAGCGTCGTCTCGGCGCCGAGGACCATGCCCGTGCCTTCGAGCAGGAAGCCGATCGCCATGCCGATGCCGATGTCGCCCAGCCGGCGCAGCAACTGCGCGTCCGAGCCGCCCGCGGACTGCGACTCGCGTTGAGACGCGAGCCGGTCCTGCACGTGGCGGCGCCACAGGCAGATCTGCTGCTGCCGCTCGCTGAGTTTCTCCAGGCCGTCGAGCATGGCGCCCAGGATGCGCGGCGTGGCATACGTGCGAAAGCGCGCGCTGCGCTCGGGGTCGAAGCGCTCGAAGGCCTCGAACATGCCGATCGCGGCGAAGTGAAAGTAGTCGCCGAATTCGAACTCGGGATTCGGCCGCCGCGCAAACGAGCGCGCAGCCAGCGCGCGCGCATAGCCCAGGTACTGCCCGACGAGCGCCTCCCGGGCGTCGGCGTCGCGCGCGTCGTGCCAGCGCCGCCAAAGCGCGGTTTCGGATTCCGCATCCAGCGTCGCCGACGGCGCGGCGGGACCGAAGAGGCCGCCGTCCATGTCAATGGAAGGAGCCCACGAGCGCCTTGAGCACGAGGCTCCAGCCGTCGACAAGCACGAACATCAGTACCTTCAGCGGCAGCGACACCGTGGCCGGCGGCATCATCATCATGCCGAGCGCCATGAGGATGCTGGAGACGAGCAGGTCGATCAGCAGGAAGGGAAGGAAGATCACGAAGCCGATCTGGAAAGCGGCCCGGAGCTCCGACAGCATGAACGCCGGCACCAGCTGCACGTTGCTCACGTCCTCGATCGCCTTCGGCGCGGGCGCCTTGGAGAGTTCGACCATGAGCGCCAGATCCTGTTCGCGGGTCTGCCGGACCATGAACTCGCGCACCGGCGCCGCGCCCCTGCGCCACGCCTCCTCCATCGACTGCCGCCCGGCCATGAACGGCTCGAACGCCTCTTCGTTCACCTTCGTCAGCACGGGCGACATGGTGAAGAGCGTCATGAACAGCGCGAGGCCGATCAGCACCATGTTGGGCGGCGTCTCGGGCATGCCGATCGCATGCCGCAGCATCGACAGCACGATGATCGTGCGCAGGAACGCCGTGAGGCACATGAGCAGTGCCGGCAGCACGGCAAGCAGCGTGAGGCCCAGCACGATCCGCAGCGCCTGCGCGGTCTCGCCCGCGGGCGTCCGCTTCTTCGCTGCCACGGCGGCCACCGGTGCCGCCGTGGCAGCGCTCGTGGCCGCCGCCGCACCCGGCGCGGCGGCATGGAGCGGCGGGAAGAACACGAGGACCAGCGCCACGAGGAGGTATCGGGCCGCGTTCATTCGGAAGCTTCGGACGGGGCCGCGGCAGCGGCGACCGGCCGGCGTGCAAGCAGTTCGACGTGCGACGCACCGCAGGCGATCAGCAGTTCCTCGTCGCCCCAGCGCACGAGGTGCAGGCTGGCCGATGGCGTGAGGCGCAGGGCGTGAAGCGCGCACGGCGCGCTGCCCGCGGCATGGGGATGCGCGAGTCCGCCAAAGCCTCGCAGCGAGAAGCCGCCGCCGCGGCGACGTTGCAGCACCAGCGCAAGCACGAGCGCGAGCACGACCAGCAGGGCGAGCAGGACCTGCACCGCGACGGGCAGGCCCGGGGTGGCGTCGCGTTGCAGGGGCAGGTTCTCCACCTCAGGCCCCGAGCCCGTCGGGCGCCTGCGTGATGCGAATCGCGAAGCAGTCGTCGACGGCGACGAGCTGTCCGCGCGCCACGACCCGCCCCTCGACCAGCAGGTCCACCGGCTCGTGCAGCGACGCATCGAGCCGCAGCACCTCGCCCGCGCGCGTCGCGAGCAACTCGCCGATGGAGAGCACGGCCGTACCCACACAGACGGAGACCGTGGCCTTGACCGCGTGCAGCGCATGGCCTTCGCCGAGTCGCGGCGCGGCCGGCGTGGCGGCCTCGTTGTTCGCGTCGGAACGCAGTTCGGCGAGGCTGACGATCTGCGCGGTGGCGGCGCGCGTCGCGGATGCCTGCGCTTCGGCGGCTTGGGAAGATTTCATGGAGTCCTCGATGCGGATGCGGGATTCGTTGGCGGGATTCGTGTGCAAGGTCGGACGACGGACGTCATCCTTCTGCGGCGCGCAGCAGTTCGATGGCGCGCCGATCGCCGCTGCGGCCGAGGAAGGCTTCGCAGACGCGGTCGCCGGCCTCGGACTTGCCGAGCAGCGGCTGGTCGATGCGGTGCGGCAACGCGATCACGTCGCCCGGACGCAGCGCCATCAGCTCGCCCACGCTGAGCGTCACCGGTTCGAATTCGACGCGCACGGCGACGGCGAGCGGCGCGGCTGCCTCCAGCAGCGGCACGACCGGCCTGCCGGCCGGGGGGCGAGACGGCAATGCGGCCGTCGACGAAGTCCTGTTCGACGGCCGCAGACCGCGACGGCGAAGAAAGGCCTCGACGACCGCGGGACCGACGAGCAGCCAGAAGTCCGGCGCGCAGGCCAGCACGACCGCGCCGCTCCAGGGCAGGAAGAGTTCGGGGGGCGGCGTCGACCGGGCGTGAATCGTCGACGCGGCGGATTCGGCCGCCAAGTCGACCCAGCCCGCGACCAGCCGGTCCAGCAGATCCGTGCAGGCGACCGCCGATGCGCGCGTGGCGATCCCGTCGTGCGTCGTATCGCCTTCGAAGAGCGCAAGCGCGACCTCGGCGCGCAGGCGGTCGCCCGTCCACCAGATCGGCCCGTCCCATCCGCCGGCGTCCCCGCCGCGTCCCAGGCCCTGCCAGGACAGCGTTGCCCAGCGCGGATCGCCGTCGGCGCTCTCGCCGCGCAGCGCGCGGCCCGGCGCGTTGCCGCCCGCGCCCCAGTCGTCGGCCCAGCAGCGCACGGCCGTCTCGGCGGCCGCGCGAAACTGCGCGAGATGCGCGGCCGACCAGGCCAGCAGCGGGCGCGTTTGCGTCGCTTGCGGCGCCATCGGCTACTTCTTCATCGCGAACAGCGCGTCGAGCATCTCGCCGGCGGTCGCGAAGATCTGCGAGCTTGCCTGGTAGCCGCGCTGCATGACCACCAGCTGGCTGAACTGCTGCGAGAGGTCGACGTTCGAGCCCTCGATGCTGCCGGCGCGCACGCTGCCGAAGCCGCCCTCGCCCGCGCTGCCGCTCACCCATCCGCGCGCATCGACGGCCGCGAATTCGTTGTCGCCGGCCGCCTCGACCGCATCGGGGGACGTGAAGTGTGCAAGCGCCAGGCGCGCACCGCGCACGGTCTGGCCGTTCGAATAGGTCGTCACGAGCACGCCGGCCGCATCGAACGTCGCCTTCACGAGGCTGCCCGGCCCCCATCCGTCCTGCGATGCCATGGCGAGCGTCGAGGTATCGCCCCCACCCGTGGACGTCACGTCGGCGGAGAAGTCGAGCGCGAACGCGACGGGCGACTGCCCGGCCGGCGTGTACTTGAAGGCGAGGTTCGACTGCGCCGCGTCGGGGCGGCCATCGACGAAGGCCAACGTGCCCGTGCCGACCGTCGTCGTGCCATCCAGCAGGGTGACCGTCCACTGGTTGGCGCCGTCCGTGACCGCGTCGAAGCGAGCGGAGAGCATATGCACGGTCCCTGCCGCATCGTGGACTTCCAGGCCGCCGACGGTATGCGTCGCCGCCTCGGACGACAGGTTGCCGCTGAGCACGATCTGCGACGTGGCCCTGGCGGCGCTCGTGCGCGCGGCGGCGATGGAGATGGCGCCGGGCGCGCCGTCGGACCCGATGCCCAACACCTGCTTGCCCGACGTGCTTTTCAGCACGCCTTCGGTATCGAATCGGAAGTCGCCCGCGCGCGTGTAGCGCAGGCGGCCATCGTCGCCTCGCAGGGTGAAGAGGCCGTCGCCGTCGAGGGCGAGGTCGAGGTCGTTGCCGGTGGACTTGAACTGGCCCTGCGCGAAGTCGATGCGCGTGCCCTGCATCTGCACGCCGCCTCCGCGTGCGCCGCCCTGCCCGTCGCCATCGACCAGCTGGCCGAACTGCGCGTTCGCGCCCTTGAAGCCGGGCGTGTTCATGTTCGCCGTGTTGTGCGCGATGGTCTGCAGCCCCTGCTCGAACGCGCGCAGTCCGCCCTCGGCAAGGATCATCGAATCGATCATGGTGTCTTCTTTTCCGGTGGCCGCGCGGCGCTCAGCGCACGGCCGTGATCTGGGAGAGGCCGACGTCGGCGAGGTTGCCGCCGCCGGGAAGCGCGAGCGTGATCCGCGGCTGCGCGCCGGCGAGCGACAGCGTCGAGACGGTGCCGGTGAGCGGGCCGCTTTCGGTCCTCACGTCGACCGTCCGGCCGATCAGCCCCACCGACTGGAGCGACGACTGGTTGTTCAGCAGCGCCTGCAGGTTCGTGTTGAGCTGGTTCGTCTGTTCGAGCGCGGTGAACTGCGCGATCTGCGCCATGAACTCCTGGTTGTCCATGGGCTTCAGGGGATCCTGGTGCGTGAGCTGCGTGAGCAGCACCTTCAGGAAGTCTTCGAGCGAGAGGCGGCCGGCGGCCGTCGTGGATGTGGCGTCGCCGATGGCGCTGAGGCTCACGATGCGTCTCCTGGAAACGAGGTGCGGGGAACGGGTCGACCGTTGCAGGTCAGGGTGGCGAGGCGCAGGCCGGCGGCGCCGAGTTGCTGCGAGAGGTGGCGCACGAGGACCGGCAGCAGCGGGAGATGCGCCGCATCGAGCCCGAGCCAGGCGCGCGCGCCTTCGGGCGCGAGGTCGACGTGAATGCGGACTGCGTCGCGCGGCGACGCGTCGGGCGCGCCCGCGCGCGCGGCGGCCGCCAGGGGGGTCGATGCGCGGTCGCCGGAGGTCGGCACGTCCGGATCGAGGCCGGTCGGCGACTGTGCCTGGTGATTCTGCGCAACGGCCGGATGCGCGCCCGGCCCGGTCGGCGAGACCGCGGCAAGTGTCGAGAGCGCCACGACGATGTCGAAGCTGCGCGCCACGGCGGCGGGTGGCGCGCGGAGGCCGGTGACCGATGGCTCGCCGGTCCGTGCGTGCGAAGGGGCGCGTGCGACCCCGGACAGCGACGCGCCGACGGGCACCGGTTCGCAGCGCGACGTGGGTTGGGCGTCGCTCTGCGCCGCGCCGGGCGAGCCGTGGACGGCGGACGTCTGCGGGTCGCTCGAAGCGGGGCCGGAATCGGAATCGATGGTGCCATGCCGCGTTGCCCGAAAATCTCCACTGCGTTCGGTGGCATGGGATGACGGGCGCGTCGGCTCCGGCATCTCGCCTCCCGCGGGCGCCTGCTCCTGCGCCGCCGCAAACGCGTGCACGAAGAGCGGCGGCCCCGGCGCCGGGCGCACGGCGAGCGCAGGCGCACTCGCGGGCCGGTCGTGCCCCTGCGGAAACCATTGCGCAAGTTGTGCCTGCTCCATCGCGCCACGCCATGCGTCGTGCTGTCGATGCGCCTGCGGCGCGAAGGCGGCTGCGCCCGCTTGCGGCGGGCTCGCAACCGATGTCGAGGCAAGCTGCAGCCCCGCCTTCGCGGGAACGTCCGCTGCGCCGAAAGCGCTTGCGTGCGGGATCATGCGGCCTCCGCCGAACGCGCGCGGCGAGCGCGCCCAAGCCAGTCATCGTCGGCCGCGGCAGCGGCCAGCCGCAGCGTGCCGCACCGATGTTCGGCCATCGCTTCGTCGCGGTGGCGCTTCAGGACTTCGACGCGCCCGGCGACGCGGGCCTGCTCGGCGCGCAACGCATTCTGCTGCGCATCGAGCGCCTCGCGGCGCCGCTGCCGCCGGTCGATCTCGGCCTGCTCGCGGCCGAGCCAGCGCACCGTGCGCAGGCGCACGACCGGATCGATCGTTCCCGCGTCCAGCCGCGCGGCCTGTCCGGCGAAGTCGGCTCGACGAATCCGCAGCGCCTCGTCTTCGAGGTCGATCTCGCGCTGCTTCGCGCCGATGCGCGCACCGAGCGCCTCGAGCGCCCACTGCTCGCGATGCAGCAGGGGCTCGAAGGCATAGCGGAAGTTGCGCAGGTCGTTCGTCATCGCGATGCTCCGGATTTCGCCGGGACAGCGATCGTGGGCAGCGGCCGCACGATCGCGGCGAGCGTCGCCAGGGCGTCGCCGCGCGGCACGCCACCCTCGGCCTGCCGCAACCACGCCATCAGTTGCGGCCGGATCGCGAGCGCTTCGTCGAGCTCGGGATTGCTCCCGGCCTCGTAGGCGCCGAGTTCCACCATCGCGTGGTTGCGCTCGAGCAGCGCGAGCCGGCGCACGGCGGCCCGCGCGAGTTCCTTGTCGCCCGCGGTCGCGAGATCGGGCATCAGCCGGCTCGCGCTCTTCAGGACGTCGATGGCCGGGTACTGGCCCTGCTGCGCGATGGCGCGCGCGAGCACGATATGACCGTCGAGGATCGCGCGCAAAGCGTCGGACACGGGTTCGTTGAGATCGTCGCCCTCGACCAGCACCGTGAGGAGCGCCGTGATCGAGCCGCCGCCGGAGGTCCGCCCGCAGCGCTCGCACAACTCGGGCAGCTCCGCGAACACCGACGGCGTATAGCCGCGCGCAGTCGGCGGCTCGCCGGCCGACAAGCCCACCTCGCGCCTGGCCATCGCGAAGCGGGTGATCGAGTCCATCGTGAGCACGACCTGCCGTCCCTCGTCGCGGAAATGCTCGGCAATCGCCAGCGCCGCGTGCGCCGCGCGCAGCCGCGCAAGCGCCGGCTGGTCTGCCGTCGCCACGACCACGACCGACCGGGCCCGCCCGGCGTCGTCGAGCTGGCGGTCGATGAAGTCGCGCACCTCGCGGCCGCGCTCGCCGATGAGGGCGATCACGTTCACGTCGGCCTTCGCATGCCGCGCGATCATGCCGAGCAACGTGCTCTTGCCGACGCCGCTGCCGGCGAAGATGCCGACGCGTTGTCCCTCGCCGAGCGTGAGCAGCGCGTCGATGGCGCGAACACCGGTCTCGAACACCCGGTCGACGCGCTCGCGATGCATCGGATTGCGCGGCGCGGCACGGATCGCCCGCGTCGCCGTCGGGCGCGGAGCGGGGCGTCCGTCGAGCGGGCGGCCGAACCCATCGATGACCCGGCCGAGCAGTGCGTCGCCCACGCCGATGCGCGAGTCGTCGCCGAGCGCGACGACCGTGCAGCCCACGGCCATGCCGTCGAGCCGCTCGTAGGGCATCAGCGTGATGTGGCCGGGGTGGACCGCGACGACTTCGGCCAGGATGGCGTCGCGGTCGGAAGCGCCGGATGCATGGAGCGACCTCAGGCGCGTTTCGTCCGACAACGGCGCGCGCGCTTCGGCGCCTGCGGACGGTCCCGCTTCCAGGAGCACCGCGCACAACTCGCCGACGCGAGCCCGCGGACCTTGTGCTTCGATGGCGAGGCCCTGCACCTTGCACACGCGGCCGGTACGGCGGGTGAGCGGCGCGGCGCACATCGCGTCGCGCGCTCGTCGCAGCGCCGTCATGCCGCGGCCCCCGCGTCGCGCGAGCGCAGGAAGAGCGCGGCAAGCCGCGCGAGCTGCGTCTCGAGCCGCGCGTCCACGCTCCCCTGCGCTGACACGACCGCGCAGCCGCCGGCGCTCACCTGCTCGTCGGCGACCCAGCGCACCGATCGGCGCGACGCCAGCCTGGCGGCGATCACCGGATCGGCCTGGACGCGCGCGAGATCCTCAGGATGCACGTGGATGCAGACACCCTCGGCCACGGCGCCATCGCGGATCGACTGACGAACCAGCGCCGTCAGCACGTCCGCGCGCAACGCGTCCTCGCCGAGGACGCGGGCGAGCGACTCGAAGCACAAACCGAGAAGATCGTCCTCGGCGGCGACAAGATGCGCTTCGAACCGGGCGGCGAACGTGTCGATCAGGTCCGAGAGCCGCTGCAGTTGGTCCTGTCGCTCCGCTTCTTCCAACCGTCGCGCCTCGTCCCGCCGGGCGGCCTCGTCCGCCACGACGCGAAGCGCTTCCTCGGCACCCTGCCGTTTCCCGTCTTTCATGCCCGCCTCGTGCCCTTCCGCATAGCCCTGGGCACGGCCCTCCTGGCGCTCGATGTCGAGGATGCGCTCGCGCGCTCGCGCCCCTTCGGCATCGGCGACGGCACGCGCGTTGGTCGATGGCGGCGCATCGGCAGTCCGACTCGGCGCCGCGGCGCCTCGGCCCGGCCGCTCCAGCGCGCGGGGCGTCGAATCGATCGTCATTCCGCGCAGGACCGTGGCGCGCGATGTCAACGGGCGAAGCCTCTCGGTGCGCGCCACCGCTGC
>NZ_JBFWNP010000087.1:0-11395 GCF_050250995.1 Ramlibacter sp.
TGGTGCGCTCGGTGAAGAGGTCCGCGTCCTCGCCCAGGACGACGACACGGTACTTCCAGTACTTCCCATGCACGTCCCGCTTCGTGATGACGCCGATCGGCTGCTCGGGGTTGTCCGGGTCCATCACCACCGAGCCGATGCTGCGCGGGTCCAGGTAGCCCAGGCGCACGAAGCCGTTGCCCGCGTTCACGCGCGTCACGTAGCACTGCTCGCCCAGCAGCGCGAGGGCGCGCACGCGCGCGGGCAGCTTCAGCGGCCAGTTGTTGATGGGGTCGTTCCAGAACGCATCGAGCAGCTTTTGATGCTCCGGGTCCTTGCACTGCAGCGTGACGCCCTCGGCCACCAGGTAGGCGAGCGGGATCTCGATCAGGCGGTTGGCCAGCAAGTTGCTCTGCCACAGCCACTCCGCGAGCTTGGCCATGCGGTCCTGCGCAATCGGCGTCAGGTCGCGGTCGTTGTACTTGCTCAGGCCGTCGCCGGTGAGCTTGCGCCAGCCCGGCTCGGCGTCCTCGCTCTGGCTGCCCGCGGCCTCGACGACGCGCGTCTCGGTGGTGGCGGGCTCGACTTCGGCCGGCTGCGCGAAGCCCGCGGCCGCCTTCAGCCGGGTCCACATGGATTCCTTGCCCATCATCCAACTCCTCTGAACATGCGCTTCGCCGCGCGCCCGTATCGGCTTCGCGCGCTTTGTTGATCGGTGGTCCCGCCGCTTTGCACGGCCGCGGCCAACGCCGTGACGGACAGCATCCACAGCATGCAGACCATGTCGGGTCCGTCGTCGTGGTCGGCCTTGGGGAAGTGTCGGAACTGGTCGATCAGCGTGAGCTGGCTCGAGTGCAGGCGGATCAGCCCGTTGTGCATGTGCGGCTGCAGCGCCTCGATCCGCATCATCTTGTCGGCGATCGGCACCAGCATGCGCACCGGGACCGGCACGCCTTCCTTCGCGCTGCGCTTGATCAGTTCGGTGGCGAGGAACTCCTGGAACTGCACCGTCTCCACGCCCCACCGAATGCAGTTGTACTCGCGCTGCATCTCGATGATGTCGCTGATGATGCGGTCGGGCACGCGCTTCTTGATCTTCGCCTCGACGACGTCCATCACGCCCGTCTCGCGGTTGTGCCCGCCGACCCCGATCGCGCTCGGGTCGCGACCGGCGCCGGCCTTGCCGAGCGATGGGTCGCAGGCGCCGTAGAAGACCCACTCCGCGAGCCTGTTGACCCAGAAGCGAATCGAGTTCACGAACGGCGCGTCCTCGCCGCTGGTGGGGTCGTTCTGCTGCTCGCTGTCGAAGGCGTCGTGGCCTTCGCGTGCGCGCTTCACCATCAGCTTCACCAGCGGCCTGACCGCGGGCCAACTGACAATCGCATCGCGCTCCATCTCCTCGCGGTTCTGGTCGTACAGCGCCATCGCCGCGGCCAAGCCGTCCTGCGGGTTGTCCGCGTTCAGGAGCAGCCCTTCGAACTGCTCCCACAGCTCCATGTTCGCGGGCCACTGGATGATGGCCTTGAACACCTTGCGGTTCCACAGCGGATTGCGCAGGAAGCGCTTGAGCACGCTGTCGTGGTGCAGCACCGTGCCGACGATGATCGCGTCCATGCTGTCATCGGGCGGGCCGAGGTTCAGCACGCCCTTGGTGACGAACTTCTCGAGCTTGTCGCGCTGCGTGGGCGTGGTGACGTTCTCGTCGTTCTCGATGTCGTCCAGCACCGCGAGGTCGGGGCGGTGCGGGCCGTGCCGGCGGCCCCGGATCTTCTTTGCGCTGCCGAAGGCCTCCACCTTGCGGCCGCTGGCTGTAACGATCACGCCTGCGCGCCAGACCTTGCCCTGGCCGCATGCCTCGGGGAAGTCGCCGATGAGCCGCTGGTTGGAGTCGAGCTCCGCCTTTACCGCCTCGAGCATCTCCGCAGCCTGCTCGAACGCATCCATGACGATGATCGGGTACCACTTCGCCTCGGTGATGAGGCACCACAGCACGAAGGACATCGAGATCTTCGTGGACTTCGCCTCGCCGCGGGGCGCCGCGATCGCATCGCGTTGGCCGCTCGGTGCATGCACGATCCGGGGCAGGCGCTCGTACAGGTACTCGTGCAGCGCGCTCGGCGCCGCGGTGCCGTAGTGCGGGAAGTACGTCGAATCGAAGAAGCGGAACCCGTTGACCTCGTCGAACACCTTCCGGCGGCGCTCGGCGACCGCCTCGTGGCCGATGTCCCAGCCTTCGAGGTTCGCGTCGATCTGACGGCGCAGAGCCTCCGCGAGCGCGGCCAGCCCGTCGAGCAACTCCTTGTTCTTCGCCATCGGCGTCCTCGCGCTAGGCGTAGGCCTTGGCAAGTTCCTCGCCGAACGGCTCCAGGATCTGCACGAGCGCCGGCACGTTCTTCGGGTACTTGGCCTGCGTGAAGGTCGCCAGGCGCTGCAGCACGTCCAGGCCGATGGCCTGCCGGTTGAGGTCCGGCGCGAGCCGCTTGAAGCTGTTCATCGTCTTGTTGAAGCTGTCGCTCATGCTCGCGAGGATCTCGGCGCGCTGCAGCGGCTGCAGCTCCTTGTTCTCGCGCAGCATCTTCATGGTCGCCTGGTGCTGCAGCAGATAGTCCTCGAGCAGCTGCTTCGACAGGTTCGTGAACGTCTCGTCGCCAAGCGCCACGGCCGCGCGCGAGGTATCCCAGTCGTCGCCTTGCGCGGCGGCGTCCTGCTTCCAGCGGTTGCCCGTGCTCTTCGGCACGCCGAGCTTCGTGCATGCCGTCTCCATCGGCAGGCGTTGGTAAACGTAGAGGCCGCGCAGCTGCGTGCGCTTTTCCTTGCCGTGTGCCATCAGGGAGTCGGGCCGCCCCGCCCCAGCCACTGCTTGATGCCTTCGATGATGAGTGCCGTGCCGACGGCCATCGCGCCGCCGGAGACTGCGCCCATCACTGCGGCCTTCTGCTCCACCGTGCGCAGGCGCGAGTCCATGCCGTCGAAGCGGTGATCGACTTTCTTCTCGAAATCGTCCATGCGCCTGTTCTGCAGGTCCTGGCCGTCCTTCAACGACTGCACCAGCCCGTGAATCTGCCCGAGCAAGAGCAACTCCTGCGTGCGTGCTTGGTCGCTCATTGCTGTTTTCCCTTGATGAAATCGATCAGCCGCTGGTGCCGATGACGATCTTCGGCGCAGAGCTTGGCGTTGAGGGCCTGGTTGTCCCAGGCCGCGGCGAGGCCGATGCCGGCGTCAGCGTCACAGGCGCCCTCGGAGCGGTCAGCAAGTCCGCAGGTACCCGAAGGGGCGTCTCGCCCGAGGAGGGCGGAGTTCCACATCCAGACAGCCCCATGAGAGAGAGCAGGATCGTCGCGATGAAGTACTTCGCAGGCCGCGACTGCGGCTTGCTGTTCGCTCGCGACGGCGGCGAGCTGCTCCACCGCGCGCTTCGCGACGAGGGGTCGTGTGCGCTTGTACGCATTGAAGGCTCCTTCGAGTTTGTCCCGTTCGATTCGTGCGTCGAGCAGCTCCGCCTGGTAGGCGCCGCTCGCCTTTTCGCCACGGCGCTGTTCGGCCAGCTCTCGGGCGCGGGCGTCCTGCTCGCGCTTGAGTTCCTTCGCCTTCCACGCGTTGTCCGTGTGATGTGCGCCGGCCCGGTAGGCGAGGGCCGCGAGACCGATTGCCGCGACGAGCAGCAGGACGAGGGCCAGGAGCGTGTTGCCCCGCTGCTTCATTCCAAGCCTCCGAGCAGCCAGATCGCGAAGCCTGAGACGATCACCAGGACGAGCGCGGCCAGGTTCCACAGCGCGAGCAGCAGGCGCGTCGGCTTCCATTCCTGGCGGCGGTGCCGGTAATGCACGGCGAGCGAGCTGGCCAGGAAGGCGCAGGCACCCCAGAAGAAGACCCACAGCCACGTCGGCACGTAGAACGCATGCATCAGCCCACCTCCGCGCCCAGGCAGCGTTGGTGCCGCTTCTGTTGCTCCAGCCACACGCCCCTGCAGCCGCGTGGCCCCCAGTTCTCGGGCTTGCTGCAGTCACGGCCGGCCTGGTAGCGGTACAGCAGCAACGCGTTGCATGCGGCTTCGTAGTTCCCCGCCTTCAGCTCGCGCAGCATCGACGACTTGCGCCAGGCGCCGCCGCCGAACTGATAGCGCCAGTCGACGTAGACGTCGTATTCGTACTGGTGCAGCTCGACGCCTTCGAGCGTCGCCTTCATCTCGGCCTCGGCGTTCTGAATGTAGGCGAAGCTCCGATTGAGCGCCTTCACCGGCGTGGTGGTGTCGCCCATCTTCACCGGCGAGCCGTCGTCGCGCGTGGTGCTGCCGAAGCCGACGGTGGGCACGTCGCCCGCGGTCGGGATGCACGCCGGGTTACACCAGCCCTCGCGGTTGGTGAGGCCCACGAAGGCCGCGGCGGTGAGCGACAAAGCCGCGACCGCCACACGCGCGCCGCGAGTGATCGCGCCGAGCTGGCGACGAAACGACGGGAGGCGGATGAGCAACATGCCCCGACTGTGCGGGGCGGGGTGCAAACGAATAAGGCCGACGCGTGTCGGCCTTATGGATGCGGAGTGCTGTTTTTTAGGTTAGCACAGGGGCAGCCGGTTCCTAAAAATCCCGCGCGCCCTTCTGAGTATCAGACGCTCGCTGCTTGCGACGAAACTCCATTTCGTCCGCCGTGATGAGGAAGGCTGATCCATCACCGAGCTTTCCGCTGTTCAATGTGACGAGCATTGTTGCGGCCGTCTGATTCCAGGTCATCTGCGTGATTGGAAACGTACCGCCGCCTCGGGTCTTGAAGGGCTCGTGGTCCACTTTGGATGGCGGTCCATAGCGCTCAGTGGCAGCCTTCATGATTTCCTGTGCCCGAATTGACGACACGGTGACATGCAGCTCCACCAAGCGCCCTTCTCGAAAGGTGGCGCTGCCCGATGCAATCGGCGCGCCACCAAAGCTGTTCCGGTTCCAGCACCCCTCGATTGACTGTCGATCAAGCCTTTGATCCTTGGAGATGCACTCTGAGGATCTGAAAAAACAGGCCGCACTTGTCGAACAACTCCAGTCGGGTAATGCCTTCCGAAAGTCTTCATTCGAGGCCCCCAGTGGAACCCCCTTGTACGAGAAACCGTCCGGGCTCTGCGCAGTCGACAGCGCAGGCGCACAGACCAACGATAGGGCGACCAAGAGTCGCAGATCAAGACGTCTCACTGTCGAGTCTCCAGAGTGTTGAGTTATGCGTTTTCTATTCGTCGTCAAGCAGTTGGCGCATCGCGTCTACAAGTCGCTTCAGCTCCGCTGCCTTGTCTTCGCTCATGCTTCGCACGTCCGATGGCGCGCGGCCTGCTGCACCCTCTGCTGATCCTGTAGTGATGATCTGAATTACGTCACGGAGCACAACCACGTTCGCGGCTCCCTTGACACTGACATCAGTTTTTCTTCCCTGCATCCAGCCCCTCCCCTAGGCTTTTCTCTTCCCCCCAATCACATTGCCAGTGACATCGCGGCCAACGGACACGTTGTTACTCCCGGCAATGTGGACAACTCGTGAATCGCCTTCGTCGTGGCGGCCGAAGAGCGCGCCAATGATTTGATAACCAAAGCGCGCGACGAGGCGCTGCACGTACAGGACTTCCGCGGATCTCTCGCCCGCTTCGATCCGGTATTGGTGCGCCATGCTGATCCCGCCGGCGGCAGCAAAGTCCGCGGCTTTGATTCCCAAGCTCAGTCGAGCTCGTGTCACTCGAATGCCGAAGTCGACGCGCATCGCTGCGTCGTCGTCGGACAGGTGTGGCTTCTTCGGCACGTCGCTCCTTTTTCTCCACTTGACGAATTCGCCAAGTGGAGAAATAATCCGCTCCATTCACATATTTCACACGCATTGTGCGATGAAAAGAGCTGGGTCACACACCTGTAAAACAGGCGCGCAAGTCCGCGAGGACCTCGAACGCGATGGCATTTCACTAAAGGAGTGGTGCCGCGCTCATTCCGTGTCCTATGACATCGCCCGGGGCGTCATTGCAGGTCGCATCAAAGCAAAGCGCGGCCAAGCACATGCAATTGCCGTCGCCTTTGGCATGAAGGCCGGGCGCGTGATTCCAGCCTCGCAGTTCGCGCCCGTACCGAGCAAGAACAAGCCGCAACTGCGAGTGGTGCGCCCGTGATCAAGCCCGCGATACCTTGCGTCGATTCCCCGCTAGCGCACGCAGAAATCGTGTTGCTTCGGCACTTTCGAGAAGCCGGCGACGTGGGCCGGGACCACATTCAACTCGTCGCCTGTCTCGGTGCGGCCAAGTTGCGCACTATTAGTGAGAACCAAAAGCCGGGCCTGCAACTGCATTCCGATGGCACGGTCAGCTTGAAGGACGCTGCGCTGCCGTACTACTTCAATCGAGGCTCGGTACTCAATCGCGCCCAGATCAGCCTGAATATCCGCCGTGCAACCGGGTCGTTGCAAAAATACTGCGACCGATTCGGGCTGTCGAAGGCGCTCCTTCGGAACGCGCTGGGGTCGAGGACAGGCGTTGCGATGGGAGGGCAGGCGGGAGCGCTTCGCATTCTCTTGAACTTGCCGACGTGCTCAAGCAAGAACACGACGCCTCTCGATCATGAGTTCTGCATTCACCTGGACGCGCTTCGGATCGCTTCGGGTCTCGGAGCCGTGATCCCTAAGCCACGGAGGCGCGGCGTATGACCGACAAGCCCATTCCCCTCGAGGCGGTGCGCAACGCACTGATGCTCGCCAAGGTCAAGAAGCACTCTACGCAACCCATCGGGCGCTTCGCGGCGTACACGCAGTACCCGTCGCCGTTCGGAACGACCTGCACGGACGCCCTGCGCGGCAGGGGCCGCTTTCCCGTCTTGCCTCTCAACTTCGGCCCGATGAGCCGCGGCGACTTCGAAGGTCTGGTCGCCCGGGTGCGCAGAGAGCATGGGTTGTCGGAGATCCGCAAGATCTGGCGCACCGGCATGCGCGCGTTGCAGGCCGAGCTCGTGCAGGGGACGTGGCAATGAGTGTCTGGCTCACCGCCCGCGAACTGGCCGGCTTCCCCGGCATGCCCTCGACCGAGTTCCGCACCCGCGAGAAGCTGCAGAAGCTCGGTGTTCCATCACGCGCACGCGCTGGGCGCGGAGGCGGCGTCGAGTTCGACTGCAGCCGCCTGCCTGCGCAGACGCGCACGGCGTTGATGATCGAGAAGGTCACCATCGTCGACCCCGCGATCGCGGCCAACGTCGAAGGCGATGCGCTCGTCCCGGCCGAGCCGCAGCGCGACGTTGCGCAGAGCCGCGAGCGGCCACCGTCGCAATCCGAGCGCGCAGTCGCCGATGCGCGCCTGCTGCTGGTCAACCAGGTGCTCTCGCTCGAGCCCCTGCACGGCATCAAGGGCGCGGCCTCGTTGATCGCCCTGCAGCTCGCCTCGGGCACGGCCACGGACCTCGGCGCGGTCGCGCGCACCGCGAACCAGCGCGCCCGCGACGCGTCGGTCAGCACGCGCACCCTGCAGCGCTGGATCAGCACCTACCGGGCGCAGGGCTGGTGGGGGCTTCTCCCGGCCGCGCCCGAATCCCTCCCTGTAACCGAGGTGGGCGACGACGTCGCCGCGGTGCTCGCCCTGTATCACTCCAAGGAGCCGCGCTTCCGCAACTTGAGCCAGGCGGCGCAGGACGTGACGAAGCGGCTGAAGCAGCCCGTCGACTCCTGGAAGCAGCTCTATGCGAGAGCGCGCCGGGCGCTGCCCAAGCTGGACAAGGTCGACCTGATCAAGGCGCGTCACAGCGGCTCGGCGCGCGCGGCACGCCTGCCTTTCAAGCGCCGCGACACGACCGTGCTGCGCCCGCTCGACGTGTGGGTGTGCGACGGTCACACCTTCAAGGCGAAGGTGCGTCACCCCGACCACGGAGCGCCCTTCGCGCCCGAGGTCACCGCCGTGATCGATGCGGCCACCCGCAAGATCTGCGGCTGGTCGGTGTCGCTCTCCGAGAACGTGATCGCGGTGGGCGATGCGCTGCGCCACGCGGTGGGCAACAACGGCGTGCCCGCCATCATCTATTCCGACAACGGCGCGGGCCAGACGGCCAAGCAGCTCGATTGCCCCATCACGGGCGTGATCGGCCGGCTCGGCGCGGAGCATCGCACCGGCATCCCAGGCAACCCGCAGGCGCGCGGGATCATCGAGAAGAGCTGGTTGAGCTGGCTCATCCCCTGCGCCAAGCAGTTCGCGAGCTACCAGGGCAAGGACGTCGACGCCGGCACGCTGCGCCGCGTCTCGGCCGAACTGGCGAAGGAGCAGCGGGCGCTCAAGCGCGCCGAGCACACGGGCGAAGTGATCCGGCTTTCGACGAAGGCGCCCAGCTGGAAGCAGTTCATCGACGCCGTGGGCCGTGCGGTCGACGAGTACAACAACGAGCACCGACACCGCAGCCTTCCCAAGCACGAGAGCGGCCCGCACGCCGGCAAGCACATGACGCCGGCCGAGGCATGGGACGCGCAGCTCGATCGCGAGCTTCAGTTCAAGCTGAGCGCGCTCGAGCTGCGCATGCTCTTCATGCCGGCCGTGCTGCGCACAGCCAAGCGCGGCGAGGTGCAGTTCTTCAGCCAGATCTATTACAGCGCCGACCTCATGGCCGTCGACGGCCAGCAGGTGCGGGTGCATTACGACATCCACGATCCGGCGCGCGTGCAGATCTTCGACCTGCGCGGGGAGTTCGTGTGCGAGGCCGGCTGGAACGCCAACCGCAAGGCGTTCTTCGCGCAGCCGGTGATCGAGATGGCGCGGACGAAGCGCGTCGAGACGCGCATGAAGCGCCTGCAGGGCCAGATGGACCTCGCGCAGCGGGAGCTCGGTGGGGTCGGGGCCGCGTCAGGGACGTCCCTGCCCGCACCCGGTTCCGTCGACGTCCTGGTGCCGCACCTGGACGGCGGCTACGAGCCCGCCCTGCAGGTCGACGAGCCGGCGGGCGGTGCTGCCAAGGCCGAGGCCGGCCGGCCCTTCTTCGACACGCCCAGCGAGCGCTACGAGTGGCTGATGGGGCACCGCGCGGACTGGGACACCGAAGACCGCGCGTGGCTTGCGCAGTACGCGGCGGGTGACGAGTACGAGTCGCTCGCGGAGTACTTCGACAGCCGCGGGATCGCCTGGAAGGACGGGGAAGAAGGTTTTAGGAGTGCCCGGTGAAGGTTGCCGCCTTCACCGAGCGTGCCTGCGCATTTTTTTGAGCAACGACAACAGACAGGAGCGAAGTATCCATGAAAAAGGGATTTGTCCAAACCGAGAACTTCAAGCGGCTGCGCGAGGCGGAGAAGCTCGTGGCCAAGCGCGGCGCGCGCGAGGCCGGCCTGGTGATCGTGCGCGGCGTCTACGGCATCGGCAAGAGCGAGCTGACCGAGCGCTGGGCCGTCGACAGCGGCTACGTGTTCGTCCGGGCCAAGGAGACGTGGACGAAGCGCGCGATGCTCGACGAGCTCGCCGACAAGATGGGCCTGGACAAGCGCGGGCGCAACCAGGAGGTCCAGGCGCGCAGCAGCGGCAAGCTCGCCGTCGAGATGGTGCCGATGATCCTGGACGAGGCGGACTTCCTGATCCGCAGCACGGCCAGCCTGCCCGAGGTGCGGCGCGACATCACCGACCTCACGGGCACGATGTGCTTCCTGGTGGGCATGGAGCACTTCCCGCTGAAGGTCGCGCGCTACGGTCACATCGCCAGCCGGGTGGCGCGTGTCGTCGAGCTCGAGCCTCTCACGGTCGGCGACGTGAAGGCGACGATCGCGGCGAAGGCCGAGGTCGCGATCGACGACGAGCTGATCGCCCGCATCCATGCCCAGTCGAAGGGCCGCATGCGCCTCGTGCTCAATGCGGTCGCCAACATCGAGACCTGGGCGCACGCCAACGGCTGGAAGAAGGTCGAGGCGAAGCACGTCGACGGGAAGGTGCTCTGCACCGAGTTCAACGGCCAGCAGCTCGGCAAGCGCCGCGCGGAGGGCTGACCCATGACCGCCCCCGCGCGTGCCCCGCTGCCCCCGCTCGTGACGGGCAGCGACAGTGCCCGTCAGACGACCTACGCGGTCTTCGCCGCGATCGCCGAGCGCGCCCCGGCGGCGGGCTTCCGCTTCTCGACGTCGGACCTGCGTGCATGGGTGCCGTATGTCACTCGCGCCGAAGCCAATCGCATCTCCGCGCGCCTGGTGCAACTCGGCTTCGTCCGGCAGGTGGAGTCGAGGGTGCGAGAGCGCAGCAATCGCTTCGCCCTGACGGTCGAAGGCTTCGAAGGCGTTCGCACCGCGCAGGCGGGCCGATACGCTCGCACGCCGGGCCTGCGCAAGCAGAAGCGGCCCGATGCCTTCATCGACCGCCTGTGGGCGCTCATGCGCATGCGCAATGTCCTCGACTCGGTGACTGCGGCGTCGACGCTGGTCGACGCGGGCAGCGACGAGCAGGCCCTCGCGCGCGCCACCAAGACGGCTGCGCAGTACCTGGCCTCCTGGTCGCGCCAAGGCTTCGTTGCCGAGTCGCGCAGGCGTGCCGGCAACGGGCGCAAGCAGTACGTGCTGCAGAAGGACGCCGTGCGCGCGCCTGTCGGCACGTGTCACTCCGACAACAACTCGAAGGCCTGATGTCCTATCAAGATCAACCTTGGTTCGCGCTGCTCGCAGAGCGGGCGACGTCCCTTTCGCGCAAGCTCGTCGCCGGTGCGCTCGGCGTGAGCGCGCCTGTCATCAGCCAGGTGCTCAACGGCACCGGCAAGTACGGCTCGGGCGCGGCGAGTACCGACAAGCTCGCCGAGAAAGTGGTCCACACCTTCGGCCGCTTCCCGTGCCCCCACCTCACGGAGCAGTCCGACGCGGCCGAGCCGGTGGTGATCACCGCGGAGCAATGCCGAGGGTTCGCGCATCGGCCCGTGCCCACGGGGAGCCCGCGCGACATGCAGCACTGGCAGGCCTGCAACGGCTGCACCCACAAAGCCCACACCGCCCCGCCGCAGCCGCGCGAAGTCAAGACGCGGAAGAAAGCGACCACCTCAACCCCGGAGGCCCCATGAGGCTCATTCGCATGAAAGCCGCAGCGGCGAGCATCGTCTGCTCTGTCCGCGTCCTGTTCAAGCTGTTCGTCGGCGGCGGGCCGGTCGGCGTGTACTACACGCTCAGGCTAGCCTACCTCCGCCGTCGCCTCGCGCGGGTGAGCCTGCTGCTCACGCGCGAACGCGACTTGCACCGCGAGCACCTGGCCGCGCTCAATTACGAGCTGAACGGGCTCGTTGCCGATCAGCAGGAGACGCACCGCGCCGCGGCCGAGTACTGGCGCGCTCATGCCGCCCCGGGAGCGCAGTCGTGAGCGCCGAGAAGCTCGACGTCGCGAAGCGCCTAGCAGCGCAGCCCGAGGGCTTCGCGAACGGGGACTTCGCACGCGCCGCAGGAGTCAATGCCTCGGCAGCGGGCGCATACCTTTCGGCGTA
>NZ_JBFWNP010000088.1:0-11161 GCF_050250995.1 Ramlibacter sp.
CTGGATCGTGCCGGAGACCGCCCGGACCACCCCGTACATCGGCTCATCCAGCCGGCCATCCATCCGCAGCGGTGCGGGCAGGCGCGTCGCGCGGACGGTCGCGTTGCCCTGGGCGTCCCGGGTCACAACCTCGGGCGCCTCGGGCGCCTCCGGACCCAGGATCGCGGGCAGCACCGCCGCCGACGGCGTGGAGGGGACGGCCTGGGCGGCGGACGGCCCGGCGGCACAGAGGAGGCCAATGCCGGCGAGCAGGGCCGGGAACAACGGGCGACTCAAACCAGTGGATTATAGTAGCCAGACCCCACGTGGAGCACCTGATCAAGCAGTACGCGCTCGAGTCCGGCGCGCTCGAGATTCAGTACATCGAGGAATACTTCGGCGAGTTCCCCCGCAAGAAGTCCGCGGCCGAGATCATGCACCGACTCGAGGACCGCGAGAGCCTCATCCTCATGGCCGAGGCGCCGCTCCCCGCAGACCCGGCCGGCACCGTGGTGCCCGTCTCCTTCAAGATCGTCCACGAGCTGAAGGCCACCGAGACCGACCCCAAGCTGGCGGATCTCGTCGCGAAGCTGCGCGATGTCCTGGTGTTCGACGGGCGGCGCATCCTCTACACGTGGATCGGCGGTACGCGGCGCGACTGGCGCGGCCACGGCCACTTCCGGGCGCTCACCGAGGAATCGGAGGTGTGGGCGCACACGGCCGGCTTCCACGAGGTCGTCGTCAAGACCAAGAACCGCTTCTACGACATGCGCGGCACGCTCGACCATCTGCAGTTCGACGTCATCAAATACGAGCCGAACCCGACCGACAACCGCGACTCCAAGGTGTACCTCTCGAAGCAGCTCACAGCCGACGTGCTGCGAACGCACACCAGCCACCGCACGCTGACCTTCGCGTAGCGCGATCGGGCGACACCGGACCTGTCGCCGTTGGCCAGATCCGGCGTCGCCGTCCTTACATGCTTGCCGGGTCGGCCATCAGATACCCGAACTCCCAGGGGAAGAACGGGCCCATCAGTACCTCGCGCGGGAGGCTCCGCAGCCATCTGTCGACGCCAGTCACGTCCATGCGCCAGTGGACCGAGTAGATACGCAGCCTGACCGCGTCTGGCGGCAGAGGTGCGTGCAGGTCCAGTCGCGTGCTGAACGGCAGGTCAGCCACCCCCGCTTCGGTCTTCCCCACGGGCCTGTCGTGGCTGTCGAGGAAGTCGATCGTCACGGCGACATCGCGCAAGGTTCTGTCGTTGGTATTGACGAAGCTGCCCGCCCAGGCGCGCTGGCCCGCGGCATCCGTCACCACATCGCTGCGGACCAGCGCCAGGATTTCGTCCTCCTGGTGCACGACCATCCACCAGAACACCAGGAGCGGAAAGATCACCAGCGCGGCGAGAACCTTCCATACCTTGATCTGAATCGTCCAACTGCTGAAACGCCTGGGCCTCTCTTGTCCGATTGTCATGCATTCCTCCAGTGAATAATGGGACAGCTGACGCTAGTGCCGCCTCCCGCTGAAAGGCATGAGCAAACCCTGAGGAAGCGCTGAATGGCCGTTCGCCGCTACGATTTCGACCGCTTCAGCCTCGACCCTGTCGAGCGGCGCCTCTTTGACGGACCGGCGCTGGTGGAGATCAACAGCCGCTACTTCGACGCGCTGCTGTTGCTGCTGCAGCATCCCGGAACGCTCCTCAGCAAGGAGCGCTTTCTGCAGGACGTCTGGCAGGGCATTCCGGTCACCGATGAGGTCCTGACCCAGTGCATCAAGACCCTGCGCCGGCAGCTCGGCGACAGCGCCACGCAACCGCATCTGATCGAGACCATCCCCAAGCACGGCTATCGCTTCATCGCGGCCGTGAGCTGCGTGGCGGACGGTGACCCTGGACCAAACGACCAGAACCGTGCCCCGGCGCCACTGGCGGTAGCGCCTTCCGGCGCGTACGACTGGCGCCAATGCTGGCTGACCCTCGGTGCCGGCACCACCGGCGGCGGCGTGGCAGGCCTGCTCGGCGGCCTGGCATTCGGCCTTGCTGCCGCGGCGCAGGTGCAGCAGAGCGGCACTGGAGCCCTCTCGGCGCTACTGGTGATGGTGGCGGTGGCCACCCTGCTGGCCCTGATCGGCGCGGCCGGCGTCACGGGCGGCATTGCGGGGGCGCGACTCGTGGCGCGCAACGTCACGTTCGCGGGGTTGGTAGGCGGCGCACTGGGCGGTCTGCTCGTGGGCGCGTTCGGCCAAGTGATCGGCCACGACGCCTTCCTGCTGCTGTTCGGCCAGGCGCCCGGTGACATCACCGGTGGCCTGGAAGGCCTGCTGCTCGGCGCCGCGGTCGGACTTGCGGATGACCTGGGCCGACGCTTCGCCGCGGACGTGAGCGTTCGGCGCGGCGTGCTGGCGGCCGCGGGCATCGGCGGACTGGCCGGACTGCTCATCGCCGTGACGGGAGGCCAGCTGCTGGGCGGCAGCCTCGCGGTGCTGGCCGGAAGCTTCCCCGACGCGCGGCTGCATCTCGACCTGCTCGGGCCAACGGCCGCCACGGTGACGAACGCGCTGGAAGGGGCGTGGTTCAGCCTGTGCCTGGCCGGCGCGCTGATGCTGGCGCGGCGTTGAGCGAGACGTCAGACTCGCAGCGCTACTTCGCCTTGCTGTCCTTCGGCCCCTCGATGCCCAGCACCGGGTGCGGTTCGTACAGCTCCTCCAGATAGGCGATCTCGCCTTCGTCCAGCGTCAGATCCACCGCACCCACGGCCTGTTCGAGCTGTTCCAGCTTCGTCGTGCCGACGATCGGCGCCGTCACGCCCTTCGCGAGCAGCCACGCAAGCGCCACCTGAGACGACGGCACGCCACGCTTTGCGGCAACATCCCCGCAGCGGTCGGCGATCGCGAAGTCACTCTTCATCGAATACAGGTGATGCGCGAAGTCGTCCGTACGGGCGCGTGATGTGGCGGACCAGTCGCCCTGCTTCCGGTTCCCGGCGAGCACGCCGCGTGCCAGCGGACTCCACGGGATCACGCCGATGCCCTCCTTGCGGCACAGCGGCAGCATCTCCCGCTCCTCCTCCCGGTACAGCAGGTTGTAGTGGTTCTGCATCGAGACGAACCGCGACCAGCCTCGATGGTCCGCCATGGCCAGCGCCTGCGCGAACTCCCACGCGTAGCCGCTCGACGCACCGAGGTAACGCACCTTGCCCGCGCGGACGATGTCGTCGAGGGCCCGCAGCGTCTCGTCGAGCGGCGTCGCGCTGTCCCACCGGTGGATCTGATAGAGGTCGATGTAGTCCGTCCCGAGGTTCCGGAGCGACCGATCCACGGCGTCGAAGATGTGCTTGCGTGACAGGCCGCGCTCGTTGACGCCGGCCCTGGTCGGGTAGAACACCTTCGTCGCGATGATGACCTGGTCGCGGGAGGCGAAGTCCCGGAGCGCGCGCCCGACGACCGCCTCGCCCTCACCGGCCGAATAGAAGTCCGCGGTGTCGAAGAAGTTGAAGCCCAGCTCGATCGCGCGGCTGATGATGGCGCGGCTCGGCTCCTCCGCGAGCACCCATTCCCGCCACTGCGGCGTGCCGAACCCCATGCAGCCCAGGCACAGCCGCGACACCTTCAGCCCACTCGCCCCCAGATTCGTGTACTGCATCCGCCCCCTCGACGTACGAGTATAGACGCGGGTGCCGCGCGGCCCTCGCGCCCGGAGGGGCTACCGGGCTGACGGCGCGATGAGTTCAACCTCGAGGTCGTCCGGCCCCTTCACGTACAGCGCGGCCCCGACCTGCCGGACCTTCAGGCCCTGCTTCTCCAGCCTGGCGCGCATCGCCTTCGGGTCCTTCGCCGACATGCCGGGCACCTTGATGGCGAAGTGGTCCGTGCGCGGAATGGGTCCGCGCGAGATCCGGAGGTGCCCGCGCCCGCCGCCGGACTCCAGCGGGATCGTCGCGCGCTCGTTGGCGACGGTCGCCGGTCCGAGCAGCCGCTCATAGAACGCGGTGGTGCCCGCCAGGTCCACGGTCTTCAGTTCGACGTGGTGGATGCCGCCCGGCGTCACGAGCCCCGGACGGGCCGCTGCCCCGGCCACTGACGCCTGCAGCGCGGCGGCGGCACCCGCCAGAAACGCGCGGCGGTCGATCAGCCCGCGCTCGTAGCGATCCAGCCAGCTCTCGAACAACTCCATGCGCATGTTCCTCCCGCACGCCGTGATGGCACAGTGGCAGAATAGGCGCGTATGCGCTGGCTGCCAACTGTCGTCGTCGCTTCGTCGATTTTCGCGCTCACGGCCGTGCTGGACGGCCAGGCCCCGGACTGGACGCAGTGGCGCGGCCCCAACCGCGACGGCCGGTCTGCGGAAACCGGCCTGCTGAAGGACTGGCCGCAGGGCGGCCCGCCGCTCCTGTGGCGCTCCACCGGCAACGGTGGCGGCTACTCGTCGTTCGCCGCGTCCGGCGGCCGGCTGTTCACGCTCGGGACCCGCGGGTCGACGGAGTACGTCGTGGCGCTCGACGCGGCCACCGGGAAGAAGGTCTGGGAGACGCCGAACGGCGCCCTCTTCAGCAACGACCGGGGCGACGGCCCCCGCGGCACGCCCGTCATCGACGGCGATCGCCTCTTCGCGCTCGGCGGCAACGGCGACCTCGCGTGCCTGGACCTGGCCACCGGCAGGCCCGTCTGGAAGAAGAACATCCTGGCCGAGTTCAAGGGCGAGAACCCGTACTGGGGCATCAGCGAGTCCCCGCTGGTACTCGAAGACCGCGTGCTCGTCCAGCCCGGCGGGCGGAACGCCACGATTGTGGCCCTCAACAAGGCGACGGGCGAGGTCATCTGGAGAACGCCGGAAAGCGACCCGGCCGCGTATTCCTCGGCCGTCGTCGCCACCATCGGAGGTGTCCGGCAGGCGATCTTCTTCACCGAGCGGAACGGCATGGGCGTGGACGTCGCCACGGGGCGCGTGCTGTGGACCAACGACCGCGTCAACAACGGCACGGCCAACATCGCCACGCCGATCGTGAACGGCAGTAAGGTCTTCCTGTCGTCGGCGTACGATACCGGCGCCATCCTGCTGGACGTGACAGGCTCCGCCGCCAAGCAGGTCTACTTCACGCGCGAGATGATGAACCACCACGCGTCGTCGGTGCTCGTCGGGGAGTACCTCTACGGCTTCTCCAATTCGATTCTCACGGCGATGCGCTTCGCGGACGGCAAGGTCGCCTGGCAGCACCGCAGCGTCGGCAAGGGGTCGGTGATCTACGCGGACGCGCGGCTGTACCTGTTCAGCGAGCAGGGTCAGGTCGCACTCGCCGAAGCCACGCCGGTGCAGTACGTGGAGCACGGCCGCTTCCGGATCAACGCCGGCGAGCTGCCGACGTGGAGCCACCCCATCGTGACCCAGGGCAAGCTGATCCTCCGGGACCAGGGCACCGTGTACGCCTACGACATCACAGCCAAATAGGAGCACAACGCATGACTCGACTCACCTCGTTCACCCTCGCGGCCGTTCTGCTGGCCGGTCTCGCCGCGCAGGCCGCCGACCAGAAGCCCGCGCTCAGCGCTGCCGACTACGCGGAAATCCAGATGCTGTACGCGAAGTACAACTACGCGTTCGACAGCAGCAACCCCGAGATGTACGGAAGTGTCTTCACGCCGGACGGCACGTTCAAGATCGGCGCCGACCGGACGCTCAAGGGGCGCAAGGAAATCGGTGAACTGGCCGCCGGCCGCGGTCCGCTCAAGCCGCGCCCGAAGATCTTCCACATCTCCACCAACGTCCTCATCGAGCCCTCGGCCGAAGGCGCGAAGGGGTCGTCCTACGTCACGCTGATCGACCTGCAGAAGAACCCGGCGATTACCGGTGGCGGAACCTACGAGGACGTGATCGTGCGGACCAAGGAAGGCTGGCGCTTCAAGCAGCGCGCCTACTACGCCGAGGCCGCACCCGCAGCCCCTGCGGCGGCCAAGTAGGAGGTGGCGCGGCCTCGCGCCGCGCGGGCTCGCAGACACGACAACGGCCGGCGCAGCGCTGCTGCCCGGCCGTCCCGGATCCTGCCTCCGCCGGAGCCGCGCGACTAGTTGCCGGCGGGCCTGGCGGCCGGCGCGGGCAGACGCGGCGGCGTGAGGCGTTCGTGGTCGCCGCTGTCCGGCGTCCGCGTGTCGCGGTACTGCAGCTTCTTGCCGTAGGCCGTCCGGCCCGGCTTCTCCCAGTGCACCGCCGACCCGTCCATCGCCCTGATCAACTCCTCGGCGGGCGCGCCCGGCAGCGTGAATGACAGGTCCACCGACTCGGCGGCGGTCAGCTTCGGCAGCTTCCAGACGATCACGTCGCCCGAGGTGTCCGCCGGCGGAGGCACCGTGGCCCCCTGCTCGTTCGGATGTGTCGCCAGCGCAAGGGCCGGCAGCAGGCCGAGGCTGGCCAGCGTCTGCGTGCCCTTGTAGCCGGGGCCGGTGCCGCTGATGACCTTCGTGCCCGCGGGCACGCGCACGAACACGGTCAGCCCTTCGGCGTCGACACCCACGTTCTTGATGCCGCGGTTCGCCACGGTGACCTTGTAGGTGGTGTTGCCGCCGCTCTGCTCCGCGATCGTGATCGGTGCCGGGGCGTTACCCGGGTTGAAGCCGGTCTTGATCGCGCCAATCGAGGCGCGCACGCCGAGGTCCTCGACCATGAACTTGTAGATGGCGCGGAGGTTCGCCTCGGACAGGCGATCGGGCGAATAGTTGCCCATCATCGCCTGCTGCGGATACTTGCGCGTGTGCGTGTAGATCACCCGCTTGAAGTACTCGAAGTTGACTTCCTTCGCGTACTCGCCGAGCCACATGCGGCCCATCTTGTTCTCCGGCTCGTGGCACTGGCCGCAGCCGGTGATCTGCATGTAGACGCGCTGCTCGTACGGCGCGCTCGCCACCGCCGCGGGCCAGTGCCAGTGGCCGATCTCCTTCGCCGGCGGCTTCGCCTTCAGGAAGGCGTAGATCCCGTCGATCTGGGCGTCGGTGAGCTGACCTTCCGTATAGGCGAGCATCACGCCCCACGGCTTCCGGATCGCGTGCCTGAACTGCTCGACCGTCAGGCCGCGGGCGCCGGCCAGGTCCGGGCCGAATCCGCCTTCGCCGTTCTCGCCGTGGCAGAAGTAGCAGAGCTTTCCGCGGAAGGCGGCCTGCCCGGCCTTCGGGTCGCCCTGCGCGCCCGCCAGGGCCGGCAGCAACACCGCGATGGACAGCGCGACGAACACTCTCCGGGTCATGACGCCTCCTAGGCCTTGAGAATCGACTTCACGTAGGCGGGTGTCAGCGGAATCCGGCGCGCCATGACGCCCGTGGCGTCGAAGAAGGCCGCCGCCACGGCGTTAGCCGACACGGTGTTCGCCGCCTCGCCGCCGCCGTTGATGCCCCGGCCGTCGCGCGACGTGAACACCGTCTTCACCTGCGGCACGTCCCCCATCGATGGAATCCGGTACTTCGTCCAGTCCGTGCTCGTCACCTTCGACTGGTCGAACGTGACCTCCTCGAAGAGCGCTTCGCCGAGGCCCATGACCGTGCCGCCCTGGATGTTGGACGCCAGGTGCCTGGGGTTCATCACCTTGCCGACGTCGACGCCCGTCGTGAACGACAGCACCTTGACGGCGCCGGTGGCCGGCACTACTTCGATCTCCGCGATCCCCACCCACTGCGCCCCGCTGCGGATCACCACACCGACGCCCCGGCCGCGCACGGGTGTCGTGCCGGTCCGGCGCGCATCCGCGCTCGGCGACGGGCGGCTCTTCCAGCCGGCCGCCTGGGCCGTCTCCTTCAGAATCCCGATCAGGCGGGCATCCGTCGTGTGACGGATGCGGTAGTCGATCGGATCGGCCTTGGCCGACGCGGCGGCTTCTTCGACCGCCGCCTCCAGCGCGAAGTTCTGCTGCCGCTGCCACGGGGTCCGCATGATGTTGCCGCGCAGGCCGCCGTTGGCGGACTCGTTCGCGAGGTTCGCCGTGCCGAACGCGGATTCGACGACCGCCGGCACCTTGTCGTACGGCCACACCGTGGAGATCGCCGGGAAGAGCGGCTTCGTCTTCGGCGTGATCGTCGGCGCGCCGGCCAGCACCGCGCCGATCATCCGCGCGTCGTTCTCGTGCGGCGAGTACCAGTCGCTCTTGAACGCGACCATGTTGCCCTGCCCGTCGAGGCCGATCTTGACGTCGGCCACCCAGCCCGGCGACGTGCTCGACCACGCCAGGTCCTCGCTGAGGGTCCACTGCACGCGGACCGGCTTGCCGACCAGCTTCGACAGGATGGCCGCGTCCGCCATCGCACCGTCGCCGCCGAAGGTCGTGCGGCCGTACTGCCCCGGTCCCTGCGCCCACCGGATCACGACCTGCTCGACCGGCACGCCCATGATGTGCGCGATGTGCGCCCGGGCCCCCTGCGACTGCGACGACTGGGACCAGATCGTGATGCTGTCGGCCTTCACGTCGGCCGTGGCGACGTACGCCCCCATCGGCGCGTGACGCACATACGGCTGCTCGTAGGTCGCCGCAACCGTCCGGGCCGCCTTCGCCAGCCCGGCATCGGCTTTCGCGAGGTCGCCGCGGCGGCCGACGTCTTCCCACTTCGCCGCCCGCAGCGCCGCCGTCAGGTTGCTGCTCGGGGGCAGGCCGGACCACGCCGTCCACTTCGTCAGCGCCGCGACCGCGCGCGCCGCCGACACGGCTTCCCACTCGTTCGGCGAGACCACGGCCACGAGGTTCTTCTGCACGACGACTTCCGCCGTCGGGAACTTCGCCTTGTCGAGCCTGCCCGCTTCGACGAGCGTCGACCCGAGCGTGGCGGGACGGACCATCCGGGCGTGCAGCATGCCCGGCACCTTCACGTCGCCGCTGTAGACGGCCTTGCCGCGCACGATGTCCTCGATGGACGGGCGGGGATGATTGCCACCGACCACGGTGTATTGCTCGGTCCGCTTCATCGGCGGGTTGCCCGTCACGCTGAGGCCCATCAGATCCGCGATGCCGACCGGGTCCTTCGGGTCGACGCGCGCCAGCCGGCCGGCGACGGGGATCGTCAGACTCAACTGCTGACCTTTCACCAGGTCCGTGTAGCTGACGGACTTCCCGCCGCCGCTCACGACGCCGTTGGCGACCTTGAGGCTGGCGACCGGCGCGCCGAGCCGCTCGGCCGCGAGGCCCAGCAGCGCCTGCCGTGTGTAGGACGCCACCTTCTTCAGGTTGTTGACGCCGCCCAGGAAGCCGGCGGAGAAGCCGCCATCCGGCGTCTCGTCCGTGTGCCCGCCGATGATCGTCACCTTCGCGGGGTCGACGTCGAGCTCCTCGGCAACGGCCTGTGCGTAGAACGCGGTCGATGCCGTGCCGGTCTCCGTCTTGCCCGTGCGGGCGACGATCGTGCCGTCGGCGTGCAGTTCGAGCCACGAGGCGAGCTTCGTGGCATCCAGCGTGCGCGACGCGCCCTCCGCGGCGGCGGACGCCTCACGGACCGGCAGCGACGCCGAGACGACCAGGGCGCCGCCGGCCTTGACGAACGTGCGGCGCGTGAGTGTGGGGTTGATGAGGCTCATGCTGGTTCCCTCCGTCAGCCGGCGATGGCTTTGGACGCGCGCTGGACGGCGGCGACGATGCCGGTGTAGGTGCCGCAGCGGCACAGGTGCGGCGAGGGCGGGTTGTTCGTGAAGGCCGTGCGTATCTGTTCGACGGTGGGCTTCGGGGTCTTCTCCAGCAGGTCGACGGCGGCGATCATCATGCCGCTCTGGCAGTAGCCGCACTGCGGCACCTGCTCGTCGATCCACGCCTGCTGCACGGGATGCAGCGTGTCGGCCGTCAACGGCTTGCCGGTCCTGGCCGCCCACAGCCCGGGCAGGCCCTCGATGGTGTGGATCTTCTTTCCGCCGATGCGCGAGACGGTCGTCGTGCACGACCGGATCTCCTTGCCGTCGGCGAGCACCGCGCAGGCGCCGCACTGCGACATCCCGCAGCCGAGGCGCGTCGCCATCAGGTTCAGGTCGTTGCGCAGGACGTAGATGAGCGGGGTATCGGCGGCGGCGTTCACCGTGTGGGTCTTCCCGTTCACGGTCAGGGTGTAGCTCGGCATGGGAACCTCTGCTGAAAGAGCGGCGACGGAGTGCCGCGATTATACGCCCGGGCTCCGGGCTCAGCCGGGCGGAAGCTCGGCATACAGCACGGCGAACGCGGCGGCCGCGCCGCTCATGTCATAGGCGGCAAACCGCTCTGGCAACTGGAGTTCCGCCGCGGCCTGCCCGGGCGTGCGGCCCGCCGCCTTTGCGCGCCGGCCGGCCTCGACGAGCGCCGCGACGAAGTCCGCGTACTCCTCGACGTCCTTCCACTGCGCGGTCGTCGAGATCGGCATCACGGACTGCGGCTTGTGCGTGCCCACGCCGCCCGTCTTCGGCGACTCGCGGCCGGGCACCGCCGACCGGGCCGTCGTCACCGCCGCGCGCGCCTTCGCCAGCGTCTGCGCGAGGCCGAGCAGGCTCCCGCCGAGCGTCGGCTCGACCACCGGCACCGCCTTCCGCGGGAACAGTTCGCTCATGTACGCGAGGCGCTTCTCCTTGAAGACGATCAGCGCTTCGGCACCCGTGCGGCCGGGCCCGAGGACCATCAGATCCATGACGTCCGGGCCGTCGAGCAGCGTCGCCGTGCCGGTCACGACGGTCGACGGCGCGAACTTCGCCGCCGCGCCGGCGAACACGCCCAGTTGCGCCGCCCGATCCGCCACCGCTTTCGGCGCGATGACGGTCGTCACGTCCGGATAGTCCAGGTTCGCCTTCAGCGCCTCGACGGAGCTGCGCAGGTTCACGATGGTCCGCACGGGCTGATCCGTCACCGTGGAAAGCGCCTCGAGCGAGGCCTTCCCGAGCCCCGGCAACGGGTCGATCAGCACCACACCGTCGTCCCGCGTCAGTGCGACCGCGTTGGCGCCGCCGCCCGAGAGCACGAACAGGATGTCGTACGCGTTCAGATTCCAGAGCGTGACGGCCGGCGCGGCCGTCTGCGCCGCCACCTCCGCTCGCGGCAGGCCGGTGGCGGCGGCAAACAGCGCGACCACCGCGCATGCCGCCCGCGCACGCGGGCGCCTCACTTCCCGTCCTTCGCGAGCGACGCGGCGATGATCTCCTCGTCGTTGCGGGCATAGATGTGCCGGTTGGCGTAGGCCGGGTGCGACCAGTTCACGTTGACGA
>NZ_JBFWNP010000089.1:0-10685 GCF_050250995.1 Ramlibacter sp.
GCCACGAATCGCAGATTTGAAAGTGAACAGGAAAGTCAATGAAATCAACGATCTACCAACACCACCTCCGCGCCAGTGCTAGCTTTTCGTACCGTCACTTATTGCACTGAAAACGAGGAGACCCCCGCTACCGCATCCCCAACCTCCTGGCCTGGGCCGATCGTCCGTGGACCGACGAGCGCCAGCGTGCGGAGGCCTTGCTGGCCTGCCGCGTCTCCAGCAAGGAAGTGCCCGTGGAGGTCTTGCTGGCCGTCTTCAGCCCTGACTACGAGAGCGATTGGTACGCCAATGCGGAGCACCATCGCGAAGAGCGCCTGAACATGCTCGTGCACCAGCGGCCCGCCATGCGCACGGTCGGTGTGACCCGATTCAATCGCGATCGCAGCAACGCCATGCGGCCTTCGCAGGCGAAGGAGTTGCAGGCGTTGTTACCTTTGATGCCGCTCGTGCCTCGCGGCGGAGTGGCGCAGGGATCAACCGCGCCACCCACGGGGCGCAGTCGCGCTCGGGGAATGGCGGTGCGGGGGGACGTGCCGAAATTTTGAAGGGGCGATGTGCCCGAGGTTTGCGCTCTCACCCCAGCAGCTTCTGCCGCTTCACCACGATACCCGCGGCGTCCCGATCCCAGGTATCGAACGTCACGCCATCCTTTCGCAGCTCCGCCTTCTGGATCTTGTTCGTGACGGTCTTGGGCAGGGCGGGCATGAAGCGCACATACCGCGGGAGCATGAAATGCGCCATGCGCGGAATCAGGAATTGCAGCAGTTCCGCCGCGTCGACGGAGGCGCCCGGCCGGGTCGCCAGCACGACCATGACGTCGTCCTCGCCATCGGCGCTCTTGACCGGGATCGCAGCCGCCTCCTGCACCGCTGGATGCGCCAGCACCTCGCACTCCACCTCCTGCGATGAAATGTTCTCCCCGCGCCGACGGATCGTGTCCTTGGCCCGGTCCACGAAGAAGTAGTTGCCCTGCGCGTCCTTTCGGAACACGTCGCCGGTATGGAACCAGCCATTGCGCCAGGCTTTCGCCGTGGCCTCCGGCATGCCGTTGTATCCGGACGTGATGACCCAGGGCAGGTCGGACCGCACGACCAACTCACCGAGCTGGCCGTCGGGGACCTCCTGGTCATGCTCGTCCACCAGGCGGCACTCGATGCCGTCGCGAGGCTTTCCGCAACTGCCGAATGCCCGGGTGTCGAATCCGGCGACGAGCGGGCACGAGACCTCGGTCATGTTGAAGCCGGTCTTGTAGCGGAAGCCGTAACGCTCGGCGAGCAGCACGGTCTGCGGCGTCACCGGACCGAGCGCCACGAGGGTCAGCGGGTTGTCCTTCTCGCCTTCGGCAGGCGGGGCCTTGGACAGGAACTCGGTCATGGCGCCCACCAGGCCTGTCGTGGTGCAGCGGAACTCCTTGACCTGCTTCCAGAATTTGCGGCTGTCGAAACCATCCACCAGAAGGAAGGATGCGCCTCGCACCAGCGCGGCAAAAATCGTGTTGGTGCCTCCGACGTGAAACATCGGCAGGTTGACCAGGATTCGATCGTCCGGGCCCATGTAGCCGAAGCCGACCAGGGCGGCGGAGTACAGCTGCAGGTAGGACACCAGCACCCCCTTGGACGGGCCGGTGGTGCCGGAGGTGTAGATGATGCCGAAGGGATCCCAGGGCTGCGTTGGGGGCGAGGCGCCCACCGCGTTCGCGTCTCCCTGCAAGGCCGATTCCGGGTACAGGCGCCGCGCCCCCGGCGCAGCTCCCTCATGGTCCCCCGAGATGACGATGGCCTCCAGCTGCGCCAGGTCGATGTCGTGCAGGCGCTCCATCAGGCCCGCGTGGCAGACCATCAGCTTCGCACCCGTATTGCGGATCACATGGGCCAGCAGGTTGCCCCGGAACGAAGTATTGATCGGGCAGAACAGTGCGCCCAGGTAGTTGGTGGCGAACCAGATCAGGAGCATGGTCTTGCCATTCGGCAACCATGCGCTGACGGGGTCGCCGCGGCGCACGCCCAACCGGTACAACCCATCGGCCACCGCCAGGACCTTTGCGCGTGTCTCGACCCAGGTCCACTGCTCGCCGTCCTCGAAAACGGCGAACACGCGATCCGGCGTCTTCGAAGCCCAGTGGTCCAGCAGCGGCGCCAGCACCGATCGCTCCCGCGACGGCATGGCGGGGTTGAACCAGGGCGGATTGAAATTTCCTTCGACGAACACGCGAGGCCTTCCTGACGATGACGGCGGCTTCGGCCCGGCGCCCTCAGCGGCCCGTGAACGTCGGTGTTCGCTTGGCGAGGAATGCGGAGATCGCTTCCTTGGCGTCCGCGCTGCGGATCGACCGCGCCTGATGGAATGCCTCCATGGCGACAACGTCCTCGGCGATCGCGGTCTCGGCTGCGTTCAGGTTGGCCTTGATGTAGCGCAAGGCCAGCGGCGGCCCGTCGGCCAGGCGGCGCGCGAAGCGGGTGACCTCGGCCTGCAGTTCGTCATCGGGAACGACCTTGTTCACCAGCCCGATGCTCAGTGCCTCCGCGGCCGGGACACGGTCGGCGAAGAAGAACAGCTCGCGGGCCTTGGCCACGCCCACCAGCCGGGTGATGTAGTAGCTGGCCCCGAGCTCGCCCGATACGCCGATGCGCGCGAACGCGGTGGTGAAGAACGTCGTGTCGGAGGCGATCCGGAAATCGCAGGCGCCTGCCAGCGCCATCGACGCGCCGGCGCATGCGCCGCGGAGCATGGCGATGGTGGGCTTGGGCATGCGATGAAGAAGCAGCGGCCCCTCGCTGTTGCCTCGCGTACGCTCGGCCGCGCTGTCGATGTCGTTCCAGATCGGGTCGTCCTGGAACCGTACCCACAGCGGGTCGTTCTCGTCGATGGACTTGAAGCTCTTGATGTCGCCGCCCGCGCAGAAGGCGCGACCGGCGCCGGTCAGCACCACCACCCGCACCTCGGGCGAGGCCGCGGCTTCGCGCAGACGGTCGTTGAGCATGCGCGTCATGGACACGGTGAGCCCATTGAGCGAGTCCGGGCGATTCAGCGTCACCGTCAGAACGCCGTCGTCGAGGTGCGTGAGGATATCGGCTTCGATTTCGGGTCTCCTGCCGCCGATCGATGTTCGGCGCAGTGGGGTGGAGGTGATTCAGGCCGCGAGCTGCTTTTCGAGGGACTTGAGATCGAAGTAGTCGCGCTTGGCGATGATCTTGCCGTCCTTGAATTCGACCACGCCCGCATACGGAACGAGAATCTCGCGGCCGTTCTTGGAATAACTTTCGGTGCCCTCGATGAACAGCGTGTTGCCGCTTTCGATCATCAGGAACTGCTCGAACCGGGGATTGCTCATGCCCTTGCCGAATTTCGCGAGGAACTCCAGCACGGCCGCCTTGCCATTGAGCGGACGCATGGCCCGGTTGGGGTACGAGACGATGTCGTCGTGGTAGTACCCCGTCATCGTTTCCAGATCCCCGCGTGACCATGCATCGAGGAAATCCTTGTAGATCTGGCTGATTGTCTTCATCGTCGGTTCTCCGAGTGTTTGCCTGCAACCCCGTCGTGCGTTCAGTCCAGCGACACGCCCGAGGCCTTGATCAATCGCGCCCACTTGTCATGGTCGGTGCGCACCAGGGTCGTGAACTCCGCTTGCGGGGTTCCTCCCATCTCGAACGCCATGTTGTTCATGCTCGCGATCATGTCGGGTTGCTGCAGCACCTTCTGGACTTCCGAATACAGTTTCGCAACGATGTCGTTCGGCGTCCTGGCGGGCAGGAACAAGGCTCCCCAGCCGTAGGCCTCGAAGCCGCTGAATCCGAGCTCGGACAAGGTCGGAACTTCCGGCGTCAACGGGGACCGCTTGGTTCCGGTGACGGCCAGCATGCGCACCTTTCCGTCGGCCAGAAACGGCTTGATGGTCGCGTAGTCGATGAAGATGGAAGACACTTCGCCGCCGACGAGCGCAACCATCGCCGGCGCGCCCCCCTTGTAGGGCACGTGAAGCATGTTCAGCTTGGCCGCCTCGTTCAGGCCATGACCGAACAAGTGCAGCGAGGTCCCCGCGCCGACCGAGGCGTAACTGTCCGCGCGCCCTTTGCTTTTGGCGAGTTCGGAAAACTCCGCCAGCGTCTTGACGGGCACCTTGGCTGAACTGACCACGAACCACAGTGGCGTCCGGATCACGTCCGTCAGCGGGATGAAGTCCTTGAGCGGGTCGAACGGCAACTTCTTGTACAGGCTGGCCACCTGCACCAGCGGCGGCCCGTTGAACAGGATCGTGTGACCGTCCGGCGCGGACTTGGCAACGTGATCCGAAGCAATGGTCGTACTTGCACCCGGCCTGTTTTCCACGACAACGCTGACGTTCATGGATTCGCCCAGCTTCTTCGCGACCGTGCGTGCGATGAAGTCGTTGCCGCCGCCGACCGAAGTGGGCACGATGATCCGGATGGGTTTGCCGGGGATCGGAAAGGACTGGCCCCATGCCATGCCGCCCGCGAGCGCGGCGCACGCCGCTATCGTCAAATGGATCAGGATATTCCTGCGATTGCCGAATCTCATTTGTCTGTCTCCTGTGTGCAGCCATCGTAGGACCCAGCCTTTTACGAGATCAAACCCTTTGCGATTCGATTCCCAATAGGTGAGAATTTCCACCGAAAGCCGTGAAGCATGAACAAGTCCGATCCGTTGACAGGCACCCGAAGTGCCGCGAAGGCCCTTGCCCTCCTGAGGCTGGTCGGCCTGCACCATCCGGGCGGCGTTCGCCTCACCGATCTCATCGCAAGTTCGGGCCAGGACCGCTCGACTGCCCATCGCCTGCTCGCCTGTCTGGAGGAATACGGCTTCGTCGAGCGCGCACTTCCTTCGAAGGCTTATCGACTGGGCCTGTCCGCCCTGGAGATGGGCCTGGTGTCCACGGGCATGAGACCTGTCGTCGAGCGGTTCCTTCCGCTGATGCGCCGTCTCGCGCGCCAGACCGACGACACCGTCTTCCTGATGGTTCGCTCGGCGGACCATGTGCTGTGCCTGCATCGTGAAGAGGGCACCTATCCGGTCAAGGTGCTCACGGCGAAGCCGGGCATGCGCCTGCTGCTGGGAATCAGCCTGGCGGGAGTGGCCATCATGGCGCACATGGAGGAGCCGGAGGTTGTAGCGGCGTACGAGCGCTACGAGGAGGAGTACCGAATGTCCGGGGTTTCTCTTCCCAGGCTGTGCAAGGCATGGCTGCGAACACGTGCCGCGGGCTTTGCCGACCTCACGGACCATCGGCACGAAGTGACACGGGGGGTCGCCTGTGCGATCCGGTATTCGCCCAACAGCTTCGTCGGGATCAGCATCGCCGCAATCAATTCCCGAATGCCGAAGCAGCGGCGTGCGGAGCTGGGAGCGAGCTTGTCGCGCGAGCTGCAAACACTCGCGTGGAAAGGTCGTGGCATTTCATGAAAAAACGACCTGGTATCACCGGCGCCCAGAGTGCAGGGAAGGCGCTGGAGCTGCTGCGACTGGTTTCGATGAATCATCTCGAGGGACTGCGGCTTTCCGATGCGGTCGAGTTGAGCGGCCTGGACCGATCGACAACCCACAGGCTGTTGGCCTGCCTTGTCGACGAGGGCTTCGTCGATCGCGCGGAACCCTTGAGGCGCTATCGCCTTGGCATGGAAGCCATGCAGTTCGGACTGCTGTCCACCGCCATGACCCCCCTCGTCGAACGCTTTCGACACGTCCTCCGGGACCTGGCGCAGCGCTCGGGCGACACGGCTTTCCTGGTCGTGCAAAGCGGTGACCACGCGCTCTGCATCCATCGGGAGGAGGGAGCGTATCCCATCAAGGCGTTGCTGGTCGAGGTCGGGACGCGGCGGGTTCTGGGCGCGAGCGGCGTCGGCGTTGGCGTGCTCGCACGACTGCAGGATGCGGAAGTCGACGCGATCTACGGCAGGCAGAAATCCGAGTACCGCAAGATCGGATTGACATTGGAGGGCCTGCGGCGCTTCGTCGAAGAGACGCGAAAGCTCGGCTACTCTCAGACGCCCGACCACACCACGGGAGAGGCTCGCGGCGTCGGCTGCGCGGTGAGGCTGTCGGATACGAGCTATGCAGGAATCAGCCTCGCCGCGATCAATGCGCGCATGACGACGGAACGGCGGCGGGAACTCGGCAAGGCGCTGGTCGAAGCATTGCGTCCTTTCGAGGCGATTACTCGGCCTTGATGCCGGCCTTCTTCATGATCACGGCCCAGCGCTTGAAGTCCGCGGCGACCATGGCCGCGAACTGATCCTGGTTCATGCCGGACGTCTCGAGGCCGAGCTCCTGCATCTTCGCGACGACTTCCGGCAGCAACATGATGCGGTTGACCTCGGCGGCGATCTGGCCGACGACGGCCGCCGGCGTTTTCGCGGGGACGAACATGCCGAGCCAGCTATACGATTCCAGCCCCGAATATCCCAAGGCTGCGAATGTCGGCACATTCGGTGTCGACGCATAAGCCTTGGATACGGCCAGCAATCTGATCTTTCCCGATTCGATGTGCGGCTTCATGGTCGCATAGTCGCTGAAGGCCGACTGCACTTCCCCGGCCACGAGGGCCATGACCACCGGCGCACTTCCCTTGTAGGGCACATGGACCAGGTCGGTGCCCGCAATATCATTGAGTGCCGCGCCGTACAAATGGCCCATCGACCCCTGGCCGACGGATGCATAACTGAATGTCTTCGGGCGCCTGCGCACCTCCTCCACGAATTCCTTCAGTGTCCGTGCGGACGTCTTGCTGGCGTTCACCGCAAGGATCGGCGGCGCGCCGCCGAGTTCCACGACGGGAACCAGGTCGCGCTGGGCATCGTAGGGAGGCTTCAGAACGAGATTGGGCGCCTGCACGACGAGCTGGTTTGTGACGAGAATGGTGTTCCCGTCGGGCGCCGACTTCGCGACCACGTCCGCGCCGATGGTCCCACTGGCTCCTGGCTTGTTCTCGACGACCACGGTCTGCTTGAAGCGTTCCTGCAGCTTCTGCTGCACCGTTCGCGCGAGGAAGTCGCCCACGCCTCCCGGAGAAAACGCGACCACGAGCCGGATCGGCCGGGACCCGAAGTCCTGCGCCTGCGCGGCGGGAGAAAAAACGCTTGCCGCAGCGGCCAAGGTGGAAGCCACGAGGAGGTGAATCGGTTTGTTCATGGTGCCGAAATAGTCGTCGATCGTCTCCCGAGGAACAAGAATCACTCTCGCCAGCCTGCCGGTTTCATGGCGGTCTCGTCGGGCTCCACACTGTAGGCAGCTCGCGTTGGCCCGCACCGATCTGCTTCGCTATTCGGGCGACGATTTCGATATGTCAAACAATGCGGCCACGCCTCCTCGGTGGAAAACGGGCGCAAGGTGATCCGGGCGCGCTCGCGGCTTTCGTCAGCCCGTCCCTGCGCGCCTTGAAAATTCGTACACGGCATCCCCAGGCCATCGCGCCCCCACCGGCGACCGCGCCCCGAACTGCGCATCCGGCTGTGCATTCTGCGCACGCTCCTGCTCCTCCTGCCAGTCGTACACGACCGTGCGCGCGGCGATTCTCCACTCGCCGCCGCGCCGCTCGAAGCGGTCGAGATAGCGGCCCGCGAGGAAGGTCTCGCGCGTCGGCGCGGACGCGGCGACCTGCAAGGCGATGAAGTAGCTCTCCACCGAGGCCTGCTCTCCGCGTAACTCGATGCCCATGTTGCAGATCGCGTGGAAGTAGCGGCCGCCTTCTTCGCGCAGCTTCGGCAGCGCCTGCGCGATGAAGCCGCTCGCGCTGCCCTTGTAGGCGCCGTGGCTGTCCGTCGCATCGGGCCAGTAGGCCGAGCGCAGCGCCTCTTCGTCCGCGCGATCGATGCCGCGGCAATAGCGGTGCAGGCACTCGCGGATCGCCTCGCGATCCAGCAGGTCCTGCAAGCTCGTGGGCGCGCTCATTGGACGACCCTCCGCGCTACGCGCTGCGGGACCATGAGCCTTGGGGCGGCCCGGCGGCTCATGCCGGCTTCGGTGCGCGCTTGAACAGCTGCACGACGTTGCCTTCCGGGTCGCGCAGCGACAGCACGCTGCCGTGCGAGCCCATGTCGCGCACGCCGATCACCTCGCCACCGGCCCCGGTGACGCGCTCCTGCATGCCCTCGAAGTCGTCGACCTCGAACACCATCACCAGGCCCGAGATGACCGGCGCCGCTTCCTCCAGCGAGGCCACCGCGACGTTGCTGCCGCCGGCCCCGTACTGGATCCAGCGCTCGCCGTCGCGGAACTTCGGCTGCAGTCCGAGTGCGGATTCGTAGAAGGCGCCCAGTTTGCCGGGCTCGCGCGCGGCAACGAAGACGTTCTGGAGGCGTTGAACGGTGGCCATGTCAACCGATGTTGGTTTGCGACGCGCCGCCGTCGAGGTGCAGCACGTCGGCATTGACGAAGCGCGCATCGTCGCTCGCGAGGAAGCAGATCGCATCGGCGATCTCCTCCACCGTGCCGAGCCGGCCGAGCGGCGTGCGCGCGATGCGGCGCGCATCCAGGTCCGCATTGCGGTGCTTGGCCGTGCCTTCGGTGGGCACTGCGCCCGGCGCGACCGCGTTGACGCGAATGCGCCGCGCACCCAGGTCCGCCGCGGCCGCGCGCGTGATGCCGAGCACGCCCGCCTTGATGCCGCTGTAGACCATCGAGCGCCCCGGCGAACGCACGGCGGCGATGGACGCCACGTTGACGATCGCGCCGCCGCGCTCCGGGTCCATCGCCTCGGCCGCGGCCTGGATGCCCCAGATCACCGACTTGAAGCCGATCTCGACCATGCGGTCCATCACCTCGGGGGTGATCTCGGCGACGGGCTGGTAGCGCACCCACGCGGCGTTGTTCACATGGATGTCGAGCCGGCCCGCGTCGCGCGCGAGGCGCAACACCGCCTCGCGCATGCCGTCGCGCGTCGACACGTCCTGCGCCAGCGCGATCGCCCGGCCGCCCGCGGCCTCGATGGCCGCGATCGTCTCCTGCACGAACTCCACCTTCAGGTCGTTCACGCCGACGATCGCGCCGAGCCTCGCCATCGCGAGCGCCGTCGCCTTGCCGATGCCGTGGCCGGCGCCGCTGATGAAGGCCACGCGGCCCGAAAGTGAAGATGTCATGCGGTGGTGTCCTTCTGTTTGGCGACCAGCAGCGCGTCGAGCGCCCAGGCGCCCTTGCCCGCATCCTGCACGAGCAGCGGGTTGACGTCGATCTCGCCGACCGTGTCGGCATGCGCCGCGGCGAAGCGCGAGAGTGCGGCAATGGCGGCAGCCGCGGCCTGCACGTCCGCCTTGGGCCGGCCGCGCGCGCCGTCCAGCAGCGGAAAACTCTTCAGCGAGCGCAGCATCGCAAGCGCGCGCGCTTCGTCGACCGGCGCCGACTCCAGCGCGACGTCGTTCATCACTTCGGCGTAGATGCCGCCGAGGCCGACCATCACGACGGGGCCGAACACCGGGTCGTTCTTGGCGCCCAGGATCAATTCCGAGCCGCCTTGCGCCATCTGCGCGACCAGCACCCCCTCGATGCGGGCCGTGGGCGCATTCGCCTTCACGCGCGCCAGCAACGCCGCGTACTCCGTGGCCAGCGCATCTTCGTCGCGAACGCCGACGACGACGCCGCCCACCTCGGTCTTGTGCGCGATGTCGGGCGAGACGATCTTGAGCACCAGCGGAAAGCCGGTCTCGCGCGATGCGGCGCGGGCATCGTCGAGCGTCTTCGCGACGACTTCCTTCAGCACCGGCAATCCGGCGCGCGCGAGCACCGCCTTGGCATTCGCCTCGTTGGCGAACGCGCTCGCGGCCAGCGGCTCGACCTTCGCGGGCGACGCGACAGGAAGCGCGTGTCCGCGAACCCCGCCCGCCTTCACCAGCCCTGCCAGGGTGGCGCAAGCCGCGTCGATCCCCTCGATGGCGGGATAGCCCAGCTGGTTCAACTGCGCGAGCACGTCGCCCGGCCCGCGCGTACACAGGATCGCCAGCTTGTCCGGCATTTCCTCGCGCACGCGCCGCAGCGCCTGCAGATACACGTCGCGCAGCCGCGGCATGAAGAAGGCATTGGCCGACTGCAGGATGACCGCGTCGCAGGCCGGGTCGGCAAGCACCGCGGACAGCACCTCGTACAGCAGCTCGGGCTTGCTCGACACCTGCGCCGTCATGTCGACCGGATTGGCCGGGGACGCGAACGGCACGAGCGACAGCACCCGGTCCTGCGTCGCGCGCGACAGGTGCGGCAGCTGCAGCCCGGCGGCGCTGGCCGCGTCCGCCAGCAGGATGCCGAAGCCGCCGGACGCCGTGACCACCGCCACGCGCTTGCCGCGCGGCAGGCGCTCGCGGCCCACGACGGCGATGGCGTGACCGACCTCGAGCAGTTGCTCGATGCCCGGCACGCGGATCGCACCGCCGCTGCGCACGACGGCGTCGAACACGGCATCGGATGCGGCGAGCGCCCCCGTATGGGAAGCGGCTGCGGCCTGCCCGGCGTCGGACACGCCGACCTTCAGCAGCACCACCGGCTTGCCGGCTTCACGCGCGAGGGACAAGGCCTCGCGAAATTTCGGCCCGTTGCGACACGTCTCCATGCAGCACAGGATCACCGAGGTGCCCGGGTCCCTGGCGAGCGAAGCAATGCCGTCGGCTATATCGACGTCGCATTCGTTGCCGGTCGTCAGCAAGCGGCTGATGCCGACGCCGCGCTCGGCGGCGAGGCGCTTCGTG
>NZ_JBFWNP010000090.1:0-9105 GCF_050250995.1 Ramlibacter sp.
TGTCCACCCAATGGCCGCCCGAGGCCATGGGGCGGCCGACCGGGCCGGCGCCGCTGAAGCCCACCGCGTACACGCGCACCGAGCCGCAGCCCTTGCCGGGCGAAAAGGACACGCCGGCGCCGACGGAGCCGCCGTCGATGCTCGACTTCACCGACATGGCGCCGTCGCGTTCCGTGACCCCGCCGCCGCTGCAGCCTGCGGCGATACGGGGCGAAGCGGCGTCGATGTCGCGTCCGGCGCCGCCTCCACCCGCCGCCGCAGCGCCGGCGACGACACGCACGGCCGCGCCCGCGCCGGCCGCGCCGAAGCGCTCGCCCATCGCCGGGATGCCGGTGCAGGTGCTGCCGCCGGTCAGCGCCGGCGCATCCGCCGAGGCCGGGCAGAGCATGTTCTCGGCGTCGAAGCTCTTCGCGATCGACGTCGACGAGTTCGCGCACGATCCCGAGCTCGAGGAGGCGGCGATCCGCTTCGCCAACGGCGACGACGACGGCGCGGAGCAGGGCCTGCTTGAAGTGCTGGCGCCGCAGGGCGCGCGCGTCAATCACGAGGAGACCTGGCTCACGCTGTTCGACCTTTATCGCGCGACCGGGCGCCAGGAGCGCTTCGACACCGCGGCCATCGAATTTGCGGGCCGCTTCGGCCGCTCCGCCCCGCAGTGGTTCTCGATGCCCGAGGTCGTGAGCCGCATGACCGCCCCGGCCGGGGAGCCTGCCGGCGGCGCTCCCGGCGGCGGCCCGCAGGCGCTCGCCGAATGGACGGCGCCGGCGGCCTTCGGGACGCAGACGCTGGCCGCGCTGAATGCGGCCATCGCCAAGGCGCCGCAGCCCTGGCGGCTCAACTGGACCAAGCTCGCGACCATCCAGGACGCCGCGATCGAGCCGCTGGCGAAGACATTCGCCCAGTGGGCGAAGCAGAGCGTGCAGTTGCGCTTCATCGGCGCGGACGTCTTCGAACAGGTGCTGAAGGACGCGACGCCCTCGGGCGACCGCTCGGTCAACCCGATGTGGTGGAAGCTGCGCATGGAGGTGCTTCGCGTCATGCACCGGCCCGACGAGTTCGAACTCGTCGCGCTCGACTACTGCGTGACCTACGAGGTGTCCCCGCCGTCGTGGGAGAGCGCGAAGTGCGACTATAAGCCGCTCGCCGCCGACGGCAGCTTCGCGGCCGGCCCCGCGATCGTCGGCGATGCCTTCCGGGATTCGCTCACCTCCGGCATGAGCGCCGGCTACAGCGACACGCTCGTGCCCTCGACGCAGATGTCGAACATGTCGACGGTCGAACTCGCGGGCCAGATCCTCGGCGACGCCAGCGCGGCGCTCGACCTGCTCGAGCAGAAGCTCATGGGTGCGGATCTCATGGTCATCTCCTGCGCGCGACTGATCCGCATCGACTTCTCCGCGGCCGGCACGCTGCTCAACTGGGTGACCGCGCGCCAGGCCGAGGGCCGGCAGGTCCAGTTCGTCGAGGTCCACCGCCTCGTGGCCGCGTTCTACAACGTCATCGGCATCAGCGAACACGCCCGCGTGATCGCGCGGCAGGACTGAGGAACCGACCCACCCCCGAAGCGCCTGACGGCGCTCCCCCCTCGAGGGGGCGCATCCAGCGGCCCGGCAAAGCCGGTTCCGCGGATGCCCCGATATGCACTCTTGCATTGTGGCTCGCCGTCCCCATCCTTCTTCGATGGAACAGTTTCACGGCACGACCATCCTCAGCGTCCGGCGCGGCGGGCAGGTGGCCATCGGTGGCGACGGGCAGGTGACGCTCGGCAACATCGTGGTCAAGGGCAGCGCGCGCAAGGTCCGCAGGCTCTATCACGACAAGGTGCTCGCGGGCTTCGCCGGCGCGACCGCCGATGCGTTCACGCTCTTCGAGCGCTTCGAGGGCAAACTCGAGAAGCACCAGGGCCACCTCGTGCGCGCGGCCATCGAGCTCACGAAGGACTGGCGCACCGACCGCGTGCTGCGCCGGCTCGAAGCCATGCTCGCCGTGGCCGACAAGGACGCCTCGCTCATCATCACGGGCAATGGGGACGTGCTCGAACCCGAGCACGGCATCGTCGCCATCGGCTCCGGCGGCGCCTATGCGCAGGCCGCGGCCAAGGCCCTGCTCGACCATAGCGAACTGTCGGCGCGCGACATCGTGAAGAAGTCGCTCGAGATCGCCGGCGAGCTGTGCATCTACACCAACATGAACCACACGCTCGAAGTCCTCGGGGAGCCGAAATGAGTTCGATGACGCCGCAGGAAATCGTCTCCGAACTCGACCGCCACATCGTCGGCCAGGCGCAGGCGAAGCGCGCGGTGGCCATCGCGCTGCGCAACCGCTGGCGGCGCCAGCAGGTCGACGAGAAGCTGCGCGGCGAGATCACGCCCAAGAACATCCTCATGATCGGCCCCACCGGCGTCGGCAAGACGGAGATCGCGCGGCGTCTCGCGAAGCTCGCGGATGCGCCCTTCATCAAGGTCGAGGCGACCAAGTTCACCGAGGTCGGCTACGTCGGCAAGGACGTCGACTCGATCGTTCGCGACCTCGCCGAGATGGCGGTGAAGCAGACGCGGGTGGCCGAGATGCGCAAGGTGCGCACGCGCGCCGAGGACGCCGCGGAAGAACGTATTCTCGATGCGCTCCTTCCCGGCACCTCGAGCGCGGAGGCGAACCCGACGCGGCAGGCGTTTCGCAAGAAGCTGCGGGAAAACGAACTCGACGACAAGGACATCGAGATCGACGTGGCCGAGCCCAAGCCGCAGGTCGAGATCATGAGTCCCGCCGGCATGGAGGACATGACGGAGCAGCTCAAGGGGCTCTTCACGCAGGTCGGCAACCAGCGGCGCAAGTCGCGCAAGCTCAAGATCCGCGAGGCGTTCAGGCTGCTGGTGGACGAGGAGGCCGCGGGCCTGGTGAACGAGGAAGAGATCCGCGCCGAGGCCATCCGCAACGCCGAGCAGAACGGCATCGTCTTCATCGACGAGATCGACAAGGTGGCCTCGCGCAGCGAAAGCTCCGGCGCGGAGGTCTCGCGCCAGGGCGTGCAGCGCGACCTGCTTCCGCTGGTGGAGGGCACGACGGTTTCGACGAAGTACGGGCCGATCAAGACCGACCACATCCTCTTCATCGCGAGCGGCGCGTTCCATCTTGCGAAGCCGAGCGACCTCATTCCCGAACTGCAGGGGCGATTCCCGATCCGCGTGGAGCTGCAGTCGCTGTCGGTGCAGGACTTCGAGGCCATCCTCACGAGCACGCACGCGTCGCTCGTGAAGCAGTACCAGGCGCTGCTCGCCACGGAGGGCGTCACGCTGGAATTCGCGCCCGATGGCATTACGCGCCTCGCCGCCATCGCGTTCGAAGTCAACGAGCGCACCGAGAACATCGGCGCGCGGCGGCTGTCGACGGTGATGGAACGCCTGCTGGACGAGGTGAGCTTCGACGCGGTGAAGCTGGGCGGACAGAGCATCGCCATCGACGGCGCCTACGTCGACGCACGGCTGAAGGAACTCAGCCGCGACGAGGATCTGTCGCGCTACATCCTGTGAGCTTGGTTGTCACCGCTGCAGCACGATCCCGCTCTTCTCGCGGTCCCAGATGTCCGCCAGCCGCGGCTCCGCGCTCGCGCGCAGCTTGTACTTCTCGACCTTGCCGCTCGGTGTGACGGGTAGCTCGTTCACGAATTCCACGAAGCGCGGAACCATGAAGTAAGCCATCTGCGGCTGGCAGTGCGCGATCAATGCCTCGGCGTCGAGCGCCGCGCCTTCCTTCAGGACGATCGAGGCCATCACCTCGTCCTCGCTGAACTCGGAGCGCACCGGGTACACGGCCACGTACAGCACGGACGGATGCCGCTGGATCACATGTTCCACTTCCACCGCGGACACGTTCTCGCCGCGGCGGCGGATCACTTCCTTCATGCGGTCGACGAAGTAGAGATAGCCGTCCTCGTCGATGTAGCCGCGGTCGCCGGTATGGAACCACAGGTTGCGGCACGCCTTGGTGAAGGCCTCGGCCATCTTGTAATAGCCCTGCCGCGAGAACCACGGCTCGTTCGAGCGCATGCAGATCTGGCCGATCGTGCCGGTGGGCACGGGCAGGTCGTCGTCGTCGAGGATGACGGTGGACATCTCGGGCACGAGCTTGCCGGCCGAGCGCCACTTCTCGCGCGGCGCATCCGGGCCGTACATCGACGCCATGCCATAGTCGCTCAGGCTGTAGAGCGAAGTGATGCGGATGTTGTAGCGCTTCTCGAACTCGGCGAAGAAGGGCGGCGTGGGGATGATCTGGCACAGGCGCGCGCGGTGCTCGCGGTCCTGCGGCGACTCGGGCTGCATCCACAGGATGTTGGTCATCGCGCTCAGCAAGGAGAACTGCGTCGCGCCGAACTTGCGCACCTCCGGCCAGAAGTTGCGCGCGGAGAAGCGCCGCGACAACGCGACCTTGCCGCCCGCGAGCAGCGCGGGGAACACCGTGCAGTTGAGCGAGTTGCCGTGAAAGAGCGGCAGGCAGGTGTAGAGCACGTCCTCGGTCGTGTAGCCGTAGCTTTCCAGGTATTTCAGCGACACCGCGATGGCCGTCGCGTTCGACACCATGCTGCCCTTCGACGGCCCGGTCGTGCCGGAGGTGTAGAGGATGTGCAGCATGTCGCTGTACTTCGTTTCTTCCCGCGCCGCCCAGGCTGCGGCATGCTCGGCCGCGAGATGCGCGTGGCCGCGCGCGACCTCCTCGTAACGCATGACGTGCGCATCCGGAAACGAAGCCGCCAGGTCCGGCATCGGCGGCCGATCGTCGCCATGCACGTAGGTCCAGACCTCGTCCTCGCTCTCCTTCGCGATCACGAGCTTCAGCAGCGGGCACTGCGCCTGCACCGCGGCGCAGCGATCGACGTAGGCATCGTCGACCACGAGCGCCACCGAATCCGACTGCTTGAAGTAGTAGGAGAGCAGGTCGCCCTTCACCGCGTTGTTCACGGGCACGCAGACCGCGCCGATCTTGGCCAGCGCGAAGTGCAGCCACATCACCTCCGGCGCGTTCTCCAGCATCACCGCGACGTGGTCGCCGTGGCGAATGCCCGCGGCATGCAGGCCCTGCGCGAGTTTCGTGCTGAGATCGTCGGCTTCCCGGTACGAATAGCGGCTGTCGCGATAGAGCAGGAAGGCTTCGTCGCCGCGCGCGGCCGCGAGGCCGGCGAGCAGCTTCGCGATGGTGCGCTCCTTCAGCGGCGGGTGGTTCGCGGAGAGCGTCACAACGGCGCCTCCGAGGCGAAACGTGCGGAACCCGCGAAACGTGCGTTTGGCGTCATGTGGACTCTTCGGAGACAGGATGGAAATACGGCAGCGCGAAGCCGTCGGAGACCGGCGTCACCCTGCACGCGAGCCGCATGCCGATGCGCAAGTCCTTCGCCAGCGCGCCGGGAATGCCGGACACGATGCGCGGGCCTTCGTCGAGCTGGACGAGCGCGATCGCGTACGGCACCTTCGCATCGAGCGAGGCGTGGACGGAGTGGCGCGCGACGGTGAACGAATAGAGGCTGCCCTTGCCGCTCACCTCGGTCCATTCGACGCCGAACGAATGGCATCGATGGCAGATCTCGCTGGGCGGGTGGCGGAACGTGCCGCACTGCGTGCAGCGCTGCAGCGCGAGGCGGCCTTCGGCCAGATGCTTCCAGTAGGGTTCCTGCAGGATGTCGTCGGCGGGACGGATGCTCATGTTTCAGGCCCTCCCCAGGATCAGCGAACTCGCGCCGCGCACGGTGACCAGCGCCACGCGCGCGTCCTTGCGCTGGTTGTGCGAGTCGCCGCGCAGCTGCCGCGCGGCTTCGGCAATGGTATTGAGCCCGTGGAAGTAGCCCTCCGACAGCAGGCCGCCGTGCGTGTTGACGGGCAGCCGGCCGTCGAGGCGGTTCTGCCCCGACGTGAAGAATGCATGCGAGCCGCCCGGCTCGACGAGTCCGAAAGCCTCGAGCCCCATCGGCACGAGCGAGGTGGTCGCGTCGTAGATCATCGCCACGTCGACATCCTTCGCGCTCACGCCCGCGCGGCCGTAGAGATCGGCCGCGACTTCCGGCGGACTGCACACGTGCAGATCGTCGTTGTAGAGCAGCATTGGCAACGAGTGGCGGCGGATGTGCTGGTTGCCCGCGAGCACTTCGACGCCGGGCTTCGCGAACGCCGCGCCGCGCTCGGTGCGCACCAGCACCATCGCCATCGCGCCGTCGGTCTCCAGGCAGGCGTCGTACATGCGCAGCGGCTCGGAGATCATGCGGGAAGCGCGGTACTGCTCCATGGTGAGCTCGCGGTCGTGCAGCAACGCACGCGGATTGCGGTTGGCGTACTCGCGCTGGCTCACGGCGATGCTGCCCAGCAGTTCGGTCAGCTGCTCGTCGCTCAGCCCGTATTCGTGCGCGTAGCGGCGCGCGTAGAACGCATGGAACTGCGTCGGCACCAGCAGGCCGAAGGGCGCGCCGTAGATGTCGCCGGGCGGCTCGCGGCCCGAGACGACGGTGTCGCCGCCCGTGCTCGTGAAATAGCGGTCGGCGCGGCCGTAGCGCGTGCCCGAGCGCGCGTTCAGCGCGCGGTACACGACGACGCACGAGGCGCGGCCGGCGACGATCGCGTCGGCCGCCTGCGCGACCGCGCCGCAGCAGTTCACGCCGCCGTGCTCCACTTCGCCGTAGTAGCGCACGTTGGGCAGGCCCAGCGACGAAGTGAGCATCGCCTCGCTGTTGTTGTCCCAGGTGTAGCGCACGAAGCCGTCGATGTCGCGCGCGGAAAGCCCCGCGTCGGCCACCGCCGCGAGGATGGCTTCGAGCGCAAGGCGCAGTTCGGAGCGGCCGGAGTTTGTCGAGAACTCGGTCTGGCCGATCCCGACGATGCTGGCGGAGGTCAAGCGGGTGTCCCGTGATGGTCGTGAAGATGCTGCGAAAGGCGCAGTGTAGGGTCGGTGTTCGAGTGCGTCAGCCGATGGGCGACGTCAGCTGCGCCACGAAGTTGCGCGCCGCCACCGAGAGCGTGCGGCCCCGGCGCGTGCCGAGCACCACCTTGCGGCTGGCCCACGGCTCGTCCATGGGCACGATCTGCACGTGTTCCAGATCCGCCGCCGACAGCAGGCCGTCGGGCATGAGCGTCACGCCATGGTTCATGCGCACGAGGGCCGTCGCGGAGTAGATGCTGTTGACGGTGTACTTCGGCTTGAACTCGATGCCTTCGAGGTCGGCTGCGCGCCGCACCTGGCCCATCAGCGTGGTGTGCGAGCCGATGGCGATGAGGTTGTGCCCGAACATCTCGGTGAGCCGCAACGGTCCGCGCTGGGCGAGCGGGTGGCCCCGCGCCACCACCGCGACGATGCGGTCCATGCGGTAGTCGGTGATCTCGATCTCGTCGAAGTCCTCGCCCGGCAGCTTGACGTAGATCGCGACGTCCGCGTCGCCGGATGCGAGCGTGCGGATCACGCCGGCGTTCGTCGACTCCTTGAGGTCGATGTCGACCTGCGGGAAGTTGCCGGCGAATTCCGCCATCTCGCGGGCGATGTAGGTGCTGATGATGCCCCCCGTGGAGCACACGGTGATCGTGCCGCGCACGCCATCGGTGAACTCCTCGAAGTCGCGGCGGATGTCTTCGAAAGTTCCGAAGATCTGGGTCACGTAGCGGGCGAGCACGCGGCCGGCGGCGGTGGGCAGCACGCCGCGCGGCGTGCGGTCGAAGAGTTGCGCGCCGAGGATTTCCTCGAGGTCCTGGATGCGCTTGGTCGCGGCGGACGGGGCGAGGTTTTCCCGGGCCGCCGCGCGGGACACCTGGCGCTCTTCGGTGACGGCGAGAAAGAGTTTGAGCGTGAAGAGATCCACCTGGCGCACCAGATGAATCTTGTTGAATGAGCCCATGCGCCGACTTTAGCGTCGCTCCGCTTGCGACGCGAGCCAAAAAACCGAAGGTAAAGCGAAGGCACGACACCGGAAAGGTCCCATGCCCCGGCTCGGCGTCCGCGACGCTCAGCCGCCGATGCGGATGCGCTCGCGCGCCGACTCCAGCGCCGCCACCGTCTCGTCTACCAGCTGCGCCAGGATCTTCGCCGCGCTTTCGCGCTCGTTGACCAGGCCCACGCCCTGGCCGGCCGGCATGTTCATGTAGTCCTTCAGGTTGGCGCGCGACGCGGCCCAGCGCACGGGAGACGTCACGAGGCGCTGGCGGGGATAGCCCAGCATTTCGTTCTCGTGGCCATCCCACGCGTCGATGAAGCGGTTGCGCAGCGACCGGATGTGCAGGCCGTCGAAGATCGGCGTGCGCACCGTCGCGTCGTGGCCCGCTTCGACCACGGCGGCCTTGAAGTTGTCCTCGGCCGACGACTCTTCGCTGGCGAGGAAACGGGTTCCGAGCCACACGCCCTGCGCGCCCTGCGTCAGCACCGCCGCGATCTGCGCGCCGTTGACGATGCCGCCGGCGGCGATCACCGGAATCGTCGTGAACGACAGCGTCTCCGCGAGCAGCGCGAGCAGGCCCACGTCACCCGTGTGACCGCCGCCCTCGGTGCCCTGCACGACCACCGCATCGGCGCCGGCCTCCATCACGCTGCGCACGTGCCGCGAGCGACCCACGAGGCCGATGACCTTGGTGCCTTTCGCGTGGCAGGTGTCGACCACCCACTTCGGCGTGCCGAGCGCACACGCGATCGCTTCGGCGCCGTAGCTGAGCGCGATGTCGAGCTTCAGCTTCGCATCCTCGATGCTCATCGCCTGGTCGTGCGAGGGCTTCACCTCGACGCCGAGCGCCTTCAGCTCCTTGTGCAGCTGCTTGATCGGACCGGGCAGGTCGACGACCTCGACGTCGGCCAGTCCCGTGGGCGCGCGGCGCGGGAACCCGATATCCACGCACAGCGGCTTGTTGCTCAGTTGACGGAAGCGGCGGATCTCCTCCTCCACGGTTTCGGGTGTGCCGTCGATGGCGGCGATGCAGCCGAGGCCGCCCGCATTCGACACCGCCGCGGCGAGGCGTCCGTACGCGACGCCGCCCATGCCCGCCTGCAGGATGGGAACTTGAATATCGAACAGGTCGCAAAGCGGCGTGCGGATGCTTTTCACGAAATCGGCTCCTCGTTTTCCGGTAGCGGTGATCTTTGGCTGGGGGG
>NZ_JBFWNP010000091.1:0-8524 GCF_050250995.1 Ramlibacter sp.
GTCGGCAAACTGGTCAGAAGACAGGCGGTGACCGTCCTCAAAGTCAAAGGTGAGGACCCCGATGGCGAGCGCGACATCATGCTCGACCTCATTCATCACCGACTCAAGCAGCGCTACCCTGATACCGAACTTGACGTCGTGAACCGCCGATTCACAATACAGTCGCGATGGAGGCTCCTGGAAAGGGCGTACAGACTATGGAACAACAAGCTCTGAGATTCGCGATGCCCACCAGCTTGCAGATTGAACGCTGGGGGCCTTCGCTGCTTGCCTGCGCGGTGACCGCCGCGTGGTGGTGGTTCGACGGTGCAATCACGATCACGTTCGCCAAGGAGCTCCTGGGCGCGTTGATCGGTGCAGCTTCGATCGCCGCCGGCTTCCTCGCCACGTCGCTCTCAATTCTTCTTCCGATCGCCTCAACTTCCACGGGATCGAAGCTGCGACGCAGCGGGTACCGCGCGCTGCTCTTCGAATACATGCGCAGCGCCATCTTCAGCTGTTTGCTGCTAGCCGTGGTCGCCGTCGTGTCCTTCTTCTCTCTCGACGAACACCGCGTCGGTTCGGGCGTGGCCGCACTCCTGATCTACAACGCCACGTTCGCTGCCGCTGCGCTCGCGCGGGTGACCGAAATTCTCATGGGACTTTTCGAACGTGGGAGCGAGCCTGATGACAAAGGAGGATGAGTGGTGTGATCAAAAGCCCCACACTGTTCGTCCTTGGCGCGGGTGCGAGCAAGCCGTTCGGGTATCCGACAGGTGCGGAGCTCCGAGCGATCCTCTGCAGCGCGTCGATTCGCGACTCCGACGGGACCGTGTATCGGAAGCTCGTAGAGGCAGGAAATCAGCCCGCCCAGATCAAAGAGTTCACGAATGCGTTCGAACGCTCCGGCTTCGTGTCGATCGACCGATTTCTCGCACTTCGGCAGGATTTCGCGTCGACGGGGCGAGCGGCGATCGCGGCGGCCATCTCTGAGTGCAACAGCGAATGGCGACTATATCGAACTGCCCAGAGCGACGGGAAGTATGTGCCCGGAACCAGTGACTGGTACAGCTACCTCTGGGAGCGCATGACGGCTGGAGCGGCCAACGCGACGGACGTCATGAGAGAGAACAAGGTCTCGTTCATCACGTTCAACTACGACCGATCGCTCGAGAGGTTCCTCCTCAATTCATTGACGTACGGCTTCGGAGCCGACTCAGCGCAATCGTCCCAACTCCTCTCTGAATTTCCGATACACCACGTGTACGGAAGCCTCGCGCGGAAGGGCCAGGAAGATGTTCACAACGACGGGATGCCCCCACCCCAGGTTCTGCGCGAATTCGCCGAGAACATCAGAGTTATGCCGAATCAGCGGCCTGACGAAGATCCCAGATGCTTGGAGATGTTCAACGCGGCCGATCAGGTCTTCTTCCTGGGATTTGGATTTGACGAAATGAACTGCATGCGCCTCGGGCTCGGGCAGGTGTTCGCAGCCAAGTCGCCCCGCGTGTTCGCCACGTGCCTCAAGCAGCCGAAGGGCGAAGTGGCAGTCATAAGGTCGCGGTTCGGCAAGACGACTGCGGGCATGGCTCTTGATGACACGGACTGCTTAGGAGTTCTTCGCAGTCACGCCCACCGCCTGAGGTAGCCGCACCTGTGCTAGCCTGAAAAGGAAGGTTCACCTAACCCTAAGGCCGACACGCGTCGGCCTTATTCATTTGCGGCCCGGCCCGCACAGTTCACTTCTCGTTGATGAGGTTCAACCAGGAGCGAACGATGGGTGCAGCACAGACCGAATCCGCAGGCGGCGACAAGAAGGACGCCAAGCCGCAGGGCGATGCCTCGGGCAACGCCGACAAGCAGCCGGCCGACAAGCAGGCCGGCAAGGAAATGACCGCCGCGGCCGCGGCCAAGCGCGTGAAGCGCTCGGTCTTCGTCGAGCGCAAGAAGGTCGGCCAGGACAAGGACGGCAACGACGTCTTCGAGGACGTCTTCAAGGACGTCGACGTCAAGGCCGACGAGGTGCTTTCCTTCAAGGATTACGGCACGCACGTCGTGGTCGTGACGAAGGACGGCAAGAAGTTCTCCGACAAGGCCGAGGACTGATCGGCCTATGAAGCTCGCCCTTCTCATCGCAGCACTCGCCGCGGCCGGCGGCGTCGTGGGCCGCGAGCAGGTCGACGCGCACATGCGCGAGGCGCAGGCCGCGCCCGAGCGCGACTTCCGATCGCTGATCGACATGGCGCGCGGCGCCGTCGACCAGGTCGTGAACCTGGGCAAGCTGCCCGGCGAGCGCCGCTACGTGTCGATCGAAGCCATGTACGCCGACCGCATCGTCATCGAGCTCGACGGCAAGCACTGGCAGTACAGCTACTCGCTCAAGCCCGTGAACGGCGTCGAGACGATGGTGCTCGAAACGCCCGTCCAGGTCGTGGGCCAGTTCGTTCCGGTGACGGCGCCGAAGGCGGCCGCCTCGCTCAAGGAAGCCGTCGGCGAGCGCCTGGCAGCAGCCGGCATCGAGGCGACCTTCGTCGAAGCGGCCGACGGCTCGATCGAGGTGACCCTCATCAAGGCCGGCGCGAGCGGCAACGGCAACTACTACCCCGACACCGCGCTCAAGGAATCGGTCGCCCTATTCGAGGGCGTGCGCGTCTTCGCCAAGGGCGACGTCGAGCACCTCAAGGGCGGCGGCAAGGACGTGCGCAACCTGATCGGCGGCATCTACGGCGTGAAGTTCGTCGAGGGCCAGCAGGCCGACACCGGCCGACTCGTGGGCACGTTCAAGCCGCTCGACCCCGCCGACCCCGTCGTCACCAAGATGACCAGCGCCGTGCAGCGCGGCATGCAGGGGCTGATGGGCCTGTCGATCGACGCCAACGGGCGCACCAAGAAACGCGTGCAGGGCGGCAAGTCGCTGCGCGAAGCCATCAAGTTCACGAAGGTGAACTCGGTGGACCTGATTGTCGAACCGGGCGCTGGCGGCGGCCTGGATCGTTTGACCGAAGCCGCTGCCGACCCCGAAGGAGAGAAGACCATGCCCCTGTGGAAGCAACGCCTGCTCGAGGCCATCAAGGCCAAGGATGTCACCAAGCACGCGACCATCAACCCCGAGACCATCACCGACGACGAGCTCGTGAAGTTCGCCGAGGCGATGGGCGTCAACGTCGTCGGCCAGGCCGACCCGCTGCGCGAGGCGCACGGCGACGACGCGCCGGTCACCCGTGCCGACCTGCAGATGCTGCAGGCGCGCCAGGCGGCGGCCGCGAAGATCACCGCGAGCAAGCTGCCCCAGCCCGCCAAGGACCGCCTGCAGGCGGACTTCGCCGGCCGCGAGCGCTTCGTCGAGGCCGACGTCGACAAGGCGATCCAGGACGAAGGAGCATACGTCGCGCGCTTCACCGAATCCGGTGCCGTCCGCGTGCCGGTCTTCGGCGCCGGCTCGATCCAGGTCGGCGACCGCAGCGTCCAGGTCAAGGACATGCTCGACGCCTTCTTCGACCGCGCCCACGCGAACCACCGCGACGTGCAGTCGTTCAAGGAGTGCTACATCGAGATCACCGGCGACCGCCGCGTGACCGGCCTGTGGAAGGACGTGGACCGCTCCCGCCTTGCCGAGAGCCTGGGCGGCCTGGTCGACTTCCGCGAGGCGATCGACAGCAGCACGTTCGCCGACGCCCTGGGCAACACGATCACCCGTCGCATGCAGGCCATCTTCACCGGCCTGACCGACCTGCAGGCCTGGCGCAAGGTGGCGGTGTGGGGGCCGGTCAGCGACTTCCGCACGCAGGAGCGCGCCCGCATCGGCGGCTACGGCAACCTGCCGACGGTGGCCGAGAGTGGCTCGTACACGGCCCTCAGCTCGCCCGGCGACGACAAGACCACCTACGCGGTGACCAAGCGCGGCGGCAAGGAGAGCGTCACGCTCGAGACGATCAAGAACGACGACGTGCGCGTGATCCGCCAGATCCCGCAGGAGCTGGCGCTCGCGGCCGCGAACACGCTCTTCGAGTTCGTATTCGACTTCTTCCGCACGAATCCGACCGCGTACGACACCGTCGCGCTCTACCACGCCTCGCACGGCAACCTGCGCACGGCGGCGCTCGACGCCACCGAGTTCGCGGCGCACCGCCTGGCAATGGTCAAGCAGACGCGGGCCGGCAGCTCCAAGCGCATGGGCGTGAACCCGAAGACGGTGCTCGTGCCGTTCGAGCTCCAGGAGACCGCGTTCAACCTGTTCGTGCGCAACCAGAACCTGGACAAAACGTACGTGCAGTCGATCAACCCGGAAGTCATCACGGTGCCGTACTGGACCGATGCGAACGACTGGGTCACCGTCGCCGACCCGAACATCCTGCCGGTGATCGAGATCGGCTTCCTGGACGGCAAGGAAGACCCGGAGCTGTTCGTGGCAGACCTGGCGACGCAGGGCTCGCTCTTCACCAACGACAAGATCGACTACAAGATCCGCCACATCTACGGCGGCGCCGATCTCGTCGACGGCTACAAAGCCACCACCAAGGCGGTGGTCGCTTAAACGCATAAACCCCAGCGGAGCGGATTGGCACCCCGAAGGTGCCGCTGCCCGGCCCTTCGGGGCCGGGCTTCTCCAAGCACCTGACGCCGGATGTTTCGAGAAGCCCGCAGCCTGTAACCCATGTCCCTCGCCGACTACCAGACTCTCGTTGACCGCATGGTCCGCTCTCCCGGCGGCACCGAGACGGTCGCGACCACCGACCGCGACGTCGCGATCGAGGCGGCGCGCCTGCGTTACAGCCAGGACGCCGAACGCGAGCTGGTCGAAGACGTCACGTGGGAAGAGGATGGCTACCTCGGTCCGCTGCCCCTCGCGTGGACCGATGGCAGCTATGTGAAGCAGGCGGAGTACCCGATCGGCGAGCGGCCCGCAGCCCTGATCTCGCTCGAGGTGTATGTGACGCCGAGCGAGCGGCTGCTGGTGGTCGAGAACGCGCTCGACGCCGGTGCGACGGTCCGGGTGACCTTTGCGGCCGAACATTTTCTCCAGGGCGGCGACGAGCCGGCCGACACCGTACCGCAGGCGCACCGGGAAGCCGTGGCGAGCTACGCGGCCAGCCTGTTGTGCGCCCAGCTGGCCGCCCAATTCAGCGGCGAGCGGGACGCCACGGTCGGCGCCGACGGGGCCAGCACCGACAGCCGCTCGCGCAACTTCGCGGCGCGCGCCAAGGAGTACCGGGCCGCCTACTACGCCGGCATCGGCAAGGCCGACCCGCGCGCGGACAAGAACGCCGGCACCGGCGACGCCGCGGCCAGCGCGAGCGCCTGGGCCGGCCGCCGCCGCAACTCGCTCACGACCGGAGCGGCGTGACGATGGCCTTCAGTGCAAACGCCCTGGCGACGGTGCAACGCGGCTTCGCACAGGCGCCGGCCTTCACCGAGCAGCAGCTGCTCGTGGCCACGACCGAGGCCACGATGCTGCTCGAGCGCGAGGTGAAGGAAGCGATGCCCCGCGGCGCGACCGGCCTGTCCGCCGGCAGCATCACCAGCGACGTCATGAGCACGCCCGCCGGCGTCCTGGGCGTCACGGGCAGCACGCAGCCGTCGGTGCTGTTCCTGGAGCTCGGCACGCGGCCACACATGCCGCCCGTGGAGGCGCTCATTCCGTGGGTGCGCGCGGTGATGGGCAAGCGACCCGAGGAGGCGCGCAGCATCGCCTTCCTGATCGCCCGCAAGATCAAGCAGCGCGGAACGAAGCCGCGCCGCATCTTCGAGAACACGCTGAAGGCGCAGGAGCGGCAGGTCGAGCGCTTCTTCGAAGCCGCGGCAGACCGCATCGCGGCACATCTCGCGGGCGGTGCGGCATGAGCACGCTCGGCGAGATCCGCGCGGCAATCGCGACGCTGCATCGCGCGGTGCCTGACATCGGCGTCGTCCATGAGTACGAGCGCTACACGCGCGACGAGGCGAAGTTCCGCGAGCAGTACGTGGTCGAGATCGACGGTCAGAAGCAAGTGCGCGGCTGGTGGTGGCGGCGCGCGGCCACTGAGGAGAAGCAGATCACCCTCGGCACGACCCTGAACGTCCACACCTGGGAGTGCCGCGGCTACCTCGCATTGAACGATGCGCAAGCCTCGGAGAACACCTTCGACGAGCTGGTGGAGGCCTTCCGTGACGCAGTGCGCGCCGACCCGACGCTCGGCGGGGTGTGCGAGGCCAACCCGCTGCTCGATGGCGACGGCACCGACGGTGTGCAGGTGCTCGACGCCGGCCCCGTCATTTTCAGCGGCGTGCTGTGCCACAGCGCCGTGTTGCAACTCAGAACCTGGAGCTACCTATGAACGCACGCAATCGCAACGCCGAGTCCGATTCCACCGCCAGCGCTCTGGCGCCGTCGACGAGCGCACCCGCGCCCGCCGCCGCGCCGGCCGGCAAGGCCGCGAAGACTCCTCCGCCCGCGAAGCCCGAGAAGGCCCGCAGCGAGCCGGACGTGAACCCCGCCATTCCGCGGGACGAGCACCACCTGCAGGGCGGTCTGTACGTCCTCGTCGACGGCCAGCGCGTGCCGTGCGACGAGAACGGCAAGCCGCTGCCGCCGAAGACCGAAGACTGACCCGTCCCCAGGACTGACCGAAGGAGCACGACATGCCGAAGATGATGAAGAAGATGGCGATCCTGGCGAAGATCCAGGCGTCCGAGGGAGTGGACCCGGTCCCGACCGGCGCCTCCAACGCGATCCTGCTGAAGGACGTGGAACTCACGCCGCTCGACGGCGAGCTCGTCCAGCGCGGTCTGATCAAGCCGTACTTCGGCCACGACGGCAACGTGCAGACCACGGCATACGGCCGACTCCGCTTCAAGGTCGAAGTCGCTGGCGCGGGCGCCGCGGGGAGCGTGCCGAAGTACGACCCGCTGCTGCGCGCCTGCGGCCACAGCGCAACGGTGAGCGCCGGGGTGAGCGTGACGTACGCGCCGATCTCCAACAGCCTGGAGTTCCTCACCATCTACGGCAACGTCGACGGCGTGTTGCACCAGATGGTCGACGCGCAGGGTCTGGTGAAGGCGACGATGGACGCGAAGGGTTTCCCGATGTGGGAGTTCGACTTCATGGCGCCCTTCCTGCCGGTGTCCGACGTCGTGCTGCCCTCGACGACGTACAGCTTCACCAAGCCCGTTCCCTTCAACAAGGTGAATTCCGTGGTGACCGTGCATGGCACCACGGTCAAGGCGAGTTCGTTCGCCTGGGACGCCGGCAATCAGCTGGTGAAGCGCGACCTCACCGGCGTGGACTCGTGTGCGATCGTCGACCGCCAGGCCGTGGGCTCGGTGACCTTCGAGAACGTGTCGGTGGCCACAAAGGACTGGATCGGCCTGGCCAAGGTCACGACGCAAGGGAACATGAGCGTGGTGCATGGCGTCACGGCCGGCAACATCGTCGAGTTCGCTTCGACGGGCCGGTGCGAGATTTCCAAGCCCACCTACAGCAATCTCGACGGCGTCCAGATGCTCACGCTGCAGAACGCCTACGTGCCGAGCACTGCCGGCGGCGACGAGTACTCCTGGATCATCCGCTGACGCGGCGCGTTCCTTCGAGGACAGAGACATGTTCAAGATCGCAGTGCAGCCGCACTTCTGGCAGGTCGTGAATCACGAGGTTGTCGGGGACCTCGGCGAATCGATCAAGCTCACGTTCAAGTGCAAGTTCCGCCGTCCCACCCAGGACGAGAAGGACCGACTGATAGAGCGCATCTTCGCGCCCGCCCGCGCGCTGCTCGAGCTGACGCAAGCTCCGACCACACCGGGCGCCGACGGTGACGTCGAGCCGGTCGCCATCGACATCCAGCCCGAGACACCGATCACCGATGCGGAGATCGTGCGCGACTACCTCCTCGACTGGGCGGACGTGCTCGGCGACGACGATGCGCCGTTGCCTTTCACGCCCGACAACCTGGAGCGCGCGCACAAGGTGCTGGGGGTGCGAGAGGCGATCGTGCGCCGCTTCCTCGACAACTTCTTGAAGGCCCCGGAAAAAAACTTCGCGCCGCCGCTCGCGCGCTCTACCAGGTAGGCACGAGCGACGCGGCAGAAGACCGAGAAGACCCGGACCTGCAGGCGCAATGCGACAGCCTCGGAATCGACATCACGCAACTGGTGCCGGACGAGGCGGTCGAGGCGGCGAAGCAAGAGCCGCCCGAGCTTGCAGAGGTGTGGCCGGAGCACGTCGAGGCGATCCGTCTCTTCGTGGCGTGTCACGACCAATGGATCACGCAGTGGCTGGTGAGCAAGCACGCCGCGAGGCAGTACCACCAGGGACTGGACTACGGCCGCGCCGCGGAGGTCGCCGGATGGCTGGGAATCGCGAAGACGCCCGAGCTGTTCCGGCAACTGGAGATCCTGGTCGACGAGGCCAAGCCCATTCGCAACAGAGATTGAACCGCCTGTAACCCGAGCACCCCATGACCGAGCGACTCATAGCGTTCAAGATCACGTCCGACGGCAAAGCGTTTGCCGTGGACATGACCGCGAACGCCAAGGCGACGCAGGATCTCGGCCGGCAGTTCGACGAGACCGC
>NZ_JBFWNP010000092.1:0-7830 GCF_050250995.1 Ramlibacter sp.
GAGCGTCCCGCCGGCCAGCGCCGTGGTCTGGCCGGTCGCCGCGAACGCGGTGGGCGCCGCCGACAGGCTGGAGCTCGAGTCCGCGGTGCGGTAACCGACGCAGAACACGATTTCCGGCGAGCCGTTGCTGTCGAGGTCGTCGCAGCGAATGCTCAGCATGCCCAGGCGCAGGCCGGCGGGCAGGCGGAAATTCACGACGTCGCCGTCGGCGAACGCAGCCGTGGCCGTGTACTTGTCGGTGATCATCACCGCCCGGCCGTCCGCCGGCATGTTCGCGGCAACCGCCGCTTTTTTCCCGTAAAGGTGTGCCATGAAGGCCTCCTAAGAAGTTGCGAAAAGGGGTTGGGGCGTCGCCTGGTCAGGCTGCCCCGTCGGCAGGGGCTCGCGCCCCCGCCGGTGGCCGGCTTAGACGCTGCGCTTGCGCACCGCCGAGTCGATGACCAGCACGCCGAAGTCGGTCGCCTCGAGGTCGCCGGCCGAGTTCGGCAGGGACCAGCGCAGCTTGTCCTCGGTGCCCATGATTTCGCCCGCCAGTTCCAGGTTGCGGCCGAAGTTCGTGCGGCTTTCCAGCAGCGAGTAGGTTTCCTCGCTCTCCTGGTTGCCACCCGAGACCATGGCCAGCGCCTGCGCGCCGACGAAGATCGAGCGCGCTGCCTGGTGCGTGGTCGACAGGCCCGCGGCGACCGTGCCCGCCGTCTCCGTGGCGGCGAGCTTGTTCGCCACCGCCACGTAGTTGTAGGCGTCGCTCGCGTTGAAGCGGATGCCGAACTGCATCTTGCGGATCAGCACGCCGTTCCACATCAGCGGCTGGCCGCTGAACAGGGGGTGCTTGCTGAGGCCGTCGTAGCTCGCGCGCTTGAGCGCGTTCTGCTCGAAGGTCCGCAGGTTGTAGTTCGACGTCGTCTCCGTGATCATCGCGTCCCACACGAGCGGGTCGAGGAACAGGATGCCCTTGATCGGGTCGTCGCCCGCGGCGGCGTCGCCGGGGATACGGATCGGGGACATCTTGATCGTCATCTCGTCCCACAGCGCGGCGAGCTCGTCGATGTGCGCGAGCTTGAGCGCGTCCGTGGTGGCGATCGAGGCGAGCTGCAGGCCGCCCTGCGTCAGCGCCGTGCCGTTCACGACGAAGTGCCGGTTGTACGTCGGCGCCTTGACGGTGTTGACCATCATGTCGGCGAACTGCGCGTCGGTGTCGAGCGGCAGCACCCAGTCGGTCCCGTCCTGCGACCCGCGGGCGCCGGCCAGGAACGTCAGGGCACGCTGCCAGCGGAACGCCGGAATGCCGCGCGCGAGCTGCGCCGTGGCGTTCTGGCGCATGCTGTGCGGCGTGCGCTTGGCGGTCATCTTGCCCCCGGCGGAGACGGGGATCGTCGCCATGTCGAGGTAGATGTCCTTGGTGCTGTACTTCAGCGACGCGCCCTGACCCTCGGCGTTGTTGTCGCCCATGACGGGGCGCAACTTGATGACGTGCGCGCAGTCGACCTGCACGACGTCGCCGGGACCCTTGGCGAGCTCGTCGACGCGGACCACCGGCATTTCGGTCGTGGTCTGCTGCTTGAGCTTGCGCATGGCCTTGTCATGCGTGGGCATGGGGCCAGTGAGGGAGGTCAGCGGGGTCGGCTCGCGCACGGCCATCGCCGAAAGGGCAGTCGAAAACTGCTTGTTGACCAGCGCGTGACCGCGCGGAACAGAGGTTGCCATGGGGCTCTCCTAAAAAACGGTGTGGTGGGCGCCCCGGCGCTCGATCAGTCCTGCATTGGCAACGAAGCGAGGATTTGCTCGTTCGTCATCCGCGAGTAATCGATGGCCGGGGCGGATGCCGGACCGCCGCCGCGGAAGTCGCCGACACCCTTGGGGTCGGTCGACGGCGCGGCCGCGATCACGGCGTTCGGGTCTTGCCTCGCAGGAGGCGCAGCGGCCGCGGTCGCGAGACCGAGGTGCTGCTGGGTGCGACGTGCGGCCTCGGTGAACCGCTCGACGGGCGTCTTGTGCTTCCACACGGGGTCGTGCAGCAGCGAAGCGTCGAATTCGGTCGCGAGGGTGAACTTGTCCTGATCGGCCTGGCTGTGCTGCCATGCCTGGAGGACGGGCACTTCGTCGATGACTTCCTGGACCTTCGGGCTGAAGGTGGGCGGCTCCCACTCGGGATTCGATGCGGCGGTGGGGGCTTGCGCCTCCAGCCGTCGCTCGAGTTCCTCGAGCTTTCGAGCCTGAGCGGCAGCGATCGGGAAGTTATCCGTCATATCGCGCTGCTCTTCCGCGGTCATCTGCGACCACGCCTTGGGCGCGTCGCTTTCTGCCGTGGTGCCCGCCTTCGCGCGCAGATCCTCCAGCTCGCGATCGCGCTTTTCCAGTTCGTCACGCAGCCGCTTCTCGTTGCGCCGTGCGTGACGCAGCGCAGCACGCGGGTCACCTTGCGCTTCGGCGGGTGCCGCAGTCGCATCGGGTGTCGCGGGCGCCGTCGTCGGTGCCGGGGTTGCAGCGGGGGCGGCCGTCGGCGCCGGGGTCGGTTCAGGCGTCGGAGCCGGGGTCGGCTGCGGTGCCTGCTCGTCTTCGGCGGTGCCGAACGTCGGCTCGGAGCCGGGTTCTGCCCCTTCGGGGACGAGTGCCGCCAGGATGGCCTGCGCTTCGGGGTCCAGGGATGCCAGTTCAGATGCTCCAGTTGTCACACTTCTCTCCTGCCTGCTTCACGGCCAGGTGCCGAGGGCTCGCGCCCACCGTCCTCGGGGGTACACACGCATCGCGAGGGGACGTCGTTCCCACGTGCGCGGCTGCCGCTGGTACACGCACCCGGGCGCGGCGAAGCTGCCGGGTGCGGCTACACGCGAAAAAGCCCGCGCAATGGCGGGCTCTTCGCAGTGATTCGATTCAGGGGTGCCGGCTCGCGCCGGCGGGGGCCGTCAGCCGACGGCGGAGAGGGCGTCGTCGAGCGCGCCCTGCACGGGATCGTTGGCGGCCGCGTTCGCAGCGCGCGTGCCTTCGTTGGCCGCGGCCATGCCGTCGACCTCTTCTTCGACGGCGCCGGCATTGAGCCTGCGGTGCAGCTCGACGGCTTCCAGTGCGGTCTTGCGCGCCTGGGCCCGGCGCAGCGCCGCGCTCGCCTCCTTGTCTTCGGCCTCGCCCTTGGCCTTGCGCGCCTCGAGCGCCTGCGCGGTCTGCAGCGCCTTCTGCTGCTGCGCCTCTGCCGCCTCGCGCGCCTTGCGATCGCCGGTCAGCGGCTGGCCGGTGGCGCGGCGGAAGTCGTCGGCGACCTGCTGGCGGTTCGCGAGGTTCGTCGACTCGATGTAGGCCGGCGTGACGATGTTCAGTGCCGGGGCGTTGCCCGACAGCGCCGTGATGATGTCCTTCAGCTGCGTCTGCAACTGCGAGCGGTAGGCCGGGGTGTTCGGCACCTCACCCAGCGCGGTCACGATGGAGGCGTCGGCCACCATGTTGACGGGCGTGGGGGCGGCGTCGGGCACCGGGACCGGCTGGCCGGTGGCCTCGTCCACCGCGACGGGCTGCTGCCACGAGTTCAGCACGATGGTGCGGCGCGCCTTGCCCTGGCCGATCTGCACCTTCAGGTTCTCGCCTTTGTGGTCCTCGACGATGAGGTCCACCAGCTGCTCGAAGGCGGCGCGGCGGGCATAGACGTAGTTGTCGTTCATGTCGCCCATGGCCTGCTCGCCCTGCTCGATCAGCAGCGAGTTCGCGATGCCGGACTGGACCTTCGCCTCGCCGAGATTCGACGAGTAGCGGCCTGCGGCCTTCTGGACGTCCATTTCGGAGATCCCGAGCAGTTCGAACTGCTCTTTTTGCAGGCTGAGGGTGTTCTCCACGCGGACGGCGGCGGCGCCGTTGGCGCGGCTCGCCTTGAGGACCGCGACGAGGTCCGGGCGGTTCACCTGCTCGGCGATGTCCTCGATCGAGTTGAAGTCGGTGTCGACCGCATCGTTGTCGATCCACAGCTGGCGCGCCTTGAGCATCCACTGGATGCGGTGGCGGCGGTCGTTGTAGTCGTCCTGCGGGGCGATCATGCCGTCGACCAGGCCGTAGGGGCTGCCGTCGTCGTCGTCGCGGTAGGCGAACATCGGAACGTACGGGAAGGACTTGCGCGTCGTCGCCTCGTCGAGCAGGCGGTGCGGGCCGGCGTACAGCGCGCGGCGCACCTGGCTGGTCGGGCCCTTGACGACCTTCACGAGCCCGCGGGCGACGGCCTCGACGTGCCGCTGGTCCTGCGGGTTGTACTGCACGCGGCGCGTCGGGGTCAGCTGCAGGCACACCGCCATGGCCGGCACGCGATACCAGACCTCGATCAGCTTGATCATCCGGCGGGCGGAGTCGATCCAGTCCCACTTCCGGTACATCGTGTTGAAGCGGCGCTCGTTCTCGTAGGCCGAGGTGATCTGCAGGTCCTCCGGCTCGCCGAGCATGCCGTTGGTGTCCATGCGGAAATCGTCCCAGCCACGCGCGGTGCGACGCAGGAGTTCCTTGAACTGCGGGAACGCGGCTTCGAGCTCGTCGAGATCGACCATGCGCATGCGCGCGAGCCACCGGCAGCGGTCGTCCATGCGGACCTTCTTGCCCATGCCCTTCCAGTCGAACCAGATTTCGTCGATGTCGACGTCCTCGAAGCGGTACGGGTAGGCCATCGGGTCGGAGTTGCGGCACACGTGCAGCCAGCCGAGCCCCTTCTTGACCATCGAGCCGTAGGCGTTGCTGACGCTCTGGTGCGCGAAGGTCTCCCGCTCGGCCTCCTTCAGCCGGCCAGAGACGTATTCGACGACGTCCTGGTAGTTGTCGTCGTCGGCCTCGAGGCGGACATCGGTGCGGCTCTTCGCCTCCTGGCCGAGCACGCTGTTGACGATAGGGCGGATCAGGTTGACGACGCGCTCGTCGAGGTCTTCCTCGCGCAGCAGCCAGCGGCGGACCTCGTCCATCTGCTTGCCGTCGTAGTAGCTCGCGGCGAGCTTCGCGCGCAGGCGCCAGTCGGGCTGCTCGGTGCAGTCGCGCAGCATGCGCTCGAGGGCGTACAGGCTGTAGCGGCCGGCCTCGGCGAAGTCGCGCGCGTCGTCGCCGGGTCGATCGTCGTACGGCGCGAGCGGGGTCATGGGGGCGAGCACGCCACCGGGGGTGAGCTGGTAGTTCATCGCAGGCCTCGCTTCCTTCTGAATGCCGCCGCTTCCCGGTCCGGGGCGGGCAGGGCGGGCAGGCCGCGCACATTGCGGTACCCGGCGGCGTCCTTCGCGCGCTCTGCGCTATTCGGCTGGATGACGGCCTCGCCCTCGCCCAGTCCCATCATTCCGTACTGCAACGCCTCGCAGGGGTGGCTCCAGGCGTTCTTCACGGGCTGGTTCTCGTAGCGGTCGTCGCCGGCCACCTTCAGGCGCCGGAACTTGTACGCGCCCTGGCAGCCCTTGCGCGTGACGCGCATGTCGGGGTGGATCAGGAAGGCCGGCTCGCCGTCGATCATGGTGCGCATCGGCTTGCTCACCGCTTCCGTGCGGATCGTGAAGTCGTTCGTGAACGCGGGCGTCGCGATCACCTGGTTCGCCTCGAGCAGCTGGAACACGGTGCGCTCTTCGTTGTCGCCAGCCTGGCGCTGGTCGCCGGCCGGGTCACCCGTGATGCTGGCGATCGGGAAGCCTGCGCAGTTGGCGGCGATGAACCGCTTCAGGATCCCCGCGAAGCGACCGACGCCGGTGTCCGTCGTCACGACCTCGTAGCGCCAGCGGATCTGCCCGCTCACCATCCGCTGACCGATGACGGCCGCCGGCGTGAGCCCGAAGTCGAGCCCGATATGCAGCGCAATGCCGGGCACGAGCCCGCCGAAGTCGCGGCAGTGCGTGCTGTCGACGTAGTCGGAGTAGATCGGCATGCCGTCGCCCACATAGCCGTACTCGTTGCCGAGGTTGACCATGATCCAGGCCTCGGTCTTGCCCTGCGCGCCCTTGATGTAGTAGCCGTCGGGCAGGTTCTGCACGTTCTCGGCCGGGCCGGGGATGGCGGGCGCGAACTGGCCCTTGTTCTCGACCCACGGGTGCTTGGGCGTCTGCCGAACCACCCCTCCGGGCTGGCGCAGGAACCGATACCCCTCCGGCGTCATTTCCTCGGCCATGCGGTAGTACCAATGATCCGAGTCGCAGGCGTTCGTGTCGCCGAAGACGCCGTACCAGGTGGGCCGAACGTCCTTCGGGTACCGGCCGACTCGCAGGTCGACCATGGACATGATCGAGAACAGCAGTTCCTTGACCTCGTTCAGCCACACGAAGGTCGCCTGCAGGCCGCGCAACTTCTTGATGTGGTCCTCGCGGTCCAGCGCGAGAAACACCATTTCGGCTTCGACCGTGGTGCCGTCGTCGAGCTTGAACTTCAGCGAGTGCGTCGGCGGCTCCTTGCCGCCCTGCTTGAACGGGCCGAGGTGCTCGAACATATCGAGCCAGTCCTTGACCGTCGTGCCGAAGAGGTCCGGGTACGTGTTGCGCACCGCGACGCCGCGCGACTTGCGCACGCCCTGGGCGTCAGGCTCCTGCGCGCACATGATGCGGAAGCCCTTCCAGCAGCTGGCGTTCGTCTTGCCCGAGCCGAGCGGCCCCATGATGAAGCAGCGTTGCGTCGTGTCGAGGATGTATTCCTCGAGCGTCTGCCCCTGGGGCTTGTAGCGGTACTCGACCAGCTGGCTCAAGCCGGCGCGTCCTTCCGCCCGGTGAGATCCCGCACCAGCACCGTCGGCATGGTGAGCTCGATCTTGTCCCGGTAGAGGCCGAAGTGCCTCATCAGCTTGTCGACCGCAGCGTCCTTGCTGTGCGTCTTGACCTCCAGCCCCTTGTCGGTCTCCTTCACCCCGGCGAAGAGCTGCGCCGCGCCCGGCGAAAGCTTGCGCGTGTCCTTGAACACCGTTCGCGGGTTGCCGGCGCCGCCGCACGTGGGGCACTGCTCGTTCGGCTCGCGCCGCGCATCGAACCCGCCTCCACCCTGCTCGTCGAACTGGCCCAGCTTCGCCAGCGCCTTCCCGGACAGTTCGAGGCGCTTGGCTTGGTGCGCCGCACGCGCGTCCGCCAACTCGCCATCGGTGCGCTGCCAGCGGAACCCACGGCCCCAGCAGTTCCGGCAGCACCCGACGTGCAACTCGCAGAATTCCCGCGCGTCGGCGGTCATCATGTCCCACGCCGTCTGAACAACCTTCGCGGCCGTGATTTCGGCGCGCTGCGACACTTTCTCCGCAAGAGTGGCAATTTCTTGCTTCACGTGAACTTTCGCCAACAGGCGAGCGGCCATCGTGCGGGCCGAGCCTTCGCTGACTTCGGGCCGTGCGGCGAGGTAGGCCTGCGTGCCGTTGCCGCCGTTGCGCACGTACTCGGCGCAGAAACGCTTGTCGAGCGTGGAGATCTCCCCTGCTTGCGCCGCTACTGGCGGGGTTGCCACCCTACTACGGGGGGCCGAGCCCCCCTGCTTGGCCTTGCCGCTGGGTTTCTTCCTGACGGACTTCTTGGCGGCCATGCGTGTAGCGGGCTTCGGCATCAGCCGAAGGGGATGGGGTCGTGGGGAGGCTGCACCAGCGGGGCGCGGGCGCCGTCGTTGCGGGCGATGTGCTTCTCCACCCGCTCGATCTGGCCCTGAAGCTCGGCGCGGCGCACTTCGAGTTGCGCCGGGGTCATGCGCTCGATCACCGGGCCGAGGCTGACCATGGCCACCAACCGGGCGAGGGCGCGGTCGTGCGCGTCGCGGTCCTTCGCCTCGTAGGCGTTGCGGATGTCGACGGCGGCATGTTGCGGGCTCCTGGCGTGCGCGGCTTCAGGGTGAGCGCGTCGTAGTCGGCCTCGCACTGGAGGCCGCGGGCGCGGGCTT
>NZ_JBFWNP010000093.1:0-7129 GCF_050250995.1 Ramlibacter sp.
TGGCCGGCATGAAGGACAGCAAGGTCATCGTCGCGATCAACAAGGACGCGGAAGCGCCGATCTTCAGCATCGCCGACTACGGGCTCGAAGCCGACCTGTTCGCGGCCGTGCCCGAGCTGGTCAAGGCCCTCTGATCCGCCCCGCCCGCCAGGAGCCGCCATGACGTATCGCGCCCCCGTGAAGGACATGCTGTTCGACATCCGGCACCTCGCCGGCATCGACGACATCGCCCGCATGCCCGGCTTCGAGGAAGCCGGCTTCGACACCGCGCAGGCGGTGCTCGAGGAATGCGCCCGCTTCAACGAGGGCGTGGTCGCGCCGCTCAACGTCGAAGGCGACAGGAACCCCTCGGCCTGGAGCAACGGCGAAGTGAAGACGACGCCCGGCTTCAAGGAGGCGTATCGCCAGTACGCCGAGGGCGGCTGGCAGGGCTTGCAGCATCCCGAAGACTTCGGCGGCCAGGGCTTGCCCAAGGCCATCGGCGCGGCCTGCGGCGAAATGCTCAACAGCGCGAACCTGAGCTTCGCCCTGTGCCCGCTGCTGACCGACGGCGCGATCGAGGCGCTGCTCACCGCGGGCTCCGATGAACTGAAGGCGAACTACCTCGGCAAGCTCGTGACCGGCGAGTGGACCGGCACGATGAACCTCACCGAGCCGCAGGCGGGCAGCGACCTCGCACAAGTGCGCACGCGCGCCGAGCCGCAGCCGGACGGCACGTACCGGGTCTTCGGCACCAAGATCTTCATCACCTACGGCGAGCACGACATGGCGGACAACATCGTCCACCTGGTGCTCGCGCGCATCCCCGGCGCGCCCGAGGGCGTGAAGGGCATCAGCCTGTTCGTCGTGCCGAAGTTCATCGTGAACGAGGATGGTACGCCGGGCGCGCGCAACGACGTGCATTGCGTGAGCATCGAGCACAAGCTGGGCATCAAGGCCTCGCCCACGGCGGTGCTCCAGTACGGCGACAAGGGCGGCGCCGTGGGCTACATCGTGGGCCAGGAGAACCGCGGTCTCGAATACATGTTCATCATGATGAACGCGGCGCGCTATGCCGTTGGCGTGCAGGGCATCGCGATCGCCGAGCGCGCCTACCAGAAGGCCGTGGCGTATGCGCGCGATCGCGTCCAGTCGCGCCCGGTCGACGGCTCGGTCGACGGGCCCGCGCCCATCATCCACCACCCCGACGTGCGCCGCATGCTGATGACGATGCGCGCGTCGACCGAAGGCTGCCGCGCGATGGCGACGGTGGCCGCCGCCGCCTACGACGCGGCGCATCATCATCCCGATGCCGACGCGCGCAAGCAGAATCAGGCGTTCTACGAATACCTGGTGCCGCTCGTGAAGGGCTACAGCACCGAGATGAGCCTGGAGGTCACCTCGCTCGGGGTGCAGGTCCACGGCGGCATGGGCTTCATCGAGGAGACGGGCGCGGCGCAGTACTACCGCGATGCGAAGATCCTCACGATCTACGAGGGCACCACCGCGATCCAGGCCAACGACCTCGTGGGCCGCAAGACTTCCCGCGGCGGCGGCGAGACCGCGCGCGCCATCGCGGCGCAGATCGAGAAGACCGAAGCCGAACTCGGAAAGCGCGGCAGCGACGCCGCGCGCGCGGTGGCGAAGCGGCTCGCGGCCGCGCGCCGGGCGTTCGTCGATGTCGTCGACTTCGTCGTGCAGCAGGGCAAGTCCTCGCCCAACGCGGTGTTCGCGGGCTCGGTGCCGTATCTGATGCTCGCGGGCAACGTCGTCGCCGGCTGGCAGATGGCGCGCGCGCTGCTCGCCGCCGAGGACCTGCTGGCGAAAGGCGAGGACGCCGAGTTCATGCACGCGAAGATCGCCACCGCGCGTTTCTATGCCGAGCACATCCTGTCGCGCGCGCCGGGCGTGCGCGACAGCATCGTCGAAGGCGCCGAGAGCGTCACCCAACTTCCACTCGAGGCCTTCTGAAGATGTCCAGACTCCCGACCGCCCTGCAGAACCTGCGCATTCCCGTCATCGGATCGCCGCTGTTCATCATCAGCAATCCGAAGCTCGTGATCGCGCAGTGCCAGGCCGGCATCGTCGGCGCGATGCCCGCGCTGAACGCCCGGCCGGCCGAGCAGCTGGAGGAATGGCTGCAGGAGATCACCGAGACGCTCGCGGCGTACGACCGCGCGCACCCGGAGCGGCCCGCCGCGCCGTTCGCCATCAACCAGATCGTCCACAAGAGCAACGACAGGCTCGAGCACGACATGGCGATGGTGGTGAAGTACAAGGTGCCGATCGTCATCACCTCGCTCGGCGCGCGCACCGATGTCAACGATGCCGTGCATTCCTACGGCGGCATCGTGCTGCACGACATCATCAACGACATGTTCGCGCGCAAGGCCATCGAGAAGGGCGCCGACGGCCTGATCGCGGTCGCGGCCGGCGCGGGCGGCCATGCCGGCATCAAGAGCCCGTTCGCGCTCGTGCAGGAGATCCGCGCGTGGTTCGACGGGCCCATCGCGCTGTCGGGCGCCATCGCCACCGGCGGCGCCGTGCTGGCCGCGCAGGCCATGGGCGCGGACCTCGCGTACATCGGCTCCGCGTTCATCGCGACCGAGGAAGCGCGGGCGAGCGACGAGTACAAGCAGTGCATCGTCGACTCGAACTCCGACGACATCGTCTACTCGAACCTCTTCACCGGCGTCCACGGCAACTACCTGAAGCCGAGCATCCGCAACGCCGGCCTCGACCCCGACAACCTGCCCGAGAGCGACCCCAGCAAGATGAGCTTCGGCGGCGGCGAGAGTGCCAAGGTCAAGGCCTGGAAGGAGATCTGGGGCTGCGGGCAGGGCATCGGCGCGGTGCGCGAGGTGATGCCTGCCGCCGCCTTTGTCGACAAGCTGGCGCGGGAGTACGAGGAAGCGCGCGCGCGGCTGCGGTAATTCAGCGCGCCACCCACTGCGCGACCTTGCGCAGCAACTCGTCGGGGTGAATGGGCTTGCTGATGAAGTCGTCCATGCCCGCTTGCTCGCACAGTTCGCGGTCGGTGCTCATCGCGCTTGCCGTCATCGCGACGATGGGCAGCTTCGCGAAGCGCTCGTGGCCGCGCAGCGCGCGCGTCGCGGCCACGCCGTCCATCACGGGCATCTGCATGTCCATCAGCACGAGGTCGTAGTCGGCGTCGAGCGCCATGCGCACCCCTTCCTCGCCGTCGTTCGCGACGTCGACCCGGTGGCCGGCGCCGCGCAGCATCGCGCAGGCCACGCGCTGGTTGATCTCGTTGTCTTCCACCAGCAGGATGCGCGCCGGGCGTTGCGCGGACGGCGCCGCGGCCACCCGCTTCGGCGCTTCGGCCCGGGGCTGCGCCACGCCGACCCGCACCGTGAACCAGAACCTGCTTCCCTCGCCTACGCGGCTTTCGACGCCGACCTCCCCGCCCATCAGGTGCGCGAGCTTCTTCGAGATCGCGAGGCCGAGTCCCGTGCCGCCGTAGCGCCGCGTGGTCGACGAGTCGGCCTGCGAGAAGCTGCGGAACAAGCGCGACATCTCCTCGGCGCTCAGGCCGATGCCGGTGTCGCTCACCGTGAACTTCAGCAGGCAAGTTCCCTCGTCCGTCTCGAGCGTGCGCACCGACACCACCACCTCGCCGGTTTCGGTGTACTTCACCGCATTGTTCGCGTAGTTGACGAGGATCTGGCCGATGCGAAGCGTGTCGCCCACGAGCGTGCGCGGCACGTCCGGCGCGACGTCGAACACGAGGCCGAGGCCCTTGTCGGCGCACTTCTCGGCCAGCAGGTTGCTCACGTTTTCGAGCAGTCCCTCGAGTTCGAACGCCGAATCCTCGATGTTCATCTTGCCCGCCTCCACCTTCGACAGGTCGAGGATGTCGTTGATGATGCCGAGCAGGTGCAGCCCCGAGGAGTTCACCTTGCCGATGTAGTCCCGCTGCGTGTCGTCGAGCGAGCCTTTCAGCGCGAGATGCGACAGGCCGATGATGGCGTTCATCGGCGTGCGGATCTCGTGGCTCATGTTGGCGAGGAATTCCGACTTCATGCGCGTCGCCTGCTCGGCCACTTCCTTGGCCTGGCGCAACTCCTCTTCCTCCTGCTTGCGCTTGGTGATGTTGCGCCCGACCGCGAGCAGGCCGATCACGCGGCCATGCAGGTCGCGCAGCGGACTTCGCACGATCTCGATCAGCGCGCGCGTGCCGTCGGGCTGCGCGATCCATTCCTCGACGGGCCGGCGCTCGAGCGTGCGCATCATCTCGCGGTCGTGCGCCTCGATGGACGCCGCGATCTCGGGAGAAAAGAGGTCCGCCGCGCGGCGGCCGATCACCTGCTCCGGCGCGAGCCCGACCATGCCGGCGAAGGCCTGGTTGCAGCCGAGGTAGAAGCCCTCCGCGTCCTGGTAGACGATGTTGTCCGGGATGGAGTCGATGAGCGCGGACAGCAGCGCCTGCTGCCGCCTGCGCTCGCGCGACTGCGCCTTCTGCTCCGTGATGTCCTTGATGCTCACGATGTAGATCGTGCGGTCGCCGTCGTTCGTGAGCGACACGGTCGCATCGACGTTGCGCTCGCTGCCGCTTTTGCGGCGGAACTTCGTCTCGAAGCTCATCGGCCGTCCCGTGCTGCGCAGCTGCTCGGTGAAGGGCTGGATCAGCTCGGGCGTGAGATGCACGTCGAAATCGTCCATCGCCATGCCGACGAGCTCCTGGGCCCTGTAGCCGAGGAGGTCGCAGGCGGCGGGGTTCGCGTAACGGACGCGCAGGCCTGCGCTGTCGACCCAGAGCATCGGACCGGACGACTCCACCACGACCTGGTTGAACTTCAGGCGAGTCTCGGCCTTCATGCGCTCGGTGACGTCGCGGTAGTTGACGACGCGGCCGTTGCTGCGCCCGTCGACGACCTGCGCGCGCGCGTGACGCTCGAAGATCCGGCCATCCTTGAGGTGGACCAGCGCGAAGTCCTCGGCCAGCGGGTCGTAGCTGGAGATCCGCGACTTCAGGTCCCCCTCGTCGACCACCTGCGCCGCGATGTGGGAGCGGATCGCTTCGCGATTCAGCGAGGCCATCGATTCCTCGGGCAGGTTCCACATGCGCAGGAAGGCGCTGTTGTAGAAGAGCTGCTCGTCGCCGTGCTGGAAGGCCACGACGCCGTCGGCCGTGGAGTTCAGGGTCGCGAACAGGAGCGACTGCTGCTGCCAGCTGCGCGCGAGCTGGCGCTTGAGCGACGCGACCTCGGCCTGCATGTCCCGCAGTTCCGCCTGCATCGCCAGGCCGATGGTCTTCCCGTCGGGGGCTCCGATCGGGTCCTCGCCATCGCCGGGTTCGTCGGGAGGCAGGGAAAGGTCCACGTCGATCATCGTCTTCCGATCAGAACACGACCGGGCTTTGGCGGTCTACGCGAATTGCGTCTGGGCATTAAGCATTTTGCTCAGGCTGGCGCTGGAGACTGTATGGAAGTACAGTACGTCATGGGTGAAGTCCGAATCCCTTTGCAGGCTCTCAAGGGCCGGGGCGCCAGCACGCGCATGGCGCATCGTTTCGAGTCGCAGGCGCGGGCCGTGTTCGACGACGGCTGGGACACCGTCGAGTCCGAAGCGCTGGCGCCGGAGCAACTCGCGACCGAGGTCACGTTCGAGGACGCGCGCAGCGTGATCGGCGCCAACGATTCGCCCGACGTGTACTTCGGCAAGTCGATCAACCCGTATCGCGGCTGCGAGCACGGCTGCATCTACTGCTATGCGCGGCCGACGCACAGCTACCTCAACATGTCGCCGGGACTGGACTTCGAGACGAAGCTCATCGCCAAGCGCAACATCGCGTCCGTCATGCGCCACGAGCTGTCGCGCAGGGCGTACCGGCCGGAAATGATCGCCATCGGCACCGCGACCGATTGCTACCAGCCCGTCGAGCGCGAGCTCGGGCTTACGCGCTCGGTGATCGAACTGATGCACGAGACCTTGCATCCGTTTTCGCTCGTCACCAAATCGAGCGGCGTCGAGCGCGACCTCGATCTCATCGCGCCGATGGCGGCGCGGGATCTGGCGGCGGTGTACGTGACGATCACGACGCTCGATCCGGTGCTGGCGCGCCGGCTGGAGCCGCGCGCCGCCGCGCCGCACCGCCGCTTGCGGATCCTGAAGACGCTTGCGGAGCACGGCGTGCCGTGCGGGGTGAGCCTCGCGCCGCAGATCCCGTTCCTGAACGACGACATGGAGCAGGTGCTCGAAGCCGCATGGGACGCCGGCGCGCGCTCGGCGTTCTATCACGTGCTTCGCCTGCCCTGGGAGGTCGCGCCGCTGTTTCGCGAGTGGCTCGAGGTGCATTACCCCGACCGGGCGGCGCGCGTCATGGCGCGGATCCAGGACATGCGCGGCGGCAAGGACTACGACGCCGATTTCGCCACGCGCATGAAGGGCAGCGGTCCGTGGGCCGATCTGCTGGGGCAGCGGTTCAGGCGGGCGTGTACGCGGCTGGGATTCAACCGCGAGCGGGTCGAACTGCACGTGCGCGACTTCCGGCCGCCCTCCGCGGCGGGGCAGGGCAGCCTTTTCTAGGCCGTCAGCGGACGCACTGGACCGGGATCGCGTCGCCGGAATCGCCCGAGTCGCCCTTGTTGCCCATGACGCGCGTGAGAAGCGCGGCCGAGGTCGCGCGGTCCTGCTCCCTGTCGTTGAGGACCTGCGACGGTGTCGCGACGGGGGCGGTGAGATTGAGCAGGCTCACGAAGGTCTGCCGTGCGGCCTCGAGCGCGAATGGCGATTCGATCAGCAGGGGCACGAAGGTGCCGCCACTGCCGATGGGAGGTTGAACGACGGGCGCGCTTGGCGCGGTCGCGGTGGGTGCGGGGGTTGGTGCAGCGGTCGGCGCCGGCGTTGGTGCGGGCGTGGGGGCGGGTGTCGGTGCCGGCGTCGGCGCGGGCGTCGGCGCAGGTGTCGGTGCAGGTGTCGGTGCAGGTGTCGGAGCGGGTGTGGGCGCGGGCGTCGGGGCGGGCGTCGGCGCAGGCGTCGGAGCGGGTGTCGGAGCGGGTGTGGGCGCAGGCGTCGGCGCGGGTGTCGGAGCAGGTGTCGGTGCAGGCGTCGGTGCAGGTGTCGGTGCAGGCGTCGGTGCAGGCGTCGGTGCTGGCGTCGGAGCTGGTGTCGGTGCAGGCGTCGGTGC
>NZ_JBFWNP010000094.1:0-6897 GCF_050250995.1 Ramlibacter sp.
GGCGGTAGTCGAGCAGCTCGTCGCGCGAGCCGGCCGCGTAGCTGCCGCCGCTCACCGCCGCGGTGTCCACTTGGTTGCCGTACGCGATCAGGAAATTCGACATCGCGTCATTGCTCCGGGTCGAGGGAGCCGTAGAACTCCTGCGTGTACAGGGTCAGCTCCACGGTGTTGCGAGTCTTGGCGTGCGTGCGCTTGTAGCCGATCAGCCAGCATTCGAGGTTCGTCGCGCCGTGGCGCGGGTAGTTCACGACCACCTTCGTGTGCTTGCCGAACACCGCTCCGGGCTCGCCGCGGCCGCTCGACAGAATGAAATCGTCGAACGTCGAGGCTGCGATTTCGACGGTGGCCAGCACATGGACGTTCAGCGAGCTGTGCAGGGGGCTCAGCACGTCGTCGGCGAGGTCGACCGCGCTCGCCTCGTCGGCAAGCGCGGTGTCCACCACGAGCTCTGTCGCGGCCGGATGCTGGGTCGTGAGCCCCATCATTCCCGGCTTCGTGTAGGCGCGCCATTCCTCTCCCAGCGCCGCTGCGGTCGACGCGGCCACGCTGCCGGCCACCTCCGCGCGCGTCATGACGCGATCGTTGCGCTTGTAGTTCACCACGATCGCCTTGGCCGGCAGACCCTCGTCGCCGTCGCCCACGGTGCCGGGCTCGAAGCGCAGCACCTCGTGCTCCTCGATCGTGAGCGTTTCGCCCGACCAGGCAACGAGCTGCGCGAATCCGACCCGCAGATAGGAGTCGGCAGCCTGGTAGGCATTGAAGGTGAGCGCCCCGCCGATCGACGTCCCCAGCAGCTGCAGCACCTGCCGATAGGTCACGTCTTCCGTGAGCCACAGACCAGCCTCCTGCGACGCAGGCGCCGAGGTCATGGAGCACAGGCTGTGCAAGCCCTGGATGGACATCACTTCGCCTGCCGCGTTGAGCTCGTTCACTTGCAGCCACCGAAGCAGGGCCACCATGAGAATCTGGGCTTCGCAGCCGGTGACGTAGCCGGCAATCGGCGCGACCACCGAGCCAGCAACGTACGCACTCATCGGGTTCTCGCCGTTGACGGTGACCGCACCCGTGGGCGTCGTGCCGATGCGGAAATACACGCCGCCTGGACCCCGGAACAGGCGCCACTCGCCCGTTGCGGGCGGCGTCGCTTCGAGATCGGCGAGCGAGGCGTAGTCCGCACCGGGCATGAACGGCCAGCCGGCATCCATAACGTCGAAAGTCGCGCCTGGTTGCAGCTCGCCGATCTGCCCGTCGATCTGGAAGATCTTCTTCGCCGTATTCACCTCGGGCGGCTCGAAGTTAAACCGCTTGCCCATGAACATGGGCTTGGTCTTTCCCTTCAGGTCTTCCGCCTCGCCCTCCAGGCCGTTGCCGCCCGCGTTCGTCCCCGCGAAGCGGTTCACCAGCAGCGGCCGATCCAGCAGGTACTGGAAGCCCCGTCCGCGCAGCGTGATCGACTCATCGCCGGGCGGGAGGTAGCCCGCCGCCGTGCCGTGCCAGATGCAAGCGAAGTCAGCCAGGTCGCCCGGGTTGATGCGGAAGATCCGCACGATCCGGCCGGCGCAGCGCGCCGCGCGCAGCTTGTCCAGGCCGCCGCCTTCGTTGTCGAGGACGATGGTGCAGGTGTCGATCGACAGCTCGCCTCGCGTGCAGCCCGGCGCGTGCATGTTCGACTCGATCGTGATGCTGTTGACCCGCCCGGGCACGTACATGTGCTCGTACGTGGTCGCACCCGTGATGCTCTCGTAGCGCGGCGTGCCCCACGCGGCATCCACCGTGGGGCCGAAGCGGAACGAGCGGGTCGCGTAGCGGAACGTCCGCATGTCGCCCAGGTAGCGCGCGGTCCACTCCACCATGTAGATCCAGTCCGTGGAGACGCTCATACGCGCACCACGTTGCGCGGCTGGGCGCGCTCTCGTTGCTGGCCGAGGCGCTCCACGCCCGTGGCCACGCGCTCCTGCACGTCCAGGGTGCGGCTCGCGGCCTGCGCCGTGATGGTGGCCACCTGGTGCATCGCGGCTTCGAGCGCCTGGCTCATGCGCCGGAGTTCCTCGCGGATCGCGGTGTCGTCGCCGTTCAGGAGCTCGCTCGTCTGCTCGGCGCTGTAGTAGCGCGCGGGGCCGGTCACCTCCAGCTCCCGGCCGCGCTCACCCACCATGCGCAGACCGCCAGTATGCAGGCCACCATTCGCGAAGGCAGGAAAGCCGGTCGCGGTGAGCCAGGCGGACGTCTGCTCGCTCGTGTAACCCCGCGATGCCGCGAACTCGTAGATGCCCTGGCCGGACGCGAGCGCGGCCTGGTAGGCGTCGACGTCGGCCTGCGAGGCGCTCGCCGAGCCTCCAGTCGCCGGGGCAGGCGCAGGCACCGTGGATGGCGACGACGATGCCGGCGCGCCGGCAGGAGCCGCCACCGGCCGCCCGTTCACCGCGGAGACGATCGCGGCGCCCCAGCCGGCCACGTAGTCGGCGGTCGTGCCCGTGTTGCGGATGATGGCGGTGTACGCCTCGGCGATCGTCTTCGCGTCATACGCTAGCAAGCTGTTCGCCGAGAAGCGCTCCACCATCGTGGTGAGCTTGTCGTTCGTGGCATCCGTCTTGCCACCGAGCAGCTCGAGCTTCGTGAGCGTGCCGTCGCCGTTCAGATCGAGCAGCGTCCAGATGCGCTGCAGCTCCGCGTCCGATGCTTTGCCCACCATGCCGGCGCTGTATTCGGCGTTCGTGAGCAGGCCGTCGAGGTTCGAGTCGAAGCGCTCGAAGTTCTCGGCGAGGTACTGCCCCATCGCGCCGGGCAGCTTGTCGATCGAGACCTTGATGTCGCCCAGGAGGGCGATGTTCTGCTGCTCGTACGACTGCACGGCCGGCAGGCCGGCGAGCTTCGCGATCCACGCGTCGATCACGGCCTGCGTCTCGGGACCGCTCGCCGTCATGCCCTTCTGCGCCTCGATCGCCGCCTGTACCGAGCCCTGCAGGCGCTGGTAGGCGTCGACGTTGCCACCCATCGCCAGCGCATAGTCCGCTTCGGCGTTCGCGGCCGTAAGCGACCGGCGCAGCCACGGCGCCGCGGTCCCCGCTCGATCGGCGCTCAGGTCCCGTACGTACCCGGCCAGCCCCTTGCCAATGTCCTTCAGCTCCTCCTTCAGGCGCTCCAGTTCCTCGGCGGCTTTGCGCGCCGGCTCTCCCATTCGTTCGAGCAGCTGCAGGAAGTCGCTGGCGACGTCGAGCATCGCCTCCATGCCGTCCAGGTCGCCGGCCTCCTGCAGCGCCTTCAGGGCCGAGACGAAGCCTTGCTTGTCGCCCCCGAGAATCATGTCCGCCGTCGCCGGCACACCCGCCGCCTTCAGGCGGTCGGCGATCTGCGCGGCAATGACGGCGTTCAGATCCTTGTCGTCGGCGAAGTCGCGCGCGAGGCCGCGGGCACGGTCGGCCATCGAGGTGAGCCGCTCGGTGCGCTTCGTCTCGTCCTCGAGGGCGTGGATGCGCTGCAGCAGGGCGCGGTTGTTCTCTTCGACGGCGTCGAGTTCGCGTTGACGCGTGCGGGCCGTCTTTTCCACCTCGGTGGCCGTGGCCTGGTAGAGCCGCTCTTCGAGTTCCTTGCGCTGTGCCAGGTACGTGCTGACCTTCGCGAGCGCCTGGTCGAGCGCGCCGCCCGACAGCGCGTCGACGTCGCCGAGTTCGCGCAGGTAGTCGCCCACGTACCCCGGAATGTCAGCCTGTTGCAGTGCCTGCAGCGTGGCCTGCTTCAGCTCCTCGGAGAACTCCGCGAGCGCCTGCTCCTTCGACTTGCTGCCGCGGCGATTGAGATAGCCGTCCTGGTACTGCCCGAACGCCGAGCCGCTCGAGAGGAAGCCACCCGCGTATGCGAAGCCCTTCTCGTTCTCCGACTGCTCGAGCCCGGTGAGCAGCTGGCGCACGCGCGCCGTGCTCCCGGCCGCGCCGAGCAGCTCGTTGATGCTGTTGATCGTGGCCGCGACTGCCTGCGATGCGCCGTCGATCTGACCGCCGCTCGGCGCGCCGAGCAGCTGCCCGTTGCTGTACTGCCCTCCCACGCGCGTCTCGCCGCCGTTGCCGATCATGGAGGCAACGGCCGCGGCGGCCAGCGCTGCCCAGCCCCAGCCCGGAATCGCCGCCATTGCCGCGCCGATGCCGCTTCCAGTGCCCAGCGTCGCCGCTGCGGCACCCTCGATAACCGTCGCGCCCATCGCGTCGGTGGCCAGGCCCGCGCCCACGGTGCTTGCGAACGAACCGCCGGTTCCCGCGAAGCCCGCGCCGATGCTCCCCAGGAACGTGCCGTTCGTGATCTCGCCGACTGCACCCTTGCCCATGTTCCAAAGGCTCGACGCGTTGCCGAGCGCGCCCAGCAGATTTCCGCCGTTTGCCGCCGCCGATCCACCGGCGACCAGGTTGGCTGCCGCGCCAGAGATCGGACTGAGCGCGGCCATGATGTTGGGCCGCAGAACGAGCTGCTCGAACATACTGGCGAGCTGGCGCTTTGCATCGCCGCCGCGGCGCGTGATGAAGCTGTACAGCGTCTCGGCAGCAGCTCGGTTCGCCTCGCTCCACTTCGCTACGTACTCGCGAGTGCTGAGATTCGCCACGGCTCGGGCCGCAGCCTCCTCCACTCGTTGGGTGTCCTTCGCGACGGTCTCTGCCGAGAGCTTGCCGCCACTCGCGCGCTTGTCGATCTCGCTTTTTTCTTTCAGCAGTCCGATCTCGATGCGGCGCAGCTCGATCAACCGCGCCTGCTCGACGGCGGACTTACCCATCAGCGAGACCTGGAACTCGACCTCCTTGTTCTCCAACTCCAGCGCATACACGTACTCGTCGACGGCCGTGCGGGACGCCGCGGTGCTGTCTTGACTCGCCTTGTCCGCCTTGGCCTGGTCTTCCGCGTTCTGGGCGTGGAATTCCGCGATTGCCGCGCGCTCCCGCGCGCGCTTCTGCGACCGCAGCGTCTCGATGTCGTCAAGGTGCTTCTTCTCGCGGCCGCGAATGCGCTCCTGTTGAACGGTGATCTCGCCCTCGAGAGCGGCCGACTCCTGCGCGCTCGAGTTCGGCTTCGAGCGAACGACACGCAGTTCACTCTGCAGCGTGCTCAAGTGCTGCTTTAGCTGAGCCAACTCGAGAGCGGCGGCTTGGTCGATCTGTTCGAAGTCGCTGATCAGCCCTTGCTTAAGGGCCGCGGACGTCTTCTCCACTCCTTGGCGGGTGACCTCCGCCTGCAGTTCGTTGAATTTTTGCAGGCGCGCGATTCGGGCCTGCAGGCCGTCCGCCTCGCGCGGGTCGACCATGCGACGACGGGTCTCGGCGATCTCCTCGTTGATCTGCTTCTCGCTCTTGCCCAAGGCAAGGCCGTCGCGGCGAATCTGATCGATCTTCCGTTCGCGAGCCTCCCGCACCTGCAGGTTCTCGTCTTCGACCTTGGCCCACCTCGCGGAAGCCTGCTGCTGGGCGGCGCGCTCGCGTCCGAGCTGCGCCGATTTCGCTTCGTTCGCGAGTCGAGACTCGACGGCCAGTAGTTCGCGTTCGAGGTCGGAAACACGGGCACGATCTTCCGTGGCCCGCCGGTTCGTCGGATCGAAGGGTCCCCGGGCCACCGCGATTCTTGCGCGGAGGGCGTCAGCCTCTTCTTGCGCGCTCGACGGCCTGCCTATCGACAGTGCGGCGTCGGTCGCACCGCTGATCTGCCGCTTGATGCCGAGCCACAGGCGTTCGAGTGCGCCGAGATGTTTCTCCATCTCCGGCATGCGATCGCTCAGACTGTTCGCGAACGCTTCCTGAGCCAGCTTCGCCGCTTCGGTCATGCGACCTGCATCCGCCAGCGCCTTGATCTGCGCATGGACCGAAGAGGTCAGATAGTTGTACGTCTGCGTGAGCTGTTGGCTCGCCTCCACAGGCGACTTTGCCAGCGCGGCGAACTCCTGCACCGTCTCCTGTACGGGCTTACCGACGAGCCGGTCCATTTGCTGCGCGATGGCCCCGAAGCGCTGCAGGTTCTCGCCGCCCACGCGTCCCTGCTGCGCCAAGGCCGTAAGCGTCTCGAGCGCGGCGCCCTTCGTCCCGCCCAGGCGCGCCAGGTCGCCCGCCATCGCACGGTACTGGCTGCTCGTCACGCCCGCAGCGTTGCCGGATAGGATCAGCCCGCGCTCCAGGCGCGCCACTTCTTCCGAGCCCTGGTACGCGGCCAGCGCGAGCGCGCCGACGGCCCCGGCCGCCAGCGTGACAGGCGAGATCATCGACCCGATGTAACCGCTGACGGCGCGCGCCGCAGGGCCAATGCCACCGAAGACGTCCTTGAGCTGCCCGCCCTGCTGGATGAGCACCAGCATCGGGTTCGCACCGCCCGCGAGCTGCGTGAAGACGTCCGTGATCTGCGGCGCGACCTGGCGCATCTGCTGGGCCGTGGCCTGTGCTTGGTCGCCCACGCCCTTGAGCTTGGCCCGCGTCTCGTCGATGCCGCCCGTGCCGCGCGCGGGCGCGAGCGCCGGGATCGGCGGCATCTTGCCGATCGAAGTGGCGAGCGCATTGACGTCCTGGGCGGCGCGCTTCGCGGCGGCACCCACCGCGTCGACGGCGCCCGCGCTCTCCTTCGAGGCCATCTGCCGCAGCTGCTGCCCCGCCGTCTGCGCCGCGGTGCCCATCTGAGCGACCGGCGCGCCGGCCTCCTTGGCGGCCTGCGCGAGCTTGGTGACGCCGGCCGCGGCATCCCCCGCAGTCGCGGCGCCGATGTCCTTGGCGGCCTTCTTGACCTTCGTCGCGACGGCCTCCGCCTTCGTCGCGGTCTCGTCGAACTGCCGGCCGAGATCCTGCGTCGCCTTGGCGTTCGCGGTCATGTCCACGGCAAACGCTTTGCCGTCGGACGTGATCTTGAACGCTATGAGTCGCTCGGTCATGGGGTGCTCGG
>NZ_JBFWNP010000095.1:0-6034 GCF_050250995.1 Ramlibacter sp.
CCGAGCACCCCATGACCGAGCGACTCATAGCGTTCAAGATCACGTCCGACGGCAAAGCGTTTGCCGTGGACATGACCGCGAACGCCAAGGCGACGCAGGATCTCGGCCGGCAGTTCGACGAGACCGCAACGAAGGCGGAGGCCGTCGCGACGAAGGTCAAGAAGGCCGCCAAGGACATCGGGGCAGCGACGGCGGGGGATGCCGCGGCCGGCGTGAACAAGCTCGCGCAGGCCGCCAAGGAGGCCGGCGCGCCGGTCGCTCAGATGGGCACGGCAGCTCAGGCGGCAGGGCAGCAGCTGCGGCAGATGGCTTCGAAGGAAAGCGCGAGCGGCGTCGACGCGGTTGGCGCCGCCGCGAAGCGCGCCGTCCAAGATGTCAACGCGCTGGCCTCGTCGATCGGCAAGATGCCGCCGATCCCGGCGCTTGCGCCCGCGCGCGGCACGAGCGGTATCGACGAGACGCGGGCCAAGCTCAAGGGCGTGGGCGACCAGGCACAGGCGACCGCGCAGCAGATGCGCCAGGTCGCGCCGCAGATCACCGACGTGGTAACGCAGCTCGCGGGCGGCGCGAACCCGCTGCAGATCCTCATCCAGCAAGGCGGGCAGCTCAAGGACGTGTTCGGAGGTGTGGGCCCGGCGGCGCGCGCCGTCAGCGGCTACCTCGGCGCGATGATCACGCCCGCCACGCTGGCGGCCGGCGCGGTCGGTGCGCTCGCGATTGCCGCATACCAGGGCGCGGAGGAAGTGGCACGCCTCGAGCGCGGTGTGATCCTTTCGGGAAATGCGGCCGGAATCACTGTCAGCCGATATCGGGAGATGGCCGACGAGCTCGCGCGAATTGGCGGGACGAAGGGTGCGGCGCTGGAAACGCTCACGGCCCTTGCACAGCAGGGGCGAGTCGCAGCAGAAAACCTGCAGCGATTCGGCGCTGTAGCGCAGCAGATGAATCGCCTCGTCGGCAAGCCGGTGCAGGAGACGGTCCAGGAATTTGCGGCACTCGCGAAGTCTCCGGTGGAGGCGAGTCAGCAGCTTGCTCAGACCTACAACTATCTCACCGCCGCGACGTACGCGCAGATCAAGGCCTTGCAGGACGCAGGGCGGACGACTGAAGCAGCGAAGCTCGCGCAAGAGACGTTCGCGAACAGCTTGGCCGAGCGCATGCCGGAGATGGAGAAGCATCTCGGGACGCTGGAACGTCTCTGGTTGCGAATCAAGAGCGCGGTGGCGGGTGCTGCCGATGCGGCCTTGGACGTCGGGCGGCCCCTCTCTTCGCAGGGGCAGGTAGACCAGGCGAACCGCATCGTCCGGCAACTCGAGGCGCAAATTCAACAGCGGCAGTCGAAGGGTCTCGCAACCGGAGATCTGGACCGGCAGCTCGCAGCCGCGAAGGCGCTCGTGCCACTCGCCGAAGCGGAGGTCAGCGCCCAAGCAAAGGGAGCATTCCTCGCGAGCGAGCGTGCCAAGCAAAGGGAAGCCGCGGCGAGATGGGGTCAGGTCGAGACCGAGAACCTGGAGGTCCGCGAGGCGCGCGAGCGGAAAATCGATCAGATTCGGCGCGACGGGGTCGTGCTTGGCAAGTCCGAGAAGCAGATCGCGGAAGAGGTCTCCGAGGTTCGTCGCCGCATGGTCGACCCGCGCGAGGCGGACGGCCTGCAGGCGCGAATCGCGCGGCTGCAGAAGTTCAACGAGCTGCAGGCGGAGTTTACGCGCCAAGGCGTCGAGAAGGTGTCCGCCGCCCTCAAGCAAGGGCTGATCAGCGACTTCGAACAGATCGACCAGGCCGCTGCTCTCGAGGTGGCCCAGCTGAAGCAGCACCTCAGCACGCTGCAGGGCGAACTGCGTGTCGTCCGTACGAAGCCGAACTCGAGCGCGCTGGAGTCGGCCGCGCTCGAGGGCGAGATCGCCATCCAGCAGGAGCGCATCCGCGGACGCGAGAAGAAGCACCTCGACGACATCGAGACGCTGCGGTCGCAGAAGCGTGCGAAAGAGCGCGCCGCGATCGCCGAGTTCCACCAGCAGAACGAGGAAGACCAGGCCAAGGAAGAGAAGGCGAGCCGCGATCGCTCCACGGCTTCGCGCAACGCCGTCGACGAATACGTCTATGCGTTGGAACTCGAAAACAAGGAAGTGGAGTTCCAGGTCTCGCTGATGGGCAAGTCGGCCGTGGAACAGGTGCGGCTCATCGAGCTGCGCCGCATCGAGATCGCGCTGCTGAAGGAAAAGCAGGAGATCGCCAAACGCGCAGCCGGCGGGAACCTTACCGCCGCCGAGGTCGACGAAGAAATCCGTCGCGTGGAAGATGCCGCCGCCCGCGCCGCGGCGAACCTGAGCACCCGCGAGTACGTCGCCAAGTGGAGCGATGCGAACCGCCAAGCTGCGGAGTCGCTGTACCTGTTCATCACGCGCCGCGGCGGCGATGCGAAGCGCCAGTTGGCGAGCGCGTTCGAGCAGCTCGTGCTGCGGCCCCAGATCATGGCGGCGCTGTCGCCGGTCTCAGGCGGGATCGCGAACTACGTCAGCGGCAGCTCCGCTGCCATTGGAGGCGGCAACCTTCTCGGCACGCTCGGCAACGCGTCGAGCCTGTGGAACACGGGCAAGGGTGCAGTCGGCGAGATCGTGAACGGCACGCTCCTGGGGAACATCGGCGCGGGCTTCGCGGGCACGGGCGGTTCGTTCGCAAGCACCGTGGGCGCAGGGTTGGCCACCGACGCGATGGGCGCGACGGTCATCGAGGGTGCGGCAGCGGCCACGCTAGGCACCGGGGGCGGCATCGGCGCGGCAATGGCGGCGATTCCGGGTTGGGGCTGGGCCGCGCTGGCCGCGGCGGCCGTGGCGTCGATGATCGCGAACGGCGGCGAGACCCGCGTGGGCGGGCAGTACAGCAACGGGCAGCTGCTCGGCGCGCCGAGCGGCGGCCAGATCGACGGCGCGTCGCAGGCGGTCGCGGCCACCATCAACAGCATCAACGAGCTGCTCGGCGCGGCCGGCAGCTCGTCGCGCGTGCGGCAGCTACTCACCGGCCTCGAGCAGTCCGAGCACGAAAAGGGCTTTGCCTACGCCGGTGGCTTCCTGACCGGCGGAGAGGCGTTCGGGCAGTACCAGGACGGCTATCTCAATCGGCGCGGGAGCAAGTCGAAGGAGCAGGCGCTCGCGGAGTTCTCCGAGGAGCTGAAGCAGGCCACGCTGCAGGCGCTGCAGAAAGCGGACATTCCCGGGTACGTGGGTGAGTACCTGCGCGAGCTCGGCGACGTCGACGCGCTGTCGGGCGGCGCGCTCGACCAGGCGCTCGCGAAGGTCAGCACCTACCTGGCACAGCGCAAGGAGCTCGAAGAGCGGCTGTACCAGGCCACGGCCACCGAAGTGGAAAAGGCGGCGCGCACACGCCAGCGCGAGCTCGACGCCGTGGAAGAGAACAACCGTGCCCTGCTGCAGCGCATCCACGCGCTCGAGGACGAGACGAAGCGCACCGAGCGACTCACTTCGATGGCCGACCGTGCCCGAGGTCTTTCGCGCGAGTTCGCCGACGACAAGGACCTCAACGCGGTGATCGCCGCGCAGATCGCCGAGCGCCTCAAGGCGGCCGGTGTACCGGCAACCTCGGAAATGATCATGGCCGGCGACAAGTCCGGCTTCCTCTCGGCCCTGAAGGCGCTGCAGGAGTCGGGCAACCTGGACGGCATGGAGGCCATGCTCGACGTCGCGAGCGACTTCCTCATGCTGCTCGAGCGCATGGGCGAGCCCGCGCGCAAGGCGGCGGAGGAGCTGGAGCGCCTGAAGGAGGAGCTGAAGGAGATCGGCGCCGGCCTCTCGGGCTACCTGCGCGAGCTGCGCGCCGACCGCGCCGGCACGGCCGCGCCCTGGCTGCGACAGTCCCTCACGTCGGCCAACGCCGAGGCCGACTACGCGCTCGCGATGGGTGGGGACGTGGACGCCCACCGGCGGCTGCAGGGGTCGGTGGCGGCTGCGATCGAGGCGCAGAAGGGAATGACCGCGAGCGGCCCGGAGACGCAGGCTGTGATCGACGCGTGGATCGGAAAGCTCTCCGGCCTGCCTGCCGTGCAGTCGTACGAGCAGCAGAACATTGCGCTGCTGGGCGAGATCAAGGTCGGCATCGAGAAGCTGCCCGGTGCGATGGGCAAGTACCTCGCCGAGAACTTCGACCGCTTCGACGCGAACCTCGACGGCCTGCTGACGAACGACGAATACATGGCGGGCGCGGTGGGCAAGGCGACGGACGCCGAGCTGCAGCGAATCTGGACGCTGCTCGACCTGAACGGCGACGGCACCATCTCGAAGCTCGAGCTGCTGGGCGGCAAGTCCGACGCCACGAACGACAAGCTCACGACGATGGTGGAGCGGTTTTCGGCGAATAGCCTGCTCGCATACGACGCGAAGACGATCGCCGAGGCGTACACCGCCATCATCCGCAACACGGGCATCACCGCCGACTACGTGGCCGGCTGGGGCGCCGCGATCGTCTCCGCGGTGAACGGGCGTCCTGGGGCCGCTCCTGCCGGCGCGCCGGCACCATCTTCGCCCACCACGGGGCCCGCGCCTGCCCCGGCGACCGGAGGCCCGCCGGGCGTCTCGCAAGCCGACGTCGACGCCTACCAGGCCGCGCTCGCGTCTGGCCAGGGCATCTACGAGTTCGCCGCGTCGCGGGGTTACACGAGCGAGCAGACGTCCGCCTGGCTCACCGCGACCGGCTTTCCTGCCTTCGCGAACGGTGGCCTGCATACCGGCGGTCTGCGCATGGTGGGCGAGCGCGGCCGGGAGCTCGAGGTGACCGGGCCGGCGCGCTACTACAGCGCCGAGCAGACGAGCGAGCTCCTGAACGGCGACGACACTGCGATCCGCGAGGAACTCCGACGCATGAGCCGGATGCTCGAAGCCGCGATGCAGCAGGTGGCCACCATCACGGCGCAGGCCGCGAGCCGCACGCTGGACGTGCAGGAGCGCGTGGCCACGGGCGTGGAGCGCCTCGGCCAGCAACGAGAGCGCGCCCAGCCGCGCAACGTGGTGCGTGTATGAGCGTCACCACGGACTGGATCTACATGGTGGAGTGGACCGCGCGCTACCTGGGCGACATGCGGACGTTCCGCTACGCGACCCGCTCGTTCCGCTTCGGCCCCACCGTGGACGCCGCGTGGGGAACGCCGCGCTACGAGAGCATCACGGGTGCGACGACGTACGAGCACATGTATGTGCCCGGGCGAGTCAGCAGCATCACGATCGAGTCGAACATGCACGCGCCGGGCTGCACGCGAGGCGAGCTGTCGATCGACACCTGCACCATCGTCCTCGACAACGAAGGCGGCGGACTGGACAAGCTGCGCGCCGCGCGCTGCGCCGGCCGGATCGTGCGGATCTTCCGCATCAACCCGGGCGACCTGGCCGACTTCGACTGCATCTGGCACGGAACCGCGGCCGGCTATCTGCCGCCGGGCGACGAATCGATCACGCTGCGTGGGCGGGGCTTCCAGTACCTGCTGGATCGGCCGCTGCTGGTGAACCGCTACGCAGGGACGAACGCAGGCGGCAACGGCCTGGAGGGCGAGGCGGAAGACCTGAAGGGGAAGACCAAGCCCATGTTCATGGGCAAGCGGTTTAACTTCGAGCCGCCCGAGGTGAACACGGCGAAGAAGATCTTCCAGATCGACGGGCAGATCGGCGAGCTGCAACCAGGCGCGACGTTCGACGTCATGGATGCCGGCTGGCCGTTCACGCCGGGCGCGGACTACGCCTCGCTGGCCGATCTCGAATCCACGCCGCCCGCAGCGGGCGAGTGGCGCCTGTTCCGGGGTCCAGGCGGCGTGTATTTCCGCATCGGCACGACGCCCACGGGTGCGGTCACCGTCAACGGCGAGAACCCGATGAGTGCGTACACCGCTGGCTCGGTGGTCGCACCGATTGCCGGCTACGTCACCGGCTGCGAAGCCCAGATACTCATGGTGGCCCTGCTTCGATGGCTGCAGGTGAACGAGCTCAACGCGGCAGGCGAAGTGATGTCCATCCAGGGCTTGCACAGCCTGTGC
>NZ_JBFWNP010000096.1:0-4810 GCF_050250995.1 Ramlibacter sp.
CATCCGCGGGTAGCCTTCAGAGCTTCATTCCCTTCAACCCGAAACGCGCGGGAACGCGGTGCGCCGGGCGGGCGCAGGCGCGGCGGCCGGGAAATCGAGCTCGGGCTCGTACCCTGCCGCACCCGCGTCGACTAGGTGCTGACTCGTTACGACATCCGTCGCACGGCTCAAAACGTCCGCGCTGCCTCGCAGCAACTCGAACGCGCTGAAGGAAGTCGACGCGGTGAATCGCTTCGCCCGATTTCCGGCTTCGCGGTGAGTCGGCCTTGCGCCGATGCGCCCGCCCCGCGCACCGCGTTCCCGCGCTGTGTGTCACTACCCGGCTAATCGCGGCCGAGCAAGTCGCGCAGCTTACGCGCGAGCTCACCGACAGGGACTGGCTTCGTTGTGTCCACTTCCAGGCACGGCTCAATCGGCGGCCTCCCTAGCGCGGAGAGTTCGGTGAGCGACGCTACCACTTCTGTCGCATCTCTCCCCTCGTCCAGATGTCCCGGGTGACGCCGCCTGCGAAGAAAACGCGCGGCCGCTATGTCTGCCGGACACCTGCACTCCAACATCACGACTCTGTGAGCCGGCGACGTGAGCCACTCGATGGGCGTCCCGGAATCCTGCAGCATTCCGCTGACGTGCCAAAACGATGACAACAGGGCGCCGTCCGCTTCGAGCGCCCGCGCTTGAAGCGTCGCGTCGCTCTCACGGCTCAGGGCCCGACGCCAAGCCATGTCGCCGATGCCCCTCGCCTCGAAAAGATCTTCCAGGATGTCGTCCTTGTCGATCACAGGCAAGGCAAGCGCAGGCGCCAACGCGCGCGCCACCGTAGTCTTCCCGCTGCCAGGCAGGCCAGAGACTACGACGAACGACTTACGCATGCAGCCCCTCCTGCCCTCCTGCCCTCGAACGTTTTACCGCTCCGACCACACCGCGAGTTCGTTGCCGCTCGGGTCCTTGAAGTGAAACCGGCGGCCGCCTGGGAAGTCGAAGGGCTCGGTGGTGATCGTGCCGCCGGCCGACCTCACCGCCGCGAGCGACGCCTCGAGGCCGCGCGAATACAGCACCGGCAGCGGGCCGCCCGTCCGCACGTCGTCCGACTGGCGGAACCCGCCGGGCTCGCGGTCCTTGCCCTTGATGCCGGCGTACTCCGGCCCGTAGTCGGTGAACTCCCAGCCAAACGCCGCGCTGTAGAACCGCTTGGCCGCCGCCAGATCCCGGACCGTGAACTCGACGTAATCGATGTCGTGATGCGTGTGCATGCCCACTGCCTCCCGATGGCGGGATGCTATCACCCGGAGCCGCCTGATAAGCTCGGGCTATCGTGCACATTCCGCATCACTTCGCCGAGTCCCGGCGCGACGTCCTGCAGCGGGCCATCGAGGACCACCCCTCGCCACGCTGGTAACGGTCGGCGCCACCGGGATCGACGCGAACCACCTGCCGCTCGAGTTCGATGCCAGCGCCGGAGCGTGCGGAACGCTGCGAGGGCACGTCTCCCGGAACAATCCCGTGTGGCGTGATGCCGATCAGGCTGGCGAAGCCCTCGCCATCTTCCAGGGCCCGCAAGCCTACATTTCCCCTGGCTGGTATCCGACCAAGCAGGAACACGGCCGCGTCGTGCCGACATGGAACTACGTCGTCGTCCACACGCGCGGTCGGCTGCGTTTCATCGAGGACGCCGGCTGGCTTCGCGAGCACGTCACCCGCCTGACCACCCGATTCGAGGGCCAGGGTGCCGGCGCCTGGCACATCTCCGACGCGCCGCCGGACTTCATCGACGGCCTGCTCCGCGCCATCGTTGGCTTCGAGATGGAGATCGCGTCGTTGGCCGGCAAATGGAAGACGAGCCAGAACCGCACCGCCGCCGACCGCGCCGGCGTCATCCACGGCTTGCAGGCCCGTGGAGAGCACGCAATGGCCCGGCTCGTCGAATCAGCCGATTGACCTCTCAGGCGCCGGCGCGGTGCCGCCTTGGGCCGATGCGCGCGCCAAGCGGCACCGCGCCGGCGCCCTTCGGAGGTCCGGGTGAAGCCGGACACTACGGCTGCTCTATGCGTTCGCGGTCCGATAGTCGGCGATGAACTGGGCGACCTGGCGTTCGAGTTCCTCGTGGGCCGCGTCCGCAAGTTGGGCACTCTCCGTGACGACGATTCGCGCGTCGGCCTTCCACGTCTGTGCCCGGTTGAAGGTCACCGCGGGGTTGCGGCGCATGAAGACAATCTGCACGAAGTCGACCTGCAGGTCGCAGGCCACGAGGCCGCCTCGAGTGGCGGCCGTCAGCGAGATGCGCAGGTGCGGATCGCCGGTCGGGAAATCGCCCATGCCGAGGACCCGGATGCGCGCGGCCCGCAGCTGCTGCTCAACGCTGGCACGCAGCGGGTCCCGTGCAAACGGTTCCGGCACCGGCTCCTCGACGACGACGCGGACGCCGTCGAGGTCCTTGAGGCTCGGCAGCCAGTCCGAGCGCTGGGCCATTTACGCCAGGTCGGTGGGCTTCACTGGCAGCGTGCGGATCCGCTTCCCGGTCGCCGCGTAGATCGCGTTGATCACCGCCGGCACGGTGGCCGGGTTGGTCGCCTCGCCGGCGCCGGTCGGACGCTCACGGCTCTCGACGAGGTGGACCTCCACCACGGGCGCCTCATCGAACCGGAGCATGTCGTGGGTGTTGAAGTTGTTTTCCTTCACCCGCCCCCGCTCGATGGTGATCTGCCCCTTCAGCGTCGCCGAGAGCCCGTAGATGATGCCCCCCTCGACCTGCTGGCGCAGGATGTGCGGGTTGATGATCTGCCCGCAGTCGAGCGCGCACACCACCTCGTGGACGCGGACCCGCCCGTTCTCGACCGACACCTCGGCGATCTGCGCGTTGAAGCTGCCGACATTCGACCCGAGCGCCACGCCGCGGCCGCGCCCAGCCGGCAGCGGCGTGCCCCACCCGGCACGCTCGGCGGCGACGTTCAGCACGTTGAGCAGCCGCGGTGCGCCGGCCAGCAGGCGGCGGCGCGCCTCGACCGGGTCCTTGCCGCCGGCCGCGCAGAGCTCGTCGAAGAACGACTCCGCGAAGTAGGTATTCTGCGCGGCGCCTGGGGCGCGCCAGAACGACACCGGGATGTGCGTGTCGGAGCGGCTCCATTCCACGCGGAGGTCCGGCAACTCGTAGCGCAGGTCAGACATGCCGCCGACGGCAATCGGGTCGAGCCCATCGCGCACCACGAAGAACGACGGGCAGGCGATGGTCGCGCGCAGCGCCGCCGGCCACCCGGCCGCATCGAGCGCGCCCGCCAGCTGCGCATACGACGCCGGCCGGTAGTAGTCCTGCGTCATGTCGTCCTCGCGGGTCCACGTCAGCTTCACCGGCGTGTTGCGCAGGCGTAATGCGATCTCGGTGGCGTCCTCGAGATGGTTGATCTGCCCTTCCCCGCGCCGGCCAAAGCCGCCGCCCATGAACGTGGTGTGGACGTCGACCTTCTCGGGCGCCAGGTTGGCGATCTCCGCGATGCGGGCGCGCGATGTGGTCGGGCTCTGCGTCGGTACCCAGGCCTCAGCCGTGCCATCGGCCTTGACGTGCACGGTCGCGTTCATCGGCTCCATCGGCGCGTGCGAGGTGAACGGCACCTCGTAGGTCGCCTCGACCTTCCTGGCTGCGCGGGCGATGGCGGCGGCCGCGTCGCCGTCGTTCCGGGCGACGGCCCCGGGGCTGGCCGCGTTGGTGACGAACATCTGGCGGATGCTCTCGCTCGATACCGCCGCGTTCGGCCCCTCGTTCCACTCCACGGTCAGCGCGCGCTTGCCCTGCATGGCCGCCCATGTGTTGTCGGCCACCACGGCGACGCCGCTGCTGATCTGGAAAACGTCGCGGACTCCCGCCACCGCCCTGGCACGCGAGGCGTCGAAGCGGGCGACGGTGCCGCCGAACACCGGGCACCGCTCGACCGCCGCATAGACGAGCCCGGCCGGACGCGCGTCGATGCCGAACATCGCCCGGGCAGTGACCTTGTCGCGCGTATCGAGCCGCTTCTGCGGCCTGCCGATGATGCGGAACTGCGACGGATCCTTGAGCGTGACGCTGGCCGGCACCGAAAGCCGCGACGCGGCCTCGGCAATCGCCCCGTAGTTGATGCGCTGGTTCGTCGCCGGGTTGATGACGAAGCCGTTCTCGGCGCGCAGCCCCGCGGCGCTGACACCCCACTGCTGCGCCGCGGCGAGAATCAGCATCTCCCGCGCCTGTGCGCCAGCCTGGCGCAGCGGATCCCAACTGGTGCGAATGGCCATGCTGCCGACCGTCGTCTGGTGGCCGTACAAGTCGGGATCGACCGGCGCGACCTGCATGCGCACCTTCGACCAGTCGCACTCGAGCTCTTCGGCCAGCATCTGCGAACAGGCGGTGGTCGGCCCCTGCCCCATCTCGCTCTTCGGGATCAGAAAGGTGACGCTGTCGTCGGTGCCAATCCGGATGTAGGCGTTCGGCTTGTTGGCCGGCGGCGGCGCAAACAGCCCGCCCTGCGCCTGCGCGCGGCTCGGCGGCAGCACGAAGCCGATGACCAGGCCGCCGGTGAGGGTCAGGAAGCCGCGACGTGTGAGTTCGAGGTTCATGAGCGGCCTCCCTTCAGGTCCGCGGCGCGATGGATGGCGGCGCGGATCTGCGAGTAGGTGCCGCAACGGCAGATGTTGCCGCGCATGGCCCGGTCGATCTCCGGGTCGGTCGGCCGCGGCGTCCGTTCGAGGAGCGCCGCCGCCGACATCATCTGTCCCGACTGGCAGTAGCCGCACTGCGGGACGTCGATCTCGATCCACGCGGCCTGGACGGGATGGCTGCCATCGG
>NZ_JBFWNP010000097.1:0-3257 GCF_050250995.1 Ramlibacter sp.
AGGCGTGGTGACACGGAATCGGTGGAGGTAGGATCCGGGCATGACCATCACTCGCTGGCTGACCTGTCTGGTGCTGACGGCCGCGGCCGGTTCCGCCGCCGCGCAGACGCTCGGCGATGTGGCCCGTGCGGAGCAGGAGCGCCGGAAGTCTGTCGGCAAGCCCGGCAAGGTCTACACGAACGAGAGCCTGAAGCCCGAGCCGCTGCCGGCTCCGCCGCCGCTTCCGCCGGGTGGTGCGCCGGGCGCGGGAACCGGCGCCGGCGTGCTGGCCGCACTGGCGGCGAGCGGCGCGGCGCCGTCCACGGGCGCTGCCGCGGGCGGCGGGTCCGCAACGGCCGGTGGCGCCGCCACGCCAACCGCGGCCGGAAGTCCGCTGCCGACGACGGAATCGGGCTGGCGGGCTCGCATGGCGGAACTGCGCGGCAACGTGGTGCGGCAGCAGGTGCTGGCCGACGCACTGCAGTCGCGCATCAACGCCGCGCTGCTCGACTTTGTGAACCGCGACGACCCGGCGCAGCGCGCCGTGATCGAGTCGGATCGCAACCGCGCGATCGCGGAGCTGGAGCGCGTGCAGAAGGACATGAAGGCCGCGCAGCAGGCCGTGGCCGACGCGGAAGAGCAGGCGCGCCGCGCGAGCGTCCCGCCCGGCTGGCTGCGGTAGCGCCGCGTCTCCTTCAAGACCTACGACGTCCACTCGCAAGACCTGGATACTGCACGTGACTTCGAAGAAGGACCTCCAAACCCTCGCGGAGACCCGCCTCGGAGATGCTCAGTTGCTGCTCGATGCGGGGAGGTACTCGGGCGCCTACTACTTGGCTGGCTATGCGGTCGAACTTGGGATCAAGGCGCGGATTGCGAGTGTGTTCCAAGCCGACATGATCCCTGATCGATCCTTCGTAAACGCTGCGTACTCGCACAAGCTGGATGATCTGGTTGGCCTGGCCGGCATCAAGAGGCAGATGCAGGACGACATGGCGGCCGATCCGGTGTTTTCTGCCGCGTGGGGAATTGCGAGCAAGTGGAACGAGACCAGCAGATACGAGATGCGGGACCAGTTTGCTGCTGCTAGCATGCTTCAGGCGGTGGGTGACGTGAACCATGGAGTCCTGCGATGGCTGAAGAAGCACTGGTAGAAAGCGCCGTGACCGATTCGGTCAAGTTGGTCGAGGAACTCGACAGGCGAGGAGATACCCCGAGCAATGTGCTTTGGTATTTCTTCTCTGACGCGGAGACGTGGCGCCTCCTGGTGGCCGGCGAGACGTTCGATCCGTTCCTTCCCAAGGATGAGAGTCAGGCCTACCAGAAGATCGCGAGAGCTATCGGGAGCGCCAAGCTCACCTCGTTGTCGATCGCGGACGTGAAGTTGGTACGAACCGACGACTCACTCCTTCGCGCAACAAGGTTCGTCATCAAGACGCCGGCGAACGGCGTCGTTCGTGCGCACTTTCGAGACAACACGTTCAACGGAATCTTCGTCAAGGAAATGCTCGTGTTGCGAGCGGCGTGATCCGCAGGACGGTCGCCGCTGGACGACGCCCTGGCGTAACGTGCAATCCCTCCGGCTGATGACCGGCCAGACTAGATTCCGCTGAGGCCCAGCCGGACGAGCGCGGCGGTCAGCTCGTCCTCCGTCACGTCGTCCACGACGTCCGTCGTGCCGATGGACGTGCACAGCACGAAGTGGAGCCGGCTGTTCACGACCTTCTTGTCCCGCTTCACGGCCGCGAGGATGCCGGCGATCGGGAGGTCGGCGACCGGCGGCAGCGGCCCGAGTCTTCCGACGAGCGCCGCGAGCGCCGCGCGGTCCGCCTCCGGCAGCGTGCCGCGCGCCACGCCGAGGTCCGCGGCCAGCAGCATCCCCCACGCGATCGCCTCGCCGTGCCGGAACCGGCGATAGTGCGTCTCCGCTTCGAGCGCGTGGCCGACGGTGTGGCCGAAGTTCAGGATGCGGCGGAGGCCCGACTCGCGCTCGTCCGCGCTGACGACGTCCGCCTTGATCCGCGCGGACGCCGCGACGATCGGCAGCAGCACGTCCGGGTCGTGCTTGAAGACGGCGCGGGTCTTCTTTGTCAGCGTCTCGAACAGCGGACGGCTCGCGATCATCCCGTACTTGACGACCTCGTAGAGGCCGGACCGGAACTCGCGGCGCGGCAGCGTTGAAAGGACGCCGGGGTCGATCACGACGACGGCCGGCTGGTGGAACGCGCCGATCAGGTTCTTGCCGAGCGCGTGGTTCACGCCGACCTTGCCGCCGATCGAGCTGTCCACCTGGGCCAGCAGCGTCGTCGGCACGTGCGCGAGCGTGATGCCGCGCAGAAACGACGCGGCGGCGAAGCCGGCCATGTCGCCCACGACGCCGCCACCCACGGCCACCACCGCGCTGCCGCGATCCGCGCCGCCGGCAATCAGCGCGTCGTAGATCTTCTCCGTCGTGCGGACCGTCTTGTAGCGCTCTCCATCCGGCACGAGGACGACGGGGGCGTCGCCGAGCGCCTGCTGGATGCGCGCGCCGTGCAGGCGCCAGACCTTCGGGTTCGAGACGATGAAGCGCCGCCGGCCGACGCCGGCCTCGTCAAGGTGCGCGGCGAGCGCGTCGAGCGCGCCGGTGCCGACGAGGATCGTGGAGGGGCGCGAGCTGGTGCGGACCTCGATGCGTTCGGGTGTCTGGGATGCGGGCAACACGGCCTCTTGGAGCAGTCGTCGGCAGCGGCGTCGCCGGGCTGCGGGCGGCGCTGGCGCTGGCCGGATCCGGCACCGTCACCATCCTCACGAAGGCCGAACCCACCGAGAGCAACACGGGCTACGCGCAGGGCGGCATCGCCGCTGCGCTCGGGGCCGATGATTCGACCGACCTGCACCTGACGGACACGCTCGCCGCGGGCGACGGCCTGTGCGACCCCGCCGCCGTGCGCGTGCTCGTCGAGGACGGCGTGCGTGGCGTGCGCGAGCTGGTGGAGTGGGGTGCGGCGTTCGACCGGAGCGAGTCCGGCGAACTGGAACTGGCCCGCGAGGGTGCCCACTCCGTCCGCCGCGTCCTCCATGAGGGCGACGCGACGGGGCGGGAGATCGCGCGGGTGCTGTGGGAGCGGGTTGCCGCGGACCGGCGCATCCGCGTGTTCGACGACGCGCGGGTGACGGCGCTCGTCGTCGAGGACGGCGCGTGCCGGGGCGTGATCTACGCCGACCGGCACGAGCAGATGCATCGCGCCGGGGCGGCGATGACGCTCCTGGCCACGGGCGGCGCGGGGCAGGTGTTC
>NZ_JBFWNP010000097.1:3267-4015 GCF_050250995.1 Ramlibacter sp.
GATGGCGTTTCTGGCCGGCGCGCGCGTGGCCGACATGGAGTTCGTGCAGTTCCATCCGACGGTGCTGAGCGCCGTCGGGGCGCCGCGGTTCCTGCTCACGGAGGCGCTGCGCGGCGAGGGCGCGCACCTGATCAACCGCCACGGTGAGGCCTTCATGGCCCGCTACGAGTCGGCGGGAGACCTGGCCTCGCGCGACCTGGTCGCGCGCGCGATGGTGCGGGAGTCGCTGCGCACGGACGCGCCGGTGTACCTGTCCCTGGCACACCTGGACGGCGTGTTCGTCAGGGAGCGGTTTCCGACGATCGCCAGGGTCTGCGCGCAGGCCGGCCTGGACCTGGCGACCGATCCGATTCCCGTCAGTCCGGCGGCGCACTACCTGATGGGGGGCGTGTCGACCGACCTCGACGGCCGGACATCCGTTCCCGGCCTCTTCGCGGCGGGGGAAGTGGCCTGCACGGGCGTCCACGGCGCGAACCGGCTGGCGAGCAACTCGCTGCTCGAGGGTCTCGTGTTCGGCGAGCGGGCCGCGCGCGCGATGACCGGGCCGCCGCGGGCGGCGCACCTGGTGGAGGACGCCGAGCGCGTCGCCGTCACGCCGGCACCTGGGGCGCTGCCGACGAGAGCCGCCGTTCGCGATCTGATGTGGCGTCACGTCGGACTCGTGCGCGAGGCCGGCGGCCTCGAACCGGCTGTCTCGCAACTGCAGGCGTGGGTCTCGGCCGGGGCGTGTCACGCGCGCTCGCAGCCG
>NZ_JBFWNP010000098.1:0-3622 GCF_050250995.1 Ramlibacter sp.
AGGCCATCAGCAGACTCAGCAGGCACACGACCAGGGCCATTGCACGCAGCATTTTCATCGTTCCATCCCGTTTACTGCAGGTAGCGCGCGAGCCGGAAGCCGAGATCCGGTCGCGGGCCTTGCGCGGCTTCCCGATAAGCGCTCTGGAGCCGCACTTCGCCTTCGCTCGACCAACTGGACCCGCGCACCACATGCTGGGCCGCGCTGGTGGGGCCCAGCGGATCGCGCCCGCCCGCTGGCGCCGGCGCGAAGGCATCGTGCATCCACTCCGCGACGTTCCCCGCCACATCGTAGAGCCCGTGTGGATTCGGCGCGAAACTGCCGACCGGCGCCGTGGCGGCAAAGCCGTCGTCATAGCCTTTGATCACCGTGCCGAGATAGCTGCTCGCGGCCTGGTCGGCGAGATTGCCGACCCGTTCGCGCGGCGGATAGCGTTCCCCCCACGGGTAGCGCAGCGGCTTGCCGCCGCCGTCGCGCGAAGTCGCCCAGTCCCACTCCGCCTCGGTGGGGAGCCGGTAACCCACGGCAGCGGGATTCACGCCGAGCACGCGACCGTAACGAATCTGGTAGAACGGTGGCAGCGATTCACGACGCGACAGCCAGTTGCAGTAGGTCGCGGCCGCTTCCCAGCTGATGCCGACGACGGGTTGCGTATCCGCGTTCAACTCCTGTCCGCTCGCCCCGCGCGACACGTGGCTGCTGATGAAACGCCGATAGTCCGCGTTCGTGACTTCACGCGTCGCGAGGTAGAACGGGCGGGTGAGCGTCGCCGGCGGCCGCTTCGGCAGTTCGAGCGCGCCGCCGGTGAAACGTCGCAGCGTCTGGCCCGAACTCGTGCGAATCTCCTGCTCGCCGCTGGCAGGCGGCGTCGGGCGCAACAGCGCTTCCGCCTCCGCCCGGATCTCGTCCGGCACGAAGGGATTGTTGGCGATGTCCACACTCGCCTGCGCGGCCTGCGTCGCCTGGCTCGAGACAGGCGGCTGGGCGCTGAGCGGCGGTGGCGTTTCACCGGGCGGCGGCAGCGTCTCGGGCGCCGCGCGTGGAGGGGGCGGCGGCGAAGGCTGCTGTTCGCGCACCATCTGGGCGGCGGTCTTCAAGGTGATGCGCAAATGCTTGTCGACCCCCTTGCGCGGCGTCACCACGGTCCGATAAGTCGCGTAGCCGGCCTTGCGCACGATGAGTTCGTGCTCATGTGTCGGCAGGTTCAGGCGTTGCGTGGCATTGCCCGCGGGCTCGCCATCGACGAGCAGTTCCGCATCGGCCGGCTCCGTGATGAGATTGATCACGGCGAGTTCCGGTTCGAGCTTCAGCGCAAGCGCAGTGAGCTGGTCGGGTGCGGCGCGCGCTTCGATCGTCAGCGGCGCATAGCCCGCTTTCATCACCGTCACCCGGTGCGCACGATCCGGCGTTACCGCGAGCCTGGTGGGCGCTTCGCCGCGGAAACGGCCGTCGATGGTGATCGCTGCGCCTGCGGGCTGCGTGACCAGTTCGAAGATGCCGTCGGCCTTGGCGAGCGTCACGTCCGGAATCGTCACCGGCTGTCCTGCCAGCACATCGATGGTCCGCGTCCACGGCTTGTAGCCCTTCATGCGCACGTCGAGCCGGCGTTTGCCGTGGAGGAGTTCACCTGCATACGGCGTGGTGCCGACTTCTTCGCCGTCGATCGCGAGCGCCGCGCCGGCGGGTGCGGACTGCAGCGCGAAGTCCGCCCACGCCGGTTCCAGCGTCGCGTCCAGTGTTTCCTCCAGGCGTTTGCCACGCACCTCGATCGTCGCGGTATAGGGGAGGTAACGCGGGGCGGACAGTTCGACGAGGCGCGTCCCCGCTTCGACTTCCTCGATCGTGCCCGGCGCTTCACCGACCGGCTGCCCGTCTATCCGCACGCTGGCCTGCGACGCTGGCGTGAGCGTGATGGCGAGCCTGCCCGGCAGCGGCGTCAATGCCAGGCGATGCTGCTGCAGCGTGTCGGTGGTGACGTCGATGCTGCTCACCAGGCGCTTGTAGCCCGGAGCGCTGGCGCGCACGGCGTGCTCGCCGGGGGTCAACAGCCAGTGCCGGCCAATCCGCGGCGCGAGCCACTCGTCGACCGCGAGCTCGGCGTCGACGGGATCGGTCTCGATCAGGATGGAGCGCGCGAGCAGCAGGTAGCCCATCACCAGCGCGGTCACGGCGACGGTGACGACAATGGCGATCGCGCCCCACGGGACGGCCGGCCATTCGAAGCCGTGCAGCGCGCCGGGCGGGCGGAAGGCGGCCGGTGCTATCAGCTCGTCGTCGCGGGCGCGTGGCTCGTTCGGCGGGGAGGTCGACACGTGGGATGGCGGACGTTGCAGGCGGTGGCCCGGTGAACCCGGCTCCCTAGAAATTGATGACTTCGGTACAGCGAACGTCGACGGCCGGCGGCGGCGCCGCGGGATCGACGGTGAACTCCACGCGCACGTCGCGATAGCCGTCGCGCTTGCCGGTAGCAGTATAACGCCCGGCCAGCAGAGTCAGTTGCTGGCTGACGAATGGCGCAAGCGTTCCGGCGCGAGAGACGCTCACCGCGGTCTGCCCATCCGAGTGCAGCGTGACGGTGACGGGCGTGCGGTAATGCTTGATGGCGGTCGCGAGGGCGCCAATCTGTCGCTGGAGTTTCGGGCCGGGGGCGGCCACGGCGCGGGCATTCGTCAGCAGCGCCTGGGCCTGGCCGTAAACCGCTTCGTCGCCGAGGCGTTCGGCACGTGCGAGCGTCTTTTCCATTTCGATGTCGATGGCCGCCCGCGCGCTGGCGCGCGACAGCCCGAGCTTGGCGGCATCGAGCTGGCCGTCGAGGGCCAGCGCCGCGCGATACTGGCCTGCCGCTTCGTTCCAGCGTTCTGCACGCTCATGGTTGGTAGCGGCCTTCAGGGTTTGTTCGATGCGAGCGGCGCTGGCCCGCAGCGCCGTCTGTTGCAAGGCGTTCGCGGCTTCGTTCGACTGCGGCTTGAGGGTGCTCGCATGCTGAAAGCTTTCCTTCGCGGCGTCGAAGCGCTGGGCTTCGAGCGCCTGGTAGCCGGCCGACATCGCGCGGGCATACGCCTTGTCGACTCTTTCGCGCTCGATGCGTTCGAGCGCCTGCGTCGCTTCGCTGGCCTGCGAATCGAGCGTCAGCGCCTCGCGATAGGCGCTGCGCGCGCGGTCGGTATCGCCGATCTTCTCGTAGCCCTGCGCTTCGGCGATCAGCGCGAGCACGCGGTCGAGCGCGCTGGCACGCCGCAGGCCTTCCTGTGCGCGCTTGTGGTCCGGCGCGAGGGCAAGTGCGCGCTCGAAGGCCTGTACGGCCGCGACGCCGTCGGTGCCCTGCAGCGCGCGTTCGCCTTCGTCGATGAAGTTGGCGACGATGTCGGGGATGCCTTTTTCGATGGCCAGCAGCTGCTTCGTGGCCTCTGCATACGCGCGCAAGGCTGCCGGAAAACGTTGTTCGCGATAGGCGAGTTCACCGGCCGCGATCTCCTCGCTGGCGGCGGCATAGGCGTCTTTCGCCCACTCGTGGGCCTGGCGCGCTTTCAGCATGTCCGCCAGCTTCAGCACGGCGGCCAGTGCGTTCTGGGTATCGAGACGGGCGGTGACTTTCTCGGCGGGCGTGAGCTGCGGGTCCGCT
>NZ_JBFWNP010000099.1:0-763 GCF_050250995.1 Ramlibacter sp.
CAGCCGGACGAGCGCCTGCTGGTCGAGCGCCACGCGCTCACGCAGCTCCTTGATCTCGCGCTTGGTCTGCAGGATGCCGCGCGCCTCGGTCGTGGTGCCGCCGGTCACGAGGTGCGACCCGCGGAACACGTCACCAGCCACGGTCGCCACGGGGGCGGACGTCTGGCGCGACACGGTGACGGCCTGTTCGAACGACTCGGCGACGTAGGCCTCGGGCAGCACCTTCTGGATGGTCAACTGGTGCGGGCCGTTGATGCGGAGCAGGTTCGAGACCGGGGTCAGGCCCGGAATGCTCAGCGCGGTGTGCGGGTGGTACCCGTTGGAACCCGGGTCGATGACGACGAAGCCGCAACGCCCCGCCTTCTGTTCGCGCACGAGCGAGAGCCCCGCGGCGGCCTGGTCGTGCCGTTCGACGATCACGTGCTGCAGCAGCTCGCCGAGGCACGCTTCGACGGCCCGCTCGTAGCGGCTGTCCACTTCGAGGTAGTCCGCCACGGCGCCCTGCTGGCTGACGTGGCCGTTCGCCTGCACGAGCACCATGCGCGCGGCGTCGCCGAAGCCGGCACGGTCCGCCGCCAGTTCCTCGAGCGACGAGAGGCGCGCCTCGGCAGCGGTCAGCTCCTGCTCCCGCGCCCGTACGGCCTTCGACCGCTGGTCCAGCGCCTCGCGGGCCATCGTCAGCTCGGACTCGCGGACGGACCGCTGCCGCGCGATGTCCTCGAGGCTCTGCCGCGCCCGGACGAGCGCCTCGCGCGCGGCGGTA
>NZ_JBFWNP010000099.1:773-3494 GCF_050250995.1 Ramlibacter sp.
TGGGCATCGGCGTGGCTCATCGCGTGGCGCACGGTCGTCGTGCTGTTCATCACGCGGAAGCCCGCCTGGCGGACCTCGTCGAGCTCGCCTTCGAGCGTCTCGACCCGCTGCTGCGCCGCCCGGAGTTCCTCACTGGCGGCGGCGAGCACGCCGGCCGCCTCGTCCCGGGCGCGCCGGGCGTCCGCGCCGGCCTCGCGCCGCGACTCGATCGCGATCCGCGCCGGCTCGCGCCGCGCTTCAAGGTCCGCTATCTCGTTCTCGACCTCCGACGCACGATGCGCGAGGTTCTGCGCGTGCTGCCGGTTGAACTCCATCTGCTGCTGCCGGCGGTTCAGGTCGATCTCGGCGGCGTGTGCCTCCTCGCGGACCGCCGTGGCGCGACCGTCCGTTTCGGCCTGTTCGATCCGGAGGCGGCCGAGCGCGGCTTCCACTTCGGCCACGCGGCCGGCCGCGGCGGCCTCTTCCTCGCGGACGAGGGTCAGCTTCGTCCGGGCGGACTCGATGCTCTGCTGCAGTTCACGGTACCGGCGGGCGAAGAGCACCTTCTCCCACCGGCGCAGCTCTTCGCGGAGCTTCCGGTAGCGGCGGGCGCGGCCGGCCTGGCGCTTGAGGGCCCCGCGCTGCTTCTCCACCTCGAACACGATGTCGTCGATGCGGGTCAGGTTCTGCTGGGCGGCGTCGAGCTTCAGCTCGGCGGCGCGGCGGCGCGACTTGTACTTCGTCACGCCGGCAGCTTCCTCGATGAGCTGACGGCGATCGGTCGGCCGCGAGCTGAGGATCAGGCCGATCTTGCCCTGCTCGATGATGGAATAGGCCTTCGCGCCGAGCCCGGTATCCATCAGCAGTTCGTGGACGTCGCGCAGCCGGCACGTTTCGCCGTCGATCAGGTACTCGCTCTCGCCCGAGCGGTAGAGCCGGCGCGTCACCTCGACGTCGCGCGTGAACTCCTCGACCAGCTGCCGGACGGTCGCCTGCTCGGAGGGTGAGAGGCTGGTGGCCGCCTCGCCCTGTCCGGGGACGACGCCGAGGCCGGCCTCGTCTTCGAGCTGGCGTGCCTTCGGCAGGCCCGAGAGCCTCAGGCTCACTTCCGCGGTACCGCCCGCCTTGCGGGCGTCGCTGCCGCTGAAGATGACGTCCTCCATCTTGTCGCCGCGCAGGCTCTTGGCGCTCTGCTCGCCGAGGACCCACGTGATGGCGTCCGCCACGTTGCTCTTGCCGCAGCCGTTGGGGCCGACGATGGCCGTGACCCCCTTGTCGAAGGCGAGCTCCGCCCGGTCAGAAAAGGACTTGAAACCCGAAATTTCGAGACGATCGAGACGCATGCCGTGCCCCCTTCCGAGGGGAAAATTGCTGCCTGGGGCCACCTCGACACCGGCGGCTGGGAAGGCCGATTTCGGGGTGTTCAGCGGCCCGCGGGCGGGAGACTGATTGAAACGCGGGTCAGTCTAGCAAGTGCTAGCCATAGTGGCAAGGCAGTCCTTGGACCCCAATATTTTGGGGCCCAAGACCGAAAGGCGGGCGGCCGGACGGGGTTCAGAGACCGGTCAGCGGGCGGCGCGCGCCGGCGCCTTCGACATCTCGGTCAGCCGCTGCGCTTCCGGGAAGAGCGTCAGCGCGAGCTGCACCTGGGGGTCGTGCTCCGAGAGGCGGCGCCTGGCTTCGGCCGCGCCGAACAGGTCGAAGTCGATCTCGTAGCGGATCATCGCCGTGATGAAGACGGCATCCTTCTGCCAGCCGGCCTCGTCGATCGGCACCTTCATCTTGACCAGCATCTCGCGGAAGTCCTGCACCATCGCGGCATCCACGGCAAAGCCCCGGGCCACGCGGCGATGCTCCCGGCTCGTGCTCGGCGGCACGCGGGCATCGCCCTCGCGCGAGAACCGCTGCGCGAACGTGTCGAAGAGCTGGCGGTTGTAGAGCAGCTTCGCGAAGCGGCCGGGCGAGAAGCCGTCCACGGGCCCGTCGAGGCGGTGGTCCGGCTCGATGCCCCCGCCGCTGTAGACCTTGCGGCCGGCGTCGGTGAGCTTCAGGTCGTCGGGGCTGTGCGCCTTGTTCGGATCCTGGTCCTTCTGCGAGTACATCAGGTACTCGTCGAACGTGCCGTCCCACGGACGCTGGATGAGCCGTCCGCTCGGCGTGTAGTACCGCGCGGTCGTCACGGCGAGCCCGGCGCCCTGGTTGATGCGATAGACGGACTGCACGAGCGCCTTGCCGAACGTCGTCTCGCCGACGATGAGCGCGCGGTCGTGATCCTGCAGCGCGCCCGACACGATCTCCGAGGCGCTCGCGCTGTTGCGGTTCGTCAGCACGACGAGCGGCAGGTGCGTGTAGTCGCTCTGTTCCGTCGCGCGGTAGTCCTGATCCGAGTTGGACACGCGGCCGCGCGTGTAGACGATCAGGTCGCCCTTCGGCAGGAAGCGGTTGGCGATCTTGATCGCCTGATCGAGCTGGCCACCAGGGTTGCTCCGGAGGTCGAACACGAGCCGCTTCATGCCCTTCGCCGTCAGGTCTGTCAGCGCGCGGCCGAGTTCCTGATTGCTGTTCTCGGCGAACTCGGACAGCTGGATGTAGCCGGTCGTCCCGTCGATCATGAACGACGCCTTGACGGTGACGATGTGGATCTCGTCCCGCATCACGGAGAGCGGCAGCAGCGCGTCGTACCCGCTGCGCTTCAGCTCGATGCCGACGGTCGTCCCCTTGGGGCCCTTCAGCTTCTTGACC
>NZ_JBFWNP010000100.1:0-3454 GCF_050250995.1 Ramlibacter sp.
AGACGGGCATGGGCCGGATCAAGTCCGCGGGCGCCAGCATTGCCCGTGGCTTCTTCAACGACTTCGACGCCGACGGCACCCGCGACGCCAAGCCGCACGAGACCGTGCACTTCTACGTCGCCCAGGGGGAGACGGTCGCCGATTCAGGCATTGCCGCCGCGCGCTATGGCGTGCAGTTCACCGGGAAGTACCGGCCGCGATTGAACGAGCTGGAAGCCGAGCTCCGCCGCCGGCTGGGTGATGCCGGCGACGTGCTGGCCCTCGACGGGGCCGAGCGGACGCCGCGCTACACCAGCTCAGAACTTTTCGAGTACGCCTATCGCCGCTCCGCGCCCCGCAAGTCGGGCCGCGTCGCGCGGAACATCTTCGTCCTGCCGATGAGCAAGACCGCCGAATGGTGGGCCATGTCCTCGCTCGATCGGCATGCCTTCTTCTACCCGCACGTCGACTCCGGCAGCGGCTGCCCCGTCCACGGCCACGCGCGGACGGCGGAGGAAGGGATCAGCGCCATTTACCGGCGGCTGTATCACAACCCCGACGGTTACGAGCGTCAGGGCGAGTTCGACTTCATCACCTGCTTCGAGTGCGAGGACGACCACGTGGCGACGTTCTGCCGCGTCCACGAATCGCTCCGCGACACCGCCCGCAACCCGGAGTGGAGATACGTGAAGGAGGGCCCGCTGTGGCGGGGCTTCCGTGTACTTCGCTGGTAGCGGCGACAGCCACTGATCACGGACCACCGAGGCACCGAGACACCGAGGATTTACAGGGCTAACCTTTTCAGGCCGTCTTTCAACACCGCGGCGTTGAAGTTCATTAGCAGCCCTACGCGGATCTTGGTCACTCGCAGATAGGCGAGCAGCTGCGCGCGATGAACCGGGTCGAGTCGTTCGACGCTCTTCACTTCCACCACCACGGTTTCTGCGACAACCAGGTCGGGCCTGTATTCCCCGATCAAATGGCCCCTGTACGTAACGGGAACACCGATCTGTCGCTGGCAAGGGAGGCCGTGATTCCGGAGCTCTATACGGAGCGCTTCCTCGTAAACGGTCTCCAGCAACCCGGGGCCGAGGGCGCGATGAACCTCGATGCCGGCCTGGATGATCTGCTCGGTGAGCGGGTCATGCTCGTACATAAGATCCTCGGTGTCTCGGTGCCTCGGTGGCCCGTGATCAGCGGCTGTCGCTGAACCTGGACAAGACCGCTTCCCGCAGCTCGATCGGCATCAACGGAAACCTCGACAAGATGTGCCGCAGGTCCTCGCGTCCCAGGCCGTAGAGGCGGGCGGCCAGTGCCTGGAGCTCGACGTACTCCTCCTGCTGTTCCGCCGGGCCGTTGCCGCTCGCCAGTGATCGCGCCAGGTCGGACAGCCGCGCGAAGTCACGCGTTCCCTCGCGGACGACCGGCACGCGGAGGCGGGCGATGAGCGACGCGGTCACGTGCGTGCTGACCCGCAGGCGAACCAGGTAGTTGGCGACGAAGCTGTTCATCAAGGCGCACAGCGCCTGTTGAGACTCGAGCGGCAGCGGCGTCTTCAGGCAGAACAGCGTGTGCGTCGTCACGGCGTGGGGCGGAACGATGGCGGCGATGAGCGTGAGGCGATTGCCGGCGCCGGCAACGTCGCGGTAAGCGAGACGGGCGCGGCGGCGGACACGGCGAGGGGCAGCCGGCGCGAGCACGACCGGGGCAGCCGCCTCGTCGACGCGGAAGGGGGCAACGTGCTTGCCTTCGAGCACCGGCCGCTCGTCGCTGTACCCCGCGCGCGCGACGAACCACTGCCGATCGTCGCTGGCGTTCAGCTCGCGCCCGAACCGCACGTGCCAGCCCTCCGCGTCTCCGAGGCGGGGAACAGTGGCGCTGATTGACTCGAGGATCCGCAGGTCCGCTGCCGCCTGCACGTCCGGCACACCGCAATCGTCCTGCCCGGACACCCGCGCCAGGAGGCTGTGCGTGAGGAGGAGCGCCGCGCCTGTCGAGTGGCCACGATCGAGGTCGTCGAGATCGGTCACGCCGAACCGGCAGGCGATCTGCTGTGTCGGCGATCCGGCCGTGGCGCTGAGCAGCACGAAGCGGACGCTGCGATGAATGGGGAAGATGCCGGCACGATTGTCGAGCCCGGTCAGCACATCGACGGCAGCCCGGTCGAAGAGATGACGCCGCAGCGGCGCCGTCCCGACGTCTGTCACGGCGCCAGCCGGCAGCACGAACCCAAGCCGCCCGCCTGGACGAACGAGTTGCAGCGCGCGCTCGGTGAAGAGCGCGTATCGATTGAGGTGCGCCTGGGCCTCGACACGGTACACGCCCGATTCGCGGACGAACGCCGTTAACGCCGCCGCCGCGTCGCGCCGCGACTCGCGCGCCCGGCCGTCGCCGCTGTCGCCCCGCACCATGTCCCACGGCGGGTTGCCGAGCACGGCGTCGAATCCGCCGCCGTCGTTGAAGACTTCCGGGAACGCCAGCGGCCAGTGAAGGAACTGGTGACTCGCCGCCGCCTGTTGCGCCCGCGCGAGGAACGGCGCCGCGGCCGCTGCCGGAAGGCTCCCACGGCCGCGCAGCACGACATCCGCCAGTTCGTTGAACATCCCCCTCGTGGAGCGATCGGCCTTCGGCACGAACCAGCCGCTGCACCAGAGATCGAGCAGCCGGGCGCAGCGGCCGAGGGGCGATCCCGACGCCTGCAGCGCAGCGAGCGTCAGTTCCTTGTCACGGACGATGGCAGCGCTGTCGTCGGCCCGCATCGCCATCGCCTCCCGCGCCGCTCCTGCCGCCGTCAAGGTCGTTTGCATCGCCTCATCGTCAAAAAGCGGACCAGCGGTTCGCCCGCCCCGGCGCCGGCCGCCACCGGGTTGTCTCGCGATGTCGATCAGGGTTGCCCCCACGAGGCTGTTGCCCGTGACGAGGTGATGATCGAGGAAGGTCAGCGGCTTGCCCGACGCAAGCGTGGCGAGCCACAGCGATAGCCGCGCGAGCTGCACGGCGATCGGGTTGAGGTCGACGCCATACAGGCACCGCTGGGCGACCTGCCGTCGCACTGCCGCTCGATCATCCGGAGAGATGTCTGCCGGATGCCACTGCCCCTCGGCAATCAAGGCGTCCTCCACCGCGGACGCCAGGTACCGGCAGGCTGCAACCAGGAAGGCGCCGCTGCCCATCGCCGGGTCGAGGATGCGCAGCGACAGGAGCTGCCCGGCGGTCCGGCCGTGCACGAGCGGCGACAACGTTTCCCGCACCAGGTGGGCCGTCATCTGTCGCGGCGTGTAGAAGGTGCCGGTCGCCTTGCGGACATCGCGGTCCCTGGTGAAGGCCGCCGGCTCGTAGTCGAGCACACGTTCGTAGACCGTGCCGAGCTCCTCGACGTCGAGGTCCCGATAGCGAATCCGCTGCCGCCCGGTGCTCGCGCTGGTCGTGCTGACCGCGAGCACGGCGTCCGCCATCACGGCATCGTCAAGCCGCC
>NZ_JBFWNP010000101.1:0-3443 GCF_050250995.1 Ramlibacter sp.
TGCCTCGGACTCGTCGTCTTCAGCAGCAGCGGCCGATTCGTCAGCGCCACCTGCGGATTCGGCGTCGCGGCCAGGATGCCTGTCGGCTTGTTGTCCCCGAACGCCGAATAGGGCCACTGCCACACCGGCGTCTTCTCCACGTTCGTCATCAGCCTCGGCGTGCCGAGGTGATCGGTATGGATCGCGAAGAAATGGCCGTTGCGGTAGACGGCGACCGGAATCGCATGGCCCTCGCCAACAGGCAGCCAGATGTACTCGTTGCGCCCCACGCCCGTCGCACTGCCGTTGTCGTAGGAGCCGACCACGGCCCATGACGGGATCGCACCATCGCCGTACATGTACGCGGTGCCGATGCTCGAGTTCGCCGCCGCCTGTTTGAACAGCCAGCCGAAGCGGGACTTCAGCCAGGTGATGAAGTCGTCGCCGAGATTGTCGGCGGTCGGCAGAGTCTGCTCGGCGCGCATCTCGCCTTTGAAGACGCGCTGGCCGAAGGCGTTGTGCAGGTAGCTGACCGAGGCCGCTTCCCCGTCCTTCGTGAGGCGCACCTTCGAAAGCCGGTTCGCCGCGTCGTAGTCGAAGTCGCGCAGGCCGTCCGCGATCAGGCTGCCGTTCGCATCCACTGCGTAGCTGACCTGGCTCGTGGCGACCTTCCTGGTGGCGCCCTCCGTTCGCGTGACCGTTTGCGCGAAGCCGAGGAGCCGATTGCTCGTGCCCTCGATCTTCAGGTTTCGCTGGGTCGACAGCATGAAGTCCGACGACTCGTAGGCGCCATCGAGATCCGTGTCGCCGCGCACGATGTCCACGGCGGTGAGCCGATTGCTGTTCGGGTCGTAGCTGTAGGTCGTCTGCGCGCCGTCGCGCACGAAACTCGTGACGCGGTTGCGACGGTCGTAGCCGATCTGCCACGTCAGCGGGGTCGTGAAGCGCGCGCCCACCGTGTCGGCCGCCCAGAGCTGCTGCGTGATACCGGTCATGCGGCCCGCGGCGTCGTAGACATAGCTCGCGACCTCATTCGAGGTCATGCGTCCGTCGGCATCGAAGGCGCGCGAGGCGACGTCGCCATTGAACCAGCGCCATGCGCGGGGCTGGCCGAGCGCGGTGTGGGCGAGATCGCTCACGAGGGGCAGCACCGCCGCCGGCTTGAGCAGGCTGCCGCCGGGCGGCTGCGCGTCGATCCCCGTGATGCGGCCATCGACGCGGCGATAGGCGATCTTCAATCCGCTCGGGTAGACCATGCCGGCAAGTTCGCCGCCAGCATACGAGTACGCGATGCGGAACCGGCTGGGCGATGCGGGGTTGTCGTGGACGTCCTGCGTCTTGACGGTGACGCGGCCTTGCAGGTCGCGCTCCAGGACCGTGACGCCCGAGTTGTCCTCGACGCGCGAGACCGCGCCCGAGGCGTCGTAGTGCAGCGTGGCTGCGTGGTCGCTCGCGTATTCGATCCGCGTCTCGCGTCCGAGCGCGTCGCGTTCGATCTGCGTGACCTGACCCTTGGCGTCTTCGATGCGGATCACGTCGCCCGCCGCGTCGCGATCGAAGCGGATCGTTCCGATGTCGGAACTGGTCTCGCTCGTGACTTCGCCGAAGGCATTGGTCGCGTACTGCGTGCGCACGCCCTTGGGGTCGACGACCTGGGTGAGGCTATCGAGCGGGGTCCACGCCTGCGACGCGCTTTCGTTGTCCGCGAAGGTGGTGGCGGTGACGCGGCGCAGCGCGTCGAGGTTCTGGCGCGTGGTCTGGTTGAGCGGATCGGTGTGGGCCACCCATTCGCCGTTGAGGTCGTAGCCGAGCTGCGTCGCCTGGCCCGATGCGCCTGTGACCGCGGATACACGGTTCAGCGCGTCGATGACGCTGCCCGTCACGCGCGCGATGGCGCCGCTCGCATCGCGCACCTCTTCGCGAATCCGGTGGCCCGCCGCGTCGAGCGTGTACGCGAGGGTCGCGCCCGCACTGTCCTGGGCGCCGACGAGCCGGTCGTTCGGGTCGTAGCTGTAGGCCACGCGGTAGCCGAAGGGCAAGGTGACGCTGGCGATGCGGCCGGTGGCGGTGTACGCGTACGCCGTGACCTCGCCTGCGGCCGTGCGCGACAGCAGGCGGCCGCGCGCGTCGTAGTCGAAGCGCGTGACGAGGCCATTGGCCAAGGTCTGCGTCAGCAGGCGCCCCGCCCCATCGAACGTGGAGCGTGTCTCTTCGCCGAGCGGATTTTTTTCGGCGATCCGGTTGCCGGAGGCGTCGTATTCATACGCCCAGGTGCGGCCCAGGGGGTCGGTCATCGATGCGACGAGGCCCTGCGGCGTGTAGGTCCAGGAGCGGCTGCGCCGCGCGCCCGTCGCGAGGTCGATCTGCGTGTGCCGCAAGACGTTGCCGAGCACGTCGTATTCGATTTCCGTCGTTCGGCCGGGCTCGGTGATTCGCACCGGCAGGCGCATCGTGGGGTGCCACTCCGTCTGCACGCTGCGCTGCTCGGGCAGACCCGCCGCCTCGGTCGTGCCGGTGCGAAGCTGCCGCGCCGCGTCCCACGCGTATTGCGTGCGCACGCCCAGGTGATCGAGGTCCGAGGTCGGCAGGCCCAGCTCGCCCTGGCTGCGAATGGCGACCGATCCGCCCACCGCGCTGTCGGCGCCTGCCAGCTGCACCCGGCCATTGCCGCCGAACCAGGTCTGCGTGACGGGCACGCCCAGCGCATTGGTGATCTGCACGCTCACGCGGTAGATGGCGGGGTCGATGGTGGAGCCGGCGACGAGCATGCCGCGCGTGGACGCGAGCGGGTAGTTCACGGTCGTGGTGCCCGCGCCGCCGGGCTCGTGCATGGTGACGGCGCGGCCGGCTGCATCGTAGGCGTACGAGCGAATCGAAGTTGTACCGCTGTAGACGCCGGTCAGCGCATTCGGCCGCGTCGCAAGCTGATGCTCGTAGCGGCGTGTTGTGCCGTCGGGATGGTGTGCCTGCACGAGCCGGCCGACAGCATCGTGCGCGTAGGCGACGACGCTGCCGTCGGGGAAGGTGACGGCGGCGATGCGGCCTCCTGCGTCACGGCTGAATGCGAGGCTGCGCCCGAACGCATTCGTGACGCCGATCAAGAGGCCCTGAGCGTCGTACGCGAGCGTCGTTCTCCAGCCATTGCGCTGCGTCACGTGCAGCAGGCGCCCGGCCGCATCGAACTGCCAGCGCGATTCGTCCGACGCCTGCTCGTACATCGGACCCGACGTCGTCCCGATGAGGCGATCGCGCTGGTCCTGGGAGATCCAGGGCGCCGTCTCCGAGGTCCGGCGAAAGATCGCCCGATGCCCCGAGGGCAGCGTCACCCAAGCTTGGGCACCCGACCGCGAGAAGGTCGCCGACCACGGATGCGACCACGTGCCCAGGCCCGTGACGAGCGAAGCACCGCTGCGATAGCGGCGCGTGAAGGTCAGCGAATGCGCGCCCTCGTCCACCCAGTCCAC
>NZ_JBFWNP010000102.1:0-3367 GCF_050250995.1 Ramlibacter sp.
GAGCTTGCGCGCGGTCGCGTCGAGAATGCGCACGTTCGCCTGGTGCGGGATGAGCCAGTCCACGTCATGCATCTTCATCCCGGCGGCCTCGACGACCTCGCGCGCGGCCTCCTCCAGGACGCGCACGGCGAACTTGAAGACGCCCTGGCCGTTCATCTGAAGGAACGGCGAGCCGGCGATGACGCCGCGGTTGACGTTGCCGGGCACGCACAGCAGGCCGACCTGGCTGCCGTCGGCGTGCAGCACGTTCGCGTGAAGGCCCGGCTCGGCGGACGCGGCGAGGACGACGGCGCCCGCGCCGTCGCCGAACAGCACGCACGTGCCGCGGTCGTTCCAGTCCAGGATGCGCGAGAAGACCTCCGCCCCCACGACGAGCGCGCGCTTGTACTGTCCCGAGCGGATGAAGGTGTCCGCGGTGGCGAGCGCGTAGACGAATCCGGTGCATACGGCCTGCACGTCGAACGCCGCGCAGCCTTTCACGCCGAGCTTTGCCTGCAGCAGGCAGGCGGTGCTGGGGAAGATGTAGTCCGGGGTGGAAGTCGCGACGATGATGAGGTCGAGCTCCTGCGCGCCTACGCCGGCTGCGGCGAGCGCCGCGCGGCTCGCTTCCAGAGCAAGGTCGCTCGAGCCCTGCGTCTCGCCCGCGATGTGGCGCTGGACGATGCCTGTGCGCTCGCGGATCCAGGCATCGCTGGTGTCCAGGCGCGCGGCGAACTCGTCGTTCTTCATGACGCGCGGCGGCAGGTAGCTTCCGGTGCCGACGATTCTCGAGTACCCCCCGCTCATGGGAGCGCCGCCTCCGGCAGCGCCGCCATGCGCTCGGCGATGCGCTTCGGCACGGCGTTGCGCACTTCCTCGAGCGCGTTCTCCAGCGCGTGCGCGAAGGCGGGGACGTCGGCCGACCCGTGGCTCTTCACGACGATCCCCTGCAGGCCCACGAGGCTCGCGCCGTTGTAGCGGCCCGGGTCCATGCGAGCGCGCAGCGCGTTTCGCACCGGCGTCGCGAGCCATGCGACCAGCATGCGCCACGGATTGCGCGTGAACTCCTGGCGCAGGAAGCCCACGATCATGTGCGCCACGCCCTCGGACGCCTTGAGCAGCACGTTGCCCACGAAGCCGTCGCACACGACGACGTCCGTCGTCCCCTTGTAGATGTCGTCGCCTTCCACGTTGCCGAAGAAATTGAGGCCGCTCGCGCGCAGCAGCTCTGCGGCGCGCTTGACCGTGTCGTTGCCCTTGATGTCCTCCACGCCGATGTTGAGCAGGCCCACGCTCGGGCGCTCCTTGTGCTCCACGGCGGCCACCAGCATGGCGCCCATCACGCCGAACTGCATCAGCTGCTCCGCCGTGCAGTCCACGTTCGCGCCGAGGTCCAGCACGTAGGTGAAGCCGCCTTTCATGTTGGGCAGCACCGTCGCGATCGCGGGCCGGTCGATTCCGGGAAGGGTCTTGAGGACGAAGCGCGAGATCGCCATGAGCGCGCCCGTGTTGCCCGCGCTCACGCACGCGTGCGCCTCGCCGCGCTTCACCAGGTCGATCGCCAGGCGCATGGACGAGGCCTTCTTGTACCGCAGCGCCTGCGCCGGCGGCTCGTCCATGCCCACCACCTCGCTTGCGTGGTGCACGCGCAGGTTCGGCCCGGGCGAGCGCCCGCGCGCGGCGAGCTCCGCTTCCACGGCTTCGCGGGCGCCGACGAGCACGACGGCCACGTCCTGCGCCCTCGACTGGAACTCCAGGGCGGCCGGGACCGTGACGCGGGGGCCGTGATCGCCCCCCATGCAATCAACGGCTACGGTAACCAGCGCAGTTACTCGTCTTTGGTCTTGACGACCTTCTTGCCGCGGTAGAACCCCGTCGGGCTCACGTGATGGCGCAAATGCGTCTCGCCGCTGGTGGGCTCGACGGCGAGCGCCGGGTTGCCCAGATGGTCGTGCGCGCGGTGCATGCCGCGGCGCGACGGCGATTTCTTGTTCTGCTGAACGGCCATTTCACTACTCCTTTCGTCGATTCCTTGCTGCGTTCAATGCCTGCTCTGCAACAGCCCCCGCAATTCCGCGAAGGGCGACGCTTTCCCTTCCTCGTCCATCCCCGAAGCCCCTACGCAGCGCTCGTGGCGCGGCGCAAACGGCACGGCGAGGAGCAATTCATCCTCGACCAGCTCGCGCACCGGCATCTGCTTTCCCGCCAGCACCCGGTCCGGGGCGCTGGTGTCCTTCGGGTCCGCGTCGATGTCCGCCTGCGTCGCCGCCAGCACCAGCATGCCTTCGTGCCGCACCTCGAACGCCATCGGCTCCAGGCAGCGCTGGCAACGCAGCTGCAGCGTTCCGCTCAGGCGCAGACCCAGGCTCGGCCGCCCGCGCGCGTCGAGCAGACCGCGCAACGTGTAAGCGACTTCCCCGGCATCGGAGGCGAGCAGGTCTCGCAGCCGGGGAAACGCACTTGCCGGGAACGCGCCCTGCTGAGTTGCGCCGGCCGACGCGAACTGGAAGCCGTCGATGACCGGCTGGTGCGACATAAAGGCGGCGGATGATATCATCATTGGAAAAATCCCGTCAAAACAAAGTCATGCTTTGATTTTCATGCCTGATTCCCATGCCTGAATGCCATGCCTGAGCCCCGGCGCCTCGTCCTCGCCTCCACGTCCCCGTACCGGGCGCAGCTTCTGCAGCGCCTGGGCCTGCCGTTCGAGACCGCAGCGCCGGACTTCGACGAAGCGCCGCTCGAAGACGAAGCGCCCGCTGCGACGGCGCTGCGCCTGTCGGTCGGCAAGGCGGAGGCGGTCGCGGCGCGCTTCCAGGATGCGCTCGTGATCGGCTCGGACCAGGTCGCCTGGGGCGGGGCCGGCCGGCTGGACAAGCCCGGAACCCACGAGGCCGCGGTCCGCCAGCTTCGGTCGATGAGCGGGAGATGCGCCCGTTTCCATACCGCGGTTTCGCTCCTCGATGCGCGCGGCGGGGACCTGCAGTCGCGCGTCGTCGAGTGCAAGGTGTTCTTCCGCGTTCTCGACGAGCGGCGCATCGAGGCCTATCTCCGCCGCGAGCAGCCGTATGACTGCGCCGGCAGCGCGAAGGCCGAAGGGCTCGGCATCGCGCTCATCGAGCGCATCGACACCACGGATCCCACCTCGCTTATCGGCCTGCCTCTCATCGCGCTCACGGAGATGCTCGAGCGCGCGGGCATGCCCGTCATTTGATCCTTTACGCCATCCCCGCGCCGCTCGGCGGGACGCCCGGGGCCGCCCTCCCGCAGCCGGCGCTTGAGATCGTGCGCGGCCTTGCCGACTTCGTGGTGGAAAACCCGAAGGGCGCACGAGCGTTCCTTTCGGCGGTCGGAATGCCGCGCCCGATCCGCGAGCTCTCGCTCGCCA
>NZ_JBFWNP010000103.1:0-3317 GCF_050250995.1 Ramlibacter sp.
GGACCCCGCCGCCCGGCTGGGGGGGGGGGACGCGCGCTTGGACCGCCGGGGCGTGGGCCGTCCAGCGCGGCGGCACGCCGGCGTCAATCGCGCCGGCGTGCAGCAGCGTCGGCAGCAACGCGGCGCCCGGGCCCTCGAGGGCGTCAGGGAACGTGACCTCGAGGGCCCGGGCGCCCGTGCCGCCGCGCGCGGGGATCAACGACACGTGCGGCGGCGCGACGACCACCGCCCACGACGCGTGCTGCGCACGCGCGAGGGCGGCTGCGTCGCGCCAGCTCGCCGGTGGACGTGTCGTCCACCCGCGCCAGCCGTGTACCAGGAGCGCGACGGGTTGACCACGCGGCGTCACGAGCCGCGCGGTCAACCCGTCGCCATGACGCGCCAGGTCTCGTGCGCGATACCCGAGCCGTGCGCAGAGCGGCATCGCGACCAGGTCAAAGACGCCGCGCGCGCCTGTGGCCGGGCCGCAGACGCGCGCGACATCGCCCCACCAGCGCTGCCACGACGTGAGCGGACGCGTGTCGAGGGTGGCCGCGCGCTCCGCCAGAAACGCGGCCGGATACAGGCGGCCGCCGATGCCCGGCAGCGCGGTCACGAGCGTGGCCCCGCGATGCGTATGCGCACGGCGGGCGACACCTCCACGCGCACGGCTGCTGGCGCTGGTGCCGGCGGCCGCACGTGGGCGGGCGCCGGCTCTGCCGCGAACAGGCCCGGCTGGTGGGCCGGCGTGGTCGCCGGCGCCGCCAGCCGGGCGGCACGCTGCGCGCGCGTCACCAGCCGCGCGCGCAGCGTGAGGGCGCGGCGTTCAAGTGCCGCCCGCGCATCCGCCTCGCCCTGGGCGCCAGGCGTCACCATCAGGCGTCGCTCGAGTCGCTCGCCCGAGTCCGCGTCGATCGTCGCTTGCGAGATCACGGTATCGGCCGGCGCGCAGTCGAACAGCCGACTGTAGGTGGGTTGCTCAAGCGTGACGTCGACCGGTCCCGGGATCTCTGTGGTCTGCCAACACCGGCGCAGTCGACGTTGACGCTCGAACCAATTCGCAAGACTGGCTGCGACCGTGGTCCACCGTCTGCACGACTTGAGGTCCGCTGACTCGCTGCGGACGCCTCGCTCGGCGAGTCGATCGCGTTGTGCCACGTCGGTTGCGTGTCGGCTTGCGAGCAGTGTGGCGTGTACCGGGCGCTCCTGGCCCAGGCGGTCCACTCGGCCGATGCGTTGCTCGAGGCGCAACGGAGTGACTGGTACCTCGTACGAAATGACCCAGCGCGCGCGGCTCTGAAGATTGAGCCCCTGGCTCGCGACGTCCGTGGCAAACAACGTGTCGGCCTCGCCGCTGAGAAACGTCGCCAGCGTTGCGACTATCTCTGACCGCGCCATGCCGCCATGCAGGCACACGACGCGTCTCCCGGTGTGCCCAAGGCTGATCGCCGTGAGGGTGTCCCGATAGTGCGTGAACACGACGGCCGGTTCCTGACGACGTCGCAGGAGCGTGCGCAGCGCGGCCTCACGCCCGCCGAGTGCCGTGCGCAGGCTCAGATACTCCAGTCGAGACAGCCACGCGTGTTCAGAACGCGCCGGCACATTCGTGTTCACTTCCAGGCCGGCCGCGTCTTCTTCGTCGAAGAGGTCGAGGTCGAACAATGTTGGCTGGCGCTCGGACGTAGTGTCAGGGGCGGCCAGGATCTGCCGCCGGCGTGCCACCGAAGCGCGTAATGCAGCCGGCGACGAGAGCGCGCGCCTGCGAAACACCGAGCAGAGCAGACTCAGCCCGCTCGACGCTGTAGCGCCGCGATGCCGGCGCTCGAAGTGATCGATGGCGGCCAGCGCCTGTCGGTCAGCAGGGGTGAGGCCCACCCGCACCCAGCGCGTGCGGCGCCCTTGTGAGGGAGGACGTTCGACGCGACGAAACGTCGTCAACGAGTCGGCAGCGTGCCGTTGCCCGATGCGACACAGGCGGTCGAACCGCGTCGTGTCTCCGTCATGCGGCGTCGCAGTAAGCAGGACGACGGTGTGCGCCTGACGTGCGACGGCATCGATGGCCTCGTGTCGTTGCGAAGCCCCCGATAGCTGGTGCGCTTCGTCGGCCACGAGAATGTCCCAGGGAGTGCCGGGCAGGGTTTCGGCCACATGCGGTTGCTTGAGAAAATCCGGCGTCGCGAGCCAGACACCGGGCAGCAGCCACGGCGACGTGAGATACGGCAGGCGCGCGCGCAGCTGCGCGAGTGACTGGCCGTCAGCGACTCGCGCGTCGACACCGAAACGGGCCGTGAGTTCGTCGCGCCACTGATGCACCAGCGACGCAGGCGTGAGCACCAGCACTCGGGCGTCGCGGGAACGCTCGATCGCCGAGGCGATGATCAGCCCGGCCTGGATCGTTTTGCCCAGGCCCACGACATCCGCGACCAGCAGCCGGCGACGGCCTGCGAGCCATGCCAATGCGGGTTCAAGTTGGTAGGCGTGCAGGGTGATCCGGGCCGCCACGGCGGCCGACGGCGTGAATGCGAGACGGGTGTGACTGACCAGGCCTGCGGTTCTCGCGAGCGCTTCCCGTTGTGCGACGCGGCGCACCCGAGGAGGCCGTGCCGCGGCACTCGGCTCACAGGGCAAGAGGAATCGACGTTGTTCGCCGGTATCTGCCGCGGTGGCATGAACCGCCGTGAGCTGCTGACCGGGGATGGACTGGTCGACACGCCAGCGGCGTCGACGCAACCAGAGATCGCGCAACCTGCCTCTTCCGGGAGCGTCGAAGGTGGCAGAAATTGCCACCTGTGCCCAGCCGGTCGGGCCGGGGCCGTCAAACGCTCTCTAAGAGAGCAAGCCGGGGGCCAGGCCTAGGACTTGGTGTGGGTCGCGACGACCGTCGTCGTGATGCCGCCGCGGGCCGTAAAGGCGCCCGTGACCGTCATGCGGCGAGGCGCGCAGGCCGCCACCAGGTCGTCCAGAATCTTGTTGGTGGCCGCTTCGTAGAAGATGCCCTGGCTGCGGTAGTCCAGCAGGTAGTACTTCAGTGACTTGAGCTCGATGCAGGTGGCGTCCGGCACGTACTGGATACGGATTTCCCCGAAGTCGGGCAGACCGGTCTTGGGGCACATCGACGTAAACTCAGGACACCGGATATCAATTTCGAAATCACGATCGGGGCGCGGATTCGGGAACGTTTCAAGCGCGGACATGCTGATATTGTAGGGTTTGATTGACACCGTTCGGAGCAGGGGCTTACGATACCCGCCGCTTTCCGCGACGCATGACAAAGGAGTTCGCCAATGGCTGACGCCCGCCGCATGGGCAAAATGGAATTGTTCGCCCACTTCGCCGAC
>NZ_JBFWNP010000104.1:0-3220 GCF_050250995.1 Ramlibacter sp.
ACGCCCCCACCACGCCCAACCAGCTCACGGGCGTGAGATCGTTCCGGTCCACACGCCCTGAGGACATGTACACCAAGGCCGAAGAGAAGCACGGCATGCGCTCGGCCATCGCAATGTACGCGCTCATCGGGCAGGCCCTGCGCCACGCCGCGGGGCAGACGGTCGACCAGTACCGCGAAGCCAGCGCCAAGCTCTTTGCACGCTTCGCCGCCGTGGCCAGGGACAACCCGCTCGCCACGCGCCGCAAGGGGTACAGCGCCGAGCAGATCGCCGAGGTGAACGCGGAGAACCCCTTCGTGGGCTTCCCGTACACCAAGCTCATGACGGCCAGCGCCTTCGTCGACCAGTCGGCCGCGTTCATCGTGGTGTCCGAAGCGCGTGCCGACGAGCTCGGCATCCCGCAGGACAAGCGCGTGTACCTGCACGGCGAAGCGCATGCGCACGACACGTGGTTCGTGAGCGACCGCGAGCGCCTCGACCAGTCGCCCGCGATGCGCCTGACCTCGCGCGCCGCTCTGGCGCAGGCGGGCAAGACCATCGCCGACGTGGATGTGTTCGACATCTACAGCTGCTTCCCGTCGGTAGTGCAGATCGCCTGCAAGGAGCTGGGCATCTCGCCCGACGACAAGCGCGGCCTCACCGTCACGGGCGGCCTGCCGTACTTCGGCGGACCGGGCAACAACTACGTGACGCACGCCATCGCCGAGATGGTGCAGCGCGTGCGTGCGAAGCCCGGCGCCTATGGCCTCGTCATGGCCAACGTCGGCCTCGTCACCAAGGAGGCGGTCGGTCTGTTTTCCACCGAGCGGCCGAACAAGCCCTTCATGCGCGCGGATTCCGACGCCATCCAGCGCGAGATCGACGCGCAGACCAAGGTGCGCTTCACCGAGGCACCGCAGGGTGACGCGACCATCGAGACCTATGCCGTGCTGCACGGCAAGAACGGTCCCGAAAGCGGCGTGCTGTTCGGGCGCCTGGCTGCTACGGGCGAGCGCTTCGTCGCGAACACGCCCGCCGATGCGGCAACGCTCGCGAAGCTGGAGCAGGTCGAAGGCATCGGGCTGCCCGGCACCGTGACGCAGGTGGACGGCCGCAACGTGTTCACGCCGCGCTTCGGATAAACGCGATGGCGGCACCGGACACAGGCCTCGCACGCCTCTTCAACCCGCGGTCCGTCGCGCTCGTGGGCGCGACCGACCGCTCCACGTGGTCGAAGATGGCCTTCGACAACCTGAAGCTGCTGGGCTTCGAGGGGAAGGTCCATCTCGTCAACCGCAGCGGCGGCGTCGTGCATGGGCAGCAGTCGTTCAAGACGGCAGTCGACATCGGCGAGAGCGTCGACGTCGCGCTGCTCATGGTGCCCAACCCCGCGATGGAGGACGCACTGCGCGACCTGGGCGCCGCGGGCATCCGCCACGCCGTGGTGCTCGCCGGCGGCTTCGCGGAAACCGGCAGCGAAGGCCGCACGATGCAGGAGCGCATGGTCGCCACGGCGCGTGAACTCGGCATCACGCTGCTGGGGCCCAACTGCCTGGGCTTCATCAACTTCACGACCGGCGCGGTGTGCTGGACGGGCGCCATGCGCACGCCACCCCTGAAGGGCGGCATCAGCATCGTGTCGCAAAGCGGCGCGGTCGCCACCGTGATGAAGCACTTCGCGCACCAGCACGGCGTAGGCATGAACGTGGTCGCCGCCACCGGCAACGAGGCAATGCTGGGCCTGGCCGAATGCGTGGACTACCTCGTGGACGACGAGAGCACGAAGGTGATCGCGGTGTTCGCGGAGACGGTGCGTGACACGCGCCTGTTCCGCGCCGCCGCCGAGCGCGCGCTCGCGAAGGCCAAGCCGATCGTGGTGCTCAAGGTGGGCCGCTCCGACATCGCGACGCAGGCTGCGCAGTCGCACACGGGCTCGCTCGTGGGCGACGACAGCGTGTTCGACGGCGTGTGCCGCCAGCTCGGGCTGGTGCGCGTGCGCAGCATCGAGGAGCTCGTGTTCACCGCGGCGCTGCTCGAGAAAACCGGCGTGCTGGCCGAAGGCGGGGTCGCGGTGCTGTCGTCCTCGGGCGGCATGGGCGAGCTGGCCGCGGACTATGCGCAGCTGGAAACACTGCGCCTGCCCGCCTTGTCGAATGAAACGCTCTCGGCGCTGCGCGAGATCCTTCCGCCGATGGCCACACCCGCCAACCCGCTGGACCTGACGGGCGCAGTCATCAACGATCTGGCGCTCTTCACCCGCTGCATGGATGCGATGCAGCGCGATCCGGCCGTCTCCGTGCTGGTCTGCGTGGCCGACGTGCCCACGGCGAACAACAACGACTGGGCGCCGCTTGCGGTGGGAACGCTGCAGGCCATCGGGCAGTTCAAGCCGGACGGACGCGCGCGCTACCTCGTGGTGAGCAACGCGGTGAAGGCGGTGTCGGACAAGAGCCGCGAAGAAGTGGAGAAGGCGCAGATTCCGTACCTCGCCTGCGGGCTGGACATCGCGTTGCGCGCGTTGCGCTACGCCGCGGACTGGTCCCGGATGTCCCGCAGTGCAGGGGGCGAGCGCGCGGCACGCGCCTTGCCGGGTGCGGCGTCGACGGCAGGCGCCGACTTGCCGCAATCCGAGCGCGAAACGGTGGACTACCTCAAGCGCTTCGGCGTCCCCGTGGTTCCCCAGGTGCTCGCCACCGACGCGAAGCAGGCCGTCGCCGCGGCGCGCGACATGAACGGCCCGGTCGTCCTCAAGATCGCCTCGCCGGACATCGCGCACAAGACCGAGGTCGGCGGCGTCGTGCTCAACCTGCAGGGCGACGACGCGGTCGAAGCGGCGTTCCGCAGGATCATGGACGCGGCCGCCTCCGCGATGCCGAAGGCACGGCTCGACGGCGTGATCGTTTCGCCCATGCGCAAGGGCGGCATCGAGCTCTTCACGGGCGTGCGCGTCGACGCCCAGTGGGGCCCCGTCATCGCGCTCGGACTGGGCGGCGTGTGGATCGAGGCGCTGCAGGACGTGAGCCTGCGCCTCCTGCCCGTGACGCCAGCCGACGTGGAACAGATGGTGTCCGAGCTGCGCGGCGCGAAGCTGCTGCAAGGCTTTCGCGGCGCGCCGCCGGTCGATGTCGCGAAGCTCGCCGACGCCGTGGCGCGCAAAGCCTCAAACAAGGCCTTGACGCCACGTCGCTCGCGCTTGTTACGGTGGCTGTCGGCTTTGAGCCAAGTGACAAGCTGCTCCTTG
>NZ_JBFWNP010000105.1:0-3208 GCF_050250995.1 Ramlibacter sp.
CGGCCGATGCCGAAACGGCGTTCCGGCAGCTGTCACTGGTGTCGCAGCGGTTCCTCGGCCGGACACTGCGCGATGCCGGCGCCATCACGCACGACCCGCAGCTGGTGCGGCAGGGGCCGAGCGTCACCCTGCTGGGCGCCGGTCCGGCCGTCGGCGCGAAGCGCGGCTTTCAGGATCTCGCCAAGCGCCTGCTGACCTGGGCGCCGGGCACCATGCGCCCGCAGACGCGGGTGCGCCCGCCGCGCGCCGCTGATCTGGCCGCGCGTATTGCCACGGAGGTGGCGCCATGCGCCTGAGCTTCGAAGAACCCCAGCAGCGCGCCCGCCGCGATCAACTGGTGCTGGATCATCTCGCGCTGGTGCGCATGCTCGCGAGCCGGCTCTCCCGCCGGCTGCCGTCACACGTGGATGGCAGCGAGCTGGTCGGTGTGGGTGTCATGGGCCTGGTCGATGCGGCGGGCCGGTACGAACCCACCACCGGCGTTCCCTTCGACGCCTTTGCCCGTCAGCGGATCCACGGCGCGATGCTTGATGCGTTGCGGCGACTTGACCGTGCCCCCCGCGCGGTTCGCCGTCAGCAGCGCACGCTGGAGTCGGTGCTGGGCCGCTTGCGTCAGGCGCTGGGCCGTGAACCCGAGACCCAGGAAGTGGCCGATGCCATGGGCCTCACGCTTGATGACTACCACCGCCTGCTCGATCAACTGCAGGCCGCCGAGGTGGCGACCGTCTCGCGCGCGTCGAACGACGAGGGCGAGCGCAGCCTGATCGATGTGGCGCTCGACTCGCGTGAAGGTCCCTACGCGCAGCTGGAACGCCGTGAACTGCACGCCCGTCTGGCACAGGCGCTGCGCGCGCTGCCCGAACGCGAGCGCCAGATCATCGCGTTTTCGTACGACGACGAGCTGACGCTGGCGGAAATCGGCAAGGTCTTCGACATCGGCCCGTCGCGTGTGTCGCAGCTGCGCACCCAGGCCATCGCCCGCCTCCGTTCGATGCTCGCGGCCGACATGCCGCCGGTGTCCGGCTCGGGAGAGGAGAGCTGAGATGAGCCGCGCACAACTCGTCTCGTCCTCGGAGATGGCGCTGTTGACCGCTGCGGAAGCCGACAGCGGCATCGCGGCCTACAACTTCCGGCGTCCCGACCGCATTTCGCGCGAGCAGATCCACTCGCTGCACTATCTGCACGACCGCTTCGCCCGCAGTGCCGGCACGTCGATGAGCACGTACCTGCGCGCGGTGCTCGAGATGTCGCTGGTCTCCGTGGAGCAGCGTTCGTATGGCGAATTCGTCTCGAAGCTCGCCGATCCGACCGCCTTCTACGCGCTGGCGATTCCGCCGTTTGCCGAACTTGGCGCGCTCGAAATTCACCCCAACGTGGCGTTCGCGATGATCGATCGCATGCTCGGCGGCGGCGGCCAGGGCCTCGCCGAACCGCGCGGCCTCACGGAAATCGAGCAGTACGTCGTTGACTCGGTCGTCAAGGTCATCCTCGAAGGCCTCACTGAAACGTGGAAGCCCGTCGTAGAACTGGCGTTTGGCGTCCGCGGTCGTGAGACGCGGCCCCAGCTGCTGAAGGTGGCCGCGCCCAACGAAGTCATCATCATGCTGACGTTCGACCTCAAGTTGAACGACACACGCGGCACGATGCACCTGTGCCTGCCCGAAGCCATTGTTGAAGCGACGTCCAGTCAGGTGGCCCAGGCGTGGCAGCGGCATCGCCGCGACCTGACCGCCGACGAGCGCGGCTGGCTCTCGCAGAGCCTCGAGCGAGTGCCGGTGGCGCTCGTGCCGGAAATCGTGACGCACCTGCCGGCGGCCGACATTGCGGCACTGGCCGTCGGTGACGTGCTGGCGCTGGGTGTGCCGGCCGATCAGCCGGTCGACCTGCGTGTGGGCGGCGTACCAAAACTCAAGGGACATCTGACCGTGGAACGCGGGCGTCTGATGGCGCGCGTGGAAGAGCGGTATGGCGACGTGAAGGAGGGCGCGGCGGCATGAGGCTGATGCTGACACGTGAACGGTTGTCCGCGGCGCTGGCCGCGGAAGTGGGCGGCGCGATCGGGCGCAAAGTCGGCGAACGCGCGCACCTGAATCCCGCCGAGCACTGGGGCGAGTCAAGTTGTGTGGCGACGGTGCCGATCACGGGGCGCGGCCGCGGCGGCGCCACGGTCTGGATCGACCGCGAGGCCCTGACGGCGTTTGGCGAACGTGTCGGTCTCGCGCCGACGCCTGACGACCAGGCGCTGATGGACGTCGCAGCGGCCATCGTCGACGATGCACTTGCCACCCTGCAGGCGCAACCCGCATTTGCGACGCTCGCGTTCGGCGCGATTCGCGTGTCACTGGCGCCGGCCGGTGAACGTGCGCCGTTGACCGCGATGGTTGTGACGCTGGCCTCTGGCGCGCGATGTGCGATTGCCGTGGGCGCGGACCTGGAACTGCTGGCTGAACCGGAAGACGAACGCCTGGAAACGGTGCTCGACTTCGACCTGCCCATCGTCGTGCGGTTTGGCCGTTCCGTGATGCCGCTCAAGCAACTCGCGGCGCTGGGACCGGGCGCGATGATTGACCTCGGCCGGTCTCCCGATCAACCCGTGGAAATCGTGATGGGCGAGAAGGTACTCGCGCTCGGCGAAGTCGTCGTCGTGAGCGGCAACTACGGCGTGCGTGTGACGGAACTGACGGGATCAAAAGCGTCGATGCGCGCCGCAGCGCTTGGGGGACAGGCATGATGACGTGGGTCGTGACAACGATGGCGGTGGCCCTGGCGGCCGCCGGCGCAGGGCTCGTCGCCCTCTGGCGGCGCGTGCAGAAGCTGGAGTCCACAGGCGTGCGTGTGGACCGCATGGGCGAAGCGGTGACCCTGCTGTCGGAAACCGCCGAAGCTGGTTTTGCCGCCGTGGCGCAGGAAATCGAAAAACTCCAGCGCGGCCCGGCGGGCCGTACGACCGCCAGCCGCGCGACCGTGTCGCGCCGGGTCGTCAAGGCCGCGGGCCGCGGCGACAGCGTGGAGCAGATCGCACGACGCGAAGCGTTGTCGGAAGGGGAAGTGCGGCTGCACCTCGCCCTGGCCGAAGCCGCCCCGCTCGTGCGCAAGACGGGAGGCCGCCGTGCGGTTGTGCGCGCGTAACGGCTGCACTCACAGCGCGTCGTGGCTCGCCCGCAACACGGGCGTGACCGTCGACAGCCGGTGGTACTGCTCGATGGCG
>NZ_JBFWNP010000106.1:0-3021 GCF_050250995.1 Ramlibacter sp.
AAGCCGAGCGCGCACGCCGCGAATGGGAGCAGGCACAACGCCTCAAGGCCGAGCTCGAAGACGAACGCCGACGCGCCGAGGAGGAAGCGGCGGCCGTGCGTGCCCAGCAGCAGGCGGAGATGCAGGAAGCGAACGAACGCCTCGAACTGGCGCGACGCCTGCAGGCGGAAGCCGAGGAAGCGCGAGTCCGGCTCGAACGTGAAGCGCAGGCGCGAATCGAAGCCGAGCAGTCACGGCTCGCCGAGGAAACGGCCAAGGCGCACGAGGTCTGGGAAGAGACCCAGCGGCTTAAACAGCAGCTCGAGGATGAACGCCGTGCTGCGGAACAGGAGGCAGCGCGTCTGCTCGAACTGCAGCACGCCGAACTCGCGGCCGCGAACCGTCAGCTCGAGGAGGCCCAGCGGCTGAAGCAGGAAGCCGAGATCGCCCGTCGCAGCATGGAAGAGGACGCCGCGCGGCGTCTGCAGGAAGAGCAGCAGCGTCTGGCCGATGAAGCCGAGCGTGCGCGGCGCGCCGTCGAGGAAATGCAACGGCTCAAGGAGGAGCTGGAACAGGAGAAGATGCTCGCCGAAGCCGAAGCGCAGGCGCGGCGACGCGAAGAAGAAGAACGCCTGCGCCAGATGCAGGAACAGGCCGAAGCGCGGTTGCGCGAAGAAGAGCGCAAGCTCGAGGAAAGCTACGCGTGGCAGGCGGAGGAACTGGGGCGGCTGCAGCGCATGAAGGAAGCCGCCGAACTGCAGCTCGCCGAAGAGCGCGAGCGGCTGAAATCCGACGAGCAGACGGCCAAGCAGCGACTCGCCGAAGCGCAGCGCATCCAGTCCGAAGTCGAAGCCGCACGCGTGGCGAGCGCGCAGGAAGCCGAACTGCGTCAGCAGCGCCAGGACGAACTCGAGCGCCGGCTGCGCGAGGAAATCCAGGCCAAGGTGGACTCCGAGCGCCGCAAGCTCGAAGCCGAGTTCGCGCGCAATGCCGAGGAACTCGAACGGGCGCGCCGCGAAAAGGCGGCGGCGGAGGCGGCGCGCGTCGCGGCCGCGGAAGAGGCCGAGCGTATCGTCCTCGAATACAAGCAGTCACATCAGAAACTGCGCGAACGCGAAGAAGCCAAGCTCGAGGCCGAGCGCGCGCGACTGGAGGCCGAAGGACGGCAGTTGCGCCAGGCGCTGCTCGAGGCGCAGCAGGCCAAGGAACTCGCGCTCGTGAGCCAGCAGCGCGCCGAGCAGCAGATGAACGAGCTCGCCGCGGCCCGTAACGCCGCGCCCGATCGCACGATTGAAGCGCAGCTGGCATCGGACATCGTGGTCATCGAGGCGGAACTGAGTGCGGCGCGCGAGCAAATTGCCGCGGCCGAAGCGAACCAGGAACGCATGGAAGCCGCTGCACGCGCGCATGCGCGCAGCCTGGAACAGCATCGACACGAAGAAGCTGTCACGCGCAACCGCTTCGAGCAGGAAGTGGAAACCTGGTTGCGGGAGCAGGAAGCGCAGCAGGGCGGCGCGACTGCGCAGAACCACCTGCTGGCCAACCAGCGAGCGCATCTGGAGCGCATCAAGAAACGAGCGTCCAAGGCCCGCGAGGCCGCGAAGGCCCATGACCAGGCGCTGATTGCCGAACTCGCGTCGCGGCTGCGCGACGACTGAACAACCCGGGCAGGCCGGGCCCATGGCGAGGCGCGAGGGATCAGCCCGAGGAGGCAGCCCTCAGCGCGCCTGGCGCTCGCGGCCCGCGCGCATGCCGTCGACATCGATGTGTATGTCGCCCTGCGGATGCCCGACCCGTACCCAGGCCAGCTGCGAGCCCGCGAGGCCGACATCGCCCGCTTGCCGCGCGCGGCCGTCGAGGGTGAATTCGAAGCGGTAAGTGCGGCCGAGGCGCAGGCCGCCAGCCGTCCACACCGGGCGCACTCCGCGCAGCACGACGCTGTCGTCGAGGGACTGCAGGTCGAGATCGCGGCAGACCTCGCGTACCACCGCCAGTACCCGCTCGCGGCCGCTGGTGCTCCAGTTCCACAGGCCCGCGAATGCGCCGACCGTGACCAGCAGCCACAGGGCGTCGCGCATCATTCGTCGAGCCGTCGCACGCTGAACTGCACCACGTCGCCCGTGGCGTCCACCGCAAAGGCCACCTCGAGCGGCTGACAGCACACCTCACAGTCCTCGACATAAGTCTGGCCCTGCGCCGAGGTGTCGAGCAGGAGGGTGATGCTCTCCCCGCAGTAGGGGCAGTGGCTGGGGTGCTCTTCGACGGCGGCGGCCATGCTCAATCCCGGAAATTGGTGAACTGCAGCGGCCGGCCGAGGCTCGCGCCACGTAGCGTGGCGATGACGGCCTGCAAATCGTCGCGTTTCTTGCCCGTCACCCGCACCTGTTCGTCCTGGACCTGGGCGCTCACCTTCACCCCCGATTCCTTGATGGCCTTGACGACCTTGCGCGCATGCTCCTGGTCCAGCCCGTGATGCACGGTGATCTTCTGCCGCGCTTCGCTGACATTCGAGGTTATGTCCGCCGCTTCGAGGGACTGCACGTCGATGCCGCGTTTCGAGAGCTTCAGGCGCAGGATCTCGTCGACCTGCTTCACTTGAAATTCAGCCTGGGCGATGATGGTCAGGACGAACTCTTCGCGTTCCACCCGAGCGCCCGAACCCTTGAAGTCGAAGCGGTTCGAGATTTCCCGGTTGGTCTGGTCGACGGCATTGGTCAGTTCGTGGGCATCGATTTCAGACACGACATCAAACGAAGGCATGGCAATATTCTCCGACCGCAGGAACGAGGCCGATGGCATGGGGCGCCATGGACCGGTGACGTCTTGATTATCGCAGAGTCGGCCCGCATGTCGCCTGCACCGTGATCCAATTGCTGTGTTTCGATCTCGACGACACCCTGTGGGATGCCGCGCCGATCCTGCGGCGCGCCGAGGAGGTCCACTACGCCTGGCTCGTGGCGCACCTGCCGCGCATCGCCGACGCCCACGATCTGGGCGCGCTGCAGGCCCGCCGCCGTCAACTTGCGCGCGAACAACCCGGAC
>NZ_JBFWNP010000107.1:0-2981 GCF_050250995.1 Ramlibacter sp.
ACTTCGCCGGCATCGACCTGCGCCAGGCGCCGTATCGCGACCGGCGGCGCTACCTGGCGCAGTGCCTGTTGCCCTCGCCGCTGGTGCAGCTCGTGCATGCGCAAGAGGATGGCGTTGCGCTGCAGGCAGCCGCGCTGGCCGCGGGCTTCGAAGGCGTGGTGGGCAAGCGCCGGGAAAGCCGCTACGAACCGGGGCGCCGCTCGACATCGTGGGTGAAGGTGAAGCCGACGGTCAGCGGTGATTTCGTCGTCGGCGGCTACACGCAGGGGAAGGGCGCGCGTGCCTCGCTCGGATCGCTGCTGGTCGGCTACTGGGATGCGCCGAAGCGCACCGGGAAGGCGCCCGGTGCGCGCGGTGCGCGGCTGCACTTCGCATCGCACGTCGGCTCGGGCTTCGACGACCGCACGCTCGCCGCCGTGAGGAAGCGCCTGGAGCCGCTGCGTCGGCCCACGTGTCCGTTCGTGGAAACGCCCGAACTCAACGCGCCGACGACGTGGGTCGAGCCCACGCTCGTGGCCGAAGTGAATTTCCACAGCTGGACCGACGACGGGCACCTGCGCGCCCCGGTGTTCGTCCGCCTGCGCGACGACCTCGACGCGAAGGCGGTGCGGCGACCGGCGACGGCCGAGAAGGGGGCGGCCGCCGCCGTCGGCCCCGTGGCCGAAGTCCTGGCGCAACTCGAGATACCGAAGAACGCGCTCTCGCTCGCGGTCGGCAAGCACCGCATCGCGCTCACCCATCTCGACCGCGTGTACTGGCCGGCCGACCCTGCGCAAGACCATCCGGCGTTCACCAAGCGCGACCTCCTGCGCTATTGCGCGCAGATGTCGCCGTACATGCTCCCGCACCTCGCCGACCGGCCGTTGACGATGATCCGCATGCCCGACGGCATCGGCGGGCAGCGGTTCTTCCAGAAGCACTGGGAGCAGGCGCGGCCCGATTTCGTCGAGTCGATCACCGTCTTTTCGAGCAGCAAGGACGAGCAGCACGACTACCTGTTGTGCAACAACCTGCCGACACTACTATGGCTTGCGCAATCGGGCACGCTCGAGTTCCACGTGTGGCACTCGCGGGCGCGGCCCGGCGCCGACTGCGCGAGCAAGAGCACCGACTATGCGGCCTCGCTGGAAGCGCTCGAGGCGTCGGTATTGAACTACCCCGACTACGTGCTGTTCGACCTCGACCCCTACATCTACTCGGGCAAGGAAGGGAAGGGGGCCGAACCCGAGCTCAACACCGTGGCGTTCGAGAAGGGGAAGGAGGTGGCGTTCTGGCTGCGTGAACTCCTGCAGAACATGGGGCTCGAGGCCATCGTCAAGACCTCCGGCAAGACGGGGCTGCACGTATTCGTCCCCATCCGGCGGACGCTCGACTTCGATGCCGCCCGGCACGTCTCTGAGCTCGTGGGACAACACTTGCGCCGCCTGCACCCCAAAGACATCACGCTGGAGTGGAGTATTCCGAAACGCACTGGTAAGATTTTCATGGACTACAACATGAACGTCCGCGGCAAGACGTTGAATGTTGCGTACTCGCCCCGCGGGGTATCCGGGGCGCCCGTGTCGATGCCTTTGACATGGGACGAACTGGCCAGCGCGCACCCGCTGGATTTCACGATGGCCAATGCGCCGCAACGGCTGGCGCAGACGGGCGATCGCTGGCACGACGCGCTGAAGCGCAAGCAGAGCATCGAAGAGGCGCTGGCGGGCGTGAAGGCCTGAACAACGCCGAAGCATCGGACCAGCACAGGCGGAGGCAGCACATGGCAGCACGATCGATCGCGAGTTTGACGGTGTCCTTCGGGCTGGTGTCGATCCCGGTGAAGCTCTATTCGGCCACCGAAGCGAGCAGGGCGGTGTCGTTCAACATGCTGCACAAGGGCTGCGGGTCGCGCCTCAAGCAGCAATACGTCTGCATCAAGGAAGACGTGGTGGTGCCGCGCGAAGACATCGTGAAGGGCTACGAGTTCGCGAAGGACCAGTACGTCACCTTCTCGCCCGAAGAGCTGAAGGCGATGGAAGAGGCGGGCACGCACATGGCCGAGATCACCGAATTCGTGCCGCTCGAGGCGGTCGATCCGGTGTACTTCGACAAGGCGTACTACCTGGCGCCCGACAAGGGCGGCGCCAAGCCCTATGCGTTGCTCGCGAGCGCGCTGCGCGAATCGCAGCGCTGTGCGCTCGGCCGCTGGGCGGCGCGCGGCAAGCAGTACATCGTGATGATCCGCCCGGTCGAGGATGGCCTCGTGATGCAGCAGTTGCTGTACGCGGGTGAAGTGCGCTCGATGAAGGACCTGGACATCCCGAAGACCGACGTCAAGCCCGCGGAACTCAAGCTCGCGCAGCAGCTGATCGAGCAGCAGACCTCCGCCACCTTCGATCCGTCCGCGTACAAGGACGAAGTGGCACAGCGCATCGAGGCCGCCGTGCAGAAGAAGGTGGATGGCCAGGAGATCACGCTCACCGAGGCGCCCGAGGGCGGCGCGCAGGTGATCGACCTCATGGAAGCGCTGCGCGCGAGCCTCGCCAAGAAGGGCGCGGCACGCGCCCCGGCCGTGGCGAAGGCGCCCGCCGCCGCGGACGACACCGCCAAGCCGGCGCGCTAGCCGGCCAAGCGGGCGGCCGCGGTCGAGGTGCCCGCGGAGGAAGCGCCCGTCGCACGCAAGGGCGCCCGGAAGAAGGCGTAACGCCTTTCGGGCCGCGGCGTCGTGCAAGCCTACGGCGTCCGCGACGTCGAGCGGTTGCTCGGCCTTTCCCGCAGCACGATCCGCGCGCTGGTCGACGCCGGCTTCGTCACGCCCGCCCGCGGTGCTCGCAACGCGTGGCGGTTCTCGTTCCAGGACCTGATCCTGCTGCGCACCGCGCAGGCGCTGGTCGCCGCCCAGGTTCCGCAGCGGCGCATCACGCGGTCGCTGCGCGAGCTGCGCAAGCATCTGCCGGCAGCGATGCCCCTTTCGGGATTGGCGATCTCCGCCGTGGCGG
>NZ_JBFWNP010000108.1:0-2815 GCF_050250995.1 Ramlibacter sp.
TCAAGCTGCGCGAGCTGCGCAACAAGTGGTGACCTAGCCCGCGGGCCGCGCGATCCAGATCGAGACGGGATCCTTGCGGCCGCGCAGCATGTGCGCGCCACCAGCTTCGAGTCCGATAAGCTCGATGTCGCTGGCTACGTTCTCTTCGTAAACGGCGGCCATCAGCTCGGCGCTCACAATCATAGGGGCGTTCAGCGTGCGGGTCAGGTCCTCGAGGCGGCTGGCCACGTTGATCGTGTCGCCCACGACCGCCAGTTCCATGCGCCGTGCATCACCCACGTTGCCCAAGAGGATAGAGCCGTAGTGGAGACCGATGCCGACCTCCACCTTGAACAGGCTGCGCGCGGCACGCTCCGCGTTCCAGACATTCATCGTCCGCAGCATCTCGCGCGCGCAGCGCAGGGCGTTGGTGGCGTCGCGCGGGCCCGGTTGGGGCGTGCCGAAGGTGGCCATGATGCCGTCGCCCAGATACTTGTCCAACGTACCGTCGAAGCCGAGCACGATCGGCGCCATGCGTGCATCGTAATCGCGCAGCAGGTCGAACGCCTCCTGGGCGCGCAGTTGCGCGCAGAGCTCCGTGAAGCCGACCATGTCCGCGAACAGCACCGCGACGTCGAGGGTGCGCACGGGACCGAAGCCTTTGTCCATGCTGACCAGCTCCTCGACCATGTTCGGCGAGAAGTGGCGGCTGAGGGCGGCGCGGGCGCGTTCCGCCTTCTTCAGCATGGTGACGTCAACGCTGACCGTCGCGATGTGCTGGATCGCGCCTTTGCTGTCGCGCAAGGGCTGCTTGGTCGTGAGCCAGGTCACGTCGCGCCCGTCCGGCTGGGTCACGGTTCGCTCGAAGAAAGGCAGCGGCTGGCCGGTTGAAATCACCTTCTCGTCGAGCGCCATGAAGTAGCGCGCGGCCTCTTCGTCCTGCACGTCCATCGCCGTGCGCCCGATGGCGTCTTCGGCCTTGACGCGGAACCGCTCGGCCTGGTGCCGGTTCATCAGCACGTAGCGCCCGTCCTTGTCCTTCACGTTCACGATGGCGGGCACGACGTCCACGATGCCGTGCAGCAGGCGGCGGTTTTCCTCCAGCGCTTCGGCGGCTTCGATCTCGGGCGTGATGTCGCGGCCGGTGCCGCGGTAGCCGACGAAAGTGCCGTCCGCGGCGAACACCGGCTTGCCGTGGACGCGCGAGACGCGGCGCCCGCCCGCCGAGTCTCGGTAGGCGAAGACGAAATCGCGGAACGGCCGCCGCGCGTCGAGAGCGGCCTGGTGCGCGGCCCAGAGTGCGCCGTCGTCCTTGGACGAGTCGCGGTAGAGCTCCTCGCGCGTGAAGCCGATAATCGAGCGCGCATCCTCGCCCGACTGTTGCGGCAGGCGTTCGGTCAGAAACGAGAAGCGGTGCCGCGCGTCCGTCTCCCAGACCCAATCCGAACCGGCGTCGACCACGTCGCGGAAGCGCGCTTCGCTGGCGCGCGCGACGCCTTCCGCGGCTTTCGCTTGGAGGGCCAGCTCGCGGTTGCGCCGCGCCTCGATCCGCAGCAGCAGGGCGACCAGCCCGCCGCTGATGATGATGCCGGCGAAGTAGCCCAGGATTTCGAAGATCGTGTCCTGCCGGTTTTCGCGCAGGGCGACCTGGCGCGCCAGCTCATGGTGCGCGGTTTCGAGCGAGCCGGTCTGTAGCAGCGTGGTCATGGGATCGACCACGGCGATGATGGGCGGCAGTTGCGCCGCGTCGCCGGGCGAAAGGGCCTCGACGCGCGGCGCCAACGCTTCGGCTTTCGTGACCAGGCCCGGGATGGTGGCCGGCTCGCCGCCATAGCTTTCCAGGCGGCGGCGCGGCGCGCCGTCGGCCAGGACCGCTAGGCGGCTCAGCAGCACGTCGTAGCGCTCGCGCAGGGCATCGGCGTCCATGGTGGGATCGTCCGAGACGCGGCGCCGGACGGCATCGGCGAAGCGGGCGCTTTCAAATTGCGCCTGCGTCACGAACCACAAGAGGTTCTCGCCCACGTCGTCGCGCATGTCGCGCTCGACCAGAAGCAGGCGGTAGGACGCGGTGAGGAGGCTGGTCGCGGAGATCACCAGCGCCAGGAATGCCAGCGCGGCCGTCCACCGGCGCGGCAGGCGGATCATTTCACGTCGAGGCGCTTGAGCTGCCACGCCCAGCGTGCGTCGAACTTGGAATCGTTAAGCTCGCGGTGCGCGTCGCGCGGATAGACGACCCAGAGCGGCCCCTTGTCGCGCGCGGTCAGGTCCTGCCCATCCATGCGAAACGCCAGCAGCACGTCGTAGCGCTCGAAATCCTCCATCGGGATCATGACGGCATAGTCGTTCAGCGCGATCGCGCGGATCTCGGTCCCTTTGGCGCCGGCGGTTTTCATCACGTCGCGCGCCAGGACGCCCTCGAAGGTCTTCACGCCGGTCGTCCAGGTCGTCGAGGTCTGCATCGTGCGCACGCCGAGCTTCTCCAGCATCGCGCGGTCAAAGCGCGCTTCCTTGCCGGCATTCGTGACGGCGATGCTGCCGGAAATGGTCAGCAACACGGCGCCCGTCGGACGCGGCAGCGCATCGGCGGCGATGGCCGGGAGCGTTAGAAGCACCAGAAGGAGGGCTAGGCGGAAACGCATGTGCTTTCCTGCCATCAGACGCGCGCGCTATCAATCGCGAGATCGGCCATGACGTCGGTCCTGGAGCTTAGGGTTTTCCTAACCAGTGATAATAGGTCGGGTCGTCGTCACACGGGCCGACGCCGCATTCCAATAGGGTCGAGACCAGGTTGGCCGCGACCAGGATGTCGAAGAGCCAGGAGGTCACCGACGAGATG
>NZ_JBFWNP010000109.1:0-2555 GCF_050250995.1 Ramlibacter sp.
GGCCATGACCGGCGGCGACACCCGCGCGCCAGCCACCATCGCCCTGGACGACCGCCTCGCAGCGCAGCGGGAGCTGTTCGAGGGCCGAATCGACGCCGACCTGGCGCGGCCGCCCGCACTCGCGCAGCCGCCTGGCCCAGCACCGACCTCTGCTGCCGCCGCCTCGGCGGCGCTCGCCGGGCTTGCAGCGCAGCGCAGCGCCGCCGAAGTGGCGCACTACTCCCCGGTGCCGGCGGGCTTCACCTTCGACGCCGTCGCCCGACTGCGGCTGCCGACGCTGAAGTGCATCCCGGGCGGGGCCGACACGGTTCGCACTGTGTCCAACGCCCTGGGCAGGGTGTGCGACCTAGCCAACGCCGCGGCCACCGAGAAGTTCGGCTGGCTGCTGCTCTACGCATTCCCCAAGCTGGTCATGGGCGCTCTGCCGCGGGGGCCCGGGCGCACCGAGGAGTCCAACGCCCAGGTGGTCCGCCAGCGCTGCGCGCAGCTCCGCACGCCCAACGGCTACGTGGAGTTGTGGGAGGCCGCGAAGAGCACCGCGGCGGCGAGGCAGGGGCCCGTGCGGCCCGCAGACGACGAGGACGACGCTGACGCCCAGCGGCCGGCGCCCGGCGGCGCGGCTCGGCGCCGGCCCCCGCCGGGTGCGGCCCTGGATGGCGGAGCGCAGCCCGGGGGCGATTCAGACGCCTCCGGGGACGAAGCGGACCTGCTCGTCGACCCCGCCGGCGACCGCGCCGCAGCCGCGGCGGCGACGGCAGGCAACGCGGAAGCTCTCGCAGCACTGTGGGAGGACGGGGAGCTGCGGGGGCAAGTGCCCACCCTGCTGCGTCACAGCATCGGCAACGGGCCGTCGGTCGTCAAGCAGCAAGCGAAGCGTCGCGCCCTCCAGCTGGCCACGGACGGCCAGCCCTCCCGCGCAGCGGCCGCCACCAAGGGCGCGAAAATAGCGCCTCCCAACGACGCTACGCTCCGCCAGCTGCGCGACAAGCACCCCACCGCGCCACCGCCCGCCGTGCCGCCGGAGCTGCCACGCACCACCACCCGCTTCACGCCACTGCTGACACTGCAGAGCATCATGGCCATGGACGCCCACTCGGCGCCGGGACCGAGCGGCATGCGCACCATCCCCCTCCAGCAGATGGCGCGCTGCCCGGGGTCGGAGATCTGCGCGAGGCTCGCGCCGCTGTTCCAGAAAATCGTCGAGAACGCCCTGCCAGACGACGCCCGCGACGCGGTGTTCAGCGCCGCTCTGATCGCGTTCCTCAAGAAGCCGCCGATGCCAGACGTTCGCCCCATCGCGTGCGGCGAGCTCTTCCGCCGCTGCACAGGTCGCGCGTTGCTGCGCAAAAACCGCAACCCCGCCGCGAAGTACCTCCTCGCGTACAACCAGGTGGCGGTGGGCGTCCGCTCAGGAGGCGAAGCGCTGGCACACGGCACGCGCAGGGTCGTGGCCATCTGGCAGTCCGACCCGGTCAAGTACCGCCTGTACGTGCTCGTGGGCACCGACGTGATGAACGCGTTCAACAAGGCGATGCGCGAGGTGTTCATACGAGAAACGTGCGCCCACCTTCCCGACCTCGGCCAGTACACGATTGCCGCCTACAGCGCACACAAGAAGCTCTACTACGCGTCGACCACCATTTCGAGCGAGGAGGGGGCGATGCAGGGCTGCCCGCTGGGAACGCTGCTGTACGCGATGACGCAACACGCAGCGCTTCGCGAGTTCCGCGAGAAGCATCCGGGGGTCATCGAGCGGCTCCACCTCCATGGCTTCTTCGCGGACGACGGGAACCACGGGGGCGACGTTCGCGACGTGGCCAAGTTCCTCAAGTTCTTCGCCGCCATCGCGCGCAAGTATGGCATCGAGTTTCAGCCGGCCAAGTTCACCGTGGCGTGCAACCTGGACGCCCTCGACGAAGTGCGGGCGGTGCTGGAGGGCGCGATCGGGGCCCTGCCGCGCTCCGCGTATCGCGAATGGAGCCAAGCCACGGTCATGGGCGCGGCCGTCGGGAGCGACCGCGCGGCCACGGCGCACATGCACCGCGTCGCCGATGCGGCCAAGGACACATTCTGCCGCATCAGCCAGATCGATGAGCCTCATCAGAAGACTTCCACCTTGCTCTTCTGCGGCAACGGTCTCTCGACCTACGTGTGCCGCACTTCCACCCCCGCTCTCGACGCCGTTCGCCGGGTCGAGGACGCCCTGGCGGTCGCCGTCGCCGCCGCCCTTGGCGCTCCCCCCAGCGCCGCGGTCGAGGCACGACTCCGCCTGCCGCTGTCGCAGGGCGGGTTCGGCGTGCGCAGCGCCGCCACGTACGCCCGCATCGCCTTCATTGGCGCGTGGGCGGAAACGCACCACCTACAGTACCAACTCACCAACTATCACGGGATCCCCCTCGGCACCGACGACCTCGACGTCCGCGCCGCCCTCGCCGAACTTCGTGACACCGCAGCACGTTCCACCGACGCTTCTACTATCGCCGCCGTTGTTGGCGGCCACGTCGACACGTGCCTTGCGGCGGCCCGATCGGCCGCGGCGGCCCAGCGGGAAGGGC